>NZ_BDBC01000057.1 GCF_001612785.1 Nocardia beijingensis NBRC 16342
TCGCGTTTGCGCAACCACCGCTGGCGACTTCGTCGCGGACGCGGCGGCCGCGCAAACGCGAGCCGGGCCGCGAACGGCGCATGCTCGGTCTCGCTTCGCTCGAAACCGGGAGTGGGGGTCGGTGGTTCCGCAGTCTGGAACCGCGAGATCCGATGCGCGGCGTTCATGGCGTGCCCTCTTGCGGACCGATGTACCCGCGCATGTTCGGGACGCGGGTGCAGCTTCGGGCCAGGTGGCGCGGGTAGTCGGGAGAACGGTTCGTATTCCCGGGCGAAGGCCTGCCGGGGTGTGCGAATGACCTCAGGCGTGGCTGCCCCACGGGCCGCTGCCGCGGCATAGGGTCGGGATCATGAGCGAGGAGACGCAGTACCGCATCGAGCACGACACCATGGGCGAGGTCCGGGTTCCGGTGGACGCTTTGTGGCGGGCGCAGACCCAGCGGGCCGTGGAGAACTTCCCGATCAGCGGACGCGGCTTGGAGCGGGCGCAGATTCGCGCGCTCGGCCTGCTCAAGGCCGCGTGTGCCACGGTGAATCGCGACCTCGGGCTGCTCGATCCCGTGAAGGCCGATGCCATCATCGCCGCGGCGAACGAGATCGCGCGCGGCGAACACGACGATCAGTTCCCGATCGACGTCTTCCAGACCGGTTCCGGCACCAGCTCGAACATGAACGCGAACGAGGTGATCGCCTCGCTGGCCAAGGCCAAGGGCGTCACCGTCCACCCGAACGACGACGTGAACATGTCCCAGTCGTCGAACGACACTTTCCCCACCGCAACGCATCTCGCCGCCACCGAGGCGGTCATCACCGATCTGGTTCCCGCGCTGGAGCATCTGCGGCTGGCGCTGCTGGACAAGTCGACGGAGTGGCGCACCGTGGTGAAGTCCGGCCGCACCCACCTCATGGACGCGGTCCCGGTGACGCTCGGCCAGGAGTTCGGCGGCTACACCCGGCAGGTCGCGGCTGGCATCGACCGCATCATGGCGACGCTGCCGCGGCTCGGCGAACTGCCCATCGGCGGCACGGCGGTCGGCACCGGGCTGAACGCGCCCGACGGCTTCGGCGCGAAGGTGGTCGCCGAGTTGGTGCGGGCCACCGACATCGATGCACTGCGCGAGGCCGAGGACCATTTCGAGGCGCAGGCCGCGCGCGACGGCCTGGTGGAGGCGTCCGGCGCGCTGCGCACCATCGCGGTGAGCCTGACCAAGATCGCCAACGACATCCGCTGGATGGGCTCGGGCCCGCTCACCGGCCTGGCCGAGATCCAGCTGCCGGATCTGCAGCCGGGCAGCTCGATCATGCCGGGCAAGGTGAACCCGGTGCTGCCCGAGGCGGTGACCCAGGTCGGCGCGCAGGTGATCGGCAACGACGCCGCGGTGGCGTTCGCGGGCGCGAACGGCGCTTTCGAGCTGAACGTGTACATCCCGGTGATGGCGCGCAACCTGCTGGAGTCGATCCGCCTGCTGGCCAACGTCTCCCGGCTGTTCGCCGACAAATGCGTGCGCGGCCTGGTCGCCAACGTCGAGCACCTGCGCACCCTCGCCGAATCCTCCCCTTCGATCGTGACGCCGCTGAACTCGGCGATCGGCTACGAGGAGGCGGCGGCGGTCGCGAAGGAAGCGCTGAAGCAGAAGAAGACCATCCGCCAGACGGTCATCGACCGCGGCCTGCTCGACGAGAAGCTGACCGAGGACGAACTCGACCGCCGCCTCGACGTGCTGGCCATGGCGAAGGTGAAGAAGCAGGACTGACCCGCGCCGAAACGAACGCCACCCCGGTAGCCGTCTGGCTGCCGAGGTGGGCGTTCGATCGCTGCGTCGTGCTCGCGGTTCAGTCGCGCAAGTGCGCGAGTTCCTCGCGCGCCGACTCACCGTCCGGGCCGAGATCGGTGCGGGTGAAGATGTTCCACCGCTTCAGCAGCGGGGCGAACACCAGCTCCCCCTCCTTGGACCGGTCGTAAATGCCCGCCTCGGCGAGCACCACGTCGCTGCTGCGGCCGTCCGGCAGCGTCACCGTCGGAACCTCGAAGCCGGCGACCCGGTCGGCGATGGCCCGCACGGTCTGGTCGGGCGCCAGGTCCAGCGCGGCGGCCACCAGGTCGGCGAAGAACACCGACTGCAGTTCATCGTCCAGCGCTATACGCTCGGCGATGGCCGTGACCAGGGGGTTCTCGCCGAGTGCCGCGGTGTTGCGATGCCGGACCGCGCTGGCGGCCTCCTCGAACGCGCAGTTGGCCAGGACGTCGAGCAAGTGCATCGCCGGGCGGCGGAAGCCCTTGGTCATGTGCTCCATGCGCAGCCGCTCCAGCTCCACCGGATCGACGGACCTGGTCACCATGAGGTAGTTGCGGATGGTGATCTCGTGGCGGTTCTCCTCGGCCGTCCAGCGGCCGACCCAGCGCCACCACGCGCCGGTGCGCAGGTACTTGCCGATCTCGCGGTGATACGAGGGCAAGTTGTCGGCGATCAGCACCGAGACGGTCAACGCCAGCTTGGCGGTCTCGCTGAGCTCGGACTGCTCCGGCGCCCAGTCGTCGCCGCCGAGAAAGGCGAAGTTGCGCCCGTCGTCCCACGGCACGAAGTCGTGCGGCTGCCACCCGTCGGCGACATCCACGTGCTTACGCAGCAGCAGTTCTACGTCCACCGCGAGCGATTCGAGCAATTCGCGATCGGTCAGGAGAGTTTGCACCGAGACAACCTAGCGGCTTGGCCCGCGGAGCGGGGACGGATGGATGGGATTCACAGGCAACCGGGACCGCGCAGCGGTCCCGGACGCCGAATGTCTTGCTCCTATTTCGGCGTGACGGTGATAGTACCGTTCACCCACGTGATGGTGCCGCCGGAGAAGTCGCTCTGCTTGCCGCCGGGGATGTCCTTCTCGTCGCTGACCGGGTAGCCCAGCGGCCCCTGAGCGCCGCCGTTGTCTTCCCACGCCTTGCGGATCTCACCCCAGACGACGTGCGGTTCGCCGTCCTTGGCCTCGTAGATGGTGCCGCCGGCGAAGTCCTGGTACTCCCCGTCGTCGGGGCCCTTCTCCTCCGCTTGCAGCGGGAGGCCGAGCGTGCCGGTCGGTCCCCCGAGCTGCTCGTACTTCTTGTAGATGTCCCCCTCGACGCTGATCTCGCCTCCTGGCGTGGCGATCTTGGTGCTCTCGGCGGCTGTCGCGCCGGAGGTCCTGGTCGCGCTCCCTTCGGCGTGCGTGCTGGTCCCCTCGCCGTGCGTGGTGGTCGCGGCGCCGGTGGGGCTCACGGCCGAGGTGACCATGCCGGTCATGCTGGCCATGCCGGTCTTGGCGCTGTCGCCTTTGTCGTCATCGCCGCCGCAGCCGGCCAGGACCAGCCCTGCCGCGGCTAGCACTGCGGTGAATCCAGCCGTACCTCGAGCGAAGTGGTGCATGTCCATCCTCTCGCTGTGGGCTGCGGGCACACCACGGCTCCGTGACGACACCGCGCAGCCTCGGCCGATTGTCAGGCAATGACCCGGTGACCGCCGAGCGGCCACCGGGTCATACCGAGCTGCTATCGCGGCGGGTGATACCCACCGGACCTGCGGTGAAACGCGCCGTCGAACGGCGGCGCGCGATCAGGCGTTGGGGCCGTACTCCTCCAGCATCTCGGTGACCAGCGCCGCGATCGGCGAGCGCTCGCTACGGGTCAGCGTGATGTGCGCGAAGAGCGGATGGCCCTTGAGCTTCTCGACCACCGCCGCGACCCCGTCGTGCCTGCCGACGCGCAGGTTGTCGCGCTGGGCCACGTCGTGGGTGAGCACCACCCGCGAGCCGGTTCCCAGCCTGCTGAGCACGGTGAGCAGCACGTTGCGCTCCAGCGACTGGGCTTCGTCCACGATGACGAAGGAGTCGTGCAGCGACCGACCGCGAATGTGGGTCAGCGGCAACACCTCCAGCATGTCGCGGCTGAGCACCTCCTCCATCACCTCACGGCTGGCCAGCCCGTCGAGCGTGTCGAAGACCGCCTGTGCCCACGGCCCCATCTTCTCGCTCTCGGTGCCGGGCAGATAGCCCAGCTCCTGGCCGCCCACCGCGTAGAGCGGACGGAAGACCACCACCTTGCGCTGCGTGCGGCGTTCCAGCACCGCCTCCAGGCCCGCGGTCAACGCGAGCGCCGACTTGCCGGTACCGGCCCTGCCGCCGAGCGAGACGATGCCGACGCTCTCGTCCAGCAGCAAGTCGAGCGCGATGCGCTGCTCGGCGGACCGGCCGTGCAGCCCGAACGCCTCGCGCTCGCGCACCAGCTGCACCCGCTTGTCCGGCGTGATCCGCCCCAGCGCGCTGGAGCTGACGCCGAGCAGCCGAAGGCCGGTGTGGCAGGGCAGCTCTCGCGCTTCGTCCAGGTCGATCACCGACTCGGCGTAGAGCTGATCGATGCGCGCGGTGCTGACATCGAGTTCGACCATGCCGGACCAGCCGGAGGTCACCACGTCCTGGGCGTGATACTCGTCGGCGTGCAAGCCCACCGCGCTGGCCTTGACCCGCAGCGGAATGTCCTTGGACACCAACACCACTTCGCGGCCCTCGGCCGCGAGGTTGAGCGCACAGGCCAGGATCCGGGAGTCGTTGGTGTCGGTGCGGAAGCCGACCGGAAGGACCGCGGGATCGGTGTGGTTCAGTTCCACCTGCAACGTTCCGCCCTCGGTGCCGATCGGCACCTGCTGATCCAGCCTGCCGTGCTGCAGGCGCAGATCGTCGAGGTTGCGCAGAGCTTCTCGCGCGAACCAGCCCAGCTCGTGATGGTGCCGTTTGGCTTCGAGTTCACTGATGACCACCAGGGGTAACACCACGTCGTGCTCGCCGAACCGCGTGAAGGACCAGGGATCCGACAGCAGGACGGACGTGTCGATGACGAAGGTTTTGCCGAGTAATTGCGAGGGGCGGGCCCCCTTCGCGGCGGCTCCGCCTTTCGCGGAGCTGGAGTTCGCCGAGGGAGCGGAAACGGAGCGTGCAGCAGTCACGGTGGGCTCCTCTGTGTTCGTGCGGCACTCGCACGAACGATCTCGCTGGACCGGTCCGTCCTGATGGACCCGACGTTGCCGTCAGATGCCACGAGGGCCGGGCTCCGGCCCCCTCGTACTGAGTAGCTCAGTCACGGTCAGGACCTCCCGTACGAGCCACACCGCCGCGGCCCGCACACCCGACGCTACCTCCGATTACGGTGTCCGCGCTCAGGGACCGCGAGGCGTGTCCGTGAATTTGTGGTAAACCCGCACGTCACGCGGGTTCACCGGAGCACGTCGAGCAATACCGGAACATGGCTGCGCGCCGGATCCTGTACGGCCGTGAGCAATGTGACCGGACCTTCGGCGGCCAAGACGCGCAAATCCCGCAAATCTTGCTGAACCTCCGGAGCGGCGAGTTCGGCGCGGTACCGGTCGGCGAATTCCGGGCCGCGCGCGTCGCGGTCGGCGTGGAACCAGCGCCGCAATTCGGTGGTCGGAGTGATCGCCTTGGGCCAGCGATCGACCCGCGCTTGCGCTTTGGTGATGCCCCTCGGCCAGAGCCGGTCGACCAGCACCCTGGTGCCGTCGTCGGGGTCGGGGTCGTCGTAGACGCGCTTGATCCGGAAGCCGGGTCCAGGTTGCGGTGTCATAGCAGTCATCGCAGCACGGCATGCGAGCACCGACGGGATTCGCCACGCGGTCGCTGTCGCCCGATTCGGCGGATAGAGTCGCTGGTATGTCCGGTAACGAGGATTTGGAGAAGCTGTCGTCGAAGGAGCTGCACGACCGGGCGATGAAGCTCGCCGTGCGGCGCGGGGACGTGAAGTTCCTGTGGCGGCTGCTCACGTCGATCCCGGCCGCGGAGGCCGCCGCGGGCAATGTCGGCGAGAGCGAGGCGGACATCAAGTATGTGCTGCCCATGCTCGACGACTACGTCCACGCGGGTGACGGCGCGGTCGCCGAGGTGTTGCGACCGGTGTATCTGGACTATCTGGCCCAGCACTCCTGAGGCCGGTCAGCGCCGGGTGAGCGCCGCGCGCCACAGGCCGACCGCGGTGCCGCGCAGGAAGTTCTCCCAGCTGAAGTGGTCGTGCCACAAGATGATTCGGCCGTCGCGCAGCTCGAACGTGCCGGTCACCCAGAAACCGGTGCGCACCGGGCCGAAGCGCAGGTAGTCGGTGCGGTCGGTGAGCACGATGTCGCCGTCGGCGGCGATGTGGTGTATGTCGACCCCGAAGCCGAGCCAGTCGCGGCGCAGGCCGCGCAGCACGCCGCCGACCCGGCGGACGCCCTTCACATCGGGCAGCGAGGTGTTCTTCCAGACGATGTCCGGGTGCAGCAGGTCGATCGCCTCCTCGGCGGCGCCCATCTCCAGCGCGGCGAAGAACTCCCGCACGGTGGTGATCGAGTCCTGTTTCAGATCGGGTTCGTCGGTCATGGTCCGAGCGTAGGCCGCGCCGGTCACCCGCGGCGCGCGATGAGCACGGCCAGTCCGTCGAGAATCCGCTCGATGCCGAAGCGCAGCGCGCCCTCGCCGCCCGCCGCCGCGCCGCCTTCCGCGAACGCGGCCGCCGCCGCCGGATACCGGTCGGCCGCGGCGGCCACCATGTCGGCGAACTGACCCGCGAGCTGCTTCTCGAACGCGTCGGCGTCCGCCACCCGTACCTGCGTGGCCAGGCTGCGGGCGTGCCCGGTCAGCAAAACGATCGTGTCCAGCCGTTCGGCCGTGGTGAGCCCGGTTCCGGCCAGCGCGCCGAGTGCGGATTCCATCCATGCCAGCTCGTTCGGGCCCACCGGCCGTACACCCACCGACACCTCCAGTGACCACGGGTGGGCGCTGAAGCGCGCGTAGATCGTCTCGCACCACACGCGCAGCGGCTCGCGCCACCCGTCCTCCGTCGCTTCCACGCTCAGTTCCGGCGGCGCGCCGAGAGCCGTGTCCAGCATCAGCGCGACGAGTTCCGCCTTGCCCGGCACGTAGCGGTACAGCGACATCTTCGTGAAGCCCAGACGCTCGGCCAGCCGCTGCATGGACAGGTTCGCCAGCCCTTCCGCGTCGGCCAGCGCGATGGCCTCCGCGACTATCCGCTCCAGCGACAGCGCGGGTTTCGGTCCGCGTTTGGGCCGCTGACCGGTACCCCAGAGCAGTTCCAGTGTGGTCGGTGTCGGCATGCCCGAGATCCTTCCGGAGAACGTCTTGACGTGAAACTGTGTCTACCATACGCTGATCAGCGTCCATCGGATACAGTTTTCATTGGACACAGATTCGACGAGGAGAATCCCATGCGCAACACCACCGTTCTCATCTCCGGCGCGAGCATCGCCGGACCCGCGCTGGCCTACTGGCTGCACCGCTACGGCTTCGCGGTCACCGTCGTGGAGCGGGCCGCGGCGCTGCGCCCCGGCGGTCAGGCGATCGACTTCAAGGGCCGCACCCACCGCACCGTGCTGGAACGGATGGGCGTGCTGGCGGACATCGAAGAGCGAAGGACGGGCACCACCGACACCGTCTTCGTGGACGAGCGGGGCGCCGAATTGGCGCTGATGTCGGGGGAATTCACCGGCGGCGACGTGGAGATCCTGCGCGGCGACCTGTCCGAGATCCTGTACCGGCGCACCGCCGACCGGTGCGAATACCTGTTCGGCGATTCGATCACCGCGCTCACCGAGTCCCCGGCCGGCGTGCACGTCGAGTTCGAGCACGCGCCCGCCCGCACCTTCGACCTCGTCTTCGGCGCCGACGGCATCCACTCCAGGGTCCGCAGGCTGGCCTTCGGTCCCGAGCGCGACTTCGTGAAGCACCTCGGCTACTACTACGCCGTCGCGGGCGCGAGCCCGTGGAGCGGCACGTCCGCCGGGTCGCGCGAGCGGGTGGTCGCGCACGGCCACAACGCGCCCGGCCGTCTCGCGATCAGCGGCGGCCCCAAGGCGCAGCAGATGTACATGTTCGCCTCCCCCGAACTGGACTACGCCCGCGACGACAGCGCGGCCCAGCGGCGCATCCTCGCCGATACCTTCGCAAAGGTCGGTTGGGATGTGCCGCGGATGCTCGCCGAACTGCCCGAATTCGACGACTTCTACATGGATTCGATCGGTCAGGTCCGGATGCCCGGCGGATACACCAAGGGCCGTGTCGCGCTGGTCGGCGACTCCGGCTACGGGAACACCCTCGGCGGCTTCGGCACCGGACTCGCCGTGGTCGGCGCGTACGTCATCGCCGGTGAACTGGCTTTGGCCGGCGGCGATCACACCGTCGCGTTCGCTCGCTACGACGAACTCATGAAGCGATACGCGAAGATCGCGGGCAACAGCAACGCCGGTCGATTCCTGGCCCCGAAGACCGCGCGCGGCATCAAGATGCGCAACTGGTTCCTCGGTTCCCGGATGTTCGCGCTGATGACGAAATACAGCGACAACGCCGCCAACGACATCGACTTGCAGGACTACCCCGCTCTGGTCGCGGCGGCGGATGCGCGCTGAGCGCCGTCAGCAGGCTTGACAGCGATCGGGCTCGCCGCGCCCGCCGCCGCGCGGCACAACATCCCAGTTCGGAGCGGTCGCGCGGCCGAGGACGAGCGGCGCGACGGGGCGACCCGCGGATTCGGCTGTGTTTCGATGGAACCGGAGCGAGACAGGGCGCGTCTATAAGGTCAGACGGCACTGACGGAAGGGGCGGCGATGGCGGACAGCCCGTTTCCCGGGTACATCGAAGCTGCGAAAACCGGGGCGCTGCGGGTGCGGATGGACCCGCAGGCGTTCGTGGAGATCGATCAGGCGTGCCAGGAGTTGATCGATCAGCTCACCGGCGCCCGCGCGGACGCCCGCGAGCTCGGGGAGCAAACGCAATGGGGACTGGGCGAGAGCAACCCACGCCTTTCGTCGGCGATGGAACTGGTCAAGCTGTTCCGGGAGAAGGCGTTCGGCGGCCCGAACAACGCCTACGACACCCTGAGCGACTACATCACCGTCGCCGAGGACATCCGAGCCATGTTCAAAGCGATCTGCGATGCCTATCAGCGCACCGATGCCGAATTCGCGGCGAAGCTGCGGGAACTCGGCGTATGACCGGCAACGCGCACCCGACTCGCAGGCCGAAGGCCGGTCTCACCGCACTGGCGGCGATGGCGGTATTGCTCACCGGGTGCGGTGAAGAGACAACGTCATCGCACACCGCGACAACCCAGACGCGTCCGAATTCCTCGGTCGCTGAGACGAGCTCCGCCGCCGGTCCCCAGTCGTTCGATCCCTGCGCCGCTCTGACACCGCAGTTCCTGGCCGACCACCAGTGGGACGCGTTGCCGCCCGCGGCGAAACAGACCAACACCGGCGGCGTCAGCTGGAAGGGCTGCCGGTATGTCGCCCGAGCCGGGTACGGCCTGACCGTCCAGACAACCAACGGGACACTCGAGCAGGTGAAGGCGAAGTTCCCTTCCGCCACGAGTATCACGGTCGGTAACCGGAACGCTCTGCGGTACGAAGCGCGGCCCGACGTGCCCGGCGGCTGCACGGTCAACGTCGAGATGCGCGCCGGCTCGCTGTACATCCTCGTCGACGATCCCAGCGGCAAACACCCACGCAAGTTGTCGCCGTGCGACAACGCCACCGATATCGCCACAGCAGTCGCGCCGTTGCTGCCCGCGGGCAGCTGAACACCGGGGGAAGCGATCATGAGACAGACCGACGGCCGCGCGATCACCAATCCGGAGAACGCGCACAGTTTTTCGCACGCGGAGATCAAACAGGCCGCCGACGCGATGAATCCGGCCGCGCTCGACGGTGCGTTCGCCGCGTGGTCGGCCATCGCCGCGGCGGTGACGAACGCGGGCCAGCGATTCGAGGACGCGATCAAGAACGCGGTGGAACAGCACTGGGAGGGCGCGGCGGCCGACAGCGCGGTCCGCGGGGTGCGAGAGTACGCGGCGCGGGTGGGTGAACTCGGGGAGGCCATCGGCGCGCAGAGTCTGCCGTTGTCGGCGGCGGCGGACGCGGCGGCCAAGTTCAAGATCGCGGTGCCGGACCTGGTGGACGTCTCGGGCGGCACGGCCGATCCGGCACAGCGCAACTCGCGGGAGGAGCAGGCCCGCGACGAGATGAACACCCAGTACATCCAGCCGTACGGGGCCACCGCTCCGGGCATCCCGACGCTGCCGCCTCCGGTCGCTCCAGCTGCGGCGGCGCCGACCGGTGTAGAGCCCGGCGCGGGTTCGGCAACCGGCACCGGTTCGGAAGCCGACCCCGGAACCGGCACGGGTGTGGAAACCGGCACGACCGTCGACTCACAGGCCGTGGCCGCCACCCGCTCCCCGGATAGCTCCTCCTCCGGCGAGACATCTTCCACTGCGGACACCGCCTCCCCCACCGGTCCGGCGGACGACGGCCAACCGGAGGACCAAGCACCGGCGGCCGCCGAGACCACGCCGCAAACCGTCACGTCCCAGGCGATTCCACCGAACCAGGACACGACGGCGACCACTCCGGCATCCACCACGAGGACGCAGACAATCAGCCCGGCCACACCGGTCGTGTCCTCCGCGCCGCTGCCGCAGACGACACCCACCACCGTCACCCCGACCTCGTTCACCGGGAGGCCAACCGGCACGCCGAGCAGGCCGGGCGCACCCGGCACCGCCGGAATTCCGAGCACCTCGGACAACGAAGCGCGCGCGGGTACCTCGCGGCCCGCCCAGCCCACCGTCCCCGCCGCGGCGAACGGGCAACCCGCCGCACCGGGGCGCCCTGGAGCGACGGGAGCCGCGGGATATCCGGGCATGGTGCCGCCGCGGCTGCGCGGCAGGCGTACGGACGACGACGAGCACAACTCGCCGAAGTACCTGCGCACCGAGGAACACGCGAAAGAGTTGCTCGGCGAGGTGAAACCGACGGTGCCGCCCGTGCTCGGTGAGCAATGACGACCCAATGGACGCTGTCGGCCGAGCAGTTCGCCGCGGCCTGGTTCGGGACGGGCCTGGACCGCATGCCCTTTCCGTTCCGGTTCACCAGCCGCTTCCCCGGCCTGAACGAGTACCAGGCGTATCAGCGGCAATTCCGCGCCGAGCTGGGACGTGACGAGCGGCTGCCCCTGCGCGGCGCGATCACCACGCTGGCCGTTCCGGACTGGCGCATCGAGCTGTTCGGTTACGACAACACGTGCGGCGGCGTCGAACTGCGCGCGGTGGCCTGCGGCACCCGTAGCGGATCGGGTGTGCTCGCCGTGCAGTCGCCCGCGCCGGACGGCGGACGAGTCCGGTTGCGTCGCTGCCGGATCGACCAGCTCGCCACCGAAGTGGCGCGCCTGCTCCCGGAGGCCACGGCGGGAACCGTGGGCGAGAAGAGCTTCCTGCTCGACGATCTCAACGACGATCGCCCCGACGTATTCGGCAACGCGCCCGCCAGCCAGGCGAAAGAGCGTTACCGGCGCTTCTGGCGGCAGTCGTGCACCACCCGCGGCACCGCCGTCGTGCTGCTCGGCCCGCGCAACGCCGAACCACTGCGCACCGGCAGGCTCCGCTGGATCGACACGCCCGACGGCCGCTACTGCGAGGTCCCCGCGAACCGTGCCCTGATGATCCGGCCTGGCACCGGCGCCGATATCGCCCGGTATCTGGACGAGTCGATCGTCCGCGCCAAGGCGCGCATGGACAGATAGCTGCGGATCGTGACTACGCGCTTGCCGCGGCGAGATGGGCGGTGACGAGGATGTCGAGCAGCACGTCGAGATCCGGCCAGGGGAAGCTCGGGCGATCCTGACGCAGCATCACCAATCCGTGCAGGGCCGCCCAGAGGCATGTCGCGGTAGCGGTGGGATCGGCGCTGCCGGTGGCTGCCACCGCGTCGGCCAGGTGACGGAAAACCGGTAGACCGGGCAGTTGCGCATCGGTCGGCTCCCAGCCCGGAGTGCCCGCGGTCGCGAACAACACGCGGTAATGACCGGGATGGTCCAAGCCGTACGCGCAGTAGGCGCGGCAGATCTCGCGCAGCCGGGTGCGGGCATCGCCGTCCGGCACGGCCGTCAGCACGGCGCCGAACTCGGCGAAGCGAACCTCGTAGACCGCTGTCAGCAGCTCCCGTCGATCCGCGAAATGCAGATAGATGCTCTGCGGTGCGATGCCGACCGCGCGCGCGACGGCGCGCATCGACAACGACTCCTGGCCGTCGAGCGTCTCCAGCAGGTGGCTGGCGGCCTCGATCAAGTCTTCGCGCAGTTTGCTTCCCGCACCGCGCGGGTTTCGATTCCTCTTCGGCGGCGGCACCTTGACAGGCTAACAAGACGGGTGTCAACTAACAACTGTCAGCAGACAACCGTCTTCATAGGAACTCCGATGTCAGTCACCGTGACTCGCGTAGTGCACGCCAGCGTTCTGCTCGATTTCGGCGGAGCGAGAATCCTCACCGACCCCTGGCTGTCCGAGCGGCCGTTCTATCGGCAAGGCGAGCCGCGCAGCATCGCCACCGCCGCGGACCTGCCCGAACTGTCCGGCATCGTGATCAGCCATGGTCACTACGACCACTGCGATCTCGGCGCGCTGGCGGCTTACCCCGACAAGTCCGTCCCGTTCGCCGTCGTGCATGGCCTCGCGGCACGTGTCCGGTCCGCCGGTTTCCGCAATGTGGTCGAGCTGCATCCGTGGGAGCACACACGCCTCGGCCCGGTCGAAGTCACCGCGGCGCCCGCGCGGCACGGCGTCCCGGAGATCACCTTCGTCCTGCGCGCCGACGGCACGAGCGTCTTCTTCGGCGGCGATACCCTGCGGATCGCCGAGTTGGACGAAGTGGCCGTGCGCTACCCGGAACTCGACCTGGCGCTGCTGCCGGTCAACGGTTTACGCATCCGTCCCGCGTTCAACCGGCAGGTGGTCATGGATGCCGAGCAGGCGGCCGATCTCACCAGGGCGCTGCGCCCGCGCCTGGCCGTTCCGATTCACTACGCCTTCACCAGCGGCCCGATCGGCGACCGGGTGATGACGAAGGCCCAGCGCGACCCCGGGCTCTACGTCGACGCGTCCGCCGCTATCGCGCCGGACACCTCGGTGCACGTCCTCGCTCCCGGGCAGCCCCTCCTCGTGTCGCCGTGAACCCTCCACGGGTTCAGCGCGACACGGCGGGCGACGGTACTCGGAAGCAGTCACCGAGCGTAATCACCGCCGATGCCGCCCGGCGACGCACTGTACGAGCGACCCGTGTACCGTCCCCGAAAGAGAACGCCGAGACACCGACGGGCCCTGATCCGTGGGCACGCCGACGACGGCGGACCGCGCTTCGTGCATCAGGTCGCGCCGGACGCACGAAGCGAACCGGTGTCAGCCCAGCAGGCGCCAGTCCTCCAGGCCGTCGTACAGCGGAACGTCCTGGGCCAGCTTGCTCACCCGGGCGCGCAGCGCGTCCAGGTCGGCGCCACCGGCCAGCGCGCTCGCGATGATGTCGGCGACCTCGGCGAACTCGGTGTCGCCGAAGCCGCGGGTGGCCAGGGCGGCGGTGCCGATGCGCAGGCCGGAGGTGACCATCGGGGGACGCGGGTCGAACGGAACGGCGTTGCGGTTCACCGTGATACCGATCTCGTGCAGCAGGTCCTCGCCCTGCTGCCCGTCGAGTTCGGAGTTGCGCAGGTCGACCAGCACCAGGTGCACATCGGTGCCGCCGGTGAGCACGCTGATGCCCTTGTCCTTGACGTCGGCGGCGGTGAGCCGCTCGGCCAGGATCTTCGCGCCGGAAAGGGTGCGCTCCTGACGGTTCTTGAACTCCGCGCTCGCGGCGATCTTGAACGCGACGGCCTTGGCGGCGATGGCGTGCATCAGCGGCCCGCCCTGCTGGCCGGGGAACACCGAGCTGTTCAGCTTCTTGGCGTACTCCTGCTTGGCCAGGATCAGGCCGGAGCGCGGACCGCCGAGAGTCTTGTGCACGGTCGAGGACACGACGTCGGCGTAGGGCACCGGCGAGGGGTGCAGACCGGCGGCGACCAGACCGGCGAAGTGGGCCATGTCCACCCACAGGTAGGCGCCGACCTCGTCGGCGATCGAGCGGAACGCCGCGAAGTCCTGGTGGCGCGGGTAGGCCGACCAACCCGCCACGATCACCTTGGGACGCGCCCGCAAGGCGATCTCGCGCACCTCGTCCATGTCGACGCGGTGGTCTTCCTTGCTCACTCCGTAGGAGTGCACCTCGTAGAGCTTGCCGGAGAAGTTCAGGCGCATGCCGTGGGTCAGGTGACCGCCGTGCGCGAGGTCCAGACCGAGCAGCTTGTCGCCCGGGTCCATCAGCGACATCAGCACCGCGGCGTTCGCCTGCGCGCCGGAATGCGGCTGGACGTTGGCGAATTCGGCGCCGAACAGCTCTTTGGCGCGGTCGCGCGCCAAGGTCTCCACCACGTCGACGTGCTCGCAACCGCCGTAGTAGCGCCGCCCCGGGTAACCCTCGGCGTACTTGTTGGTCAGCACGCTGCCCTGCGCCTGCAACACCGCGCGCGGCACGAAGTTCTCCGAGGCGATCATCTCGAGGGTGTCGCGTTCGCGGGCGAGCTCGCCTGCCATCGCGGCGGCGAGCTCCGGATCGAGCTCACCGAGAGACTGGGTATTGACAGAGGCGGTCGTCTGCGTCACGACCTTCAGTCTATGGGCCGCCCGCCCGGCCGCCGGGCAGGGGGTTCACCCCTCCTGGTCAGCGGTGGCGCGCAGGCGGTCCGCAGTGACGCGCGACACGCCGGATGTGCGACCGGATGCGCCGTCTTCCGGCAGATAGCTGTCCAACAGCACCGTCAGCTGCCGCTGCGCGTCCTCCAGCGGCTGCGTGGTCTTCATGGCCCGCGCTTGGACGATGGCCCCTTCCATCGCGCTGAACACGAAACTACTGAACGAGCGCGCTTCCTCGGCGTCCAAGCCCGCGGCGACGAGCGCGGCCCCGAGCCGTTCGTGCCAATCCCCGAAGACCTCGCCCGCGGCCGCCTGCACCCGGGGCTCCGACTCGGCCAGCGCCGCCCCGAGGACCGGGCACCCGGCGCGGTAGCCGGTCTTCTGCAACGCGCCGACCCACCAGCCGATGAGCGAGTCGAACCACCGGCGCGGCGGCGCGGCGGTGACCTTGTCGATCACCTCGCCGATCCGGACTCCGGCCACCCGGGTGGCGGTCTCGACCAGCTCGCTCTTGCCCGAGGGAAAGTGCTGATAGAGCGAGTTGCGCGAGGCGTTGCTCCGCTCCAGCAGCGTCGCCAGACCTGCGGCGTGCACGCCCTGTTCGCGAACCAGTTCGATGGCAGTCTCGATCAGCCTGGTGCGCGGCCCTGTGGTCATGCGGGTTCCTTGCTCGAGGGTTGCGTGAACCGATCGGTCCATGTTGCAATCATGACAGATGTGGACCGATCGGTTCATCGAAAGGATGGGACCCATGTCCGAAGCCACCGTCGATCCGGCTCAGCTGTCCGGCCTCGAACTCCTGCGCACCGCGATGAGCAGGACGGACCGCCCGCCGTTCATCGGCGACCTGCTCGGCATGGAGGTCGACGAACTCGAGCACGGCAAGGTGGTCTTCGCCCTGCGCACCAGGCCCGAGTTCGCCAACCCGCTCGGCACAACGCACGGCGGCATCTGCGCCACCCTGCTCGACTCGGTGATGGGCTGTGCGGTGCACACCACGCTGGAGCCCGGCGTCGGGTACACGACGCTGGAGCTGAAGATCAACTACATCCGCGCCGTGCCCACCGACGGGCAGCGCCTCACCGCCACCGGCACCACGATCCACGTCGGGCGCAGCACCGCGACCGCGGAGGGACGGGTGATCGACGAGCAGGGCCGTCTGGTCGCGCACGCCACCACCACCTGCGCCGTCTTCCGCCCGCAACGATCCTGAGGAGCACTGTCATGGCCGGACGAACACCGAGCGCCGCGGTACGCAAATTCCGGCGCGAACGCCTGATCGGCCGCTACCTGGTCAACCCGGCCGTCGGTCTGCTCGACCGGCTCGGCATCCGATCGTCGCTGATCGCCGAACTGGAGACGGTCGGAGCGAAATCGGGGCAGCCGCGGCGGGTGCCGGTCACCGCGTCGATCGATGAGACCGGCGCGTGGCTGATCTCGCAGCACGGCTATCGCTCCGGCTGGGCCCGCAACATCGCCGCCGACCCGCATGTGCGGCTCCGGCAGGGCAGTCAGTGGCGGACCGGCACGGCCGCCTTCGTCCCGCAGGACGACGTGGTGGCCCGCTCGCGCACGTTCGCCAAAGGGCGCGTCGCCACCGCCGTCGCCGAGCGCACCATGAAAGCGCTGGAAAGCGACCCGATCTCGGTGCGCATCACTTTCGCGGGCGGGTGATCGGACCGGACGCTCACACCGCCGCGCGCACCGCGCCTGGAGTGAGCGGCTCGTCGAGCAACCTGCGGAACCGGTCGGCCCGGTCGTCGGCGTCGGCCGCCCGATCGAGCCAGCCGCCGAGCAGCCGGTATCCCTCGACGTAGGTCGAGATGTAGGCGCGCCACAGCGGCGAGGACAGGAAGCGCAGCGACTGGCGCGCCCGCTCCGGCGTCGTCAGGCTCCAGGTCTGCAAGAACTCCGCCACCTCGTCGTGCGAGCGGCCTCGATCGTGCAGTAGCAGTGCTGCGTCCTGGCGCACCCCCAGCAGCTGCGCCGAGGCGTTCGAAAGGCGTTCGGCTCGTTCGCCGTCGAAGCGCAATCCGAGATCGGCGTAGATCTCCTGCGCCCACTTGCCCCAGCCGGGCCCGACGATGGAGCGCAACGCCAGATCGGCGAGGCCCTCGGCCATCAGGCACTGCGGCGTGTTCACCAGGAACAGCGTCTGCTCGGCCTGCCCGGCGGCGACCAGCCCGGCTTCCTTGCGGCAGTGCTCGGTGTGGTGGCCCGGGTAGGACTCGTGCGCGATCAGCTGCGGCAGGTTCGCCATGTGCTGCTTCAGGTCGGAGTTGATCGCGACGCGGGAGTGGTAGTCGCCCATGTAGTAGTTGAACCCGGACCATGGCTTGTCCCCGACCACCTCGTAGGTGACGTGCTCGTGGTCGGGCAGCGGGTAACGGGCGCGCACCAGTTCACGCAGCGCGCCGGAGAACGCCTCGACGCAGACCGCCAGCCGCTCCGGCGGGATCTCGTCGGCCTTGCGGTGGGCGACCACCCGTTCGGCGAGCGGACCGTCCCCGGCGAGCACGTCGTCCATCTGCCGGTGCGCCTCGCGGTAGTCGTCCACGTCGCCGGGCGCGATGTCGACGTCGAAGTAGGCGCGCACCTCATCGATGAAGCCGATGTCCTCACCGGCGAACTTCCGTGCGGAGCACTCCAGTGCGCGCAGGTGCACGTCGAGGAACTCGGTGCGCTCGGGCGTCAGCCCGGCCTCCGGCACCGCCGCGCGCAACTCGGCGGCGCGGCGGGCCAGCTCGCGCGGCTGCGGGGCGGGCGCGTTACGCACCTGCCTGCGCAGCGCGGGATCACCGGTGTAGGCGTCGACGAAACCTTCCTCCAGCCGGTCGAAGGCGAGGCCGAGCCGCAGGTATTCGGTCACGAGCGGATGCGCTTCCATGCCAGCCGAGATTAGCGGCTCCCACCTGGGTCATCGAGCCGGTTACCAACCGGTAGTGGCACCCCGCTCGGCTCACCATGCCGGCGCGGAGCAGAATTCGCCTATGCGGCGACAGCTACACCGAATCTCACCGGATCCGCACGGTAACCGTGCGTGTTTGCCGAAACGGAGCGTCGGGTAAATGGCACGAATGAGCGAGCCGAGTCCCTACGTGGAATTCGACCGGAAACAGTGGCGGACCCTGCGTAAATCGACTCCCCTGGTGCTCACCGAGGAAGAACTGATCGGGCTGCGCGGCCTGGGAGAACAGATCGATCTCGAAGAAGTCGCGGAGGTGTATCTCCCGCTCGCTCGTCTCATCCACCTGCAGGTGGCCGCGCGGCAGCGACTGTTCGCCGCGACCGCCACGTTTCTCGGCGAAACCCATCCCGATCAGCAGGTGCCGTTCGTGATCGGCGTGGCGGGCAGCGTCGCGGTGGGCAAGTCCACCACCGCGCGTGTGCTGCAGGCGCTGCTGGCGCGCTGGGATCACCATCCCCGGGTCGACCTGGTCACCACCGACGGATTCCTCTATCCCACCGCGGAACTCACCCGGCGCGGCATCATGCACCGCAAGGGTTTCCCGGAGAGCTACGACCGCCGCAAGCTGCTGCGATTCGTCACCGAGGTGAAATCAGGCGCGGCCGAAGTGTGCGCGCCGGTGTATTCGCACATCTCCTACGACATCGTGCAGGGCAAGCTGCACTGTGTCCGTCAGCCCGACATTCTGATCGTGGAGGGGTTGAACGTGCTGCAGACCGGTCCGCGCCTGATGGTGTCGGATCTGTTCGACTTCTCGATCTACGTGGACGCGCGCATCGAGGATATCGAGAAGTGGTACGTGCAAAGGTTTCTCACCTTGCGCAAGACCGCTTTCGCCGATCCGAACGCGCATTTCCACCACTACTCCGGATTCACCGACGAGCAGGCGACCGCCGCGGCGCAGGAGATCTGGAACAACACCAACCGGCCGAATCTGGTGGAGAACATTCTGCCCACCCGTCCGCGCGCGACCCTGGTGTTGCGCAAGGACGCCGATCACAGCATCAATCGGCTGCGGCTGCGGAAATTGTGATTTCGCTTACAATTTCCACGCCTCGTCGAGCCGCTGCGCGACATCGATATCGCGGACCGCGGCGATGTGCGGCTTACGGATCTCCGCGGAGATATAGCGGGCGACGAAACGCCTGATCTCGTGATCGACGCCGGCGAGAACGCGCAGCATCTGCCCGCGCCTGGTGGCGGCGGCGACGCTGACGCGCACGTCGGCAGGCCGCGGCTCGGCGATGTCGATCACCACCCGCAGGGGCGCCGCGGTGCGCACCGTCAGGTGCAGACGCACGGTCCCCTCGACGTGGAACCGGTGCCGGTCGACCGCCAAGTCCAGCAGCAGGTCGACCTCCAGCGGGATGATCAGCTCGAACGCGATGGCCTCGTCGGCGCGGCGGCCCAGCCGGGACGCGCCGAGCCGGACCTGCGCGGTCACCTTGGCCAGTCGGCCCGGCCCTGCGCCGATCGGGCCGAAATCAAATTCGCCGCCGGTCAATTGGCCGAAGGCGCCCGAGATGCGCGCTTCGGAGGCGGCGTACTCCAGGAAGCGTCTCCCGAACTCCGCATAGCTGATCGAGTCGTCCGGTTCGCCCCGCGCTGCTCCGGCGGGCCGGTGGTCGAACGAGCTCATGAGACCGCACAGTACGCGAGAAGCGCGGCGCCGACGCCGGATTCACCGGCGCGAACTCGGATCAGACGCCGAAGCGGCGATGACGCGCGGCGAAGTCGCGCAGTGCCCGCAGGAAATCCACCCGGCGGAACTCCGGCCAGTACGCCTCGGTGAACCATATCTCCGAGTATGCGCTCTGCCACAGCAGGAACCCGGACAGCCGCTGCTCGCCGGACGTGCGAATGACCAGGTCCGGGTCCGGCTGACCGGAAGTGTAGAGATGCTGGCCGATGGCGTTCACGGTGATCGACTGGACCAGGTCCTCGCCGGTCTCGCCCGCGGCGATCTCCTGGCGGACCAGCGAGCGCACCGCGTCGGCGATCTCCTGCCTGCCGCCGTAGCCGACCGCGACGTTGACGTGCACTCCGTTGCGGCCGTCGGTGCGCTCGGCCGCGGTGCGCATCCGCTTGGCGATCAGCTCGGGGAAGCCGTCGAGCGAGCCGACGATGCGCACGCTCCAGTTCTGCTCCGGCGCCGACAGCTCCTCCACCACGTCGGTGATGACCTCGAACAGCGTCTCCAGCTCGTCCGGATCACGCTGGAGATTCTCCGTGGACAGCAGGTACACGGTCACCATCTCGATGCCCTCGGCCTCGCACCAGCCGACCAGCTCGGCGATCTTCAGCGCGCCGACCCGATGGCCGTGGCTGACGTCGGTGAAACCGTTCTCCCGCGCCCATCGGCGATTGCCGTCACACATCACCGCGACGTGCCGGGGATGCTGCTTGCCGGCCAGCTGCCTGGACAGCCGGGCCTCGTAGATGCGATACGGCAGACCCCGCACCTGACTCGGAAGTTCCACGCGGGCAACCCTACGCCTCAGCGACACGAACGCGGCATCGACCGCGATACGCCGGTACAGTGGCCGGGAGCACGCAAGTTACGGTTGCGTAGGTTACTGACGGGTTCAACTACCGGGTCCGTCCTCGGTCCGGCGTGGGGCCGGGGACAGACTGCTCCTGCCGTCCCCTCTAGGAGGTATTCGTGTCCGAATCGGTCGACGCCGCCGATGCGGCAGCGGTCACACCGGTTCCCGCCTCGGCGGGCGAAGCGCTCGCCGGGGCACTGGTCAAACCGCGCATGCGGGGCTGGATCCACACCTGGGCCGTCGGCGTCGCCGCGATCGCGGCCGTCGTGCTGATCGCCACCGCCGCCAGGGTCTCCGCGACCGCGGGGTGGTCGACGCTGGTCTACGGGCTCACCGTGTGCGGGCTGTTCGGCGTGAGCGCGGTCTATCACCGGGTGACCTGGCCGACCGCGCGCGCCCGCATCCGGATGAAGCGAGCGGACCACTCGATGATCTTCCTGTTCATCGCGGGCAGCTACACCCCTTTCGCCCTGCTCGGCCTGCCCGGACGCACCGGGCAGACGCTGCTGGCCGTGGTCTGGGCCGGTGCGCTGGCCGGAGTGGCGCTGAAACTGCTGTGGCCCACCGCGCCCCGCTGGGTCGGCGTTCCGCTGTATCTGCTGCTGGGCTGGGCCATCGTGCCGGTGGCCGGCCAGCTCAACGGCCAGATCGGCATCGCGCCGCTGATCCTGCTGCTGATCGGCGGCCTGTTCTACAGCGGCGGCGCGATCCTCTACGCCACGAAGTGGCCGAACCCGTGGCCGACCGTGTTCGGGCATCACGAGTTCTTCCACGCGGCCACGGTGCTGGCCGCGCTCACCCACTACGCGGCGGTGTGGCTCGTCGTTCTGCGCTGAGCGCATAGAGTCGACGGGGAGGTCGGACGAGAGGGGCGGCGCAGGCGATGGAACAGCGTGCGTCCGAAAGCCGCGCGGCGATTCGGCGTCCGCGCCGCGAGCACCAGTGCGCGGGCGGGCCGAGGCCCGATCGGGCGGTGATCCACCCCCTCGCCTGCTCCGCGCTGCCGGACGGCGGGCCGACGATGCCGCGGTGCGGCTGGTCGGCGGGCGGGTCCGGCGAGATCACCGGGAAAGCTCCTGTGCCGGTCGCCGTGGCTCTATGCTGCTCGTTCGTGTTCTCGCTCGCCGCCTCGCGTGGCATCGCCCTGCTGTTTCCGGCAGTCGCGCGGCGTCTGGCGCACTCGGGACGGGCGCTCGGAGATCTTCGGTCGGCGGAGTCTCCGGTATCAGCCCGGATGGCGAAGCACCAGCCGCTGCGATCGGGCAGCTGCGAGAACGCTGCGGCCGCCGCCTTCGGAAGGCGGGGCATCGCCCCAGCGGGTACGGAGTCCATGGCGGGCGCGAAACCTACACCGGAGCGGGCCCGCACCGGTCGGTCATCGGGGTCGCGAATCCGATGATCGCGAAACTCGTCGTCTGGGCGCTCAAAGCGCGAGGTGGCCTGGCCGCGCTGGTCACCACGGCGAATCTCAGCGGTCTCGCGGTGATCGTCACCCAGCTGTGGCTCAACGGGTTCCTGGGCAGGCTGGGCACGGATTGGCTGCGGGCGCTCGCCTTCGTCGGCATCTATCCCGCGGTCGGGTTCCTGGCCGGCATCGTCCTCGCGGTGCGTGATCGCAAGTTGTACTTCGGCTGGCTCGACGCCGGGCGTAAACCCACTGAGGCGGAGGCGCGGCGCCTGCTGCACCTACCCGTCGCGATCAGCATGCGCGCGCTCGCGCTGTGGATTCCCGGCGTGATCGTGGCGACTGTCATCTTCGCGCGCTTGAGCCCCGACAACGACCCGGGCGTGACGGCGGCGCTCTTCACGATCGGCGCCTTCGAGTCGGCGGCGGTCACCTTCCTGATCGTGGACCGGTTGATCCGGCCGACGATTCCGGTGGTCGCCGGGGTACTCGGCTGGACCATGCACTGGAGTTCCTCCGTGCTGGTGCGAGTCGTGCTGACCTGGGCGGTGGCGGCGGCGCTCCCGCTGCTCATGCTGATCGTCGTGCTGGCCGATCCGGTGGCGGCCGCGCCGGACCGGGTGCGCACCGCCATCTATCTGTCCGCGGTCGGCATCGGCGTCGGCGCGCTGGCCACGGCGTTCCTCGCCCGCGCGGTCGCCGCGCCGATGCGCACCCTGCGTCGCGCGCTGGACCGCATCGCGCAGGGCGATCTCGGAGCCAGGGTGCCGATCGGCAGCACCAGCGAGATCGGCCGGTTGGAGCACTCGGTCAACGAGCTGGCGGCGAACCTGCGCGAGCGGGAGCGGATGCGGGAGGTCTTCGGCAGGCACGTCGGCGCCGAGGTCGCCGAGCGCGCGCTGGCCAGGGGGGCGGATCTCACCGGTGACGTGCGCGAGGTGTCGGCGCTGTTCGTCGACGTGACCGGGTCGGTGGAGCTGTCCACCGGGCTGCCGCCGCAGGAGTTCGTGGCCAAGCTGAACCGATTGCTCGCCATCGTCGTCGCGGCGACCGAGGACAACAACGGCCTGGTCAACAAGTTCGAGGGCGACGCGGCGCTGTGCGTCTTCGGAGCACCGATCGCCCTGCGCGACAACGCGACCCCGGCGTTGCGGGCGGCGCGGCGCATCCGGGACGAGGTGCTCGCCACCGGAGAGCTCGACATCGGGATCGGCGTCGCGCGCGGCCCGGTCTTCGCCGGCGACGTCGGCTCCGACACCCGGCTGGAATTCACGGTGATCGGCAACGCCGTCAACGAGGCCGCCCGTCTCACCACGGCGGCCAAGGAGGTGCCGCGGCGGATCCTGGTGAGCCAAGCGGTGATCGAGGCCGGTACGGAACACGAACGCGCCAAGTGGACGTTCTACGACACCATCGTGCTGCGCGGCATGAGGGACCCGACGTTCTGCTGGACCGACATCGACACCTCCGACGCCGGGCCCGAGCGTGTCGAGACCCGCACCGCTCGACTCGACAGCGAAGACCTGCCCGCCGACACCAACCCGGTCATCGAGATCCACACCGCCGCGGAGCCACCCGACGGCACAGAGCTGCCGGACGCCGAATTCGACGCGCCGCACCGGCGTTAGATCGCCGCGCGACCTCGGTGGCCGGTCGATCGAGCAGGTCCGTGCGGTCGCCGTCCCGCCCGCCGTGGCAGCGGAATCATCGGCGCCTGTGCGCCAACCTTTCGACCGCCACCCGCCGGCGGACTCCTGATCCGCTCGACGCGCCGACAATCTCGCGGCGTTCCTCGTCCGCGGTGCGCCGCGGGATGATGCTGGATCGCCTCCGTGAAGCTTTCCGCCCAGCCGAGACGGCACCGCGCAGCTGTCCAGCATGGGTGTCGCGGCGGGCACGTCGAGGGACCGCCCGCGGCCGGTGCGGCCGACCGAGCAGCACGCCGACGAGCTCGTGGACGGCGGTGCGGGGCACGCACAGCAGGAACTCGACCGGATCGGCTCGCATGCAGCGGTGATCCGGCCGGGGAGGGCGAGTTCACTTTCGGCTGCCGCTCCACCGAGAGGCCTCTGCTGCCGCGCAGGCCGGGCTCGAGCCGGGCCGGTGCGGCCCGATCCGGATACCCGGCCGCTAAGTGCGCAGCAGTGCCGTGCGGAGCTGGTCGGGAGTGGAGACCGGGAGGTCGCAGACGGAGCCGCGGCAGACGTACGCGGCGGCGGCGTCGCGGACCAAGGGCCGATCGGCCAGCAGCGGGACCGCGTTCGGGGCGGCGGCGAGGACGACGGAACCCCCGGGGGCGGCCGAACGCGCTGTGGCGAGCAGCTCGGCCGAAGGGGCCGCCGAATCGGTGGCGATGGCGACTTGCAACGGGCCGCGCAGGGCCGCCTCGGCGACGGTGAGCCACTGGCCCGCCGAGCGCGGCGCGCGCGCCAGCACGATCGCGCCGCGGTCGAGCGTGCGGTCGGCGAGCTCCCGGTAGCGGACGGCCCGGTCCGGGTCGCTCGCGGCCGCGGCGGTGAGCAGCGCTTCGGCCAACGCGGAAGCGCCCGCGGGGGTGGCTCCGTCGATCGGGTCGCGCGGACGGGCGACGAGGGTTTCGGCGTCGTCGGCGGTGTCGAACCAGCTGCCAGGGCGATCGGGGTCGGCGAAATGCTCGATCGCGACGTCGAGCAAGCGCTGGGCCTCGTCCAGCCAGCCGAGCTCGCCGGTGGCCTGGTGCAGTGCGAGCAGGCCGGTGACCAGCCAGGCGTGGTCCTCCAGGATGCCGGGCGCCGCGCCGACGACGCCACCGAGCGAGGCACGCCGCAGCCTGCCGTCCACCACGTGCTCGGCCAGCAGGAAGCGCGCGCACCGGATGGCGGCGGCGGTCCATTCCGGCTCGTCCAGGGCGCCCGCGGCCTCGGCGAGCGCGGTGATCGCCATCCCGTTCCACGCGGTGACCACCTTGTCGTCCCGGTCCGGCTGCGGACGACGGTCGCGGGCGGCGATCAGCGCCGCGCGGACGTGTTCCAGCCGCGCGGCGTCCTGCGGCGTGGCGGGTTCGGTGTACCTGGTCAGCACCGAAGTGCACTGTTCGAAGTTGCCCGCGGTGGTGACGCCGAAGAATTCGGCTGCCCACGCGCCGTCGATCGGGCCGAGCACACCGGCCAGTTCGGCGGGCGTCCACACGTACGTGGCGCCTTCGACGCCGGGCTTGCCGGGCTCCAAGTGGGTGTCGGCGTCCAGCGCCGAGGCGAAACCGCCCTGGGCGGTCCCGAGGTCGTCGAGCAGGAACCGCGCGGTCTCCCGGGTGACCCGGTGTGACAAGGACTCCGGAAGCTCCGATGTGCTGCGCCGGGCCAGGTGCGCGTAGGCGCGCAGCAGCTGCGCGTTGTCGTAGAGCATCTTCTCGAAATGCGGCACCACCCACGCGGCATCGACCGAATACCGCGCGAACCCGCCGCGTAGCTGGTCGTAGATGCCGCCGCGCGCCATCGCCTCGGCCGTGCGGGCCACCACGTCGAACACCGCGCGGTCGCCGGTCCGCTCCCAATGCCGCAGCAGGCCCTCCAGCAGCGCCGACGGCGGGAATTTCGGAGCGCCGCCGAACCCGCCGTGCTCGGTGTCCTCGTCGCGCAGCACGGCGGCGACGGCATGGGAGAGCAACTGCGGGGTGATCGTCAGGTCCGCGTCGGGCAGTCCCCCCGCTTGGTCGCGCAGCGCCGCGGCCACCTGCGCGGAGGCCTGGTTCACCTCGTCACGCCGGTGCTGCCAGGTTTCCGTGACCGCCGTGAGCAGCTGGGTGAACGACGGCATGCCGCCGCGCGGCAGCTTCGGGTAGTAGGTGCCGCAGTAGAACGGTTCGCCGTCCGGGGTCAGGAAGCAGGTCATCGGCCAGCCGCCTTGCCCGGTCATCGCGACCGTGGCGTTCATGTAGACCGCGTCCAGGTCCGGTCGCTCCTCCCGGTCGACCTTCACGCAGACGAAATTCTCGTTCATCTGGTCGGCGGTGGCCTGGTCCTCGAACGACTCGTGCGCCATCACGTGGCACCAGTGACAGGACGCGTACCCGACCGACAGCAGGACGGGCACGTCCCGCTCCCTCGCTTCGGCCAGTGCCTCCGCATCCCACTCCCGCCAGTGCACCGGGTTGTCCGCATGCTGGCGCAGGTACGGGGACGTCGCCTCTCCGAGCCGGTTCATGGCTCCACCGTACGACCCTTCTCGACGCCGTGCGGACACGTCGTCGATGACTATCCCGTACGGGAGACGTTCGGCCGGAGCGACTACCGGCCGACGCGGGGTCCTTCGGTGATCCCCCACATCTCCGCGAGGCGACCGTCATCGACGCGGAAGATCTCGAGCAGCATCGGCCGTGCGCCACCCGGCTCGCCGGTTCCCTCGACGGACGAGCGAACGGCGGCCTTGTCGCCGTCGACCAGGATGTCCTCGGCGACGACCCGGATGTCGGGGAATCGGGACACCAGCTCGCGCCAGGCGGTCTTGCCCGCCTCGGCCCCGGCCACGCGGAGCGCGTGGCTGTAGAAGCCGGGGACCACCAGGTCGTCGAAGCGGTCGAACTGGCGGGTGTTGAAGCACTCCTGCATGCGCAGAATCAGGGCGCGGATGTCGTCCGGTGTGGCCATCGACGGAATCTCCTCACAAGCGAACGATCGAGGTAGGCCGAGCGCCGAACTTAAACGGTGCTTCGCCCCGGTTATCGGAGCACTATACGGTGCTTCGCCCCGGTTATGCTTGCGACGTGCCCGATTCCTCTACCGAGCGTCTTCCCGCGCGGGCGCCCGAAAGCCGCCGAGGGTTGCGAGCCGACGCGCGCCGCAATCGGGAGCAGATCCTGCGGACCGCGCAGCGACTGTTCGCCACCGACGGTCTCGGAGTCTCGCTCGACGAGATCGCGCGACGCGCCGACGTCGGTCCCGGCACGGTCCACCGGCACTTTCCCTCCAAGGAAGCGCTCTATCTGGCCGTCGCGATCGATCAGCTCGAGCAACTGGTCGAGGAAGCGAAGGAAATCGGCGGCACCGAGAGCCCCGACATGGCTCTGTTCACGATGCTGGCGCGGATGATGGCCTCCGGTGCGCGGAACGCGACCGTGAAAAGCGCGCTCGCGGCCGCGGAGTACGACTTGCGAACCGCCGCACCGGACGTCGCCGCGGAACTCCGCCACCAGGTCGCGACCCTGCTCGACCGCGCCCAGGCCGTCGGCGCCGCACGCGAGGATGTCACCGTCGAAGAGCTGATGGCTTTGATCGCAGGCGCATTCGCCGCGATACGCCATGCCGGGGCCGAGACGAGTGAGACACATTCGGCCCACATAGCCCAGCTGATCCTGGACGGAATTCGCCCGCAACATAATTGAGGAAATGTTTTCGGCGACAGCTGCGAGGCTTTCGCCTCTCGAAGAATCGTTGACTACGTGCGGGCCATCACCTCGCGTCCGGCGTACGCCAGCAACCGGCGATGTGCCGGTTCGTCGTCGCCGACGAGTACCTCGGGACCGAAAATGCCGGGGGCGCGGAAGGAATCGATGCCGCCCATGCTCTGCATGGTGGCGAGCAATTCGCCACACAACTGATCGTCGGCCAGATCCGGCCGATCGATGGCGACCGCGATATCTGTCCCGTGCACCAGAAGCTCGGTGAGGTGCACCAGCGCGGCCGCGGGGCCGGGCAGTTCCCCGAGCGAGATGCCCACCGTGCCGTCCAGCGCGCCGGGCCGGTGCCAGGCGGCGCGGTCCACCTCCGCGGCCGCGGCGTACGCGCCCTGCGGATCGCCGCCGAGCCAGTCGGATTCGTGGTCGGCGCCCGTGTCCGTGCCGCTCAGCGCCGCCGCGAAGAGGTGCATACCGCCCACCGTGTGGTTGAGAACGGCACGGACATCCCAGTCCCGGCACGGCGTCGGCGCGGTCAGGCCCGCTCCCGCCACGGCGGCGACGATCGCTCCGGTCGCATCCAGTGCACGGTCGATCTGTCCGATCACGTTGTCCATGAGCATCCTTCGGTCGAGCGGTTTGGCTGAATTGGTAACACAGGACACCGACAAGCGCGCGGCAATGCGAACTCCAGCTTGCGCCGAAAAAGTTGCCGGCAGTGTGCTTCTCGTGACCGCTCCGTTAAATCGGAGGCGAAGCCCCTGACGCTCGGCACGCGCCGGTGCACAGGCAGCGGTCGAGTCGGAGTCAATTCATTCAATTCCTGCCCGAAACATTTCGGCCGCTCGCTATGAGCGAGCAGACCATCGGCACCTCTTCAGCCGCCCGACGGAGCACGGCGCTGCTGGAATAAGGCCGCGATGCCAGGCTGCCCGTTCCCTCTCATGGCCTACGCGAGTACCGGGTAGTTCGCCCGGATGACGCCGTGCGGGTCGCGGGCGCGCTTGATCGCACGCAGCCGGTCCAGCGTCGCGGCATCGAACGCGGCATCGGCCGTCTCGCCGGGCGTGAGGAAGGTGTACGGCTTGCGGCCGCTGATCTGCCCGCTCACCGCGTCGACGATGGCGGTGCGCCGCGCCTCGACCGCGTCGCGCAGATGCGGCAGCCCGAGACCGAGGCAGTAGAGCAGGTACGGCTCCGCGATCGGGCCCCGCGCGCCACCGTCCGGCCCCGCTTCGGCCATGGCGCCACCCAGGTGGCGGATCTGCACATTGGCCAGCGGGGCGACCGGCTCCTCGATCAGGGTCTTGACCACGGCATCGCCCAGATCGGTCAACTGTTCCGCACGGGACAGCGACGGGCTCGGATCGGTGGGTTCGGCGGTGACGGAGCCGATGTCCGCGGCGCCGAAAACACCGCGCTTGTCGAGAACGGTGTCGCCGATGGCGTCGAACGCGGCCAGCAGTGCCCGGCCGCGATCGGGATCACCGAGGTAGACCGCGTCCACGCCGACCATCGGCGGTGCGTCCGGGATCTGCAGACGCTGAAACCACACCGACAGGTCGTCCGGAGCCGCGGCGGTGATCTCCTGGAAGGCGTCGAACACGTCGCGAATCCGCGCCTGCGGCCACAGCATGCGGCCGCCGAACAGCTCCGGCGCGGGGAACAGGTCGAACTCGAGCGCCGTCACCACGGCGAAGTCACCGCCGCCGCCGCGCAGCGCCCAGAACAGGTCCGGATCGTCCTCGGCCGTGACCCGGCGCTGAGCGCCATCGGCGTCGACGATCTCGAACGCGCGCACCGCGTCGGACGCCCAGCCGTGCTTGCGGCCGAACCAGCCCATGCCGCCGCCGAGGGTGTAACCGGTGACGCCGACGACCGGGTTGCTGCCCGCAAGGCCGGTCAGCCCGTGCCTGGCCGCGGCCGCCTGCACCCGGCCCCACGGCACTCCGGCGCCGACGCGCGCCACCCGGCGCTCGGGGTCGATCTCGATGTCGTCCAAGAGCCCGGTGCGCAGCAGGATCGCATCGGGCACCCCACCGGACGCGCCGTGGCCGGTCGGCTGGGTGACCACCGGCACGCCCGCGCGGCCCGCGTACCGCACCACGGCCGCGACGTCACCGGCGTCCCCGGCCCGCACCACGGCGGCCACCGGCTGGTCGACGGTCGTCGTCCACGGCCGCGCCGCGGTCTCGAAGCCCTCGTCACCGGCCACCAGCACGCGGCCGGGCAGCGTGGCACGCAGTTCGTCGAATGTCATTGCTCTGTCCTGACTCTCAGCGTTCGGAAGCAGACACGCGCGACGAATCCGGAGGCCGGCCTCTGGCGAGGGGCCGTGGTTCGCGCCGCGACTACCTCATTGACGAGAGAGCGAGCGGAAAGGTAACAACGAGCAGGTCAGCGGGGTGTTTCGGGTCAGCCGGGGCCGGCTCGGCCTTCCGGGTCGGCACCCTTCGGCTCCTCGGCGCGCCGGGTGATGCCGTGTTCGGTGCCCTCGTCGGCCTCTTGGTCCGGTTCCGGATGCTCGGGCTCGAAGGTGGCGGGCAGGCCCTTGATGTGCCGGTTCATCGACCGGATCAGCAGGAAGGTGCCGGCGAGCAGGACCAGGATGATGACCAGGCCGAGCGGCGACGCCTTGCCGAACTCGGGGCCGGTCGGCGTTCCGGGTGTCTGGGCGAGCAGGACCAGCGTCACGACCGCTCGTCCTCGATGCCTGCGAACAGGTCGGTCTCCGGCAGCTCGGTACGCACCCGGGTCTTGGCCAGCTCGAACTCCTCGGTCGGCCACAACCGCTGCTGCATCTCCATCGGAATGGCGAAGAACGCGCCGTTCGGATCGATCTGCGTCGCGTGCGCGCGCAAGGCGTCGTCGCGCTGCGGGAAGTACTTGGCGCAGTCGATCTGCGTGGTGATCCGGGAGAACACGTCGCCGCGCTCGGCGGCGTACTTGCGCATCCGGTCCAGCCACTCCTGCAGCGGGAAGGGTTCGCCGAGCCGCTCGTACTCCGCGGCGAAGATCTCCATCCGCTTCATGCTGAAGCCGTGGTCGTAGTACAGCTTGAGCGGCGTCCACGGCTCACCCGCGTCGGGGAACCGCTCGGGGTCTCCCGCCGCATCGAACGCCGCCATCGACACCTCGTGGCAGCGGATGTGGTCGGGGTGCGGGTAGCCGCCGGTCTCGTCGTAGGTGGTCATCACGTGCGGCTTGAACTCGCGCACCACGCGCACCAGGGCCTCGGTGGCCTCCTCCAGCGGAACCAGCGCGAAGCTGCCCTCCGGCAGCGGCGGCAGCGGGTCGCCCTCGGGCAGGCCGGAGTCGACGAAACCGAGCCAGTGCTGGCGCACGCCGAGCGCACGGGCGGCGGCGGCCATCTCCTTGCGGCGGATCTCGTGGATCCGCTCCAGCACGCCGGGCGTGTCCATGGCCGGGTTCAGGATGCTTCCGCGCTCTCCGCCGGTCAGCGTCACGACGAGGACGTCGTGTCCTTCGTCGGCGTAACGGGCGGTCGTCGCGGCACCCTTGCTGGATTCGTCGTCTGGGTGGGCGTGCACCGCCATGAGGCGAAGGCCACTCACGTCTCGTTCTCCGTCGCTCTCGGTCGCGGGTGTCGGGGCTTCGTTACCTATAGTTCCATTCGACCCACTTTTGTTCCGACGTACCCCCCGGGAGCGACCACCATGAGCCAGCCAGCGCCGGACAGCGGCGGTGACGCGAAGGCGGCGGCTCCGAGCGGTCCACCGGCCGACCGCTACGGCGGCGGGCCGCGCAAGCCGCGCCGCTGGATCGTGCCGGTGCTCGGCGCGCTGGTGGTGCTCGCCGGGCTCGGCGTGGCCTACCTGGGTTACCAGAAGTACGGGCCGGAGGACATCGAGGCCGAGCAGCTCGGCTACGTCGTCGTCGACGACTCGACCATGACCATCCGGCTGAAGGTCACCAGGGCCGACCCGCAGCAGCCGGTGGTGTGTTTCGTGCGGGCGATGGCTCGCGACGGCTCCGAACTCGGCCGCCGGGAGGTGCTGATCGAGCCGTCGAGCAGCGGGACGGTCGAGTTGACCACCGTCGTGCGCTCCTCCGCGCGCCCGGTGTCGGGCAGTGTGTACGCGTGCAGCGATCGGGTACCCAGCTATCTGCGAGTTGGCTGATTTCCGCGCATAAACCCGCGATTTGGCCGCGAAATCAACTCCGACCTGCACATTTGTGAATCATGCTAAAATGGCGTGATACACGGTTCCGAAGCTCGGAGCCGTGTTTGCTGCATTGGCGGCCAGCGCTGAGGGTCCGGGCTAGCGAGCTTGCCCGAGACCAGGGCCTGTCGGGGTTCGATGAACTTCCCAGGATCGCTCTAGCCGTCGACTGGCGCGTGCCCGCTTTCGGGTGGGTACACGCCGGTGCTCAGGGAATCCCGGCCTGCCGGGAACAACTACTAGGGAGTGATCGAGATGACTGAGACGCAAGTGACCTGGCTGACCCCGGAGTCGCACGACAGGCTCAAGAGCGAACTCGACGCGCTCATCGCCAACCGTCCGGTCATCGCCGCCGAGATCAACGAACGCCGGGAAGAGGGCGACCTCAAGGAGAACGGCGGGTACCACGCCGCGCGCGAGGAGCAGGGTCAGCAGGAGGCGCGCATTCGCCAGCTGCAGGAGCTGCTGAACAACGCCAAGGTCGGCGTCGCGCCGACCAAGTCCGGCGTCGCGCTTCCCGGGTCGGTCGTCAAGGTCTACTACGACGGCGACGAGACGGACACCGAGACCTTCCTGATCGCCACCCGCGAGGAGGGTCTCCGCGATTCCAAGCTGGAGACGTACTCGCCGAACTCCCCGCTGGGCGGCGCGCTCATCGACGCCAAGGTGGGCGAGACCAGGGAATACACCCTGCCCAACGGGAACACGATGAAGGTCACCCTGCTCAGCGCCGAGCCCTACCACAGCTGATGCTCTCGGCCGTGCCGCCACGGCGGGCCGATACCCCCGCGGACACGAGCGGCCGCGCCCGATCATCGGGTGCGGCCGCTTCCTCATGTCCGTGAACCTAGCTCAATGCCTGCTCGATGTCCGCAAGCAGGTCGCTCACATCCTCGATGCCGACCGAGAGCCGCACCAGATCCGCCGGAACTTCCAGCTCGGAGCCCTCGGTGGAGGCGTGCGTCATCGCGGCCGGATGCTCGATCAGCGACTCGATGCCGCCCAGCGACTCGGCCAGGGTGAACACCTCGGTCTTGGCGCAGAACTTGCGCGCCGCCTCCACGTCGCCGCCGAGACGCACCGAGATCATCCCGCCGAAGCGCCGCATCTGCTTGGCCGCGACGGCATGGCCGGGATGCTCCGGCAGGCCGGGGTAGATCACCTGGGAGATCGACGGATGCCCGGACAGGAACTCCGCGATGGTCTCGGCGTTGTCGCAGTGCCGGTCCATCCGCAGGGCGAGGGTCTTGGCGCCGCGCAGCGTGAGGAACGCGTCGAACGGTCCCGGCACCGCGCCCGCGCCGTTCTGCAGGAACGCGAATGCCGCGTCGAGTTCCGGGTCGTCGGTGATCAGCGCGCCGCCGATGACGTCGGAGTGGCCGCCGAGGTACTTGGTGGTGGAGTGCACCACGATGTCGGCGCCGAGCAGCAGCGGCTGCTGCAGGTAGGGCGTCGCGAAGGTGTTGTCGACGACGAGCTTCGCACCCGCCGCGTGCGCGACGTCGGCCAGCGCGGGAATGTCGCCGATGCTCAGCAGCGGGTTGGTCGGGGTTTCGATCCACACCAGCTTGGTGTTCGGCCGGATCGCGGCGCGCATCTCGTCCACGTTGAAGACGTGCGCGGGCGAGTGCTCGATGCCCCACTGGCTGAAGACCTTGTCGATCAGCCGGAAGGTGCCGCCGTAGGCGTCGTCGGGGATCACGATGTGATCGCCGGGACGCAGCGTGGCCCGCAGCGCACAGTCGGTCGCGGCCATGCCGGACGCGAACGCCCGGCCGTAGCGGCCCGATTCCAGCGCGGCGAGGTTCGCCTCCAGCACCGACCGCGTCGGGTTGCCGGTGCGGGCGTACTCGAAACCGCCGCGCAACCCGCCCACGCCGTCCTGGGCGAACGTCGAACTCGCGTAGATGGGCACATTCACCGCGCCGGTCTGCGGATCGGGTTCATACCCGGCGTGCACGGCCCGTGTGGAGAATCCCAGCTCGCTCATGGGGTCAGCCTATCCGGGGCGATTCCCGGGCAACTTCCCGGTGTGTGCATACCGCGGCCGCGTGCGCAGGCGAATCGGGCGAATCCGGACAATGGTGTGGGCACAACGGGATCGCGCCTCTGATGTCGATCGAATTACGCCGATGGCACGAGCAGCGCGGAAATCTTGCGGCGAGGCGACGGGCGTGAGTTCGGTCTCACTCTTTCGCCGCCCCTTTAGGCTGAGTCCATGGTCACTGTGGAAGAACTGTTCGCCACCGACGCGTTGCTGTCCGACGAGGAGCGCGAGATCCGGGACACCGTCGCCACCTTCGCGGCTCAGCGACTTCGCCCGCATGTCGCGGAGTGGTTCGAGGCGGGCACCTTCCCGGCCCGTGAACTCGCCCCGGAGCTGGGCGCGCTGGGATTGCTCGGCATGCATCTGGAGGGGTACGGCTGCGCAGGCATGTCGGCGACCACCTACGGCCTGGCCTGCCAGGAGCTGGAGGCGGTCGACTCCGGTATCCGCAGCATGGTCTCGGTCCAGGGTTCGCTGGCGATGACCGCCATCCATAAATACGGCTCGGAGGAACAGAAGCAGCAGTGGCTGCCCGAACTGGCCGCGGGCCGCGCCATCGGCTGTTTCGGGCTGACCGAACCCGACTTCGGCTCGAACCCGGGCGGCATGCGCACCAGGGCCAAGCGCGACGGCGCCGATTGGGTGCTGAGCGGCTCGAAGATGTGGATCACCAACGGCTCGGTGAGCGATGTCGCGGTGGTCTGGGCGCAGACCGAGGACGAAGGCAAGCAGATGATCCGTGGGTTCCTGGTCCCCGCCGGAACGCCGGGGTTCACGGCGCGGGAGATGCACCGCAAACTGTCGCTGCGCGCGTCGGTCACCGCGGAACTGGATCTCGACGACGTCCGACTGCCCGCCGACGCGCTGCTGCCCGGCTCGCGCGGACTGGGCGCGCCGCTGGCCTGCCTGAGCGAGGCGCGCTTCGGCATCGTCTTCGGCGCGCTCGGCGCCGCGCGGGAATGCCTCGCGGCCACCATCGAGTACGCCAGGACGCGCGAGGTGTTCGACAAGCCGCTGGCCGCCTCTCAGCTCACCCAGGCGAAGCTGGCCGACATGGCGCTGGAGTTCGGCAAGGGCCAGCTGCTCGCGCTGCACATCGGGCGGCTGAAGGATCGCGGCGTGGTCACGCCGGAGCAGGTGAGCGCGGGCAAGCTGAACAGCACGCGCGAGGCCATCGCCATCGCCCGCGAGTGCCGGACCATCCTGGGCGCCAACGGCATCACGCTGGACTACCCGGTGCTGCGCCACGCGAACAATCTGGAGTCGGTGCTCACCTACGAAGGCACCGCGGAGGTGCACCAGCTCGTGCTCGGCCGGGCCTTGACCGACGCGAACGCTTTCCGCTGACAACCGCGGCCGCGTAGCGCGGCCCCGCATCGCGCCGAGGCACCGAGCGGTACTCGGTGAGAAGAGTGCGGATGGATTGCCGGATGCCGTTCGCCGATCGCATTCCCTCGAATCCGCCCTCTCGGAGCCGGACCGCCGTCCTGTAGCCGGATGGACGCCGGCCCGGTAGCGGTGCGAATCACGGTCTCCCGGAACAAGGTTCGGTCCTGCGCGAGGTCCGCACGGACACTACTGTCGGTGCATGTCGTCGATCCGCGCCGCCGAGATCCTCGCGGCACTGTCGCTGACCACCGATCTCGCCACCGGGATGCCGTTCGAGAAAGGGCTGGCCGCCTGCCTGGTCGCCACCGGCCTTGCCGAGCGGATCGGACTGCCGGAAGCCGAGCGCCGTGCGGTGTTCTGCGCCGCGCTGCTCGGCGGCCTCGGCTGCACCGGCAGCGCTTCGGAGAACGCGCAGGCGTATGCCGACGACATCGCCTTCCAGCGCACCTGTCATGTGCTCGATCCGGGCGATTCCGTCGTCTTCACCGAGCAGCTGCGCCGGTTCGGCGGCTGGGCGCCCGCAGCCCAGTCGGCGCTGCGCAATCGGTTCGTCGCCCGGATGCGGTCCGGCGCCCCACAGGCGCTGCGCTCGTCGAGCGAGGTCGTCACGGCGCTCGGGTCGCACCTGGGGCTGCCGGACCCGGCCGTTCGCGCCTTGACCGAGGTGGAGGAACGCTGGGACGGACTGGGCGCGCCGAACCGGCTGCGCGGGGAATCCATCTCGCTCGCGGGCCGGATCCTGCACGTGGCCGAACAGGCGGTGCTCGCGCTCGACCTGGTCGGCGAGGAACGCGCGACCGTCCCCGGCCACCGCGACGCGCAGCCGGTGGACGCGGCCGTATCGCACGACCGGGCACGATTCGCTCCCGGCGCCGTGGCGAGACGGCTGGACGTCGTTGTCGACGAGTTGCGGCGACGGGCCGGCGGACATCTCGATCCCGATCTGGTCGCCGTGTGCGACGCCGATGCCATCCGGGCGGTGCTCGACGTCCCCGACCTGCTGGCCGCCGTCCTCGCCGCGGAGCCGGGCACGCCGTCTTCGTTTCCGTCCGCGCACGTGGATCGGCCCGGGTCGGCGCTGGCCATGTTCGTCGACTTGAAAGGGCGTTACCTGCTCGGGCATTCGGCGCACGTGGCCGGGCTCGCCGATGCTGCGGCGGTCCGGATGGGCGTGCCCGCCGGGGAACGGGCGGCCCTGCGCGCCGCCGCCCTGCTGCACGACCTCGGCCGGGCCGCGGTGTCGAGCGCGGTCTGGGACCGACGCGGTCCGCTCGGGTCGTGGGAGTGGAAACGGGTTCGGCTGCGTCGTTTTTGGACCGATCGCATCCTGCGGCGCTGCCCTGGACTTACGCCGCTGGCCGATCTCACGGCGGGGCACCACGAACGACTCGACGACAGCGGCTATCCGCGGGGCGAACGCGATACCGCACCCGGCGCCCGACTACTCGCGGCCGCAGAGGTTTTCGCGGCCTGCACCGAAGCGCGGCCTTATCGTCCCCCCGCCGGGCCCGAGGAAGCCGCTGCCCAGCTGGCGGCCGAGGTCGCGGCGGGCCGCCTGGACGGCGACGCCTGTGCCGCCGTCGTCCGGGCCGCCGCGGACGACGCCCCTCCCTCCGCCCACGCCGCCCACGGCCTGTCCGAAGCCGAGACCGACGTCCTCCGGCTGCGCGCCCGCGGCCGCTGCGGCCGCGAGATCGCCGCCGAACTGCTGCTGCCCGAACGCGCCGTCACCCACCATCTGGCCGAGATCCGCGCCAAAACCGGCCACCACACCCGAGCGGGCGCGGCCGTCTTCGCGATGACCCACCAGATCCTCCCCGGCTGACTCCCGCGCACCCGGAAACGTCCGCACACCCGAGACCGCCTGCGCGAAGAAACTTCTCACCGGAGTGGGGAACCGGCGGCTAGCGCATTGTTACGTCTTGTCATTCAAGTGCCATGTGGGTGTCACCGGTAGGCCAGCGAAAGCGCGCATCATTCAAGGGGACCCGGCATTGGGGCGATGCCTCCACCACCACACTATCGGAGGTGCACGATGCACAGTTCGCCGATCGACCGCAGCGCACGGCGGTTTGTTCCGAATGCACTGGGAGCCGGCCATGTTCGTGCGTGACCATCTGCCGCGGCGCTCGCACGGCGTCACCCGGCCGCTGCCGGATCAGCGAGAACTGGTCGCCGCTTTCGGCGGGCACCCGAGCGAGTCGGCCGAAGACCACCCCCTGATCGGCTGGGCGATGACACTGGCCGCGCTGCACCGGCAGCGCCACCGCGATCCGCTGGCCGCCGCCGGAATAGATTGCCGCCGCGCCGAACTGGTGGCCGCGATCGATGCGTGGGTGGTCGACCAACTGCCGCGCAGACGGGCGAACGACCATCTGCGCAGCGAGTCCATCGGCGCCACGGTCGACCGCATGGCCGCCGCCCACGTCCACGCCAGCCACCTGCTGCACACCGCGGAGAAAGTGTCCGACACCAGGGTGCACGCCGCCTGGTACCGGCTGGCGCTGCTGGCCGACGAATGGACCGACCTGATCACCGGCGGCGTGCGGGAGACGGTTCGCGGCAGGAGACCCGCGTAGGCGTGCGGCCGGGACTCGCCGCACCGATCCGTGCGGCACGGCGAGCCGGCTCCGAGGAGCGGTTACTCGAACCGGCCCCGGCTACTTCCCGATGTTGCCCGTGCTGAGGAAGCCGAGCAGGTCGTGGCGGGTGATCACGCCGACGGGCTTGCCGTCCTCGACGACCATCAGCGCGTCGGTGTCCGAGAGCGCCTTCGTCGCGGCGGAGATCGGCTCGCCGGAACCGATCAGCGGGAACGACGGGCTCATGTGCTGGGCCACCGAGTCGGTCAGATTCGCCCTGCCCTCGAAGACCGCCGACAGCAGGTCGCGCTCGGACACGCTGCCCGCCACCTCACCCGCCATGACCGGCGGCTCGGCGCCGACCACGGGCATCTGGGAGACGCCGTACTCGCGCAGGATCTCGATGGCGTCGCGCAGCGTCTCCGACGGGTGGGTGTGCACCAGGTCGGGCAGCTCGCCGGACTTGCCGCGCAGCACGTCGCCCACGAGCGGTTCCACCGTGCCGTCCAGCCGTTCGCGCAGGAAGCCGTAGGAGCTCATCCACTCGTCGTTGAAGATCTTCGACAGGTAGCCGCGTCCGCCGTCGGGCAGCAGCACCACGACCACGGCGTCCGGATCGCGCCGCGCCACCTCGACGGCCGCGACGACCGCCATGCCGCACGAGCCGCCGACCAGCAGGCCCTCCTCGCGGGCCAGCCTGCGGGTCATCTCGAAGGAATCCGCGTCGGAGACCGCGATGATCTCGTCCGGCACGGCGGGGTCGTAGGCCGACGGCCAGAAGTCCTCGCCGACGCCCTCGACCAGGTAAGGCCGCCCGGTGCCGCCGGAGTACACCGAACCCTCCGGGTCGGCGCCGATGATCCGCACCTTCCCGTCGGAGACCTCCTTGAGGTAGCGGCCGGTGCCGGTGATGGTGCCGCCGGTGCCGACGCCTGCCACGAAGTGGGTGACCTTGCCGTCGGTGTCGCGCCAGATCTCCGGGCCGGTGGTCTCGTAGTGGCTTTCCGGGCCGCCCGGGTTGGAGTACTGATCCGGCTTCCACGCGCCGTCGATCTCGCGGACCAGGCGGTCGGAGACGCTGTAGTAGCTGTTCGGGTGGTCCGGCGGCACGGCGGTCGGGCAGACCACCACGTCGGCGCCGTAGGCGCGCAGCACGTTGCGCTTGTCCTCGCTGACCTTGTCCGGGCAGACGAACACGCACTTGTAGCCGCGCTGCTGCGCGACAAGGGCGAGGCCGACGCCGGTGTTGCCGGAAGTGGGCTCGACGATGGTGCCGCCGGGCCGCAGCTTCCCCGACCGCTCGGCGGCGTCGATCATCTTCACCGCGATCCGATCCTTCGAGCTGCCGCCGGGGTTGAGGTATTCGATCTTGGCCGCGACCAGCCCCGCGTTCGGTCCGACGACCGAGTTCAATCGGACCAGCGGCGTATTGCCGATGAGATCCACGACATGATCCGCGATGCGCATGGACCCCATAGTTCCAGACGCACTAACTGTGAGTTCGCGCACGCCACGTGCAGCGGGCCGGGACTACCGGCGAACCGGCGCCCGCCGCCTTAGGATCGCTGCCATGAGGCAGCCGAACATCGCCCGCGCCGCAACGGTTCTGGCCGGATCCGCGGTGGCCCTAGTGGTCGGATCCGGCGCGCACGCGGAGGCGGCCACCGTCGAATTCCCTCAAGTGCCGACCCTCGCGCGCGGCGGTCTGTGCTGGACCAGCATCCGCACCTGGGCCGACACCGGCCCGGAATGGCCTGGACGCGCCATTCTCAACGTTCGCGCGCTCCCCGTGAACGGCATCGGGCCGGGTTCCTACCCGCTGGCGCCGCTGTGCGAGGTCCGCACCACCGTGGCGTGGCGCAACGTCACCACCGGCGCGACGGGCAGCTACGACAACATCGTGGTCACCGGCATCTACGGCAGCATCCAGTACGCGCTGTTCCAGGACACCGGCCCCGGCCTGGTCGAGGTCACCATCTCCACCGACGCGGCGAGCATCCCGGCGCGCGGCGCGTTCGTGGTTCCGGGCTGACCGATGCCCGTGCTCGGGTCGCACGGCCACCCCCGCGAGACCCGCGGGTGCATGGCATCGGATGCTCGTTCCTGGGAGGAGCCCGCCGGGTACGCCCCTGAGAGCCCGATAGCACCCGACTGTGCCCCCATGCTGATGCGTTCGGCCCGAGCGGCCGGACGGCTGCGCGACAGCGCACCGGCCACGACGACGGCTGAACGCCCGGGCGCTGCCCGCTTCTTGCGATACTGGTCGACTCGGCGGATTTTCGTAAAATCCCTGGCGTGAGCGCACCTCAGTTTCGCTGGCGCACGGCCGCGCTGACCGGCGCCGCGGCCGTGCTCGCCGGCTCCGGCGCGGGGACCGCTTGGTGGGCGACCTATCGCCTGCTCATGGCGCAGGCGGGCGTGGCGCGCGGAATGATCGGCCGGGACACCTCGAAGCCGCCGGAAGCCGACGGCATCTACACCGTGGGCTGCGCGCGGCCGGAGCCGTGGCGTGCCGGCAAGCACGCCGATCTGCATCTGATGATCTTCGGCGATTCCACCGCGGCGGGCCTCGGCTGCACCACAGCCGACGAGGTACCGGGGGTGCGCCTGGCCCGAGGGCTCGCCGAGGCGACCGGGCAGCGCATCCGCCTGAGCACCAAGGCGATCTCCGGCGCCACCTCCAAGGGCCTGGCCGGACAGGTGGACGCGATGTTCGTCGCGGGTCCGCCGCCGGATGCCGCGGTCATCCTCGTCGGCGCCAACGACGTCACCAAGAAGCACTCGATCCGCGCCTCCGCGCGCAGGCTCGCCGCCGCGGTGGCCCGCTTACGCCGCGCCGAAGCGGTGGTGGTGGTCGGCACCTGCCCGAATCTCGGCACCGTCGCGGCAATCCCGCAGCCGCTGCGCACCGTGGTGCAGAACTGGAGCGTGCGGCTGGCCAGGGCGCAGCATGTGGCGACGACAGTCGCGGGAGGGCACCCGGTGCGCATGGGCTCCCTGCTCGCGCCCGAGTTCCGCGCCGCGCCGGAGCGGTTGTTCGCCGCCGACGGTTTCCACCCGTCGGCCGCTGGCTACGAACTGGCCGCAGCGCAATTGCTCCCGGTACTGCTGGAAGCACTGGGCGGGACGGGCGCTTCCGGTACTCGGCGACGAGACGTAGATTCGGTAAGAACCCGCGAGTAACAAGGGTTCGCCAGAACCGTCCGACCCAAGGAGTCCTCATGCCTGAGGCCGTCATCGTTTCGACCGCACGCTCCCCGATCGGCCGTGCCCGCAAGGGTTCGCTGGTCGATATGCGGCCCGACGATCTGACCACGCAGATTGTGCGGGCAGCGCTCGACAAGGTGCCTGCCCTGGACCCCGCCCAGATCGACGACCTGATCCTGGGCTGCGGCTCGCCGGGCGGTGAGCAGGGCTTCAACATCGCCCGCGTCGTCGCCGTCCAGCTCGGCTACGACTTCGTGCCCGGCACCACCGTGCACCGCTACTGCGCGTCGTCGCTGCAGTCCACCCGGATGGCCTTCCACGCGATCAAGGCGGGCGAGGGCGATGTGTTCGTCTCCGCGGGTGTGGAGACCGTGTCGCGGTATGTGAACGGTTCGGCCGACAGCTGGCCCAACACGCAGAACCCGCTGTTCGCCGAGGCACAGGCGCGCACCGCGAAGACCGCGGAGGGCGGCTCGGGCATCTGGCACGACCCGCGTGAGGACGGCCTGATCCCCGACGTCTACATCGCAATGGGCCAGACCGCCGAGAACGTGGCGACCTCCACCGGCATCACCCGCGAGGACCAGGACCGCTGGGGCGTGCGCTCGCAGAACCGCGCCGAGGAGGCGATCAAGAACGGCTTCTTCGAGCGGGAGATCACCCCGGTGACGCTGCCGGATGGCACCGTGGTCAGCAAGGACGACGGCCCCCGCGCCGGGGTCACCTACGAGGCGGTCTCGGCGCTGAAGCCGGTGTTCCGCCCGGACGGCACCGTCACGGCGGGCAACTGTTGTCCGCTCAACGACGGCGCCGCCGCGCTGGTCATCATGAGCGACACCAAGGCCAAGGAACTCGGGCTGACGCCGCTGGCGCGGATCGTGTCCACCGGCGTGTCCGGCCTGTCGCCGGAGATCATGGGCCTGGGCCCGATCGAGGCGTGCAAGCGCGCGCTGGCGCTGGCGGGCAAGACCATCGACGACATCGACCTCGTCGAGATCAACGAAGCGTTCGCGGTGCAGGTGCTCGGCTCGGCGCGGGAGCTGAAGATCGATGAGGACAAGCTGAACGTCTCCGGCGGCGCGATCGCGCTGGGCCACCCGTTCGGCATGACCGGCGCCCGCATCACCACCACGCTGATCAACAACCTGCAGACCCACGACAAGCAGTTCGGTCTGGAGACCATGTGCGTCGGTGGCGGCCAGGGCATGGCGATGGTCATCGAGCGTCTGAGCTGACCCACACACGAAAGGGCGGTCGCCGGATGTCCGGCGACCGCCCTTTGTCGTATGGCTAGTCGTTCTGGAAGTAGCTCAGCAGTCGCAGGATCTCGACGTACAGCCAGACCAGGGTGACGGTGAGGCCGAGGGCGACTCCCCAGGCCGCCCGCTCCGGAGCCTGCGCGCGGATCAGCTGATCGGCGGCGTCGAAGTCGAGCAGGAAGCTGAACGCGGCGATGGCGATGACCACCAGGCTGAACACGATCGCCAGCGGGCCGCCGTCACGCAGGCCGAGGCCGCCGTCGATGAAGAAGCTGGCGACCAGGTTGCCCAGCATCAGGACCAGGATGCCGATCATGGCGCCGACGATGATCCTGGTGAATCGCGGCGTCACGCGGATGGCGCCGGTCTTGTAGACCACCAGCATGCCCGCGAAGACACCGAAGGTGCCGAGCACCGCCTGGCCGATCAGCGCGCTACCGCCGACCCCGCCGAACTCGATGTTGGTGAACATGAACGACAGCGCGCCGAGGAAAAGGCCCTCGGCCACGGCGTAGGACAGCACGATGGCCGGGTTGTCCATCTTGTTCGCGAAGGTGGCGATCAGCACGAGCACCAGGCCGACCAGGCCGCCGCCGATCACGAACAGCGGCGCGAGCGAGGTGTTCGCGTTGGTGAGACCGTAGGAGACGATCGCGGACAGCGCGAGCACCGCGAGGGTGATGCCCGTCTTCGTCACCACGTCGTCGATGGTCATCGACCGGGTGGTGGGGGGAGCCTGCTGGTAGGGCTGCGGATACTGACCGTACTGCTGCGGATACTGGCCGTACTGGTTGCCGAACTGGCCCGCGGAGGTCACGCCGGAACCGAAGCTGGCGTATCCACCGCCCTCCTGCCTTGGCAGGTTCCTGAAAACCGGATTGCTCGTGGTACGCATGTGAACGGCGTCCCTTTCTGGAGTCGTTGCCGCTGTTCATCGAGTTGGTTCACTCGATATCCAACTGCCATGTCCAACGTTTGTCATCCGTCGCGAGTTCCCGGGGAGTCGCACAGACCCGGACAAATCGGACTCTACCGTTCGCGCGGGTCGTGCAGACCACGCACCGACCGAGTGACGGTGAATTTCCGGTTGCGCCCCATCACGTCGGTCCGGCCCACCATTCGTTCGACCACGGCTCGATAGTTCAGATGCGAGTTGTAGACGGTCCACAGCTCACCGCCCGGCCGCAGCACCCGCCCGGTCTCGGCGAACATCTTGATGGCCGATCCGGTGTGCACCGCCGCGCCGATATGGAACGGCGGATTGCACAGGACGAGATCCGCGCTGTTGTCCGCGGCCGAGGACATGGCGTCGTCGCGCACCACGCACACCCGGTCGGCGACGCCGTTCGCCTCGGTGGTGGCCCGCGCCGAGGCGACCGCGGCGGCTGATTGATCGGTGGCGATCACCTTGATGCCCGGCCGCGCCGTGGCCAGCGCGACGGCGAGGATGCCGGTGCCGCAGCCGAGATCGATGGCGTCGCGCGCGTCCGGCTTCATCAGTTTCAGATGTTCGAGCAGGAACCTGGTGCCGATGTCCAGGCGCGCCCCGGAGAACGCGGCGCCGTGCGCGACCACGTCGAGACCGAGTTCCTCCAGCCGATCGCGCACCGGGAACGGCCGATCGGCGACGGGTTTCGGTCCCGCCACCAGCAGGGTCCGCGACTTCTGCCTGCCGCGGCTGGCGCGCACGTCGGAGAACGATTGGGCCAGAACGTCGTTCATCGACTTGGTCAGGTACTTGTCCCGGCCGCCCGCGAACACCTGCACCGCCGGATCCGCGTAGCGCGCGATGGCGTCGGCGATCTCGACCAGCCCGGCCAGCATCCGGGGCAGGCGAAGCAGCACCACCCGGGCATCCCGCAGCAATCCAGGGCCGAGCGGATGCGCCGTGTAGCGATCCGACAAGCCCGCCGCACGGGCGTTGTTGGCGAGGGCGAGTTCGCCGGTGAGCAGGTCCTGGTGCACCCGGACGTCGCGCAGATCGTGCCCCACGATGGCGCCGAGGGTCAGTGCGCCATAAGCGTCACCGATGATGGCTACTTTCCCGCTATCGGCAGTCGCGAGGGCGTCGGCCGCGACGTCGAGGATCAGCCGGTCAGCGGCGTCCACGGCGTAGAGGTTCAGCGCCTCCACGTCCGGATACCGCCGCAATCGGCCAAGTACGTCCTCGACATTTCCCACACCTCAAGTGTGCTAGATCGTTGCCGAATGCTCGCGGCCACCCCGCCCTATCGATCTCGCCGAATTCCGGGCCCGGTCGGCCGTGCGCGAAAGTGCCGCGCGACAAGGGGTTCCGCGGGCGAATCGAACGACCTCGGCGACGGCGGGGAAGAATGATTTCGAGTTCGACAACCGAGGTCACAGATATTCGACGGCGGAAGTGCGGCACCGGTCGTGCGACCGCGCTTCCGGATTTCCGGAGCGCATCGAAAGGTTCGATCGACCCGCTCGGCGTCCCCGGAGACCTGCCCGGTAAGCACGGGTTCCGCCGCAGCCTGGTGCGCTCCATGCGCCGGAGTGGCGCGGACACGGGGGGCAACACCCCGGCTCCACCGAAGCCTTTGACTCGCAGAGGGACACGGTATTCGGCTGAAGCGCCGATCCCCTCGCTCTCGACGGGTGCGATCCCCGCCGGTGATCACTCCACTTGCTACGGCAGGACTTTCACGTGCCATGGCAATCACTTGGCGATTGACCGGCCTGGACAGCCGATCACTCGAGGCGCACCGTTCCCGCCCACGCGCGCATGGCACCCCGAGGAACTTTGGCGAATGCCCCGCAACGCTCTCCGGTTACGCCGTTCGCGGCCTTCCGCTGAGTAGCATCGGGCCATGCGCAACAGGATGGTGCTCATGGTCGCGGCCGCGACGGCACTGCTCGCGGGCTGTGGGGACGTGGAGTCGGCACCGGGTCTTCCGGCCGCGCCGACCACCGCTACGCCCGCGGAGGTCGCGCAGGCGCCCGCCCCCGGAGACGCCGCACCGAAGGAGGGCAAGCCTTCCGGCGACGCCGCGCTCACGGTGACCGACGTCCGCTTGGGACGTCAGCCCGGCTTCGATCGCGTGGTCTACGAGTTGGGCGGGGTCGGCACGCCTGGCTGGATCGTCCGCTACACCGACCGGGCGGTACAGGACGCCAGTGGCAATCCCGTGGACGTGGCGGGCCGATCGATCCTGGAAGTACGCATCCTCGGCTCGGCATACCCCTTCGACAGTGGCGTGACGCCGTACGAGGGCCCCGACCCTGCCGTCGATCCCGCGGTCCCCGGCATCGCGGGCGTCTACCGGACCACGGTCTTCGAGGGCGTGACGCAGTCGTTCATCGGCGTGCAGTCCGACCGGCCCGCCTTCACCGTCACCACCCTGTCCAACCCGACCCGGTTGGTCGTCGATATCGCCGACTAGATACCGGTACCACCAACGGGTATCCCGGCAGCAGCTAGACTGGGCGCTCGTGGTCGAACGCCGTGTACTTCCCGCCGCCGGGCTCGCCCGGCTCATCGGGGTGCTGGCGTTGCTCGCGGGGGTCGTCGCGATGCACTCCGCGGTCTTCGGGCTTTCCGGCCACGCGGCAGGCGCACATACCGCCCCCACGTCCACTTCCGTAGCGGCGTCCGGCGGACGAACTATCGCCGCGACAGCCGCCGGGCATGCGTCCGGCTCACCTCATCGTCACGCGACACCTCCGCCCACGGACGGCACCGCGAGCGCCCCCGCCCCGCTTCCGCCGCACGATCCACCACATACGGACGGCGCCGCGACCGCCCCCGACCCCCTCCCCCCGCACGACCCACCACCCACGGCCGACGCCGCGATCGCCCGCGACCTACTACCACCCACGGACGACGTCGCCACCGCCCACAACGCGCTCTCACCGCACAACCCACCATCCACGGCCGACGCTGCGACCGCCCGCGACCCACTACCACCCACGGACGACGTCGCCACCGCCCACAACGCGCTCTCACCGCACGACCCACCACCCACGGCCGACGCTGCGACCGTCCGCGACCAACTTCCACCGCACAACCCACCCTCGGCAACGCACGACGCCACGTCCGGCCACAACCCGCTCCCGCCGCAGGATCGGGTGCACCGCGACAACCGCTCCGGCGCGCCGGTGGCCGCGTCCGGCGATTCGTCTCTTGCGCGGGCCGTCGGGCTGACCGTCGCGGCGAGGATCTCCCGCTGCGCGGACTGCGGATGCGACGGCGGGCACAGCGCACTGCACGGCTGTGTGTTCATCTTGGTCGCCGCGATCGCTTCGGCCGCGTTGGTGCTGCTCAGCCGGTTGGCGGTCGATCGCCCTGGTGGCGGCGCGGCGCGGCCGCGGCACTGGCGGGCGCGGCGCGAACGACCGCCGCCATGGACTGTGCTCACCTTGGCCGAACTGGCGATTCTGCGGATCTGACAGGTCCACCGCCGCCGTGTGTCCGAACCACGGTGGCGGCGCTGTCCACTCCATCCTCAGACTTCCGCACTTCGCAAGGAGCGATCCCATGTTCATCTCTCGCACCCGATCGGCAATCGCGCTCGCCGTGGTGGCCGCGGTGAGCCTCGCCGGATGCGGCGACGCCGATACCGGACACACCACCGAGCACGGTCCATCGACCACCGCATCGGCCGTCACGACCACGCCCGCCCACGCCGAGCACAACGACGCCGAGCACAACGACGCCGACGTGATGTTCCTGCAGATGATGTATCCGCATCACGCCCAGGCCGTCGAGATGGCGCGGCTGGTGCCCAGCCATACCGACAACCAGCAGTTGCGGGCGCTCGCCACACAGATCGAGCAAGCACAGGCGCCGGAGATGCAGCAGATCACCACCCTTCTGCAGAGCTTCGGCCAACCGGCGCCGACCGCGACCGAGGGGCACGGCGGCCACGAAATGCCCGGCATGATGTCCGCCGAACAGATGGCGGCGCTGAGCGCGGCATCGGGTCCCGACTTCGACCGCCAGTGGCTGACCATGATGATCGAGCACCACACGGGCGCGATCACCATGGCGGAGACCGAACTGGCCGAGGGTGAGAACCCGGACGCCAAGGCGCTCGCCGAGCGGATCATCGCCGCTCAGCGGGCCGAGATCACGCAGATGCGGACCATGCTCGGCTAGAGCTGACCCGTGGCCCCGCGCCGATATCGGTTGTCCATCGATATCGGCGCGGACCCGCGCGGCGAGCCCGCGCGACGTACGGTCGGATCGTCCGGCTCCGTTCTCCGTCCCGGCCGGACTTGCGAGGGGAGTGAGGGGCCGACCATGCGACGACTCGAACGCGCGGGCCTGCTGGCGGCCGCGACGGTCACCGCGGCGGGCGCGCTGACCATCGGCGCTTGCGCACAGCAGATCTCCGGCACGGCGGAGGTCGACCGGACCGACCTGGCCGCGTACGCCTCGGAGGTCACCTCATCCTCGGCCGCCGCCTCGTCGTCACGGGCCGCCGTCGCCGAACGCGCCACCGGATCGGCCTGTGACGCCTTCTTGTCCGCGAACGGCAGCTCCGTGCGGGCGTTCAACGACTACATCGATGCCAGCAACACGAAGGGCCGCGGCGATCCCGATACGAACGGCAAAGCCGACACCGCGGTCACCACGCTGCGGAACAACGCGCACTCGGTGGACCAGAGCGTGACCAGAGACGTGCCCTCCGTGGTCGCCACCCCGCTGCGCGCCTACCGCGACGACACCAACGCCCTGGCCGACACACTCGCCCGCCGCGCCGACACCGACACTCTGAACGCGGCGATCGACCGATTCAACGCCACGAAGAACACCGCCCTGACCGCCTGCCAGGGGCACGGCACCCGCTGAGCGGTACCGGGTTCCAGCTGCGGCGGCCGTGCGCCGGGCTTGCGCCGACGACCAACTCGATGTCCTCGGCGCCGGGCAGCCCCAGGTGCACCACGGCGGCGGGTTCGTGCCGACAGCCTGTCCCCGGCACCGGCCGAGCGACCATCCCGGCGCGGGCATCCACAGCAAGATTCCCCACGGCATCGGCGGCGTCGAACACCGGATGGATTCGATGTTTCATGGCGGATGAATCCACCTGCGGCCGTGGGTTTCTCGGGTACCAGCGCGGAGCTCGAATGCGGGCCGGCCGACTTCGCCGCGCGCGCCGCCGGTGACCGGAGCGGTATCGCCTTCTCATCGGTGGAGAATTCCGCCGTGCGGCTATAGCATCTGGCCGTTTACTGCCACGCGGAACGGGACGATCACATGACCAGCGGCATCCGGGATACTCGTCCACCCGCCCGGAACGGCCGTCGCCGCAGATCGGCCGAGTCGGCCGCACCGACGTTCGCCGCGCTGCTGGCCGCGGCCGCGGAACACAACCCCGACGGCGTCGCGGTGGTCTGCGAGGACGGTGAGATCACCTATCGCGACCTCGACGCCCGCTCCTCCCGGCTGGCCCGCACGCTGATCGCCGCGGGCGCAGGCCCCGAAACGGCGGTGGCGGTGGCGCTGCCCCGCTCGCTCGAATCCGTGCTCGCCGTGTGGGCGATCGCGAAGACCGGCGCCGCGTTCGTACCCATCGATCCCGCGCTTCCGCTGTCCCGCATCCGATTCCAGGTCGCCGACAGCGGCGCCGCCCTCGGCCTGACCCTGACCGCGCACACCGCGACACTCCCTGCCGAGGTGCGCTGGTTCGCGCTGGACGACGCCGATTTGATCGCGCGGGTGGCGGCGAACCCCACGGGCCCGATCGCGTACTTCGAGCGCCCCGTCCGGCTTCGTGCCGCCCACACCGCCTACGTGATCTACACATCGGGATCGACCGGACGCCCCAAAGGCGTCGCCGTGACCCACGCCGGGCTCGCCCCGCTGTGCGCCGAACTGGCCGCGCGGCACGCGCTGGACACGGACGCGCGGGTGCTGCATTTCGCCTCGCCGAGCTTCGATGCCTCGGTGCTGGAGTTGTTGCTCGCGATCTCCCGCGCCGCCACGCTGGTGGTCGCTCCGCCGACCCTGTACGGCGGCACCGCGTTGGTGGAATTGCTCGCGCGGCAATCGATCACCCATGCGTTCCTCACGCCGTCCGCGCTGGCCACGATCGAGCCGGACGGATTGCCCGCCCTGCGTTCGGTCATCGTCGGCGGCGAGCCGTGCCCGCCGATGTTGCCGCGGCACTGGGCAGCCGACGGCCGCCTGTTCCACAATGCCTATGGCCCGACGGAATCCACCATCGTGGCGACGCTGAGCCAGGCCCTGGGGCCGGACGCACCGGTCACCATCGGATCGGCCGTGCCCGGCATCCGCTGCCAGGTACTCGATCATCGGCTGCGCCCGGTCGGTGTCGGGGTCGTCGGCGAACTGTATGTGTCCGGGCCGGGAGTGGCCAGGGGATACCACGGCCGCCCCGGTCTGACCGGGCAGCGGTTCCTCGCCGATCCGTTCGGGCCGCCCGGCTCCCGGATGTACCGCACCGGCGATCTCGTCCGCCGCACCACCTCGGGTGAGCTGGACTATTTCGGCCGCGCCGACGACCAGGTCAAGATCAGGGGCTTCCGGATCGAACTCGGCGAGATCGACGCCATCCTGTCGACGCAGCCGGGCATCCTGCTGGCCGTGACCGTCGACCGCAAGACCGCCGCGGGCGAGACCACGCTGGCCTCCTTCGTCCAGCCCGAACCGGGCCATGCCCCTGATCCGGCCACTCTGGCCGACGCGCTGGCCGCGCTGCTGCCGAAGTACATGGTGCCCAACACCATCTCGGTCGTGGACCGGATCCCGCGCACCCCGACGGGCAAGGCCGATCGGCCCGCCCTGCGCGTGCGCGCCTTGGACGAGCCGGATTATCGGCCCGCCGTCGACCTCGGCGAGGAGACGGTCGCCGAAGTCTTCGCACACGTGCTCGGCTGGGAGCGGTTCAGCGCCGACGCCGATTTCTTCGCCGCGGGCGGCAACTCGCTGCTGGCGACCCAGGTGGCCGCGCGCCTGAGCGAAACGTGGCGGCTGCGCATCCCGCCCCGGCTGGTGTTCGACCATCCGACCGTCGCGGGCTTGGCCCAAGCCATCCGCTCACAGCAATTCGACACCGCGCGCCCGGTGCTGCGCGCACGGACCCGGCCGCGGCGCATCCCGCTCTCGCCCGCGCAGCTGCGGTTCTGGCTGCGCAACCAGTTCGACACGACGTCATCGGTGGACAACATCGGCTTCGCGCTGCGACTGTCGGAACTGGACATTCCCGCCTTGCGCGCGGCGTTCGCCGACACCGTCGAACGGCACGAGGCGCTGCGCACGAGGTATCCCGCCGACGCCGCCGGACCGCGTCAGCTGATCCTCGACACCGAGCACGTGGTCGCCGATTTCGCGGTCGAGGAACTGTCCGACGACGCGGTACCCGACCGGGTGCGCGCGATCCTGCGGCACGGGTTCGACGTGTCGGCCGAGGTGCCGCTGCGCGTGCGGCTACTGCGCACCCCCACCGAATACGTCCTGGTCTGCGCCCTGCACCACATCTGCGCCGACGGGTCGTCCTTGGCGCCGCTGGCCCGCGACGTGGCGATGGCCTACGCCGCACGCAGCGCGGGCGCCGCGCCGGCCTGGCGGCCACCGGATGTGCAGTACGCCGACTACGCCCTGTGGCAGCAGGATCTGCTCGGTTCCCGCGACGACCCCGATTCCCTGCTGTCGCGACAACTGGCGTACTGGACCGGCGAGCTGGCCGGTCTGCCCGACGAACTCGATCTGCCCGCCGACCGGCCGCGCCCGCCGGTGGCCACGCTGCGGGGTTCGGCCACCCAGCGGACGGTGCGGGCGAGCCTGCACCGCGACCTGCTCGCCGTCGCGCGCGCCCACCGGTCGACGCTGTTCATGGTGATGCGCTCGGCACTCGCCGTGCTGCTGGCGCGGCTGTCCGGAAGCCGCGACATCGCGATCGGCGTTCCGATGACCAACCGGGCCGAGCCCGCCCTGGCGGACGTCGTCGGCATGTTCGTCAACACCACCGTCTCCCGCACCAGGATCGAGCCCGCGGAGAGTTTCACCGCTCTGCTGCGCCGCACCAGGGAACGGGATCTGGTCAACTTCGCGCACTCCGAGGTGCCGTTCGAGCACGTGGTCGACGCGGTCGACCCGACCCGCTCGCCCGGACGCCACCCGCTCTACCAGGTCGGCTTCGCGTTCCAGAACTTCACGCAGGCCACCCTCGACCTGTCCGGACCGAGCGTGTCGTTCCTCGACGTGGACGCCGACACGGCGAAGACCGATCTGCACATCGGCGTGGTCGACACGCGCGACGACGACGGCGAGCCGAGCGAGATCATCATCCGATTCGGTTACAGCACCGACCTTTTCGACGAGCACACGGTGCAGCGCTTCCTCGACGGCTATATCCGCATCCTGCACCGGGTCGCGGCCGAGCCCGACGCCGTCGTCGGCGACATCGACATCATGGATCCGGTCGAGCACAAACGCATCCGGTCCTGGGGCGCCGGGCCGGAGCACGCCGTGCGGGCCGAGCCGCTCACCGCCGCCACAGTGCGGCAGGCCGCGGCGACGCCGGACGCGATCGCCGTGGTCCTCGGGTCCGAGACCATCACCTACGCGCGGCTGGTCGAACGGTCCGCGCGGCTGGCTCGCTGGCTGATCGAACAGGGCGTGGGCGCGGAGACCGTCGTGGCGGTGGCGATGCGACGGTCGATCCAGCAGGTGGTGGCGCTGCACGCGATCGTGGCGGCGGGTGCGGCCTGGGTGCCGATCGATCCAGACCATCCGGTCGAACGCATCCGCTACGTGCTCGAGTCCGCGGCTCCCCGGTGCGTGCTGACCACCGCGGCGGACGGCTTCACGGCCGTCACGGCGTACGACGTCGACGCCATCGACCTCGACCGCTTCGGCGCGGAACCCGTGCTCGACAGCGAGCGGCTGACGCCGTGGCACGCCGATCACCCCGCCTACCTCATCTACACCTCCGGCTCGACCGGCCGCCCCAAGGGCGTGGCGATCAGCCATCGGGCGATCGTGCACCAGCTCGCCTGGATGCAGGCGGAATACGGCGTCGGCGCCACCGACATCTATCTGCACAAGACTCCCGCGACCTTCGACGTGTCGTTGTGGGGCTACTTCCTGCCGTTGCGCGCGGGCGCGCGGCTGGTTCTGGCCGGGCCGGAGGAGCATCGCGATCCGGCGGCGCTGGGCCGGCTGATCGCCGAACACCGGGTGACGCTGACCGATTTCGTTCCCGCGATGCTCACCGTGTTCGCCCAGCAGGCGACCGCGTACGAGTTGTCCTCGTTGCGAGCCGTTTTCGTTATCGGTGAGGCGCTTCCCCCGGAGACCGCCCGCGCCTTCGCGACGGTGTCCGGGGCCGAGTTGCACAATCTGTACGGCCCGACCGAAGCCGCGGTGAGCATCACGCGGCACGCCGTCACGGCCGCCGATCGCACCGCGTCCAGCGTTTCCATCGGTGTGCCGGAATGGAATTCGCGCTGCCACGTGCTCGACGACCGGTTGCGGCCGGTTCCGGTGGGCGTGGCGGGCGAACTCTATCTGGGTGGCCTTCAGCTGGCCCGCGGCTACCACGGCGCTCCCGGGCTGACCGCGGCCAGGTTCATCGCCGATCCACTGCATCCGGGGGAACGGATGTACCGGACCGGCGACCTGGTGCGATGGAACCGCGCGGGCACCTTGGACTATCTGGGTCGCACCGACTTCCAGGTCAAGGTGCGCGGCCATCGCATCGAACTCGGCGAGATCGAAGCGGCCTTGCTGGCCGACCCGGCGGTGGGCCGGGCCGCGGTGGCGGTCAAGGGCTCCGATGCCGGCGACCGGCTGGTCGGCTACGTCATCGCCGCGCCGGGCGCCACGGTCGAGCCGGACGCGGTGCGGCAGTCCGTCGCTCGGGTGCTGCCCGGCTACATGGTGCCGTCGGCGGTGCTCGCGCTCGACGCCTTTCCGGTGAACACCAGCGGCAAACTCGATCGCGCCGCGCTGCCACAGCCGGTGTTCGCCGCACGCACCGGCGCGCGACCCGGCACCGCGCTGGAGCGCGCGATCGCGGAAGTCTTCGCCGACGTGCTCGCGGTGTCCCCGGTCGGGGTGGCCGACGACTTCTTCGAACTCGGCGGTTCCTCGCTGCTCGCCTTCACGTTGCATCAGCGGTTGTCGGAGCGTCTCGGCCGCGACGTGCCGATGTCGGCGATCCTCGCGACCCCGACCGTCGGCGGCCTCGCGGCCCGGCTGTCCGGCGAGTCCACCCCCACGGCCGCGACGCCGGAACACGACGCCGTGCTGGAACCGGAGATCGGCATCGGGGGCTGCGAACCGGCGCACACCGGTCCGCCGCAGGAGATCCTGCTCACCGGCGCGACCGGCTTTCTCGGCGTCCACCTGCTGCAAGCCCTGCTGGATCGCACCGAGGCCCGCGTGTGGTGCGTGGTGCGCGCCGCCGACGCCGAGGAAGGCATCGACCGCATCCTGGGCGCGCTGAACCACTACCGGCTGTCCGGGACCACCGCCGCGGAGCGGATCGTCGTGGTCGCGGGCGACCTCACCGCGCCGCATCTCGGGTTGGACCCCGCCGACTACGAACGCTTGGCCGACAGCATCGACGCGATCTACCACAACGGCGCGCGCGTCAATCACGTCGACCCTTACGCGCGGCTACGGCAAGCCAACGTCGAAGGAACCCGCGAGTTGTTGCGGCTGGCGACGACGCGGCGGGTCAAGCCGTTCCATCTGGTCTCCACCATGGGAGCGGCAGTCGCCGCGACGCCGGATTCGCCGGTGGTCACCGAGGACGTCCGCTTGCGCGCGGGGCAGGTGCCCGGCAACGGCTACCTCGCGTCCAAATGGGCGGCGGAGGAATTGGTCCGCCAAGCGGGCGAGCGCGGCGTGCCCATCGCCATCTACCGGCCCGGCACCATCTGCGGTTGCCCGGACATCGGCGTGAACAGCCCGCAGGATTCGCTGTGGAACATGGTGCGCGCCGCCGCGATGCTCGGCATGGCGCCCGATGTGGGCGACGCGACCGTGTCCTTGGTCCCGGTGAGCTACGTGGCGGGCGCCATCGCGGAGATCTCCGTTCGTCCGCGCTCGGAAACCGTCTATCACCTGGTCAATCGGGCTCCGGTAGCGGTCGGCGAGATTCTCGCGAGTCTGCGCGCGCACGGGCTGCCGGTGGCGACGATGCCGGAGGACGCGGTGCGCGCGGGCCTGGCCAGGGAAGCGCGGCGGCGCGACGCGCTCGGCGACGATTCGCTGGTGCGCGCGGCACTGCTGAGCCACAACTTCGCCGAACTCGCCGGTCACCTCGACTGGGGCGACGAGCACACTCGCGCCGCGCTCGCGGACGCGGACCTCGACTGCCCCGCAGTGGACCGCGCGGTGGTGGACACCTTCGTGCGAGAGTTCATCGAGTCGGGTTTTCTGCCCCGGGATTGAGAGTTCTCAGTACGCCGGGCGGCACGGTGGCGCGCTCGGCGGGCTGTTCGGTGCGCCTGCGGGCCCGCACCTGCTCCAGCACGATCAGCCCGACCCCTACCAGGAGGAAGACGACCGTGATGATCGCGGCGACCACCGAGAGCCGCCCGAGTCCGAAGCCCGCGAGCACGGCGGCCGCTATCGCGCCCGCAGCCGCGACCAGCAGCAACCCGTAGCCCGGCCAGTTCCTGGCGTCGGCCATCGTCGCTCCCGGCGGCGGCGCGGAGTCGCGCGCGATATCCGGGGCGTCATCGATCGGGGGTATCTCCCATGGGCCCTCATCCGCTGTCACTGATGTTCCTCCCGCCGCGATACCGATTTCCGGCTCCTGATGCGAGAGGGATGCCCGGATCGTCTCCACCGAAACGCGAGCGCGGCCGTGCTTCAGTTGTAGGACTTGGTGACTCCGTCCAGCAGGCGCTCGAGGGTGTCGTAGGTCGGGGTGGCGACGACATCCAGCAGATCGGAAGCCACCTGGACGTTGTGTTCGGCGACCACCTTCGCGAACTGGGCGCCGTCGTTGGTGCGGAAGCCGTGCTCGGCGGCCAGCCGCTGTAACTCCGGGTCGGTGGACAGCAGGCGACCGAGCCGGTCACCGGTCGCGCCGAACGGCACCAGCGTGTGCCGGGACAACACCGTCGGTGACGGGTACAGCAGCGTCATCCCGGGCTTGATCTGGCCGCGCACGGTCGCCTCGACATACTGCGCCTCGTAGATCCAGGCCAACGGCGTGGGACCCATCCCCGTGGCGAGGTAGTTGTTGAACGGGCCTTCGGTGGTGTTCTCGGTGTAGCCCTGGCCCACGAACAGCCGCGACACCGCGGGGAGGACGGCCTGCTCGGCGTTGGACCCCTGCACGATCGTGTTGTTGTTCGCGACGTAGCTCGCCGCGGCCATATACATGGCGGCGGAGTTGGAGCTGCGCGGGTCGGTGGTGGAGATCAGGATGTTCTTGCGCACCGGGTAGGCGGCGTTGTCGGGCAGTTCGTCCCAGCGGGTGCCGTTGCGGACCAGCTCCAGGTAGCGGCGCAGGTCAAGGGTCGGAACTTGGCCCGGGCGCACCGCTCCCGCCCGGGTGAGCAGGTCGGTGATCGGCGTGAACGTCGCGATGGCCATCGGCGAGGAGAACGGCGTGTATTTCGCGGTCACGTTGCGCTGCCGTTGAATTCGCTCGGCCGCCTGTTCACTGGACGGGAAGGCGAAATCGAATCTGGTGAGATCGATGGACGTGGCGATCTGCCGCGACCCGGCGGGCTCGGCCTCGACGCGCACGCCGTTGCGCGCGAGCGCGTCGATCACCTTGGGATCTTGGAAGAACGGCATCTTCTCCGAGCCGACCACACCGTGCACGACCGTCAGCGGTGCGGCGGGCGCGGCTGCGGGCGCCTGGGGAGCGGGTTGCCGCGTGGCGAGCACCACGGCGACGACCGTCAGGATGACGACGGCGCCCAGCGCGTACGGTGCGAAACGCTTCTTCGACGTCAACGACGCACGGAGCTGCGACAGTTTTCCCGGAGTGGGGTCCTGCGGCGTCTTGTCCAGCGGGACCGTGGTGGGTTGCACTTCCGCCTCCGGCGACTTCTCCAACTCCCGCCGCACCACCCGCTCGATCAGAATCGGCACGAACTGCCGCACCGGGCGGCCCGCGAACTTCTGCCGCGCCGCACCGACGGCGCTCTCGATATGCTCGGGAGAATAGGTCTCGGTGTAGTTTTCGACCAGCCGCTCCGTCATCTGACGGATCGCCTGTTCCTCACGGACGGTATCGACAACCACCACAATCTCCTCGGCGTCGGGGGTAGCGCGGCAGCGTCTCCGGCCTGCACCGCGCCGGCCAACAGTAGCCCCATCGTTCGGCCGCCGACATACGTCCGGACTTCCCGCCGGTGAACGATTCCCCCTGCGGCGGTGCGCTTCTCGTGACGCGGCGCGCGCCCGTACGCCCAGCTCACAGGCCCGCGAGCCACTCTCGCGCCGCACGCGCGTGAGCTTGCCGACGCCACATGCCCGCTCGAATCCGCCATGCAGAATTCAATGGGCACTATCCGAGCCGCCACCACGTGTTGTATTCCCGTTTCCCACCGCCGCCGGGCCGGGACACCACACCCGTCGCACGCGGGCGTGAACGGTTCGGGAGCTACTTGCGGGTAGCACAAAGCGGAAACTTGACGATATCGTCAGCGTGTTGCCGTCGAAAGGAGCGTTATGTCTCGCGTCGCTGTGGTCACCGGTGCGTCGTCCGGAATCGGGAAGGCCACCGCCGCCGCGCTGGCCGGGCGTGGGTATCGCGTGATCGGCACCAGCCGCAACCCCGATGCCATCGGTTCGGACGCCGTGCTGCCGGGCGTGGAGTACCGGGCGCTCGATCTCACCGATCCGGCGTCGATCGAGGCGTTCGCGGCCGGTCTGGACCGCGTCGACGTGCTGGTGAACAACGCGGGAGAGAGCCAGGCGGGCCCGCTGGCCGAGCTGCCCACCGACGCCGTCGAGCGACTGTTCCAGCTGAACGTGCTCGGCCCGGTCGCCCTGACCAAAGCGGTGCTGCCCGGCATGCGGGAACGCCGGTACGGCCGCGTCGTCATGGTCGGCTCGATGCTCGCCAGCTTCCCGATGCCCTACCGCTCCTCCTACGTCGCCACCAAGGCGGCACTACGCGGATTCGCGGTCGCCGCCCGCTTCGAGGAATCCCCCTTCGACGTCTGGATCACCGCCGTCGAACCCGGCCAGATCGACACCGGCCTCCGCGAACGCCGCACCAAATACCTCACCGAAGGTTCACCCCACACCGCCGATTTCACGACCTTCATGGCGAAACTCGACGAAAACCAGTCAAAGGGAATCACCCCCGAAAAGGTAGCCACCACGATCGTCAAGGCGATCGAAGCCGACCGCCCCAAACCCCTCTACGCGGTAGGCAGCAACGCCCCCGCCATGTTCACCCTCCGCCGCCTCCTCCCCCGCACGGCCATGGAACGCATCATCGCCCGCGCCCACGGACTTTCGCGTTGAGGGCAGCAGCTACGTCGGATTACCGGAAGGCGGGCCGTCTTCTTCCTCGATGCGCTGGCGAATCGCGTCCACGGAGCGGTCCTTAGGAACCTGCTCTGGCCAAAGAATCGCTACAACGAGGACGACCAGCGGCAGGGCGATTGCGATAGCGAACCCGACGATGATCCAAGTGTCCGCGCTCATCCCGGGTACCGCCTGCCACGGTTGGCCCAATAGGCGCGGCCGCGTGGAGTGATGGACCAGCGCGCTGCGTGTGGTGAGGCCATGATCAGTCCGCGCGATTCCAGTTGTCCTATCGCCCGGCGGGCACTCCACGCGGTTAGTTGAGCTTGCTCGGTGATCTGCGCGGCGGTCAACATGCCGCCAGGTGCGAGTACCGCCAGAACAGCCGCCTCGGCAATCGTGTTCCCCATACATCTCCCCTTGTCGTGTGAAGTGCGTCCGACGCCGAGGAAGCCGATCGGTCTCGCGGTGCGTCTCGGGTCGGGGCTCTTCAAGGCTCGCCGCCGCGCGGCCGGGCCGTTATGTCTTCACGGCTACAGCCGTATACGGCTTGGCCTACGATCGAGCCATGCGCGGTAGCGCCAACGAACCGGACCCACAAGCGGCTGTTCTCGGTGCCCGGCTGCGTGCAGCCCGAGAGGCAGCGGAGCTATCGCTATCCGAACTGGCCGCCAAGATTCCGTACAGCAAAGCCGCACTCGGCCACTACGAGACCGGGCGTAGGACCGCTTCGTCCGAGGTCGTCACCTGGTACGAGCGCGCCTGCGGCGGATTCACCGACCCTGTCACCGCGATGTCGGTTCTCGGCAGGGCCGACGTCGATCGTCGCTCGTTCCTGCGTGATTCGGCGTATTCCGCTGCGCTGACCGCCACGGCGCTCACCGCTCTCTCGGACGCGGCGAGACTCGTGCACGTCACCGATGACACTCGGGTGGGTATGGCCGAGGTCGAAGCCGTACAGGGCGTGACGGACGCCTTCCTCCGATTGGATGAGGTTCGCGGGGGCAATGTGGGGCGTTCCGCGGTGGCGGAGTTCCTGGCGACCGACGTCGCCGCACTGTTACGGTCGCGCTTCGCCAGCGCCGAGGTGCGTGCGCAGGCGTTCAGCGCCGCGTCGGAGTTGGCCTACATGGCGGGCTTCAAGGCCCACGACGCAGGGCAGGACGGACTCGGGCAACGCTACTTCCTGTCCGCCCTCCGTTTGGCCGAAGAATCCGGAACGCCGGGCCAAGACGGATTCGCCTTCCGCATCCTGGCATTGCACGCCAGCGACGTACATCAACCACAGAACAGTGTCCCGCTCGCGGAACGCGCGGTGCTGAGCGCACGCGGCAAGGTCAGCCCCGACACGATGGCACTGTTCGAGGTCGCCTTGGCACGGTGCTACGCCGAAACGGGCGACAAGGTCCAGGCCATGAAGGCGCTTCGCCGGGCCGAGCCATGGATCATGCCCGAGGCGACGACGGAGATTCCTCGATGGGCCGCGCTGTTCTGTCCGAACAAAGCGAGCGTGACCCGGCAGACCGCGAAAACGTTCCTCGCGATCGGCGACTTGGCCGAAGCCGAGCGCTATCAATATATGAGCGCGACGATCTGGCATCCCAGAACACATACGCGGATTCACGCGATCAGCCTGGCCGAGACCGGACTCATCCGCTGGCGCATGGGCAACCACGAGGACGCCGCCAAACTCTGGCGCACCGCGCTCCCCACATTGACCGCCATCAGTTCGGAACGCGGCTCGAAGCTGCTGCGCCGCATACGCAAAGCCGCCCCCGAATTGGTCGATCACACCTGACCTGACCGGAGCACGAGACTCCAGCCAACTTCTTCCGGCGAGGAGATCGGCCGGTTGATCCTGGCTCATGGCGAGACAGTTGGCCGCTCAGAATCCCGGCGATCAGTACATGACCGCGAAGGTGTGCCGTAAGTCGTGCATGCGCACGCCGCGCGGGGCGCCGACGGCCGGAAGCGCTGGAGTGGTGGCCGTGGCAGTGCGCTGGGGCACATCCGTCTTCTGGAAGTGCCGTCAGAGTTGGACGCCGAGCCACGAGGCGAATCCGGTGAGGCTGTTGGTCTGCCTGCGCTGTGCTGCCGCGATGCCGTAGACCGTTTCCCGGACAGACGGATGCAATCGGGTCTGTTGTGGAGCGACGCGGCGGGCACGGTTCAGGGCGTCGAGCGCCTGGTCCGGCTTGCCGATCATCAGCCACGCGCGGCTCACGTCCTGCCAGTGGTGCCCGGCTCTGGGTGGTGCGATCTTCTTGGGGAGCACGAGGGCTGAGCCTTCGTGCGCCGCTTTGCCGGGGTCACCGGCTTCGAGAGCGACGGCAGCGGAATGGATACCGACGTTCGCGGGGCCGAAAAGGGTTCCGTACAGGTCGGATTCACCGCGCATTCGGGCGGCGAGACGCCGTGCATGTTCAATGTGCTCGGCGGCGATATCCGGGCGGATACCCCGGGCGGCAACGATCGCGCCGCACAGATGCCCGTAACCGCGAACCGCATCAGCGGCTTCGCCATCCCCTTCGATCTCGTCGAGCGCTTGCTCCACCAGTCCGAGTCCGGTGTCGTTGGAGTGGTGGTACATGAGGATTCGCGCGCGCTTGATTTTGGCTTGCGCCGCGTAGAGCGGATCGTCAGCCGACGCGGCGGCACATTCGAGCCGATCGAGTGCGGTCGGTGCCAGGTGTATGAATCCGAATCGCCTGCAAAGCCGTTCGGTAGTCACATAAGCGGCGCACAGCAGAGAGAACACCGCTCCACGATCTCCGTGGGCAGCGTTACGCAGTGCTCCATACAGTCGTCGCAGCAAGTCCGGCATGCGTGCAAGCGCGACCCGGCCCTTGTCGTTCCGATAGGCGAGGTCTACGGCGGCCATCTCGGCGGCGAGCGCGGCCAGCGGCGGCGGCTCGAGGGGGCGCACGTACGCGCCCTCGGCGAGCACAGCACGCAATTCAGCCAGACCTTCCAGCGGCCCGTCCTTCTCGATGAGCTCGCGATACGGGATGCCGGTCAGCCGTTCGGGTTCCACACGCAGCACTCGCGCGGCAGCGGCCAGGAACGCCGGGCTTGCTGGTTCGCGTCCCTGCTCGACCGCCTTGACCATGGCCAGGCTGTAGTTGGCGCGGTCGGCCAGTTGGCGCTGGCTCAGGCCCGCGAGTTTTCGCTCGGCCGCGATCGCCTGTCCGGCATGGGTCGAAAGGCTCATACTCCCAGGGTAAAAGGCTATTCCAGACCTGGCCCTTGGAAGCATGAGGATTCAAGAGGCTTTTCGCCAACACCCGGTATCGGGGTGATGGCGATCGACCCCTCGATACCGGGTGTGACCAAACCGGAACCAGGAGGGGCTAGTGACGGACCAACAGGTACCAAGGCGGGCTGTGGCTCTGCTCCACAGCGACCACGATCCAACAGAGTTCGAAGCGCTGGTGCAGCGGCACGGACTGAGGATCGTCTACACCGTGCACACCGACGTACATGCTGTATTGGCGGCGCTGATCGCAGTCCAGTACACGCTGGAACACATGGCGGACGCGGTGGTCATCCCGCACCTCGGCGTACTGAAACCCGATACGCCCTGGTGGGCCGTCACCGAGATGGCCGACCTGATCACCGGCACGCGGGAATACCCGCTGGGTTCAGCGCTGCCGACAACGGTGCGGCGGGCGCCGTGATCGCACTGGGTTTCATCGTCGCCATCGGACTGCCGCTGGTCGTGCTGGCACTCGCCATCCTCTGGCCCGAGCGCATCCCCAAAGATCGCACGGTGGACGCGATACGCCAGCGCATCGAAGGCGAAGACCGCTCGCGGAACCGACCCTGACCCAACGTGTCGGGGCCGGTTGAGTAGAGGGACAGTCCGGCAAACTCCACCTCCTGCCCATCGGCACCATGAGTGCCCCCAGTCGGACTCGAACCGACACTTGGCGGATTTTAAGTCCGCTGCCTCTGCCAATTGGGCTATAGGGGCGTCCGGGACAGCGTACCGAGTCGTACGGCTGTACCGGAATTCCGACAATTCGCCGGGGTGGCGGGGCGTCGGCCGTGGGCGGGTGCCGAGGGTGCGGTCGGGTGACCGGCGCCGGTGGCGGTTGTTCGTGGCCCGGGGGTGGCAGGCGTCCCAGAGAACTAGATCGTCGGCGGCGGGCTGGTGTTAGCGTCCGCGTGTGATCTCGGCGTGGCGAATCCGTCAGCGCCGGGGCGGCACCGGGATTCGGGCCAGGTCGGTGGCGATGTGGATCTCGCCGGTGAAGTACTTCGCCGCTTCGGCCATGTGCTCGTCGAGGTCGCGATAGCGCTGGGAGAAGTGGGTGAGCACCAGGGTCCGAACGCCCGCGTCGGCGGCCACCCGCGCGGCTTGGCCCGCGGTGAGATGGCCGTATTCGGCGGCGAGGTGTTCGTCGGCGTCCAGGAAGGTGGCCTCGATGACGAGCATGTCGACATCGGCGGCGAGCTCCGCGATGCCGGGGCACAGCCGGGTGTCCATCACGAAGGCGAAACTCTGACCGGATCGCGGTTCGCTGATCTCCGCCAGAGTGATCGTCCGCCCCTCGAACTCGACGCTGCCGCGCTGTTGCAGTTCGGCGATGATCGGGCCGCGCAGCCCGAGGGCGCGCAACCGGTCCGGCAGAATCCGCCGGCCGGGCGGCTCGCTGAGCCGATAGCCGAAAGCCTCCACCGGATGCGAGAGCGGAACCGCCGTCACCGTGAACGGCGCCTCGGGCAGGTCGACGGGGCCGGGGCCGAACACCGGCCGCGGGCGCAGCTCGGCGCGGTGGTAGTAGGACGTCGCGTTGACAAGCCGCTCGTAGTACGCCGCGCCGGATGCCGGAAAACAGATGTCCACCGGATGCGGCACCCGGTCGAGGTTGATCCGCTGCACCACTCCGGCCAGCCCGAGACTGTGGTCGCCGTGGAAATGGGTGATGGCGATCCGGGTGAGCCCGGTGACGGTCACCCCGGCATAGGTCATCTGCCGTTGCGTGCCCTCACCGGGATCGAACAGGATCGCCTCGTCGTCCCACCGGAGCAGGTACCCGTTGTGGTTTCGCTGTTTCGTCGGCACCTGACTAGCGGTCCCGAGAACAACCAACTCACGCTGCGACACGGCGTCAGGCTATCCGCCGCCACCCGATAAGCCGAACTCCGGCCGCGCGACTAGGTGGCGGAAGCCTTCCCGAGCACGGAGTTGCGCCGCGAGTAGGCGAAGTAGACGACGAACCCGATCAGCATCCACACCACGAACCGCAGCCAGGTCTCCACGGAGAGATTCAGCATCAGCCACAGGCACGACAGCACCGCCAGGACGGGAATCAGCGGCACGAGGGGCGCCCGGAATCCGCGCGGCAGGTCGGGGCGCGTGCGCCGCAGGATCAGCACGCCCACCGACACCAGCACGAACGCGAACAGCGTGCCGATGTTGACCATCTCCTCCAGCGTGCCGAAGTCCACGAACCCGGCCAGCAGCGCGCACGCGACGCCGACGATGGCGGTGACCCGCACCGGGGTGCCGTTCTTGCCGGTGTGCGCGAGCTTGCGCGGCATCAGCCCGTCGCGCGCCATCGCGAACAGCACCCGGGTCTGCCCGAGGTACATCACCATGACCACCGTGGTGAGCCCGGCGAGGGCGCCGATCGAGATGATGTTCTTCGCCCAGGTCACCCCGTGGATGCCGAACGCCGTGGCCAGCGTCGCGTCGTTACCCGACAACTCGGTGTAGGGCACCATGCCGGTGAGCACCAGCGACACCGCCACGTACAGGACCGTGACGATGAGCAGCGAGCCGAGGATGCCGCGCGGCACCGCCTTCTGCGGGTTGCGGGTCTCCTCCGCCGTCGTGGCGACGACGTCGAAGCCGATGAACGCGAAGAAGACCAGGCTGGCCGCGGCGAGCAGGCCGTACCAGCCGAAGTTGCTGGCTCCGGCGCCGGTCAGGAAGGAGAACAGCGACTGCCGCAGCCCCTCACCCCGCTCACCGGGCTGCGACGGCGGGATGTAGGGCGTGAGGTTCGAGGACTTGAAGTAGGTGAGGCCGACGACCAGCACCAGCGCGATCACACCCAGCTTGATCGCGACCGCCACCGCAGAGACCCGCGAGGACACCTTGGTGCCGGTCGCGAGCAGCACGCCGAGCACCGTGATCAGCAGCACCGAACCCCAGTCGAAGGTCACCGGGCCGAAGTGCGCGATAGGGGAGGTGCCGATCACCTCGCCGAGGTACTGTGACCAGCCCTTCGCCACGACCGCGGCGGCGAGCGCGAACTCCAGGATCAGGTCCCAGCCGATGATCCAGGCGACGAGTTCGCCGAAGGTGGCGTAGGAGTAGGTGTAGGCGCTGCCCGCCACCGGCACGGTGGAGGCGAACTCGGCGTAGCACAGCGCGGTCAGCCCGCAGGCGATGGCGGCGAACACGAAGGCGAGCGAGACGGACGGACCCGCGACATTGCCTGCGGTGCGCGCGGTGAGCGTGAAGATGCCCGCGCCGACCACGACGGCCACGCCGAAGATGGTGAGGTCCCAGGCGGTCAGGTCCTTGCGTAGTTTCGAGTCGGGTTCGTCGGTGTCGCGGATCGACTGTTCGATGGACTTGGTGCGGAACAGACCGCTCGATCGAGACGAGACATCACCCGCCGAATCGGCTCGTGGCCCGGGGTTGGTCACGCGTTCTCCTTAATCTTGCTTCTTGCTTGTGTTCTGTACCCACACGGCGAGTCGATGCACGCCCACCATGAATTCGCCGAACCATGGCGCGATGGCGGCGACGATCAGTCCCGCACACACCACGGCCGTTCCGGTGATACCGGAGTACGCGAACCCGTGACCTGGGTCATAGAACCGGGCCAAACTACCCGACATCGTCGTGCCGGGACCAACCGAGAAAAAATACAGTGCCATCACCACAGCGCGACAGCGCCCGCCACAACCCGAGCAAATAGTTGGCGATCCAGTAGCCCAGCACGGTGGACGAGCCGCCGTCGGCGATGATGCCGACGGCCGTGTCCGCGACCGGGTCGAGGCCGCCCACGGTCGCCGGGTAGAGGACATGTTTCGGGACGGCAACCATCCCGTAGAACGCCAGCGTTCCCAGCGTTCGACGCCGAACAGATCGACCAGCCCGATCGGGTGGCCGAACACGGTTCGTGTCTCCACTGGTCCCGCGATGTTTCCGCTTCGACCATGCTCAGAAGATCGCATCTCGGACGACGCCGGGGACGATTCGTTTGTTCTGTTCACGCGCCATGGCGAACCAAATCGCGACACGTGGTTTGCCCACTCCACCACCGGGCATCCCGCAATCGACAGGCAAACCGCACCCAGAAAGCGTTGAGCTGATGGTCCACGTGGAAATCACCGTGCCGACGACACCGGAACAAGTCTTCGACGTGTTGGCCGACGGATGGCTGTTCGCCGCCTGGGTGGTCGGCGCGACGCACATCCGCGACGTCGACGAACAGTGGCCTGGCCCCGGCTCTGTGCTGCACTACAGCGCGGGCGTGTGGCCGTTCACCGTCAGCGACACCACGCGGGTCGTCTCGGCGGAACCGCCGCACATGCTGGAGCTCGAGGCCAAACTCTCGCCGCTCGGCGCGGCGTGGATCCGTCTGGAACTGGTGGAAACCGCGCCGGGCGAAACGCAGATCCGGATGTACGAGCACGCCGAACGCGGGTTGGGCACCTTGGTGCCCAATGTGCTGCAAGAACTGCTGCTGGTGCCGCGCAATATGGAATCGCTGTCCAGGCTCGCCGATATCGCCGTCGGCAAGGCGCGCCGCGGGAGTGGCATCGGCATCGGAGACCGCCCCGGAGCCGAAGCGCACGCCGAGGTGAAGCTGAACGGCCACGTCCCGCAGAACTGACCGAGCCGGCACGCGTCCCGTCTACCGGTTCAGGCGATCGACAGCGCGATGCCGTCGAGAATGTCGTGCTCGCTGACGACCAGCTCGGCGATGCCCGCGCGCCGGGACAATTCCTCGGCGAGCACTTCGGTGATGATCGCGCCGCCGCCGATCACGTCCACCCGGCCCGGGTGCATCGGTCCGAGCGCGGCGCGCTGATCGTGGTCCATGGCGATCAGCCGATCGCAGACCTGGTGCACCTGCTCGGAGGTCAGCCGGGTGAGATGCACCCGCTCCGAATCGTATTCGGGGAGATCGAGCGCGACCGCGGCGAGCGTGGTCATCGTGCCCGCCACGCCGACCCAGGTGTGCGCCCCTTCCACCGGAACGTGGGTGAACGCTTCGGTCAACTTCTCGGTCGCGAAGGCGCGGGCGGCGGCGATCTCCTCGGCGGTCGGCGGGTTACCCGCCAGGCACCGTTCGGTGATTCGCACGCAGCCGATGTCGGCGGAGAACGCGGCCCGCACCCCCTCGCTGTCCCCGAACACCAGCTCGGTGGAACCGCCGCCCAGATCGACCACGACGAATGGACCCGCGGCGCTGGACAATTCGCCGATGGCGCCGGCGAACGACAGGCGCGCCTCCTCGTCGCCGCTGATCACCTCGGCTTCCGCGCCCTCGACCACGGCGCCGAGTTCGGCGCGGGCCATGGCGAAGAAGTCCTCCCGGTTGGCGGCGTCCCTGGTGGCGGACGTGGCCACCATCCGCACCCGGCCGACCCCCGCTTCGCGCATCAGCGCGGCGTAGTCGGCCAGGGCGGCGCGGGTGCGTTCGATCGCTTCCGGCGCCAGCGAGCCGGTGGCGTCGACGCCTTGGCCGAGGCGGACGATGCGCATCTCGCGGTGTACGTCGGAAAGTCGCCCGTCGCCGAGCACGTCGGCGATCAGCAGGCGGATGGAGTTCGTGCCGCAATCCACGGCGGCTACCCGGTCACTCATCACTGTGCTCCAGTCTCTCGCGGGCCGGTCGGCCGGGACGCGGGCCAGTCGGCCGGGATCGCGGTGCCGCGCAGGCCGTGCTCGGCGGCCAGCGCCACGGCCTCGTCGCCGAGCGGATTCACGCCCGGCCCCTTGGCCAGCGCGTGGGCGATCAGCACGTGCAGGCACTTGACCCGCTCGGGCATCCCGCCGCCGGTGAAATCCGTGCCCAGCGATTCGATCTCGTCGCGTTCGGCCAGGTAGCTCTCGTGCGCGGCGCGGTAGGCGGCGGCCAGCTCCTGATCGACGGCGAGCCGCTCGGTCATCTCCCGCATCACACCGGCGGATTCCTGCCTGCTGGCCTCCGCGGTGAGACGGGGATCGGTGAGGTAGTAGAGAGTCGGGAAGGGGGTGCCGTCCGGCAACCTGGGCGCGGTCTTCACAACGGCCGGGATCCCGTCCGGGGTGCGGTAGGCGATGGCGAGCACACCGCGCGGCTCGCGGCCCAGCTGCTCGGCGATGATCGCGAGATCCTGGTCGGTGGGTGCGGTCACCTATGTCCTTCCGGTGCTTGCGGTAGTGGGGCTGCGGCCTCCGGCGTCGGCTGCGGCTCGGCGATGCTGCGCCACAATTCGGTGTACCAGGGATCGGGTTGCCTGGCTCTGGTCGGCGCGGGCGGCGGCGCGGGCGCTTCGATACCTGGCACCTGCACGATGTACGGCGTCTCGCCGGGCATCACCAGACGCAGACGATCACGCGCCTCGCTGCGGATGTAGGCCGGATCCTGTTGCTGGGCACGACGATCGCGCAACCGGGCCAGATCCGTCTCGAGTTCCTCGCGCTGCTGCGCCAGCTGCGCGGCCTCCGCGCGCTGGGTGAAATACGTGCGCATCGGCACGGCGAGGGTGAGCGCGAGTCCGCACACCACCATCGCCAGAATCACGGCCTTGCCGGTGGAGAGCCCGAGGAACGTGTGCTCGTGCCGGTCGCCGGCCCGGCCGGAGGCGTTCTTGCGCGGCCTCGGCTTCTCCGCCGACTCCGATCGCCTGCGACCGCGTTTGGCGGCGGCATCGGCCGGGCGCGATCCGGCGGCACGCGACGTGCGGCGGTCCCCGCGTCCGGCCGGACTGGTCCCACGCGCACGTCGCTCCGTCATCTCACGCCTCGGTCTCTACTTCGCGGCAGTCCCGGCGTTCCGCGTGATCACGCACGCTACCTCCTCCGGGACCCGTCGCTCGTGCCGCAGCTCAGCCTTCGAACGCGAAGCGGGGGAACGCGACGTCACCCGCGTAGCGCGCCGAATCGCCGAGCGCGTCCTCGATACGCAGCAGCTGGTTGTACTTGGCGACCCGCTCGCTACGCGCGGGAGCGCCGGTCTTGATCTGGCCGCTGCCCACCGCGACCGCGAGGTCGGCGATGGTGGTGTCCTCGGTCTCGCCGGAACGGTGCGACATCATCGTCTTGTAGCCGTTGCGGTGCGCCAGCTCCACCGCGTCCAGGGTCTCGGTGAGCGTGCCGATCTGGTTCACCTTGACCAGCAGCGCGTTGGCGGCGCCCTTGGCGATGCCGTCCTCCAGGCGCTCCGGGTTGGTGACGAACAGGTCGTCGCCGACGAGCTGGATCTTGTCGCCGATCTGGTCGGTCAGGCTCACCCAGCCGTCCCAGTCGTCCTCCGACAGCGGGTCCTCGATGGA
>NZ_BDBC01000058.1 GCF_001612785.1 Nocardia beijingensis NBRC 16342
GCCCTCGAACTTGTAGCCGCTGCCGGTGGTGTAGAACTCGGTGGCGGCCACGTCCAGCGCCAGCGCCACGTCGCTGCCCAGCTTCAGGCCGGTCTTGTCGATGGCCTCGCTGATCAGATCCAGCGCCGCCTTGGTGCCCGCGACGTCGGGCGCGAAACCGCCTTCGTCACCGAGACCGGTGGCCAGGCCCTTGGCCTTGAGCACCGACTTCAGCGCGTGGTAGACCTCGGCGCCCCAGCGCAGCGACTCCTTGAAGGTCGGCGCTCCGATCGGGGCGACCATGAATTCCTGCACGTCGACGCCGGTGTCGGCGTGCGCGCCGCCGTTGAGGATGTTCATCATCGGGACGGGCAGCACGTGCGCGTTCGGACCGCCGAGGTAGCGGAACAGCTCGAGGCCGGAGGACTCGGCGGCGGCGCGGGCCACGGCCAGCGAGACGCCGAGCAGAGCGTTGGCGCCGAGGCGGGACTTGTCCTGGGTGCCGTCCAGGTCGAGCAGCACCTGGTCGACGGTGCGCTGCTCGACGGCGTCCAGGCCGATGACGGCGGGCGCGATCTCGTCGAGCACGCCTTCGACCGCCTTGCGCACGCCCTTGCCGCCGTAGCGCTCGCCGCCGTCACGCAGTTCGACGGCCTCGTGCTCGCCGGTGGACGCGCCGGAGGGCACGGCCGCCCGGGTCAGGGTGCCGTCGTCGAGAGCGATCTCGACCTCGACGGTGGGGTTACCGCGGGAATCCAGGATCTCGCGAGCTCCGACCTGTTCGATGATGGCCACGAAAACGACACTCCTTCGGCTGCTGACACGGTAGGTCTCACGGGATGGGCCGTGCGCTGCGAGCCTATCGTCCCGTCAGCGCGGCGGGTAACCGGCACTCCGGGGACCGGGACATCACACCCGGCGGCCGATGCTGTAGGTCGCGGCCCGGTCGCGCACCGTCAGCAGGTAGCTGTGCGACTGGTTGTAGGTGAGCAACGCCCGCTGCCAGCCGTGCTCGGAGGTGAGGTCGCCGCCGCTGGCGCACAGGTACCTGGCGGCGGTGAGCGCGGCGTCGTCGATGTTCTGCGGGTCAGCGACGCCGTCTCCGTTGGCGTCGACGCCCCAGCGCTTCCAGGTCTCCGGGATGAATTGGAGCGGGCCCACGGCGCGATCGTGCACCGGGTCCCCGTCCAGCGCGCCGCCGTCGGTGTCCTCGACCCGCGCGACGCCGGGTGAGCCGTCCAACGGCACGCCGATGATCGGCGGCCGGACCGAGCCGTCCTCGCCGACCCGGGCGCCGCGGTGGGTGCCGTGCTTGCTCTCCACGCTCGCGATGCCCGCCAGCGTCGTCCAGGCGATGCCGCAGTCGGGGCGGGCCCTGGTCATCACGGCCGCCGCGTAGCCGTAGGCCTCCAGCGCGATCGGCGGGATGCCGAGCCGATCGGCCTGCTCGTCGGCCCAGCCGTGCAACTGGACGGCCGTGCGGCCGGGAGCATCCAAGTCGATCGCGGGCAGCGGGGTGCCCGGTCCGGGCGGGATGCCCTCCGGGATCGGGGTGCGCTCGCCCCCGCCGCAACCGGCGAGCCCGAGAAGCACCAGGACGGCGGCGCAGACGCCGGTCTTTCGCAACACATCTTCCATGATCCAGATGACGACGCGTGCCCGCGGCAAGCCGGTGACGGAGTGCACTGCGTGTCGCAGGCTCGCATGACGCCTGGCCGGTCAGACGAGCAGTTCACTGGTGGCGTTGTGCGTCGGCGCCGCGAGCACCGTTCCGGTGTGCCCGGATTCGACGATGCGCCCGTGGTCGAGCACCAGCAGCTGGTGACAATACGCGGCGACCAAGGTCAGGTCGTGGGTGATGACCAGTAGGGCGGTGTCGCGTTCGGACCGGATCCGGTCCAGCAGCACCATGATCGCCACCGCGGTGGCGTGGTCCAGCGCGGAGGTGATCTCGTCGCACAGCAGCACGGCGGGTTCGGCGGCGAGCGCGCGGGCCAGCGCGACCCGCTGGCGCTGCCCGCCGGACAACTCGTGCGGATAGCGGGCGGCCAGATCGGCGGTCAGCTCGACGGCGGCGAGGAGTTCCGCGATCCGCCGCGAAAGATCCCGGCGTGGGACGCGTCCGATCCGCCGCAGGGGGCGGCCGAGCGTCTGCGCGACGGTGCGGCGCGGGTTCAGCGCGGACCGGGGGTTCTGGGTGACCAGTTGAATACCGCCCGCGCCGTAGCGGATTCGCCGGTTCGCGCCGACGGCGATCGGCTCGCTACGCAGCGCGAGCGAACCGGTCGCCGCATGGTGCAGCCCCGCGAGCACGCGCGCCAAGGTGGTTTTGCCCGCGCCCGACGCACCCACCACCGCCAGCGCCGAGCCCGCCGCGAGCGCGAGGTCGATGTCGGCGAGCACCTGGTGGCCGTCGATCGAGGCGGCGATCCCCTCGGCCCGCAGCACGATGTTGTGCGGCTTCGAGTCGCCGTCTTCCGCCCGGTGCGGCACTTCACGTCGAGAGCCGACGCCGTTCGGCGCTCGACCGGAAGACCACCGGAGGTCCGAATCCCGGCCCGGCACGGCGCGTTGCTCATGTTCGCCCGCCGATCCGTTCCGCGCCGGGCCGGAGCGCGACTCATCAGGACCTTCCGGCGTCGACATGGGCTCGTCGCGATCAACGGAGGCCGAACCGTCGGAAGCGACCGGCCGAAACGCCTTCGGCTCGGCCACCGCACCGAGGATTCGCTCCGGCGTACCGTTCCCCCGAACCGGATGCGGTGCCGCCGGGCGGACCACGCCGAGTTCGACGATGTCGTCGGCGATCGAGTGCACCAGCGCGGTGTCGTGCCCGGACAGCAGGATCGCCGCCGACCGCTCGCGGGCGAGTGCCGCGAGTTGTCCGGCGATGTCGGTGCGCAGCGCGCCGTGCAGCCCGGCGAGCGGCTCGTCGAGCACCAGCACGCCGGTGCGGCGGATCAGCGCCCTGGCCAGGGCGACGCGCCGCTGCTGGCCGCCGGAGAGTTCGCCGGGGCGGCGGCGCAGGTATTCCGGCGACAGGCCGACCAGCGCGAGCGTGTCGGTCAGGGTGGCATCGGACGCGCCCGGCGCGACTTCGCGCAGCAGGGCGCGCACGCGCAGCAGGGGGTTCAGCGCCGAGCCGGGGTCCTGCCCGACGTAAGCGATGTGCCTGCGCCGGAACCGGTGCAGCGCCGAGCGATCCAGCGTGAGCACATCGTGTCCGGCGACCGCCGCCGTTCCCGTCGCGCGCGCCGCGGCGGACGGCAGCTGTCCGAGCAGCGCGCGCATCACGGTGGTCTTGCCCGACCCGGACGGACCGGTGAGCGCGGTGACCGTGCCCGCCGGAATCCGGAAGGTCGCTGGACCGGCCAGTTCGCGTCCATCCGGGCCGAACACGGTCAGGCCGTCGACCGCGACGAGGTCGGCCCGAACCTGCCCGTCCGTCTCGGCCGTCCGGCGCACGCTCGTCGTGACGTTCGCGTTCATTCCCGCTCCCCTCCGCCGAAGGCCGACACCGCCAGGTTCACGCTCACCGCGACGATCGCGATGGCCAAGCTCGGGGCGAGCACGGCCAAGGGGTTGAGCAGCATGCCGGAGGCGTTCTCGCGCACCATGACCGCCCAGTTGCTCGCACCGAGCGTGGTGGGCAGTTGCAGGAACGACGCCGTGCTCACCAGATAGACCGCCGCGACGAAACGCAGCCCGAGCTGCGTTGTCGAGACCGCGCGCAGGTTCGGGATCACTTCGCGGAACACCAGGTGCCCGAGCGGCTCACCGGCCGCCCGCGCGCTCTCCACGTAGCCGGACGCCGCGACCCCGGCCGCGGCGGCCGTGAAGATCCTCGCGCAATAGGGGACGCCGAACAGCAGCGCCAGAGCGATCAGCCCCACGGCGCCCGCGTCCGGCCACGAGGTCAGCACGAGCAGGATGCCGAGCACCGCGGGCAGCAGGATGAACAGATCGGTGCCGAGTTCGATCCACTCGCCGATCCGCGGCCGCAGCGCCGCCACCGCGCCGAGGACACACGACGCGCCCGTCACCAGCACCGCGATGATCGCGGCCACCAGCAGCAATCCCCAGCCGCCGTAGAGCAATTGGCTGAGCACGTCCCGGCCGAGGCGGTCGGTGCCCAGCGGCGCGCCCGCACCGGGGTCACCGAACGGGATGCCGATCGCTTCCTCCGCCGGGTGCGGCGCCAGCGTCGGCCCGAGGGCCGCCAGCAGCGTGACCAGCAGGGCGGGCGCGACGGCGAGACGGCCGAGCCGTCGCACCGGCGCCGCGGCGGAGACCTTCATCGCCGCCCCCGCAACGACCAGGCGCGGATGCCGTCGGCGACGGCGAGCACGACCATGATCGACGTTCCGGACAGCGCCACCACCGCGGCGACCACCGAGGTGTCGCGATCGGCCACCGAACCGGCCAGGACCGCGCCGAGACCGGGATAGTTGAACACGGTCTCCACCACGAGAGCACCGCCGAGCAGCATCCCGACCGTGGTGGCGAAGCTGGCGACGATCGTCGGCAACGCGAACGGCAGCACATGCCGCGCCAGCACCGCCCGGCCCGGAACACCGTCCAGCACCGCGCTTTCCACGTGCGGAGCCAGCGCGGCGTCGGCCAGGGCAGCACGCACCACCCTGGTGTTCCAGCCGATCTGGGGCAGCGCGAGCGCGAGCACCGGCAACACCAGCATCTGCGCCCCGGCCGGCATCCCCGACCGGCCGGTGACGGTGACCGCGGGCAGCCAGCCCAGCGCCAGCGCGAACACCAGGATCAGCACCGTGGCGATCACGAACTCCGGAACGGCCACCGCGGTGGTCGTCGTCGGCTGCAGCACGCGCGCGGCCACGCCGCCCGGCCGGGTCGCCCACCACGCGCCGAGCGCGAGCGACGCGAGCACGGTCACCGCGAGGGCGAGTCCGCCGAGCAGCAGCGTCGGCGGGAACTTGTCGGCGAGCAGATCGTCGACCGGCCTGCCGCGCGCGGTGCGCCCGAAATCGCCGGTGACCACGCCCGATATCCAGTTCCAGAACCGCACCCACAGCGGACGGTCCAGGCCGAGTTCGTGTTCCTTGGCCGCGATCTGCTCCGGCGTGGCCTCCCGGCCGAGTACCGCGCGGGCGGTGTCGCCCGGTAGCAGGTCCACGGCGACGAAGACGCAGGCCAGCAGCGTCACCAGCAGGATGACGCGCCGCAGCAGCAGTCGCGCGAAGAGCATCACCCGGCCAGCCAGGCCTTTTCCAATTGGACGCGGGCGAAGCCGCCGAGCGCGGGCAGGCCGCGCACCTGGGAGGCCGCGATATCGATGCCGTCGGCCATGCCCCAGACCAGGTAGCCGCCGCGCTCGTACTCGATGCGCTGCAACTCCTGAGCGGCCTGCCGATACTCCGCGTCGGTGTGCGCGGCGAGGGCTTTCGCGGTCGCGGCGTCGAATGCCGCGTCCTTGAAAGCGGTTTCGTTGCGGTTCGATCCGCTCGACAGCAATTTGCTCGCGAAGAAGAGCGTGGAATCGTTGGTGCCCCAGGAGATGGTGTACAGCGGCGCCTTCAGCCAGGTCTGGTCGTAGAAGGCGTTCGGCTCCTGGGTGACCACGTCCAGCCGGACGCCGATCTCGCCGAGCTGGGTGGCGATCACCTTCGCCGATTCCACCTCACCGGGCGCCTCGGCCTTGGTGACGAACGGGTAGCTGCGCCCGGTGTCGAAGTTCGCCTCGCGCAGCAGCGCCTTCGCGCGCTCGACGTCGCGGGTGCGTTGGGCGAGCGAGGTGTCGTAGAGCGGATCGGCCGTGCCGAGAATGTCGTTGGCCACCGTTCCGTATCCGGAATGCACCTGCTTGACCAGGGCTTCGCGGTCGACGCCGAGCCGGATGGCGGTGCGAACCCGCACGTCGGCGAACGGACCGTCGGAGGTGCGCATGGCGACGCCGACCACCGTGTCGTTCGGGCGGCGCACGACCGTCAGGCCACCGCGTCCCTCGGCGGTGCGGCCCGCGATCGCGCCGACGTTGGAGGCCAGATCGATCTGCCCGCCGAGCACGGCGTTGCCCAGCGCGGTGACGCTTTCGAACATCGTGACCTCGATGGCGTCCAGCAGCGGCGGCCCGCCGTGCCACTGCTCGTTGCGCACCAGCCGGGCGTTGCCGCCCTGATAGGACTCCAACCGGAACGGCCCGCTGCCGACCGCCTTGGTGAAGTCGGTGGTGTCCTTCTTCACCGTGAACGTCATCAGCCGGACCAGCAGCGGCAGTTGGGTATTCGGCTCCGGCACGGCCAGCACCACGCGATTCGGCCCGTCGGCGGTGATGTCCTCCACGGCCACCGGCATCTTCGACGCGCCACCGACCGTGCGCAGCCTGCGCAGCGACCACACGACGTCCTCGGACGTCACCGCGCTCCCGTCGTGGAAGGTCGCGTTCTCGGCCAGGCTGAAGCTCCAGCGCCGCCGGTCCGCGTCCGGCTCCCATCGGGTGGCCAAGCGCGGCACGACGTTCGGGTTGCCGCCCGGCACGGTGAGCGCGTCGTAGACCAGCGAGGTGACGAGGAAGTCGCTGTCGTTGCTGAGGTTGGCGTGCGGGTCGCGTTCGATGCGCGCGGCGGTGCCGAGCGCGCCGACCCGCAGTGTGCCGCCGCGCCGCGCCGGTCCGGACGTGTCTGCGTCATCCGAACAAGCGGCTACCAGCAGCACCGCCCCCACCCCGAGACTCGACCGCAGCAGGCCCCTTCGATTCAAAACCATTGTGCTGCCCCTCTTCCTGACCGAACCCACGGCGGTACCGCGCACAGCGCCTCGCTCAGGACAGGCTAGCCTAATGCACTGCGCGACTCACCGATACCGGCATCAAAACGGCAGTGCAAGGGCGCATCTCTCGCAAACCGCGGACCGAGGCATTTCAAGCCCGATTCCACACGGGCCGAAGTTATACGGTTCGGCTATTTTTCGCCGACTCGCTTAGGTAAGCCTTGCTTCACTACGTGCGAAGGGCTACCTTCCCATACTAATCGTGAACCCTGCTTTTCCCACCGATGCGAAGAAGGGAAGCCCGGTGAAAAGCGTTCTCTCCGAACGTAAGACGCTTCACCCCCTAGACCTCGAACGACGTGAGCTTTCCCCGGAGGCGGGCCGCGCGGTGCGCGCTCTCGCCAGAGAGATCTCGACCACACTCGACCTCGCGCTCGCCGATCCGGCCGCCGCCGCGCGCACCCTCACGGCCCCGGCGCTCATCGAACGGATCGACGCGGGCGCTGCGCGGCTCCCGGCCGAGGTGCGTCACGCCATGCGTCCGCCCGCCACCGCGGCGGGCGCGGCCGTCGTCGGCCGTCTTCCGTTGACGGACAGCGAATTCGGCCCCACGCCGCCGAGCTGGCGGGAGGCGGCGCGCTGGAGCGGCGATCCGGAGCGGCGCGCGCGTTCGTTCGAACTCGACCTGGTGATGCTGCTGCTCGCGCGGAGTGCGGGTGAGCCGTTCGGCTGGCAAGGCCAGCAGGACGGGCGATTGGTCAACAACATCGTTCCCGCGGCCGGTCACGAGCACGAGCAGTCCGGGGCCAGCAGCAAAGTGCTGCTGAGCCCGCATACCGAGGACGCCTTCCATCCGCGGCGGGCCAACCTGCTGATGCTCGGTTGCCTGCGCAACCCGGATCTGGTCGGCACCACCGTGTCGTCGGTGCGCCGGATCGAGCTGTCCACCGCGCAGCGTGAACTGCTCAGCACTCCCACACTGCCGATCCTGCCGGACGTCTCCTACGGCGACGGCCACGAAACCCACACGCCCGCACCGGTTCCTACGTTGTGGAGCGCCGCAGGCCCCGAGCAGCAGACTCTGCGCTACGACCCGGCGTACACCCCGCTCGCCGCCGCCGACCCGGAATTCCGCGCGGCCTACGAACACCTCGCCGCCGAACTCGAACGCGTCTGTGTGACCGCCGCGCTCGCCCCGGGCGAGCTGTTGCTCGTGGACAACGACGTCGCCGTGCACGGCCGGGTGCCGTTCACCGCGCGCTACGACGGCACCGACCGGTGGCTCAAGCGAGTGAACATCCGGCTTCCCGAACGGCGGCGGCGCGCCGAGGAAGCCGACGAGAATGGCTACGGGCAACGAACAGTAGCCCCGTTCCGGGCGGCGGTCACCCCGCCGGTCGAGAGCGGCACTCAGGAGCGGGATGCAGTACGACATGATCGAGGACCCCTTGAGCACGCGTGACCGAAGCACACCCCTGCGGGTGTTGAGCCGCAGCGACCTCGCCGACGTGCCGATCACACCGGCGGCGGTGGTGCGCGCGGTGGAAGAGGCGTATCTGGCGCTGGCCGCCGGTGATTCGGACAATCCGCGCAAACTCAGCGTCGCGAACCCCGACGGCTGGTCGGTCGCCTACGCCATGCTCGGCCGGGACGGCCGCAGGCGCGTGGTGGCGATGAAGACCTCCTACAAGTTCGACCCAGGCCACGATCGCAGCACGAAGCGGTACTACACGACCATCACGCTCTACGACGACAGCACCGGCGCGCCGATCGCGATGATGGACTGCGCGCGGGTCGGCGCGCTGCGCACGCCCGCGGTGTCGGCCCTGCTGGTGCGCGAGACGATCCGGCGCGGCGCGGAAAGCGTGCTGCTGATCGGCACCGGGACCCAGGGCCGCAACGCCCTGCCGCACCTGCTCGCGGCGAACCCGCAGCTGCGCAAGCTGATGGTCTACGGAACGCACCCGGAAGGATTGGCGGCCGTGCACCGCGGGCTCGCCGAGCACCATCCGCACGCGCTGCTCGAGACCGTCACCGATCCACGCGCCGCGGCGGCTACCGCCGATGTCGTGCTGGCGACGGCGGGCCCCGGCACCGAGGTCGCGCTCGAATCCGACGATCTGGCACCGGGTTCGGTGGCCGTGCTGGTCGGCTACGGACTCGCGCCGTCGACGCTGCACGACGCCGACCGCGTGATCGCGACCAGCGCCGAGCAGATGGCGCTGACCGGCACCGACATGGCCGGACCCGACGGCACGCTGCGCGCGGTGGACGCCGAGCTGCCGCAGATCCTGAATCGCCGCGCGGTCGCGCGCCGCTCCGACGACGAGCGCGTGTTCGTCTACAACAGCGGGCTGGTGCTGACCGATATCGCGGTGGCCCACGCGCTGGCGGAGCGGGCGATCGCGGAAGGCCGTGGCACGGAGGTGCCGCTGTGGGACTAGAGCACGCGAGTGTCACCGTGGAGCCGGGGAACGAAGCGGCGGCGCAGGATTCGATCAGCGCGGCGCCGATGCCCGCGCATCTCGACCCCTGGGAGCGCCGCCTGCTCGCCGATCCGGATCTGCTCGGTGACTTGGCTTTCGCGCTGGGCGGCCCGTTCCACGTGATGTATCCGGCGCGGGTCGGCCAGAACATCCGGGCGTTCCACGCCGCGTTCGCGCACGCCGGGGTGCACGGCGTCATCTACTACGGCAAGAAGGCGAACAAGGCCGCGTGCGTCGCGCGGGCCTGCGCGGAACACGGCGCGGGCGTGGACGTCGCCAGCGTCGGCGAGCTGACCGCCGCGCTGGCACAGGGCGTGCGCGGTGACGAACTCATGGTGACCGGCCCGGCCAAGGCCGACGAATTGCTGTGGCTGGCCGCCAGGCACGGCGCGCTGATCGCCGTGGACGATCTCGAAGAACTCGAACGGCTCGCCCGGCTCGCGTCCACCGACGACCCCGCCCGCGTGCTGATCCGCGTGCTGCCCGCGGCCTCGGCCAGCCGGTTCGGCATGACCTCCGGCGAAATCGATGCCGCCGTCACGCTGTGCGGCGCACACGGTTCGATTCGACTGGAGGGCTTCAGTTTCCACCTGTCCGGCTATGACGCGGTGGCACGCGCGGAACTGGCGGGCGAGCTGATCGCCCGCTGTCTGCACGCGCGCACCCTGGGGCATCCGGCCACCACCGTGTCGATCGGCGGCGGCTTCGGTGTCGACTATGTCCCGGCGGAGGCCGCGATGGCGTTCACCGCGGGGGTGGACAGACAGTGGTTCCACTCCGGGAAGTCGTTCGATTCGTACTATCCGTACCACTTTCCGGTGCCCGGCGCGGCCATGCTCGCGCAGATCCTCGACCACGCCGATCTCGCCGGGCGACTGCGCGACAACGCCGTGCGGCTGGCGATCGAACCGGGACGCGCACTGCTCGCGCACGCGGGCTGCACCGTCTTCCGCGTCCAGGGCAGCAAGATCAGGCATGCGCACGGCGAGCCCTACCGCTTGCTCACCGTCGACGGCACCAGCCTCAGCCTCTCGGAGCAATGGTTCGACAGCGAGTACCTGCCCGACCCGGTCCTGTGGCCCGCGCGTCCCGGCGCCGCGACGCCGACCAGCGTCGGCGCCGCCACCTGCCTGGATTCCGACATGCTGAGCTGGCGGCGGGTGCCGCTGCCGCGCCCCGCCGAGGTCGGCGATCTGCTGATCTACCCGAATACCGCCGGCTATCAGATGGATTCGAACGAGTCCGCCTTCCACGAGCTGCCCATCCCACCGAAAGTCGTCCTGCACGACGCACCCGGCGAGCGCTTCCGCTGGACCCGCGACGGCAGCTGACCCGACTACCCGACCAGAACCAGGAGACATCAATGCCGCTCGTCACGCGCGTGACGGATCTGATCGGCCGCACGCCGCTGTTCGAGCTCGCGGCCACCGCGACCGGCACCCGCCTACTGCTCAAACTGGAGCAGTTCAACCCGACCGGCGCGGCCAAGATCAGGATGGCGCGCGAAATGGTGCTCGACGCCGAGCGGCGCGGTTTGCTGCGCAGTGGCGGACATATCATCGAGTCCACGTCCGGGAACACCGGGCTCGGCTTGGCGGTAGTCGCCGCGGAACGTGGGTATCGCTTCACCGCAGTGGTCGACCATCACGCATGTAAGGACAAACTGCGCGCGATGCGGGCAATGGGTGCGGAACTGGTGTTCGTCGCCGACGAGGGCGACGACAACCTGGCCACCTCGGCACGGGAGGACCTCGCCGAGGCGATGGCGGCCGAGCGGGACGACGCGTTCTTCACCGAGCAGCACAACAACGACGCCAACGCGGTGGGCTACTACCCGGTGGCGGAGGAATTGCTCGAAGACGTCGAGCGCGTCGACATCCTGCTGTCCGCGGTGGGCACCGGAGGTTCGCTGTTCGGCACCGCGACCCGCCTGCGCCAGCTCGGTTGCACGCCGTACGTCGTCGGGGTCGAACCGGTCGGCTCGATCGCCTTCGGCGGGCCGGGCGGACCGTACTGGCAGTCGGGCACCGGCACCCCGCCCGGCGCCACCATCGGCACCGCCGTCGACTATTCGCTGCTGGACGAGGGCGTGAAGGTCACCGACGTGGCGGCCTTCGCGACCGCTCGCGCGGTGGCGGCCGAACTGGGCCTGATGATCGGCGGGTCGGCGGGCGGTTCGGTGTACGCCGCGCTCACCCGGCTCGAGGAGTTCCCGCCCGGCTCCACCGTGGTCACCATAGTGTGCGACGGCGGCGAGAAGTACTTGGACACGGTGTTCGACGACGAGTGGATGAACGAACGCGACCTGCTCGACCCCGGCACCGAACGCGAGGTGGCGCTGCTGCTGCGGCGCTACACGCCCGCCGCGAGGAACGGTTTGGTGGAAGCGCGGTGAGGGCCGGTCGGTCGTACGGTGTGACGCTGCACCCGCGCGGGACACTCCCGCCCTCTGCGAAGGAGAACCGGTGATCGTGAGGAGTTTCCGCGGCGACGGCGGGCGGCTCACCGCGCTCGCGACGCCGATCGCGCTGACCCAGCTCGCTCAGATCGCGGTGTCCACCACGAACATCGCGCTGATGGGCACCCTCGGCGTGCGGCAGGTGGCCGCGGGCGGCCTGGCGATCGTGCTATTCAACCAGATCCGCACCATGTGCGTCGGCCTGATCACCGCCAGCGGCAACCAGATCGCCACCGCGGTGAGCGCGGCGGGCAAGCGCGGTGAGTCGCCGGACCCGGAGATCCGCGATCTGCTGCGCTCGAGCTTCGCGATCGCCACGGTCGCCGGGTTGCTCGGCGGCGCGGTGCTGATCGGGCTCGGCTGGGTGCTGCCCTGGCTCGGGCAGGACCCTGGCGTGCTCGCCGACGCCCGTCCGCTGATGGTGGCGCTCGCGCCGGGGCTGCTGCCGTGCCTGTGGTTCCAGGTGCTGCGCCAGTACACGGTCGGCATGCAACGCCCGCAGGCGCTGTTGCTGGTGACCCTCGGCTCGGTGGTGCTGAATCTGGCGCTCGCCCTCGGCTTCATCCACGGCAAGGGCGGGCTGCCCGCACTCGGGCTCACCGGCATCGGGGTCTCGACCTCGCTGGTCTTCCTGATCACCTTCGGCGTGTTCTTGGCGATGGTGTGGCGCGACGACGAACTCGGACGCACGCTGCCCATGACGCCGCTGCCGGTGCGCCTCTCCACCGTGCGCGCCGAGCTGCGACTCGGCACGCCGATCGCGCTCACCTACGGCTCCGAGGCGGGCATGTTCTCGGTGCTCGCGCTGGTCATGGGCAGCATCGGCCCGGCGGCGCTGGCCGCGCACAACGTCGTCTACCAGATCATCTACATCGTGTTCCAGGTGGCGATCGGCCTCTCACACGGCGCATCGATCCTGGTCAGCCACGCAGTCGCGCGCGACGAGCACGCGCACGCCCGCGCGCTGGCCTGGCTGGCGCTGCGGCACGCCGCGGTGATCGCCGCGCTGACGGGCGCGGTGTACGTGGTGGCCCCCGACCTGGTGCTGCGCCCCTTCCTGGACTCCTCCGACACCGACACCATCCGCGTGGCGCACACCCTGCTGCTGATCGGCATCGTGCTGCAATTCTTCGACGCCGCCCAGAACATCGGCACCGGCCTGCTGCGCGGTCTGAAGGCGACCAACGCGGGTTTCCGCCTCTCGCTGATCGGCTACTGGGGCGTCGGCCTGCCCGTCGCCCTGCTCCTGGCCTACCCGGCCGGCCTCGGCGCCGCGGGCGTCTGGTGGGGGCTCACCGCGGGCCTGGCCACCACCGCCGCCCTCATGCTGCGCCGCTACTTCGCCCTGCTCGACGAGAAGGAACGCGACCAGCCGCACCTGCTGCCGGAAACCCTGACGACCCAGAGCTGAGCACGCGCTCACGCGATCGTCGCGGCCGTGGAAGACGCCAGCGATCCGCCATAAGCCTCGGCACGAGCGAACGGCCGCGCGACGGATCGCCATCGGAGTCCTCCGGCCTTCACGACTCGCGCCCGCCGTCCGCGGCTGCTCGGAACACCGTCGCAGGCGCGCGGTGAAACCGGATCGAGAGCCCCGTCCCGGCGCGGCATCCGGTCCAGGCGGAGCGTCGACGACGGCCGTTCAGGGGCGGATTTCCGGTTGCCGTGGTTTCGCCCGGAGGGCCCCATCGCTGATCCCGGTGTCGAAGCGGCGGCTCACGGCCGCACGTTCCGAGCGCGGCGGCCGGACCGGCGCGGACCACGCGCTCCGCGCCCGCCGGAAGCGCCGGAGGGCCCAACCCGCACCGGCACCGCCGTACGAAGCGACGCGCCGTGGAGCGCGCGGCGAGTTCCGTCGACCCCCGCCGTGACCAGGGAGGTGTCGCGTAGCGTTGAAACGTCGTCGTCGGCCGGGCTCATGACGGTTGCGGCCGGGAGCGGGAGGTGCCGGATGCTCAGCGTGTTCTCCTCGCCGGGGCACTACGTGCAGGGCCGGGACGCGACCGCCGCGCTCGGCGCGGAGATGACCCGTCTCGGGATCGGCGGGCCGGTGCTCATCGTGGCCGGTTCCAGCGCTTTCCGGCTGCTGGCGAGCACGTGGGAACGCTCGCTGACGGACGCGAAGATCGCCTATTCGATCCATCTGTCCGGCGGTGAATGCAGCCGGGCGGAGATCGCCCGCATCGCCCACGCCGTCGAGGAGTCCGGCAGCACGGTCGTCCTCGGGGCGGGCGGCGGAAAGGTACTCGACGCCGCCCGCGCGGTCGCCGATGACCTCGAGTTGCCGATGATCAGCTGCCCGAGCACCGCCTCCAGCGACGCGCCGTGCAGCGCGCTGTCGGTGATCTACACCGACGCGGGCGAGTTCGAGGCATATCAGCTGGTGCGGCGCAATCCGGCGCTGGTGCTGGTGGACACCTCGGTCGTCGCGCAGGCCCCGCCCCGGCTGCTCGCGGCGGGCATGGGCGACGCGCTGGCGACCTGGTTCGAGGCGCGCACGTGCAGTGCCGCCCAGGTGCGCAACATGCGCGGCGGCGCTTCGACGCGCAGCGCCACCGCCTTGGCCGAGCTCTGCTATCGCACCTTGCTCGCCGACGGGGCGCAGGCGCTGACCGCTGTCCGCACGCACAGCGTCACACCGGCGCTGGAGCGCGTCGTCGAGGCCAACACGTTGCTGTCCGGGCTCGGCTTCGAATCGTCGGGACTGGCCGCGGCCCATGCCGTGCACAACGGCCTCACCGCCGCCGCGGGAACGCGCCCGTTCCTGCACGGCGAGAAGGTCGCCTTCGGCACCCTCACTCAACTGGTGCTGGAGGGTGCGCCCGCGTCCGAGATCGGCACGGTGCTCGGTTTCTGCGCCGAGGTCGGCTTGCCGACCACGCTGGCCGCCCTCGGCCTGCCCGACGCCGACGACGAGACGCTGTCGGCCATCGCGCGCCGCGCGACCGCTCCGGGCGAGACGATCCACAACGAACCCTTCACCGTGAACGTCGCGATGGTCGTGGACGCCCTGCGCGCCGCGGATGCCATCGGCCAGTGACCAATCCCACATCCGCCGCGTTCGCCCAGCGTTCGACACCGAAACCTAACCCTCCCGATGGCGAGTCTTCACCGAATGCCGGGAAACCTGTCCGTAACCGGCGCTATCGTGGCGACGGAGTCAAGCCAATGGCGGGCAACCCGCCGGGAGGGATTCGGTCCGGTGTCCATCACCAGAGTCGCGGAGTATCCGCGTCCGGATCACGTGTTGTTCCACTTCAGCGACACACATCTCATCGCGGGCGACGACCCCTTGTACGGCGATGTCGACGCCGACCTGCGGCTACGGCAGCTACTCGAACAGGCGGCGGCGAGCGGTATCCGCCCGACCGCGGTCGTGTTCACCGGCGATCTCACCGACCGAGGCGAGCCCGCCGCGTACGCCAAGCTGAGGTCGATCGTCGAGCCGTTCGCTAGAAGTTTGCAGACGTCCCTCGTCTGGGTGACCGGCAACCACGACGACCGCGCCGCCCTGCGCGCCCGCCTGCTCGGCGAGTACCCGACGACTTCCCCGCTGGACCGGGTGCACCTGATCGACGGGCTGCGCATCGTCGCCCTGGACACCTCCGTGCCGGGGCACCACTACGGGGAGATCTCCGACGGCCAGCTGGAGTGGCTGCGCACGGTGCTGTCCGAGCCCGCGCCCTTCGGCACCATCCTGGCCATGCACCATCCGCCGGTGCCGTGCGTGGTCGACCTGGCCGTCACCGTGGAACTGCGGGATCAGCGCCGCCTCGCCGACGTGCTCGACGGCACCGACGTGCGCGCCATCCTCGCCGGCCACCTGCACTTCTCCACCAACGCCACGTTCGCGGGCATCCCCGTCTCGGTGGCGTCGGCCACCTGCTACAGCCAGGATCTCGGTGTGGCGCAGGGCGGCCTGCGCGGCCGGGACGGCGCGCAGGCCTTCAACTACGTGCACATCTATCCGGACACCGTGGTGCACTCGGTGGTGCCCATCGAGCGCGGTCGCACGGTCGGCGCGCCCGCCACGCCGGAGGAGGCGCGGCAACGGCTGACGGAGGAAGGCATCGTGATCCCGCCGGCCGGGCGCATCCCGCACGTCATGCGGCGCCCTGCGTCGACTCCGGAAGCGGATGACGAGGCGGTGTGCTGAGCCGTTCCCACGGTCCCGGCTCCGGGTAGTACCTGGCGAGGAACTCCGACACGATCCGCACCCGTTCGGATTCGGCGACCTCGGGGAAACTGCCGTCGTTGAGGCAGAAGAAGTCGACGTCGCGATGACGCGCCAGCCCGTCCAGCAGGGCCAGCCCACCGTAGCTGGTGGTATCCACGTAACGCACCTTCGCCGCCTCCTGCGGCACCGCGCGCCCGGTGAACATGGCGTAGTAGTGATACAGCGAATTGGTGACCGAGATGTCGGTGGCCGCGCGGAACCGGCTCGCGCTCGTGCGCGCGAAATCGGCGGCGAACTCCTCCTCCATCTCCATGAGCACGCTGCGCCGCAACGGCACCGGCGTGTGCTCCAGGTGCCGCGTGATGACGTAACCGAAGCGCTCCGCCAGCAGCGCCCGGTTCACCCGCGCGGCGTTCTCGAAACCGCTGCGCCGTTCGTTGTTGCGACCGGGCCCGATCCTCGTGTCCGCTTCGATGAAGCGGCTCACGCCGCCGGGCGTGAAGAACATCGACGGACGCACCGGACGCGCGAAGAACATGTCGTCGTTGGAGTACAGGAAGTGCTCACTCAGCCCATCGATGTGCTGCAACTGGCATTCCACCGCGTGCGAGTTGAACACCGGCAAGCCGCTGACATCGCGGAAGTGGTCCACCGCCCGCACCACGGTCACCTTCGGGTGCGCGGTCAGCCATTCCGGCGGCGTCGAGTCGGTCGCGATGAAGATCCTGCGGATCCACGGCGCGTTCTTGTGCACCGACCGCAGGGCGTACTTCAGCTCATCGATCTGGCGGATCCTGGCGTCCGCGTCGTCGCCCTCGCCCACCACGACCTGGGCCAGCATCCCGGCGCGGCGGGCGCGGAATTCCGGGTCGGAGCCGTCCACCCAGGAGAACACCAGGTCGATGTCGAACCCGACGTCACCGGTCTGCGGCGCGAACATGTCGGCCAGGGTGGGCCAGGTGCGGTCGAACAAACGCACCTGCGTGCGCTGGACGTCGGCGAGGTCGAAGACGGTGCGGGTCAGCGCGTTCGGGCGCGGGCAGGTCACCGTGTCACCGTGGTACTCCCACAGCTCCAGCTCGACGTGATGAGCCGGGTCGTGGTCGCGCCCGAGCCGGAAGACATTCTGCTGCACTTCGACACAGGAGAATCCCGCCGACATCGCCGTGGCGGTCACCCGGCGCACCATCAGGCGGTGCGCCGCGTCGGCCGCGAGCACCAGCCGGTGCCCGCTGTCGCGCACGAGCAGGAACGGCACCTCCGCCGCCGCCAGCTCCGCGCGCAGATAGGCGAGATCCTCGATCATCGCGGCGGACACGGCGAGATTGCTCGCCATGGGCCGCGTGACCATCTCGACCGCACCCGAATCCACTGCTCCCCTGTCCATCATCACTGCCTCCACTTCCGTCGAACCGCAGGTCATTCGTTCCGTCCGGGGCACCGCGCCGAGCGGCGATCCGTCGATGCCGTGGCATCGACGTGCGCGGACCGCGCGCCTGGCGCGGTGACATTCAGAAGTGGGGAAGGGTGCCGAAGCGCGGGTACGAATTGATCACCCGGTATGCAGACGACTGGAAGACCATTTCGTTTCACCTCACTCACGGCCGGACGCGCATGCGTCATGAATGGAAGCGCTGCACTCGTGCGGGGACGATCGAAGGGCACGGGCGGCAGTCGCACGCCGGACGGTCATCGGCCGGCTGAATTGGTCTGCCCAGGAAACTCCGGGCACCTCTACGAATGATGCAACGCGCTCGACATTCCGTCAATCGGTGCAGCTGACCGGCCCCGACCAGTGCGCCGTCACGGGTGTAGCACACACTCCGCAATACAGTTAGGATAGCCTCACCATACGCGAGAGGAAGGTTGTGCCGGTGCGCGTCGTCATTCTGTTCGGAACCGAGATGGGCACCGCGGAGTCCGCGGCCGACAGCATCGCCGAGGAACTGCGCGAGGCGCACGACGTCTCGGTGCACGACATGACGGACTTCGACATCGAGGATCTGGACGTCCGCGACTTCCATGTCGTCGTGTGCTCGACCTACGGCGACGGTGAGCTGCCGACCGGCGCCGAACCCTTCGCCGACGCGCTCGATCGCGACACGCCGGACCTGAGCGGCCTGCGCTTCGCCGTCTTCGGGCTCGGCGACATCGTGTACGGCGACACGTTCAACCGCGGCGGCGAGATCATCGCCGAGAAGCTCGCCGCACGCGGCGCCGTCCAGGTGGGCGAGCACGCGCGACACGACGCGTCGACGGAGGTCCGCGTCCGGGACATGGCCCGGGACTGGGCCGCCGCGCTGGACATTCCCGCGCTGGTCGCGGCCTGACCGCCGCCGGGCACGGCTCCGCGGTCACCGGAAAGCGGTCCGGACAAAGCGCCCAGCGCCAGCGCACAAGGGGCGCAGCGTCTTAGACTGCTATCAAGCGCGGCACAGCCCGCCGCGCTCGACGATCCATGAGGTGACGAAGATGGCAGCCGGAGCGAGCCCCGCCCAACGTCAGCACAACTCGACAGATCATCCCGAGCTGGACGTGCTGCCGGAATGGCCGCTGGAGACCATCGGCGTGCTGGTGACGACCGACCCTGCGCCGCACGCGATTCCGGTCTCCTGGCCGGTGCGGGCCGGTGACCGGCGCATCCTGATCAGCCTCAAGTCCGATCGCGGCTCGCTGGCGCGGCTGCGCGAGCGCCCCGAGGTGGCGCTGCTGATCCTCGGCGGCGGCAATGTGGCGATGTGCGCCAGGGGCACCGCGCACGTCGTCGCCGAGCGGATGCCCGACGCCGACGACTATGTCGCCGTCCGCATAGATGTCGACGTCATCGACGATCACCGCCAGTCGGCCTTCGCCGTGGTGCAGGGCATTCAGCGCACGGTGCTCGACGACGAGAGCGAACTGCGCGCGCTGCGGGGCCGGGTCGACACCTTGCGGTCCTGGGCAGACCACCAGAACTGAATCGGCCCGGCGTTCCCGGGAGCAGAGAAGAGGCGGCACCGGCCGTGCCGCGCGGAAGGGGATCATGAGCGTCACTCTGGCCAAAGGCGGCAACGTCTCGCTGTCGAAGCAGGCCGCGAATCTCACCAAGGTGGCGGTGGGGCTCGGCTGGGACGTGCGCACCACCACCGGCGCCGACTACGACCTCGACGCCAGCGCGCTCGCCTGCGGACCGAACCTGAAAGTGCTGTCCGATCAGCATTTCGTCTTCTACAACAACCTGCGTTCGCCCGACGGCTCCATCGAGCACACCGGCGACAACCTCACCGGCGCGGGTGAAGGCGATGACGAGGTGATCAACGTCGACCTCACCGCCGCTCCCCCGAGCATCACCAACATCTTCTTCCCGGTGTCCATCCACGACGCCGACGCCCGCGGCCAGTCGTTCGGCCAGATCCGCAACGCCTTCATCCGCGTCGTCGACGCCACCACCGGCGTAGAACTGGCCCGCTACGACCTCACCGAAGACGCCTCCACCGAAACGGCCATGATCTTCGGCGAGCTCTACCGCCACAACAACGAATGGAAGTTCCGCGCCATCGGCCAGGGCTACGCCTCCGGACTCGCGGGCATCGCCCGGGACTACGGGGTCAACGTCTGAGGGTTCGATTCCGTTCGCCGCGCGGGTCCTCCAGCCGATGTTCTGACAGCATCGAGAAGTGGAGGATCAGCGTGGAGGTCCGGAGCTGATCAGGTCAGCCAGCTCAGCTGCGTTGTGTGCGATATTGGCTCCACTGTGTCGTTCGGTTGCCTGCGCGGATGTCGTCTAGTCGTTGGCGTAGTCGCTGGGCGTATGCGGGTGAACTCGTAGCGCGGCGAAGGGGGCCGGTTAGTTGGACGAGGTCTCGCATGTCCAGTAGCAAGTCGTAGCCGGACCAGGCGGACAGGTCGTAGCCGTATTCGTCGATGAAGTTGCGGACCCAGGTGCGGTCGCGTCCGTAGCGGACCGAAGCGTGCCATGTAGGGATCAAGTCGACTTCGCGCGGGCCGATGCTTACCCAGTCCCAGTCGCCGAGGATTGCCGTCTTGGGATCGGCTCGGTTGTCCCACAGCAGGTTTCCTGCCCATGCATCGCCGTGGATGAGACCGAATCCGAGGGGCCAGTCGAGCTCACTCAGCTCTTTGCGGATCTCATCGATGCGTTCGAGAAGCCAGGATTGTTCGTCGTGTGTGATCGAGTCGAGCGCATGCTTTTCCAGTAGTGCCCCGCGCAGCGACTCCAGGGGCGTCCATGTCGGCAACTCCAAGGCCGGCGGTGCGGGGAGGTCATGCAGGGTGCGCAGCAGCCGCCCGAGTTCTGTGGAGGTCGGCGCCGGGGTGTCGTCTGTCTGTGGGTAATAGGTCCAGAATCCGATGGTGTGTCCGGCGACCTCGATCGGTTCCACCCCAGGAAGGGGAGCTGTGGCATCGAAACCGTGTTCGGTGGTCAGCCATTGTGTTACGGCGCACGTGCGGATCTGTCGGTCTGAATCCGCCTCTGTCCGGCTGACCCGTGCGACTGCGTCATGGCGCGGCAGCACATAGACGGCGTTGCTCGAATGGTGAATGAGGACTGCGTCTGTCGGGTCCAGCCCACGAGCTTCGCATCCTCGGCGCAGCACGGTATCGATCGTTGATGACATGTTTCAGCCTTATCCCACTAACGCAACGGAGGCCTGGAACTCGTGTTCGACCTGTTGAACCGCAGGCTTACTCGCGAAGGGTGCGAGGCGGCGCCGAACGAGGTTGATCGATTCGATCGCACGGGAGCTGGTCAGTCCGCGCGCCGCAGGAAGCGTGTCCAGTAGTACCTGGCACGCCTGCTCGACATCGACGTCTGAATTGCCCACGCGTTCTCCATCCTCCGGCACGAAGGAGGCTGCAAGCGTTGCCGCGACCAGGACCTTCCTTCGCTCCATTCCTACCGAGTCCGCCAGAACAATAGGTGCCTGTTCGCGTACGTCTGTCGGACGTCGCCCATCGTGAGCGACATACATGAACTCGGCCGACAGCTGGCGGTCGGTGAAGAACCGAATCCAGTCCGGTTCGTCATCTGGCCGAGCACGGCCGAGATGCCGTTCGGCGTCGTGCATCGCTCTTGCGCTCGCGCTGGCATCGTTATTGAGCGCATGTGCACGCGCTAGGAGCGCGTTGCAGCGTGCCGCGGTACTGGGGGAGCCTGACTGCTCGGCGGCCTGCACTGCGGCGGTACCGCATCGCACGGCCTCGGTGGGACGGCTGAGGTAGTGGGCCTGCATGGACATATCGGTGAGGATGTGTGCGCCCAAGGCGGTGTTCCTGGCCGCTTTCGCCAGTTGGAGGGCCTGCTGAAAGTGCTGCTGCCCAAGACCCTGCTGCGCAGAGTCGAAGCACATGAAACCACTCAAGTTGCATAACCGGGCGGAGACGGCATACAGCTGAGAGGCTGTCTGGTCGTCGTAGGAACCGCGCAACGCTGGTATGACAACGTCATCGATGAGCCTTGCCAGGGTCGCGCGAGCGTAGCCTCCACCGAGGTGATGATCTGCGTTGGCGAATACACTGCACATCGACCACATCACCGCGACATCGGTGCGCCCTACACGCCGATGGCCTGTGCCGCGGCCGAACGTAGGAACGGCTGACTTCAACCATTCGCGGACAGGGTCGAAAACTTCCAAGCCGACCCAGGGCGCAGCGGTTTCTGCGGCCACCAAGGGTGGAGATGTACTCATCTCTGCTGCGGCAGAATTCATGTCGAGCCACATGCGTTGGAGGACGCCGTCGGTGTCCAGCGCTCTATCCATTCGCGCGGCGAACGCTTGCGTCGGACGGCGTTGAGCTTTCTCGATTTTGCCGATCAGCGAACCGCTGTCGTGGCTGATTGCCCCGAGCTGGTTCAGAGACAGTTTCCGTAGCAGCCGCCAGTGCCGCAGCTCGGCGCCGAAGAACTGTCGCGCCGACTCCATGGCGGCCAGTTCACGCGGTTGTTGGGCCATCGCTACATCCTCTGTGACCTGGTCGGATGCGACCACTACCGGGACAGCCTCGAACGGGGACAGTTTCTTGTCCGCATCCAAGATATACCGGCTTCCGTTGCCTCCGTCACAGACTGAAGTCGCGTCCGACGCCGGGTCGATGCCGATCTTCCTCTCGGCACACCGGCCCGCAATGCCGCTGGTCGGTGGCGCAAGCCCTCGGCGTCGGGCGCGATTCGAAATCTCAGGGAGGCAGAGCATGGTTTCGCATAACAATGCAGGAAGATTCGCTGGCGAGGGTGCGTCGTCAGTCCGCGGCGTGGGACGGGGCCGCCGAGCTGTAGCTGAGCACGAGCCGCCTGATGTGCGGGTCGGGGAGTCTGCCGAACAGCGCTGCGCCTTCTACAGGCGAGTGTGTGGCTTACCGACTCGAGTCGATGCGGCCCTCGGCCGGATCGAATTGGTGGCCGGATCGGTCGGCGCCGTGACGATGCCTGCACATATCGGTGCTGGCGTGCGGCATCACATGCAGGTCAGGCAGCACGCGTTGGGGCCGATCTTCACTCACCCGCGGTCCGGGACATGGACGTTCCTGATTCGTCCCGACTTTCCGGACGACCCGCGGCTGTTCGCGATGTTGTTCCGTCACCAGGTCAAGGTCATCCGTAATGGAGGACTGATCGCTCTGCCATCTCCAGTAGGCATGCCCGCAGGAGTCCGCCGGTGGATCGAACCGGCGCGCGATACCTACCGCCCGCTGGGCGCCGTGGTGATTTCCTCGGTGCGGGCGTGCGTCGGCCCGCGCTGGTCTTCCGGCCAGTCCCGCAGTCGCGCCTCGTGACCGGTCCGGGAGGGTCCCCGCGGCCGATGGAACGGGATGTCCATCTGTCGATCTACCTGAACGACGTGCGCTTGGACTTCGCCGCCTGCCTGACGGCCGCGCTGCTGTTCGTCCAGGATTTCCACGCCCACAACCATCGCAACGCCATCCACGTGATCTCGGACGATCCCCGGCACCTGCCCCGGCTCCCCAATGAACGCCTCTACCTCGAGCCTTAGCCACATCGGGGCGACCGCCCGAAACCACGTAACGACCATCACTGGTGCGCAATGATCGGAACAACTAACCCCTTCGCTTCCGAGCGAAAAGCGGAGCGGACCTATCTCGATATCGCAGCCAACGACCACGGCCACGAGAAAGGCATGCTCGTGCACCGCGCTCTCTCGCGCGTAGCAGGCGCCGAGCCGCACATCATCGAGATCGGCCCTGGTGGAGGTGCTGCGGTCGAGTTTCTCGCTTCTCAGCTCCGTGACCAGCCCCGCGACGTGCGATTGACTCTGATAGAGGCGCCCGGAATCGCATCTCGGTCGCTGACGCAGGCTATCGACCAGTTCAACGCAGTCGGTACCTGCGAGCTGCTTCATGGATGGGCCCAGAACATCGGATCAATGGTCAGCGAACCCGTCGATGTGATCAGCGCATCGGCACTGCTGCACGAGGTGTACTCCTACGGTGGTGCATACAGTGGCCTGCACAGCTTGATACGGATCTTTCCGACGGTACTGAAGCCTTATGGATTCTTCGTCTACCGTGACGTCTACGCAGTCGATGCCGTATCGCTGCACGAGCGCGTCGTCCAGTCCTACAACGCCCAGTCGTGGCTGCAGTTTCTTCGTCTGTTCGTGCCGCACTATCTACGGGAAGGCACGCATCCCTACCATCGCCACGACGACGACTTGGTCATTCGCCAGAACTCCCGCATCGTGGCGGCAGCAGAACTGGACACTCGGATCTGCGCGGTCATCCATGCGCCGATCGGGCTTTTTCGCGAACTGCAACGTCACTACATCACGCTGCGCGATCACGTTTGGAGGTCGGGAGTCCTCGGATTCACCCCGACTCTCGACGGCCAACTGTCGGGCGACTGGATCGACTTCCGCGCTGGACACAAACGTGTGCACTTCTCATTCACCGGTGACGGATGGTTATCGCAGAATGACCGCGCCGCCATCGAGGCGGTCAGCGAACGCTACGGCGATCACCACGTCATCGACAGCGACATCTTCGACACTGTCACCGACGTAGCGCTCAGTCTGTTCCTCGCCGCGGCGGAGCGCGGCGACGGCGACTGCAGCCACGTATGGGGTACTTGGCTCGAGCGGGAGGGCCGAGAAACCTACGCCTATCTCACAGCAGATGAGCTTCTGACTGCGTTCGCCACCAACTCCGTGGAGGCAGAATCCAGTCCGTCCGTGCTTGTTCCTGTGCGGGCCACCGACGTGCTCGTCCGAGAGCGCCACTATTACAACCGATTTCTGCGCAAGAGTCTTGCGAACCCTTTGATCGACGCCAAGCAGATGGTCTTGTTCCAGAACGTTCCTGTCGCCGACTCCGAAGTTCTGCAACAGGCGCTGGGAACGATCCGTCGACACTGCTCCAAACCGAACCTGGCCCGCGTACACACGGCCATCCATGCGAGAGGATGATCCAGCACATGCACTTGATCGAGGTCGAGCGTAAACGGGAACTTCCCGACCCCCACGTCCTTCGGCAGCGCCTCACCGAACTCGGATATCGAGAGGCCGGACACCTCACCGAGGTCGACATCTACTACAGCCGACCCGACGTCGACTACATGAAGACTGTTGAATGCCTTCGTATCCGGCGTCGCAATGGCTTCGCTGAGATGACCTATAAGCCGCCGTCCAACGCTGCTACACACAGCGACGCCGACGTGATCGCCAAGCGCGAAACCAACGTCACCCTCAGCGGGCCGGAGCAAGCCGAGTCGGCCAGTCGGCTACTGGACGCGATCGGCATGGTCGAACTCGTCCGTGTCGAGAAGCGCAGGACCATCTACCAGCACCCGGAGCGTGACGACATCATCGTCAGCATCGACGCCGTCACCGATGCTGGAACATTCGTCGAAACGGAAATCACGGCGGCCGACACGGAGGTGGCATCCATTCACCTCAGTCAGGTCGAAGGGGAACTCGACATCACTGACTACCCGATCATCAAGTTGCCTTATCGAGACCTGGTCCTGGCAGCCCGTGGGAGCAGTGTGAATGTTCAGCTCCAATGACCGCAGCAGAACAGGTCATCGCAAGGTTTGCCTACTTCGCTGCCGTAGGCGACGAAGTGCTGTATCGGGCTCAGGATTTGGTCGGCGGTGGCTCGGTCGAGGGGTGGAGCGGATCGGGGGCTCGGGCGGTCCCAGGTGGGTGGAGGGTCGTCGAGGTCGAAACGGGGTGCGCCGTCGATGAACAGGGTCCATAGTGGGTGGTCGGGGAAGCCGTTGATTCTCAGGACCCACCATTGGCCGTCGACGTAGGCGGCGACGGGGAATTTGCCGTTGCCGGTTGATTGCCATTGTGGTCGGGCGTTCAGTTCGGGATACGGCATTCTTTCAGTGTCCCCTGGCACGACGACCGCGCGGATGTGGCCGCAGGCGGGTGAGGCGGGCTTCTACTCGTAAGCCCAGAAGGCGCGCCAATCCTCTGCGGTGAGCGGAAGACGTTCACCGCGGTCCTTTTCCGCGATATCCTCCGCCGAGCGAATGGCGGCAGCGAAGGCCAACGTTGCTTTGCGGAGGCGTTCTTCGGCGCTCTCCGGGCCGCCGAGATGGACGACGCGGAGGGCTTCGGGCACCAGGTCGGGCGGCAGGCCCGCCTTGGTGCTGCGGGAGACGACCTTCTCGGCGAGGGCGAGGGCGGGCTGAGCCATGGCGATGCCGTCCAGGCAGGAGCGGCGGGACTTCTCTGCGGATTTGCGCTCTTCCCAGGCGCGTTCCTGGGCGGCGATCTTCTCCGCCACCGAGGCGTCGGGATCGATCGCGGAGTCCACTAGGTGCGGGCTGCGGTTGACCAGCTTGGCCACCAGCGAGGCGGCGACGTCATCGACGGTGAATTCCCCTGCGGCCTCCGCGATTCTGGAGTGGAAGAGCACTTGCAGCAGCAAGTCGCCGAGTTCCTCCTTGATCGTCTCGGCATCCTCATGCTGGATGGCGTCGAGCAGTTCGTAGGTCTCCTCGAGCAGGTAGGGGCGCAGCGAGTCGTGGGTCTGGGTGACCTCCCAGCCGCCGAAATGCCAGAGGCGGTCCATCACCTCGACCGCACCGGCCAGCCCCGCCGCGTCCACCGCCGTGTCGGTGCGCGGCTCCGATTCCCCGTCGTGCGCCGCGCGATGACGGGCAGCGCGCAGGACGGACTCGTCGCGTGTGGAACTCATCGCGACGCCATCTCGGCGGCGACGGTGAGATCGACCGCTCCCTGCGCCTTCCCGTCCAACGCCAGCAACAGATCGGCGACGAATTGCAGCAGCACGACATCGCGGACGCGCTCGGCCCCGACACTGTCCTGCACGCGTGGCAGCGGAAGCTGCACCACCCCGGACGCGGCTCGATACCCCGCGCTCGGGTAGAGCCGCTTGAGGCGCATCTGCTTGGAATCGGGCAGGTGCAGCGGCGAGATCTTCAAGGTGGTCCCGGTGACCGCGATCTCGGTGACCTCGTACTCCCGGGCGAGCAGCCGCAACTTGGCTACCGACACCAGGCGCCCGACCTCCACCGGCAACGGGCCGTACCGGTCGACGAGCTCTTCCACCACCTGCGCCAGCGCCGAATCGTCCTGCGCGGCGGCGAGTTTCCGGTACGCCTCCAGGCGCAGCCGGTCACTGGCGATGTAGTCGGGCGGGATGTGCGCGTCGACGGGCAGGTCGATGCGCACCTCCTTGACCTCCTCGGTGGTGATCGGCTTGCCGTCCGCGGCGGCGCGATACGCCTCGACGGCCTCCCCGACCAACCGCACGTAGAGATCGAAACCGACGCCGGCGACGTGACCGGACTGTTCGGCGCCGAGCACGTTGCCCGCGCCGCGGATCTCCAGGTCCTTCATCGCGACCGCCATGCCCGCGCCGAGATCGGAATTCTGCGAGATGGTGGCCAACCGGTCGTAGGCCGTCTCGGTGAGCGGCTTCTCCGGCGGGTACAGGAAGTACGCGTAGCCGCGTTCCCGGCTGCGCCCGACCCGGCCGCGCAGCTGATGCAACTGCGAAAGGCCGAGCGCGTCGGCGCGTTCCACGATCAGGGTGTTGGCGTTGGAGATGTCCAGGCCGGTCTCGATGATCGTGGTGCACACCAGCACGTCGTATTCGCGCTGCCAGAAGCCCTGCACGGTGGACTCGAGCGCGTCCTCGTTCATCTGGCCGTGCGCGACCACCACGCGCGCTTCCGGCACCAGATCGCGAATCCGCTTGGCCGCCTTGTCGATCGACGACACCCGGTTGTGCACGTAGAACACCTGGCCGTCGCGCAGCAGTTCGCGCCGGATCGCGGCGGTGACCTGCTTGTCGTTGTAGGCGCCCACGTAGGTGAGCACGGGGTGACGTTCCTCCGGCGGGGTGAGGATGGTCGACATCTCGCGAATTCCGGCCAGGCTCATCTCCAGGGTGCGCGGAATCGGGGTGGCCGACATCGTGAGCACGTCGACGTGCGTGCGCAGCGCCTTGATGTGCTCCTTGTGCTCGACGCCGAACCGCTGCTCCTCGTCGACCACCACGAGACCGAGGTCCTTCCAGCGCACACCGGTCTGCAACAGCCGGTGCGTGCCGACCACGATGTCGACGCTGCCGTCGGCCATGCCTTCCAGCACCGCGCGGGCCTCGGCCGGGTCGGTGAAGCGGGACAGGCCCTTCACGGTGATCGGGAAACCCGCGACACGCTCGGTGAAGGTCTGCAAGTGCTGCTGGGCGAGCAGCGTGGTCGGCACCAGCACGACGACCTGCTTGCCGTCCTGCACCGCCTTGAACGCCGCGCGCACCGCGATCTCGGTCTTGCCGTAGCCGACGTCGCCGCAGACCACGCGGTCCATCGGGACCGGCTTCTCCATGTCCGCCTTCACCTCGGCGATGGCGGTCATCTGGTCGACAGTCTCGGTGAACGCGAACGCGTCCTCCATCTCCTTCTGCCACGGCGTGTCCGGCCCGAACGCGTGCCCGGGGGCCGCCTGGCGCGCGGCGTACAGCTGCACGAGTTCGCCCGCGATCTCGCGAACGGCCTTGCGCGCCTTGCGTTTGGTGTTGGCCCAGTCCGAGCCGCCGAGCTTGGACAGGCTCGGCATCTCGCCGCCGACGTAGCGGGACAGCTGGTCGAGCGACTCCATCGGCACGAACAGCCGGTCGCCGGGCTGGCCGCGTTTGCTCGGCGCGTACTCGATCACCAGGTACTCGCGGCGCGCGCCGCCGACGGTGCGCTCGATCATCTCGACGAACTTGCCGATGCCGTGCTGGTCGTGCACCACCATGTCCCCCGCGCTCAACGCCAGCGGATCGACCTGGTTGCGGCGTTTCGCCGGCATCCGCTTGCCCTCGGTGGGCGCGGTGACGCGGTTGCCGGTGAGGTCGGACTCGGCGACGACCACCAGGCCCGCGCCCTCGAAGATCAGGCCGTCGTGCAGCGAACCGCACAGCACGCCCACCACGCCCTCGTTCGGTTCCGCGCCCGCGTCCAGCGCGGCGGCGGGCACTTCCGCATCCGCCAGCCGTTCCATGATGCGCTGCGCCGTGCCGTGACCGGCGACGACCACCACGGCCTTGCCTCCGGTGAGCACGTGGGCGCGCAACGAGGCGAACATGGTCGCCACCAGCTCGTCGGATCCGCGCGCGGCCGGGCCGGGCAGCACGGGCAGCACGACCTCCGACGCATCCCCTGAGGCGAGCGGGCTCAGCGTCCACCAGGGCAGACCTTGCCGGTCGGCGTCGGCGTGCACCTCGGGCAGCGGGCGGTAGGCCGAGGCGGCCAGGTCGAGCCCGTGCCCGCCGAGCGGCGCGGCGCCACCGAACGAGGCCGCGGTCCAGGAGGCCTCCAGGAATTCCTCGCCGGTGCGCACCAGGTCGGCCGCGCGGGTCCGGATCTTCTCCGGATCGCACAGCAGTATGTGGGTTCCCTCCGGCAGCACCTCGGTGAGCAGGCACAACTGTCCGGGTTGCAGCACAGGCAGCAGCGCTTCCATGCCCTCGACCGGGATGCCCTGCGCCAGCTTCTCCAGCATCTCCACCAGCGCCGCGTCGGCCGCGTTGACGACGGCGACCTCGGCGGCCCGCTCGCGCACCTCGGGGGTGAGCAGCAGTTCCCGGCACGGCGTGGCGACCACGACGTCCACCGCGACGTCCGGCAGCGAGCGCTGGTCGGCGACGGAGAACGGCCGCAGCTCGGTGATCTCGTCGCCCCAGAACTCCACGCGCACCGGATGGTCGGCGGTGGGCGGGAAGACGTCCAGGATGCCGCCGCGCACCGCGAACTCGCCGCGTTTGCCCACCATGTCGACCCGGGTGTAGGCGAATTCCACCAGCCGCGTGAGCAGTTCGTCGAAGTCCAGCTCGGCGCCGACGCGCAGCACGACCGGCTCGATATCGCCGAGCCCGCCCGCCATCGGCTGCATCAGCGACCGCACCGTGGTCACCACCACGCGCAGCGGCGCGGGGAAATGCGGGTCGTCGGGGTGCGCGATCCGGCGCAGCACCTCGAGCCTGCGTCCCACCGTGTCCGCGCCCGGGGAGAGCCGCTCGTGCGGCAGCGTCTCCCAGGACGGGAACTGAGCGACCGCGGGGCCGAGCATCTCCACCAGCTCGACGGTCAGGTCGTCCGCCTCCCGCCCCGTGGCCGTGACCACCACCAACGGCCGCTCGGCGGCCATCCTGGACGCGACGAACGGCCGCACCGCCGACGGCGCGACCAGCTCGACCGACGATGTGCCGATCAGCTCCGCGACGGTCCGTAGCGAGGTATCGGCACCGGCCGCGGCGGCCAGTCCCGCCAACGGGGGGCGGTGGGTGGACATCGACAACTCCTGAGCGCAGGCGACACGTTTCGAGCGGCCAACCGAGTCTAGTGAAGCGGGCATCTCGTTTTTCCAGCGCCCGCGCCGCCGCGAGGAGAGACTGCCTCTCCTGGCCTGCCCGAGAGCGACCGACGGCGCCTGCTTCACCAGAGGTGCAGGAAACTCCGGACGTCGTCGAGCCCGTCGAGTGCCCGCCCGTCCACGTCCGACGGATCCGCCTCGGCACGTGCCGCCAAGGAGCGCGCCAACGCGACAGACTCATCGCTGAGCCGCCCGAACCGCCGAGCGGTATGTCCCAGGCACAGCCCGGCCAGCCCGAGCAGAGGGCTTCCGGAAACAGCTCGCGTTCCGACCTGCACGCACCAGTGCTCGACGAACTCCCGATCGTCGTCGTTCAAGGCGCTGCCCACCAGAGCATCCGCCGCCTCGCCCTCGTACGCCCGGTCTCCGAGCGCCCGCTCCAATACCGCGATCACCACCTCATGCGGCAGAGCCGGAGGATTGTGGAAGGTCCGATGCTGATGCATGCCGCGAAATTACCCATCCCTCGTGCCCGGCCCCGTGACTCGACAGGCGAACGTTGCCCCGACACGGGCACCAGCGCAACCCACACAAACCGAGCCCTCGGCGCTCGAGCGAAATGAACCAAGCGCCATTCGCGCCCGCCCACATTCCCACGTCCACCGCCCACACGGAGCGACCACCGACCAACGCGCGCCCTATGCCGAGCTCGGCAGCCATCGCGCCCAGCGCACCGCAACCACGTCTTACGAGCGAAGCGCGACCGAGCCTGTTCCGTTCGCGGCCCGGCTCGCGTCCGAGCGGCCAACGGGCACGCGACACAGGGAGTAAGCGACGGCAAGGCCGACACCAGCCACTACACCGCGCACACCATGCAGCGAGCCTCGGCACCAACGTACCCAGCGCGCCGCAACACCCGGTTTCGAGCGAAGCGAGACCGAGCACCCGCCGTTCGCGGCCCGGCTCGCGCCTGAGCGGCCAACGGGCACGCGACACAGGGAGTAAGCGACGGCAAGGCCGACACCAGCCACTACACCGCGCACACCATGCAGCGAGCCTCGGCACCAACGTACCCAGCGCGCCGCAACACCCGGTTTCGAGCGAAGCGAGACCGAGCACCC
>NZ_BDBC01000059.1 GCF_001612785.1 Nocardia beijingensis NBRC 16342
CTCTTCTCCCAGCGCCTCGTCCACCCCGGCCTTGAGCGGCGCCGCCGCCCCGCGCCGCCACTGTCCGTCGGTCGTGATCACCAGGCGGGCGCCGGCGTCGTCCACCCGTTGGCGCAGCGCGGTGGGGGAGAACCCGGCGAAGACGACGGAATGGGTGAGCCCGAGGCGGGCGCAGGCGAGCATGGACACGATCGCTTCGGGCACCATCGGCATGTAGATCGCCACCCGGTCACCCGCGATCAGGCCCAGGTCGGTGAGCGCGTTGGCGGCGCGGGAGACCTCGTCGAGCAGTTCGCGGTAGGTGATGGCGCGGGAGTCGCCGGGTTCGCCTTCCCAGTGGATGGCGACCTGGTCGCCGTGGCCGTCCAGGACGTGGCGGTCCACGCAGTTGTAGGCGACGTTGAGTTTGCCGCCGACGAACCACTTCGCCACCGGCGCCGCACTCCAATCCAGCACCTGGGTGAACGGTTCGTGCCAGTGCAGCCTGCGGGCCTGCTCGGCCCAGAACTCCAGCCGATCCGATCGTGCCCGGTCGTACAGCGCCTCGCTCGCGTTCGCCTGGGCGGCGAACTCCGCGGTGGGCGGGTAGGCGGTGGTGTCGCGGTCATCGGTGGTTGCGCTGGTCACGCGAGGATCTCCTAACGAAAGAACAAGGGGGACGAAGAATGCCGGGCGGTGCTCAGTGCACCACCGCCTTTTCCGCGCCGACGCCGGTGAGCGAGCGAACCTCCATCTCCGCGGCCTTGGCCGGGTCCTCGGACCGTCCGCCGACGAAGGTGCCGATGATGCCGAGCACGAACGCCAAGGGGATGGAGACGATGCCAGGGTTGGACAGCGGGAACCAGTCGAAATCCGAGCCGGGCAGCATGGCGGTCTTGCTGCCGGACACCGCGGGGGAGAACACGATCAGCACGATCGTCGAGATCAGACCGCCGTACATGCTCCACAGCGCGCCCGTGGTGTTGAACCGCCGCCAGAACAGCGAGTACAGGATGGTCGGCAGGTTCGCCGATGCCGCGACCGCGAACGCCAGCGCCACCAGGAAGGCGACGTTCTGCCCGTTGGCCAGGATGCCCAGCGCGATGGCGAGCACGCCGATCACCACAGCGGTGATCCGGGAGACCCGTACCTGTTCGCGCTCACCGGCTTTCCCGCGCTTGATGACGTTGGCGTAGATGTCGTGGGCGAACGACGCCGACGCCGTGATGGTCAGGCCCGCGACCACCGCGAGGATGGTGGCGAAGGCGACCGCGGAGATCACGCCGAGCAGCACCACGCCGCCGAGTTCGAAGGCCAGCAGCGGCGCCGCCGAGTTCTGCCCGCCCGCGGCCGCGAGGATGCGATCCGGCCCCACGATCGCCGCGGCACCGTAGCCGAGGACCAGGGTGAACAGGTAGAACGCGCCGATCAGGCCGATCGCCCAGACCACCGAGCGCCGCGCCTCTTTGGCGGTGGGCACGGTGTAGAAGCGCATCAGCACGTGCGGCAGGCCGGCGGTGCCGAGCACCAAGGCCAAGCCGAGCGACAGGAAGTTGAGCTTCGAGGTCTCGCTGCCGCCGTACTGCGCGCCGGGGGCGAGCACGTCGCGGGCCGCGACGGCCTTGTTCGCCGAACCGGAGACCGCTTCCTGCGCGGAGCCGAGGATTTCGGAGAAGTCGAAACCGAACTTGGCGAACACCATGACGGTCATCAGCGCCGCGCCGACGATCAGCAGCACCGCCTTGATGATCTGCACCCACGTGGTGCCCTTCATGCCGCCGACCAGCACGTACACGATCATCAGCACGCCGACGACGGCGATCACGACGGATTGCCCGGTCTTGTCGGTGACATCCAGCAGCAGCGCCACCAGCCCGCCGGCGCCCGCCATCTGCGCGAGCAGGTAGAACAGCGACACCGTCAGCGTGGACAGCGCGGCGGCGGTGCGCACCGGGCCTTCCTTCAGCCGGAAGCTCAGCACGTCGGCCATGGTGAATTTGCCGGTGTTGCGCAGCATTTCGGCGACCAGCAGCAGCGCGACCAGCCACGCGACCAGGAATCCGATGGAGTAGAGGAATCCGTCGTAGCCGTAGACGGCGATGGCGCCCGCGATGCCGAGGAAGCTCGCGGCCGAGAGGTAGTCACCCGCGATGGCGACGCCGTTCTGCGGGCCGGAGAAGCCGCGCCCGCCGGTGAAGTAGTCGGCGGCGGTGGCGTTGTTCCGGCTGGCCCGGATCACCACGATCATCGTGAAGACGACGAAGACGCCGAAGATGGCGATATTGGCGACCGGGTTGCCGACCGTCGCCGCCGCGGCGTGAATGTGCACGGTGTTCACGCTCGGTCTCCCTCGAGGTAGCCGCGGATGGCCGCCGCGCGCGGATCCAGTTCCCGGTTGGCGAACCGGACGTAGAGCGCGGTGATGGCGAAGGTGGATACGAACTGGCCCAGCCCGAGCAGCAATCCGACGTTGATCTCGCCGAACACCGGGCGGCTCATGAAGTCGTGGGCGTACGCGCCGAGCAGCACATAACCGAGGTACCAGAGCAGGAACAACGCGGTCATCGGAAATACGAAGCGGCGCAGCCGATTTCGCAGATCCTGGAATTGGGGGCTCGCCTGGACTTCGGCGAATTCTGCTGCGCTCGGCGCTCGCCGCGGTGCGGTGTCGTCGAGTTCGGTACTGGTCATGATGGTCCTACCAAGTGACGTGGCTTACTTCTCGAGGACGGTAAGCCAGACATGCGGGCCGCCAGTAGGCTGTGGTGTGGGTCACTCCGCGAAGGTGGCCGAATCTGCGGTGAACGGTCGATCCGGCGCGACGAACGGTCAGGTGGCGCGAGGGCGCTCGCTCACTCCGAACGCAGGCTGCGTTCGCGGTCCGCGCCCATGCCCAAGCGCTCCGGCGCGTGCATCCGGACGAAGATCCGGCTCACCGTCCTAGTGCCGAGGCCGCGGGTGCGCGAGCTCACCAGCACCATGGTGGCGAACGCCAGCGGCACGCTGATCGCCGCCGGATAGCTCAGCAGCGCGGCGGGCCAGCCGCCCGCCACTTCGCCGGAGAAGCCGCCGGTGACCGAGACGGCGGTCGCCGCGCCCGCCGCCAGTCCGCCCGCGACGAGTCCGGCCGCCGCGCCCGCCGCGGTCAGTCCACGCCACCAGATGCCGAGCACCAGCAGCGGGCACAGCGTGGAGGCGGCCACCGCGAAGGCCAGGCCGACGGTGCGCGACAGGTCCAGCGACACCACCGTCAGCGACAACGCCAGCGGGACGGAGCTCGCGACCAGCGCGGCCGTGCGGAAGTCGCGGATGCGCCCGCGCAGCATGTCGGTGCTGAGCACGCCCGCGATGCTCACCAGCAGTCCGGACGAGGTGGACAGGAACGCGGCGATCGCTCCCGCCGCGGCCAGCGCCGCGAGCAGCTGCCCCGGCAGGCCCGCGACTACCGCCCCGGGTAGCAGCACCACCGCGGCGTCGGAGGTTCCGGTGATCAGCAATTGCGGCACGTACAGCCGGGCGAAAACGCCCAGCAGCACGGGGAACAGGTAGAACAGCCCGACCAGGCCGATCACCGCGAGCGCCGTCGTGCGCGCGGCCCGTCCGTCGGGGTTGGTGTAGAAGCGCACCAGCACGTGCGGCAGGCCCATCGTGCCGAGAAAGGTCGCCAGGATCAGCGAATAGACCTGGTAGGCGGGATGCGGTCCGCCCAGGCCGCCGCCCGGCGCCAGCCAGCCCGCGCCGTCGGCGGGGGCGCCCGCCACCACCGGCACCGCGGACCCCGCCTCGAGCACCAAGCGCGTCCCGGCCGCCAGTTCGTGCGTGCCGGGCGCCAGCGGCACCTGCCCGTCGACGGCGCGCTCGTCGAGCGTTCCGGTGATCGCGACCTGCTGCGGCGCGTTGACCCGGACCACCACGTCGGTGGTCACGTCGACGGTCGTGCGTTCGGACACCACCGGCGGGGCGGGCGCGCCCAGTTCCCGCTCGTCGGCGAGAAAATGCCCGAGCAACACCAGCGCGGGGAGCGCGACCGCCGTCAGCTTCAACCAGTACTGGAACGCTTGGACCAGCGTGATCGAGCGCATCCCACCGCCGACCACGTTGGCGATCACGATCGCGCCCACCGCCACCGCGCCCACCCAGTCCGGCACCCCGAGCAGGATGTGCAGCGTGAGACCCGCACCCTGGAACTGCGGGATCAGGTACACCGCGCAGATGAGCACCACGACGGTGGCCGCCAGCCTGCGCAGACGCACCGAACCCAAACGAAATTCGGCGAAGTCGGGCACCGTGTACGCGCCGGAGCGGCGCAGCGGGGCGGCGACGAACAGCAGCAGCGCCAGGTACCCGGCGGTGAACCCGACCGGGTACCACAGCGCGTCCGCGCCGTACTTCGCGATCAACCCGGCGACGCCGAGAAACGAAGCGGCCGAAAGGTATTCACCGGAGATCGCGGCGGCGTTCCAGCGCGGCCCCACACTGCGCGACGCGACGAGGAAATCGGAGGTGGTGCGCGCGAGCCGCACGCCGTACGCGCCGATCGCGACGGTCGCCAGCGCGGCGAGGATCAGCGCCGCCACCGTCAGCGTGGTCGCCGTGCCGGAGGTCATCGCGTACCTCCGGGAAGGTCGGCGCGGCATCCCGCCGGTGCTCGGTCGGGGCGAGGGAATCCTGTTCGTTGCGTTCGGACAGGCCCCCATGTGTCCGGCTCGGCAGAGAGTTCCACCAGCGTTGACGCGAGGGCGGAGGCCGAAGTCGCCGGAGGGTACGGATGGGCACGCGCCGCGGCGGTGCCGGCGAAGCCGGTCTGACTGCGGCGCGCGAGTCCGCCCGGTCGTATCCCGGTCGCGGACGCGCCGCGCGCGGTCGCAGCGCAGGTGCGCCGATACGCCGAGTGGTGAACCCGGCCTATCTCGCTGCTGCCGGAGGGCATCCACACGGACGGGATTCGGAGGGAGCGCACGATCAGTCCTCGGCCAGTTCGAGGAAATCCTGTTCGTTGCGTTCGGCCAAGCGCACGTAGGTGCGGCCGATCAGGAACAGCAGCGGGTAGACGGCGCCGCCGAGCACCAGCCAGGGCAGCCGGATGCCGAGCATCGTGATCGATCCGATCGGACCGGCGCGGAACAGCACGGGCAGCGCGCACAGCAGCGCGATGGTCACCAGGCCCACGCGCAGCGCGAGCCCGAGCTGGGCGCGGATCAGGCCGCCGATGAGCGCCTCGCCGAACTCGGTCTGCTCGGCGACCTCGACCCTCGTGCGGACCCGCCGCGCGCCGCGTCGCTCGGACAGCACCACGCGCTCGCGCGTCGGACGCTGCGGCGTGGTCACTGATTGCCCCACTGTTGCCGGGGCCGGTGCACCAGCCGCTGCTTCAGCTCACGTACCTGTCTTCGGCTGACCGGCAGTTCGACCGCTCGCGCGTCGCCCTCGGCCCGCAGGCACACGACGGTGCCGGAACCCACCGTGCGCAGCCCGGTGACCATCCGCAGCGCCACCAGATACGAGCGGTGCACCCGCAGGAAGCCCGCGTCGTGCCAGCGAGCTTCCAACGCCGACAACGGGATGCGTACCAGATGTGATCCCCCGCTGGTGTGCAGCCGCGCGTAGTCCCCGTCGGCCTCCACCCAGCTCACGCTGGACCTCGGCACCAGCGTCGTCATCCCGCCCAGTTCCACCGGGATGACCTCGCTCGGATCGGTGCGCTCGTCGGCGGCGGGCTGGTGCGGCGCGCTGCTGGCGGCGGCGATCCGCCGCACCGCCTCGGCGAGCCGCGCTTCGCGCAGCGGCTTGAGCAGGTAATCGACCGCGCCCAGGTCGAACGCCGCGATGGCCCGGTCGTCGTGGGCGGTCACGAAGACCACGGCGGGCGGATTGGCGAACTCGGACAGGATGCCCGCCAGCTCCATGCCGTCCAGGCCGGGCATGTTGATGTCCAGGAAGACCGCGTCCACCGGGTGGGCGCGCAACACCCGCAGCGCGCTGGTGGCGTCGCCCGCCGCGTGGATCTCCCCGATCTCGGCCCGCGCGCGCAGCAGATACACCAGCTCGTCCAGAGCGGGTTTCTCGTCGTCCACGGCGAGCACGCGCAGCGCGCCCGCCGGTTTGCCGGTAACGCGGGTCACAATCGCTCCATCGTAAGGGTCCCGCGCCGGGCCATGACCGGGTGTCGTCGGCACGCGTTGTCCCCCGCAAACTTCGCACGCCGGCCCTAGGGCCGGATGCCAGCGCGGAATTTCGGGACACGCAGGCTGACTTTCGTGCCCGCGCCCGGCGCGGTCTCCACGACCAGGCCGTAGTCGTCGCCGAAGGCCGCGCGCAACCGGTCGTCGACGTTCGCGAGACCGACGTGCGCCGCCTCCCCGGAGCCCGCCGGGCTGGTCTCGACGGCGTCCAGCGCGCCGGAGCGCAGGAGGTCGGGGTCCATGCCGACGCCGTCGTCCTCGACGCTGATCACGCAGTCGGTGCCCGCGTCGGTGGCGACGATGCTCACGGTGCCGCCGTGGGCGGTGCCCGCGAGCCCGTGCCGCACCGCGTTCTCCACCAGGGGCTGGAGCGCGAGGAAGGGGAGCACCACGCCGAGCACCTCGGGCGCGATCCGCAACCGCACCTGGAGGGCGTCGCCGAAGCGGGCGCGTTCCAGCGCGAGATAGCGCTCGATATTGCGCAACTCGTCCGACAGCACGGTGTACTCGCCCGCGGCGCGGAAGGAATACCGGGTGAAGTCGGCGAACTCGAGGATCAGCTCGCGGGCCCGCGCGGGATCGGTGCGCACGAAGGAAGCGATGGTGTTCAGCGCGTTGTAGATGAAATGCGGGCTGATCTGCGCCCGCAGCGCGCGCACCTCGGCCCGGTCCAGACGGGCCCGCGACGCGTCCAGTTCGGCCAATTCGAGCTGGCCGCAGGCGTACCGCGCCACCTCGGCGACCGCGCCGAGCCGGCCGGGCCCCGGCTGTCCGGTGCTCACGACGCCCAGCACACCGGCGACGCCGTTGGATTCGACCAGCAACGGTTGCGCGATCAGGGTGCGCCCGGCGTGCTCCCCGCGTCCGGGTCCGGCGACGAGCACGGGACGCTGGCCCGCGACGGCGCGCTCGGCGGCTTCGCCGAAATACTCGGCCAGTTCGGCGTGCGGCCCGTCCCAGGCGAGCACCGTGCCGTCGGCATCGGCCAGCGCGAGCGCCTCCGCGCCGGTGAGCGCGCGCAGATGCGGCGCCGCTTCCCGCGCCGAATCCTCGGTCAGCCCGCGCCGCAGCGGCACCGCGGCCAGCGACGCGGTGTGCAGCGCCGAATGCACCGCCCGCTCGGCGGGGGTGGTCACCACCCTGCGGGTGCGCGACCAGATCAGCAACGCACCGGCGAGTAGGGCCGCCGCGACCACGACGGCGAGCGCGGTGGTCATGGCGGGCATCCGCGCGGGGACTTCATGGGCCGATTATCGCGGGGGCGCGCTCGTGCGGCATGGTGGCGGGCCGATCCCGACACGCGCGGAAATCAGACGCTCATGCGGCGAGTCGACAGGACGCGCCGGTGATCTTCCCCACCGACACGCCGGAGGCCCGGGCGGCGCCCGCGCGCCGGTCAAAAGCAGTCGGTGCGCCCGCCTAGAATCGGTCCAGCCAACCCCCGTCGAGACCTTGGGAGGAAGGACCGTCTTGGCCGCCTCGTCCGGATCGTTCGTCCATCTGCACAACCACACCGAGTACTCCATGCTCGATGGTGCGGCCAAGATCTCGCCACTGTTCGCGGAGGCGAAACGGCTGGGGATGAACGCGGTCGGGATGACCGACCACGGCAACATGTACGGCGCGTCGGAGTTCTACAACTCGGCCAAGAAGCACGACATCAAGCCGATCATCGGCATCGAGGCATACATCGCGCCGGGCTCCCGGTTCGACACCAAGCGCGTGCAGTGGGGCGATCCGAGCCAGAAGGGCGACGATGTCTCCGGCTCCGGCGCCTACACGCACATGACGATGGTCGCCGAGAACGCGACCGGCCTGCGCAATCTGTTCAAACTCTCCTCGCTGGCCTCCATCGAAGGCCAGCTCGGCAAGTGGGCGCGTATGGACGCGGAGATCATCGCCCAGTACGCCGAGGGCATCATCGCCACGACCGGCTGCCCCTCCGGCGAGGTGCAGACCCGCCTGCGCCTGGGCCACGACCGCGAGGCGCTGGAGGCCGCCGCCAAGTGGCAGGAGATCTTCGGCAAGGACAATTTCTTCCTCGAGGTGATGGACCACGGCCTGTCCATCGAGCGCCGGGTCCGCGAGGGACTGCTGAACATCGGCAAGCAACTGGGCATTCCGGCGCTGGCCACCAACGACTGCCATTACGTCACCAAGGATCAGTCCGCCAACCACGAGGCGCTGCTGTGCGTGCAGACCGGCAAGACGCTGTCGGACCCCACGCGGTTCAAGTTCGACGGTGACGGCTACTACCTGAAGTCGGCCGAGGAGATGCGCGCGCTCTGGGACGCCGAGGTGCCCGGCGCGTGCGACAACACGGTGCTGATCGGCGAGCGGGTCCAGTCCTACGACGACGTGTGGGCCTTCAAGGACCGCATGCCGGTCTTCCCGGTGCCCGAGGGCGAGGACCAGGACTCCTGGCTGCGCAAAGAGGTCGATCGCGGCTTGGCGCGCCGGTTCCCCGGCGGGGTGCCCGAGGAGTACTACACCCGCGCCTACTTCGAACTCGACGTCATCAAGCAGAAGGGCTTCCCCGCCTACTTCCTCGTCGTCGGCGACCTCGTCAAGCACGCGCGGGAAGTCGGCATCCGGGTCGGCCCCGGCCGTGGTTCGGCGGCCGGTTCGCTGGTGGCCTACGCGCTCGGCATCACCAATATCGACCCGCTGCCGCACGGCCTGCTGTTCGAGCGGTTCCTCAACCCGGAGCGCCCGTCCGCGCCGGATATCGATATCGACTTCGACGATCGCCGTCGCGGTGAGATGGTCCGCTACGCCACCGAGAAATGGGGAACCGACCGGGTCGCCCAGGTGATCACGTTCGGCACGATTAAAACCAAAGCCGCGATCAAGGACTCCGCGCGCGTCCAGTTCGGCCAGCCCGGTTTCGCCATCGCCGACCAGATCTCCAAGGCCCTGCCGCCGCCGATCATGGCCAAGGACATCCCGCTGTCGGGCATCATGGACCCCGATCACGAGCGGTACAAGGAAGCAGCCGAGGTCCGCGAGCTCATCGGCAGCAACCCCGACGTGGCCAAGATCTACGAGACCGCGCGCGGCCTCGAGGGCCTGATCCGCAATGCCGGTGTGCACGCCTGCGCGGTGATCATGTCCTCCGAGCCCTTGATGGACGCGATCCCGGTGTGGAAGCGTCCCCAGGACGGGGCGATCATCACCGGCTGGGACTACCCGTCCTGCGAGGCCATCGGTCTGCTGAAGATGGACTTCCTCGGCCTGCGCAACCTCACCGTCATCGGTGACGCGCTGGACAACATCAAGGCCAACCGCGGCATCGATCTCGACATGGACAACCTGCCGCTGGACGACCCGGCCACCTACGAATTGCTTTCGCGCGGTGACACTCTGGGTGTCTTCCAGCTCGACGGCGGCCCCATGCGCGACCTGCTGCGCCGCATGCAGCCCACCGGCTTCAACGACATCGTCGCCGTGCTCGCGCTGTACCGGCCCGGCCCGATGGGCATGAACGCGCACAACGACTACGCCGACCGCAAGAACGGGCGGCAGCCGATCAAGCCGATCCACCCCGAGCTCGAGGAACCGCTCAAGGACATCCTCGCCGAGACCTACGGTCTGATCGTCTACCAAGAGCAGATCATGTTCATCGCGCAGAAGGTCGCCTCCTACTCCATGGGCAAGGCCGACGCGCTGCGCAAAGCCATGGGTAAGAAGAAGCTCGAGGTGCTGGAGGCCGAGTACAAGGGCTTCCACGAGGGCATGACCAACAACGGCTTCTCCGAAGGCGCGGTGAAGGCCCTGTGGGACACCATCCTTCCGTTCGCCGGTTACGCGTTCAACAAGTCGCACGCCGCCGGCTACGGCCTCGTCTCGTTCTGGACCGCCTACCTCAAGGCCAACTACCCGGCCGAATACATGGCGGGCCTGCTCACCTCCGTCGGTGACGACAAGGACAAGGCCGCGGTCTACCTGTCCGACTGCCGCCGCCTCGGCATCACCGTGCTGCCGCCGGACGTCAACGAGTCCGAGCAGAACTTCGCCTCGGTCGGCAAGGACATCCGTTTCGGTCTGGGCGCGGTGCGCAACGTCGGCGCGAACGTGGTCGCCTCGATCATCCAGGCGCGTAAGGAGAAGTCGAAGTTCACGGACTTCTCCGACTACCTGAACAAGATCGATGCGATCGCGGCGAGCAAGAAGGTCACCGAATCGCTGATCAAGGCGGGCGGTTTCGACTCGCTCGGCCATCCGCGCAAGGGCCTGATGCTGATCCACTCCGACGCCATCGATGCTGTGATGGCGACCAAGAAGGCCGAGGCGATGGGTCAGTTCGACCTGTTCGGCGGCTTGGACGCGGACGAGTCGGTGACCTCGGTGTTCAACGTGAAGGTACCCGACGAGGAATGGGAGTCCAAGCACCGGCTCGCGCTGGAGCGGGAGATGCTGGGCCTGTACGTGTCCGGGCATCCGCTCAACGGTGTGGAGCATGTGCTGGCCGCGCAGGCCGACACGCAGATCCCGGCCATCCTGGAAGGCGACATCAAGGACGGCACCCAGGTGACCGTCGGCGGCATCCTGGCCTCGGTGAACCGGCGGATCAACAAAAACGGCCTGGCCTGGGCCTCCGCTCAGCTGGAAGACCTCACCGGTGGCATCGAGGTGCTGTTCTTCCCGCAGGCGTACTCGGTGTACGGGATGGACGTCGTCGAGGACGCCGTGGTGCTGGTCAAGGCCCGCGTCTCGGTCCGCGACGACCGGATCTCGCTGATCGCCAACGACCTCGCCGTGCCCGACCTGTCGGCGGTGGGCGTGGCGAAGCCCCTCGCGGTCACCATCACCACCCGCATGTGCACCCCGGACAAGATCGGCGAACTCAAACGGGTCTTGTCCAGGCACCCCGGCACCTCCGACGTCCACATCCGCCACGTCGGCGCCCGGGACAAGACCACGCTGCTGAAACTCGATGAACGCCTGCGCGTCTCACCGTCCTCGGCCCTGATGGGCGACCTGAAGGCGCTGCTCGGCCCGGGCTGCCTGGCGAGCTGACCGGCGGCGATCAACAGGGCGCGCTAGCGGGCGCACCCGTGGTCGCGGCACAACCGCACGGCGCGGCGGGCGCAAGCGATGGTCAGCGGCCAGCGGAGGTCCACGGGAGGGTGACGGCCTTCGTCGTCGTGATCGGGTGAGCGCAAGCTCGTCATGCTGTGGGTTGCGGTGATCGGTCACCGGTGAGCGGTGAGTCAAGCTCGCCGAGCTGTACGTGCCCGGCGGACGGACAGGCTCCGCCCGCCGGGCACTCCGTCGTGCGTCAGCTCTCCACCGCAAGCCCGGCTTCGGTCCAATCCTGGATGCCCTCTCGGTACTTCCGGACATTGGTGTAGCCGAGAGCTTCCAGCTTGGTCGCCACGTGCTGGCTGTTGGAGCACGCGGCATTCGAGCAATAGGTCACGATCGCGGCGTCCTTCGCCGGAAGCAGTTGCGGCGCTTTCGTTTCCACATCGGCTTCCACCAGGTTGAGCGCGCCGGGAAGATGCGCCTTGGCGTAGTACTCGGCGCCGAGCGCGTCGATGACGGTCACCGAACCCGCTGCGATCTGTTCGGCGAGTTCCTGGCGAGTGATCAGTTCGGTCATGGCAGCCTCCTCAGGCGCTAATTTATGTGCGTGCGCACGCTATTATATGTGTGCGTGTGCACGCAACCGCTATGCTGAGTTCGTGCCGAAATCCGCGAACCGTTCCGATCCGGCCGTCCGTGCGTGGTCGGCACTGCTCCAAGTGCACGCCAAACTGGTGCCGGAGCTGGACGCGGAACTCCGTCGCGCCACCGCGCTGCCACTGACCTGGTACGACGTACTCCTGGAACTCGACGGACCGCAGGAGCTGCGGGTGAGCGACCTCGGCGAACGAGTCGTGCTCAGCCGCACCCGGGTGAGTCGCCTGGTCGGCGAACTGGAGTCGCACGGCTTGGTGCGGCGGGAGCCCAATCCGGACGACGGGCGTTCGGCGTTCGTGAGCATCACCGAGGCCGGTCGGCGGCGGCTGCGGGAGGCCGCTCCGCACTACCTGGCCGGAATCGAACGCCGGTTCAGCGGCCTCGACCCGGACGAACTCGAAGCTCTGGCCGGGACGCTGCGCAAGGCGCTGGGCCCCGCCGGCTTACCCGACCCGAAGCGCTAGCGATCTGGTCGGCACGTCCAGCGCCCCGGTGCCGAAACCATGCCGCCGGGCGCGCCGCCTCGGGCGCCGGGGACGTGCTCACCGGTCCAGGGTGACGATCGCGGCTTCGAGGCGCCGCTCGGTATCCGAGCCCTGGGGTCGCATGCTCGAGACGATCTGGGCGAGGCCGAGACGTCGACGTATTCCGAGTCCGGTAGCTTCCAGTCGTGCGGTGATGCCGGATAGGTGTACCCGGCCATCAGGTTGGTTGCACTCGGCTGATGGTCGGATTGACCGCCGGGTATAGCGCACTCGTCCCCGCTGACGGTGACGCTCCTCCGTGATCGGTCACCGTTGAGCGGCGAGGCAAGCGCGGCGTGCGGCGCGAGCTTCGGCGACGAACAGCTCTGGTTGTTCCCATGCGGCGAAATGACCGCCGCGTGGGGGCTGTCCCCAGTGCACGATGTTGGTGAAGCGCTTGGACGCCCAGCGATATGACGGGCGGGGCACCTCGGCGGGGAACACGCTGGCGGCGGTCGGCACGGTGATCTGGTCGCCGACCGCGGTGGTGAACCACTCGGTGACTTCGTCGATGCTCTCCCAGTAGAGGCGAGTGGAGGAGGCGCCGGTCGCGGTCAGCCAGTAGAGCGTCACGTTGTCCAATACCTGGTCGCGGGTCAAGACGGTGTCGAGGTCACCCCCGTGGTCGCACCAAGTCCAGACCTTCTCCACGATCCACGCACACAGCGCGGCCGGTGAGTCCAGCAACCCATAACCGAGAGTTTGCGGGCGCGTGGCGTGTACCGCTGAATAAGCGGATCCGGTGCGATTGCGTTCCTCGAGGTCGGCGAGGGCTCGCCGTTCGGCCTCGGTGAGGCGTGCCTCGGTGCGCTCGGGGGCGGCCAGGGGTGGGACGAGGTGCAGGCCGAGCAACCTGTGCGGCTGCTGCAAGGCGATGCTGGTGGAGATGCTGGTGCCCCAGTCGCTGCCGGCGGCGATGAATCTCTCGTAGCCGAGCCGGGTCATCAACTCGGCCCAGGCGCGTGCGATGCGGTGGATGCCCCAGCCCGGCTCGGTGGGCCGACCACTGAAACCGTAGCCCGGCAGGGACGGCACGACGATGTGGAACGCGTCGGCCGGATCGCCGCCGTGCGCCGCCGGGTCACTGAGTGGGCCGAGGACTCGCTCGAACTCCAGGAACGAGCCCGGCCAGCCGTGCGTGAGGACGAGCGGGACGGCCTCCGGATTCGGAGAACGCACGTGGAGCGCGTGTATCGGCACGCCGTCGATTTCGGTGCTGATCTGCGGAATCCGGTTCAGCCGCGCTTCGGTGGCCGGCCAATCGTATTCGTCGGCCCAGTACCGGCACAGCTCGCGCAGATACGCCAGCGGCACCCCTTGGGACCAGTCCGCGACCGGTTCACGTTCCGGCCACCGGGTGCGAAGGAGCCGCTCGCGTAGGTCACGCAGATCAGCATCGTCGATAGCGATCCGGTAGGGACGAACGCGGTCGTTCATGGTCGTTCTCTCTGCTCTGCCGGTTGAACGGTTTTCACGGGCGGGCCGGGCACAGTTCCTGCCGAGTAACGGAGTTCGATCCCCACACCTCCAGTCCGGAATCCGCAGCGGCTCACTCCGTACGAACTCGCCGGTATGGAACCGGCGTCCGTCCATTGTCCAGCTGCTCCCGGCAGCGCGGTCCGGCTCCTCGGTCAGGAGCGTTCCACCCATGCGGCGGTGTGGACCGGGACGCGCTGTTCGGGCCGAGTCGCGCGCGGTCAGGAGTCGAGCCACTGCTCGATGGGGGCGAGATTCGTGGCGGAGATGTCTTCGCCGCTGGCGTTCGTGACGAGGAGTTCGACCGCCGGGCCTGATCGGGGATTCCATGCCGAAAACAGCGGCCCTGCAACCGAACTGCTCGTCCGGCCAGGGCCGCTGCCTCTGCGAGGGTCTATCCCACGTCGGCCAGTGCCGGGGCGGGCATGTCGACCGAGGCCCGCTCCGCCTCCTTACGGTGCAGGACGTGACTGCCCGCGACGACGGCGAGGGCGGCCACGCCGAGAACCACTCCGAACCAGGCGACCGCCGCGTAGCCGAGGCCCGCGCCGATGGCCAGGCCGCCGAGCCACGGACCTGCGGTGATGCCGACGTTGAATGCGGAGATGTTCGTGGCTCCGGCCAACGTGGGCGCGTCGCCCGCCAGAGTGAAGACCCGGCTGTTCAAGGTCGGGTTGATGCCGAAGCCGAACGCGCCCAACAGGAACGACAGCACGACGACGGGCACGGTGTGTTCCATCGTGACCGCGAGCAGCGCCGAGGTGAGCACGCCGCCGGTGATGCCGACGTACAGGCTGGTGAGCGGGTGATCGTCGGCGGTGCGCCCACCGACGACGATGCCGAGGAACGCGCCGAGCCCGTAGACGCCGAGCACCACCGGGATCCAGCCGTCCGCCAGTCCGGTGGTGCGGGACAGCAGCGCGCCGAGGTAGGCGAAGGTGACCATCAGTGCGGCGATGGACAGCGCGGTGGTGGCGTAGGACAGCCACAGCGCGGGACGCAGCATCGTGCGCAGTTCGGTGCGCAGGCGCAGCGGCGCGTCGGTGCGTCCGCCGGGGATCTTCGCCAGCACGCCGATGGCCGCGACCGCCGACAGCAGCGCGACCGCCCAGAACGCCGCGCGCCAGCCCAGCTGCTGTCCGATCACGGTGCCCGCGGGCAGTCCGATGATGATGGCCAAGGTGAGCCCGCCCGCGACGATGCTCATCGCCTTGCCGCGCGCGGTGGGCGGGACGAGACCGATCGCCGTCGTCGCGGCCACCGCCCAGAATCCGGCGTAGACGAACGCGCCGACCACCCGCGTCGCGAACAGCACCCAGTAGTCGGAGGTCAGCGCCCCGACGACGTGGGAGCCGACGAACACGGCGAGGAAGGCCAGCAGCGCGGTGCGCCGCGGCCAGCGCAGCGTCGCCACCGCCAGCACCGGCGCGCCCACCAGCATGCCCATCGCGAAGCCCGAGATGAGCAGGCCCGCGCGCGGCACGGAGACGCCCAGGTCCCCGGCCATCTCGGTGAGCAGGCCCGCGAGCATCAGCTCCGAGGTGCCCTGGGCGAAGATCGACAGACCCAGGACATAGATCGCCACGGGCATCGGTACCTCCTTGTTTTGTACTGATCTATCCAAAATGAGGGCGCGGCAGAGCCGTCGCCGGATGTGGTCTCAGAGAGCGTCGAGCGCGGTGGACGCGATGGCCGCGAGCGTTTCGCGGTCCGCGCCGCCGCGTGCGGCCACCCGCATGCCCCCGATCGTCGCGATCACGAAGTGCGCCAAAGCGACCGGGTTCTTGTCCGGTGTGATCTCGCCCGCGCGTTTCGCCGCCTCGAACACGTCGGTCAGCGCGGCGAGGCGTCGCTCCTGGTCGGCGGCGAGCACGGCGGCCAATTCGGGATCGCGCGGGGCCAGTTCGATCGTCGAATTGACCACGAGACAACCGAGGGGGTCCTCTTCGGGGGCCTCGACGATCTGCCACAGCAGGGCGCGGATCTTGGCGCGCGCGTCCGTCTCGCTGTCGAGCAGGTCGAACGTCGCGGCGTTCTTGGTCGTCATATAGCGGCGCAGTGCGCGGCCGAACAGGTCCCGCTTGCTGGTGAAGGTGTTGTAGATGCTGCTGCGGCCCAGACCGGTCGCGGCGCAGAGGTCTTCGGTCGAGGTCCCCTCGTACCCCGCGCGCCAGAACGCGTGCATCGCCGCGTCCACCGCGCGGTCCTCGTCGAAGGATCTGGGTCGTGGCATGGGTTCACGGTAGCACAGTTTTGAATAGATCGTTCCAATATGGTCGGCGGCTCGCGGAGTGCCGAGGTCCAAGCGGCTGTTAAGCGTCCGATAGGCGGGGTCGCGCAGAATTCCGGGCAAGTCGTCCACTCAGGAAACGAGGATCACCATGCAAGCCATCCTGCGCACCCTGCGCCTGCTCGTGCTCGGCGTGACGCTGTTCGTGCCCGCGTTCGCCGTCGCGACGGTCGGGGCGGGCGCGGCGAACGCGGGCTCGGTCTACGAGATCAAGTTCGCGCCCGGAAGCGATCGCACGTCGATCGACGGAGCGGTCGTCCGTGGCGACGCCGACACCTACGCGTTCGAGGCGCGGGCCGGGCAGACCTTGACCCTGGAGCTCACCTCGATCGAGGACAACGCGCGGTTCTCCACCACCGGCCCGGACGGAAGCGTGTTGTGCCTGGAGGAAACTCGGAGCCGGATCACCCTGCCGCAGAGCGGCTACTACGCCATCTCGGTAGAGCCGAGCCGCGGCAACGCGACCTACACCTTGTCGGTGCGCATCGTCTGAGCCTCAGGGCGACACCGCGACGCCGAGCGTCTGGGCGACCAGGAAGCGGGGAGCGTGTTCCCCGTAGAACTGCTCGGCGTCGCGGATCTGGAAACCGGCGTCTGCCACCAGGCCGCGGATATCGCGGTTCAGGTGGCAGCCGCCGAACAGTCGTTTCTGGACCGGGTTCAGCCGGTTCTGCCAGGTCCGTACGTTCTCGTCCGGCGCGAGTCCGTGTTCGACGAAATGCAGGGTGCCGCCGGGGACGAGCACCCGGCGCATCTCGGCGAGCGCGGCGTCGATGTCGGGGATGGTGCACATCGTCCAGGTCGACAGCGCGCAGTCGAAGGAGTCGTCCGGGAAGGGCAGCGCCTGCCCGTCCAACCCGGCCCGCTCGACCGGCACGGTGGCGGCGGCCAGGCGTTCGCGAGCCAGTCGCCAGCCGAGATCGGCTGGCTCGACCGCATGCACCTTCTCGACCCCCGCCGGGTAGAACGGCACGTTCAATCCCGAACCGAAACCGATCTCCACGACGCGCCCGTGCAGCCCGGCGCACGTCCGCTCACGCAGCGGCTTCAAGTCCCGCAGTCCGCAGGCCACGTTGACGATCCGGGGGACCACGTGCTCCGTATAGACGCCCACCCCTCCACTCTTGCAGGCATGACCCGTTCGGACCAGGGGCACCACCATTCGCCCAGTGGGTTCTGCGCTCGGCCGACCCTGGACATACTGGCGCCGCGCGTGCCGCGTGCGCCGTGGTCGTCTGCGTGTCGCGCTTGTCGTACCCCGGCGCGGACCGAGTGAAGCGACTTGGCCCGTTGCCGTGAAGTCGGGACTGCTGCCCGCGAGGTCTGCGTCCGTATCCGGCGCAGCGGGCGTGCCCGTGGGATGCTGGCGCGGTGACTGTGTTCGAGGTGTGGGCACCGCGGCCGGAGTCGGTGCGGCTGGATCTGGAGGGTGTCGTCCATTCGATGACGCGGTCGCCGCACGGGTGGTGGCGCGCCGACGTGCCCGCCGCCAACGGCGCCCGATACGGCTTTCTGCTCGACGACGACCCGACCGTGCTGCCCGATCCCCGCTCACCGCGCCAGCCCGACGGCGTGCACGCCCGCTCGGCGCTGCACACCCTCGATCCGGCCGGATGGACAGATGCGGCGTGGACCGGGCGGCCACTCGCCGGGGCGGTCTACTACGAACTGCACATCGGGACCTTCACCCCGGAAGGCACCTTCGACGCGGCGATCGAACGGCTCGACCACCTGGTCGAGCTCGGCGTCACCGTGGTCGAAGTGATGCCGGTGAACGCCTTCGACGGCCCGCACAACTGGGGCTACGACGGCGTGCTCTGGTACGCGGTGCAGGAGAGCTACGGCGGGCCGGACGGCTTGCAGCGCTTCGTGAACGCCTGCCACGCCCGCGGGCTCGCGGTCTGCCTGGACGTCGTCTACAACCATCTCGGCCCGTCCGGCAACTACCTGCCGCGCTTCGCGCCCTACCTGACCGAGGGGCGCAACACCTGGGGGCAGAGCCTCAATCTGGACGGCCCGCAGTCCGATCACGTGCGCGGGTACATCATCGACAACGCGCTGCGCTGGCTGCGCGATTTCCACATCGACGCGCTGCGCCTGGACGCGGTGCACGCCCTGGTCGACCGCACGGCCACGCATCTGCTGGCCGAGCTGGCCGTGGCGACCGAGCGCCTGGCCGCCCACGTGCGCAGGCCGCTGACGCTCATCGCGGAGAGCGATCTCAACGATCCGAAACTGATCACCCCGCGCGCGGCCGGCGGTTACGGCCTGACCGGGCAGTGGAACGACGACCTGCACCACGCCGTGCACACCGCCGTCTCCGGCGAACGGCAGGGCTATTACGCCGACTTCGGCTCCCTGCGCTGCCTGGCCCGCACCTTGAAGCACGGGTTCTTCCACGCCGCAACGTATTCGAGTTTCCGTGGCCGCACCCACGGCCGCCCGATCGATCGCGGCCTGGTTCCTGGCAGCGCCCTGCTGGCCTACACCTGCGATCACGACCAGATCGGCAACCGGGCGCTCGGCGACCGCCCGAGCGCCTACCTGACCGACGGCCAGCTCGCGATCAAAGCCGCCCTGGTGCTGTGCGGGCCGTTCACGCCGATGCTGTTCATGGGCGAGGAGTGGGGCGCGCGCACGCCGTTCCAGTTCTTCACCTCGCACACCGACCCGGATGTCGCCGCCGCCACCGCGTCCGGGCGCAAGAAGGAGTTCGCCGCGCACGGCTGGCCCGAGGGCGAGGTGCCGGACCCGCAGGACGTGAAGACGTTCCTGCGCTCCAAACTCGACTGGACCGAAGCCGACGAGCCGGGCCACGCGCGGCTGCTGTCCTGCTACCGCGCCCTGCTCGCCCTGCGCCGCGACCGCGCGGAGCTCAGCGATCCCTGGCTGACCCATGTTTCGGTGGACTACGACGAGGCGGCGCGCTGGATCGTCGTGCACCGGGGCGCCCTGGCCCTGGTGTGCAACCTCGGCGAGGACCAGGTGGCGGTGCCGATCGCGGGCCTGCCGCTGCTGTCCTGGGAGTCCCCGACGGTCGGGCCTTCCGCCACAACCGTTCCCGGCCACTCCTTCACCCTGCTGGACACCGCGCCGCCCGGCCCGCGCTGAGCGCGTGGAACCCCAGCTCGGAGCGGGCTTTCTGGCGGGCGGCGGGTAACGGGCGTACAACTGTCCGAGACAGGCGCTTTGCCGGAATCGTCCGATGCCATTACCGTGGAGAGATGAGCAACGTCGCTTCCGGGGATCTCGCGGTTCTTCCCCCGGGGATGGGTGGCAGCGCCGCCGCCGAATTCGCACCGTTCGTGCGCGCTTTCGCACGGGCGTTCGGCACTCGCCGGGGTGCGGGCGCGGCGTTCACGCTGCACCGGCACGGAGAACCGCTGGTGGACATCTGGGTCGGCTCCGGTGGCGACGTTCCGTGGACCAGGGACACCGGCACGATCATCTTCTCGGCCACCAAGGGGATCGCGGCCACCGTCGTGCATCGTCTCGCCGACCGCGGGTTGCTCGACTATTCCGCCCCCGTCGCGGAGTACTGGCCGGAGTTCGCCGCCAACGGCAAGCACAAGATCACCATTCGCCATCTGCTGACCCACCGCGCCGGCCTGTCCGCGCTGGCCCCGATCGCCACCGGCGGCCTGGCCGACGTGCTCGACCACGAGCTCATGGAACAGCGCCTCGCCGCCGCGAAACCCGACCGGCTGCTCGGCGTTCCCACCTACCACGCGCTCACCTTCGGCTGGCTGGTCGGCGGGTTGACGCGCGCGATCACCGGCACCAGCCTGGGCGAGCTGATCCGCACCGAGGTCGCCGAGCCGCTCGGCATCGAAGGACTGCATCTGGGCAAGCCGCCCGCCGGTTCGCCGATCACCTACGCCCCGCTGGCAGGCACCCAGCTGAGCATGCTCGGAAAGCCGCTCGGCGCCGCGGTGATAGGCCGTAGCCACCGGATTCCCGGCGCGCTCGGCGCGGCCACCCGCTGCCTGTTCCTGCCCGGCCTGGAATCCATTCTGGAAGGCGCGAGCCCGCCGATCCTGGACACCGAACTCGGCGCGGGCAACGGCGTGGCCACCGCGCCAGCGCTGGCCACGATGTACGGCGCGCTCGCGGGCGACGGCACCGTGGCCGACCGCAGGTACCTCGGCCGCCACACCATGAAGGCGCTGCGCCGGATCGAGACCTACCAGCCCGATCGCGCGCTGTTCTACCTGCCGATGATGTGGCGTCTGGGCTACCACTCGCTGCCGATGCCGGGCGCGCACGCCGGGTTCGGGCACATCGGCCTCGGCGGTTCCTTCGGCTGGGCCGAACCCAGGCTCGGCCTTTCGGTCGGCTTCGTGCACAACCGCCTGTCCGCCGCGCAGCTCAGCTACGACCAGTCGGCGGCGTTCTGGCTGCTGCCGCTCATGCTGAACTGCCTGCGCGCCTCCCGGCGCCGGATACCGGCGGCGCAGACGCCCAAGGCCGCCTGACCGCCGGAAGCCGGGCTCAGGTCAGGTAGCGGTAGGCCGGTGAGTCGGGTTCGAGGCGCTCGCACTGGATCGGGGAGTGGTGCATCCGCTCCAGCAGCGGCGCCAGCCCGTCCGGCGCGCCGAGTTCGATGCCGACCAGCGCCGCGCCGGTCTCCCGGTTGTTGCGCTTGACGTACTCGAACAGCGTGATGTCGTCTTCCGGACCGAGCACCTCGTTGAGGAAACGGCGCAGCGCGCCCGGTTCCTGCGGAAAGTCGACCAGGAAGTAGTGCTTGAGCCCGCTGTGCACGAGCGAGCGTTCGATGATCTCGCCGTAGCGGGAGACGTCGTTGTTGCCGCCCGACACCAGGCACACCACCGTCGATCCCGGATCGACGGTGATCTCCGCGAGCGCCGTCGTGGTGAGCGCGCCCGCGGGCTCGGCGATGATGCCCTCGTTCTGATACAGGTCGAGCATGGTCGTGCAGATCGCGCCCTCGTCGACCTGCATCATCTGGAAAGCGCCCGCGCCCCTGGGGGATTCGGTGATGGTCAGCAACGGCAGCGAGGCGTGCGACACCACGCGCCCGCCGAATCCGGACACCGCCGCGTAGGGCACGGCGCCCACCCGGCGCACCGCGGCGCCGTCCACGAACGGATCGATCTCCGGCAGCGTGACCGGACCGCCCGCTACCAGGGCCGCGGTCATCGAGGCCGCGCCCGCGGGCTCCACGCCGAGGATGGCGGTGCGCGGGGAGCGCGCGCGCAGGTAGGTGCCGATGCCGGCCAGGCAGCCGCCGCCGCCGACGGGCACGATCACCAGATCGGGCGTGGCAGGCAGCTGCTCCAGGATCTCCGCCGCGATGGTGCCCTGACCGGCGGCGGTGCGGGTGTCGTCGAACGGCGGCACCATGGTCGCGCCGGTGCGCTCCACGTCGGCGGCGGCGGCCGCGGCGGCGGCGTCGTAGGTCTCGCCGACCGCGATCAGCTCGACGAACTCCCCGCCGTGCACCCGGATGCGATCGCGTTTCTGTTTCGGCGTCGTGGTCGGCACGTAGATGCGGCCCTTGATCCCCATCGCCTGGCAGGCGAACGCGACGCCCTGCGCGTGGTTGCCCGCGCTGGCCGCGACCACGCCCGCGGCGCGTTCCGCCTCGGTCAGCTGGACCACCAGGTTGTAGGCGCCGCGCAGCTTGTAGGAGCGGACCGCGCTGAGATCTTCGCGCTTCAGATAGACGTTCGCCCCGGTCAGTTTGGACAGCCGTTCACTGCGCTGCAGCGGGGTCGGATCAATGACGTCGGCAATTCGCTTGGCGGCAGCATCGATCTCGTCGGCGGTGAGCGCGGGACGGGAAGCGGACAGTGCGTCGAGGACATCAAGCGGATTGGACACCCCGAATATGCTGCCACCCGCCGCGGCGGCGAGCTGCGGCGGGTGGCGGTGACACGCGGGCTACCTGCGCGGAAGCTACCTGGGGGTGAGCACGAAGACGGGGATCTGCCGATCGGTCTTGGTCTGGTAGTTCGCGTAATCCGGCCACACCTCGACCGCGCGCTCCCACCAGCGCGCCTTCTCCTCGCCGAAGACCTCGCGCGCGGTGTAGTCCTTGACGACCGTGCCGTCGCGCAGTTCGACGTGCGGTTCGGCCTTGATGTTGTGGTACCAGACGGGATGCTTCGGCGCGCCGCCCAGCGAGGCCACCACGGCGTACTCGCCGTCGTGCTCCACCCGCATCAGCGGGGTCTTGCGCAGCTTGCCGGTCTTCGCGCCCTTGGTGGTGAGCAGGATGATCGGCACGCCTTGCAGGGTCGCGCCCTCGGTGCCCCCGGAGTTCTCGTACTTCTCGGCCTGCTCGCGGGCCCAGTCGGAGGTGCTCGGTTCGTATTCACCTGTCAGTGGCATGTCTGCGGCAACACCGCGGCGACTACGTGTGTTCCCGGCGACAAAAAGTTCGCTGGCCCGAACTTCGAATTCCGACTACCCTGAGGAGATGGCGGTCGTTCACTCCTCGGCACGCGGCGCCACGATCGACATCGCGGGCAGCGCGTGGCCGGTATACAAGCTCGACGCACTGGTCGTCGGCCTGGTGACCTGCCTCGTCCTGGCCCTGATCACCGGATCGCTCCAGATCGCGGTACTGGTCGCGGCGGCGCTCGGTGCGGCGCGGTGGCTGATCGGCATGGCCGTCGCGGGTAGCGGCGCGCGGCCCGGCGGCACTTCATAGCTCCCGCATTAACGCTTTTCCTCCCCACGCGATGAATTCGAGTAGTCGAGTACGCGGGTTTCGGTGGGATGCCGGCGGGAGGATCAACCTATGAAACGACTCGTGGTGTGTTGTGACGGCACGTGGAAGGCCGAGTCGAGCAGCACGGTTTCCAACATTGTCAAGATCGCCCAGACGATCCGCTTCGACGCGCCGGGACCGGCCGGGGAGACGATCCAACAGTGGGTCACCTACGTCTCCGGGCCGGGCGCCCGCGGGTTCCTCAGCGACCGCCTGATGGGCGGCGCCTTCGGCCTCGGGCTCGAGGCGAACCTCTCGTCCGCCTACTGGCATCTGGCGCTGAACTGGGAGAAGGGCGACGAGATCTACATCTTCGGGTTCAGTCGCGGCGCCTTCACCGCGCGCAGCCTGGCCGGTTTGATCAGCCGCATCGGGATCATGACTCCCGAGGCGATGATCGAAGGCAGGTACCCGGAGGCCCTGCGTATCTATCGGCAGCGACCGCCGGTGCCGACGCCGGAAAACCCCGATCCGGCCGAGCCCGAAGAATGGCAGGAGTTCCGCCGGAAGTATTGCCGGAGAGCGAAGATTGATTTCCTCGGCGTGTTCGACACCGTCGGCGCGCTCGGCGTCCCCGGCCTCACCTCCCTGCGGCACCGCTTCCACGACGTCAAGCTGTCCCGGCACGTGCACTGCGCGCGCCAGGCGCTGGCCATCGACGAGCGGCGGCGCAACTTCGAACCGTCCGTGTGGGAGGTACCGGTCGAACCGACGGTGAAGTACCGGCGCGGCTTCGAGCGGGTCAAGCAGGTGTGGTTCCCCGGCGTGCACAGCGACATCGGCGGCGGCTACGCCGAATGCGGCCTGTCCGACATGACGTTGCAGTGGATGGTCGGCGAGGCGGAGTCGGTCGGGCTGGCCTTCGACCGGGACCGGCTGGCCGCGCTGTCGAAACGCTGCGATCACACCGACGGCGACCACATGCGGCTGCACGATTCACTGAAGATCGGCTACCGCATCCTGAATGTGGTTCGGACGCTGCGCAATCCGCGCAGCCGCCGGTTCCACTGGGATTCCTGGCGCCGGATGTCCATCCCCACCGATCAGGGCGTGCGGTTGTCCGCCAGCGTCACGGACGCGCTGGACTACCGTCCGGCGAACCTGCGACGCTGGCGCGAAGAACTGGGCGGCGTGATCCCGGAGAAGACCTTCGAGCAGGTCCGCGGGGTGTTCTCGAAGCAGCTCGAGCGTGTTCCCGACGCGCCTGCGCGCGAGTCGTCAGCGCACCAGCAGCGCGACGGGGAGTCTGGCGAACATCTTCTCCAGCCTGGCCCGGCCCTGGAAGGTGTGGCCGGTCAGCCGGTCGGTCCAGCTGCCCGCGGGTAAGTCGAGGAACGTGTCGCCCCACCCGGTCTCGGCCAGGCCGACACTGTGCCGGGTGGCGGCGACGATGACCTCGGGGGCCTCGCCGGCGCGGCCACGGGCGTAGGACACCACTTTGGACGCGTGGTCGCCGGTGGCGAACAGCGGTCGGTAGGCGCCGCCGACGAAGCACTCGGGGCGTTCCCGGCGCAACCACAGCGCGTAGGCGACGATCCACATCTTCGCCGCGCCGGTGGTGTCCAGTGCGGGCGTGCCGGTGAGCGATTGCAGCATGCCCGCGCGGGCGGCGAAGTCCACCGGCCTGCGGTTGTCCGGGTCGACGAGGGAGTCCTCCCACAGCTCGCAGCCCTGGTAGACGTCCGGGATGCCCGGTCCGCACAGTTGCAGGAGCTTCTGCGACAACGCGTCCGACCAGGCGTGCGGGGCCAGTTCGTGGACCAGGTCACCGAGTTCGGAGCCCACCGGCCCGTCGATCACCGCATCCAGCCAAGTGTGCACCGCGGCTTCGAACTCGGCGTCCGGTTCCTCCCACGAGGTCTTGGTGTTCGCCTCCCGCATCGCCTTCTCGGCGAAGCTGTGCAGGCGTTCGCGCAGGCCGGGCACCGACGCCGCCGGTCGCCCGTCGGCGGGCCACACCCCGAACATGTTCTGCAACAGGAACAGCGCCGTCGCCCCGTCCGGCGCGGGGGTGGTCTCCAGCCAGGAGTCGACGTTGCGCGCCCAGGTCTCCGCGGCCTGCGACAGCACGCCGATGCGGGCGCGGACGTCCTCGCCGCGCTTGGTGTCGTGGGTGGACAGCGTCGTCAGCGTCGCGGGCCACAGCTGCGCGCGCTGGCTCATGGACAGGTGGAACTCGTTGAGCGAGTGACCGAACCGTGCCGGGTTGCCGCCGACCTCCTGCAACGACACCAGCCGCGCGGCCTGGTAGAACATGGTGTCCTCGACCGCCTTCGCGGTCACCGCGCCGCAGACCTGGCTGAAGCGCACCGCCGCGGCGCCGTTGGCGGCCAGCGCCGCGACCAGGACCGCCAGCGGCGCGGTGAGTTCGCTGTTGCGCTTCTCCACCTCGGCGATCACCGCGCCCGTCATCCCGGCCAGCGGCGCGTAGTCGGCCCGGTAGACCGGCATGAACGCCAGCACCTCGATGGTGGCGTTGGTCAGCGCCATGGTGTCGAAGCTCTCGGCGTTCGCGTCCTGTTTGATCGCGGCCACCAGCCGCCGGACCTCCGGCGTCAGGATGGTCTCCGCGACCGCGCGCTTGATCCGGTGCTCGGTCTCGCCGATCCAGGCCCGGTCGCTGCCGTGCCCGGCGACCCGGCGGGAGAGTTCGGTGAGCGCGTGTTCGCCGCGCGGATCGATCAGCACGCCGCCGAAGTCGGCCAGCGCCTCGTAGCCGGTGGTGCCGTCGATGGGCAGCGTCGCGTCCAGCGGCTCGCGGTTGGCCAGGATCTTCTCCACCAGCAGCAGCCGGTGCGGGCCGATCAGCCTGCGCAGCCGGGTGAGGTAACCGGCGGGATCGGCCAGACCGTCCGGATGATCGATCCGTACGCCGTCGATCAGGTCGTGCTCGCACCACGCGGCGAGTTCGCGATGGGTGAGTTCGAAGACCTCGGGGTCCTCCTGCCGGATCGCGGCCAGGCTGCTGACCGCGAAGAAGCGCCGGTAGGTGCACAGCCCGGCCTTCCAGCTCACCAGCCGGTAGTGCTGTTTGTCGTGGATGCGCAAGGCGTTGTCGCCGTCGGTGCCCGGCGCGATCGGGAAACGCAGATCGTGCAGCGCGAGCATCGGCTCGGCGCCGGAGCGGTCGACGGTCAAGGCGGCCGGGTCGTTCTCGCTCTGCAGGACCGGCAGCGCCAACCGGCCGCCCGCGCCGTTGCCGGGACTCCAGTCGATGTCGAAGTACGACGCGAACCGCGACTCCTGGCCGTTGCGCAGCACGTCCCACCACCACGCGTTCTGCCGCGGATCGGCGACGCCGACGTGGTTGGGCACCAGGTCGACGATCAGGCCCATGCCGCGACTGCGCACCTCGTCGGCGAGGGCCTTGAGTCCCGTCGGCCCGCCGAGGGCGGCGGAGACCGTGGTCGGATCGGTGACGTCGTACCCGTGCGTCGAACCGTGCGCCGCGGTCATGATCGGCGAGAGGTACAGGTGCGAGATGCCGAGCTGCTGGAGGTATTCCGCGATCGCGCGGGCCTCGGCGAAGGTGAGCGCGTCCGGGCGCAGCTGCAGCCGGTAGGCGCTGCGGATCGTGGTCGGGCGGGCGGGCCTGCGTCGCAGGGACACCGGGTCGGTCACGTGCGTCTCGGTGGAATCGGGTGCGTTCATCGGCATTCGGGTCAGGCGGCCTGGCGGAGGACGAGGAGACAGCGGGCTTCGACGGTGACGGTGGCGCCACCGGGGTACCCGGCGTCGGCCAGACCGGTCGGCGTCGAGCAATCCAGTGCCACCGACCATTCCGCGCCGTCGCCGGTGCTCGGTAGCACGAAGTCGATAGCCGCGTCGTGGGCGTTGAAACACAACAGGAACGAGTCGTCGGAGATCCGCTCGCCGCGCGGGCCCGGCTCGGGGATCGCCTCGCCGTTGAGGTAGACCGCCAGCGACTTGCCGAATCCGCTGTCCCAGTCCGCCTCGGTCATCTCCTCGCCGGAGGGGGTGAGCCAGGCGATGTCGCGGGCGTTGTCCGCCGAACGGACCGGGCCGCCCGCGAAGAAGCGGCGACGCCGGAAGACCGGGTGCTCGGTGCGCAGCGCGACCACCGCGCGGGTGAATTCGAGCAGATCGGCGTTCTTCTCCCGCAGCGACCAGTCCATCCACGCCAGCGGCGAGTCCTGGCAGTAGACGTTGTTGTTGCCGTGCTGGGTGCGGCCCATCTCGTCGCCGTGCGCGAGCATCGGCACGCCCTGGCTGAGCAGCAGCGTGGCCAGCAGGTTGCGGCTCTGCCGGTCGCGCAGGGCGAGGACGTCCGGGTCGTCGGTCGGGCCTTCCACGCCGCAGTTCCAGGAGCGGTTCCAGCTCTCGCCGTCGCGGTTGTCCTCGCCGTTGGCCTCGTTGTGCTTCTCGTTGTAGGACACCAGATCGCGCAGCGTGAACCCGTCGTGCGCGGTGACGAAGTTGATGCTGGCGCTCGGCCTGCGGCCGGTGGCCTCGTACAGGTCCGACGAGCCGGTGAGCCGGGAGGCGAACTCGCCCAGCGTCGCCGGTTCGCCGCGCCAGTAGTCGCGCACGGTGTCGCGGTACTTGCCGTTCCACTCCGTCCACAGGCTGGGGAAGTTGCCCACCTGGTAGCCGCCCTCGCCGACGTCCCACGGCTCGGCGATGAGCTTGACCTGGCTCACCACCGGGTCCTGCTGTACCAGGTCGAAGAACGTCGAGAGCCGGTCCACGTCGTGCAACTCCCGCGCCAGCGTCGCGGCCAGGTCGAAGCGGAAGCCGTCGACGTGCATCTCCAGGACCCAATAGCGCAGCGAGTCCATGATCAGCTGCAAGGTGTGCGGGTGGCGCACGTTGAGGCTGTTGCCGGTGCCCGTGTAATCCATGTAGTGCGAGGGGTCGTCGTCGACCAATCGGTAGTAGGCGGCGTTGTCGATGCCGCGGAAACCGATCGTCGGACCGCGGTGGTTGCCCTCGGCGGTGTGGTTGTAGACCACGTCGAGGATCACCTCGATGCCCTCGGCGTGCAGCGCGCGCACCATCGCCTTGAACTCGGTGACCGCCGAGCCCGCGCGGTCCATCGTCGCGTATTCGTTGTGCGGCGCGAGGTAGCCGAAGCTGTTGTAGCCCCAGTAATTGCGCAGTCCCTGGTCCAACAGCACGCGGTCGTGCAGGAACTGGTGCACCGGCATCAGTTCGATCGCCGTGACGCCCAGATCCTTCAGATGGTCGATGATCGCCGGGTGCGCGATGCCGGAATAGGTGCCGCGCAACTCCTCCGGCACCTCCGGATGCGTCATCGTCATGCCTTTGACGTGCGCCTCGTAGATCACCGTCTCGTGGTAGGGCCGGTTCGGCGCGCGATCGGCGCCCCAATCGAAGTACGGGTTGATCACCACGCCGGTCATGGTGTGGCCGAGCGAGTCGAGCCCGTGGGTGTAGAGCGAGGGGTGATCGTCGAAGTCGCCGTCGAAAGCCTTGCCGTAGGGATCGAGCAGCAACTTGCTCGGGTCGCAGCGCAACCCGCAGTCGGGGTCGTACGGGCCGTGCACCCGGAATCCGTAGCGCTGACCCGGATCGATCCCCGGCAGGTAGGCATGCCAGACGTAGCCGTCGACCTCGTCGAGCGCGATGCGCGTCTCGGCGCCGTCCCCGTCGATCAGGCAGAGTTCGACCGCGTCGGCAACCTCGGAGAACACCGAGAAATTGGTGCCTGCTCCGTCGTAGGTGGCCCCGAGGGGGTAGGCGGTGCCGGGCCAGACACCCAGAGGTGCCGCCTCACCGGGCGCTGCGTCGGGCTGAGCCATGGCAACGACAGTAGCGTCAGCCGGGCTCCGCGCACTGCGGGTGGTTGTGGATGAGGAAGTCGGGCGAGGTCGGAGGCGTTTTCCGGTTGGCGCGGCGGTAGCCGAGATGTGCCGCGACGCGCGAGACCGCCGCGCGCGGTCCGGCAGGCACACCCGCCGGGCAACCGTCTGTAGTCCCGCAGCCGGGCGAGGGGACCGCGCGGAGGACATACCCTTCTGCGGGTCAGTCCGCGGGCGTGAGCGACCGCCGCCAGGTCTGGCCGACGAGGTCGTGGCCCCAGCTGTGGTGCGGTTGCTGCTCGACGAGTTCGAATCCGGCGCGCTGGTAGACGCGGCGCGCGGCGGTGAGCACGTCGTTGGTCCACAGCACGATCTCTCGGTACCCGGCCTCGGTCGCGAAGCGCAGGCACTCGTCCACCAGCGCGGAACCGACGCCGAGGCCGCGGGCGGTCGGCTCGACCAAGAGCAACCGCAGCCGCGCGGTGGTGTCGTCCTCGCGAACGCAGAAGACGCTGCCCGCCGGTCGGCCGTCCACTTCCGCGATCCAGGCGCGCTCGCGCCGCTCGTCGTGGGAAGCCAAGTAGTCGGCCACGATCCGCACGATCAGTTCCTCGTAGGTCGCGTCCCAGCCGTATTCGTTCGCGTAGAGCTCCGCGTGACGCTGGATCACCCAGCCGTAGTCGCCGGAACGCGGGGGCCGCAACGAAAAGGCGGGCGCCTCGGCGGGGCGGTCCAGGATCTGCTGGATGGTCCGCATCGCGGTGATCAGGCGCGCTCGGGTCGCTTGCGGCTGCGCGCCGAGCAGCGCGCCGACCTCGTCGCTGGAGCGCCGATCGAGCGTCGCGAATACCTCACGGCCCTGGTCGGTCAGCCGGACCTCTTGGCGGCGGCCGTCGCGGCCCGAACGGTTGCGCCGCACCAGGCCGGATTGCTCGAACCGGGCGAGGATGCGGCTGAGATAGCCCGCGTCGAGGTCGAGGGCATGCCGTAGGGCCACCACTTCGGTGGCGTCGGAGGCGGCCAGCTCGAACAGGATCCGCGCCTCGGTCAGCGAGTAGCGGCTGTCGTGCAGTCCTTCGCCCAGCACGCCGATCACGCGGGTGTAGTGGCGGTTGAATTCCCGGACGGCGGCGATGTCGGCGGGTGCGGCAGAGGTCACGGCGGCTCCATTCTTTGACTCCGTCAAAGAATATTGCGCGGCGGCGTCGCCGGGTGGGGAAACGGCCGAACTCGGCCCACTGTTGTGGGCGCGCCCAGCTCGGGTGCTAACTTGAACGACGTTCAGGACGCCCCGGTGACCGGGGCCGTGATGCGAGGATTCCCGTGGCACTGACCCCCGACGAGATCACCGCCCTCGACGCCGAGCACGTCTGGCATCCCTACGGCGGGTTCCCCGCGACGACCGAACCGCTGGTGGTGGCCGCCGCCGCGGGAACCAGGCTGACGCTGGCCGACGGACGCGAGCTGGTCGACGGCATGAGTTCCTGGTGGGCCGCCATCCACGGCTACCGGCACCCGGTCTTGGACGCCGCGCTGGTCGAGCAGGCGCGGCGGATGAGTCACGTGATGTTCGGCGGGCTCACCCACGAGCCCGCGGCCCGGCTGGCCGAGCTGCTGGTGGAGTCGACGCCGGACGGGCTGGACAAGGTGTTCCTGTGCGACTCCGGCTCGGTCTCGGTCGAGGTCGCCGTGAAGATGTGCCTGCAGTATTGGCGTTCACTGGGCAGACCGGAGAAGCGGCGGCTGCTCACCTGGCGCGGCGGGTACCACGGTGACACCTTCACGCCGATGAGCGTGTGCGACCCGGAGGGCGGCATGCATTCGCTGTGGACCGACATCCTGGCGAACCAGCTGTTCGCGCCGGTGCCCCCGAGCGAATATCACCCGGACTACGTGGCGGAACTGGAGCGCATGATCGCCGGGCACGCGGGCGAACTCGCCGCGGTCATCGTGGAGCCGGTCGTCCAAGGTGCGGGCGGGATGCGCTGGCACCACCCCGGCTACCTCGCCGACCTGCGCAGACTGTGCGACGAGCACGGCGTGCTGCTGGTCTTCGACGAGATCGCGACCGGATTCGGCCGCACCGGAACGCTGTTCGCGGCCGACCAGGCCGGTGTCGGCCCGGATGTGATGTGCGTGGGCAAGGCGCTGACCGGCGGCTACCTCACCCTCGCCGCCGCGCTGTGCACCACGCGGATCGCCGAGACGATCAGCGCGGCGCACGGCGGGCTCATGCACGGGCCGACGTTCATGGGCAACCCGCTGGCCTGCGCGGTCGCCGTCGCGTCGATCGAGTTGCTGCGCTCGCGCGACTGGCGCGGCGAGGTGACCCGGATCGAGTCGGAGCTGACGGCGGGACTGGCCCCGGTGCGGGAGCTGCCGGGCGTGGTCGAGGCGCGCGTGCTCGGTGCGATCGGTGTGATCGAGCTGGACCGCCCGGTCGACATGCGCGCCGCGACCGACGCCGCCGTGGCGGCCGGAGTGTGGCTGCGTCCGTTCCGCAACCTCGTCTACACGATGCCGCCGTTCATCAGCACGTCCGGCGACATCGCCACGATCACCGCGGGGATGCGCGCGGCGGTCGCCGCACAGCTCGGGCGCTGACCGGTCAGGCGATCCACGGCGGGACGATGGTGGCGTCGCTGTCCGGTGTTCCGGCCCGAGCCCCCGCCGGCGCGGTGACGATGGCGGTGAAGCCGTCGCCGGTGCGCACCTGCCGCAGCGCGTTCGGCGGGAGAACCACCGTATCGCCTTCCGCCGCGGTGAGTTCCGTGCCGTCGAGCGCGACGTCGAGCCGTCCGGCGAGGACGGTCCAGATCTGCTCGGCGTCGATGAAATGCAGCGGTCCCGCGGTGTTCGCGGGCACCTCGACCCGCCACAGCGCGAGGCCGGAGCCGCCCTGGGTGGGAGAGGCGAGCGTGGTCATGACGCCGCTCGCGGTCTCGGTGCGGCGGGTGTCGGAGTGCCGGATGACGGTCATCGGGGTACCACCTCTAGAATAGACAACATGGCTGTCCATATAGTCAACGAGGTTGTCCATCATGTCAAGTGACCGTGGCGGCTACGAGTTGCCGCTGCGCATGCTGCTCGGCTTCCGGGCGGCGATCGACGAGGTGCACGCCGACCTGGCCGGGCACGGGCACGCCGACCTGCGGCCGATGCACGGCTTCGTCTTCCAGGCGGTCGGGCGCGCGGGCGGGCCGCACGGCTGCACCGCCGCCGACCTCGGGCGCGCGCTCGGCGTCTCGAAACAGGCCGCGGGCAAGCACATCGAGGCGCTGGAGCGGCTGGGCTATCTACGCCGCGGGCACGATCCGTCCGACGCGCGGCGCAAGGTCTACACGCTCACCGAACGCGCCGAGGACGTGCTGTCCCGATCGGCGCGAACGTTCGACCGCATCCGCGATCGCTGGTCGGAGTTGCTCGGCGCGGACCGGCTGGCCGCCTTCGAGCGCGACCTGCGTTTGCTGACGCCCGGCGAGGTGTTCCGGCTCGATACGCCGAATTGGTTCACCGGTCCGTGAGCCGGTCGGGCGCGCAGTCGGCGATCTCCGGGCGATCGCTGTCGGACACCATCTCCCACACCCGGAAGATGCAGTGATAGTCGTCCGACCAGCCGCGCACCATCAGCAGGTAGGTGTCGCCGTCGCGGAGCACGATGCGGCGACCGCGCAGTTTGGGATGCTCCGGGGTGTAGGTGGGCAGCACGCCGGCCAGCTTCGCCAGCGCCTGTGCGCGCGTGCCGACCACTTCGGTGAGAATTCGGGGAGACCAGCGCTTGTGCTCGCCCGAGCCCGTTGTTTCCTCGACGACTATCGCCCACCGCGGCATCCGGCCGTAATCCTCCCGGTGCAGCTTGTCACCGCGGGCCGGTGACACCACCAACGATGGCTCAACCGTACCAGCGGACCTCGGGGCGGGTGTCCTGAACGGTGTTCAAGTATGCTGCTCAGCTGTGACTACCGATCCGTTGAGCTGGTTGGACGAACGCGCTTCCGCGCGGGTGGCCGCGGGACTGCGCCGCGAGCTGCGCCCGCGCGACCCGCAAGCGCCCTCGATCGATCTCGCCTCCAACGACTATCTCGGCCTGGTCCGCCACCCCGAGGTGATCGAGGGCGCGATCGAGGCGGTGCGCCGCTGGGGTACTGGGTCGACCGGGTCACGGCTGGTCACCGGCACCACCACCGAGCACGAACTGCTGGAGACGGAGCTGGCCGAATTCGTCGGCGCGGAAGCGGGACTCGTGTTCGCCTCCGGATACGCGGCCAACCTCGGCGCGGTGACCGCTTTGGCCGGGCGCGGCTCGCTGGTGGTCTCCGACGCGGGCTGTCACGCGTCGCTGGTGGACGCGTGCAGGCTCTCCCGCGCCCGGGTGGAGGTCGCGCCGCATCGCGACGTCGCGGCCGTGGACCGGCTGCTGTCGGAGCGGACCGAGGACCGTGCGCTGGTGCTCACCGATTCGGTGTTCAGCGCCGACGGCGATCTCGCGCCGCTGACCGAGCTGTACCGGGTGACCAGGGCCAACGGTGCGGTGCTCGTGGTGGACGAGGCGCACGGCATCGGTGTGCGCGGCGCGGGCGGTCGCGGATTGGCGCACGAGCAGGGCCTGGCCGGGGCGCCGGACCTGGTGATCACCGCGACGCTGTCGAAATCCCTTGCCGCGCAGGGCGGTGTGGTGCTGAGCAGTGAGCGGGTGCGCGCCCACCTGATCGACGCGGCGCGCACGTTCATCTTCGACACCGGTCTCGCGCCCGCCGCCGTCGGCGCCGCGCGGGCCGCGCTGCGGGTGCTGCGCGCGCAGCCGGAGCTGGCCGAGCGGGTGCTGACGAACGCCGCGGACATCGCCGGGATCGCCGGTGTGCCCGCGCCGCCTTCGGCGGTGGTTTCGGTCGTGCTCGGCCCGGCGCAGGTGGCTTTCGACGCCGCGCAGGCGTGCCGGGCGCGCGGGCTGGAGGTGGGCTGCTTCCGTCCGCCGACGGTGCCGGAAGGCACATCGCGGCTGCGCTTGACCGCGCGGGCGAATCTCACTCCGGCCGAACTGGACGCCATCGCGACGGTGCTCGGCGAGGTGCTGGCGCAGGCGCGCGAGGCGGTGCCGGCATGACCGTGCTGCTCGTCACCGGAACCTCCACCGATGTCGGCAAGACCGTCGTCACCGCGGCCGTCGCCGCCGCGGCGATGGCGAACGGCCGTTCGGTGGCGGTGTGCAAGCCGGGCCAGACCGGTGTCGCGGCCGGTGAACCCGGTGATCTCGCGGAGATCCAGCGGTTGTCCGGCGTCACCCGCACGCTCGAACTGGCCCGCTACCCGGACCCGCTGGCGCCCGACACCGCCGCCCGCCGCGCCGGGCTGCCGGAACTGACGCTCGCCGAGACGGCCGCTGCCGTCGACTCTCTGACCGACGCCGACCTCGTGCTGGTCGAGGGCGCGGGTGGATTGCTCGTGCGCCTGGGCGATTTCACGTTGCTCGACCTCGCCCAGAAACTCGGCGCACCGGTCCTGCTGGTCACCGCCGCCGGGCTGGGAACGCTCAACCACACCGAGCTGACCACCCGCACGCTGCACGCCGCGGGCGTGCGCTGCGCGGGCCTGGTGATCGGATCCTGGCCCGCCGAACCGGATCTCGCCGCCGAGTGCAACCGCACCGACCTCCCCCGCGTCACCGGCGTCGACCTGGTGGGCTCGGTGCCGCAAGGCGCGGGCGGCTGGGAACGCGCGCGATTCACCGCCGCCGCCCCGAGCTGGTTCGAGCCCGCCTGGTCGCCTTTCCGCTGACCGGCCGCGTTCGCGTTTCGAAGAGCTGCGAACGTCGGCGGACCCGACCAGGGGCTGCCTCCGGCACGACGCCGAGGACCGCAGCGATATCCAGGCGGTGCGCGACGGGCTTCCCCACGGAATCGTGCTGGGAACAACGAAATCCGTCGGCGGGTCCCCTCTGGCGACTTCGCGGCCACGGCCGCGGTGACACGCTGAGCGATAGCGGGCACATGGCGACCATTCGCGCCCGTGCCTACAGTGGGATGGATGTCGCCGATGGACGAGAGGCACCCGTCCACCGTCTCCGACTGGAGCGACGCGCGACGCCGAGCCCGGCTGCGGGACACGAGCCTGGGGCATGGGTGGAAGACGTTGCGCCGCACCAAGGTGACGCTGCTTCGGGTGGCCGCGCTGCTGCTGGCCGGGCTCGTGGTGTTCGCGCAGTACTGGAAGTACGATGTCGCGCCGGAACAAGCGCGACTGGCGCGCACCGAGCCCGCCATCCTGCCCGTCGCCCCGCCGGTGGACTCGCAGAACTGGGACACCGTCGTGGTGGACCTGGTCGGGCTCGGCGGGCTCGACGCCAGTGACACCGCCGCCGCGCTGCCCGCCCTGCGCAGGATGGGCATGGTGTGGGCGATCCGCTACGACAATCAAGGTATCGACACCAAGGTGATCGCCGACCTCGTGGTGCGCGCCGCCGAACTCTCGGGCCTGCGCAACATCGTGCTGGTCGGCCACAGCATGGGTGGTGTGATCGCGCTCGAGGTCGCCGAGCACATCCACCGCGACAGCGACCGCAGACTGGCCGGGGTGATCCTGGACTGCACGCCGGTCGACCTGAACGCGGTGCGCCCGGAGAGCCGCGGGCGCGGTGAGGACATGCTGCGCTGGATGGGCTGGTTGCCCGGCGCGCGGGAAAGCCGCATGCTCCGGCTGGCCGTGGAGACCTACGCCCGCCGGGACCGCTTCGTCGACCGGGGCCACGGGCCGCCCGGCATCCGGCTCGGCAAGCTGGGCGAGGTGCTGGCGGAGGTGATGCGGGAGAAGATCGTCTCGCACGACGCGGCCAGCAATGGCCTGATCGAGTCGCAGTTCACGGCCATCGTGGCCGGTGGCGCGACGGACGATTTGCGCACCCTGGCCCAGCCCGTCGCGGACAAGCCGCGGCCGGCCATCGTCTTCATCCGGCCACGCGATGCGAACGCCGACCGCGTGGTCGATGTCGAGTACTCCCACCGGGTGCTGATCGAGCAGTCCGGCGGAGTGGACGGCACGCTGCTGGTGGTGCTGGCGCGCAACACCGGGCATGCGAATCCCATGCAGCGGCCCCGGGAGTACAACACGGTGATCGAACAGCAGATCCTGCCGTTCGTACAGCGTTATCAGCAGCAGGTCCGGTCGACGACGGTGGCTGCGCCGCCGCGCTGAGGGGTTCGAACCAGGCTGAGACAAACCGTTCTCGCGCCGGTTCCGTCTTGTTGTAATTCGCCTTATGTTCCGACCAAGTACGTTCCGGTCCGGCCGCCGTGGCCGCGCGACCGCCGCATTGCTCGCCGTGGCGACCGTTGCGACCCTCGGACTCACCGGCTGCGCGAAGGACGACGAGCCGGTCGGTCCCACCGCCGACGGACCATTGCCGACCGAGGTTCCCGCCGGAACCACCCTCGTGGTCGCCGATCAGTCCGAGCGCCTGCAATCCGTCCTGCGCCTGAGCGGTGAGCTCGACAAACTTCCGTTCAAGGTGGAGTTCGCCAACTTCGTCGGCGGTCCCGCCATCCTGGAGGCGTTCCGCGCCGGCGCCGCCGACGTCGCGCAGGTCGGCGACGTCCCGCCGATCCACGCGTTGGTCGCCGGGCAGGACGTTCCGATCATCGCGTCCTATCAGACCAGCACCACCGCGTTGAAACTGGCGGTGGCGCCGGGCAAGTCGGTGTCGAAGCTGGCGGATCTGAAGGGCAAGAAGATCGCCTACGCCGAGGGCACCGCCCAGCAGGCCGCCGTGCTGCGCGCCATCGACAAGGCCGGGCTCACCACCTCCGATGTGCAGTTGATCCGGCTGCAACTGGCCGAGTTCCCCGATGCCGTGCGCACCGGTCAGGTCGACGTCGCGCCGCTGATCGAGCCGAACGTCACCCGGTTCCTGCGCACGCAGGGCGCCTCGCTGGTCCCGGATTCGGAGACCGCCGGCATCTACGGCGGTCTGGCCTACCTGTACGCGCGCCGCGCCGTCGTGCGCGACCCGGCGAAGGCCGCCGCCAGCCGCGCGCTGGTCGGCGCGTTCGTCCGGGCCTACCAGTGGGCCAACACCCACCCGGAGGACTGGGCGCGCCGGTACTACGTGGACAACCAGAAGGTGAGCGCCGACGACGCCAAGCGCATCGTGGAATCGCTGGGCGCCTACGTCTTCCCGCATCTGGACCAGCAGCTCGTCGACCGGCAGCAGGCCACCATCGACGCCATCGCCAAGGCGGGCGAACTGCCCAAGAAGGTGCAGGCGTCCAACGGCTTCGACCTGCGGTTCGACGCCGCGATCACGCAAGCGGTCACCGAGAGCGGCGCGTCGTTCGAGCCGAAGGCACGCTGATGGCGACCATCGACGCCGCGGTGCTGCGCCGCTTCGGTCGCGGCCGCTCCGCGACGGAACCGGTGCTGGCGAAGCGCAAGCCGACCCGGCCGCGCCTCGGTCCGGGCCGTCCCATCCCGTTCGGCGTCGCGGTGGGACCGCTGTTACTGATCGTCGCCTGGGTGGCCGGATCGGCCACCGGCACACTGGACCCCGAGACACTGCCCGCGCCGTGGACGGTCGCCGAGACCGCCGGTGATCTGCTCGCCGACGGCCGTTTGCAGAGCAATCTGCTGACCTCGGTGCAGCGCGCCGCGATCGGACTCGGTCTCGGCGTCGCGATCGGGCTGGTGCTTGCGTTGCTGGCCGGGCTGAGCCGGGTCGGTGAAGCGCTGGTGGACGGGCCGATCCAGATCAAGCGCGCCATTCCGACGCTCGCGCTGATCCCGCTGTTCATCGTGTGGTTCGGCATCGGCGAGGAGATGAAACTGGTGGTGATCACCACCAGCGTGGCGATCCCGATCTACCTGAACACGCACGCGCATCTGCGCAGCGTCGACGCCAGATACGTGGAACTCGCCCAGACCGTCGGTCTGTCGCGGTGGGGATTCATCCGCCGGATCGCGTTGCCGGGATCGCTGCCCGGTTTCTTCACCGGCCTGCGGCTGGCCGTCACCATCTCGTGGCTGGCCCTGGTCGTGGTGGAACAGGTCAACGCCACCAGCGGGATCGGTTACCTGATGACGCAGGCCCGCACCTACGGCCAGATCGACATCATCGTGGTCGGCCTGGTGATCTACGGCCTGCTCGGCCTGTTCGGCGACCTGCTGGTGCGCGCGGCGGAAAGGAGGGCGCTGTCATGGCGGCAGACGCTCGGGGACTGAACGTCGTCCGCGCCCGGCGGCTGCGCCGTGGCTTCGGCGACCGGGTCGTGCTGCGCGATCTCGACATCGACATCGCTCGCGGCGAGTTCGTCGCGTTGCTCGGCCGCAGCGGCTCCGGCAAGAGCACGCTGCTGCGCGCGCTGGCCGAATTGGATTACGACGTGCCGGGTTCCGGCGAGTTGAGCGTGCCCACCGAGCGCTCCGTGGTGTTCCAGGATTCCCGGTTGCTGCCCTGGGTGCGGGTGCTCGACAACGTGACCCTCGGCCTCGGCGGTCCGGACGCGGCCGGTCGCGGTCGCGCGGCGCTGGCCGAGGTCGGGCTCGCGGGCCGGGAGAAAGCGTGGCCCAAGGAGCTCTCCGGCGGCGAGCAGCAGCGCGTCGCGCTGGCGCGTTCGCTGGTGCGCGAACCCGAATTGCTGCTCGCGGACGAACCGTTCGGCGCGCTGGACGCGCTGACCCGGATCAAGATGCACGCACTGCTGCAGGACCTGTGCGCCAAGCATCGGCCCGCCGTGCTGCTGGTCACCCACGACGTGGACGAGGCGGTGCTGCTGGCCGACCGTGTCCTGGTGCTCGACCAAGGGCGCATCGCGGTGGACCAGCGCATCGACCTGGAACGTCCACGCGGCCACGGTGATCCCGCCTTCCTGCGGCACCGATCCCTGCTGCTGGCCAGCCTGGGCGTCGACATCGCCGACACGCCCACCGACGAGAAGAAAGCCTCATGACCGCACCGCGCCAACTCAGCCTCAACGCCTTCATCTATCCCTCCGGCCACCACGAGGCGGCCTGGCGGCATCCGTGGAGCAGCCCGGACCGGATCTACGACGTCGCCTACTACCAGGAGATCGGACGCACCGCCGAGGCGGCGAAACTGGACGCGGTGTTCTTCGCCGACGGGCCGGCCCTGCGCACCGACGTCAAGCACAACGCGGCCTCCGGCCTGGAGCCGATCACCCTGCTCACCGCGATCGCCACGGCCACGACGCATCTCGGCCTCATCGCCACCGCGTCGACCACGTACTACGAGCCCTACAACCTGGCCAGGCTGTTCTCCACGCTGGACCACATCTCCGGCGGCAGGGCGGGCTGGAACATCGTCACCACCGGCACCGATCTCGCCGCGGCCAACTTCGGTCTGGACAAGCATCCCGTCCACGCCGAACGGTACGCCCGCGCCAGGGAATTCGTCGACGCCGTGGTCGCGCTGTGGGACAGCTGGGAGGACGACGCGATCGTCCTGGACCGGAACTCCGGCGTGTACGCCGACCCGGAGAAGATCCACCAGATCGACTTCGCGGGCGAACACCTGCGGGTGCGCGGGCCGTTCACCGCGCCGCGCACCCCGCAGGGCCACCCGGTGCTGGTGCAGGCGGGCGCGTCGAACGACGGGCGCGCGTTCGCGGGCAAGTACGCCGAGGCGATCTTCACCGCCCACCAGCGGCTCAGCGACGCCCAGGCGTTCTACGCCGACATCAAGGAGCGGGCCCGCGGCTTCGGGCGCGACCCCGAGCACGTCAAGATCCTGCCCGGGATCAGCCCGTTCATCGCCGACACCGAGGCGGCGGCGAAGAAGTTGGAGCAGGAGTTCAACGAGCTCACCGTGCCGGAATACGGCCTGGCGCAGCTCGAGGGCATCGTCGGGATCAGCCTGCGGCACCTGCCGCTGGACGAGCCGATCCCGGTCGAATTGTTCGACGCCGCGGGCGATGTCACCGACAACGGGCAGAGCCGCTTGCAGGTCGTGGCGGGCATCGTGCAGCGCGAACGGCCGACCGTGCGCGGTCTGCTGCACCGCCTCGCCGGTGCGCGCGGCCACCGGGTGTTCGCCGGAACGCCGGAGCAGGTCGCCGACACCATCGAGGAATGGTTCCGCAACGGCGCCGCCGACGGGTTCAACGTGATGCCCCCGTACTACCCGGGCGGACTGGAGATCTTCGCCGAGACGGTCGTGCCGATCCTGCAGGAGCGCGGCCTGTTCCGCACCGAGTACACCGGCACCACCCTGCGCGACCACTTCGGCCTGCCCCGCCCCGAAAGCCGCTTCGCACGGCAGCCCGCGCTGGCCCGGTGAGCGGCGGCGACGGAAGCGACTGTCCCACCCGGTCACCGGCGCGTCGGGCGGTCCGCCACGGGGCGGCGTCCGGGCGCGCGATCGGTCGGCCCCGCGCATCTGTCGCGGGGTCGGCCGACGCTGTGCCCAATTCGCGGGCGGGGCGTGTGAAGTCGGTTGCGCGTGCGAGTTTCGCTGGAAGTCGCGACAGGCAATCGCCGCGGGGGGTCTCGCCTCGGGCAGCGTCTTCGGGCTGCTGGTGAGCGAGGAGAGGGCGGCGTCGTGGCGTCGAGCGGTGGTGCGATGAGCGAGCGGTCCGGCACGGTCGGTGAAGTCGCTGCGGTGCGGTTGCGGTCGCTGACCTGGACCGTGTTCGTGCCGATGGTGGTGTACGGCATCGGCTCCGGCGCGGCCGCGCCGATGTACGCGCTGCGCGCGCTCGATCTGGGGGCATCGGCCGGGCTGGCCGGCGTCGTCGTCGCGCTGTCCGGACTGGGCATGGTGCTCACCGACCTGCCCGCCGGGCAGGTGGTCGCCAGGATCGGCGAACGCGGCGCGCTGGCGCTCGGCTCGGTGCTCGGGGCGATCGGCGTGCTCGCGGCGATCGTCGCGCCGAATGTCGGCATGCTCGCGCTGGGCATGCTGCTCAACGGCGCGGCAAGCGCGGTGTGGGGCTTGGCTCGCCAGTCCTATCTGGTGGCCGTGGTGCCCGCGAACGACCTCGGGCGCGCGATGTCGACGCTGGCCGGTTCCATGCGGCTGGGGTTCTTCTGCGGACCGTTCCTCGGTGCGGCCGTGGTGCATTCGCTCGGTCCCAACGGCGCGCTGTGGTTGCAGCTGGCGGCCACGGTGGTGTCCGGCGCGGCCATGGCGGCGATCCGATCGCCGGAGGCAGCGGGCGGAGCGGGCGCCGGGCACGCGCTGACGGCGATCGTGGTCGAGCACCGCAGGACCCTCGGCACGCTCGGGCTGGCCGCGCTGCTGGTCGGCGCCGCGCGGGCGGCGCGGCTGGCGCTGCTGCCGTTGTGGGCGGCGCAGATCGGAGTGAGCGCCTCGACCACGAGTCTGGTGTTCGGCGTTGCGGGCGCGGTGGACGTGCTGATGTCCTATCCGGCGGGGGTGTGGTTGGATCGCTACGGCAGGCGGGCGACCGGTGTGCCGTCGATGGTCCTGTTCGCCGCCGGTTTCGGCGTGTTGCCGTTCACCTCCTCGGTGTTCGGTCTCGGGTGCGCCGCCGTGCTGCTCGGGTTGGCCAACGGGCTGAGCAACGGGCTGATCATGACGGTCGGCGCGGACGTCGCGCCCGACGGGCAGCGGGCGGAGTTCCTCGGCGCTTGGCGGCTCACCCACGACATCGGCATGTTCGCCGGGCCGGTGGCGGTCGGGGCGATCAGCGCCGTCACCGTGCTGGGCGGAGCGGCCGTCGCGCTCGCGCTCACCGCCGCGGCGGGCGCGTACACCATGCACCGCTGGTTTCCCGGGGTGGTCGTGCCGCCGGCACGGCAGCCGTCCGCCGAGACCGGGTAGCCCCTCGCCGCCACCGCGCGGGATATGGGGACTTCCACTGGTGGCGGGTGTCGCTGGGACGTTGTCACCGGTGCGCGTCGGTATGGTGCTGCGCCATGCCCATCTCCTTCCTTCGGCGAGCCGTTCCGGTCGCGGCCTCGATCAGCATGTGCGTCGCGGTCACGCTCGCGGTGGCGCCCGCGGCAGCGGAAAGCCCGGCGACCGGGCAACTGAGTGCGATCGAACTGCTCGATCCGGCGTGGACGTTCCCCGAGGCCATGGCGTCGTTCGGGATCGGCTACACCACGACCGATCAGCACGGAGCCGTCGCGCAGGCCTCCGGTGCGCTCTATCTGCCAAAGGGCCTGCCGCCGGAGGGCGGATGGCCGCTGGTGGTGTGGGCACACGGCACCGCGGGCATCGGCGACGCCTGCGCGCCGTCGCGCCGCCCGCAGTCCGAGCGGAACACCACCTACTTCGATCAGATCCTGGACCACGGTTACGCGGTGCTGGCTCCCGACTATCAGGGGCTCGGCACCAGCGGGCAGTTCAGCTACTACAACGCGAATGTCGAGGGGATGTCGATCGTCGACGCGGTCGCGGCGATGCGCGCGACTCCGATTCCGCTGTCGCGCAGATGGGTCGTCGTCGGCCAGTCGGAAGGAGCGCACGCGGCGATGAGCGCTGCGGCCCTGTACGCCGAGAAAGGCGGTTCCGCGCCCGGTTTGAGCGGAGTAGTGGTCACCGGACTGCGCACCGACCCCAGTAAGAGCCTGCCGGAGATGTTCCGGCGCGACTCGACCGGCTCGAAGAACCAGATCGCCTACGCGGCGTACTACCTGGCTTCGCTGGAGGAACTGAACCCCGGCAGTGTCACCCCGTACCTGTCGGATTTCGGCAAGGAATTCGTGGAAAAGGCGGCCCACGAATGCTTGTCGCGCCTGGTCGAGCGCGCCGAGGGCCGCAGGCCGTCGGCGCTTGTCGCCGATCCCGATCGGCCGACGCCCACCTTCGCCGAGGACATCGCCGCCTTGACGAGATATCCGGAAGACCGGTTCACCAGCGATCTCAGGATCGGCTACGGCACGGCCGACATCGATGTGCCGCCCACCGACACCGAGGGCTACGGGGAGAAGTTGCGACAGCTCAACCCGGGAGTACAAGTGATGGTCCAGAGCTACCCCGGCCAGGACCACAGCGGTGCGTTCTTGGCATCGCTTCCGGACACATTGGCTTTCCTGAACACGCACCTGCGCTGAATCCTCGGCGCGCCGCCGGAAACCAGGCCGCTACACCGACCGCGGAACCCTCATGCCGGCGCGTCGGACGTCAGCGGACGCGAGTGCCGAGCAGGTGCCGCACACCCGCCACGAACAATTGCAGGCCGAAGTCGAAACGCGCGGTGGCGTCGGTGGTCTCCTCCAGCGGCGACGCGCCCTCGGGCAGGGCGCCCGCCGAGTCCATCTGCATCCTGGACTGCTCGTCCACGGTCTCGCCGAGGACGTAGTACAGCAGCGTGAACGCCGCGAGTTCGGCCTCCTGCCGCGGCATGCCCGCGCGAATGGCCGCGCTCACCAGGCGTTCCCGCCCCTTGCTTGTGGTCAGTCTCGACGCGTAGGTCGCCGAGACCAGTTCGGCGCCGTCGCGATAGGCCAGCAGGCAGTCGCGCAGCCGGTGGGCCAGCTCGGTGATCTGCCCGGACCACTCCTCGGCCTCGATCGGGTCGTCCATGGGCGCGAGGATCTTGTCCGCAACCGCGCCGAGCAGCGCCTGTTTGTTCGGGAAGTGCCAGTACAGCGCCCCCGGCTGGACCTGGAGCGAACCGGCCAACCTGCGCATGGTGAGGTCGGCCAGGCCGTATCGGTCCAGAATCGCGATGGCGCCGTCGACCACGTCCGCCCGGTGCAGCTGCACTCGATGCCCTTCCCGTCGTGCTTTGACTCACTCCTGTCGCTACCCTAGCCTGAACACCGTTCAAGTTGCACGGCCACCTCGGCCGGACGAAGGGATTCGTGCAGTGACCCAGGCACCCGTAGCCACCGGCATTCTGTCGATCGCCCGCGAGCAGGTGCTCGAGCGCGGTGAAGGGCTGAATCAGGAGCAGACCCTGGCGGTGCTGCGCCTCGGCGACGACCAGTTGGAGGAGTTGCTCGCCCTGGCGCACGAGGTGCGCATGAAGTGGTGTGGTCCCGAAGTCGAGGTCGAGGGCATCATCAGCCTCAAGACCGGCGGCTGCCCCGAGGACTGCCACTTCTGCTCGCAGTCGGGCCTGTTCCAGTCGCCGGTGCGCGCGGCGTGGCTGGACATTCCCAGCCTGGTGGAGGCCGCCAAGCAGACCGCCAAGACCGGCGCGACGGAGTTCTGCATCGTGGCCGCCGTGCGCGGGCCGGACGAGCGCCTGATGGCCCAGGTGGCCGCGGGCGTCGAGGCGATCCGCAACGAGGTGGACATCCAGGTGGCCTGCTCGCTGGGCATGCTCACCCAGGAGCAGGTCGACCAGCTGGCCGCCATGGGCGTGCACCGCTACAACCACAACCTGGAGACCTCGCGGTCCTACTTCCCGAACGTGGTGACCACGCACACCTGGGAGGAGCGCTGGGACACCCTGCGCATGGTCCGGGAAGCGGACATGGAGGTCTGCTGCGGCGGCATCCTCGGCATGGGCGAGACGCTGGAGCAACGCGCCGAGTTCGCCGCCAACCTGGCCGAACTCGAGCCCGACGAGGTGCCGCTGAACTTCCTCAACCCGCGTCCGGGCACGCCGTTCGGCGACCTGGAGGTGCTGCCCGCGTCCGACGCGCTGCGCGCCGTCGCCGCGTTCCGGCTCGCGCTGCCGCGCACCATGCTGCGCTTCGCGGGCGGCCGGGAGATCACCCTCGGTGACCTCGGCGCCAAACAGGGCATCCTGGGCGGCATCAACGCCGTCATCGTCGGCAACTACCTGACCACCCTCGGCCGCCCGGCCGAACAGGACCTGGACCTGCTCGGCGAGCTGAAGATGCCGATCAAGGCGCTCAACGAAACGCTCTGACCCGGCTCGGTTGCGAGGAAGAGGCAGGCGAGCATGGGTACTGTCATGGACATGGACGAGCGCTACAACCCGTTCACCGGCAAGCGAATAGTGCCGGGCCTCGACGACGCGGTACCGGCCGCCGCCGCGCTGGGCTTGGAGCCGCCGCGCTTCTGCGAGCAGTGCGGGCGCCGCATGATCGTGCAGGTGAGCCCGGACGGCTGGTGGGCAAAGTGCTCCCGGCACGGCGTCATCGACTCCGCCGAACTGGAACGCCGCTAGTGGCGTCGTCTCGGGGTGAGGTGCGGGCGGCGGCGGTGGTCGCGGTCGCCGTGGTGGTGGCGAGCGCGCTCGCGGGTGTCGGCTGGGGCCTGCTCGCGCCGACCGAGCGGCTGCTCGTGGTCGAGCCTGGTCGTGGGGTCGCGCTGACGGGGGAGAGCGCTCATCAGTTCGACGCGCTGGCGTTGTTCGTGCTCGTGGGGGCGGTGCTCGGCCTGCTCGGCGCGCTGGCCGTGTGGCGCTGGCGCTCGGCGCGCGGACCGCTGCTGCAACTGGGTCTGCTGGTCGGTAGCGCTGCGGGCGCGGTGGTGCTGGCCCGGGTGGGGGAGCAGGTGGCCGAGTGGTCGCATCCGCGCCCGCACGACCCGCCGGTCGGCCAGATCGTCACATTGCCGATCGAATTGGGCAGCGACCTGGCGCTGATCGTGCAGCCGTTGATCGCGTCGTTGGTCATGCTGTTCCTCGCCGCGCTCAGTACGTCGGAGGATCTCGGCAGCGGCCGCCGCACCGCACGGAAGGAGCAAGCCTTCGACACCGGAGGCTCCGACGGTGCGGCTGCGAGCGGGGAAGAGCTGCCCTATCGTGGCTACGAGCCTGCCGCGGAAGAGTATTCGGTACCCGAATACCGGCAACGGTATTGACCCGGCGAGTGGTCGCGGGAGGCCGGACCACCGCGGGGTGGCGCGCAATGCGGGGAAGGAACAGGACGTGACCTTTGTCGGTGGCGGGCCGATCGTCGAGGAGCTCGACGCCAAGTTCTGGCGGGTGACCGAACCGTTCGTCTACCACGGGGCCAGTGGGGAATTCGTGATTCCCGCCGGTTTCCGCACCGATTTCGCGTCGGTGCCGCGCCCACTGATCTGGCTGATTCCCCGCTACGGCATCTATACCCGCGCCGCGATCCTGCACGACTACCTGCTCAGCACGAACGCCGTCAGCGTGGCCGACGCCGACGGCATCTTCCGTCGCAGCCTGCACGAACTCGGAGTCTCGCTGCCGCGCCGCTGGATGATGTGGGCGGCCGTGCGCGCCGCCCACCGCTTGCGCGGCGCGAGCGCGGGCGACGTCGCCCGCTTCGTTGTCGTCGCCATTCCTTCGCTGATCTTCCTCGCCGTCCCCGTGACCGTCGTGACGCTGTTCCTCCTGTTGTTCTGGCTGGTCGAACTGGTCTTCTGGGCCGCTTCCCGACTATCGCAACGAACCGAAGCTCCGCCGCCGAGCCCGCAGATGAAGGCCGCCTGAACGCCTCTTCATGATCAACGGCACAGGACGGAGGGACCTACTCGCGAAATGCCGCGGCCAGGTGCCGTTGATCTTGTTCTCCTGGCGAAAACCGGTGGAGGGCGGTGGGGGCGTGGGGATACGGTGGGCGCCGAGAGAGCGTTGGAAGGGGCGGGCGATGGGAAGCGCGCAGCGGACGGAAGCCGAAGCGGCTTCCGCGGAGAGCGAACGGGCCGATCTGGTGGCGTGGCGGCGGCGGGATGCGCTGCGGCGGAGTAATGCGGCGCGGCCCGTGCCGAGTAAGCGGCAGTACCGGCGGCGGAGCAAACACCGCAAGGCTATGGCTGACTAGGGTCGCCACCCGGAGGTCAGGACGGGCCGGGTGGGCGCAGGGCCGCGAATTCGTCTGTCACGCGTAGGCCGGAGTCGGTGAAGCGGTACACCGCGGCGGGGCGGCCGCCCGCGCGTCCGGGGGCGGCGGTGGCTCCGGTGGGAGTGATCACCTTGCGGCGGGAGAGGACTCGCTGGAGATTCGTCGGGTCCACGTCGTAACCGAGCGCGGCGCAATAGATTTCGCGCAACGTAGACATGGTGAACCGGTCCGGCGCGAGGGCGAAGGCGATGTTGGTGTAGGACAGTTTCGCCGCGAGACGGGTGCGGGCGTGGTCGACGACCGTGCGGTGGTCGAAGGACATGTCCGGCAGTGCCGAGACCGGGTGCCATGCGGTGTCCGGGGGCAGGTGGGGGTCGGCGGTCAGGGGGACCAGCCCGAGATAGGCCGAGGCGATGCGCCGCGGGCTCGGCACCCGGTCGGGGGCGCTGAACACCGAGAGCTGTTCCAGGTGACTCAGCTCGCGCACGTCGACCTTCTCGGCGAGCTGGCGGCGCGCGGAGGTGTCGAGATCCTCGTCGTCGCCGAGGCGTCCGCCGGGCAGCGACCAGGTGCCCTTCTGCGGGTCGAGCGCGCGTTCCCACAGCAACACCGCGAGTTCGGTCCGCTGGTCGGGCGGGCAACGTCGCAGCATGCCTTCCGCCCGGTCGGCCGGAGCGTGACCTGCGGCGATGTCGCTGGGGAAGCGGCGAACCTGGAACACCGCGGTGAGCGATTCGTGGATGGTGCTACTATGGGCCACGTTTTCGATCATAAGTCGAAAACCTGGTTTGGTGCGAATCGGCGGTGTAGCCGACCGCACGAGGAAGGGAGCCATCCATGGCGACGACGGGTGCGAAACTGGCGCCCCCGCTGATGGGGCAGGTGTTCGACGGACCATCGGGGTTCGCGGGTGTCGAGGCAACGCCGGAGTGGGCGCAGGAAGTCAAGCGACTGGCCAGGGAGCGCAACGCGACGATCCTGGCGCACAACTACCAGTTGCCGGAGATCCAGGACGTGGCCGACCACGTCGGCGACTCGCTGGCGCTGTCGCGGATCGCGGCCGAGGCGCCCGAGGACACCATCGTGTTCTGCGGCGTGCACTTCATGGCCGAGACCGCCAAGATTCTCAGCCCGGCGAAGACCGTGCTCATCCCCGATCAGCGTGCGGGATGTTCGCTCGCCGACTCGATCACGGCCGATGAGCTGCGCGCCTGGAAGGCCGAGCACCCGAACGCGGTGGTCGTGTCGTACGTGAACACCACGGCCGAGGTGAAGGCGCTCACCGACATCTGCTGCACCTCGTCCAACGCGGTGGACGTGGTCGCCTCGATCGATCCTGACCGCGAAGTGCTGTTCCTGCCGGACCAGTTCCTCGGCGCGCACGTCAAGCGGGTCACCGGCCGCGCGAACATGCACATCTGGGCGGGCGAGTGCCACGTGCACGCGGGCATCAACGGCGACGAGCTGACCGAGCAGGCGCGCACCCACCCGGACGCGGAACTGTTCGTGCACCCCGAATGTGGTTGCGCCACCTCGGCGCTGTACCTGGCGGGCGAGGGCGCGTTCCCGGCCGAGCGGGTGCACATCCTGTCCACCGGAGGCATGATCGACGCGGCCAAGGCGGCGAAGTCGAATCAGGTGCTGGTGGCCACCGAGGTCGGCATGCTGCACCAGCTGCGCAAGGCCGCCCCCGGCATCGACTTCCAGGCCGTGAACGACCGGGCGTCGTGCAAGTACATGAAGATGATCACCCCGGCGGCGCTGCTGCGCTGCCTGGTCGAAGGCCGCGACGAGGTCCATGTCGATCCGGAGACCGCCGCGCTGGGTCGCAACTCGGTGCAGCGGATGATCGCGATCGGCAATCCCGGCGGCGGTGAATGAGTCCGACCGCTGCCATCGCGGCGGTGGGTCGTGCTCCGGCCGGACGCGGTGACCGCCGCGTCCGCGCCGGAGACCGTTCGCGGATCACAAGGCAGAGAGGCGCGGGCCGATGACAACCCGGGTTTCCATCGACTGGGAGGCCGAGGCCGATCTGGTCGTGATCGGCGGCGGCGTCGCGGGACTGACCGCGGCGCGCACCGCGTCGCTGCGCGGCCTGCGGGTGCTCACGCTCAGCAAGGGCGGGCCGACGGATACGTCCACCCAGTACGCCCAAGGCGGCATCGCCGTCGTCGCGCCGCACGGTGATTCGGTCGAATCGCATGTGCACGACACGGTGGAGGCGGGCGCCGGACTCTGCGACGTGGACGCGGTGCGTTCCATCGTCGAGGGCGGGCAGGCCGCGGTGGCCGCGCTGACCGACCTGGGCGCGGTGTTCGACCTCGGCCGGGACGGCCAGATCTCGCGGACCCGAGAGGGCGGGCACAGCACCCGCAGGATCATCCACGCCGGCGGCGACGCCACCGGCGCGGAGGTGCAGCGAGCGCTGAACGAAGCCGGGCTGCCGGTGCTGTTCGGCGCTGCGGTCGGTGAGATCGTCACCGGCCCGAACGGTGTGCGGGGTGTGGTCGCGGTGTCGGAGCGGGGATTCGGTGTGGTCCACGCGCCCGCGGTGCTGCTGGCCACCGGCGGGCTCGGCCAGTTGTACGCGCTGAGCACCAATCCGCCCGGCGCCACCGCGGACGGCATCGCGCTGGGGCTGTGGGCCGGCGCCACCGTCGCCGATCTGGAATTCGTGCAGTTCCACCCGACCGTGCTGTACACCCCGGGCGGCGTCGGACGCAGGCCGCTGATCAGCGAAGCGGTGCGCGGCGAAGGCGCGAGGCTGGTCGACACCGAAGGCAACCCGGTGACCGCGGGGGTGCATCCGCGTGGCGATCTCGCCCCGCGCGATGTCGTCTCCCGCGCCATCGCCGCGCGCATGCGGGCACTCGGCACCGAGCACGTCTATCTCGACGCGCGCTCGATCGAGGGTTTCGCGCAACGGTTTCCGACGATCACCGCGTCCTGCCTGGCGGCGGGCATCGATCCGCTGACCGACCTCATCCCGGTCGCACCGGCCGCGCACTACCAATGCGGGGGAGTCGTCACCGACACGCACGGCCGCACCGGAGTGCCCGGCCTGTACGCGGCGGGCGAGGTCGCGCGCACCGGGCTGCACGGGGCGAACCGGTTGGCTTCCAACAGCCTGCTGGAAGGTCTTGTGGTCGGCGAGCGCGCAGGAGCAGCCGCCGCCGAGCGGCTCGGCGAGCGAGCCGGAGTGCGCGAGATCCCGGCTCGCGCAGCCCAATTCGCCGATCGCGAGGTGGTGCAGCACCTGATGACCACGCACGCCTCGGTGGTCCGCGACCGCGCCGGGATCGCCGAAGCGCTCAAGCGGCTCGACGACGTGGTCACCCGCCGCGACACGCACACCGCCGCCGCCTACCCGATCGCCGGAATCGAGGACGCCGCGCTCACCCTCGCGGCCCGCGCCCTGCTGCTCGCGGCGCTCGCCCGCACCGAGAGCCGCGGTTGCCACACCCGGTCGGACCATCCGGACGCCGTGCCCGAACTCCGCCACAGCCTCCCGATCCGGCTGAACGGCGACGGCGTCCCCGAGTACGCACCCCTTCCCTGAACGCACGCGCCGAAAGCGACCCGTCCACCGGTCCCGCTCGGCGAGAGAGGAACGCTTCGATGGCTCTGGACGCCGCTCTGGATCGCGACGAGGTGCTGCGCATCATCCGCGCCGCGCTGGACGAGGACCTGCGCTACGGCCCCGACGTCACGACGGCGGCCACCGTGCCCGCCGACGCGGTGATCAAAGCATCGGTGGTGTCGCGGGAACCGGGGACCGTGGCCGGGCTGGACGCCGGGCTGCTGGTGCTCGACGAGGTGATCGGCGCCGACGCCTACGAGATCACCGACCGCGTCGCCGACGGCACCAGGGTGTCGCCGGGACAATCCGTGCTGACCTTGTTCGCGCCCACGCGGGGTCTGCTCACCGCGGAACGCACCATGCTCAACCTGGTGTGCCACCTGTCCGGCATCGCGACGGCGACGGCCGCCTGGGTGGACGCGGTCGCGGGCACCAGCTGCCGCATCCGGGACAGCCGCAAGACGCTGCCGGGACTGCGCGCGCTGCAGAAGTACGCCGTGCGGGTCGGCGGCGGCGTCAACCACCGCATGGGTCTGGGCGACGCCGCCCTGATCAAGGACAACCACGTGGTCGCAGCGGGGTCGGTGGTCGAGGCACTGCGCGCCGTCCGCTCCGCCGCACCCGACATCGCCTGCGAGGTGGAGGTCGACAGCCTCGAACAGCTCGACGCCGTGCTCGCCGAGAACGTGGAACTCGTTCTGCTGGACAACTTCCCGCTCTGGCAGACCCAGGCGGCCGTGCAGCGCCGCAACGCCGCGTCCCCGCGGACGAAACTGGAGTCCTCCGGCGGCCTGAGCCTGGACGTCGCCGCCGACTACGCCCGCACCGGCGTCGACTACCTCGCCGTCGGCGCCCTCACCCACTCGGTGCGGGTGCTCGATCTGGGGCTGGACATGTAGGCGGGCGGCCCCGGATCGCCCGGTCAGGCGGTGAGTTCGCGCTCCAGCGGTGTCCGGAAACGGGGGATGGCGCGCACGTCGCCGTACCACTCGCGGACGCGTTCGGCTTCGGCGGTGACCCGGGCTTCGGCGTCCGCTCCCACGTCTTCGAGCAGGCGGTAGACGATCTCGCCGTCGCCGCGCTGGGCCCAGCCGCCCACGATGCGCCCGTCCCACCAGACGGTGGGACCGATGTTGCCGTTGCGGTCGAACAGGCTCGGCGCGTGGGGGCCGAGGAACCACTCCCGCGCTTGCCAGCCCATGGGCGTCGGGTCGAGGGCGGGCAGCAACGCCGCCCATGGCTCCGGGGCGGCGACTGGTTCCGCGTCGTCGGCCAGCAGTACGCCGGTCACGCCGTCCAGATCGACTTCGACCAGCTCGAGTGCGCCGAGCGCCGCGCGCACCTCGCCGAGCGTCCACCCGGTCCACCACTTGATGTCGGACACCGGGGCGGGACCGAACGCCCGCAACCAGCGGCGGACCAGCTCGGCGCGGGCTTCGGCGGCGGGAAGCGCGGGGACGCCGCCGGGCAACCACGATTCGATCGGCGCCCAGGTGTACTGGCTGCTGGTCCAGCTGCCGTTCGGCCGTCCGCGCACGATGCGGCCCTCACACCCGAGCGTCACCAGCACCCAGGTGGTGATGTTCGTCGGCTTCGAATACGCCTTGTCCGGCGCGGTGTTCACCTGGGTGCGCAAGCGCGGGACGGCCTTGCCGAGCTGCGCGCCGGTCGCCGCGCCACGGTCGAGCAGCGCCTTGTGCGTCTCGGTCTCGACCTCCGCCCACCAGCGCCGCACATCGCCGTCCCCGATGCCGGCCTGCTCCAGGTACTTGCCGTAGGTGCGCCGCTGCTTGTGCGCCAGCGCGTCCGCGCACGAAGCCTGGAGCACCGGAACGAGTTCCACGGGCACGACGAACATGGTGCGGCGCATGGCGAGCATCCGCAGCAGCGAACGGTCGTCGTAGAGGGCCCGTTCGACATCCGAGGGCGTCAGCCCCTCGCCGCGGGCCGCGACGGAGAGGAAGACGGTGGCCGGATCGGTCGCGTGCAAGGCGACCAGCGACCGGGCGATGTCCGCGACCTGGCCGCTGCGCTCCGAAGCGGCCAGCCGGTGTCGTATCGCCAACCGGGCGCGCCGCTCGGCGGCATCAATCGAACGCATAGGCGAATCGTAGCGTTCGCGCCGCGGGTCAGAGGCCGAAGCGCTCCGGGGTCAGGCGCAGCGTCCGGCACGCGTCGCGGACGGCTTCGGCCACCGCGGGTCCGCATGCGCCCGCGGCGCTGCCGATCAGCAGGCCGGTGCGGATCACCGCGTCGGCCTCGACCGGTCGGTGCGCCGCCTTGGCGATCTGCCGCAGCACGTGGGCGTAGCCGAGGATCGGAGCGTTCGCCAGCCGATTGCAGTCGTCCTCGAACAACGCGCGCAAGTCGTCGACCGGGAAGTTGCACAGCACCGGATCGGCCGCGACCAGGTCGGCGACGGTGCCGCGGTCGGCGATCGCGTCGTCGGCCACGGCCACCAGCGCGCACAGGGCCACCGCGGCGTCACGGAAGGAGCCGCCGCGCAATCGATTCCGCTCGGCCAGCAGTAGTTCGCGCCAGCCCGCGGCGATCTCGGGCGTGCTGATCAGGGTCGCGTCGGGGGTGCGGCGGGGTGCGAAGGTCATGGCTGACTCCCTGCGAAGGCGTCCGAACGCGCGGACCCGTGCCATCCGGACTCGGAATGAATACCCGGACCGTAACAGGGCCGCGACGCAGGGACCTGCCCCCAAAGTTCGGGATCAGTCCACGGGCTCCCAGGCGCGGACCAGGTCGAGCAGGCCGGGAAAGCGCGCTTCCAGATCATCGACGCGGACCTGGCTGCGGCGTTCGAGTCCGTAACGGCGCTGCCGGGTGACGCCGGCTTCGCGCAGCACCCGGAAATGATGCGTCAGGGTGGATTTGGGGCGATCGATGCCGAACCAGGAGCACGGCCGGTCGGTGTCGGGGGAGTCCAGCAGCAGCCTGCGGACCATGGTCAGGCGCAGGGGGTCGCTCAGCGCGGCGAGCACATGGTCCAGCCGCAGATCGGCGCGGTCCGGCTCGGGCAGCACGGAGGTGGCCTCGGCGGTTTCGGTGGCCGCTGGCATCGCGAACTCCTCGGTTTTCGGACGGCTTGTACGAGTTCTATCGTACTAGGCGCTAAGTTCGATTATGGTCGTACCAGTACGAGAAAATTCGAACCAAGGAGTGGTGATGGGATCGACGGTGACGGAGCCGCGCACGGAAGCGGCCGGTACCGGCGGCCGCTCGGTGTGGGCCGCGGCGTGGCCGGTGTTCGCGGTGTTCGTGTTGTCGAACGCGCCGACCCCGCTGTATGTGGTGTGGCAGCGGGCGATCGGCTTCTCCGCCGGGACGCTGACCGCGGTGTTCGCCTGCTACATCGCCGGACTGCTGGGTGCGCTGCTGATCGCAGGCGTGGTGTCGGATCGGGTGGGGCGAAAGCCGGTGCTGCTGCCCGCGATCGCGGCGGCGATGGCGGCCTGCGTGCTGTTCGCGATCGCGCAGTCGGTCGTGCTGCTGGCGCTGGCGCGGCTGTTGACCGGTCTCGCGGTCGGCGCGGCGGTGTCGGCGGGGATGGCGGCGGTCACCGACGTGGGCGGGCCCGGCCGCAGACGAGTCGCCGCGCTCGCCGCGTCCACCGCGATGGTGCTCGGAGCCGGAAGTGGTCCTTTGCTGGCAGGCGTCCTGTCCGAAGCGCTGCCCGGCCCGACGGTGACGGTCTTCTTGGTCGAGATCGCCGTGCTCGCGACGGCTTTCGCGGTGGTGGCCCTGCTGCCGCTGCCCGCGGGTTCGGGAGGGCGCGGTCCGTGGATCCGGATTCCGTCCGTCGCGCCGGAGGGCCGCACCGCCGTGCTGCTCGGGGTGGCGGTGTTCGGGCCGGGCATCACCGCGACGTCGTTCGTCCTGTCGCTGGGGCCGTCGGTGCTGTCCCACCTGCTCGGCGTCGCCGACCGGGTGCTCGCCGGTGCGGTGGCGTTCGCGATGTTCCTGGCCGCGACCGGAGTCCAGTTCGCGGCCAGGCGGTTCGGCGTGCGCGTCATCCTGCTCGGCGGCGCGACCGCGACCGTGGCGAGCATGGCCACGCTGGTGCTGTCGCTGGTCGCGACCTCGCTTCCGCTGTTCGTGGCGGCGGCCGTACTCGCGGGCGCCGGTCAGGGGCTCGGCCAGTTCGGCGGGCTGACGGCGATCAGTGCCGTCGTGCCGGGCGAGCGGCTCGCCGAGGCCAACGCCGCCCAGAACGTCGGAGGCTATCTCCCCGCCGCGGTGCTGCCGCTGGCCGCCGGATTCCTCGGCGACGCCTACGGATTGAGCGCGGGAGTGACCGCGTTCGGCGTGGTGGTCGGCCTCGCGGCGGTCGCGGGCGGCCTGCTCGTCGTCGCGCGCTCCCGCTCCGCGCTGACGACGTGACATCATCCGAGGATGCGACGGGCATCTGCGGCACTCGGACTCTGCTGCGCGCTGATCGGCGTGATCATGACGACAATCCCAGCGGCGGCACCGGTTTCCGCGGAGCCGGACTGCGCCGGGGGCGTGGCGGTGCGCCCGGTCTCGCTGACCGTGGACGGGGAGGAGGCGACCGGCCGGGTGTACGAGCCCTACCGGTGCGCCGAGCAGGACACGATCCCGCAGGGGCTCGTGGTCGCGGTGCACGGGCACGGCGGGTCATCGGCGGGTTTCGCGTCCTACCTCGAGTCGATCGCGCGGCGTACCGCGGCGCCGATCCTGTCGATGGATCTGCGCTCGGCGCAGAGCGAATGGCGCACCGGAGAGTGGAACCTGTGGGCGGGGTGGCGCGACATCGTCGCCGCGACAGCGTGGTACCGGGACACCCATCGCTCGATCACCCGCACGGTGCTGTGGGGCTGGAGTCAGGGCGGCATCACCAGCGGTCTCGCGGTGGCGCACGGCCCGCGCGGGATGTTCGATTATTGGGTCGACAACTACGGTCCCGCAGACGATTTCACGATGTGGCTCGGCGCCGCGACCGTCGATCCGGAACTGCCCGCGCAGATCGAGCACGACGCGGGTGGATGCCACCCCGCCGCCTGCCCGCTCGCCTACGCCGAACGTTCGCCCGCCCTGCTGGCGGCCCGGATGGACGTGCGGCGCGCGTTTCTCGTCCACGGCACCGCCGACGACGTGGTGCCGTATGTCACCAGCGTCGAGATGCGCGCGGGACTGCTGGCCGCGGGCAGACCCACCTCGATGTACACCGTCGTCACCGGGCGCGACCTGAACGGCCGGGTGGTTCCGGGCGACCACAGCGTCGGACCGGCTTTGTTCGAGGGTGGTTGCGTGGTCGAGCGCCTGCTGCTCGGCGCGGAACCGGTCGACGGCCCGGACCGCGACTACCTCGTCGACGTCGCGCACGGCGTCGTCACCACACCGGCCGCGCCTCCGGGCGCGAAATGCGCGGCGTGAGGGAACACCAGCGCCGCCCCGCGCGGTTGACGGAGAAGACCGACGACGAAATGAGGACGCGATGAACAAACCCGCCGACCCGGCCTACCACTGGAACGGAGCGGACCTCGATCTGGACGCCTACCTGGCCAGGATCGGGTTCGACGGCGAGCGCGCCCCCACCGTCGCGACGCTGCGCGAACTGGTGCGGGCACACACCACCGCCATGCCGTTCGAGAACCTGGAGATCATCCTGGGCCGGTCGATCCCGCTGGACCTGGCGACCTTGCAGGACAAACTCGTGCGCCGCCGCCGCGGCGGTTACTGCTACGAGAACGTCGGACTGTTCGCGGCCGCGCTGGAACGGCTCGGCTTCGGCGTCACCGGCCTCAGCGGGCGCGTGAGCATGGGCGCGGGCACCGCACTGCGGCCTGCCACCCATGCCTTGCTGCGCGTGACGACCGCCGACGACGATCGCGTCTGGCTGTGCGACGTCGGGTTCGGCGCAGGACCGCTCGTGCCGTTCGAACTGTCCGCGGGCGAATTCACCGGCGGCGACTGGAAATACCGGCTGGAGAGCAGGCGCGGCGAGCTGGATTCCGAGTTGTGGGTGCTGCACCAATTCGGCCGCGACGGATGGATCGACCGGCACAGTTTCACCCTGAATCCGCAGTACGGCATCGATTACGCCGTCGGCAATCACTTCGTGTCCACCTCGCCGCGTTCCCCGTTCACCACCCGGCCGTACGTGCAGCGCTTCCACCCCGACGTCCACTATGTGCTGGACGGCACCGCGTTCGTCACCGAGTACCCCGACGGCACGAGCCAGACAAGGGCACTGGAACCGACCGAACTGCCCAAGGTCCTCGCCGAAGTGTTCGACATCGACCTCACCGAGGCCGATGCCGCCGCGCTCGCGCAGGGTGCGTGGGCCCGCGACTGACCTGGCCCGTCCCGCGCCCGGCCAAGGCCGTGCGCACGCTGTCGACGGACGAGGTCCCGCTGCGCCCATTATGGTCGTCGGGGTGCGTACCAACCGGAAAGCCCTCGTCCTGTTCGCCGCACCGCTGCTCGTGCTCGCCGCCTGCTCGTCCGGACCCGACCAGCCCGACACCGTGGCCGCTCAGTTCGCCGACGCGCTGAACCGCGACGACGTCGCCGCGGCCGCCGCGCTCACCGACGATCCGGCGAAGGCCGCCGACGCCATCGGCACGCTGTACGAGGGGCTCGGCAAAGACGTGCGCTTCGAAGTCCGCTCGGTCGACGAGAACGGTTTCGCGTTGGCCGCCACCTGGAAGCTGGGCGCGGACGGCAAGTCGGAGTGGAGCTACACCACCACCGGCGCCGCACGCGACGACGGGAACGGATGGCGGGTGAAGTGGGACCCCGCCACCGTCGCCCCCGGACTCGCCGCGGGGCCGTTGAGCTACAGCAGGGTCTATCCGCGACCGGCTCGCGTTCTCGACGCCGCGGGCGGCGAGCTGATGACCGAGCAGATCGTCACGCTGGTGAACGTCGGCCCCGGCGCCGACCTCCCCGCGGTCGCGGAGCTGCTCGGCCCCCTCGCGCCCGGTCTCACCGCCGGGTCGATGCAAGCCGAACTCGTGGCCGCACAAGGAAAGCCGGTCACCGCGATCACCTTGCGCGAGACGGACCTCGCCCCGATCCGAGACCGCCTGAGCGCCCTGCCCGGTGTCACCCTCGCGCCGCAGACCCGCCTGCTGACGACCGACAAGGCCATGGCCGCTCCGACCCTGTCCGGGCTGGCCGAGTTGTGGCAGGACTCCGCCGACGCGCACGCCGGGTGGGCCGTGCGCGCCCAGACGCCGCAGGGCACCGAGCGCGTCGCAGGCACCGATCCCACGCCCACCGCCGACATCGCGACCACTCTCGATCCCGGCATGCAGCGCGCGGCCGAGGCGGCGCTCGCCCCGGTCGCCCAGCCCGCGGCGATCGTCGCCCTGCGGCCGTCGACCGGCGAGGTCGTCGCGATAGCGCAGAACGCCGCCGCCGACGCGCAGGGTCCGATCGCGCTGACCGGGCTCTATCCGCCGGGTTCGACGTTCAAGACGGTCACCGTCTCAGCGGCGTTGCAGGCGGGCGCCGTCACCCCCGACACCGTGCTGCCCTGCCCCGGCACCGCGAACATCGAGGGCCGCCGCATCCCCAACGACAACAATTTCGATCTCGGCTCGGTCCCGCTGCACACCGCGTTCGCCCGGTCCTGCAACACCACGATGGGCGCCTTGGCCGTGCGGTTGCCCGCCGACGCGCTGACGAAAGCGGCGGCGCAAGTTGGCCTCGGCATCGATTACGTCACACCGGGCCTGACCACGGTCACGGGGAAGGTGCCCACGGCCGATACCTCCGCGTTACGTGTCGAGTCGGCGATCGGTCAAGGGCAGGTGACAGCGTCCCCGTTCGGGATGGCACTGGTCGCCGCCTCCATCGCCCGCGGTTCGGTGCCAGCGCCCGCCGTGGTCGCCGGGAAGCCGGGCATCCAGGACCGAAACTCGGACCCGCTGCCGCCGCAGGTCGACGACCAGCTGAAAGCCATGATGCGCGAGACCATCACCGACGGCACCGCGACGCAATTGCGGGATATCCCCGGCCTGCTCGGCAAGACCGGCACCGCGGAGTACATCGACGACGCCCACGCGCACGGCTGGTTCGTCGGCATCGATGGCGACCTGGCCTTTTCCGTGTTCATCAGCGACGCGGGCAGTTCGGCGCCCGCAGTGGAGGCCGCGGGCCGGATGCTGCGGGCCCGTGGATAGTCTGTGGCGGGCGCTTCCGGGCGGCGAGAAGGCCCGGCTGACGCGTGCGAGCATTCCGACGCCCGCTACACTCATCCCGGGACCGCGTGAGTAATCAATATGCGGGATGTCACGATTTCGAGAAGGTTCGGAGTAGGCGCCATCGATACCGGTCAGTTGATCGCGGAGCATTACCGCCTGGTCGAGCGGATTGGTAGCGGCGGCACGGGCGTGGTCTGGCGTGCCGTCGACGAACGCCTCCAGCGCTCCGTGGCCGTCAAGCAGATCCACATCCAGCCGAGCCTGCCCGAGGCCGAACGCGATGTCGTGCGCCAGCGCGCGATCCGGGAGGCGCGCAACGCCGCCCGATTCCAGCATCCGAACGCGATCGTCGTGTTCGACATCACCGAGCACGAGGGCGACCCCTGCCTGGTGATGGAGTACCTGAAATCCAAGAGCCTCGCCGCGGTGATCGCCGCGCAGGGCACCTTGCCGCTGACCCAGGTGGCGCGGATCGGCGAGCAGGTCGCCTCGGCGCTGATCGCCGCGCACCAGGCGGGCATCGTGCACCGCGACGTGAAACCGGGCAACATCCTGCTCGACGATCACGGCACGGTGAAGATCACCGACTTCGGCATCTCCCGCGCGACCGGCGACGTCACGCTCACCGAGACCGGACTCATCTGCGGCACCGCCGCCTATCTCGCGCCCGAGGTCGCCCGCGGCTCCGATCCCAGCCCGGCTTCCGATGTGTTCGCGCTGGGTGCCACGCTCTTCCACGCGCTCGAGGGCGAACCGCCCTACGGCGCGGGCTCCAATCCGCTCGCGGTGCTCTACGCCGCCGCGAACGGCCAGCTGAGCGAACCGCGCAACGCCGGTCCCGCCACCGATTTCCTGCTCGACCTGCTCAGCCCCGAACCGCGCGAGCGTCCGAGCATGCGGGCGGCGCGTGATCATCTCGCCGCGTTCGCCGATGCCGGTCCCGCCCCGGTGGCGGCCGGGTTCGTGCCCGCCAGCGAGGCGTTCGCCCGGCCGAGGGCAGGCCAGTCCGAATCCGCGACCCGCGAGCTGCGCCCCTCGGCGATGGCCTCGGCGCCCTACACGCCGACCGAGCGTCAGCCGCGCCCGCGTCCGACGCCCCCGCCTCCGGCGCAGCCGGACACCGCGTCGCATCCGCGCACCATGGCGCAGCCGCGCCCGGTGCGGAAGCAGGGATCGGGCGGCAAACGGCGTGCGATCTTGATCGGCGCGCTGATCGGCGCGGTCGCCGTGGTGGTGGCCGTCACGGTGAACATGATGAGCTCGTCGGGGTCGGGCACCAGCGCGGCCCAGGGCAGCACGTCGTCGGTGGTCGCGTCGACGCGGCCGGGCGCGAACACGACGTCGGCCGCCGCCGCGGCGGGGGAGACGAAGAGCGTCGGCAAGGCCGATCCGCGGCAGTCCATCGATCTGGTGGTGAACTTCTACAACAACCTGACGTACTTGAGCTTCTCCGCCGCGTGGAAACAGCTGACACCCGCCGCCCAGCAGGTGTTCGGCAGCCAGCAGGCCTTCGAGGACTACTGGACGCAGAACCGGGTCACGGGCTTCAACACCGTCGACGCGGCCGGTGGCGGTTCGGGCAGCAACGCGGACGGTTCGGTGGACATCAATGTCGCCAGCGTGACCTACGGCGGCCAGAACAAGTCGGTGACGCTCCGGTTGATCAACCCCGGCAACGGATCCGTGCTCATCGACAGCGACACCCGCTGACGCGAGCGTCGCGACCTGCCTCGCCGACCGGCTCGGACACCACCGGCCACCGATGAAGCGACGCCACGCCCAGGCCCGCCGCGGTGACGCTGCCGTCGCGCGGACCTGCGCACACAGGTCCCCTGCGCCCCGGCCGCCCGGACCACGCGGATAACGGCTGGCGTCGCCCCATTAGGCTGGTAACGGCAACTTTCCTGTTGCGCGATCAGCTGGAGACAAGGACCGACACCACATGACAACCCGCATCGAGCTCGCCCGCGTCGATCTGCGCGGTCGCACTCCCTCCGTCGCCGAGCTGCGCGCCGCGCTGCCGCGCGGGGGAGTCGACGTGGACTCGGTGCTGCATCAGGTGCGTCCGGTGGTCGAGGCGGTCCGTGATCACGGCGTGTCGGCGGCGCTGGAGTTCAGCGAGCGTTTCGACGGGGTGATCCCGGCGACGGTGCGGGTGCCCGCGGCCGAGCTGGCATCCGCCCTGGAGCGGCTGGACCCCGCGGTCCGCGCCGCGCTGGAGGAATCCATCGCCCGCGCGCGCAAGGTGCACGCCGACCAGCGGCGCGCCGACAAGACCACCGAGGTGGTGCCGGGCGGCACCGTCACCGAACGCTGGGTGCCCGTCGAGCGGGTCGGCCTGTACGTGCCGGGCGGCAACGCCGTCTACCCGTCCAGCGTCGTGATGAACGTGGTGCCAGCGCAGACCGCGGGCGTCGGCTCGCTGGTGGTCGCCTCGCCGCCGCAGGCGCGGTTCGGCGGGCTGCCGCACCCCACCATCCTGGCCGCCGCGCAGCTGCTCGGCGTCGAGGAGGTGTGGGCGGTGGGCGGCGCCCAGGCCGTCGCGCTGCTGTCCTACGGCGGCGTCGACACCGACGGCGCGCAGCTGGAACCGGTCGATCTGATCACCGGGCCGGGCAACATCTACGTCACCGCGGCCAAGCGGCTGTGCCGCGGCCTGGTCGGCATCGACGCCGAGGCCGGGCCCACCGAGATCGCCATCCTCGCCGACGCGACCGCCGACCCGGTGCACGTCGCCGCCGACCTGATCAGCCAGGCCGAGCACGACGTGCTGGCCGCGAGTGTGCTGGTCACCGACAGCGAGCGGCTGGCCGACGCGGTGGACGCGGCGCTGACCGCGCAGCTCGGTGTGGTCAAGCACGCCCACCGGGTGGGCGAGGCGCTGCGCGGCAAGCAGTCCGGCACCGTCCTGGTCGACGACATCGAGCAGGGGCTGCGCGTGGTGAACGCCTACGCCGCGGAGCACCTGGAGATCCAGACCGCCGACGCACCCGCGGTGGCGGCCAGGGTGCGCAGCGCGGGCGCGGTGTTCGTCGGCGCGTACGCGCCGGTGAGCCTGGGCGACTACTGCGCGGGCTCCAACCACGTGCTGCCCACCGCGGGCTGCGCACGGCACTCCTCCGGCCTCAGCGTGCAGACCTTCCTGCGCGGCATCCACGTCGTGGAGTACACGGAAGCGGCGTTGAAGGACGCCGCGGGCCACGTGGTGGCGCTGGCGAACGCGGAGGATCTGCCCGCGCACGGCCAGGCCGTGCAGGCGCGCTTCGAGGCCCTGTCGTGACGCGCGCGGTGAGCGCGCCGGGCGCGGACCTGACCATGGACGAGCTGCCGCTGCGGGACAACCTGCGCGGCAAGAAGCCTTACGGCGCACCGCAATTGACGGTTCCCGTACAACTGAACACGAACGAGAATCCGCATCCGCCGAGCCGGGCGCTGATCGACGACGTCGCCGAGTCGATCCGGGCGGCCGCCGCCGACCTGCACCGCTACCCGGACCGCGACGCCGTCGCCCTGCGCACCGATCTGGCGCGGTATCTGACCGCGCAGACCGGTGTCGCCGTGCAGACCGGCAACGTGTGGGCGGCCAACGGCTCCAACGAGATCCTGCAGCAGTTGTTGCAGGCCTTCGGCGGGCCGGGCCGCAGCGCGCTGGGGTTCGTGCCCTCGTACTCGATGCATCCGATCATCTCCGAGGGCATCGACACCGAGTGGATCGAGGCCGAGCGCAACGCCGATTTCTCCCTCGACATCGAGCACGCGCTGGCCGCCATCGCCGAGCGCAGGCCGGACGTGGTGTTCGTGACCAGCCCGAACAATCCCACCGGGCACAGCATCCCGCAGGACGAGCTGGCCCGCATCCTCGCGGCCGCCCCCGGCATCGTGGTGGTCGACGAGGCCTACGGCGAGTTTTCCGCGCAGCCCAGCGCCATCGGGCTGATCGACCGGTTCCCCGCGAAACTCGTGGTGACCAGGACGATGAGCAAGGCCTTCGCGTTCGCCGGTGGGCGGCTCGGTTATCTGGTCGCCGCGCCCGCGGTGATCGACGCGATGCTGCTGGTGCGGTTGCCTTACCACCTGTCGGTGGTCACCCAGGCCGCCGCGCGCGCGGCCCTGCGGCACGCCGACGAGACCCTCGGCAGCGTCGCCGAACTGGCCGCGCAGCGCGACCGGGTGGCGGCCGCGCTGCGGGAACTCGGGTACGACGTGATCCCCAGCGACGCCAACTTCCTGCTGTTCGGCCGCTTCACCGACGCGGCGGCCACCTGGCAGCGCTATCTCGATCACGGCGTGCTGATCCGCGACGTCGGCCTGCCCGGCTACCTGCGCACCACCATCGGCCTCGCCGCCGAGAACGACGAACTGCTGCGGGTCAGCAAGCTGCTGGCAGGCACCGACCTGGCACCGCGATGAACCAGCGCCGAACAGCACTCGGCGACAACCCGATTGGACGTGAGCATGAGTAGGACCGCCCGGGTGGAGCGGGTCACCAAGGAATCCAGCATCGTCGTCGAGCTGGACCTGGACGGCACCGGCAAGACCGAGATCGCCACCGGCGTCCCCTTCTACGACCACATGCTGACCGCGCTCGGGGCGCACGCGAGCTTCGACCTGACCGTGCGCGCGGAAGGTGACATCGAGATCGAGGCGCATCACACGGTCGAGGACACCGCCATCGTGTTCGGTCAGGCGCTGGGCAAGGCGCTGGGCGACAAGGCGGGCATCCGCCGCTTCGGCGACGCCTACATCCCGATGGACGAGACGCTGGCGCACGCCGCGGTCGACGTGTCCGGCCGCCCCTACTGCGTGCACACCGGAGAGCCGGATCACCTGGTGCACACCGTGATCCCCGGTTCCGGGCCGGGCGCGCCGTACTCGACGGTGCTCAACCGCCACGTCTTCGAGTCGATCGCGCTGAACGCGCGCATCGCGCTGCACGTGCGGGTGCTCTACGGCCGCGACCAGCACCACGTCACCGAGGCCGAGTTCAAGGCGGTGGCGCGCGCGCTGCGCACCGCGGTGGAACTCGATCCCCGGGTGAACGGGATCCCGTCGACGAAGGGGACGCTGTGACCGCCAAATCCGTGGCCCTGCTCGACTACGGGTCGGGGAACCTGCACTCCGCCGAACGCGCGCTGACCAGGGCGGGCGCGCGGGTCGATGTGACCGCCGACCCGGAGGCGGTGCTGGCCGCCGACGGTCTGGTCGTGCCGGGCGTCGGCGCGTTCGCCGCGTGCATGGCGGGCCTGCGCGGGGTGCGGGGCGAGCGCCTGATCGGTCAGCGGCTGGCCGGCGGGCGGCCGGTGCTCGGCATCTGCGTGGGCATGCAGATCCTGTTCGAGCGGGGCGTCGAGTTCGGCGAGGAGACCGACGGGTGCGCCGAATGGCCGGGCACGGTGGAACGGCTGTCCGCGCCGGTGCTGCCGCACATGGGCTGGAACACCGTCTCCGCCCCGTCCGACAGCGTGCTGTTCGCGGGCTTGGACGCCGACACCCGTTTCTATTTCGTGCACTCCTATGCCGCGCAGACCTGGGACCTGCCGCCCAGCGAGCATTTCGCCGCGCCCAAACTGACCTGGGCCGAGCACGGGGTGCCGTTCCTGGCGGCGGTGGAGAACGGCGCGCTGTCGGCGACCCAGTTCCACCCGGAGAAGTCCGGCGACGCGGGCGCTCAGCTGCTGCGCAACTGGGTGAACGCCCTGTAGGGCCGGTCCCGCGCGCCCAGCGCACGGGACCGCCCGCTCGGTCAGTGCTTCCTGACCTTGCTGACCAGCCAGCGTCCGTCGACGTGCTCCACCGTCACGGTCATCGACATGCGGCCGGTCTGCGGGAGACCGTCGGTCTCGTCGCTGGTCACCGTCCGCACCACGTCGACGTCCACCTCGGCGCGGTTGTCGTCACCGGAGACGATGCGGCAATCGGCCGAGTTGGCCTCGGCGCGGATGTGCGCGGCCTCCGCGCTCGACTGGATGTTGGCGCGGAAGCTCTCGAACTCGGACCGGAATTCCCCGGTGCTGAGGTCGAGCATCCGCCGGGCGTGGTCGCCGAACCGCGCGTAGTCGTAAGTCGCCGCGGCGGAGCCGAATTCGCATCCGGCCAGGCGCGCCTCCTCTGGCGGCGCTGCGGTGGCGACGGGTGCGGCGACGAAGGTCGCGGAGCAGGCGGCTGCCGAAAGAATCAGAGCGGCAGCGAGTTCGGATCGTGACATGCACTTCCTCGGTGCGAAACGAAAGTGGCGACCGGGATGATCACCGAGCGGAGACGATACCGCCCGCCCGGCCCGGTTCGCGGCGAACCGGCTTCCGCGCCGTCGGAGATGGCGTTCCGGTGGTCCAGTCGGGCCGACGGCTTGCTGCGCGAGCACCGGAGTCGGATCGCGGCTGCTGCGGTGACGGCGGTGTGCGCGGTGCTCGCCGCTCTGGTCTGCTACCGCGCCCGCGTACTCGCCGCGCGGTGATCACGGGCGCTTGCCGGTGGACCAGATCGGGGTCGTCTCCACCCGGGACAGGCGCCAGCCTTCGCCGGTGCGGACCGCGTCGAAGCGGTAGACCTCGCCGAGGGTGTAGACCGGCTGCGGAGGCGTTCCGCCGGAGGCGGCGAGGGCGAAGGTGGCGATCAGGTTGGCCCTGACGTCCGCGGTATCGCCGTGCAGGTCGATCAGCACGTTGCCGACGACGTGCTGGATGCGCAGGTGTTCGCCGTGGTTGCGGCTCGCCTGGGCGATCAGCGCGTCGCGTCCGTCGGCCGTGCCGCCTGGCGTCTTCGCGGTCGCGCCGGGGGTGTAGATCTGCCGCAGGTCGTCGAAGCGTCCTTCGTCCAGGGCGCGGCCGAGCCGGTCGACCAAGGCGGTGATCTCCTGGCGGTCCAGCAGTTCGCGCAGTTGCGCCGTCGGCGTCACGGTAGCGGCGCAGGCGGCGGTGAACGCGGCCAGCGGAAGGGTCAGCAGGGGCAAGGCGAGCCGGAGTCCGCGCATGGGAGGCACCTTTCGAAAAATGTTGGCTATTCCAACGTTGGTAGCGCCAACATAACAGATCGTAGGCGCGCCAACAAGTAGCTGGGAAGGGTCCAGATCCGCATCCGTGACCGAGGTCCCATCCGCCCAGGCCCTGCACTCGGACGCGACCGGGTAACCACTAGGCTGCTCTCGTGAGTCTTGTGCTGCTACCCGCCGTCGATGTCGCCAACGGAGAGGCCGTGCGCCTCGTGCAAGGAGAAGCCGGAAGCGAAACCAGCTACGGCTCGCCTCGGGAAGCGGCGCTGGCCTGGCAGGAAGCGGGCGCGGAATGGGTGCACCTGGTCGACCTGGACGCGGCCTTCGGGCGCGGCTCGAACCGGGAACTGCTCGCGGGCGTCGTCGGTGAACTCGACGTCAAGGTGGAACTGTCCGGCGGCATCCGCGACGACGAGAGCCTGGAGGCGGCGCTGGCCACGGGCTGTGCCCGGGTGAATCTCGGTACCGCCGCGCTGGAGGACCCGGTCTGGTGCGCGAAGGCCATCGCCCGTCACGGCGAGCGCATCGCCATCGGCCTCGACGTGCGCATCGTCGACGGCGAGCACCGGCTGCGCGGCCGCGGCTGGGTCAGCGACGGCGGCGACCTGTGGGAGGTGCTCGAGCGCCTGGAGCGCGACGGCTGTTCGCGCTACGTGGTGACCGACGTGACCAAGGACGGCACGCTCACCGGCCCGAACCTGGACCTGCTGCGCGAGGTCTGCGCGGCCACCGATGCCCCGGTCATCGCCTCCGGCGGCGTCTCCACCATCGCGGACCTGGTCGCGATCGCCGAACTGGTGCCGGAAGGCGTCGAGGGCTCGATCGTCGGCAAGGCGCTCTACGCGGGCCGGTTCACCCTGCCCGAGGCGCTGGCCGCGGTGAGATGACCAAGGATCTGTCGAGACTGCTCGCGGAGGCGAGCGAGGTCCTCGACTCGGTGCGCCCCCGGTTCATCGAGGGCATCGGCGCGCCGAGCGCGGTCAGCAAGGGCCGCAACGACTTCGCCACCGAGCTGGACCTGGAACTGGAACGCACCGTCTCCGCCGAGCTGCGCAGGCGCACCGGCATCGAGGTGCACGGTGAGGAATTCGGCGGGCCGCAGCTCACCTCGGGCACCGCATGGGTGCTCGACCCGATCGACGGCACCTTCAACTACTCGTCCGGGCATCCGCTCTCCGGCATGTTGCTGGCGTTGGTGCGCGACGGCGAGCCGGTGCTCGGGCTGACCTGGCTGCCGCTGCTCGGCCGCCGCTATGCCGCCATGACCGGGGGCCCCGTGCTGCTGGACGGGCGACCGCTGCCGCCGCTGCCGCGCGGCAGACTGGCCGAGGCGATGATCGGCTTCGGCGCGTTCAACGTCGACTCGCACGGCCGTATCCCCGGCCAGTTCCGTTTCGACCTGCTCGGCCCGCTGAGCAGGCTGTCCTCCCGGGTGCGCATGCACGGCTCGACCGGCATCGATCTGGCGTTCACCGCCTCGGGCGTGCTCGGCGGCGCGATCGTGTTCGGCCACCATCCCTGGGACAACGCCGCGGGCGTCGCCCTGGTGCGTGCGGCGGGCGGAGTGGTCACCGACCTGGTGGGCAGGCCGTGGACGATCGGCTCCGGCTCCGTGCTCGCGGCCGCGCCGGGGGTGCACGAGGAACTGCTCGACATGATCTGCACGGTCGCCGACCCGGCGGCCGCGGAGAAAGGGTGAGGCAATGACGTTGGCCGTGCGGGTGATCCCGTGTCTGGACGTCGACGCCGGCCGCGTGGTCAAGGGCGTCAACTTCGAAAACCTGCGCGACGCGGGCGATCCCGTCGAACTGGCCGCGCTCTACGACGCGCAGGGCGCCGACGAGCTGACCTTCCTCGACGTGACCGCCTCCACCGGCGACCGCGGCACCATGATCGACGTGGTGACCCGCACCGCCGAGCAGATCTTCATCCCGCTCACCGTCGGCGGCGGGGTACGCACGGTCGAGGACGTGGACCGCCTGCTGCGCGCGGGCGCGGACAAGGTCTCGGTGAACACCGCCGCGATCGCGCGGCCGGAAGTGCTGCGCGAGATGTCGGAGCGCTTCGGCTCCCAGTGCATCGTGCTGTCGGTGGACGCGCGCACCGTGCCGGACGGGCAGCCGCCGACCCCGTCCGGGTGGGAGGTGACCACGCACGGCGGCAAACGCGGCACCGGCATCGACGCCGTCGAATGGGCCGTGCGCGGCGCGGAACTCGGTGTCGGCGAGATCCTGCTGAACTCGATGGACGCCGACGGCACCAAGGCCGGTTTCGACCTGCCGATGATCCGCGCGGTGCGGGCGGCGGTCACCGTGCCGGTGATCGCCAGTGGCGGCGCGGGCGCGGTCGAGCACTTCGCCCCCGCGGTGCACGCGGGCGCCGACGCGGTGCTCGCGGCCAGTGTGTTCCACTTCGGCGATCTCACCATCGGCCAAGTGAAGGACTCGATGCGGGCGGAGAAGATCGTCATCCGGTAGCGATCGGCGGAAATCCGCCGCGCAGGAAGGCGGGTGGTCCCGGTGCGGTTGCATCGGGCATGACCATCGGAATCGTGCTGTCGCCATCCGCCATCGACGCCGGCGGCAACGCCGTGGACACGGCGGTGGCGCTGGGTGCGGCGGCGGCCGCCGCCGGAGTCTCGTCGGTGTGGCTGGGCCAGCGGCTCAGCTACGACGCCATCGCGCTGGCGGGGATCGTCGGCCGTGCCGTGCCCGGACTGACGGTCGGCACCTCCGCGGTGCCGATCACCGCCCGTCATCCGCTGCTGATCGCCAGTCAGGCGCAGACCACGCAGGCGGCCACCGGAGGCCGGTTCACCCTCGGGCTCGGCCTCGGCGCGAGATTCCTCGCCGAACCGGTGTTCGGCGGATCCTTCGACCGGCCGATCACCCGGCTGCGCGAATTCCTCACCGCGTTGCGCACCGTGCTGCACACCGGCACGGTGGATTTCCACGGCGAGACGCTCACCGCCGCGGCGCCGCTGCCCGCCGCGGTGGCCGGGGCGCGTCCGCCCGCGCCGATCCTGGTGGCCGCCATGGGCCCGCAGGCCCTGCGCGTCACCGGTGAGCTGGCCGACGGCACCCTGCCCTACCTGGTCGGCCCGAAGGCGCTGGAGGAGCACATCGTCGCGCCTATCACCGCCGCGGCCGAGCGGGCCGGTCGCCCCGCGCCGCGGATCACCGTCCTGGTCCCCGGCGTGGTCACCGCCGACGTCGACGCCGCCCGTGCGGCCGCCGCGGCCCAGACGGCGTTCTACGACGACATCCCGTCCTACGCGCGGGTGGTCGAGCTGTCCGGCGCGTCGCGGGCGGCGGAACTGGTGGTGATCGGCGACGAGGAACTGATCGCGGCCCGCGTCGCGGAGTACTTCGCGGCGGGCGCGACGGAGGTGGTGTTCGCGCAGACCGATCTGACCACCCCGGAGGACCAGCGGCGCACCTGGGAGGTGCTCGGCGAACTCCAGCACTCCCGCGTCGGCTGATCGAGCACTCCGGTCGCGCCTGCTCGCGGACGCTCCTGTTATAACGGTGCCATGAGCCTCGACCCCGCCATCGCCGCCCGTCTCAAGCGCAACGACGCCGGGCTGGTGTCGGCCGTCGCGCAGGAACGCGCCACCGGTGACGTGCTGATGGTCGCGTGGATGGACGACGAGGCGCTGGCGCGCACCCTGGAAACTCGCAAGGCCACGTACTATTCGCGGTCCCGTCAGCAGTACTGGGTCAAGGGGGAGACCTCCGGCCACACCCAGTACGTGCACGAAGTGCGGCTCGACTGTGACGGCGACACGATCCTGCTGATCGTCGACCAGGAAGGCGCTGCCTGCCACACCGGCACGCACACCTGCTTCGACTCGGACGTCCTGCTGGCCGGGCGCTCCTGACCCGGCTCAGGGGGCTCCGTTCCCGCGCTGGGAATCCTCGCGGTTCGCCGGCGTGAGTTCGCCGAGCCGGTCGAGCGCGTCGGCCAGCCGCGCGGCCAGCAGCTCGCCGAGTTCCGCGACCTGCGCCGTCTGCGCCTCGTCCAAGCCGTCGAAGACCAAGTGCCGCACGGCTTCCAGATAGCCGGGTGCGGCTTCGACCACCTTCAGGTAGCCGTCGTCGGTGAGGACGGCGTGCACGCCGCGCCGCCCCGCCGTCGCCGAACGCTGCGCCCAGCCCAAGCGCTCCAGCTTGGACACCACATGCGACAGCCGCGATAGCGATGCATTTGCCTTGTGGGCAAGCTCACTCATCTGCAGTCGGTGGCCCGGTTCCTCCGACAGCAGCGTCAACACCCAGTACTCGAAATGCGTCACGCCGGACTCGCGTTGCAGCTGGGTGTCGAGAGCTCCTGGCAGCCGCGTCATCAGCGCCACGATCGCACGCCACGCGCGTTGTTCGACCGGGTCGAGCCACTTCGTCACTGTGTGCCTTCTTTCGAGCCAAGTGACGTGGTTTCATGTGCACAGTCACCCGCGACATCGAGTTTGCCACGACTTCGCTCGACCGTCATAAAGATGTCGCATGACGTGAGTTCACTCACACGGGCCGCGACGTCGTGTCCTCGGTCTTCGGCGTGCGCGGGTGCGTGCGCCGCCACCGGCGCAGCAGCAACAGGCCGACGGCGATCAGGAACAGCAGCGTCGCGATGACCGCGCCGGTGAGCATGGCGCCACGGAACGCGGGCGCGTCGACATCCAGGATTCGCTCACCCGCGTGCGCGGCACTGCTGTTGCCGAGCACGATGGTCAGCGTCATGAGGTTGGGCAGCGCGAAGAGGACCGCGACGACCACGGCCGCGCCCGCGGCGAACCTGCCCCCTTTGCGCCGCCACACCAGCACGGCGAAAAGCAGCAGGAAAAGCGTGAGAGTGGTGAACAATCCTCCGTAGCACAGGCCCCAGCCGATGCCCTTGGCGAAACTTCCGTGCACCATCGACCCGACCCGCTGCGCCCACCAGCGCGGGATGAACGCGGACAGGATGACGTACAGGACGACGAGGACGGCCAAGATCACGCCGCCGCCGATGATCCGGGTGCGCCAGACGGATGCCGTTGATTTGCGCTCGACCGGCTGACCCTCGGTGGAAGTCATAGGTCCAGCCTAGGCCGCGCTATTGCCCGACCGCGGCTGCGAACGCGGCGCGGCGCGCGCCTAGCGGCTGCGCAGGTAGTTCAGCGCTTCGTCGGCGTGCACGGCGGCGCGCAGCTCGCCGGTGATGATCTTGCGAATGGTGCGGTCCTGGTCGATGACGAACGTTTGCCGCTTCACCGGCGCGAGTTTGCCCAGCAGTCCGCGCTTGACGCCGAACTTCGCGGCGACGGCGCCGTCGGCGTCGGAGAGCAACGGGTAGCCGAGGCGCTGCTTCGCGGCGAATCCGGCCTGTGTGTCCACGGCGTCGGTGCTGATGCCGACGCAGGTGGCGCCGAGCGCGGCGAATTCGGCGGCGAGGTCACGGAAGTGACAGGCCTCGGCCGTGCAGACGGGCGTATTTGCCGCGGGATAGAAGAAGAGGACCAGCGGGCCGTCCGCGAGCAGGGCGTCGAGCGAACGGGGGGTGCCGGATTGATCGGGAAGCTCGAAATCTGGGGCGAGCTGTCCTTGCTGCATACCGGGGAACACTACCGGGCGGTCGGCCGGAACGGGTATCGCGCGCGGGGCCGACCTGTTGCTCGTGCCCGGCATGCGCCGCACGCGATCCGATCGCGGCGCCGGTGATTCGGGCACGAGCCGAGGGAGCGCTACGCGCCGATGAGCGCCGCCACCTCAGGGTTCTTGATCGCCATCACATCGAGGATGCCGTGGGCGCGCAGGAACGGCCGCAGCTCTTTGATGCGGTCGCTGTGGACGGCGTACTCGTCGGGGAAGCGGTTCTTGTCGAGAGACTCCAGTGCTTTGACGTAGGTGACGAAGGACGCGAGCGCGTTGCCGGGGGCGCCCTGCCGGTGAGTCGGCTGGCCCGGGGCCGCGGTGCGCGGGGGCTGCGGGCGAGCGACGTTGTGGTTCGGGACGTGCCGAGGAGCCTCGGGCGCTACCGATTGCGAGGGGTACATCAGTTGTCTCCTCTCGAGACGGATACCGCATGCGACGTGGAACGCCGCGAGTGTAGTGAGCCGCGCCACACCTCCCGCGACCGCGTGGGAACCGGACGGTCGACCTGATTTGTCGGATTTGTCGCGCCGCGCCGTCGTGTCGGCGGCACCGCTCACCGGCCGGTCGGTCCGGCCTGGGATGATGAGTGCATGCCAGGCGCGTCCACTCCCACGACCACGACCCGCGAACAGTTCCATCAGCTGGCCGCGGAGCACCGGGTGGTCCCGGTGACCCGAAAGGTCTTGGCGGACTCGGAGACTCCGCTGTCGGCCTACCGCAAGCTCGCGGGTGACCGGGCGGGAACCTTCCTGTTCGAGTCGGCCGAGAACGGCCGGTCGTGGTCGCGCTGGTCGTTCATCGGCGCAGGCAGCCCCTCGGCCCTGACCGTCGTGGACGGCGAGGCGGCCTGGCTCGGCAGCGTCCCGGCCGACGCGCCCTCCGGCGGCGATCCGCTGGTCGCGCTGCGCGAGACGCTGGAGCTGCTGCGCACCGAGCGCCTGCCCGGCCTGCCGCCGCTGACCGGGGGCATGGTCGGATACCTCGGCTACGACGCGGTGCGCCGGATCGAGCGGCTGCCCAGCCTGGCGCTGGACGATCTGCGCTTGCCGGAGATGGTGCTGCTGCTGGCCACCGACCTGGCCGCGTTCGACCACCACGAGGGCGCGATCACGCTGATCGCCAACGCGGTGAACTGGAACGGCACCGCCGAGCGCGTCGACGAGGCCTACGACGACGCGGTGGCCCGGCTGGACCGGATGACCGCCGCGCTCGGCGCGCCCGCCGACTCGACCGTGTCGGTGTTCGACCGGCCCGAGCCGCGGTACCGGCGCAGGCGCACCACCGAGGAGTTCGGGGCGGGGGTGCGCCGCCTGGTCAAGGAGATCGAGGCGGGCGAGGCGTTCCAGGTGGTGCTGTCGCAGCGTTTCGAGATGGACTACGACGGCGCGCCGATCGATCTGTACCGGATGCTGCGCGCGTCGAATCCGAGCCCGTACATGTACCTGCTGCACGTCCCGGACGGCGCGGGCGAGACCGCGTTCTCCATCGTCGGCTCCAGCCCGGAATCGCTGGTCACCGTGAAAGACGGCGTGGCGACGACTCATCCGATCGCGGGCACCCGCTGGCGCGGCGCCAGCGAGGAGGAGGACCTGCTGCTGGAGAAGGGCCTGCTCGCCGACGAGAAGGAGAACGCCGAGCACCTCATGCTCGTCGACCTCGGCCGCAACGACCTGGGCCGGGTGTGCGAGCCCGGCACCGTGCGGGTCACCGAGTACCGGCACATCGAGCGCTACAGCCACGTCATGCATCTGGTGTCGACGGTGTCGGGCCGGTTGGCGCCCGGCCGGATCGCGCTGGACGCGGTGCGGGCGTGCTTCCCCGCAGGCACGTTGTCCGGCGCCCCCAAGGTGCGCGCGATGGAGCTGATCGAGGAACTCGAACCCACCCGGCGCGGGATCTACGGCGGCGTCGTCGGATATCTGGATTTCGCCGGTGACGCCGACACGGCCATCGCCATCCGCACCGCGTTGCTGAAGGACGGCACGGCCTACGTGCAGGCGGGCGCCGGCATCGTCGCGGACTCGGATCCGGAGTACGAGGACGTGGAATCGCGCAACAAGGCGATGGCGGTGCTCAAGGCGATCGCGGCGGCCGGGACGGTCCGGGCCTACGGCACCGAACCGGGTACGGCGGACGGCGGACCGCTATGACGGCCGCCCCTGCGGACGAACCGGGCCGGGCGCGGGAACCGGACACCGGCGCCCCGGCACGGCCGGAAGCCGTTCCGGCGGCAGACGCTTCCACGCAGGCCGGATCGGAAGGCGGTTCGCGCCGCAACCATCCCGTTCTCCCGGTGGCGTTGCTCGCCGTCGCCGCGGCCGCGCTGTGGGCGTCGTCGCGGATGACGTGGGTGACGGTCACCTCGTCGGACGGTCTCACCCAGCCACGCACCGATCATCTGAACGGCGGCGTGTGGTTCGGCGCGCTGACGCCGCTCGCGCTGGTCCTGCTCGCCTCGATCGCGGCCGTGCTGGCCACCAAGGGCTGGCTGCGCCGCGTGGTCGGCGTGCTGATCGCGTTGGTCGCCGCGGTGGCCGCGGTGCCCGCGTTCGCGCTGCTGACCGACTCCGGCAAGATCGCAGAGCGGGCCGCGAAACTCGCCGAACTCCCGGCGCGCGCGCAGGTCGAGACGGCGACCACGTCGGCGTTCCCCGCCGTGCTCGCGCTGCTCGGCGCGATCGCCGCGTTCGGCGCCGGCGCGCTGCTGGCCCGCATGCCCGCCGAGACGGCGCGGCTGTCGGGCAAGTACGACAACCCGGTCTTCCGGCGCGCCGCGGCCACGGCGGAGGTCGCGCAGCGGCGCGCGCAGTCCCCGGACGACCGGTCGGCGCCGCAGCTGTCCGAGCGCGTGCTGTGGGACGCGCTGGACGCCGGCACCGACCCGACCGACGAACCCCCGGCCGGGCAGACGCCCCCGGAGGATTCCGGTCCCGGCGAGGCAGGCCGCCGTGACCACTGAGCTATCCCCGCGCGGCGGGTGTGGCGGGTGCCACCTTGCGCCGAGCCCTTCCGCATGGTCCAACCACGGCCCCGGCGGATACGCGCCCGGTAGGTCCATTTATTCTTTGACAGCATCGGTGAGACAGCGCCTGGGGGGATTCTCAGGTAGCAAGTCCGTCTCCCCAGAAAGGATTCGAGCCAGATGACGGTACTCGACTCGATTCTCGACGGGGTCCGCGCGGATGTGGCCGCTCGGGAAGCCCTGCTGGACTTCCAGGCGGTCAAGGCGGCCGCCGCGGCGGCGCCGGCGCCGCTGGACGCCCGCGCGGCGCTGCTTGAGGACGGCATCGGCGTCATCGCCGAGGTCAAGCGAGCAAGTCCGTCCAAGGGCGAGCTGGCGGACATCCCGGACCCGGCGAGTCTGGCCAAGGCCTACGAGGACGGTGGCGCGCGGATCATCAGCGTGCTCACCGAGGGCCGCCGCTTCAACGGGTCGCTGGACGACCTGGACGCGGTCCGCGCCACGGTGAACATCCCGATCCTGCGCAAGGACTTCGTCGTCGGCCCCTACCAGATCCACGAGGCCCGCGCGCACGGCGCGGACGTCATCCTGCTGATCGTCGCCGCGCTGGAGCAGGACGTGCTGTCGTCCCTGATCGACCGCACCGAGTCGCTCGGCATGACCGCGCTGGTGGAGGTGCACACCGAGGAGGAGGCCGACCGCGCGCTGGAGGCGGGCGCGTCGGTGATCGGCGTGAACGCCCGCAACCTCAAGACGCTCGAGGTCGACCGCGACGTCTTCGCCAGGATCGCGCCCGGACTGCCCACCGAGGTCATCCGCATCGCCGAGTCCGGCATCCGCGGCACCGCCGACCTGTTGGCCTACGCGGGCGCGGGCGCGGACGCCGTCCTCGTCGGCGAGGGGCTGGTGACCAGTGGCGACCCCCGCGCGGCGGTCTCCGAACTGGTGACGGCGGGCACCCACCCGTCCTGCCCGAAGCCGGCGCGGCGGGGCCGGTGACCGGCGTGGCGGTACCCCAGGCCAGCGACGGAGTCGCCCAGCGCAGCGGTCATGAGCCCGACGTGGGCGGGCATTTCGGCGTCTACGGCGGCAGGCATGTGCCGGAGGCGTTGATGGCGGTCATCGAGGAGGTCACCGCCGAGTACGAGAAGTCGAGGCTCGACGACTCCTTCCTCAACGAACTCGACCGGCTGCAGCGCGACTACACCGGCCGCCCGTCGCCGGTGTTCGAGTGCACGCGCCTGTCCGAGCACGCGGGCGGGGCCCGCATCCTGCTCAAGCGCGAGGACCTGAACCACACGGGCTCGCACAAGATCAACAATGTGCTCGGCCAAGCGCTGCTCGCCAAGCGGATGGGCAAGACCAGGGTGATCGCGGAGACGGGCGCGGGCCAGCACGGCGTCGCCACGGCGACCGCCTGCGCGCTGCTCGGCCTCGACTGCGTCGTCTACATGGGCGCGGTCGACACCGCGCGCCAGGCGCTGAACGTGGCGCGGATGCGCCTGCTCGGCGCCGAGGTGATCTCGGTGACCTCCGGTTCGCAGACGCTCAAGGACGCCATCAACGAGGCGCTGCGCGACTGGGTGACCAACGCCGACGACACCTACTACTGCTTCGGCACCGCCGCGGGCCCGCACCCGTTCCCGATGCTGGTGCGCGATTTCCAGCGCATCATCGGCTTGGAGGCCCGCGCCCAGGTGCAGGCCGCCACCGGGCGGTTGCCCGACGCGGTCGTCGCCTGCGTCGGCGGCGGATCCAACGCCATCGGCATCTTCCACGCGTTCCTCGACGACGCCGATGTCAGGCTGATCGGATACGAGGCGGCCGGTGACGGCGTCGACACCGGCAGGCACGCGGCCACCTTCACCGGCGGGACGCCGGGAGCGTTCCAGGGCGCGTACTCGTACCTGTTGCAGGACGAGGACGGCCAGACCATCGAGTCGCATTCGATCTCGGCGGGCCTGGACTACCCCGGCGTCGGCCCCGAGCACGCCTACCTCAAGGACGTCGGCCGCGCCGAGTACCGGCCCATCACCGACACCGAGGCGATGGACGCCCTGCTGCTGCTCAGCCGCAAAGAGGGCATCATCCCGGCGATCGAGTCGGCGCACGCCGTGGCCGGCGCCCTGCAACTGGGCAAGGAACTCGGCGAGGGCGCGATCATCCTGGTGAATCTCTCGGGCCGGGGCGACAAGGACATGGACACGGCAGCGCGGTGGTTCGGGCTGTTCGACGAGCCGAAGGAGCAGGGCCGGTGAGCCAGCAGTCCCGCTTGGCGAACACCTTCGCCGCCTGCCGCGCCGATGGCCGCGCGGCGCTGATCGGCTACCTGCCCGCGGGCTATCCCGACCTGGCCGGTTCCATCGACACCGTGCGCGCGATGGTCGAAGCGGGGTGCGACATCATCGAGGTCGGCGTCGCCTACTCCGATCCCGTGATGGACGGACCCACGATTCAGGCCGCCGCCGAACAGGCGCTGCGCGGCGGCGTGCGGGTGCGCGACGTGTTCTCGGTGGTCGAGGCGATCACCGGCGCCGGAGGCCAGGCCGTCGTGATGAGCTACTGGAATCCCGTGCTCAAGTACGGCGTGGATCGCTTCGCGCGGGATCTGGCCGCCGCGGGCGGCGCGGGCATCATCACCCCCAACCTGATTCCGGACGAGGCCGACGACTGGTTCGTCGCCTCGTCCACGCACAACCTCGACCGCATCTTCCTGGTCGCGCCGTCGTCCACCGAAGAGCGCCTGGTGAAAACGCTCGAAGCCAGCCGCGGCTTCGTCTACGCGGCCTCGACCATGGGCGTGACCGGCGCGCGGGATGTGGTGTCGTCGGCCGCGCCCGCTCTGTGCGCGCGGATCCGGGCCCACTCCGACATCCCGATCGGCGTCGGCCTCGGCGTCCGCTCGGGCGAGCAGGCCGCCGAGATCGCGTCCTACGCCGACGGCGTCATCGTCGGCTCGGCGCTGGTCACCGCGGCGGGCCAAGGGCTGGACGCCGTGCGTGCGCTCACCGCGGAACTCGCCGAGGGCGTGCGTTCGGCGACCGTCGCGTCCTAGCCGACCGGTCCGCGGTGCCGCGCACCGCCTGGACGAGCTGATCCGCTGCGTGTCGCTCAGCGGCCGCAGCCGGGTCGCCAGTGGACCGGGACCAGCCGACGGGCTCCGCACGCCGCACGACAGGCGGAAACGCCGCAAGGGCGGTGCGAAGGCGGCCGTCGGCCGGCGCCGCGGGCGTGTTCCGCGCGGCGCGGGCGAACCCTTACGTGACGACGGCGGTGCGGTGGTGGCGGGGCGGTCGGGCATCTCCGCTACGGTGGCCCCGTGACGTTACGAGTCCTCGCAGACAGTGTCCTGGCCGACGGCGGCGTCAGCGGCGCCGTGCTGGCCTACCTTCCCAGCCCCGCGCGCGGCGTCTGGCAACTCGGTCCGTTCCCACTGCGGGCGTACGCGCTGTGCATCATCCTCGGCATCATCGTCGCGATCTGGTGGGGCGAACGGCGCTGGCGCGCCCGCGGCGGCCAGCCCGGCGCGATCCTGGACGTCGCGATGTTCGCGGTGCCGTTCGGCCTGGTCGGCGGCAGGCTCTACCACGTGGCCACCGACTGGCAGAAATACTTCGGCGCGGACGGGCACCCGATCGACGCGCTGAAGATCTACCAGGGCGGCCTCGGCATCTGGGGCGCGGTGCTGCTCGGCGGCATCGGGGCCTGGATCGGCTGCCGGGTCTACAAGATCCCGTTGCCCGCCCTGGGTGACGCGGTCGCACCGCCGATCCTGCTGGCGCAGGCCATCGGCAGGATCGGCAACTACTTCAACCAGGAGCTCTACGGGCGCGAGACCGACCTGCCGTGGGGCCTGGAGATCTACCGGCGGGTGGGCGACGGCGGACAGCTCGACATGATGAACGGCGCCTCCACCGGCGTGGTCGAGAAGATCGTGCACCCCACCTTCCTGTACGAGCTGCTGTGGAACCTGCTCGTCGTCGTGCTGCTGGTGTACGTGGACAAGCGTTTCCGGATCGGCCACGGCCGCCTGTTCGCGCTGTACGTCGCCGGTTACTGCTTCGGACGGTTCTTCGTCGAACTGATGCGCGCCGACGAGGCGACCAAGATCGCGGGCATCCGGATCAACTCGTTCACCTCCGCCCTGGTGTTCTTGGCCGCGATCGCCTACTTCGTGTTCGCCACCAAGGGGCGGGAGACGCCGCAGCAGTTGCAGCCGGGTGCGAGCCCGCGACCGTGGCCGTGGCAGCTGCGGGCGTTGCGCGCGGCAGGAGCGGCGCGAGCCGAGAACACCTCGGGCGCGGGCGAAGCCGACAAGCCCGGGTCCGCCGCCGACACCTCCGAGCCCGGGACGCCCGTCGCCGAACCGATCGCGACCGAGCCGGACGGGGGAAGCGCAGGTTCCGAGAGCGGTTCGCAGAACGCGGATTCGGACAAAGCCGCCTCCGACAAGGGCTGACACGGGACGTGGCGGCAACGAATCCTCCGCTAGGGCAACGTTCGGGCGACCCGCCGCGATAACCACTGGAAGCGCCGGACGCTCCGGGGGCGACAAGCAGGTCGTTCCCGGTGACAATGACTCGTGATCGTCGCGAGCCACGGTCCGGCGATCCAGTGAGGCCGGGGGCCGACAAGAGGGTGCCCGCACTAATGAGGAGGACATCGGTGACCGACCCTTACCAGCAGAACCAGGGCGCCGGGGGCCCGCAGTACGGCCCGCCCGGCACCGGGCCCGACCTGACCAAGCCGCTGGAAGCGCAGAGCCAGCCGACCTACAGCCCGCCGTCGGACCCGTACGCCCAGCAGCCCCAGTACGGCCAGCCCGCGGGAGCCTACGGCCAGCAGCCGGGCGGCTACTTTCCCGCCCCGTACCCGGTCGGCCCGCAGGGCTACAACCCCAACGACCCTGAGGCACCCTGGGGCCGCGACCCGTTCGGTGTTCCGCTGTCGGACAAGCAGAAACTGGTCGCGGGCCTGCTCCAGATCTTCCTCGGCAGCTTCGGCGTCGGCCGCTTCTACCTCGGCTACACCGGCCTCGGTGTGGCCCAGTTGGTGGTCAGCGCCATCACCTGCTTCACCGTCGGCTGGATCTGGGGCATCGTCGACGGAATCCTGATGCTCACCGGCAAGGTGCCCGACAGCGACGGCCGCCCGCTGCGCGACTGACCGCGGCGGATCCTCGGAGGCGGGCGCGGCGTGCCCGCCTCCGAGTCGTCGTCGCCTCGAGAGCAACCATTGCGCGCACGGTGATCGCGACACTGTCGCCGGCGAAAATCCTGGCGTAGCATGACCGGACTCGCGTGCCGTGTGTGGAGCTCCACGCACCGAAGAGAGGGATTCCGTGCGTCGCAAGCTGTTCGCCGCCGTCATGCTCGCCATCGTCGCCGCCACCGGGCTGACCGCGTGCGGCGGCAGCGACCCGAACGTGCTGAAGGTCGGCACCGAGGGCACCTACGCGCCGTTCAGCTTCCAGGGCTCCGACGGCAAGATCACCGGCTACGACGTCGAGGTGATCCAGGCGGTCGGCGACAAACTCGGCAAGAAGGTCGAGTTCGTGCAGACGCCGTGGGACGCCATCTTCGCGGGCCTGGAGTCCAAGCGTTTCGACCTGGTGGCCAACCAGGTGACCGTGAACGACGAGCGCACGGCCAAGTACGCGCTGTCGGCGCCCTACACCACGTCGGCGGGCGTGATCGTCACCCGCGCCGACAACAACGCCGTCACCGGCCTGGCCGATCTCGCCGGGAAGACCTGCGCGCAGTCGGCCACCAGCAACTGGAGCAAGGTCGCCACCGACGCGGGCGCGAAGGTCGAGGCCGTCGAGGGCTTCGTGCAGGCGGTCCAGCTGCTGAAGAACGGCCGCGTGGACGCCACCGTCAACGACAACTTGGCCGTCGCCGAGTACACCAAGAAGACCGGCGACACGAGTGTGAAGATCGCGGCCCGAACCGGATCGGTGAGCAAGCAGGCGTTCGCCGCGCGCAAGGGCGACGCGCTGATCACCGACGTGGACAAGGCGCTCGACCAATTGCGCGCCGACGGCACCCTGGCGAAGATCTCCGAAAAATACTTCGGCACCGACGTCAGCCGGTAACCGGCATCGTTCATGGACGCCGCCACCAGGGACCTGATCTGGCACAACCTGTGGCCGATGTTGCAGGCCACCGTCACCAAGACCCTTCCGCTCACGGCCATCAGCTTCGCCATCGGCTTGGCGCTGGCGTTGTTCGTCGCGCTGGCCAGGATGTCGCCCGCGTGGCCGTTGTCGGCGGCGGCGCGTTTCTACATCTCGATCATTCGCGGCACGCCCCTGCTGGTGCAGCTGTTCATCGTGTTCTACGCGCTGCCGCAGTTCGGCATCGTGATCGACCCCTTTCCCGCCGCGGTGATCGCGTTCAGCCTCAACGTCGGCGGGTACGCGGCCGAAGTGGTGCGCGCCGCGATCCTGAGCGTCGCGACGGGCCAGTGGGAGGCGGCGCAGGCGCTCGGCATGTCCTACCCGATGATGCTGCGGCTGATCATCCTGCCGCAGGCCGCGCGGATCGCCGTGCCACCGCTGTCGAACACCTTGATCTCGTTGGTGAAGGACACCTCGCTGGCCTCCACCATCCTGGTGACCGAGTTGCTGCGCGTCGCCCAGCTCGCCGCCGCTCCCACCTTCGACTTCTTCGCGCTCTACGGGGTCGCGGCGCTGTATTACTGGGTGATCTGCCTGATCCTCGGGTTCGGGCAGACCAGGCTGGAAACGAGGTTGGCCCGTCATGTCGCTCGCTGAATACTCATTTGTACCTGCGATGAAGCTGTCGTTCATTTTTTTCACCAAGGATTCACCGTGGCCACGGCGGGACCTGCCCACCGAGCGGGACTAGGCTCTACCCGTGATGCGACGGACGAAGATTGTGTGCACGCTCGGACCGGCCACTGCCACCGAGGACCGTATCCGCGAACTCGTCGAGAGCGGCATGGACGTGGCTCGGCTGAACTTCAGCCATGGCGAGCACGCCGACCATGCCGAGAACTACAAGAAGGTGCGTCAGGCCTCCGACCACCTCGGTCGGGCCGTCGGCATTCTCGCCGACCTGCAGGGTCCCAAGATCCGCCTCGGCCGCTTCCTGGAGGGCAAGACCGTCTGGGCGACGGGTGAAGAGGTCCGCATCACCGTCGACGACATCGACGGCACCCACGACCGCGTGTCCACCACCTACAAGGAACTCGCCCAGGACGCCAAGCCCGGCGATCGCCTGCTGGTCGACGACGGCAAGGTCGGCCTCATCGTCACCCGCGTGGACGGCAACGACGTGGTCTGCCGGGTCACCGAGGGCGGACCGGTCTCCAACAACAAGGGCGTGTCGCTGCCGGGCATGGACGTGTCGGTCCCGGCGCTGTCGGAGAAGGACATCGAGGACCTGGAATTCGCGCTGAAGCTCGGCGTGGACTTCATCGCGCTGTCGTTCGTGCGGTCCCCGTCCGACGTCGAGCTGGTGCACGACGTGATGGACCGGGTGGGCCGCCGGGTGCCGGTGATCGGCAAGCTGGAGAAGCCGGAGGCGATCGACAACCTCGAGGCCGTCGTCCTGGCCTTCGACGCGGTGATGGTGGCGCGCGGCGACCTCGGCGTCGAGCTGCCCCTGGAGCAGGTGCCGATCGTGCAGAAGCGCGCCATCCAGATGGCCCGCGAGAACGCCAAGCCGGTCATCGTCGCCACGCAGATGCTGGAATCGATGATCGACAACTCCCGCCCCACCCGCGCCGAGGCCTCCGACGTGGCCAACGCCGTGCTCGACGGCGCCGACGCGGTGATGCTGTCGGGTGAGACCTCGGTGGGCAAGTACCCGATCGAGACGGTGCGCACGATGGCGCGCATCGTGCACGCGGTGGAGACCGAGTCGACCCGGGTGCCGCCGCTGACCCACGTGCCGCGCACCAAGCGCGGCGTGATCTCCTACGCCGCCCGCGACATCGGCGAGCGGCTCAACGCCAAGGCGCTGGTCGCGTTCACCCAGTCGGGTGACACGGTGCGCCGCCTGGCCCGCCTGCACACCCCGCTGCCGCTGCTGGCGTTCACGCCGCTGCCGGAGGTCCGCAGCCAGCTGGCGCTGACCTGGGGCACCGAGACCTTCATCGTGCCGACCGTGAACAGCACCGACGCGATGATCCACCAGGTGGATGTAGCACTTCTGTCGATGGGCCGATACCAAAAAGGTGACCTGGTGGTCATCGTGGCCGGGTCCCCGCCCGGTACCGTCGGTTCCACCAACCTGATCCACGTTCACCGAATCGGTGAGGAGGACCATTAGTGAGTGCTTCCCTGAGCAGCCCCGTCGCCGTCGCGGAGTCCGATGCGCAGCGTTCCGACCTGGATGTGCTGCTTGGCCTGCTCGATCTCGAGCAGATGGACGAGGACGTCTTCGTCGGCCAGCACCCGGAGAAGGTGTGGAGCCGCACCTTCGGCGGTCAGCTCGTCTCCCAGGCGATCATCGCGGCGGGCCGGACGGTCGGCGACCGTCCGGTGCACGCGGTCAACGCGCATTTCGTGCGCGGCGGTGATGTGAAGAAGCCGATCGAGTACCGGGTCGACCGGCATCGCGACGGTCGCGCCTTCGCCAACCGCACGGTCACCGCCAGCCAGGACGGCCAGGAGCTGTTCGTCATGCTGGCCGCGTTCCAGGACTGGGGCACCGGACTCGAGCACGCGCACGCGCAGCCGGAGGTGCCGGACCCGGAGACGCTGCCGCGGGTGGAGGAGAGCTTCGAAGGCTTGGAGGACAAGCTGGAGATGTTCGTCAAGGCGCCGCATCCGATCGACATGCGCTACACCAACGATCCGGCATGGATTCTGAAGGGTACGGGGGAGCGGCTCAACCACAACCGCGTGTGGATGCGCGCGGACGGCAGGCTGCCCGACGATCCGCTGATCCATGTGGCGACGCTGGGCTACTCGTCCGACACCACGGTGCTGGACTCGATCATCACCACGCACGGGCTGTCGTGGGGTCTGGACCGCATCGTCGCGGCCACGGTCAACCACTCGATCTGGTTCCACCGCCCGTTCCGTTTCGACGAGTGGGCGCTGTACTGCACCGAATCGCCGGTGGCCGCCGGCTCCCGCGGCTTGGCGACCGGCCGCTTCTACTCCCGCAGCGGCGATCTGCTGGCCACCACGGTGCAAGAGGGACTCATCCGCCACTTCCCGCCGCGGCGCTGAGGTCGCCTGCGGGTCGGATCACAGCAGTTCGAGATCGCGCTCGATGTCGAGATCGACGTCGGTGCAGCGCGACGCGTGGATCGAGACCGGGATATCGGCTCCCGGCTCGGTTCGCGTCAGCCCCGAGATGCCGCGCAGCAGTTGGCGTTCCAGCACGGCCATGTGATCGTCGGTCAACTGGTCCGGTGCGCCGACCAAGCTGAGCGCGATCTCGTAGGTGCTGCGGTGGTCCGAGCCGTCGCCGGGGCGATCGGGGCGGCAGCTGTTCTCCAGAGCCGCGTGGGCCGGATCATCGGCGTCGACCGGAAGGGTGAAGCGCCAGGCGAACACGTCCCGGTCGGTGAGATGGTCGTCGACCACCTCGCGCACGGCGTCGACGACGCGTTCGAGAGTTTCCGGTGTCACATAAACATGGAGCGAAACATCCGAAATGCGTTTCGGCATGTCTGATTCCTGTCCTGTGTCGAACCAGCAACGGCGGAGAGTGTTGTCCGGCGGGAGTTTAATGCGTCCGGCGTGGAAATGAACACAGCCCGTTGATAACAGGTTCGATACGCGGTGGCGCCGAGCGCGCTGTCGCGTGCGGTTTTCGCCCCGCAGTCACCGGGTGTGCTGGGCGGCGAGGAATGTCGCCAGCGGCGCCGGTGCGCCGCCGGGGCGGATGACCAGTCCGCGGCGCTCGTCGTGCGGCCAGCGCGGCTGCTCGTGGGGGGCGAGGGCCAGCAGCAGCGGCACCAGCGCCTCGGCGATACGATCGCCCACCTCGCAGAACGCCTGGGCGGACAGCCCGACCGGGTCGGCGATGTTCTCCCGGCCCACCAGGGACAGGTCGTTGCGGGCACGGTGCAATTCGGCGACCGTGCACGCCCCGGTGACGTGCGCGATGCGGTGGGCCTCCAGCAGGGTGAAGGTGCGCGCTCCCGCGCCGAAGGCCAAGTCCACCACCTGCTCACGGATCTGCTCGGTCATCGTCAGAACCAGGTCGGCCTTGTCGATCATCTCCGGTTTCAGGCGGCGTGCCCGGAAATTGCTCGCGTCGGCGCCGAGTCCGGTGATGGTCTGCGCGGCCAGCGGCTCGACGGGAAATCCCACCAGCGCACGAGTTCCCGCGCTCTCCGCGGTGAGGTAGGGGAGATCGTGTTCGACCGCGAGGGCGCGCGTGAGCCGCTCGGCGATCACCGAACGGCACACGTTGCCGTTGCAGACGAACAGGACATGCATACCGCTAACGATAAACGGCGCGGAGGCTACCAGAGAGGTCTGAGCCATTAGTCCCACATGTGGGAACAACATATTCATCTGTTCGTAGCGCGCCGTACACGAAGCGCGCCGCTTCGGCCCTCTGGCCTGCGACGTACGTCACTCCGAAGAGTGGTGCCGTTCAATTCTCCCGAGGTTTGTACCCCGGCGCTCCCGCATTCAAACGCCCCACTGTGATTGCTTCGTGATTGGAAAGGGCGCGCAGGTTACTCGGATTCGCCACCGTAGTAAACGCTTTCGCTCACCACGGGTTCGATCCCGGCCTGCCTGCCCGGACGCGAGCTCGGCTGGCGAACCGCTGACTGCTGCAGGCGACCACGGGTGCGAACCGCGCGAGTCCCGTCGCGGGATCCATCCCGCGGTGGCGCATTGCGGCGAATCCGAACGTCGCACCGGTGGCAGCGCCAGCGGACCTCCTGCTGCTCGCCGTGGGTGGGGTACTCGTAGCGGAACGGGACCGCTGCGTGGTTGTCGCATTCGCGAAGCCGGCAGTTCCACGGGCCCATAGCCGGTGGACCGGGCAGAGTGCCGGCCAATTCGTCGCTAGCTGTTCTCCAAGATCGAGAGATACAAGCGCGTGGCGACGGCTTCGGCGTCCTCGGTCATGGGGTCTGAGTAGGTCCGCGCTCCTGGAAGGTTGGCGGCGTACGACCGGGCGGCAGTCGCAAGGACGGACATCAGGCCGGACGAACGCTGGATCGGCGACTTCACTGCCCAGGCGAGGTGCTTCACTCCTGCGGGAAGCTGTTGTTCACACGCCGAGCGGAGGGCGAGTTTGTCAACGGTCATGCCGTCACGCATTCCGAAAAGCGCTGGAGGCGCGAATCGTTCGGCGATCTGCCACCATCGAACCGTTTGGAATACGTGAACCAGGCGATCGGCGTACTCATCCAGCAGCGCTGGATAGAAGTGCGGGACGAGCCGGTCATATCTGAAGTTGGCGGCTGACTCCGTGCGAATGATTCGGTCGAGTTCGTCCGTGGCGTCGAGTGATGCCACTGGATGGGTGAGTCGCTTGCCGCCGCCGAAGATCGCATCCGCGCCGCTGCCGTTCAAGATCGCGCCGAGTTCGGTGATCTTGTCGATGCTTCTGCGAGCGGCGAGTATCGGGATGCCAGCGGTTACCTCCCAGAGTTCCGACGTGCCAAGTCGCCGCATAGTGTCACGAGACAGTTGGCTGACCTCCTGCGGTGTCAGGCGGATGAGGTCATGTCTCAGCCCGAGGGCTGCGGCTGCGGCCGCTGCGTTCTGTTCGTGTGATCGACCTTCGGTCGAGATCGTGACCGCGAGAGGTTTCGCGCCGAGTGCGACCGCTACGGCCGCGACATAGATCGAATCGACGCCACCGCTCAGCAGTACGACCGGCGTTCCTCCGAATTTGTCGAGAACGGCAGTGATCCGCGACCGAGTTTCTTCAGCGATGAGGTGAGCGGCCTCGCGGGGATCGGTGAGTGTCCGCAACTCGGGTCGGGGGCGTCCGATGTCTTCGAGCAGGTCGGTGACGAACTGGAGCGGTTCGGAGGTCTGCGAGGCCAAGGGGGTTGTGTCGGTCATGTCCACCGTTTCAGTTGTGTTGTGTAGAGGAGGCGATGCCGGTCGCCGGGCAGGGCCACATCGCTGAGTTCGACAACGCGGACCTCAGTGTCGATCAAGGTCTGGGGGGCTCGCCGGAGTCGTGCCGCATGGGTTGCGTCACATGGCGGCGTCGCTGGCGATCAGTGCCGGGGCGAACATCAGGGTTGCTCGGTCACAAAACCGCGACCCTGACGCTCGACCTCTACGGGCATCTGTTCCCGGACAATCTGGACGTGGTGGCCGACGGAATGGACGCAGGGGCGAGGGCGGCTGCGGACTGCGTGAGGAGGGGAATGCGGGCGGCTTCGAGAAAACCGCCCACTACCTTGGTGCCGAGTGTGGGACTCGAACCCACACGTCCTTTCGGACAACGGTTTTTGAGGTTGTCGCTCTCGGCGTTTGCTGGTGTTGGGCATCGTTGATGTCGGTAGCTGCGTGGGGCTGACCTGCGAATACAGCTATTAGTCTCGTTGGTGGGTATTGGGTATGTCGTGCGCCGCTGCGGACTAGCTGCGGATCGGGGATTTTTGTGGACGACAGGGACGGTGTAGGCTGATGCGCGACTTCAGCTCGAAGGAGGTGGTGCCGATGCTGAAGCTCCATTTGAGCAAGACCCGAAGGGCACACCACATGATCGCCTCCTAGAGGCGAGCCGACGCCCTTCGGTTACTTCCTCCGCGGCGGATAGATTTGCATCCGCCGCTTTCGCATGTCTGGGCCACGGACATTGGTCCTCCTGGGTGGTGGGATGCACATCAAGGCGGGCTGGCTGCGCCTGCCCCTTATCGGCCTGCCTTTCGCGCGTAGAGGCTCCGGGGTCAAGAGTCGGCGGATGCCGATCCCGCAGGGACGCCGTAGGCGCTCTTGACGCTGGAGGGGCGCGTGAACACAATGCAGGCCACCACCCAGGAGGACCAAGCGGCCGAAGGACGCTCAGCGCTGATTCGTCGGACAAACCAAACGTGGAACGCAACCACGGCCGGTGGACCGGGCAGAGTGCCGGCCGATTCGTGATCGGCTGCGGGAGGTAAGTCGGGTACGGCTCTCGTCGTGCCCAGCACTGCTTCGGTTGATGCAGAAGCGACCAGACAGGAACTCTGTGCGCCCCGGCGGCCGAGTGTCGCCGACGCGCTCGACGCGCCGCGGACGACGCCTCATCAGTACGCGCTGCGCGGCGCAGCGCGGCGGCGGCGCGAAGCGCCGCCGGGGCGCTCTTGATCCTGTATGGCGAAATTCGGCAACAACTCACACAAGCACGGGGGAGGCCAGCTAGAGGTGAACCACGGCGACCGTCTTGTCGTCGTGGCGCTTCGCGCGCGGTCGCTGCTGGCCGTGAGGGTCGTCGTCTGCTTCCCAGCGGTGGGCGCGGGCGAGAACCGCGGCCAGCCCGAGTGAATCAAGGCGTGCAATGTCAAGCCACGTAATGCCAAGTGGCGCAAGCATCTCAGACGCTCCATCGGTGGCGAGGGCGATCCAACTGACCTGCGATCGTGGGTAGCTTGCAACAAGTGCGTGAGTCGCCGCGCGGGGATCGGCCTCGGCGATCCAGTAGCCACCGTCGCGGTTGCGGTTGAGCCGTTCCTTTCGTTGTAGTTCCGCGAGGATGGCGCGATGTTCGGCGTCGTATCCTGCACCTGCTTCCAGGCGGCTCCGGTAGAGCCTGGACTCGGGTAGGTCGAGCCGTGCGAGACGGTCGTCAACTACGACGTCATACGTGCCTTCTGGCGTTCCTACGACGGCGGTCGAATCTCCAAGTACGAGGGTCTCAACGGTTTCTCGGTTGATTCGAAGCATTGCGACAGTGCTCGAGGGAGCGGAGCCAGGACGCAAGTCGAGTCGAACTGTTGTGGCCGCGATCGCGCTTGACAGGACAGACGGCAAGTCACGGTTCTCGCCTCGGAGGTGGCGGGCTAACTCCTCGCTGAGTGTGTCTACGTACGTCGCGGCGGGCATGCCATCGGCCGCGAAGCACGAGGCTCCGTCCAGGACGGCGACTGACTCGTCGGTGGTGACGATTCGATCATCGCCGGACTGAGCAGGGTGTTGGGCTGTGGCAACCTGCATGTTGTCAGCCTTCGGGGCGGTAGGGACCGACGATGAGGCGGCTGTCGGTGATGGCGAAGTTTGCGTCGAAGTCCGCTTCGACAACGCCGCATACAAATCGAAGGGACGGGGTGAACAGGGTCGCGAGATTGTGATCGAGCCAGTGCGCGACACCGAGCGATCCGACGCTGGTGATGCCAGCGATGTGGATGATCACCCGGTCTTCGTCGGCTCGGCGCGAGAAGTAACCGATGTCGGTGCGGGTGGTTCCATCTCGGCGGAAGGGTGATTGGTGGCGCGTACCAGTGTGCGCGTCGGTGATCCACCAACCGTCTTCTGTGCGCTCGAAGTCGAGCAGAGGATCGCCCTCGAGGAGTCGGCGCGCAACAGGTGCGGACTTGGGGCCACAGATGACCACCGTGTCACCTTCTGGCACATTATCGGTGTCTGGATCGATGGCGAATCGACTCGATGCCAACGACAGCCGCGTGAGAGTCGCTTCGACCGCCTCCTGTGTCGCCTGGTCGGAGGCGTCGAAGAAGGGGCGTTCGCGTCCTTCTTCGAAGCCGAAGCGACGAGGGATTCCCACTGCTACAGGACCGACACCGAAGAATGCGCGCTCGGGCTTCGGCGCGGTGGTTCGAATCTGGCTGATGCGGCCTTTGGTGAGCCCGAGTAGCTCCGCGATCTCGGTGTAGCTCATCCCCCGCTCGCGATGCGCTTCCTCAATAGCCGCCTTGCGCAACCGAGCAAGTTCCGTGGCGCGCTGTTGGTAGACGGTCATGAGATCGGTCGCCCTCTGCCCACGCCGGATTGGATCCGGATCGTTCCGCACCTGGTCGAAGTCATCAGGGGTAGCCACGACTGCGAGTTTAGAGGGTCTTGACTCGCGGGGCTGACTGACGTAGCCTGAGTTTATCCCCCCTAAACCGGCCTGGTTATTCCTCATCCGTCGAGTTTAGAGGGTGTAAACGAGTCGAGCTACTACTAGCAGAGGAGATTGAGCAATGGCTTTGAAAGACATGTGGATCCCGACCGACTTCCGTTCCGTGTTCCCGAAGGGTGTGCTGCTGCTCGGGGACATCGAGGCGCAGACCGAGTTCAGCGAGGATCGCAACGCGCCGAAGCGTCAGGCGGTCGATTACGACCGGGAGGGTAACGGCTCGGGTAAGCGCCTGTGGAAGGCGACGATCATGGACCGGGCGGGAGGCAAGGCGAACCAGGCCGGTTTCGACATCACGTTTGTTGCTGATCACATGCCGGTTCCGTCGGAGCCGGAGGTTATGGAGGGCTTGCGTCCGATCGAGTTGGAGGGGCTGCTGCTCAAGCCTCGGATTGTCGGTAACGGCCAGTTCAAGTCGATCGGCTTCTACATCCGCGCGACTGGCATCAAGGGTGACAACTCGGGTGCGAAGCAGCCTGCGGCCGATCCGGGTGCGGCTCGTGCGGCCGGTAAGGCGGCGTGATCATGTCGTTCTTCAACACCACCGTTGCCGGTTTTGACGGGATCACCGTCAAGTTTCACCCCGAGCGCGAATCGACCTATGGCGGCGGTGTGATCCCGGCGACGGTGTTCATCGAGTTGTCCGGCGCGAATGCGTATTTGAGCTTGAGCATCGCGGATGCCCGGTCGCTGCTGGCTCGGTTGCCCGTGGTGTTGGCCGAGCACGATGCGGTCGAGGCTGCGGCGGCGTCGGACAAGGCGGCCTGACGATGAATACGGCGGATCGGTCGGCGGGGATGCGTCTTGCGCGCTGGTCCGCCGTGGTCATCATCATCGCGGTCGGCGCGGCGGCGTTCCGGCTGTCGTTCGCCACGCTCAAGGACCTCGCGGTCCTGGCGCACATCCCGGCGCGGGATGCGTGGCTGTTCCCGCTGATCGTGGACGGAACGATCCTGCTGGCCACCTTCGGGGTGCTGGTCCTGGCCAACGCTCCGGAACGCCGGTTTTTCGTCACGGTCCTGGTCGTCGGCTCGGTGGTGTCGGTGGCGGGGAATTCGCTGCACGCGGTCGCCGCGGGGCGGGAGCTGCCGTGGTGGGCGTCGGCGTTGGTGGCTGCGATCGCCCCGATTTCCCTGCTGGCCGACACGCACGGGTTGGCGCTGTTGATCCGTGCGGCACAACGAGATTCGGCACCCGAACCGGCTCCAGCTCTCGTGATCGAGCCTGCCGTCGAGCAGGCAACACCTGAGCCCGAGCCGGAACCGGTGCCTGTCCCTGAGCCCGAACCCGAGCCTGAGCCGGTGCCGGTGCCGGTGCCTGAGCCGGTGCCGGTGCCTGAGCCGGTGCCGGTGCCTGAGCCGGTGCGGGTGGCTGAGCTTCGCCCGGTGCCTGATGCGCCGGTCCACATTCCTGTTCGTTCTTCGCGACCGCAGCAAACCATGCTGCCGATCGCTGTTCCTGTTGGGGGTCTGTGATGACTGCTTTTGTTCCTGCTGTGGCCACGGGCGTGTCCGCGCTGGTCACTGTGTTGGCCGGTGTCGGGGTGCTGGTGGACCGGCCTTCGGATACTCCGGCCCCGGTTGTCCCGGCCGCCGTGTCCTCCGCGGTGGCCACCACGACCACGAACCCGGCTCCGGCTGCGGCTCCTCGCGGGTGCGTGATGTTCTGCGAGGACTCCGGGCCGAGTCGGTCGGAGTTCGAGATGGCTCCGGCTTCTCCGGTGCCGGAGGGGTGCCGGTTGTTCTGCGAGTTGGAGCGCGGCCGGGAAGGTGGGGGGTTCTGATGAGTGTCGCGGGAACGGTGATGCTCGCCGGTGGGATGTGCACGGGCGCGTCGGCGTGGTGGTGGCTGCGGTCGATCGCCGCGCGCGGCTCGGAGATGCAACCGACCGGTGCTGTCCGTGAGGCTGTCGCGGCGGCTCCGGTCGAGCTGCGGACGGCGGTGTTGGTGATCGCTGATCCCGAGCAGCGTCCGCGC
>NZ_BDBC01000060.1 GCF_001612785.1 Nocardia beijingensis NBRC 16342
GCGCCGACGCGCCGCGGACGACGCCTCATCAGTACGCGCTGCGCGTCGCAGCGCGGCGGCGGCGCGAAGCGCCGCCGGGGCGCTCTTGATCCTGTATGGCGAAATTCGGCAACAACTCGCACAGCGGGCGGCGACGGCTGAAAGCGGACCGCCGGTCGTCCCAACGTGGGTGGAATCGTCGTCTGGTGCGGATGATGTCCTGGGCGGACGGAGGAAGTGCCGGAATCTGTTGCGGTTCAACGGTTCATGTCGCTGCGGTCACGTAAGGTGGACGCACCTCCAGCCGAGGGGCGGTGGACTTGGTCCACACACCGCGCCCAGGAAGGAGGTGGTGGGGATGGCGAAACATCGCCGGAGAAAGCAAGAGACCCCGGTCGATTACGGCATCGTGTTGACGCTCGCTGCCGTGATCGCCGGGGCGCTCATGCTGGTCCGCTGGTTGCGGGCTAGGTAACCCATCAGGTGGGGCGTCGGTAGCGCGGCGTCCCACCGCCAGCATCACTCGCGTGACGATCTAACTGTACACGTATCTGTGTGTACAGTTCACGATAAACAGTATCGTCAACGCTATTGACTTCGACCACACAGTCAGGCAGTGGCGAGGATCTCGGCGGACCGGGGTCGCGCGTAACATGGCGGCCGTGAACGAGGCCATGGCCGAACTGCTGTCTTCGCTGACCGAATCGCGGCGTGCTCACTCGATTGCCGTGGGTCGGCGAATGGAAGGCGTTGCGGAACTGTTGCCAGCGGAACTACGTGCGGAAGCGATCACGGCGGCCTATCTGCATGACGTCGGCTACGGGTATCCGGAAATCGCGTTTCACCCGATCGACGGCGCGCGGCTGTTGCGTTCCCGCGGGTATTCGCCCGTCGTATGCCACTTGGTGGCATTCCACACGGCGGCAGAGGTAGAGGCGGATGTCCGGGGCCTGGATGCGGGCCTGTTCGAAGAGTTCCGACTGGTTGGCGTGGCAGGACTCGACGTAGCCGATGACTTCATGTGGTGGGCTGACCTCTCCACCGGGCCAAACGGCGAGGACTTCACGGTGGATGAACGACTGGCCGAGATTCTGAAAAGGTACGAACCGGGAAGCGTGGTTCATACCGCCATTACACGAGCTGAACCGCGGTTGCGGATGGCGGCTCAGCGGGCATCGGGGTCGATGTAGGGTTCGCTCTCGTTAAGAGCCCAGTCGATCCGCTTTCGCTGGCTGGGGTCCATAGCGAGAGTTGCAATCTGATCGACCGGCACCCATTCGACGCGCGTGCTTTCGCTGCTGGGTGTCGGTTCCCCGCCGACTGCTTCACCGCGATAGACCACGGTGAACTCCTGTCGAACCTCGTCGTTACTGGTGTAGTGGATGACGTGGGTTGGGTCGGTGAAGATTCCGACGATTCCGGTTACGTGGATATCGACTCCGGTCTCTTCTTGGGTCTCCCGTACGGCGGTGCGGCTAAGCGACTCGCCAGGGTCGTGGGCACCTCCAGGCATTGACCAGTTCCCGTTATCTGACCTGCGAATAAGCAGGACCTTGTCCTGCTGGTGGACGAAGGCTGCTGCGCTAGGGCGGACGCTATTGGCTGCCGGAGCGTTGGGGTCCTGGTGGTAGTCGATTCGGCGTCCCATGGAGTCAGGATAGTGCGGGGCGTCCCGTGAGCCAGGCAGCCTCGAACGACTCCATGTAGTAGGAGAAGAGTCGGCCACCTGGGACGCGCTGCAAGTGCTGGACTGGAGACTTCGCCGCATAGGCGCCATAGCTGTGGGTGTTGACAAGCATCGAGTCGCCGAAACGGTAGATGCTGTTGTACAGCGTCGTGCGGTGGGTGCGGACATCGACCATCGGCATGTCCATCGTTTCCCGGAGATATTCCAGCGTTGACTGGCACCGCTGAGGTAGCGACGGCAAGCCCTCTTCGCGGGCGCGGGCGCGAACTTCCGGCGAGTCGCTCTCTCCAACGAGGATTCGGACCTGCACCCCCGCAGTGGCTTTGGCGCGAACGACGTTTACGAAATTGAGAGACTCCACAAGGAAGCCGCCTGCGTACACCAGGACATCGATGTGGTCAGCGGCCTGCTGCATGAGCGAACGCCAAACCTCGTGCGGCACCTCGGGGCGAGTCGGCCAGATCTGCACTAGCTCGGACAATGAGGCGGTTGCAGATCGGCTTCCCGCCAGCAGCTCGGGCCATAGGTAGGTCTCGTCGCAGTCCAGTTCACGGGCGACCTTGAGCCGAAGTCCCGGATGCGGGCACCGATCTTGAGTGACCCACCGCTCGACCGTCTTCGTGCTGATCTTAAGCCGCTCCGCCAGAGCATGTTTCGTGAGATCTGCTGCCGCCATTGCGCCCCGAAGTCGTTCGTTGGTCATGCATCAATGCTACCGCCAAGTGTCCCAAAGTGTCCTAAATATTGGGTTTTTTCGTCCCTGTCTGTCGCGGGATTCTAGATGTGTCAGAGGTTACAGAACCTCTGTGATCGTTCAAATCGTCTCTGACACAAGGGGTTACGGCAATGGCTTTGAAGGATGTTTGGTTCAGTGTGGACTTCGCGGAGGCGTTCCCGATGGGTCTGCTGTTGGTGGGTGAGATTCAGCCGGTGACGGAGTTCAGCCGGGATCGGAACGCGCCGAAGATTCAGAAGCAGGACTACGACTTCGAGGGCAATGGCACGGGGAAGCGGTTGTGGAAGGGCACCGTGATGGACCCGACGGGGATGGGTTCGAAGAACGCTTCGTTCGATGTGACGTTCGTGTCGGATGTGCAGCCGGTGCCGTCGGCGTCGCCGGTGTCGCAGGGTGTGACCCCGGTGGTGCTGGAGGGGTTGCAGATCAAGCCGAAGATCGCCGGTTCGGGGGAGTTCAAGTCGATCGGCTGGACGGTGCGTGCGACCGGGATCGCGGGTGACAACTCGGGTTCCAAGCAGGCTCCGGCCGATCCGGGTGCGGCTCGTGCGGCCGGTAAGGCGGCGTGATCATGTCGTTCTTCAGCACGGCCGCTTCCGGTCATGACGGCATCACTGTCGACTACTCGCCCGCGTACGAGTCGGCGTACGGACCGATGCCCGCGTGGGTGCATGTGAGGTTGTCCGGCGCGGATGCCTATCTGGCCTTGAGCATCGAGGATGCCCGGTCGCTGCTGGCTCAG
>NZ_BDBC01000061.1 GCF_001612785.1 Nocardia beijingensis NBRC 16342
TCGGATGCGTGGCTGTTCCCGCTGATCGTGGACGGCACGATCCTTCTCGCGACATTCGGAGTGCTGGTGCTGGCCAACGCTCCAGAGCGCCGGTTCTTCGTCACCGTCCTGGTCATCGGCTCGGTGGTGTCGGTGGCGGGCAATTCGCTGCACGCGGTCGCGGCCGGGCGGGAGTTGCCGTGGTGGGCTTCGGCGCTGGTGGCTGCGATCGCCCCGATTTCCCTGCTGGCCGACACGCACGGGTTGGCGCTGTTGATCCGTGCGGCACAACGGGATTCGGCACCCGAACCGGCTCCCGCTCCGGTGGTCGAGCCTGCCGCGGAGCAGGCAACACCTGAGCCTGAGCGTGAGCCGGATCCGGTGTCGGTCCCTGAGCCCGAGCCCGAGCCTGAGCCTGAGCCGTTGCCGGTGCCTGAGCCGGTGCGGGTGGCTGAGCTTCGTCCGGCGCCTGTTGCGTCGGTTCGTCCTGTTCGTTCTTCGCGACCGCAGCAAACGATGCTGCCGATCGCTGTTCCTGTTGGGGGTTGAGATGACTGCTGTTGTTCCTGCTGTAGCGACGGGCGTGTCCGCGCTGGTCACCGTCTTGGCCGGGGTCGGGGTGCTGGCGGATCGGCCTTCGGATACTCCGGCTCCGGTTGTCCCGGCGGCTGCGTCCTCGGTGGTGGCGACTACGACCACGAGCCCGGCTCCGGCTTCGGATCGGTGCGTGATGTTCTGCGAGGACGCCGCGCTGGGGCGGCGTGAGGTCGAGAACGCTCCGGCCTCCCCGGCCCCGGAGGGGTGCCGGTTGTTCTGTGAGTTGGAGCGTGGCCGGGAAGGTGGGGGGTTCTGATGAGTGTCGCGGGAACGGTGATGCTCGCCGGTGGGATGTGCACGGGCGCGTCGGCGTGGTGGTGGCTGCGGTCGGTGGCCGCGCGCGGCTCGGAGATGCAACCGACCGGTGCTGTCGGTGAGGCTGTCGCGGCGGCTCCGGTGGAGCTGCGGACGGCGGTGTTGGTGATCGCTGATCCCGAGCAGCGTCCGCGCATGTTCCTGGCGCTGAAACTGGGGTCGGTCGAGACCGGTTTCCCGGTGCTGGAGGACTGGGTGTACACCGACTACGGCCTGCAAGTGGATCTGTTGATGTTGTCGGGGCAGACCCGCAACGACTGGTCCAAGGACGACACCCGCGACGCCCTGTGCCAGGTCCTCGGGGTGCCGGAGGTCCGGGTGGTGTTCCCGCATCCGGGCGTGGTCCGTCTCGAACTGCGGGTGTTCGACACCCTCGCCGACACCGCCGTCCTGCCGGGCTCGGTCTCCGCAGCGGGTGTGGACCTGGAAGCGGTTCCGGTCGGGGTGACCGAGGACTTCGACACCTGGCGGGTACGGGTGCTCTACGGACACACCCTCCTGGCCGGAGCGACCGGTTCCGGTAAGGGCTCGGTGCTGTGGTCGATCATCGCCGCACTCGGCCCCGCCATCAAAGCCGGGCTGGTGGACCTGTATCTGGCCGATCCGAAGGGCGGCGCGGAGTTCGGCAAGGGCGAAAACCGGTTGTTCGTACGCTTCGCCACCGACAACCCCACCATCCTCGCCATGCTCAACGAAGCTGTCGAGCTGATGCGCGAACGTCTCGCCCGGATGCGGGCGGCGGGTCTGCGCAAGATCGTCCCGACCACGGATGAGCCGCTGATCCTGATCATCATCGACGAAGCCGCCTCCCTGTCGTCGTATGCCACGCGGGAGGAACAGCAAGAGTTTCGGCGTCTGACCGGCCTGCTGCTCTCGCAAGGTCGGGCGGCGGCGGTGTCGGTGATCGCGGCGTTGCAGGACCCGTCGAAGGAGACGATGCCCAACCGGCAACTGTTCCCCGTCCGCATCGGCCTGCGCCTGGACGAGCCCACTCAGAGCGCGATGGTTCACGGTCAGGGTGCGCGGGATCGTGGCGCACGCTGCGACGAGATCTCCGATCAGACGCCGGGTGTCGGCTACGTCGGTGAGGACGGCAACAGCGAGTTCGTGCGGGTGCGCGCGTACTTCGTCTCCGATGACGACATCGACGCCATCGTGGACGCCTACTCGCCTGCTCCCGAGATCGCCGCTCCGGCTGAGGACTACTCCGGCTTCGATCCCGATGACCTCGGTGACGGGGAGAACGGGCCGGTGGCGGCATGAAAAGAGGATTCGTGACCGAAACCCATGTGGCCGTCTACTGCGATGTCTGCGGCGAGTGCTACGCCGAGAACTCTCCCGACGCGAAGCTCTACATCGACGCCGACGGCATCTGCGTTGTCTTCGACTCCATCGCCCAAGCTGTGGACCACATCAACGCCCGCTCCGGGCCGTTGGGCTGGTTCTACGACGGCGACCGCGTCCTGTGCGACGCCTGCCGCGCCATCGAACGCGCTGACGCCGAGATCAACGACCTCTACTCGAAGGACTGAATCATGAGGCGCATCAACAACACCCGCATGACCGTTGCCGCTGATGCCCCGTACCGGGACAACGTGATCGACCTGGCGGCTCGTCGTCGTGGACTGCTGGAACGGCGCGGCGCAGACCCGGTCGAGGTCGCCGTTCACCTGTGCGCCACGACGGGCGAGATGCCCTCGTGGGAGTCGTGGGGGCCGGACTCCGACGATGACGGCGGGTGGGCGGCATGACCGGCACCGAGCCCACCACTGTTGGACGGGTGCCGAACCCGATCGTCACGGCCGCGGCCGAACAGGTGGCGAAGTCCAAGCGGCGCCGCACCACTAGCAAGGCCCGGGAGCTGCCGCGGTGGGAGTGCCGCGACCAACTGGCCCTGTTCGATCCCTCTACTACCTCGGAGTCCGACAGATGACCACCAAAACCGTGCACATCCGCAAGGACACCCCCCTGGACGCGTCCGACCGGTTCGCGCTGGCGCTGCTGAACCTGCTGTGGGCAGCGCTGATCGGCCTGTGGTGGCTGGTGCTATTCCCGATGATCTCCATCCCCCTCGCCCTGGTCGTCACCGTGTGGGTGCTGGTGGGGTGGCCGGTGGGTCTGGCGGCTGCTGGGGTGTCCGTCGCCGGACTGCTGCTGTGGCAGCGTGCCCGCCCGGAGATGTTCGACCGCTGGGTCACCGCGCGGGCTCGTTCCCGGTTCCTGATCTGGCACCGCTACCGGCGGCGCTGGGTCAAGCTGATGCGGGCCTGCCACTTGAGCATCGACCGCGGTGACCGCACGTTCATCCCGCGCCTGCTCGGAGTCCAGATCGGCCCGGCGACGGATCGGGTTCGGGTGCGGATGCTCGATGGCCACTGCCCGGCGGACTTCGAAAACCGGGTCACCCACCTGGCGCACGCCTTCGGCGCACTGGACTGCCGCGCCACCATCATCGGTCCCGGCACCGTCGAGTTGGCGTTCCGCCGCTCGGACTCTCTCGCGGAGACGGTGATCCTGCCGCGGGTGGATCACTGGATCAGGCCGAAGGCGGCGTAGATGGAACCTGACACCACTGACACTGACTCGGTGGTCCCGATCCGGCAGACCGCGGCCGAGCGCCGTAGCCTGCCGGATTTCCGGGATGTCGCGCACGCGCTGGCTGATGAGCAGCACGTCTGCCGTCGCCCGGTGCCGATGCGCGCCGAAGACCCGAGAACCCTGCGGGTGGATTACGTCGGCGCCCCGTGCAAGTCCACCATCGAATCCGTCTGCCCGGCATGCGCGGCCAAGGCCCGGTATCTGCGGATGACGCAATGCCACGAGGGCTGGCACATGACCGCCGAACCCGAGATCGACAAGCGTGCACCCACCCAGCAGCAGAAAGACCTGATCGCGACACGTTCGGATCTGTTCGCCGCTTACCAGGCCGCGAAGGAGGAAGACGACCGGCAGCGGATGGACGACGCCGCCGAAGACGTGGCCGGTATCGACAAGCAACTCCGCGAATCAGGTTCCCGCGGCCGGTTGCCGGACCTGGATTCCACGCGCAAGGATCGCCGCCAGCGTTCCACTCGGCGCCGCCAGGATGTACCGGACCTGCCTCGGCACAAGGTCGCCAAGACCACCATCGGCCGCGAGTACGCGGGCAAGTACCGGCCCTCCACGTTCGTGACGCTGACCCTGCCGTCCTACGGGCTGGTGCACAAAGACGGCGCGATCAACTCCAAGGGCGAGGTCTGCGGCGACGGTTCCCCGCGGGACCCGGACTCCTACGACTACACCCGCGCGGCGCGCGACATCGTGCATTTCGCGGCGCTGGTGGATCGCTGGATTCAGAACTTGCGGCGTGCGGTCGGCTGGGATGTGCAGTACTTCGCGACGGTGGAGCCTCAGCGTCGGGGCGCCCCGCATCTGCATTTGGCGATTCGGGGTTCGATCCCGCACGCGGTGTTCCGGGCGGTGACTGCGGCGACCTATCACCAGGTGTGGTGGCCCCGGTTCGACCCGGAGAACGAGGTGTACTCCGGCGACACCATGCCGGTGTGGGATCACGCGGCCGGCACTTTCACCGACCCCTACACCGGGCAGCCGTTGACCGGCTGGGACGACGCGCTGGACATCATCGATTCCACCGATGACCTGCAACCGGCGCACGTGATCCGCTTCGGGGTCCAGGTCGATTCCAAGGGCATCCTCGGCGGCACACCGCAAGCAGACGAAAAGGTCCGCTACCTGACGAAGTACCTCACCAAGTCGGTCGCGGAAATCCTCGAACCTCAGTCCCGGCGGGCGGCCGAGCACTACGACCGGCTCCACGCCGAACTCACCCACACTCCGTGCTCGCCGCGGTGTGCGGTGTGGCTGCGGTACGGCATCGTCCCCAAGGGCGCCACCGCCAAGACGCAGCCGGGCCGCTGCAAGGGCAAGGCGCATCGCCGCGACACGTTGGGGTTGCCGGGTCGGCGGGTGCTGGTGTCGCGTCGCTGGTCGAACAAGACCCTCCCCGACCACAAGCACGATCGCGCGGAATTCGTTCGGCAAACCCTCGCCGCGGTCGGCATCGTGAAACCCGATCGCTCGCATCTGATCATCACGCCCGTGGAACCGGGCGACAAGAACGTCCCGCCGCGCGATCACCTGATCATGGCGGCGGTCTCCCAGCGCATCACCTGGCGCGCGGAGTACACCAGAGCGCTACTCGCAGCTAGTCCGCCAGGGGCACAACAAAGTTCGGCAATCATGCAAGCAGCCTGAGGAGGGGTTGATGGATACACGGCTGGTTGACGGCAAATGGTATTCGACGGCGGAGTTGGCGTTGCTGCTCGGCATCGATCCGTCGAGTCTGCGGCGGTGGCGTACCGCGAATCCTCCGTGCGGCCCTGCGTTCGTGCGGGTCTCTCCGCGGGTGGTGAAGTACGCGGCGGAGGATATCGAGGTGTGGTTGCGGGGTCGGCGTACTGATCCATCCCAGGCGGCGGCGTAATGGCTGAACGAGCGAATATCCCTGTCGGCGTGCGGCTGTCGTCCGACATCGAAGAGCGGCCGGACTATGGTCGGCGTCCGTTCAAGGCACGAGTCCGCTGGACTGATCCGGTGACGAAGAAGCGCCCCTCGGTCTCGGAGCCGTTCGAGACTCGGGAAGAGGCTGAGGCGTGGATTGCCCGTCTGGAGCGGAAGGCAGCCCAGGGGATCGACCCGAAGACGGCCACAATGCGCCTGGCGGACTACGGCGAGGCGAACATGGAGTTGGCGTTGCGGGGTCTGGAGAAGAAGACGACCGACCCGTACATGGCTGGCTGGCGCAAGCGTGTGGCTCCGACGTTGGGGCATCTCCCGGTGGCCATGCTGACCAATGGTGCGGTGGATCGCGCGGTGGTCGGCTGGATCAACGACGGCGCCGGTAAGTCGACAGTGAAGAACAGCCTGGCCGTGCTGGTGCGGGTGATGGAACAGGCTGTGCGGGACGAGATTCGGGAGACGAACCCGGCGCGGGTGCGTGGCTGGCAGAAGCTCTATCAGCAGATCGAGGACGAACTCGATGATCCGCGGTCGCTGGCGTTGCCCAATTGGTCGGCGCTGGTGACGCTGGCTGATGCCCTGGTGGCTCGTTCGGCGGATCGGTATCAGGGCTGGGGCGATGTGGTGATCTTCGCTGCCTGCACAGCATCCCGCATCGGCGAGGTCTCCGGCTGCCGCGTCGGCGACATCGACACCGATACCTGGACCTGGCGGGTGCGGCGGCAGACCACACCGGGACCGGGCGGCATGGAGGACAAGGGCACCAAGGGCAATCGGGTGCGCTTCGTCCCGCTGATCGAAGAAGTTCGGCAACTCGTGACCCAGCGCATCGTGATCGTCGGCGCCGAAAACCCCGATGCCCGGCTGTTCCGCGGCCCGCGCGGAGGACGGATCGCTACCGGCGTGCTCCGGGATGCCACCCATTGGGATGAGGTCGTGACCAACCTCGGCTACGAGCATCTGCGTCGGCACGATCTGCGGCACACCGGACTGACGTGGATGGCCGATGCCGGGGTGAGCTTGCACGTGCTCCAGAAGATCGCCGGACATGCCGACAGCCGGACCACGGAGCGGTACCTCCACCCGGACCGCCGGGAGATCACCGGGGCCGGTGACAAGCTCTCCGAGCACCTGCGGTCCCGTTCTGGTCCCGCTCTGCGGGTGGTCGGCGAATGAAGAAAGCCCCTCCGACGCTGGTCAGAGGGGCTTTCTCGTCTGTCGGGCTGACAGGATTTGAACCTGCGACCACTTGACCCCCAGTCAAGTGCGCTACCAAACTGCGCCACAGCCCGTTGCGTCCGCTGTGCGGGCGCTCGAAGAGATTACCGCACGAGGCTGGAGGGGTGCTAATCGCCTGGTCAGGGCGGGGTTGGGTTGGGGTGGTCAGCGGTAGTCGTCGACGTGGTCTACCGCCCATTGGGCGAATGTGCGGGCGGGGGTGCCGGTGATCGGTTCGGAAGTGGGGCCGACCGGGCTCGGTTCGGAGCCGGCTTTCGCCCACATGTCGAGGACGGGGCGGTAGTAGACGTCGGCCGCTTCCTCGTAGCTCAGTTCGATCAGTTCGACCGGCTCGCCGAGGGCGGCGGCGATGGCGGCGACCTGCTGGTGGTGGGACAGGGATTCGGGGCCGGTGAGGGGGTAGGTCTTGCCCGCGTGGGATGGGTCGTCGAGCGCGGCGATGGCCGCGTCGGCGATATCGGCTTCGTGGATGGGGGTCAGGTGCAGGTCGGGGAAGGGGACGCGGACGACGCGCTCGGCTTTGATGCTGGGAAACCAGGTGCGGGCGTTGGCGGCGAACGCGCCGGGTCGCAGGACGGTCAGCGGCAGACCGGAGGCGCGCAGCGGATTCTCCACCGCGAGATGCCTTGCGCCGATGGGGTTCTGGTCGTTTTCCGCCGCTATGGAGGACAGCAGCACGACGTGGGCGACCCCCGCGGCCTTGGCGGCGTCGATGAAGTTGCCGATGCCTTCGGCGGCGGCGTAGCAGAAGACCTTGTCCACACCCGTGAGGGCGGCGGTGACCGACTCCGGGTCGGTCAGGTCGAGTCCGACGAGTTCGACATCGTCCGGCACGCTGGTCTCGGCGGGACGAGAGCTGGCCGCCCGCACCGGTTTTGCGGCCGCGCGCAGTTGGTCGACGACGGTGCGGCCGACGATGCCGCGAACGCCGGTGACGAGGTAGGTCATGCAGTTTCTCCTTCGGAACGGGAATCGGTGAGATGGGCGAGAATGCGGCGCAATTGCTCGCCGTAGCGCTGCTCGAACTCGGCGGTCTGAGCCTCGACCCCGAACAGTTCGCGCACCTGGACCGGGAGCAGCAGCGGGGCGATGACCATCCCCATTACGGCGAGCTGGAACGCGGCCGGGTCGAGGTCGGCGGCGACTTCGCCGCGCTCTTGACGGCGCCTGGTCACGGCGATGTCGGTCCCCGAGATCGGGTGGGCACCGCTCGGCGCGGCGTCGGACAATCCCCGCCACATGAGCAGGCGGACGCCGCGCGGGTCGCGCAGCCCGTCGCGCAGATAGTTCGTGGCCACCTCCGTCAACGGCAGCTCCGGATCGCTCAGTGCGGCCTCACGCTCCAGCCAGTTCGCCTGAAGCGCCCGGTAGAGGCCTTCCTTGCCGCCGAAGTAGTAGGTGATCAGCTGCTTGTTGACACCGGCGCGCTCGGCGATGGCGCCCACCCGGGCACCGGCGTAACCCTTGGCGGCGAACTCATCCAAGGCGGCCTCGAGCAGGCAGCGTTTGGTGCGTTCGGCGTCGCGGACGCGGTGCGCGGGATCGGGAGTGCGGTGGGTCGCCACGCGCCCAGACTATGCCGTTATTTTACAAATGGCTAATTGTTTTAGACGTGCGGATAATACAGAGGCAGTGGGTGCATGTGCGGCGGTAATCCGCCCGCCGTGGGCGTCGAACGAAAGCCATGGACGCAGACGCCGGAACCGTCGCCGGTGCACGGTGGAAGGCCACCTCAGCGTCGGCGGACATCGCCAGCCGGGGGCGTCCGGTCGAACGCCTTTCGGGCGATGACCATGGCGAGCGGCGGGGCGCGGCAAGTGTGCGGACCGAGCCCAGGCCAGGGCAAACGGTTGCCTTGGCGTTCGCTTCCGCACCGCGAACAATCTGCGACCGCCGCGTACTCGCTGCCCCGCGTTCCGCCCGGACCAGAAGGCGCGTGCTCGTGAGATGTGCGTCAGCCGTCGCCGAGGTCCAGCGTCAAAGGATGCCGCTGCGGGGCGACGGCGCAGGTGCCTGTACGACGGTCAATTTCGACCGTTTGCGCAGCGTGAATCCCAGCGTCTCGTACAAACGGATCGCTCGCGTATTCGCCGCGGCGGCGTGCAGGAAGGGGATCTCACCCCGAGCGCGGATGCCCGCGCCGACCGCGCGGATCAGTCGCGTGGCGAAGCCGCGGCCGCGGAATCCGCCGTCGGTGCACACGGCGCTGATCTCGGTCCAGCTCGGCGGGTGCAGCCGCTCTCCGGCCATCGCCACCAGTTTGCCGTCGACTCGCAACCCCAGATAGGTGCCCATTTCGATGGTCCGCGGCGCGTATGGGCCCGGCTGGGTGCGGGCGATCAGCTCGAGGATCTCGGGCACGTCGGCCGCGGTGAGCACTTCCAGTTCCGGGTCGTGGGCGACGCGCAGGGCGGTGCCGTCCATCTGCACCGAGTCCATGTCGCGCAGGATCGCCCAGCCGTCGGGCGGCACGTGGCCGTGGCCGCGCAACGCGGTGCTGCCGCCCGGTCCGAGAAGTATGGCCAGATCGGCCCAGTCTCGTTCGTCCAGCACCGGCGGGTGGCCGACGAACCTGGCGACCTGCGGGTCGTAGCGGCCGATCCGTCCTACCCAGCCGGCGAACCGGCGGTGCTCGCCGCGCAGCGACGCCAGCACCGGGTCGTCGAGCGGGTGCAGCGAGGTTTCGACGTCGACAATCGACTCAGTGGTCACCGCGCACTCCTCCACAACAGCGTCCGACCAGGGAACGTTAGCGAGGCACACGATCGCAGGACACGGTTGCGCTCAACGCGATTCGGATGAGTCGGCCCGCGCGACGGTGCGGCCTGGGTCATCGCGCCCGGGTCGGAACCGCGGGCGCGCCGGTCGGCTGGGCGTCGGCGCCGGTGCGGAAGGCGCGCGCGAACGCCGCCGCGGCCGCCGAAGCCGAGGCCGCGAAGCACAGCAGCACCGCCGAGCCCAGCGCGGCCGACGACGCGGTCGCGTCGAACGCCAGCAGCACGCCGGTGGTGAGAGCGATGCAGAACGTGGCGGACAACCGCTGCGTCAACTGCAGGAAGGACGCGGCCACCCCGTGCAACGACGACGGCGCGAACGCGAGCGTCACCGCCCGCAGTGGCGGCTCCACGACACCACTGGTGAGACCGCACACGACCTGGATCGCGGCCAGCGCGATGAACAGCGTCCACCCGTCCAGGATCAGCGCCATGGCGGCGGTCACCGCCATGCAGGCGGTTTGGACGACGAGCCCGTAGGCGACGACCACGGACCCGTGGACGGCGAAGAGTCGCTGTCCCCATCGCGCCGCGAAAATCCTCGCCACCGCGGACGGAACGAGCGCAAGCGCGACCACCAGCGCCGGGATCTTGTGCACCTGGAGGAAGTACACCGTCTTCACCGTGGTGAACGCGAGCAGCGAGCCGAACCACAGCAGCGCCACCACATTCCCAGTGACATAGCCCCTGGAACGCATCAGGGGCGGCGCGAACAGTGGCAGGCGACCGCGGCGGGCGTAGGCGCGCTCCCAGCTGACCAGTCCGGCGACGAGAAGTCCGCTCGCGACGACGATGGCGGCGACCGCGGGGGCGGGCAGGCCTGGATCGATGACCGGGATCGTCACGATGACCACGAGCAGACCCAGCGTCGCGATCCCAGGCAGATCCAGATCGATCGAGCGGCGCCCGCGCACGTCGCGGGGAAGCCCGCGCAGGCCGAGCGCGACCGTCGCGAGCGTGAACGGCACGGGCAGCACCAGCACCGCGCGCCAGCCCAGGTCCGGCGGCAGCGCCCAGAGCGCCGTCCCGGCGAGGACCGGCCCGGCGATCGCGGCCAGCGCGCCCGCGGTGGTGTACGCCGCGAGGGCGCGCAAGCGGGCGGCTCCGGTGAAGACGTCCTGGATGACGCCGAGCACTTGCGCGCTGATCACGCCCGCGCCGAAGCCTTGGACCAGGCGGCCCGCGATCAGCGGCCAGGCGCCGGGGGCGAACGCGGAAATGACGGCGCCCACCAGGAAGAGCCCGAGTCCGGCGATGAACAAAGCGCGGCGGCCGAACGCGTCGCCCAGGCGACCGGCCGGGGCGAGGCCGAGGCCGAACGTGAGCGAGTACGACGCCAAATACCACTGCACGGCGGAATTCGCCAGACCGAGCGTCGACTGCACGTCCGGCGCCGTGAAGGCGACCGCGGCGGAGTCCAGCAGCGTCGCGAAACCGGCTCCCAGGCAGCACCAGAGCGCGGCAGCGCGATCCGGGACGGCCGGTGCGGATCGCGGGGAGCGCATCGTTTCGGCATCCGTCACGCACCGCTGCTCAGCGGTAATGGCTGTGCCTCCGGTCCACTGTCCGGCGTGGCGAGGAGCCTGCTCGATGGATCACCGGCGTCGGCCGCACCGACGGTCCGCGGCGGTATTCGCCGAGGTGCCCGATGGCGTCTGCCGGGGCGGCGCGGATGTCGCGCACCCCAGCACCGTTGTCGGGTGAGCCTTCGCACGGTCACGCATGCCGGAAGTATCGAGCCGCGGCGAATCGCGCGAAACCCTTAGGATCGCCGCGATCCCAGGCCGACCGCGGATCACTCGCTTTCTTGACCTGTAGGTCTAGAACGATTAGGGTTCAACTCATGGGCAGGCCGCGCAATTTCGACCCCGACACGGTGGTGGAACGGGCCATGGAGGCGTTCTGGACGCACGGGTACGCCAACACCTCGCCCGCGCAGCTGGCCGAGGCCACCGGGATCGGGAAAGGCAGCCTGTACCACACTTTCGGTAGCAAACGCGCTCTGTTCGACTTGGCTCTGCGCCGCTACGACCGGCTGGGCGCCGAGCTGGCCGCCGACCTCCTGTCCCGTCCTGGCTCCACCCGCGAGTGTGTGACCGCCTTCCTGTGCGGCATGGTGGATTCCGATCTCGCGCAACCGGTTCGGCGCGGCTGCCTGGCGGTGAACACCGCCATGGAACTGGGTGGGCACGACGCGGAGATCACCAGCGCGGTCCGCGCCATGCAGGACCGTGTGATCGCGGCGTTGGAGGCCCGCATCGATCAGGGGCGGCGCGACGGTGACGTGCGCGCGGGCACCGATGCTCGGGCGGCGGCCGAATTCTTGATGAACACCATCGTCGGCTTGCGGGTGATGGCCAAGACGTACGATGCGCCCACATTGCATCGCATCGTCGAAACCGCTCTGACCGGCCTCTGAGTTCCGATGCCCGTCGTCGTCCCGTTTGCCGCCTCAATTTTTGACCTGTAGTTCAAGAAAGAAAGGTTCCAGCATGGATCTCGAACTGTCCGGCAAGACCGCCGTCGTCACCGGAGCCGGTCGTGGCATCGGGCTCGCGGTGGCCGAGGCATTGACCGCTGAAGGCGTCCGCGTGGTCGGCGCCGCGCGCACCATCACTCCTGAGCTCGAGAAAGCCAGTGTCGCGGCCGTTTCGGCCGATCTCGCCACCTCCGAGGGGGCGACCCGGTTGATCGGCGCCGCGCTCGACGAGCTGGGTGGCATCGATATCTTGATCAACAATGTCGGCGCGGTGGACGCCGGGCGACTGGAGCTGGGCGGCTTCCTCGACGTCGAAGACGAGCAGTGGCGCGAACTGTTCGACTTGAATCTGTTCAGCGCGATCTGGGTCACCCGTGCGGCGCTGCCCAGTCTGTTGCAGCGGCGCGGATCGATCGTCACCATCTCGTCGATCAACAAGCATCTCCCCGCTGCGGGCCCGGTCGGCTACAGCGAGGCCAAGGCCGCGTTGACCGCGCTCACCAAGCGGCTCAGCGAGGAGTTCGGGCCGCGCGGCGTGCGGGTGAACACTGTCTCTCCCGGCGTGGTCGGCACGCCGCTGTGGCGCGGGCCGGACGGGGTCGGCGCGAAGTTCGCGTCCGCGCAAGGGGTTTCGCAGGAGGAGTTGCTCGCGTCCGTGCCCGAGCAGTTCGGCATCGCCTCCGGCCGGATCACCGAACCCGAGGAGGTCGCCGCTCTCGTCACCTTCCTCGCGTCACCGAAAGCCGCCAATATCGTCGGTGCGGATTACGTCATCGACGGAGGCACCTTGAAGATCGCCTGACGCCGCCCGCGGCGGGAGCGCTGCCCGCTCCCGCCGCGCGCCGAATGCGTTCGCGCGCATCGCATCCCAAGCGCATCGGCATCGGTCGCGTGCGCAGGCGCCTGCGGGTAGCGTGGCTGCCCGGGTTGTGCGGATAGGAGCGGATTGGTGCGTGTCCATCATCTGGATGCCGGGGGGACTCGTCCTTTCGGAGGCCGTTTGTTCGACGGCAGGCCGGGTTTCCGGCGTAAGGCCGCCGGAGCGTGTCACTGTTTGTTGATCGAGCACTCCGCCGGACTGGCCCTGATCGACACGGGTTACGGCGAGCAGGCGCTGGTCCGGCCGGATGACTGGGTGGGACGACAACTCATCCGGCAATCGGATCCGGTGCTCGACCGGCCGATCGCGCGGCAGATCGAGGCGCTCGGCTTCGCCCGCGAGGATGTCCGGGACATCGTCGTCACGCACCTCGACCTCGATCACGCCGGTGGTCTCGCCGATTTCCCGCGGGCCACCGTGCATGTGCACCGAGCGGAACTGGACGCCGTCGCGGGGCCGTTCGGTCGGCGGGAGAAGTTGCGGTATCGGCCGGTGCAATTCGAGCACGGCCCCGAGTGGGCGGTGTACGACGAGACCGACAGCGACGCGGAGCGCTGGTTCGGTTTCCGCGCGGTGCGCGAACTGCGGGGGCTGCCCCCGGAAATACTCATGGTTCCGCTGGCGGGCCACACCCGCGGTCACGTCGGTGTCGCCGTCGACACCGGAGACGGCTGGCTGTTGCACGCCGGTGACGCGTACACCTATCACGGGCAGATGCGAGCGAAGCCGTCCATGCCGTTGGGCACGCTCCTCTTCCAGTGGTACATGGACACTCGGCGGCGGGCTCGGATCGAGAACCAGCGACGGCTGCGGGAACTGGTGCGCGACAACGGCGACGCGGTGACGGTCTTCTCCGCGCATTGCGCCACGGAGTTCGAGCGACTCCGCGGTTGACCTGGAGCGCCTTGCGTGCTCCGACCCCAGGCAGCGGTGCGAGCCCGACCGGCGCCGACGGCCGAGTTCAGCGCGACACCCGGCACGGCGGGCGTGGGCAGGTCCGCCGGGCGTGCTGCGCCCCGACCGATTCGTCTTCGGCATCGCCGCTCCCGGGCAAGGCGCGGCAGTGGTCACCGAGCTGGCACGGCGGCTGGGCATCGTTCCGTCGTCGCGCGTGGAACCGCGGTACCAGCGGACCCGGTGACGTCGCGCGGCTTCGTTCCCGTTCCTGGGCGGGGATCTCTCGGGCGCATTCCAGCAGGTGAGGAGCGGCGGCCGGGGGAGCGGCGGCCGTCTTCGGCTTCGCTGCGATGCCTGGTTCGCCAGGCGCGGCCGAGTGGGGCGAGGTAGCGTGAAGGTGTCGGCCCGAGGTCGGCCACGTTGTCGACGGCGTGGTCGCCTGCGTCGGCAGCGCGTGGTCGGGGCGTCCACATCGTGGTCGTGTCCGGCCGGGAGCCGCCCGGCGGCTTCCGCTGAACAGCAGTGCTGGTTCGTGCGAAAGATCCGCCATCATGAGTGTTCACGCCCCCTTTTACCGCGAGGTGCTCTCCCGCGAAGAGTTGCCGGACGAGTTCTTCGGGCTCTTCCTCGATCCGACCCGCACCTACAGTTGCGCGTTCTGGACCCACCCCGACGACACCCTGGAGAAAGCCCAGACCGCCAAGATCGATCTGGCCTTGGCCAAGTGCGATCTGCGGCCCGGGATGGCCTTGCTCGACGTGGGTTGTGGGTGGGGCTCCACCATGTTGCGCGCCATGGACACCTACGGGGTGAACACGATCGGGTTGACCCGCAGCCGCAACCAGTATCGGTACGTGCGCGACATGCTCGTCGATCGCTTGATCCGGGGCCATCCCTACGGCGGGGTGCGGGTGCAGGGCTGGGAGGATTTCGACCGGCGCGCCGACCGGATCGTGTGCATCGGAGCGCTGGAACACCTGCCGGTGGACCGCTACGGGGAGTTCTTCGATTTCGCCTATCGGATCATGCCCTCCGACGGAGTGCTGCTGTTGCAGACCGTGGTCAGCCACAGTCGCGCCCATCTGCGCGCGCACGGCACCCCGATCACCAGCGAGGACTTCGCGTTCCTCCGGTTCTTACGCGAGACCATCTTCCCCGGCGGCCAGCTTCCGCTGCCGACCGGTCACCATCCCAAAGGCGTCACCGAATACGCCGAGGACGCCGGATTCACCGTCGCCGACGTCCAGGCGCTGGGTCCGCACTACACGACGACCCTGGACTGCTGGGCCGACGCCCTGCACGAGAACCGGGATCGGGCGATCGAACTCGCCGGGCGCGACACCTACAACGCCTACATCCGGTATCTGACCGGCTCCGCCGACTACTTCCGGCGCGGGCATACCGACGTCATGCAGTTCACCTGTCTCAAGCCCGACGCCCGGCATCCGTCCCCGCCACGCTGAATCCTCGTGCGCCGGACGGCCGGTTTCAGCGCTTGGCCTCGGTGGGGAACAGGTCGTCGTCGCCGGTCGACGGGCTCATGCCCGGCGTGCCGGGGTCGACGGCCCATCGCACGTCATCACGCGGGTGCCGGATGGGCAACGACAGCTTGCGTCTGCGGGGCTTGAGGTTGATCAGCGTCATGTCGCCCTTGTAGTGGGCCAGGACGCGGGGGTCCATGACCGCGCGCCACAGCGGGGGGATCGCGGCGAGCACGATCATGGTGGCGTAGCCGGCGGGCAGCTGGGGCGCCACATCGCAGCTGCGCAGGGTCTGGTAGCGACGGCCGGGGTTGGCGTGGTGGTCGCTGTGGCGCTGGAGGTGGAACAGGAAGATGTTGGTGACCAGGCGGTCGCTGTTCCAGCTGTCGCGGGGCGAGCACCGGGCGTAACGGCCGTCCGGGCGGCGGGTGCGCAGCAAACCGTAGTGTTCGACGTAGTTGACGGTTTCCAGCAGTCCCGCGCCGATGAGCGCTTGCAGGGCGAGGTAGGGCGTGATGACGGGGCCGAAGACCACGATCAAGCCGCCGAACAGCGCCGCGCTCATCGCCCATGCCTGCAACAAGTGGTTGCCCGGGCTGAACCAGCGTTTGCCGTTACGGGCCAGGCGCGTGCGTTCCAGTGCCAGCGCCGAGCGGAATCCGCCCATCATGGTGCGCGGCAGGAACTGCCACAACGATTCACCGAACCGTGCGCTGGCCGGGTCGTCGGGCGTGGCAACGCGCACGTGGTGGCCGCGATTGTGCTCGACGAAGAAGTGCCCGTACCCCGACTGCGCGAGCGCGATCTTGGCCAGCCACCGTTCGAGATGTTCGGCGCGGTGGCCGAGCTCGTGCGCGGCGTTGATGCCGATGCCGGAGACGAAGCCGAGGGTGACCGCGAGGCCGAGCTTGTCGGCCAGGCTCAGCTCATGGCTGGCCCACATATAGCCGGCGATGAGCAGGCCGATGAACTGCATCGGCAGGAAGAGGAAGGTGCACCACCGGTAGTAACGATCGTTGGACAGCGCCTCGTAGTCTTCCTCGCGAGGATTGCTTCCGTCGTCGCCGATGACCACATCCAACAGGGGGATGACCACCAGCACGATGATCGGGCCGATCCACCAGAACACTTCCAGTCCGGTGTGGGCGACCAGTGTCGAGGGCAGTAAGGCGCAACCAGGGGCGATCAGACCCAGAATCCAGAGGTAGCGCTTGGGATCGCGGGCTCGCGTGTGCTCGAAGATCGTCATAGTCATTTCGCCGATCCGTGAGGACGACACTCAACTGACAGTTCCGACTGCGGACAACACCTGAACCATGCGCGCCAATCCAGGATAACTGGAAGTTCGCTGGGTGTTGTGAAACCGTGGAAACCGTTGCCTGAACAGGCAATCTGCCGCGAGTGAAGGCGGGCCGGGGAGGGGGCGATTCGTGCCGGATGTCGAAGTATCACCGTTGTGCGCACCTGAGGGGCTCAGGCCGGCGGGGGTGCGCCAACTCCGACATTCGAACCTTTCTGTACCGAATTCGACAGGAACGGTGAAGCAGCGAATCTGTCGCGAACACGTGTCGGCGCCGGGAGCCGAGCGGGGGAGAACGTGGGGCGGAACTCGCCTGCCGCGTGGGCGCCGAGGCCTTCCCTGGCAGGCAGGTCGGCCGCGGCTCGGTCGTGAAACCCAGCCGCGGCCGACCATCATGCATGGAGTTCACGGCACTGCGAGCGGAACCGCCGCGCGAGGCGCTGTGCCGGGCCTCCGAGTCGGATACCGAAGGTATCCGAGTGGATCGTGTTCGCGCAAATCAGGGCAGCGCACCGCAGTTGGACGGAGCGGGCTGGTCGGCGAGCCGGTCGGTCATCCACTGCTGCGAAGCGCCCAGTGACGGGAAGAACGTCAGCACGTGGGTGACCCGCAGCCCGGTGATGACGCTGGGCAGCTCGGCATTCGCGTTCAGCATCACCGGAGCGCCGCCGCCGCACCATCCGGCGGCCAGCTCGTGGACGGGCACGTACGGCGCGCCCTCGTCGAACTGGTTGGAGGCGATGAGCACCGGCACCGCGGGCGTGAGCGTGCCGACCCGTTGATCGTTGAACGCCGCCTTCAACACCGGGGACCGGTCGATCACCACGTTGAGCGGTTCCCCGCTGGTGGTCCACTGCGAGGTGTTCGGGAACTGCTGGGCGAGTCCGAGCGGCACGGCGCACTTGTCCAGCGACTCGCGCAGGATCGCCTTGCCGGTGTCGTTGAGCTCGGCGTCGAGCACCGGCTGGGTCTCGGGATAGTTGGCGGCGATGCCGTTGAGGATCCACGCGAAGGCCGGTCCGAGCGCGGCCCGCCCGTCGTTGAAGGCGATGAAGTATTCGTCGTCCACCACCGGGCCGCCGACGTAGGCGCCGCGCACGTTGAGATCGGGGGCGTAGCTCGGCTGGAGTTCGGCTGCGCCCGCGGAGGCCATACCGCCCTGGGAGTATCCGTACAGCATGACGGGCGAGCCCGGACTGAGGCTGGTGCCCGGCAATTGCAGCGCCGCGCGCGCAGCGTCGAGCAGCGCGTAGCCCTGAGATTTACGGTTGAGATAGTCGTGCACATCCGGTGTGCCCAGACCGTGGTAATCGGTCACCATCACCGCCATACCGCGGGCCAGCAGTGTGTACAGCGCCAGCACGTCGTATTCGACGATCACGTCGAATGGCGGCTGGTATTGGATGAATTGCGCCAGCAGTTTCGACGGCGCGCACTGATCGCCTTGTCCCTTCGTGCCGACCGCGTAGGCGATCAGCGGGCGTGGGCCGGGGCCGGTCCACGGCTGGGACGGTTCGAGATAGGTCCCCGTCACCGCGGTGCGCGCACCGTGAGTGTCGCTGCTGGTGTACATGACGCGCGTCGACGTCGCCGGGATCTGCCCCGGCTGCCCTGGGACCGAGATCGCCAGCCGCGAGCCTTCGGTGCGGATGATGGAGCCCGGCGCCCCCGCCGGTGCCGGGGGCGGGATGTAGAAAGCGTCGTCGGCCACGGTGTCCGCGGCCGGTTCCGTCCATGCGTGTGGGGCTGCGACCGCCCCACCCCCGACCACGAGGAGGGTTCCCGTCAAAGCTGTGGCCAATCTGAGTATGCGGCTCCTCACGATGCGATCCTTCCTGCGATTGGGATACCCCTGGCATCTAGAATCGGATACTGAGAGTATCCGTAAGGGGTGGAGATTGTCCGGGAATAGCGATGAGTGTCGGCGGCAGGCGGGGGCGGGGCATTCGCGACCGACGCGAGCGCAGAGCCAGGCGCGAACGCGCGCCGTTTTGATCGCGACCGCCAAGCGGCTATTTCTGGAGGACGGTTATCAGGCCACGACCTTGGACAAGGTCGCGAAAGCCGCCGGTTTCACCAAAGGCGCGGTGTATTCCAACTTCCGCACCAAAGACGAGCTGTGTCTGGCGGTGCTCGACGAAATTCACGGTGAGCGAGCGGCGGAGGTCGCCGCGATCATCGCCGCGCCGACGGCCGCGCAGCGGCTGAAACGAATGACGGAATGGGCCGAGCGGGTGGTCGGCGAGCCCAACTGGACGCGGTTGGAATTGGAGTTCGGCGTGCACGCGCGGCGCGACGAGCACCTGCGTGCCGAGTTGGCGCGTCGGCTCGACGACATCGTGGGCATGGTCGGAGCCGCCCTGCGCGCCACGGACGACCTCGACACTCCGATGCCGCAGGCCGAAGCCGCCGTCGCCGTGCTGGCCCTCGGTGTCGGGCTGGGCCTGTTCCGGTCGATCGACCCCGGCATCCCGATCGCCGGAATGATCTCCGCGCTGCGCGCCATCGCGGGACTGTCCCCGGACGCCTGAGGGGGCGGCGGTGCCGCGCCTGCTTGCGGTCCCGCGCCGCCGCGCTAATATAAGTCAAAACTTATCAAGGAGGATGTCATGGTGCTGCTCACCGATCCCGCCGCCATCGCCGGACTCGTGACTCGCGAAGTTCGCACCGGATCGCGCGACGGGATGCCCACCCGGATCGCCGTCGCCCGCCGGGGCTACCCGACCGATCGGGCCGACCTGTGGAACGCGCTCACCGATGCCGAGCGGATTCCGCGCTGGTTCCTGCCGATCAGCGGCGATCTGCGGGTCGGCGGCCGCTATCAGCTCGAGGGCAACGCCAACGGTGTCGTCGAACAGTGCGACGCGCCGGAGCGGTTCGCGGTGACCTGGGAGATGGGACCGCGGATCTCCTGGCTCGCGGTGGTGCTCACACCCACCACGGACGGCACCGAGCTGGAGTTGCGGCACGAGGCGCCGGTCGATCCCGAGTTCTGGACGCAGTACGGTCCCGGTGCGGTCGGCGTCGGCTGGGATCTGGCCCTGATGGGTCTCGGGCTGCACGTGTCGAGCGGAGAAGCGGTGGACCCGGCCGAGGGGCTCGCCTTCCCGACCACGCCGGAGGGGCTGACGTTCGTCCGGACGGCGGCTCTCGGCTGGGCGGAGGCGTCCGTCGGTGACGGCGACGACCAGACCGAGGCGAACGCGGCGGCGCAGCGGACCATCGACTTCTATACGGTCGCCCCGGAGGACGGTTCTCCGGCCTGATGGATCGGTCTCCGGCGAAGATCTTCGAAGCGCTCGGCGACCCGGTCCGCCGGTTCATCCTCGAACTGGTGGCGGTCGACGAGCGGCAGGCGGGCGCGCTGGTCGCCGCCGTGCAACAGCGCACCCCGATCTCCCAGCCCGGCGTCTCCCAGCACCTGAAAGTGCTGCGCGACGCCGGGCTGGTGCGGGTTCGCGCCGAGGGCACGCGGCGGATCTATGTTCTCGATCCGGCGGGTGTCGAGGCCGCGCGGGCCTGGCTGACCGCGTTGGCCGACCCGCTGCACCAGTTCGCGCAACCGCTCGACGCGCTCGCGACGGAGGTCGCCCGTGGCAGACGAGCGCGCCGCGGATCCGGTCGAACCGGCGACGCGGACTCCGGCAGGCGCGCGCGCCACGCGTAGTGGCGGGCGCACCGGGATGCTCAGCAGCGACCGAACACGACGGCCGCGTTGTGGCCGCCGAATCCGTACGAGTTGTTCAGCGCGTACTCGATGTGCTGGGTGCGCGCGCTGCCGTGCACGATGTCGAGGTCGATCTCGGGATCCTGGTTGTCGAGGTTCAGCGTGGGCGGCACCACCCCGTCGCGCACGCTGAGCACGGTCAGCGCGGCTTCCACCGCGCCCACCGCGCCCACGGAATGCCCCAACGCGGATTTGGGCGCGTAGACCGACGGATGGTCGCCCACCGCCGCCCGGATCCCTCTGGCTTCGGCCAGGTCGCCGAACGAGGTGGAGGTCGCGTGGGCGTTGACGTGGTCGATGTCCTTGCCGCTCACCCCCGCCGTCTCCAGTGCGCGGCGCATCGCCCGGACGTTTCCCGCACCGTCGGGGTGCGGCAGAACCATGTGATGGCCGTCGGCGGTCAGCCCGGCGCCCATCAGCCGAGCCAGTGGTCGCGCGCCGCGCGCCCGCGCGTGCTCTTCGGACTCCAGCACGAATAGCGCGGCGGCTTCGCCGAAGACGAAACCGTCGCGGTCCCGGTCGAACGGGCGGGACGCGCGCTCGGGCTCGTCGATCCGGGTGCTCAACGCCCGCATCATCGCGAATCCGGCCACCGCCAGCGGGTTGATGCGGCCTTCCACCCCGCCCGCCACGACCATGTCGGCTTCGCCCAGGATGATCGAACGCCATGCGTGCACCAGCGCCTCGCATCCCGAAGCGCATGCCGAGACGGGCGCGATCACGCAGGCCCGCGCACCGAGTTCCAACCCGACGACCGCGGCGGGACCGTTCGGCATGACCATGGGCACCGCGAAGGGGGACACCTTGCGGTAGCCCGACTCCCGCAGCTGATCGTTGGACTCGATGAGCGTGTCGGCGCCACCGAGCCCGGTGCCGATGCAGACGCCGAGGCGGTCGGGATCGACCTCAGGGCGGCCCGCGACATCCCAGATCCGATTGCCCATGACATAGGCGACCTGCTGGATGTAGGACATGCGGCGCTTCTGGAGGCGATCGAGTTCATCGGTCGGATCGACCTCGAATCGTCCGGCGATGTCGACCGGAACCTGGTAGCGCTCGAACTCGGGGTCCTCGACCTTGGCGATGCCGGTCTCCCCGGCCAGCAGTCGTTTCCATGTCGCGTCGGTGTCGGCGCCGACCGCGGTCGACATCTCGACAGCGGTCACGACCACGCTCCGCAATTTCCCGTTACTGGTGGAGAAGTTCGTGAAATCGGACATCGAACTCCTTCTTTCGGCTTGTCGGCCCGGATGCTCCGGGAGCACCGTTGCCATTCCCGATGAAGTAGTGGTTCTGGACGCGGCGATACCGATGGATGTGTTCGGATGCCACCCCGACTAGCAGCTCGGGGCGTGCGCGGTCTCGCCGACGGCGTCGACGTCGGTTCCAGGGTTGTCGTGCGTGACGGTGGCCGGCCGAAGCTTTATGTCACGCGCAGAATGGGGTGATGCCCGGCTACACGTCCTCCGAAACACCGCCGCCCGAACCGGTGCTCCGAGCGTGCCGCGAGGCGTGGGTCATGGGGTCGCGGCCTCGGTCGGAACGGTGGAACGCGGCCCTCCTTCCCCCGTTTCCTGGTCGCCGTCGGGCAGGGCGCGCGGGACGCCGAAGAGTTTCAGCAGCGGCGCCGTCATCGCCGTGGTGATCAACGCCATCAGGACCAGCAGCGAATACAGCCGTTCGTCGATGACGCCGATCGTGAGGCCCACGTTCAGGATCACCAGTTCGGTCAGCCCTCTGGTGTTCATCAGCGCCGCGAGTGCCGCCGACTCGGTTCGTCCGGTCCGGCCGAGGCGAGCCGCCAGATAGGTGCCGCCGAGCTTTCCCGCGAGCGCGGCGAACATGATCGCGGCGAACTCGCCGATACTGGCGCGGTCGAGTCCGCCCAGGTTCACCTGCAGACCGGCCACCACGAAGAACGCGGGCAGGAAGATGCTGCTCAACAGTTGCGCGCCGCTGTCGACGGCCGCGCGCAGCCGCCGGGGGAAGACGACCCCGAACAGGAACGCGCCGAAGATCAGATGCAGCCCGATCCATTCGGTGGCCGCGCCCAGCAGCAGAGCGCCGGAGACGCCGAGGAAGACCATATTGGCCGGGTTCTTCTCGGAACGGGGGCCTGCGAGGCGGTCCAGGGCGGGACGCACCGCCCACCACAGCACCGCGACCAGCGGAACGAACAGCAGCAACCGCCAGTGGTGACCGAGGCCGGGCCGGGCGATGCCGATGACCACCGCCAGGACGCACCAGGCCAGGACGTCGTCCAGCGCGGCGCACGTCATGGCCGACTGGCCGAGCCGGGTACCGAGCAGCTTGCGGTCGTGCAGGATGCGCGCGAGCACCGGAAACGCCGTGACGGCCAGCGCGCAACCGATGAAGAGCGCGAAGTTCAACCGGTTGCCACCGTCGTGCCGGGCCAACGCCAACACCGCGATGGCGGAACCGAGCGCGAACGGCGTGAGATAGGCCGCGAGCGCGACCGTCGTGACCGATCGCCGCCGTCCGGCGACGGACCGAAGATCCATCTCCAGGCCCGCGGAGAACATGAAGATCATCACGCCCACGTTCGCGAACGCGGTGAGATACGAACGGATGTCGTGCGGGAAGACGGTCTCGGACAAGTGCGCGCCGAGCACCGTGGGGCCCGCGAGTATGCCTGCCACGATCTCGCCGATCACCGGCGGCTGGCCCACCCGTGCGGCGAGCCAGCCCAGCAGGCGCGCCGCGGCCACGATGAGGACGAGATCCAGCAGCAAGAAGATCATCTGGTCGCTCGGCAACGTCTCGACTCCGTTCGACACCGAGGACATCGCGGCAGCGGAATCGACACGGGCACGGGGCATTCGCGTACCGCATCGACCGCAGCGCGGAACCCCCGAAACATGGACTGCCTGCGTTGAGACGATATCGCACCGGCCCGGTGAGCGAACATGGAGTGATCTATGACATGCTCGCGGTGTCCGGGGCATCGTCGCGAAAGGTGCGAGCGGTTCGTGCTTTTCGTGGGTATCGCCACGCCCGATGGCCGATGTCGATCGGCCGACACGAGAGCGCTGCTCCGTAAATCCGTGATCGGCAGAAGTTTTGGTTCATAGTTGGTGCTCCGGTCCCCATGGCGAAGGAGATCTCGATGCCTACCGTGAATTTCGGTACGAAGGACGATCCTGGTTTCGAGCTGGCGCAGAGCCCCGATCTGATCGTGGTGCGCACGCACAGCGGACGCGGGATCCGGCGGCAATCGGGGTCGGTGCGCACGCCGCTCGGCGCCGAACTCGACGACGCGACGCTGGTGCAGGCCTACCCGGAGGCCGGGGTGGAGGTCTACCGGCTGCCCGCGGGGTCGAGGCCGGTGCAGCAGCGCAAGCCGGTGCTCGAGGCCGCGCCGGAGGTGCGGTTCGCCGGGCACGTCCTGGTGGATCCCGGCACCGGGGAGCCGGTGCTCTACACGGAGAACATCTTCGTGAAGTTCGTCGACCGCGTCGATCGGGAGCATTGCCTCGCCGTGCTGGAATCGGCTGATCTGACTGTGAAGCAGGAGGTTTCGTACGCGACCAACGCGTATTTCACGGCGGCGCCCGAAGGCACCGGCCAGCGGGTATTCGACATCGCCGACGCGCTGCTGAACCGCGACGACGTCGAATACTGCCATCCCGAACTGATCCGCAGCCGCGCCAAGAAGACCATCTTCCCCCAGCAGTGGCACCTGAAGAAGACCACCATCGGCGGTGTCACGATCGACGCGCACGCCGGAGTGGAAGCCGCCCACGCCGTCACCCGCGGAGCCGGGGTGACGATCGCGATCATCGACGACGGTGTCGACATCGACCATCCCGAATTCGCAGGCGCGGAAAAGATCGTCGCGCCACGCGATGTCACGGCGAAGACCGGTGATCCGCGCCCGAAGGACACCTTCGGCACCGGACCCGACAACGGTGACAATCACGGCACCGCGTGCGCGGGCGTGGCGTGCGCCAACGGCACGGCCGGGGCGTCCGGGGTGGCGCCGGAGGCGAGGCTGATGCCGATCCGGCTCGCCTCGGGGCTCGGTTCGCAGGCCGAGGCGGACGCGTTCGTGTGGGCCGCCGATCACGGCGCGGACGTCATCTCGTGCAGTTGGGGTCCGGCCGACGGCGCCTGGTTCCAGCCGGGCGATCCGGTGCACAACCGGGTCGTGGCGCTGCCCGCGAGCACCAGATTGGCGATCGAGCACGCCGTCACCGGTGGACGCGGCGGCAAGGGTTGTGTGGTGCTGTTCGCGGCGGGCAACGGCAACGAGTCCGTCGACAACGACGGCTACGCGAGCTTCGGCAAGGCAATCGCGGTCGCGGCCTGCAACGACACCGGTAAGCGCAGTGTGTACAGCGATTTCGGCAAAGCGGTCTGGTGCGCGTTCCCCAGCAGCGACATCGGGCACCGCCCCTTCGGGCATCCCGACCCGCTCACGCCAGGGATCTGGACCGTGGATCGGCACGGCGCGGCCGGCTACAACCCCGGCACGACGGCGTCGGGCGATGCGGCGGGCGACTACACCAACGACTTCGGCGGCACGTCCAGCGCGTGCCCCGGGGCCGCGGGGACGGTGGCACTGATGCTGTCGGTGAACCCGGATTTGACCTGGAGCGAGGTGAAGGACCTGCTGAAGGGCGCCTGCGACCGGATCGATCCGCAGGGCGGCGGCTACGGGGCCGACGGCCACAGCGACAAGTACGGATACGGCAGGATCAACGCTCTCGCCGCCGTGCGGGCGGCGCGGCCCGCGGCAACCGAGTCCGCGTCGAGCGCGGTGCTCGCCGTGGGAGGAGACTGAGGCGGTGACGGCGGACGGTGCCCGGCTGATCGTGGTGGACGCCGCGAACGTCGTCGGGTCACGACCCGACGGCTGGTGGCGCGACCGCTCGGGCGCCGCTCGGCGTCTGCTGGAGCGAATGACCGGGCTGGCGGAGCGGCTGGCCGAACGCACCGAGGTGGTCGTGGTGCTCGAGGGAGCGGCGAAGGCCGCAGCCGATGCGGCTCCGGGCACGGGCGGCCCGCGGGTGGTGCGGGCGGACGGTTCGGGGGACGACGCCATCGTCCGTGTGGTGGCCGCGGCTCGCGCGCAGGACGGCGACCGTCCGATCACGGTGGTGACGGCCGACGGGGGACTGCGCGAACGTGTGGCGGCTTTCGGTGCGGAGACGGTCGGTCCGCGCTGGCTGCTCGACCGCGTCGGCTCCTGACGCGGTCAGCGCGGTGGAGTCGGTATCGCCTTGGTGACGCCCGGCGTTTCACCCGTCCGTCCAGTCCGTTTTGCTGCAGTCTGAGCGGTATGACCGCCTCCGACGTCGTGGGGATGCCGTTGCTCTACCTGGTCGAGATCTCCGAACCAGGTTACTTCAATCGGCCGTGGTGGAAGATCGCCAGCACCGGCGAGCCGAGTCAGGTTCGCGCGGCGCTCGCCGAACTGGCCATCCGGGTCGAGCGGGACGTTCAGCGCGCAGGCGGCGCCTGCCGGTGCTGGTACCGCTACGACGTGCGGTGGTCCGACGGCGCGGTGCTCGAATGTTTCCAGGGCGCGATCCGCTCGATCCTGATTCCCGGTGAGTTGCGCTGCTTGGCCGTCGCCCTGACCTCGGCGACGACCGTCGATCTGGGTTCTGCCGAGCGTCCACCGTACTGAGCGGAACCCGGAAGATACGCGTAGAGCCCCGAAGGCTTCGGGGCTCTATGCGTATCGGCGGCTCAGTCGAGCAGGGCCGGTTGTTTGGCGGCGCTCGCCTCCTTGTCCTCCGCGCGGGCCTCGGCTTGCATCGGGTCGAGCGCGGGATCGATGTCGATCGTGCGGCGCAGCGGACGGTTGGGCAGCAGCGCCGCCGCGATGAGCGCGACGATCGTCGCGCCGGCGGCGATGAGGAAGATCCGCCCGGTCGCGTCGCCGTAGGAGGTGCGCACGATGGTCGCGATGGGCGCGGGCAGGGCGTCCAGGTTCAGGTTGCTTCCCCCGGAGGACTTGGGGTGGATGCCCAGCTTGGCGAAGCCCTCCGCGGACAGCTCGCTGACCCGGGTGGCCAGCACCGAACCGAGCACCGAGACGCCGATGGCGCCGCCGAAGGTGCGGAAGAACGCGACGCTGCTGGAGGCGGCGCCGATGTTGTGCACGCTGACGGTGTTCTGCACCGCGAGGACCAGGTTCTGCATCATCATGCCGACGCCCAAGCCGACGACGGTGATGTACGCGCCGACCAGCCACAGGCTCGTCGCGTGGTCGATGGTGGACAGCAGCGCGAATCCGGCCACCAGCAGCGCGGCGCCGCTGACGACGAAGCTCTTCCATTTGCCGCGGCGGGTGATCAGCTGACCTGAACCGACCGAGGCGATCAGCATGCCCGCGACCAGCGGGATGGTCAGCACCCCCGCGATGGTCGGGGAGTAGCCGCGTGCGGTCTGGAAGTACTGGCCCAGGAAGGTGGTCGCGCCGAACATGCCGACGCCGACGGCGATGGAGGCGATGATCGCCAGACCCGTGGTGCGTTCGGTGACGATGGGCAGGGGGATGATGGGCGACTTGGCGCGGGACTCGACCCACACGGTCGCGATCAGCAGCAGCACGCCGGAAGCCACGTAGAGCGCCGACTCTTCGGAGATCCAGGCGTAGTAGTTCGCCTTTCCGGCGAAGGACACCCAGATCAGCAGGACCGAGACGCCGGCGGTCAGGAGCGCGGCGCCGAGCCAGTCGATCGACACGCCTTCTTTGCGGTCGGTGGGCAGCCGCAGGGTGCGTTGCAGGAGCGCCAGGGCGATGACCGCGATGGGAACGCACACGAAGAAGCACCAGCGCCAGCCGAGCGGGCTGTCGACGATGACACCGCCGAGGATGGGGCCGCCGGACATCGAGACCGCCATCACCGCGCCCATGTAGCCGGAGTAGCGGCCGCGTTCGCGTGGCGCGACGATGGAGCCGATGATCGCGACGACCAGCGCGGTCAACCCGCCCATGCCGATGCCTTGGATGACGCGGGCGGCCAGGAGCACGGGCACGTTGTGGGCGAATCCGGCGATCACCGAGCCGATGACGAAGATGATGATGGCGGATTGGACCAGCAGCTTCTTGTTGAACAGGTCGGCGAACTTGCCCCAGATCGGGGTGGAGGCGGCGTTGGCCAGCAGCGCCGAGGTGATGACCCAGGCGTAGGCGGTCTGCGATCCCTCCAGATCGCCGATGATGGTCGGCAGCGCGGTGGCGACGATCGTCGTGCTGAGCAGCGCGGTGAACAACGCCGCGAGCAACCCGGTCATCGCTTCCAGGACCTCGCGGTGGGTCATCGCGTACGGGTCGCGTCGGGTCACCGACTCGACTGAACTAGACATCTACTTCCTGACTCTCTTTCGAAACCGGCTGGTGCGCGTGCACCGCGCTGCTCTGCGCGTGTGCGGTCAGTGCGTTCCGGAGCATCTGCACGGCGGCGCAGGCCCGCTCCGCGTCGTCCTCACTCCAGTCGGTGAGAACGTCCTGCAAGCCACGCGCCCGCGAAGCGCGGACGCGGTGGAGCAGATCGCGGCCATCGTCGGTCACCCGGATGAGGGTGGCCCTCCCGTCGGTGGGGTCGGCGTGCCTGCTGATATAGCCCGCGCCGACGAGTTCGGTGACGTGCCTGCTCAGCGCGCTCGGGCTGATGCACAGGTCCACGGCGAGGTCGACCTGCCTGCACGGGCCTTTGGACTCGAGGGTGCCGAGCACGCCGATGCCGCCCGGAAGCAAGTGCCCTTCCTCCGGGTGTGCCAGCGCGACGCGGATCGCCCGGCCCATCAGATAGAGCTCTTTGATCAGGCTGTGAGCCGTATCGGATGAGACTGCCATGGCCGCTCCAGACGAGATAAGTTGCTTGCGCTATGCAACTATATAGTAATTGCTTGCGCTAAACAACTAGTGGGTGACGGTGGTGCGCCTCACAAAGTCTCGGCGAGTAGGGGGATGGGCGCCCAGCGCATCGGCGGCTATCTACACGGCGGCGCGGAAGACCACCACCCCAGGGGTGCGCCGAGGCCACCCCCTGGGTTTGCTGAGCACTCCCTGAGGTCCCTGGTTCTGCGGTTATGGCCAGCGCAGAGTAGTAGCCGAACTCCGATGCCGATCGCTACGAAGGAACCACGAGATGCAGCCGACTTTCGTTCACCACATGAGGCGACAGGTTGCCGAATACGGGGACACCAGGTCCTACACCTACCTTCGTGAAACCGGGCTCGGCCTCGACGAGGAGATCCGCACGTACCGTGAACTCGACCGCGACGCCAGAGCGTTCGCCGCCTGGCTGGCGGGCCGCCCGGAGTCGGCGGAGCCGGTCGTGCTCCTCTATCTCGACGGCATGGCATTTCTGCGGGCGTTCCTCGGCTGTCTGTACGCCGGGGTCGTGGCCGTCCCCGCGCCCGTGCCGCACGACGCGGGCAGCATCCGGCGAGTAGCGAGTGTGATCGCCGATTCCGGCGCGCGATTGGTGCTCACGACCGCGCATTTCCAGCCGATCGTCGAAGCCGCTACGCCCGCGCTCGTGGTCGCGACCGACGATCTGGCCGGTGAGCCCGACGCATGGCGCATGCCCGACATCGACACAGGGACGATCGCGTTCCTGCAATACACGTCGGGATCGACCGGCACTCCGAAAGGCGTCGTGGTGACGCACGGCAATCTCATGCACAACGAGGCTGCCATCGCCGCGGGCGGAATGAACGATGCCGGGACCGGCGTCAGCTGGCTTCCGCACTTCCACGACATGGGCTTGATCGGCTTCCTGCTCGGGGCGGTCTACGCCGGTGCGAACCTCGTGTTCATGGTGCCGACGACGTTTCTCAAGCGTCCGGTGCGCTGGTTGCAGGCCATCGACGAATACCGGGCGACCTTCACCGGTGCGCCGAATTTCGCCTACGACCTGATCGCGCGGCGGGTGAGCGACGAGCAGCTGGCCGATCTCGACCTCAGTACCCTCGAGATCGCTCTCAGCGGCGCGGAACCGGTCCGCGAGCGAACCATGGCGGCGGTGCTCGAACGGTTCGCGCCCGCGGGGTGGCGGCCGACGACTTTCCGGCCCGCATACGGTCTCGCGGAGGTCACCCTGCTCGCCAGCGCCCGAACGGCTCCGTCGGCGCCGGTCTACCTGGACGTCGGAGGCGATACGCGGCTCGTCGGCTGCGGGCCCGCGGCCCGCGGTCTCGATATCCGCATCATCGACCCGTATCGGTTGCGACAGCTGCCGGAGAACACCGTCGGCGAGATCTGGATACGCGGCGAGAGCGTCGCCGCGGGCTATTGGAACCGCCCGGACGAGACGCGCGAGACCTTCGACGCTCATTTGGGCGCCGAGGGGCCTTTCCTGCGCACCGGTGATCTCGGTCTGCTGCGTGCGAACGAACTTTTCGTCGCGGGCCGTCTCAAGGATCTGCTGATCGTCAACGGCCGCAATATCTACCCCCAGGACATCGAGGGGCTGGTTCGCGAACTGCATCCGGCATTCGCCGACAGCGCCGGCGTCGCCGTATCCGTCGACGCGGGCGGCCGGGAACGGCTTGTCGTGCTGCAGGGTGTCAAGAAGGCGCGGCGAGGCGACACGACATTCGCCGAGCTGGCCTCGGCGATCAAGATCGCGGTCGCCAGCGCCTTCGACGTGCCCGCGCCGAATGTCGTTCTCGTCGAGCCGCACGCCATATCGCGCACCACCAGCGGGAAGGTTCAGCGCGGTGCGATGCGGGATTCGTTCCTGGCACATCGCGTCGAGCGCGTCCTGCACGAGGATCTCGAACCGGCGCTGAGCCGATCCATGACCGTCTGACCGACCCTGACGCGCATCGAGGAGCCCAAAGATGTTCAGCGACACCATTACTCGTCCCACCACGATCCAGGATTGGCTCGTGCGGCGCGTGGCCGACTACACCGAACGCGCACCCCACGAGGTGGATCCCCTCGTCCCGCTCGCCGAACTGGGCCTCGACTCCGTCTCGGCGGTCGGCCTGTGCGGCGAGATCGAGGAGCGCTGGTCGCTCGAGGCCGACCCGACGCTGGTCTTCGAATACCCCACCATCGCCGACATCGCCGCCTATATCGCGGCCGAATTCACCCTCGCCGCATGACCGACATCGCCATCGTCGGCCTCGACTGCCGATTTCCCCAAGCACCCGATCCGGCCGCGCTGTGGCGGCTGCTGATCGACGGACGTGACGCGATCTCCGAGGTCCCGGCCAACCGCTGGAACGCCGCCGACTTCCACGATCCGGCCGGAGCGCCCGGCACGATCAACACCCGCGGCGGCGGCTTCCTCGACGACGCCGACGCGTTCGACGCCGAGTTCTTCGGCATCACCCCGCGCGAAGCCGAGGCGATGGATCCGCAGCAGCGGCTGCTGCTGCAAGCGACCTGGCGGGCTTTCGAAGACGCCACGCTCGACCCGCGCGGCGAAGCCGGTTCGCGGACCGGAGTGTTCGTCGGTGTGATGGCCAACGAATGGGCCAACCTGCAGATGAGCGACTACGCCGCGATCACGCCGCAACACGGCTCCGGCAACGGCTACTTCATGACCGCCAACCGGCTCTCCTACCAGTTCGACCTGAAAGGACCCAGTGTCGCGGTCGACACGGCCTGCTCCTCGTCGCTGGTCGCGATCCACCTGGCCTGTGGCGCACTGGCTTCCGGCGAGTGCGACCAAGCGGTCGCCGGTGGCGTCAACCTCGTGCTCACCCCCGCCGTCGGCGTCTTCTACACCCAAGCCGGTCTCTCGGCGCCGGACGCCAGGTGCAAGCCCTTCAGCGGCGCCGCCGACGGGATCGTGCGCGGCGAGGGCGTCGCGGTGCTCGTGCTGCGGCGACTGGACGACGCGCAGGCGGCTGGCCTGCCGATCTACGCGGTGATCAAGGGCAGCGCGGTCAATTCCGACGGGCGCAGCAACGGCATCACGGCGCCGAACCGGTGGGCGCAGCAGCAGGTGATCGGGGAGGCGTGCGAACGCGCCGGAGTTCGGCCCGAGCAGGTGGACTTCCTCGAGGCGCACGGCACCGGGACGGTGCTCGGCGACATGATCGAGGTCAAGGCGCTGGGACAGTTGCACGGGCGCAACCGGTCGCGGCCGTGCGGAATCGGTTCGATCAAGGGCAATCTCGGCCACACCGAGGGCGCGGCGGGCGTCGCGGGCCTGATCAAGGCCGCGCTCAGCCTGTGGCACGGCGTCGTCCCGCCCTCGCGGTTCGCCGAGCAGGAGAATCCGCGACTGCGGATGTCCCAGCAGGGTCTGCGTCTGCTCACCGACCCGATGCCGCTGGCGGGTCCCGGCTACGGCGGGGTCAGCAGTTTCGGCCTCGGTGGCACGAACGCCCATGTCGTGCTCGGCAGTGCCCCTTCCGCAGACATCCCTGGCGCGCCCGGCGCAGGAGTGCTCACCGTGTCGGCGAACGACGCGGAAGGCTTGCGGCGCAATGCCGATCGCATGGCAGATGCTCTGGCCGCCATCCCGCCGGACCGTTTCGCGCAGGTCTGCTGGACCAGCAACCGGGTCAAGTCGTCCGGCCGCGCCCGGCTCGCCATCGTCGCGGCCGATCGCGACGCCGCGATCGCGCGACTGCGCGACGATGCGGAAACCGGGGTGGCGCGACCGACCGGCGTCGGCTGGATGTGCACCGGCCAGGGCTCGCAATTCGCGGGCATGGCCCGTGCGCTGGACGCGGCGAGCCCGCTGTTCCGGCGCGCGCTGGCACAGGTCGACGCCGTCATGGCGGCGCATCTCGGCCGTTCGGTGCGCGCGCTGCTGCTCGACGAGCACGCCGACATCGACCGTACCGACCTGGCCCAACCGGCGATCTTCGCGATGGAGTACGCCATGGCCGATGCCCTCGCCCGCGCCGGCGTCCGTCCGGCCTGGGTGATCGGGCACAGCATCGGCGAGTTCGCGGCCGCGGCGGTGGCAGGGGTGTTCGATCTGGACGACGCGTGCCGTCTGGTGGTCGCGCGAGGCGAGCTGATGCGGCAGTTGCCCGACGGCGGCGCGATGCTCGCCGTGCGGGCGGACGCGGCCGAAGTCGCCGGAATGCTCGCCGGACGGACGGACATCGCGATCGCCGCGGTCAACGGTCCGAAGGAAATCGTGCTGTCCGGCGCCGCTCGGGCGATCACCCGGGTGCGGGAGGCACTCGCGGCGCGCGGGGTGGGCAGCAAGCCGCTCACCGTGTCGCACGCCTTCCACAGTCCGCTGATGGACCCCATGGTCGAGCAATTCGCGGCGGTCGCCCGCGCATGCGCGTACCGGAAGCCGGTCCTGCCGCTCTACTCGACCGTGCGCGGTCGCCTGCTCGACGCGAACGAGACGATGGACGCCGCCTACTGGACCGAACACATTCGCGCCACGGTGCGCTTCGGCGAGGCGGTCGAGGCCGCGCTCGGCACCGAGCCGAGCCATGTGATCGAGATCGGCCCGCGTCGCGTTCTGACTGCCCTGGTGAGCCGCGTCCGTCCGGATCTGGCGCCGCGCTGCCTGACGCCGAGCCCCGGCCCCGGCGCGACCGGCGGCGAATTCGCCAGCGTCGTCGCCGCGCTGTACCGCGATGGACTCGACCCCGACTGGGACGGCCTCTACGAACCCGAGCAGCGGGTGCGCCGCAGGCTGCCCGGCTACGAGTTCCGCACCGACCAGCGGTTCTGGGTCGAACCGCGCACCAACCCGACGCCATCCGCGCAAGCCGAGGAAACCGCCATGGAGCAATTGATCGCCCACTTCCGGGAACAGAACGCCGTGTTGGCGAGTCTCGTCGGCGCTCCGGCCGCCGAGCGCGCCGCGTTGGTGGCGGAGCGGACGGTCACGCCGCAACCGAACGCGGCCCCGGTGGCCGAGCCGAACCCGCCGGTCGCACCGGACGCGGTCGCGGCAGTCGTTCGCGCGGAATTCGCCAGACTCAGCGGTTTCCCGGCAGAGCGGCTTCGCGACGCCCACACCATCGGCGACGACCTCGGTTTCGACTCGCTCATGCTGACCGACCTGATCGCCACGCTGGTGCGCAAACTCCCTGCGGCGACCATTGACCCGGCCCGGTTCACACCCACGACCACGCTCGGTGACGTCATCGCCCACGTGACGGCACCGGCGGGGGCGCCGCCGCGGACTCCCGTGGCCGCCGAGCCGGCCGAACCCCCGCGCACGGTCGTCGAGCCGGAGTACCGGATCTCGGATTTCGCCGAGGTCAAAGCGATCACCGAGCGGGTCGCGGGCGTCGAGGCGCTCGGCCTGTCCAACCCCTATTTCTTGGTCAACGACGGCGTCACGCGGGACACCTCCGTCATCGACGGCGCACCGGTGGTCAACTTCTCCAGCTACAACTACCTCGGGCTGTCCGGCCATCCGGCGGTCGTCGCCGCCGTTCAGGACGCGGTGGCGCGCTACGGCAGCTCGTGCTCGGCCAGCCGGATCCTCTCCGGCGAGAAGCCGGTGCACCGTGAACTCGAGGCCGAACTCGCCGGCCTGCTCGGCACCGAGGACGCCATCGCGCTGGTCGGCGGCCACTCCACGAATGTCACGATCATCGGCCACCTGGCCGGACCGGAGGACCTGGTGATCCACGACAGCCTCGCGCACGACAGCATCGTGCAGGGCTGCAAGCTCTCGGGCGCGACCCGCCGTCCGTTCCCGCACAACGACCACGCCGCACTCGACGCGCTGCTCACCGAGATCCGCCACCGGTACCGGCGGGTGCTGATCCTGATCGAAGGCGTCTACAGCCAGGACGGCGACATCCCGGACCTCCCCGCGATCATCGCGGTCAAGAAGAAACACAAGGCGCTGCTGATGATCGACGAGGCGCACAGCGTCGGCGTGCTCGGCGCGGGCGGCGGCGGGATCGGCGAACACTTCGGCGTCGATCGTGGCGATGTCGAATTGTGGTCGGGGACGATGTCGAAGGCGCTCGCCGGGTGCGGCGGATACGTCGCGGGCAGCGCGGAGCTGATCCGATTCCTGAAATACACGACGCCGGGATTCGTCTACAGCGTCGGCATGACGCCGATGAACGCCGCCGCGTCGGTCGCGGCGATCCGGCAGCTGCGCTCCGACGGCGAGCCACTGGAACGCCTGCGCCACAATTCCCGGCTGTTCTTGCGACTGGCCCGGGAAGCGGGGATCGACACCGGCGACAGCCTGGACACGCCGATCGTCCCGTGCCTCGTGGGCGACTCGCTGAAGACGCTGAAACTGTCGAACGCGCTGCTGCGCCGCGGGGTCAACGTCAACCCAATCCTGTACCCGGCTGTCCCGGAGAACCTGGCGCGCTTGCGGTTCTTCGTCACCGCGTGCCACACCGAAGACCAGATCCGCGACACGATCAAGATCCTCGCCGAGGAACTCGCCCTGCTCGCCGAGAGCTGACGCGCGCCTCGCTCGCTCGGCCGGTGGCGAGGAGTGCGTCGTGTATCGCTCCGCGCACCGGACCGCTGTAGCATCAGCCGCGGTGCGATTGCCCAGCTCGAGGCGGTACCGGCGACTTCCGGCGCGCCGGGCGGACGATGAGGGCGGGCGCGATGTCCGCCGCCCCGGATGCGGGATTCGAACGTCGAGTGGGTCGACGGGTGACGTAGGCGTGTGACCACCAGGTGAAGGTTCCAGCGGCGATTCGGCTCCTGCCGCGCGCGACCGGTCCACTCCGATTCGCGAGTGCACCGCGACGCCGAGCCGATCGATGCCGGCTACCGCGGAGGACGAGGCCGCCTGCCTCGCCGCCGACCGTAGCGCCCGCATCGGAGGTAGTGGACAGCCATGATTCGCTCGATCGCGCGAACCGCGACCGCTCTGACCGTCACCGCCGGTCTGTGGTTCGCGGGCGCTCCGGCGCCCGTGATCGCGTCGGCGCCGGAGGTGTTCGTGACCGGCGGCGCGATCTCCGGCCGCGTCGTCGATGACATCGTCGAGTACTTCGGCATCCCGTTCGCGGCGCCGACGGGAGGCGAAGCGCGATTCGCGCCGCCGCGCCCCGTATCGCCGTGGCCCGGCGTGCGCCCCGCCCGCGACCACGGGCCGCAGTGTCCGCAGACGGGATACCTGCCCGGCATACCATCGCTCGCGCCCACCGGCGAGGATTGCCTGACCATCGACATCTACGCGCCGGACGGCGCCGGCGCCCGTCCGCGGCCCATCATGGTCTTCCTGCACGGCGGCGGTTATCTCGACGGCTCCAACAGCGAATACGACGGGCCGACTCGGATGGCCGCCGACGGCGACGTCATCGTGGCCATCCCCAATTACCGTCTCGGACCGTTCGGCTTCCTGGCGCTCCCGGAACTGGCGGCCGAATCCGGCGGCGCCGTCGGAACGGTCGCCATCCAGGATCAGCAAGCCGCGCTGCGCTGGCTGCGGGACAACGCGCACGTCTTCGGCGGCGATCCGGACAATGTCACGATCTTCGGTGAGTCGGCAGGCGCCGTCAGCGTCTGCACCCATTTCGCCGCACCCGGCTCCGACGATCTGTTCGCCAAGGCGATCATCCAGAGCGGTCCCTGCGCGCAAGCGCCACTGGCGCCCGGCGATCGCGCCGACGCTTTCGCGCGCTCGCAGCGCTACGCGGACAGTGTCGGATGCGGCGACGCGGCAACCCGGCTGGCCTGCCTGCGCGCACTGCCCGTGGCGAAGCTCCTCGACTCGCCGATGGCCCGAGCCGAAGGCCACGATCCCGTCTGGTTTCCCGTCATCGACGGCGTCGTCATCACGCGGACGCTCGACGCGGGCTTGACCGGGGATGCCAGGAAGGCGCCGATTCTCACGGGGACGACGAGCGCGGAGGGTGGTCTGATGGTCGCCGAAACCGACTACGCCCGCGGCCACATTCCGGACGCGGCGAGCTACGAACGCTTCGTGCGCGAATCCTTCGGCGCCGACGCCGACCGAGTCCTGGCCCGGTACCCGGTCGATCGCTTCCCCTCACCGGCAGCCGCCCAGATCGTGGTGATCACCGACAGCGGGCTCGCCTGTCCCACGCTGTCCACCAGCCGAACGGCGCGCGACGCCGGACATCCGCTGTGGCAGTACGAATTCGATCAGGCGCCGCTCGGTGACGCCAATCCGGTGCTGCCCGGCGCGTTTCACTCCGCCGAGCTGTACTACCTGTTCACCAGATTCATGGGTGTGCCGGTTCCATGGACCGGTGCGTCCGCCGCTTTCGCCGCGCAGATGCAGCGCTGGTGGACCACCTTCGCCCACACCGGTGACCCGAATGCGCCGGGTTCACCCGAATGGCAGGCCTGGCCGGCGTCGACCGGGCACGGCCCCGATGGCTCCGCGCTGCTCATGCGGGCGACCGGCAGCGGCATGACGGACGATTTCGCCGCCAGGCACGACTGCGCGTTCTGGGCGGACATCGACCGCTGATCCCGGCGCGACACGGCTGCCGACCGGAACCGGCCCGGAATGCGCTGCACGCGACCGTTTCCCGCTGCGCGGGCACTGATGGATCGGGCGGCACGACACGACTCGTCACCGAAGACGAGATCGGCGAAGGTCATGTGCCCGACTGCCGCACCCGATCCCGCGGTCCGGTATGCGCGAGGGTCCGCTGACAGTGCGAAAACTGGCTGAGCACTGCGGATTTCGCTGTCGTTCCGCGCCCGATCTTGCCGCATCGCGTCACGCTGGGTTATGGTCTTCGCCATGACTGCCGGGTCGGCGACACGCCGCACACAGAACGGTTACCCGGCCGCGCTGTGATCATCCGGCGGGCCAGGGGCCCGCCCGCCTTCTCCGCGAATCCCATGCACTACAGGGACGCTGGAAGGAGGTGAGAACACATGTCCCATTCGGAATCGCCGCAGCGCGGATGGCCGGAGTTCGTCGCGGCACACGCTCGGGGCGGAGTCCTCGACGCCACCGTCGTGCAGATCGTGCCGTTCGGCGCGTTCCTGGAGGTCGCTCCGGGAATCCACGGGTTGCTGCACCGCACCGAGTGGTCGACCGAACCACAGGTCGGCGCCACTCTGACGGTGCGCATCCTCGATATCGATACCGAGAAACAGCGGGTCGCCTTGGCGCACGCTGAGTAAGGCTCGGCACGGGCGTGCCGGGGCAGACTCCACCTGCCCCGGCACGATCCCAAGACTATCCCGGGACGGCTCTCCCGCGCGCCGGGTAGCGGCGGCGGACGGGCCGGATCGGGTGGCGAGCGGAATAAGATGAGGGTGTCGCCGCGTGCGGGACATCCGCTTCGATCACCGGGATCCACGGTGCGACGCCGCAGGTAGGAGCATACTGACGCGATGAACGAATCGGGCGACCGAATCGTGGACACGGCCGAAGGCGCGGTAGCCCGGGTGGTCGGTGCCGGGACCCCACAGGCCACCGGAAGTTTCCGGTTCTGGTTCGCCGATCAGCGATGGGAGTGGTCGGACGAGGTCGCCGCGATGCACGGCTACGGGCCCGACACGGTGACGCCGACCACCGAGTTGCTGCTCGCGCACAAACACCCCGAGGACCGGGAGCATGTCGCCGAGGCCATCGAGAAGTCGGTGCGCAACGCCGAGCCGTTCTGCAGCCGTCATCGCATCATCGACACCGCGGGAACGACGCACCACGTGCTCGTGCTCGGCGACACCATGACCGACAAGAACGGCACCGTGGTCGGCACCGCGGGCTACTACGTCGACCTGACCGCCACCATCGCCGAGGAACGTCAGGACCTGCTCGACGACACGCTGCCGCGCCTGGTCGAAGCGCGCGCACGGATCGAGCAGGCCAAAGGCGTGCTGATGCGGGTCTACCGGATCAGCGCCGACCAGGCGTTCCACGTTCTGCAGTGGCGTTCGCAGGAGACCAACGTCAAGTTGCGCGACCTGGCCGCCCAGTTGATCGCCGAAATCGACCGCTTGCCCGCGGCCCCGCCGGGCGTGCAGACCGCTTTCGACCACATGCTGCTCACCTTGCACGAGCGCGTTCCGAAGTCGTGAGGGCGAGCGGCGCGCTTGTGCTCCTATCGGCCGCTCAGCACCGCGCCGACCCCGTCGCGCAGGGCGGCCACGGCCTCGACCAGCACGATGTCGGCCCCGATCGCCACAGCGGCGACCGGAAGGGCCTCGTCGGCGCGGCGCATTTCGCCGGCCGAGCCGTTCGTGGCCGGGCCGATCAGGGGGTTGGGCGGGGATCCGGCCAGCACCAGGCGGTCGCCGAGCGCCGCGCGGTCGAGCAGTAGCCGCTCCACGGTGGCGGCGCGCAGCGCGCTCGTGGTCGCCGCGAGCCCGGCCACGGCCAGGCCGTCCGGACGCTCGATCTCGGCGGCGAAGCGGTCGAGGACCCGGCGACGGCGCTGCGCCGCCACCCGGTGCAGGATCTGGCGGACTTCCGCGTCCAGCGCCGTGGGGTCCGAACCCGGTGTGAGCGTGCCGGATTCGGCGTCGACGACATCCCGGCCCTTCGCGTCGAACACCGCCCGCAGTTCGGCACGGGCCAGCGCTTCTCCGGCGAGCACGACGACTTCCGCGTGCACGATGTCGGCCAGCCGGGTCAGTTCGCCCGCGAACTCGCGGACGGTGCGCCGGGTCGTGTCCTCGATCCGCTGCCGGATCGTGCGGTGCGACCAGTCGTCGCGCCGTGGCTCGGCCACCGGATGACCCGCGCCGCGCAGGGCCTGCCGCTCCTCGCTGCCGTGGCCGTCTAGCGCGTACAGCTCCGAGCTCACCCGGCCGACGAGGGCGACGACATGCGGCACTTTCTCCGCCTGCGCCTCGATCAGCGGCAACAGGTAGGGCAGGGGAGACACCCGGACGGTCTCGCTCTCGGGCGGGCGCGGCAGACGTTCGTCGGCGAGCACCTCGGTCTCGTCGGCGATGAGCAGCCTGCCGCACCGTCCGAGCGCCGGCGGATGCAGTTCGATGGCCTGGGCGAGCAGCCGCCGGATGCGCGGCCGGGCTCCGCTGCGGTCCAGTTCGGCGTCGATCGAGCGCCAGTGCAGCTCGGTGTCGCGCGCCGCGTCTTCGGTGTCGTGGGAACTGTCGAAACAGACCGAGGCGAAGGGCCCGTGCTTACCGATGATCCGGCGGAGGTCGGCCATCGGTCTCACCCGAGTTCCCCGGCCGTGCGTGCCCGCGCCGATGGCCGCGGGCACTCCTCGGAGCGCTCCCGGTCCGTCGGCCTGCGCGCCCGGACGACTTCGCCGGGGGCGCCGACGGCTTCGGTTCGGTGAACCACAGTCGGCGGGTACCCGGGCGGGTGGAGCCGAATCAGCGGACGCGACTCCGGCGCTGGGTCACCGGGACCGGTTGCGAAGGATTTACGAAGCCTCCGCATGGCAGGTGTGGGGCACATTCGCGGCTCCGGCCGGAGCGACCAGAACCGCTGCGCGTCGCCTCGCGCGGGCGGCGCAGGCCGGCACGGCGAGCGCATCCGCAGCCGCGCGGACGGCGACGAGTAGGGCAGGTGTGTTTCACCACCCGGCGCTTTTTCGGTTTCGTGTAAGAAACCCGGTCGAACCCGCCATTTCCACTGTTCAACGCGGAAAAATGTAAACAAGCGACCGCTTGGTGTCCGGATCGTAAACCGAAAAGAGCGGTTTGTTACACCTGAGCTGTGGTAAGTGTTGGATGAGTCGGACCGACAGCGCGGTCGGCCGACAAAAGGGGCGAGGAACCCGCGCTGCTCGATGTTCAGCCGATTCGACGCGCTCTGCGCGAAACCACCGGCGCGCACGAACACGAGGGCTCTCCGCAAGCATGTGTACGGCAACGTGCACCAGCGCAGAGGAACGTCATCGTGAGCGAGAAACCCGAAGCGCCCGTCGCGGACGACGAAGAACGAGATCGGATCGTATGGCCCGACCCGAGCCCGCTGAGCGGCTGGTGGGCCGAAGTCATGGCGCATCGCCGGATCACCCGGCCGCACGCCTCGGCCGCCGACCCGCGGCACAACTGACCAGCCACAGGTTCGCCGGATCCGCCGCCACGTGTGGAGGCGTGCCATCGGTCCGGCCGCCGGCGTCCTGACACCTGCACCGCAATAGCGGGCGGTGAGCTGCGCTACGACTCGCGCCCGGAATACCGCTTCGGTAAGCGTTTTCCGCTACCGGTTGGAACACGCCGCGCGGACGCGGTGACGACAAATGTCTTCCATGGCGTGAACACGCGGTGAGCGGGTTCGCCGAATGGTGTGTGCACGCGGCATTCGCATTTCGCGGTGCGCGCAATCGAACACTCGCTCCGAGTTCCCGGAGGGTGACGACTCGCCCTATCCACGAACCGCACTAATTCCGGGGCCGGCCCGGCTCGCTCGCATGACCGACGTGCCGTTCGCGCCGCGGCGCCGGTTGTCGTTCTCGGCCAAGAGCCGTGAGGGGCAAGCCTTTTGGTGTCTGCTTCAATGGGTGTTCACATTCGCGGAGGACACGGGGGCGTCATGTCCGGCACCAGAGCTGTCTCCTTTCGGGGAGTCGATGTACTCGAAGATCTGCTTCGCTGGTTGGTGCGACGGCCGCCGCGCGGCGAGCGGATGCTGCCGATGGTGGGTCTGTGCGGCGATGTCACCAACGTCGAGGCATGCCTGGACATGTTCGGCGCGGCACTCGCGGGCGCGGTGCACGTGGCCGTCGACGTCGATGCCCTCGACCCGTTGCCCGAAGGCAGTTCCCTGGTCGAGGACACCACTGCGGGACTGACCGCGTTGCGCAGGCTGCTCTACAACCTCTGCAAGGGTCTGTCGGCCGACCGCTTCGGGCGATTGCGCCCGTTGCCGTTCCGGCGCTACCGGTTGGCCGAATGGTTGATGGCACGCAAGCTCAACTCCGACAACGAACTCGACGAGCTGGCGTCGCTGCTGCGCAGGGATTTCGGCCGATGGGGCGAGGAGTTGCTCGGCGAAGCCGAGGCCACGGTGGGCGTGGTGCAGCGCGTGGTGCTGGGACTGCTGCGCATCGTGCTGCCAACGGCGGTGTTCCGGGCGCGCACCGGCGGCCGCATTCCAGGCGTCGGACGGGAGTTCCGCTGGTTCATGCGCCAGCAGTATCTGGCGCCGGAACAGTCCAGTCAGTTCGTCGGATTCGCCCACCGCCTCACCGAGGGCGCCCGCCGTCACGAGCACGCCGAGCATCTGGCCAAGCTGCTGGTGCACGCTTTCCTCGAAGACCTGCGGGTGGCCTACCAGCGGCGCTGGTGGGGCATCGGCGCGGCACGGCGCACCACCTACCCGGTCGTGATCCTGCGCGCGCTCGACGGCGAGGCCGGCCTGCGGCTGCTGGATCTGATCAACGACGTCCGCAACGAAACCGGCAAGGACGATCCGCTGCTGGTGGTGGCGGGCACGCGGAGGCCCCCGACCGGCGTCACCGCGCGACCGGCCTCCCGGGGGCGGCGGTCGTACGAAATCTGGGTGGACGAGCTTCCCGTGGCGCGGCAGCGGCAACGGCCGCGTGCTTGGCAGCTGTGGTTCGAGGTGCCCGCGACCGGCTCGAACGACGACGAGCCCGACCCGTTCCGCCGTATCCGGCCGCCCGCCCCGCCGTGGTGGGCGCGACGGGCGTTGTCGGCGACCGTGGTGTGCCTGGTGGTCGTGCTTGCCGTCGCGGCCGCCGGATTCGCGACCTGGCGACCGTGGCGGCCCGGCACACCCGCATGCGGCGCGAGCGTGGCGGACCACTGGGTGCGCGTGGTCCGAGCCGTGGACGGCAATTGCGTCGGATTCAGCGCCTACGACCCGGACGACCCCGCTGCCGGGGGCCGTGGGTTCCTGTTCGCGAGCGACGAACCGGGCAGCCGTCGCCTGGTGGAAGTCCAGCGGCGGGTGTACAAGCAGAATCTGCTCGCCGAACAGCTGGCCGCGCGGCAGCCGACCCGCCCGCTGTTCACGCTGGTCTATTTCGGTCAGCTCACCGGCGTTCCCGGCGACTACCCGGCGCAGAGCGAGGACATCGAGGGCCTGGCGCTGGCGCAGTACAGCGCGCTCGAATCGGTCGCCCCGGGCGACGCCGTCACGCCCGACACGGTCCCGCTGATCCGGCTGCTGCTCGCGAACACCGGTCCGGCCAACCTGCACGGGCCGCAGGTCGTCGACCTGCTGACGCCGCTGATCCGCGCCGAACCCGGCATCGTCGGGGCGATCGGCCTCGATCAGAGCCGCACCGCGACGCTGAGCATGATCAACTCGCTGACCGGCCTCGGCCTTCCGATGGTGGCGCCGAGCCTGTCGGGCGACGAGATGGTGCGCTCATCGCCGCTGTACTTCCAGATCGCCCCGCCGAACCACGCGATCGCCGACATGATCGAGCAGTACCTGGACTCCGTGCCCGGGTTGACCGGGCGCGGCGTGCGGATCTACCACCGCCCCGACCCGACCGACCTCTACACCACGAACATGGCCGAGGACCTGCGCATCCTGGGCAGGAGCGGGAGGAAGATCTGGGAGGGTTCCTGGGATCAGCGCGAGGCCTTCACCGGGCAGGGCCACGGCGACGCGTGCGACGAGGTGCTGTTCTTCGCCGGACGCGATTCGGAGTTCCCCGACTTCCTGCAGAGCTTGAACAAGGCGTGCGGCGACAAGCGGGTGCTGTTGATCGCCGACGATTCGGTCAACCGGTTCATGGCCAGCGTGGATCGGCGCAGGGCGGCCAACAGTGCCCGTCCGCTGGTCTACGTGGCCAAAGCGAGCCTGGTGACCTGCCGCAACAAGGGGCAGGGATTGCGTAGCCGCGTCGAGTTCTACCACCTCGCCACGACCGTCGACCCGGACATCCCGAGCTGGAATGCCTGTGCCGAGACGGACAAACCGCTCGGCGAGCGCGTGCAGTTGCATCCGCTGGGGGAGCGGGTCGCGCTGACCTACGACGCCGTCGGATTGTTCGTGCGCGCCGTGCAAACGCTGGCCCCGGCCGCCTCCGGCGCGTGGACCGAGCCGATCCCGGTCAGCGCGGCGGCGGTGTGGGCGGCACTGCGCGATCTGCCCAGGCAGCCGGTGATCGAATCCAGCAGTGGCGTGCTGGACTTCTCGGTCAGCGAGGGCGCCCACGTGGGCCGGGTGGCGCACGAGAAGTGGGTCGGCCTGCTGAGTGTGGAGCAGATCTGGGACCCGTCGGCCGACACCGAGCCCGTGATGATCTACGGCTGCGGCCGGGCCACCGCCAATGACGATCCGCGGTGCCGTCCCTATCCGCTCGGCGGCGGCTGAGCGGCTTCGGCCTGCGCCCGCTCCGGCGTCGCGCTCAGTGGCTCGGCCAGTTCCTCCAGCGACCGCCCTTCGGCGCGCACCCCGTAGGCCAGTTCCACCAGACCGGCCGCGAACATGGCGAGCGCGCCGATGGTGAACGCCAGGGCCGTCTTTCCCGGCTCCCCGTCCGCGGTCAGCCCGGCGAACACCAACGGTCCCGCGACGCCGCCCGCGACGGTCCCGATCGCGTAGAAGAACGCGATGGCCATGGCGCGCGTCTCCATCGGGAAGATCTCGCTGACGGTCAGGTACGCCGCGCTGGCGCCGCACGACGCCACGAACAGCACCGCGGTCCAGCACGCGGTGAGCGTGGTCGCGGTCAGGTGGCCCGCAGCGAAAAGCCATGCGGTGCCGAGCAGGAGCACGGCCGAACCGAGATAGCTGCCCGCGATCATCGGCTTGCGCCCGATCGTGTCGAACAGCTTGCCCAGCAGGAGCGGTCCGAGGAAGTTGCCGAAACACAGGACCGCGAAGTAGTAGCCGACCCGGTCGTCCGGAATGCCGAACGATCTGGACAGGATGAGCGCGTAGTTGAAGGTGATGGCGTTGTAGAGGAACGCCTGACCGATGAACAGCGACAACCCGAGCACGGCGCGCTGCGGATAGCGTCGCACCAGCACCGCCGCGATCTCCCGGAACGAGATGGTCCGCCGCTGCCGGATCCGGATTCGCTGATCGGAGACGTCGGCGAGCCGTGCGCCCGTGTCGTCCCGGACGCGCGCTTCGATGGCGGTGACCGTGTGTTCGGCGTCGTCCTCGTGACCGTGGATGAACTGCCATCGCGGGCTCTCCGGCACGTGCCTGCGCACCAGCAGGATGATCAGGCCGAACACGGCGCCGAGCGCGAAGGTCAAGCGCCAGCCCACATTCGGCGGGAACAGCGCCGTGTTCAGCGCGACGATGGACAGCAGCGCGCCGCCGACCGCTCCGAGCCAATAGGTGCCGTTGATGACGATGTCGATGCGTCCGCGGTACTGCTTGGGGATCAGCTCGTCGATCGCGGAGTTGATCGCCGCGTATTCGCCGCCGATGCCGAAGCCGGTGAGGAAGCGGAACAGGACGAACCACCACATCGAGAACGACAGCGCCGTCATGGCGGTCGCGAAGAGGTAGACCGCGAGCGTGATCAAGAAGAGTTTCTTGCGGCCGAATCTGTCGGTCAGCCAACCGAAGAACAGGGCGCCCGAGCCCGCGCCCGCCACGTACATCGCCGCCGCGAGACCGGAAACCTGTGCGGCGGTGATGGTCAGGCCGCTGTCCGGTTCCGACAGCCGGGCGGCCACGCTGCCGACGACGGTCACTTCGAGCCCGTCGAGAATCCAGACGGACCCCAGTCCGATCACGATCATCCAATGCCACCGCGACCAGGGCAGCCGATCCAGCCTGGCCGGGATGTCGGTCGATATGGTCCGCACGGATCACCCACCTTCGCCGAGTCTGACGGTCGGATACCCCGAGCCCCGGCGGCCAACCGTGCCGGTGGGTTAGGCTCGGACCTCGAGTGAAACGTGTTCTAGAAAGTGACCTGCCGATGAAAAGCGTTTTCGCGCTGTGGGGCGTTGGCGACCTGCTCGCGGCGGACTTCGCGCCGCTGGCGGCCGTGGCCGCCGCGGTGCAGGCGAACATCTCCGACGCGGCGGTCCAGACCGCGATGCTGCGCATCACCACGTTCGACGCGCCCGTGCAGGCGGTCGTCAGCGTGTGGTGGGCGGATGCGCCGCGGGCGGAGGTCGCCACGCGGGTGCTCGGCGCCGTGGCCGAGAAGGTGGAAGGCTGGCACGTCGAGGAGGCGACGCCGATTCCGCCGCCGGTCACCGCCGCGCTCGAGCGTGCTCCCGGCCTGTCGAACATCGCCTTCCTGCGCAAGCCGGACGACCTGTCGCACGCCGAGTGGCTGGATCGCTGGCGCACCCACCACACCGCCGTCGCCATCGAGACCCAGGCGACCTTCGGCTATGTACAGAACGTCGTGACCGGGCCCGCGACGGCCGGTGCGCCCGACATCGTCGGCATCGTGGAGGAGTTGTTTCCCCTCGAGGCGCTCACCGATCCGCACGCGTTCTACGGCAGCGGCGGTGACGGGGCGGAACTGGCCCGCCGCATCGAGCGGCTGATGAGCAGCGTCGCGACCTTCGGCGGCGACCGGAACCTGGACGTCGTGCCCACCAGCCGGTATCGGTTGCGCTGAGCGGTTCAGCGGCCGCGGCGTCCCGCCGATTCGCGCAGCGCGCGGCGTGCGGCGCGCACCGCGGGATGCTCGCCGGCGCCGCGCCGGTAGGCGAGGTGGGTGCGCCGTCGCATCGGCAGCGCACCGAGCGTGACGCCCGGCGGGCAGTCCCGCGTTCCGAATTCCGGGACCAGCGCGACGCCCTGACCCGCGGCCACCAGCGCCAGGACCGTGCCGAAGTCGTCGGCGTGATGCCGGATCCTGGGCGTGAAGCCCGCCGCCTCGCAGGCGCGCACGGTCATCGTGTGGCACAGCGTGCCGGGAGTGCTTGCGATCCAAGGGCTTTCGCGGTGTTCGGCGAGCGGTCGCGGCGTGCGCGCGGCGAGATGGACGATCTCCTCGAACAGCGGCTCGCTGTCCAAGGCGGGATCGGCGGGGACCGGCGCGTAGTCGTATTCCTGGATCAGCGCGACGTCCAGGGTCTCGGCGCGCAGCGCGTCGGGCGCCAGCGCCGGATCCAGCTCCGTCACCCGCAATTCCAGCCGGGGATGCGCACTGCTCAGCGCGACGAGCGCGGGGGAGAGGATGGTCCGCACCGCGGTGGGAAACGCGCCGATGCGCAGGATTCCGGTGAGTTCGCAGCGGATCGCGGCGAGTTCGGCGGTGGCCTGCTCGAGCTCCGCGAGTATCCGTTCGGTGTGCTCGACGAGGGCGACGGCCGCCGGCGTCAGCGTGACCCGCCTGCCGGTTCGCGTCAACAGGGGCACGCCCGCTTCCCGCTCCAGCGCGGCGAGTTGCTGGGAGACCGCCGAGGGGGTGTAGGCGAGGGCCTCGGCGACCGCGGCGATGGTTTCGCGGTGCGACAGTTCCCGCAGCAGGCGTAGCTTCCGGACGTCGAGCATAAGTTGACCTTATGGTCTGCGTCAGAAACGTGAACTGGATCTGATGGATTCGAGCGGCCAGGCTGATCGTCATGACGCTCGCAGGTCTCTTCGTTCCCTTGGTCAGCCCGTTCACCGCCGACGGCGCGCTCGCCGCCGACGCGCTCGAGCGGCTCGCGCACGAGGTGCTCGACGACGGCGCGACCGGCCTCGTCGCGCTCGGCACCACCGGGGAACCGGCCACCCTGACCGCCGCCGAGCGGGCGGAGGTGATCGCCGTCTGCGCGCGTGTGTGCCGCGAACGCGACGCGCCGCTGATCGTCGGCGCCGGATCGAACGCGACGGCCGCTTCCGTCGAGGCCATGGCCGGTCTCGATCCGGGCAGCACCGCGGCGCTGACGGTGGTCCCGTACTACACGCGGCCTTCCGAGGCGGGCGTGCTCGCGCATTTCCGCGCACTCGCGGCCGCCTCTCCGGTGCCGCTGATCGTCTACCACATCCCCTACCGGACCGGACTCGCCCTGAGCGTCGATACCCTTCTGGCGCTGGCCGATCTGCCCGGCGTCATCGGCCTGAAGCATGCTGTCGGCGCCGTCGACGACGCCACGGTCGCGCTGATGGCCGCCCGGCCGGACGACTTCGCCGTGCTGGCCGGTGACGACCTGTTCGCCGCGCCGTTGCTGGCCCTCGGCGCGTCCGGGGCGATCGCCGCTTCGGCCGCGGTGCGCACCTCGTCGTTCGCGGCGATGGTCGAGGCGTGGCGCTCCGGACCGGTCGGCGTGGCGCGGTCGCTCGGTCACCGGCTGGCGGTATTGTCGGCCGCGCTGTTCGCCGAACCCAATCCGGCGGTGATCAAAGCGGTGCTCGCGGCGCAGGGGCGCATTCCGAGTCCTGCGGTACGGTTGCCGTTGCTGCCCGCGAGCGCCGCCGCGACGCGGGACGCGTTGTCCGCGCTGGCGGAATTTCCGGCATCGGGAACCCGTAATCACTGGTATTGCGGCCGCGAAGGTGCCACGCTTAAGCGGTGACACAACCTCCGGATACCCAGGCGGCTGGGCCCGACCCGGCGACCGACAAACTCGACGCGGCCGTCTTCAAGGTCGCGAGCGTCGTGGTGCTCGGCGCGATCATGTCGATTCTCGACATCACCGTCGTCAGCGTCGCGATCCCCACCTTCCAGCGCGAGTTCGACACGAGCTACGCCATCGCGGCGTGGACGATGACCGGGTACACGCTGGCGCTGGCCACCGTGATCCCGCTGACCGGATGGGCGGCCGACCGCTTCGGCACCAAGCGGCTGTACATCATGGCGCTGACCTTCTTCGTACTCGGCTCCCTGCTGTGCAGCACGGCGTGGAACATCGAGTCGCTGATCGCCTTCCGCGTGATCCAGGGCCTCGGCGGCGGCATGCTGATGCCGCTGGGCATGACGATCATGACCCACGCGGCCGGTCCGCAGCGGGTCGGGCGGGTGATGGCGGTGCTCGGCGTGCCGATGCTGCTCGGCCCGATCGGCGGCCCCATCCTGGGCGGCTGGCTGATCGAGAACTTCAGCTGGCACTGGATCTTCCTGATCAACCTGCCGATCGGCGTGATCGCCCTGACGCTGGCGTTCATCGTGCTGCCCGGCGACAAGCCGGAGCCGTCGGAGTCGTTCGACTTCATCGGCATGCTGCTGGCCTCACCAGGCTTGGCGCTGTTCCTGTTCGGCGTCTCCTCCATCCCCGAGCAGGGCACCGTGCTCGCGGCGCGGGTACTGATCCCGGCCGCGATCGGCGCGCTGCTGATGGGCGCGTTCGTGTTCCACGCGCTGCGCACCGAGCACCCGCTGATCGATCTGCACCTGTTCCGCAACCGCGCGCTCACCTTCGCGGTGCTCACGATGGTGCTGTTCGCCGTGGCGTTCTTCGGAGCGGGCCTGCTGCTGCCGACCTACCTGCAACAGGTGCGCGGTGAGTCGGCGCTGCACGCCGGCCTGCTGATCGCTCCGCAGGGCATCGGCGCGATGCTGAGCATGCCGATCGCGGGCCGCTTGGTGGACAAGATCGGCCCTGGCAAGATCGTGATGGTCGGTATCACGCTGATCTCGATCGGGACGGCCTACTTCGTCCAGCTCGACGCGGACAGCTCGTATCTCCCCATGATCGGCGCCCTGTTCGTGATGGGCCTCGGCATGGGCTGCACCATGATGCCGATCATGACCGCGGCGATCCAGACCCTGACCCACCAGCAGGTGGCGCGCGGGTCGACGCTGATGAACATCGTCAACCAGACCGCGGGCTCCATCGGCACGGCGACGATGTCGGTGGTGCTGACCAACCTGCTGAACAACCAGCCGCTGGCCCGCCCCGCGATCGCGGCGAACTTCGATCCGAGTCTGGCGGCCCAGCTTCCGCCGGGAGCCGTCGAAACCGGTTTGCAGCAGGCCGCCGAAGCGTTCAGCCACACCTACGTGGTGGCGCTGGTGCTGATCGTGCTCACCTTGATCCCGGCGTCGTTCCTGCCGCGCACGAAGCCGAAGGACCCGCAGGCGACCGACGCGGCGACGGTGGTGCACGCCTAGCGGTACTCGTCCCGGGATCGCCTACCGGTCCCGGGACCTCACCGCCGTAGGGGCCGGGCGGATGCCGCCGCGGCCCCTATTGCTCGCCGTGGGCAGAACCTGCGGCGGGCCGAGGCCGCGCCCCGTCGAGGAACGCCAGCACGGCCGGGCTCGCCACCGAGCGGAACTCGTCGAAGTACGCGTGCCGCGCGCCATCGATCAGCTGCAGTCGCGCGCCGGGGATGCGTTCGACCAGCAGCGGAGCGTTCGCGGCGGGATTGAAGCGGTCCTCGGTGCCGTGCATCACCAGAGTCGGAACGCGGATGTCCGGCAGCGCATCCCACGCGTCGTGCTTGTTGCTCGCGTAGAGGTGTCTGCGCTTCGCATAGGCGGGCATCCCCGGGTCACCGAGGGTGTTGTAGGGGCCGGACGTGCTCGCCAGCCAGGCCGGGGTGTACATCAATTCCAGCAGGGCCCCTCGTGCGGCCGCCGGGTCGCGCTGCGCGAGCGCCCTCCTGACTTCCGGACCGCGTTCGAAAGCATGCTTCCCGCCCGGGGAGGTGCAGCCGAGCACGAGGGTGTGGACTCGACCCGGATGGCGGACGGCCAGCCACTGGGCCACCCGCCCGCCCATGGATGTGCCGTAGACAGCGGCCTGCTGTACGCCCAAGTCGTCGAGGACGGCGACCACGTCGTCGGCGAATCCCTCGGTGCTGTAGACCTCGTCGGGTTTGTCGCTGTAGCCGGTGCCGCGCCAGTCGAGCGTGATGGTGCGGTGCCCGGTCTCGAAGTCCGCGCGGATACCGTCCCACCAGTGGTGGGTGTTGGCCTGACCGGCGAGCAGAACCAGCGGGCTGCCCACGCCCGCCACTTGATAGGCGAGGCGAACCCCGTCGGCCGCGGTCGCGTAGGGCACCTGTGCGTGATCCTTTCGTTCAGCGATCGCTGCGAAGCCCGTCGAAGACGATCTCCAGTCCGCGCCGCCACGACGGCGACCCGGTGGTCTCGCCGAGCAACGACAGCGCCCAGACCAAGTTGACGACATCCTCGTCAGTCGCGTCGGCGCGTAGCGCGCCCGCGTCCCGGACGCGCGCCAGCACCGCCGACAGCTGCGACATCCCGCGATGGCAGGCCTCCGCCAGTTGGACTGCCGCCGGATGATCCCCGGTGAACGCCTCGAGCAATCCGCGATCGGCGGTGAGCCTGCCGAGCAGATCTGCCACGAATCCGGTGAACGCCGTCCACGCGTCCGGTTCGGCCGCCGCGCGGGAGGCGATCTCGTCCACCGCCGCCAGCCGGGGCGGCAGGAGGGCATCGATCAGGGTGTCGCGGGTGGGGAAGTGGTTGTACAGCGTCCCGATGCTGACGCCTGCACGCCGCGCGATCTCCTCCAGCGAGCCGTCGAGGCCCTGCTCGGTGAACACCTCGGCCGCCGCGCGCTTGCCCATGCTCGGCCACCTCGCCCTCGCGGCCGCCGCGCTGCGGAACTACGCGCTCACTCTCAACGCGGCGCTGGCCGAACGCGGGCTCTACGCGGGCACGCTCACCATCGGCGGTCTGGTCGAGCGGGGGGACATCCACGCGATGGTCTCCGCCGACCCGGCGCGCTTCGGCGGCACGGAAGGCCACACTCTCGATCCGGACGAGTTGGCCGAGACCGCGTGGGGCATGTACCGCGCCCGCGACCGTGCCGAAGCGATCTTCGACGTCTTCGGTGGGTGACGAGTTCAGCCGTACAGGGCGATGAAGCGGTCCAGGGAGCGTTCGATATCGCCCTTGACGGCACGGGCCACACCGGATCCGATCGGACCGAACAGCGGTGCGCCGCCGAGTTCGATGTCGACGGTGACCTCCGAACCGGAGCCCTTCGGGGCGACGAGCAGCTGCAATCCCAGCTTGGTCCCGCCTTTGCCCGCGCCGGTCAGTTGCAGGCGGCGCGGCGGCTCGGCGGCGCGCACGGTCCAGGTGACCCGGTTGCGCAGGCCCTTCACCGAGGCGATGCCGACCAGTTGCGTGCCGACGGTCAGTTCGGCGGGAACCTCGCCGCGCCAGGCTTCGTGCATGGTCAGCCACTTGTCGAGTTCGGCCAGGTTGGAGGTGTGCGTCCAGGCCTCCTCCGGCGAGATCGGAACGTCGACCGAGACCTTCAGCTTTGCCATGGGCGCATGGTATCCGGCCCCGGCGGCCGGACCCGTCGTGAGGGCGGCCGAGCCCGGCGGTCTCCGGGAGCGGGACTTCGCGACCTCGAATTCGGACACCCGCCAATACATTTGTTGACGCGTCAGTGAATGCGTCTTCCTCCGGTTCGGCCCGGCCGCCGACGTCACCGGAGGGCACGCCGCCACGGCCGCTTCCGGCGCGCGGGCCCGTACCCAGGACGAATGGCGCACGGGTCGCGCGACAGCCCAACATTATTGCGCGGCTATGTCGCGATCCGCGGCACCAATCGTCCCAGTTCCGGGAATCCGGAATGTGTCGATGGGATCGGCAGAGACTTCGTTGGAATGCTGCTAATGTGCGAATGGTCGGGTTCTGGTTACCGTTCGGATACGATCCGGGCGGTCGGCGATTGACGTGTAATCGCCTGTCCTGCGGGCACTGTGCGGTAGGCGCTCTCGGTGAGCGCCGGTGCCGTCGCGGGTTCCGGTACTCCGACGCGGACTCCACCGACCGGTCCGTTCATGGTCGGCAGGCGAGGGAAGGCGAGCGAAGCAGGATGGCAGTGGGCCGATTCCTCGAGACCAGTCAACGACGAAAGAACTGATGAATCAAGATATCGCCGTGGTGCTTTCATGGATCCTCGCCGCCGCTTTGGTGATCGCCGTAGCGGGGGCGTTGTACGCAGTGCAGTATGCCAGGGCTCAGCGGGCCAAGGTCGAGGCTCTGGCCAGGGAACAGCGCGCGACCGAGGACACGCTCGAGCGGTTCGCCGCCACCACGTTACCCGCGGTGGCCGACGCGATCCGCCGGTTCGAGTCGCAGGTGCCTCCGGTCGAAGTCCAGGCGGGCATGGAGAATTCGCGGCTCGCGCAGATCCTGCGGTGGATCTCCGAGCGGTACGCCGACGACCTGAGCCTGATGCGCTCGGAGACCAGGGACCTGACCAACAACGAAGCGCAGCAGGCGATCAAGGCGGCCGAGGAGGCGGCGCGCAACGAGGTCGCCGCCGCGTCGCGCCAGGCGACCAGCGCCGCGGTCCGCTCCTTCGGCACCTCCGTGGTCAGTCTCGGCGCCGACGTCAGCCAGGTGGTGAGCGCCGCGCTGCGCGAGCACCGCGACGACGCGGTGTACGAAACCCTCACCCGCATCGACCACACCGTGCAGCAGATGATCCGTCAGGCGCAGTCCTACGTGATCGTCTGCGGTGGTCTGCCCGGCCGCCGCTGGCCCGCGCAGACGCTGACCGACGTGGTCGGCGGCGCCATCGGCCGGGTCAGGGAATACCTGCGGGTGCGGCCCAACCAGCTCGACCGCGTCGTGATCAGCCGTGCGGTGGAGCCGCTCGTGCACACGCTGGCGACCTTGCTGGACAACGCGTTGCGGTATTCGCCGCCGACTTCCTATGTGGACGTCAACTTCCAGGAGGGCCACCACGGCGTCACCGTCATCATCGATGACGCCGGCGTGCGGATGAACGCCGAGCAGATGGAGGAGGCCCGCCAGGTGCTCGCGCACGAGCGGCCCGTCGACATCCACCAGCTCGGCCCGTCGCCGAAGGTCGGCTTCCCGGGCATCGCCGCGCTGGCCCGCCGCTACGGTTTCACCGTCTACATCGACGGCCCGAACGTCTACGGCGGCATGCGCGCGATGGTCTACATCCCGGAGTCGCTGCTGGTCACCCCGCAGAACGTCCAGGAGGTCGCGCCCGTGACCGAGGCAAAACCGGAGCCGGTCACGGTTCCAGCGCAGGACGCGCCGAGCGAACTGCCCGGCGAGAACGAGCCGTCGCTGTCGGTCAGCGAGATCACCAGCGGCGGGCTACCCAAGCGGCGACGCAGAACGGTCGCGCTCGCCCCGGTCGGGCCGCGCACCGAACCCGGCCTCGCGCGCCCCGAGGTCGCCGCAGCTTGGCATACCGGCTCCAAGAGCGGCCGTGCCGCCGCATCTGATGACACGGAAGGGATGACATCCTGATGGCCACACCCGTGACCGACAGCAGCAACAAACTGGGCTGGCTACTCGAAGATCTCAGCATCACGGGCGTGCGGTTCTCGGTGTTGCTGTCCGACGACGGCCTGCGGATCGCGCACTCCACGGGGATCGCCCGCGACGAGGCGGAACGCTTCGCCGCCGCGGCCTCCGGCCTGCGTTCGCTCGGCAAGGCGCTCGGCGAGTTCTGCGGCGACGCCACGAACGGCGTGCGGCAGAACATGACCGAGTACGACCAGGGGATGATCCTCATCACCGCGGCGGGCGAAGGCGCGCTGCTCGGCGTCGCCACCACCAACGACATCGATGTGGGCCTCGTCGCCCACCGGATGAACGAGCTGGCAGGCCGGGTCGGACGCGAGCTCGGCAGTCAGCCGCGCAGGCGCGTAGACGGCAGCGAAATGCCATGATCGAGCGCAGCGAGCGAGTCAGAGGTACTGCGCCGCTGGGCAGCACGGAGCCGAGCGAGAGCGAGGTGCCGTCATGAGCAAGCCGCGGCGCGATCCGGACCTGGTCCGGGCTTACGTGCGCACCGGAGGGCGTACGCGCCCCACTCGCGAGCTGGACCTGGTTACTTTGGTCCTGACCGCCAAAGATCCACTCCCCGGCGCGTCGCCCGATGCGCGCCGGGTCATGGCCCTGTGCAGCCGTCGGGGTGCGCTGTCGATCGCGGAGATCGCGGCGTACCTCGACCTTCCGCCGTCCGTCGTGAAGATCGTCGCGTCCGATCTCATGGACGGCGGGCACCTGGTCACCCCCACCCCGGCCGAGTCCCTGCCGGAGATCGCTCTGCTGGAGGAGGTACTCAATGGGCTCCGTGCTCTCGCCGTCTGATCGCACCGTCGATTACGTGCCGGAGACCGTGACCCGCTCGGTGAAACTGCTGGTGGCCGGCAACTTCGGTGTCGGAAAGACCACGTTCGTGAGCAGCGTCTCGGAGATCAAACCGCTGCGCACCGAGGAGACCATCACCGAAGCCAGCGTCGGCGTCGACGACATGGCGGGGCTGCCGGGCAAATCGCAGACCACGGTCGCGATGGACTTCGGCCGCATCACCCTCAGTCCCAAACTGGCGCTCTACCTGTTCGGCACTCCGGGCCAGCAGCGTTTCGTCCCCCTGTGGGAGGAGCTGGCCCGCGGTGCGCTCGGCGCGCTGGTGCTGGTGGACACCCGCCGCATCGAGAAGTCCGACGAGGTGCTCTCGGTGCTGGAGGAACGCGGCGTGCCGTATTCGGTGGCCGTCAACCAGTTCGAAGGCGCGAGGCCCTATCCACTCGAGGAGGTGCGTGATGCCCTCGACCTGGAACCCGGCACCCCGCTGACCTCGCTGGATGCCAGGGACCGCGGCACCTGCCTGCGTTCGCTGATCACGCTCGTCGAATTCTTGTTCCACCGTTTGGAGTCGCGCATTTGACCACGCCACAGTCCTCGACCAGCCCCGCGCACCTATCCAGCGGCGTCTGCCCGGTCGCACACGGATCGCCGATCGATACCGACGGTCCCAGAATCCCGCTCTACACCGACGGATTCGCGGCCGACCCCCACGGGATCTACCGGGAAATGCGCAGACGCCACGGTTCGCTGGTCCCGATCGAACTGTCGCCGGGGGTGCCCGCCACCCTGGTGATCGGCTATCAGGAAGCCGTGCGGATCCTCAACGATCCCGAGCACTTCCCCGCCGATCCGCGCATCTGGCAGAAGAACATCCCCGAGGACTCGCCCATCCGCCCCATGATGGAGTGGTACCCGAACGCGTTGCGCAACAGCGGCGCCGCGCACGCCCGCTACCGCAGCGCGTACGTCGCGAGCATCGACGCCATCGACCTGCACGAGGTGCACTCGATGGTCGAGCGGATCGCCATCCCGCTGATCAACAGCTTCTGCACGACCGGGTCCGCTGATCTGGTCACCCAATACGCGTTCCCGCTCGTGTTCGAGGTGCTCAACCGGATCGTCGGCTGTTCAGCGGAACTGGGGCAGCGCGTCGCCACCGGCATGGCGATGCTGTTCGACACCGTCGAGGCGGCCAAGGGCATGCAGATGCTCTCCGAGGCGTTGATGGAGCTGATCCAGCAGCGCCGCGCGGAGCCGGGCGACGATGTGACCTCGCGGTTGGTCCATCACTCGTCCGGTCTCAACGACGAAGAGTTGCTGTACAACCTGATCAGCCTCTACGGCGCCGGCATCGAACCGCAGCAGAACCTGATCACCAACACCCTGCTGCTGATGCTCACCGACGACCGCTTCGGCGGCGACATGCTCGGTGGCGCCCTGTCGACGCGGGACGCGCTGGACGAGGTGTTGTTCAACGACCCCCCGATGGCGAACTTCTGCATCACCTACCCGCGCCAGCCCATCCTGATCGACAACGTCTGGCTGCCCGCGCACCAGCCGGTGCTGGTCAGCCTGGCCGCGTGCAACAACGACCCGGCGATCCGCGGCGGTGACCGCACCGGCAACCGCTCGCATCTGGCGTGGGCGGTCGGACCGCACGCCTGCCCCGCGAAGTCCGTCGCGTCCGTGGTCGTCCAAGAAGCCATCGACCAACTCCTCGATGCGCTACCGGAAATGCAGCTGGCCGTGCCCGCGGACGAAGTGGTCTGGCGGCCAGGCCCATTCCACCGGGCGTTGGCGGCCCTGCCGGTCGTTTTCCCCAAGTCCCCTCCGTTGAACATGGTGTAAGGAGAAGCGTCCGATGTCGCAAGAGCCGATAGTCTTGGATCTGACCGGTTCCGATATCCAAGGCGAAGCGGCGCGGCTGCGCGAGCGTGGGCCGGTGGCCCTGGTGGAACTGCCCGGCGGGGTGCCGGCGTGGTCGATCACCGATGCCGTCGTGCTCAAGAGCCTTCTGGCCGACCCGCGCGTGTCGAAGGATCCCAGGCAGCACTGGGCCGCGTTCATGAACGGCGAGGTCACCGAGGAATGGCCGCTGCTTCCGTGGGTGGCGGTCGACAACATGTTCACCGCCTACGGCCCCGAGCATCGGCGGCTGCGCAAGCTGGTCGCCCCCGCGTTCACGCACCGTCGCACGGTGGCGCTTCGACCGCGCATCGAAGCGATCACCGCCGAGCTGCTCGACCGGCTCGCCGCGACCCCGCGCGGAACCGCCGTGGATCTGCGCGAGGGCTACGCCTATCCGGTGCCGATCCAGGTCATCACCGAGTTGATGGGTGTGCCCGAGCACCTCGGTCCCGGCGTGCGGAAATGTGTCGACGGGTTCTTCGACACCTCGTTCGGGCCGGAGCAGGCCCAGGCCAACTACCTGGAGATGTACCGGCTCATCAGCGAACTCGTGGCGTACCGGCGGGAAACCCCCGGCGACGACATCACCAGCGTGCTGATCGCCAGCCGCGACGAGGAGGACGGTTCGCAGCTGACCGAGAAGGAACTCGTCGACACCCTGATGCTGGTCATCAACGCCGGGCACGAGACGACGGTGAACCTGCTGGACCAGGCCATCTTCGCGTTGCTCACCCGCCAGGACCAGCGTGCCGACGTGGTGTCCGGACGGATTCCCTGGTCGGACGTGGTGGAGGAATCGCTGCGTTTCGAGGCGCCGGTCGCGCACCTGCCGCTGCGTTACGCGGTGGAGGACATCGACATCGCCGACGTCCGCATCCCCAAGGGGGAAGCGATCCTGGCCTCCTATGTGGCGGCCAACCGCGATCCGAAGGTGCACGGTCCGAACGCCGACGAGTTCGATCCGCGCCGGCCGGTCAAGGATCACCTGGCGTTCGGTTACGGGGCGCATCACTGCCTGGGCGCGCCACTGGCCCGGCTGGAGGCCGAGATCGCCCTGCCCGCCATCTTCCGGCGCTTCCCGGACATGCGCCTCGCGGTCGATCCGTCGGAGCTGGGTACCGTGCTCAGCTTCATCTCCAACGGCCATTCCGAGCTGCCGGTCTTCCTGGAGGCTGCGGACTAGCAGGCCGCGACTCGCCGCTGCCGTGCCGGGCTGCGCCGCCCGCGTATCCCTCGCGGATACGCGGGTACAGGTGTTTCCACCGCGAGGGGCGCGCAGGCGGAACCCGCCCCCATCGCGCCGGTGCGAAGTACGAGATATGCTCTGCCACAGGCGAATTCGATCAAATGGTGGAATTCGCCACGCTCACACGACGATTCGGTTCCGGAGACCCGCGGCGCGTGTCGTCCGGCAACCCTGCTCGTCGAACGTTCCGACTTTGGAGTCACGTTTTGACCCACCCACAGTCCTCGACATCGTCCTACCCCCGCGGCTGCCCGGTCCCGCACGGTTCACCGGTGGGCTCCGACGGTCCGCGGATAGCGTTGTACGCGGACGATTTCGCGGCGGACCCGCACCATGTCTATCGAGAAGCCCGCGCGCGGTACGGCTCGCTGGTGCCGGTCGAACTGTCGCCCGGCGTGCCCGCGACGCTGGTGATCGGATATCACACCGCGTTGCGCATCCTGAACGATCCCGATCATTTCCCCGCCGATTCGCGGACCTGGCAGCGGACCGTGCCCAGTGACTGCCCGGTCCTGCCGCTGCTCGAGTGGCGTCCGGCCGCGATCCGCAACTCCGGCCTCGAGCATGCCAGGTACCGGCAGGCCACGGTCGCGGGCATCGAGGAGATCGACCAGTTCGCCCTGCGCAACACGGTGGAGCAGATCGCCGTTCCATTGATCAACTCCTTCTGCGAGGACGGCTCGGCCGACCTGATCGCGCAATACGCGTTCCCGCTGGCGTTCGCGGTGATCAACGCGATGCTCGGCTGCCCGCCGGACATCGGGCAGCGGGCGGCGGCGGGACTGGCCGCGATGTTCGAAGGCGTGGACGCCGAGCAGGGCAACGCGATGTTCAACGACGCGATGTCGGATCTGGTGCGGCTCAAGCGAGCCCATCCCGGCGACGACATCGTCTCCAGGATCCTGCTGCACCCCGTGGATTTCGACGACGAGGAGATGGTCCAGCAGGTGCTGATGCTGTACGGCGCGGGCATCGAGCCGCAGCAGAACCTGATCGTCAACACGCTGCGGCTGATGCTCACCGACCAGCGGTTCGCCGGCGGCATCCTCGGCGGCAGCCTGTCGACGCGGGACGCGCTGGACGAGGTGCTGTTCACCGATCCGCCGCTGTCGAACTACTGCGTCACCTTCCCGCGGCAGCCGATGCTCGTCGACGGCGTCTGGCTGCCCGCGCACCAGCCGGTGGTGATCAGCATGGCCGGATGCAACAACGATCCGGCCATCAACACGGGCGCCTACACCGACAACCGTGCTCATCTGGCCTGGAGCGTCGGGCCGCACACCTGTCCGGCCCGGTCGGTGGCCTATCTGATCGCCCAGGACGCCATCGATCAGCTGCTCGACGCGTTGCCCGAACTGCGGCTGGCCGTACCCGCCGAGGAGCTGAGCTGGCGACCCGGTCCGTTCCATCGGTCGCTGACCGCCCTGCCGGTGCTCTTCCCGGCATCCCCGCCCCTGCCCGGCTCTGTGCCGCAGCCGGAGGGCAGCGCGGCGAGGTAGCCGTGCTCCGCCGCGGCGAAGCCGATATCGCCGCGTTCCGATCCGGAAGGAGGTTGCCGCTCAGAGGTCGTCGTGCACACAGCTGATGAGGGTGTGCGCCGGCCTGCTACCGATCCCACGCATCACGTCGGCCTACGCCGTCGCGGCGCGCCCGCGCCCGGTCGATCGCGTTCGTCGCCTGTTCGTTCCTCTGGAGTTTCGTCTTTTGACCACGCCACACTTCCCGCCGTCCACTTCCGCGAACGGGTGCCCCGTCGCGCACGGCTCGCCGATCGACACCAGCGGTCCTCGTTACCCGTTGTATTCGCAGGAATACGCGGAGGATCCGCACAAGGCATACCGCGAGATGCGCCGCCGGTACGGGTCGCTTGTCCCGGTCGAGCTGTCGCCGGGCGTGCCCGCCACCTTGGTGATCGGCTACCACACCGCGCTGCGCATCCTGAACGATCCCGATCACTTCCCCGCCGATCCGCGGATCTGGCAGAAGGACATCCCGGGTGAGTGCCCGGTCCTGCCGATGCTGGAGTACCGGAAGAACGCGCTGCGCAGCTCGGGCCTGGAGCATTTGCGCTACCGGCAGGCGAACGTCGCCAGCATCGCCGCGGTCGACCTGCACGCCCTGCACGGGACGGTCGAGCAGATCGCCGTCCCGCTGATCAACGCATTCTGCGAGGACGGGTCGGCCGACCTGATCAGCCAGTACGCGTTCCCGCTCAGCTTCGCGGTGCTCAACTCCATGATCGGCTGCCCGGCCGACATCGGCCAGCAGGTCGCGACCGGTATGGCCGCCATCTTCGAAGGCGTCAACGCGGACAAGGGCAACGCGATGCTCACCGACGCGCTGTTCGAACTGGTGCAGCTCAAGCGCAAGGAAGCCGGCGACGACATCACCTCCAGGCTGCTGCGGCACGAAGCGGGGCTGGACGACGTCGAGATGATCCATCAGCTGATCACCCTCTACGGCGCGGGCATCGAACCGATGCAGAACCTGATCGTGAACACGGTGCTGCTGATGCTCACCGACGAACGTTTCGCGGGAGATTTCCTCGGCGGCAGCCTTTCCACCCGCGACGCCCTCGACGAGGTGCTGTTCAACGACCCGCCGATGGCGAACTACTGCGTGAGCTTTCCGCGCCAGCCGATCCTCATCGATGACGTCTGGCTACCCGCGCACCAGCCGGTGCTGATCAGCATGGCCGGATGCAACAACGACCCGGCGATCGGCGTCGGGCAGCGCACCGACAGCCGTGCCCATCTGGCGTGGAGCGTCGGCCCGCACGCCTGCCCCGCCCGGTCGGCCGCGTACCTGGTGGTGCAGGACGCGATCGATCAGATTCTCGACGCGTTGCCCGAGATGCGGCTGGGCGTGCAGCCCGATCAATTGAGCTGGCGGCCTGGGCCGTTCCACCGCGCGCTGGTGTCCCTGCCGGTCGTCTTCCCGAAATCTCCTCCGCTGACCGTCTTCTAAGGAGTCTCCGATGGACACACAACCCCTGGTCCTGGATCCGGCGGGTGCCGACATCCAGGGCGAGTCCGCCCGTCTTCGTGCGCGCGGGCCGGTGACGCTCGTCGAATTGCCCGGCGGCGTGCGTGCGTGGTCGGTCACCGACGCCGACGTGCTCAAGCGGTTGCTGGCCGATCCCAGGGTGTCGAAGGACGCCAAGCAGCACTGGCCCGCGTTGATCAACGGCGAGATACCGCAGGACTGGCCGCTGCTGCCGTGGGTCGCCGTGAACAACATGTTCACCGCGTACGGCGCCGATCACCGCAGGTTGCGCAAGCTCGTCGCGCCCGCCTTCACGCACCGCCGCACCCAGGCGATGCGCCCGTTGATCGAACAGATCACCGCGGACCTGCTCGACGCGCTCGCTGCGACACCGGCGGGCGAAGCGGTCGACTTGCGGGAAGGTTTCGCCTACCCGCTGCCGATCCAGGTCATCAGTGCGTTGATGGGCGTTCCGGAAGCCCTCAACCCAGGTCTGCGCAAGTGCGTCGACGGCATCTTCGACACGTCGCTGGGACCCGAGGAGTCCCAGGCGAACTATATGGAGATGTACCGGATCCTGGGCGAGCTCGTCGCGTATCGGCGGGAGACGCCCGGCGACGACATGACCAGCCTGCTGATCTCGCACCGGGACGAGGAGGACGGCTCGCAGCTGACCGAGCAGGAACTGATCGACACGCTGCTGCTCGTCATCAGCGCCGGACACGAGACCACGGTGAACCTGATCGATCAGGCCGTCTTCGCGCTGCTGACCCACCCGGACCAGCGTGCCGAGGTGACCGAGGGCCGGACGGGCTGGACCGATCTGATCGAAGAGGCGCTGCGGTACGAGTCGCCGGTGGCGCACCTGCCGCTGCGCTTCGCCGCCGACGACATCGAGATCGACGGCTTCCGCATCGCCAAGGGCGAAGCGATTCTCGCGTCCTACGCCGGGGCCAACCGCGATCCGAAACTGCACGGTCCCACCGCGAGCGAGTTCGACGTGCGGCGCGCGAGCAAGGAACATCTGGCCTTCGGCTACGGGGCGCATCACTGCCTGGGCGCGCCACTGGCCCGGCTGGAGGCCGAAGTCGCGCTGCCCGCCCTCTTCCAGCGCTTCCCGAAGCTGCGCTTGGCGGCCGATCCCGCGGATCTCGGCACCGTGTCCAGTTTCATCTCCAACGGGCACGCCAGGCTGCCGGTGTACGTGGCGGCGGACTAGCGGCCGACCCGTGCCTCCGGTCGCGGCCGGAGGCACGGATCAGCGTGCCGGGTCGACCGAGACCGGATGCGCTCGCAATGTGGCGACCGCCACCATGCGTTTTCAGTGTCGGCCCGGAAGTTGTTGTGGTGGACTATCATCCACGGCAATGTAGATCGGAAAGAGCCGATCTACCGGCCGTCGCACGGGCACTCCATCCTGGTCGGCGTCAGCGTCTCAGACGACTTGCCGCCGCGGCTGTAGGGTGAGCGCTGCTCGTTCCGGCATGTTTGCGCGACGATCGCGCGGGCATCCGGGGAAGACGTCGTATCACGCTGGGAGGACCGATGGCTACCGAAGACCGGACCGCAGTGTTCGACGCGGTGGTCGCGGCGGCGGACTATCCCGTGCTGCTGGTCACCGTGCAGGCGGCCGGCCGGCGCGCCGGTTGTCTCGTCGGCTTCGCCACACAGGTCAGCATCGAGCCGCGCCGGTTCCTGGTCGGCCTGTCCAAGAAGAACTACACCTATCGGGTCGCGCAGCACGCCGATCGGCTCGCGGTGCATTTGCTCGGCAGCGAACAATTGTCCCTCGCCCGGCTTTTCGGCGGTGAGACCGGCGACGACATCGACAAGTTCGTGCACTGCGACTGGCGCCCCGGCCCCGGCGGCATCCCGGTGCTCAGCACGGTGCCCAGCTGGTTCGTCGCTCGCATCCGCGACCGGTACGACCTGGGCGATCACGTCGGAATGCTGCTGGAACCCGAGGACGCCGCGGTGCTGCGGCCCGCCGCGGAGACACTGCATTATCACTCGGTCGCGGATCTGGTTGCGGGCCATACCGTCTGAGTAGGTCAAGGGGCGCCGCCTCGCCGCGAACGCTACTTGAGTGCGTTCGCAAGATCGAATCGTTCGGCGAAGGCGGACAACTCGTCGCGGGCGCGCTCCGGGTCACCCGTGCTCGCGCTCACCACGATGCGCGTGACCCCTTGGTCGGCCAGCCCTTGGACGCGCTCGACCGGCATGTCGATCGAGCCCCAGCGCGTGTATTCGAACGCGCCGGGATCGCGGCCCGCCGCATCGGCCGCCGCATGGGCGATCGCCAGTTGCTCGGCGCGTTCGGCCGGGCCGAGCAGTCCACCCGGGAAGTAGCCGTCGCCGCGGGCTCCGGCGCGGCGCGCCGCGGCGCGGCTCGAGCCACCGACATGGATCGGCAACGGCTCGCCGCCCACGGGTTTCGGGTAGCTGCAGAGGTTGTCGAACCGGAAGAACTCGCCGTCGAAACTCACCCCCTCCGCGTCACCGGACCACAGCAGCCGCAGCACGTCGATGGCCTCGTCGGCGCGACGGCCACGGGAAGCGAAATCGACGCCGACGGCTCGCGCCTCACCGGGGAGGGTGCCGAGTCCGACCGTGAGCAGACGCATCCGGCCCTTGGACAGCACGTCGATCGTCGCCAGGCGCTTAGCCAGCACCACCGGATGGTGATAGGGCAGCAGGAGCACCGCTGTGCCGAGCAGGATCCGCTCGGTGGCGGCGGCCACGAAACCGAGCGCGTCGAGCGGGTCGGCGAACGGCACCGTCGGCGTGATCTCCATCGGCCCGACCGTTGCCCCCGGATACAACGCGATGTGCTCGGGCAGGTAGATCGCTTCGAATCCGCAGCGCTCGGCATGCTGGGCGTAGCCGATCAACCGGTCCGGGTCGACGCCGAAGAACGGGGTGCTGTAGCTGACCGCGAACCTCACCTCGGCTCCTCGATCCGGTCGAACTCGCAGGCCGCCGCGAGCCGCTCGCTCAGATGGGTCCGTACGTGCTCCAGCCGGGCGAGGTAGGAATCGACCTCGGCCAGCTTGCGCCGCAACGTGGACACCGAGTCGGGGCAGACGTCTCCGGAGCCGTTGCCCGCCCGCAGGCAGGCGACGAACGGGCGGATGTCGTCGAGATCGAAGCCCGCGCCGAGCAGTTCGCGGATCTGCGCCACGATCAGCACCTCCCCGTCGTCGTAGGAGCGGTACCCGTTGGCGGCGCGGCGCGGCCGCACCAAACCGTGCTCCTCGTAATAACGCAGGGCACGCGTGCTGGTGCCGGCCCGCTGCGCGAGTTCGCCGATGCGCATCCGTCCTCCTTCGCCTCCGCTACCGCCACGCTAAACCTTCTCGCCGACGTCAAGGCAAGCCGCTTCCGTTCGCGCTAACGCGGCGCGTGCCTGTCGCGTCTGGGTGCGGTGTTGTCCAGCAGGAACGCCGACATGGCCGCGGCCACCGCGGCGGGCCGGTCGAGCATGGACAGCACGTACGCGTCATCGATCTCGACCAGCCGCGCCGCGGGAACGAGTTCCGCGAGCCGGTGGCCGTGCTCGCGTGGCATCACTTTGCCCGCCGATGACCACAGGATCAGCGCGTCTCCCCGGAAGTTCCGCAGTGCTTCGGTGTTGGCGATCAATTCTTTTCGGGGGAACCCGGACTTGGTGTAGGCGAGCAGGTCCCGCCGGATCCGGGCGTCGCGCAGCCCCGGCTCGGTCCAGCCGCGCACCAGCGCGTCGGGCAACGGTCGCCGCGCCATCCAGCCGAAGAGCAATGGCGATCGGCGCAGCCACCGAACGCGCAACTGCCGCAGGGCCAGTGAGATGCCGCCCGGCAGGTAGGTGGCGACGGTGGCCATCTTGCCCGGCAGGCCGGGCGGGAAGTTGTCGAACGCCTCGCAGGGCAGCACGATCAGCCTGCCGACCCGTTCGTCCAAGCCGTAGGCGGTGAGGAACAGCGCACCGCCCCAATCGCTGTGCACGAGCGTGACCTCGTGCAGGTCCAGCGCGGCGAGGAAATCGGCGACCAGATGATTCAGGCCGCGCAAACTCAGGTCGACGCCGGGACGCAGTGGCACGGGGTGGGCGCCGAGCGGCAGGTCCGGCAGCACGTACCGGAATCCGCCGGGCAGCGCGTCGAGCACCTCGTCCCAGACCGTGTGGTTCATCAGCAGGCCGTGCAGCAGGACGACCGGGGGCCCCTCGCCGCGCTCGACATAGTGCACCCGGCCCGCGGGCAGTTCGATCTCGGGCATATCCGCCTCCGTTCGAGCGATCGCTCTAGAGTATTTGCTCTAGTCTGGGAGGGTGACCGAGAAGATGTCAACCAGCACCCGGGAACGCCTCGTCACCGCGATGGCCGAGCTGATGCGGACGCAGGGCTACGCGGGCACCAGCGTCAAGCAGCTCACCGTCGCCGCTCGCGCCCCGATGGGATCGCTCTATCACCACTTTCCCGAGGGCAAACCGCAGATCGCCGCCGCGGCGCTGCGCACGTCCGGAGCCGCGTACATCCAGTTGCTCCCGCTGCTGCTCGACGCCGAAGACGACCTGCGCGAAGCGATACCGGCGGCCTTCGCCGCGGCCGCCGAGCAGATCGAGCAGACCGACTGGATCAACATGTGCCCGGTCGGCACCGTCGCGGGTGAGGTCGCCGACAGCGAACCCGCGCTGCGCGAGGTCGCCGCCGAAGTCATCGCCTCCTGGATCGCCGACGGCACCGGCTATTTCGTCCGCCGCGGCCTGTCCGCCGCGGACGCCCGCGAACTCATCCTCGCCGTTCTCACCAGCCTCGAGGGGGCGTTCGTCCTGAGCCGCACGCTGCGTTCGACGGAACCGCTGCACGCGGCGGGCCGATCGGTGCGCGCCCGCATCGAACAAATGCTGGCCGGGGTGCGCCGATAGTGGTTCGCGGAATCATGCGCGGGCCGTAACCGGACGAAATCGGACCGGAACAGACCAAAACGGATCGCGATTCATATTGCCGCGCAATGCTTCCGGAGCGTTAATGGTTACAGCCGGGCTTCCCGAAGGTCGAGCACCCCCCGGTACAGGGAATCAATACCGACAAGGGGGCAGAGCCATGCCTACTGTAACTTCTGTATCTCCGACCACGGGCCCGGCTTCGGGAGGAAATAGCGTGGTCATCACCGGAACAGGATTCACGTCGCAGCCGACCACCGTGCGGTTCGGCACCACGGCGACGACTTTCACACTGGATTCCACCACTCAGATCACCGCGATCGCTCCACCCGGAACCGGCACGGTACAGGTCACCGTCGCCAACGCGGACGGCACGAGTAATGGTGTTCCCTACACCTATGTGGTGCCCGCTCCCGTGGTGGCCGCGATAATCCCGAATTTCGGGCCCGCGAGCGGTGGAACGTTGGTTTCGATCGTCGGTAGCGGTTTCACCGGAGTTACTTCCGTCAACTTCGGCGCCACACCGGCGACGTTCTTCGTCGCGATTTCCAGCACGCTGATCATCGCCATCGCTCCGCCGGGAACGGGCACCGTTCCGGTCACCGTCACCAATTCGGCCGGGACGAGTCCGGGCGTTCCGTTCCGGTATGTGTCCGTGCCCACGCTGGTATCGGTCACACCGAATACGGGCCCGGTGACCGGCGGCACCGCGGTCACGATCTCCGGCAGCGGGTTCACCGGCGCCACCGGCGTGTTCTTCGGTTTCCTCCCCGCGGTGTCGTTCACGGTGAATTCCGATACGCAGATCACCGCGATCACCCCGGTGGGGCTGGGGCCGGTGCCGGTCACCGTCACCGGTCCGGGTGGCATCGCCACCGGCGTCTTCTTCACCTACGTCTGACGACGCGCCAATCCGAAGGGGCCGTTCATGATTGATGGACGGTCCCTTCGGTTCGCCCTGGCACGGATCGTCGGCTCCGTGGCCATCGGTCGCGCCGCGCCAGGCCGAAGGGTCAGCCGACGCCGACTTCCCGGCTACCGACTCCGGAGGCGAACTCCTTCCAGCGCCAGGGCCCGCCGGCGTCGGGCGCCAGCGGTGGGGTGTCTTCCCCCGCGCCCGCCCGCAACCCGGAGAGCAGGTGGCGCAGGGCGTCGACGGCGGTGTACCGCGGCGTCCAGCCCAGCTCGGCCCGCGCGCGGCCGGTGTCCATGATCGGCAGATGCAGCACTCCGTCCAACAGGTCCGGCGTGGCGGGCAGCGTGTGAGCATGCCAGCCCATCGCGAGTGCGGCGCGCGCCAGCGCGGGCGGCACCGACACGACCCTGGCATCGAAGACCTCGGCCAACCGGGAGCGATCGATCACCGGCTCGGCGGCCAGATTGAACGGTCCGCGGGCGTCGGTCGCGATGGCGAGCGCGTACGCCCGGCCGACGTCGGCGCTGTGCACCGCCTGGAACCGCAGACCGCGCGGGATCGGCAGGATCGGCGGGAGGCCGGGCCGGATCAGGCGATTCGGCAGCAGTGGACCGGCGAACAGACGCCGCTGCTGACTGGCGGTGTGCCTGCGGAAGATGAACGCCGGGCGCATGCGAACCACGCGGCGGTCCGGATTCTCGGCCTCGAACCGATCCAGCAGTCTCTCGACGTAGGCCTTCTCCCGCATGTACGCGGCGGGCGGCCAGCCATCGGTCGGCCAGCTCTCCGGCACCGGCTCGTCGCTCTGGCACGGGGAGTAGGCCCCGACCGACGAGGCGTAGACCAACGCCGGGACCTGGGCCGCGGCGACGGCGCGCAGCACCCGTTCGGTGCCGCCGACGTTCGCGCGCCAGGTGACCATGGGTTGATGGGTGGGCTGGAACAGCCATGCCAGGTGCACGACCACGTCGGCTCCGTGGAAATGGGATTCCAGGTCGTCGATACGCACATCCGCGCGTACCCACTCCACGCCCGCGCGAGGTTTGCCCGGCACGCGCCGCGCGATCCCCACGATCGAACTGACTCCCGCTTCGGCCGACAGTGTCTCCAGCACGCTCGTTCCGACGTTTCCGGTGGCACCGACCACAACGACGCGCATATCCGCTCCTTGGCTCGGCGACGAGGTTCGAGAGCGATTTACCCAGGATATCGGCGACGACACCGGGTACAGGATTTCTCCGGGCTCGGCTGCCCGGAACCGGCGCACAGCGCGGCGGACCGGAGCCGGCTCGGCTCCGGTCCGCACGCTTGTCCGAAACGTCACATATTCGATTGCGCGAGACGGTTGGCCAGGAGTTCCTTACCCATCCGGCCGCCCTTGCGGCTGTCGGCCTGCGCCTTGCGGAAGAACTCCACCAGCTCGGTGTCCCCGGCACGTTCGGCGTCCTGGATGAACGTGTCCAGACGCAGTGCGTTCTCGAGGGACGCCTCGACGAACCAGATCAGGTTGTAGTCCTTGTCCCTGGTGCCGGTGATGGTGCCCGTTTCTTCCTGCTGCTTGGTCATCTCCACTCCTTTCGCTTCTTCGTCGCCGAGCCGCGCGGCGCTCAGTCCCGTCCGAGCGCGTGCGCCAGCTCCTTCTTCGTCATCTTCGAGCGGCCTTCCACATTGCGCTTCTTGGCCTCGTTGTACAGCTGGTCCCGCGTCGGTCCTTGGGCGCCGCTGTGCGAACGCTGCCCGCCGCGCTGCTGCGGGGACTTGTCGTCGGTCGACGTCTTGCTCGCGGTCTTGGACTGCCCGGACTGCGCACGGTTCTTGTTGACCGTGCGCGCGGCCATCTCCTTCGCGCGTCCGGTGCTCGCGCCCCGGGACTTCGCCGAATCCTTGATGTGCTCGTACTGGCGTTCCTGCTTGTCGGTCCAAGCCTTCGGCATGTCATCACCTCCTGTATCTGCGGTCTACCCAGGGAATCTCCGCGCAATCCGGATCGGGCCCGGCTCGCGCCCCTGGCCCGGCCACCCGCGATCACCGCCGCAGGAGGTAGCGATGGGGTGGCCGGACCGCGTCAGCAGGTGCTCGGCGCAGGCTCGCCGCGAACCCGGCCTTGCAGCCACGGCAGCACCGACGGCGCGCCGAGGACCGCCGCGGTCAGGTGCTCCGCGTCGGGCACGCGCAGCGTCTGCACGGGCACCCCGGCCGAACACCAATGGCGGTTGGTGTTGTCGATGGCATCGATCGGAATCAGCGGATCGCTCGGCGAATGCCATTCGAAGATCGGTGTTTGCGGTGCGCTCGGGTAGAGCTCCACACTGTTCTCCTCGACCACCGACCACGCGCCGGGCGTGGTGTCGAAGACCGACGCGGAGGTCACGTAGTCGCGCGCGTTGCCGTTCATGCCCGCGGCGAGGATTTCATTGGTGCAGCTGTTGGCCATCTCGTCGCGCAGCGCGAGGCCGCGCTCGTTGAGCGACTGGCTGGTCGGCACGCGGTCCGGGTATTCCCGTTCCAGCCCGATCGCCGTCGCCATGGCCAGGCCGAACGCCGGATGCGGTTCGAATCCCAGCGCCTTCGCCATCGTCACCAGGTTCATCGGAGCGCCGCCGATGGCCGCGCCCGCGAGCCGCAGTTCCGGCGCGTAGGTCGGTTGCAGCGCGGCCGCCCATGCCGTGGCGAGGCCACCGCCGGAGTAACCGGTCAGCGCGACCGGGCTGTTCTGCAGGCCGAGTTCGGGCACCCGCTTCGCCGCGCGGATTCCGTCCAGCGTGATCTGGCCGCCCAGACGTCCGGCGCCGAGCGCGAACTGCGGACCGAGATGATCCGGCAGCGCGATGCTCCAGCCCTGCGCCAGCAGAACGTTCAACATCCCCGTCGAGGCCGACAGGTTCACATCGTTGGTGTAGAGCAGGTGGGATACCGCGCAGTGCGTGCCGAGCGAGTTGATGAAGTGCTGATACGACAGCAGCGGCATGTCGGGACGATGGCCCAGCGGGGTGAGGATCGTCGTCGTCGCCGAGATCGGCGCGCCATGCGAGTTCGTGGATCGGAACTCGACTAGCCGCACGGTGGTGCCGGGGAAGAGCGCGAGCGGCGGCAGCGCCCGCATGTCGAGCACGTCACCGGGCTGGTGCGCGCCCACATCCGCCGGGGCGGCGTAGAACGGGTCCGGGTCGGGATATGGATACAGCGGTTCCGCGGTTGCCGCCGTCCCGATCAGGAGAGTGAGTGCCATTCCGCCGCACGCGCCGATGGTGCGGACGGAACCGATGCTTTTTCTGCCGAGGAATCGAAGAAACGGACGAGTCACGACCTTGACCTCCAGGGGTAGTTCGCCGCATTCGCCGAACGGTGGTCTGCCTCAAAGTGCCTCGTCGGCAAACTATCAGCAACACGCCGAGGTGAGTGAGGAATGCGTGAAAAACCCTTTGCGAGCATAAAAATGAGGGTTTTCGTTGCGGTCTGGCAAGGTATCGTGATGACCAGCAACCAACCCGCGCATCTCTTCGTCCGAAGCGGAGTCCGCACACCCGCCCCGGGGACCCGGGTCCCGTTCGTTTGTCACTTCGCGATGAAAAGCATGCCTACCAGGGGTTGCGGTGCGGGGCGAGCACGACTTGGCTGGATCACATACACAGCGACGAGGCGCAGGGCGAGGAAGGAGCGGTCATGTCCAAGACAGCCACCGAGAAGGTCCGCCAGTCCGGTTCCGAAGCACCGGAGACGGCACGTTCCGCGCCGTCCACCGAGACCGGAACGCCGACCGGGTCCGACGCCGCGACCACCGAGCGCGGCGGGTTGCGCGTCCCGGTTCCGACGCTCGGGCTGCGGATGGCGCGAGTGCCGCTGCTACCGGGGCCGCGCACCGTGGCCACCGGAGTCTCCTCGGCGACGACCGCGGTGCGCGACCGGGTACCGGACCGTGAATCGCTGCTCTATTTCGGCGGCCTCGGAGCGGCGGCGGTCACCGGATTGGTGTCGTGGCCGGTCGCCGGAGCGATCGGCGTCGGCGTCTGGGTGGCCGAGCACGCCCGTCGCTCGCCCGCGGCGGCGGGAGACGGGGCGAAAGGATGACTTGATCACGGCGACTCGGAAACGGCAACGATATTGCAACGTCTTCCGTCGCGCCAGGTTTCGAGGACCTCGTCGACGGTGGGCCGGATGCGGGCTCTGGCCTCCGAACGGGGGACGCCGGTCATGAGCAGGTTGTCGTAGTCGGTGTCGCGGTGGCGGATGGAGGCTACGACGGCGAGGGTGAGGGCTTCGGGGGACAGGAGTTTGGCGGCGGCGGTGCGGCCTACGCGGCCGCTGCCGCGGGCGGCGGCGTGTTCGGCGATCTCGGTGGCGCGGTCGGCGGGGCAGCCGGGGAACAGTCGCCGGATCTCGGCGGACATGCGGGCGCGGTATTCGTCGTCCTCGGCGGCGCGGCGGACGCGGTCGCGGTCGCGGCGGCGGGAACGGATCTCCTCGTCGGCGAGGCACTGCTCTTCCGCGCGGGCGAGGGCGGCCTCTTCCACGAGGATGCCCAGTCGTTCGTAGCGCTTGCGCCGCCGGTTGAAGCGGACCACCACGGCGGCGAGGGTGCTCTCCTTCTTGGCTCGCCGGCTCAGCGCCGCGTTCCCGGCGGGCAGGAACTCCAGATGGTCGAGGTCCGAGCAGGTAAGACACAAAGGCCCGGCCGCGGAGGTGATCAGATACGGGCCGGTCTCGGCGCATTCGGCGCACGTCCACGGCTCCGCGGCCTCGACCACGGTGAGATCAGGGGCACGGTTCTGGCGTCGGACGACCTGCTCGCGCCGCGCCGGGCTGAGGTCCGCCGAGAGCCAGTGCACCCGGAACACCGCGTCTTCGCCGTGGTCGACGAACCGCAGCGCCTCGCGATCGCGTCCGCCCGACAGATATGCCGCGGTGCTCGCGCTGAGCCCGTGTTCGCGGGCCCACTCGCCCAGGAGATCCGCCGCCTCCCGCATTCGCCGCCCGTCGACCGCCGTGAGCTGCTCCAGCGACCGCACCTGCCCCTGCCGCCAGCGATCGACCTGACCCGACCGCACCCAGCCCAGCACGGTGAACACATCGACAGCCGACACGTATTTGCGTTGTACCAGCGCCGCTTCCGCGGCTTCGACCACTCGCCGCCTCAGCTTGGACACGGGTTCGAACCTTAGCGCACGCCGCCTACCAGTCGACCGCGCCGAGTTCGTGCAGTCTGCGGAAGACCAGCATCGAGCCGGGGGCCACGTGGTCCATGGCGGCGTACTCGCTCACGGTGAAGTAGCGCAACTCGGCGATCTCGCTGGTGGGGCGCGGCTCGCCGTCGAGTTCCGCGGTGAAGCAGGTCATGTGCAACCGGGTGCCGGGGGAGTGCCCGTATGCCTCGGCCTGGAACACCCCCAGTTCGTCGTAGGCGACGACGCCGACGCCGAGTTCTTCGCGCACCTCGCGGTGCAGCGCCGCCTCGGGTGTCTCACCGGGGTCGATCTTGCCACCTGCCATGTAGAAGACGTCCTTGCCCACCGAGCGCGCCTGCAGCAGGCGGCGATCCCGGACGTGGGCCAGCGCGGCGGTGCGAATCACCGGCCCACTGTACTGAGCGGCGCGAACGCGACGCCAACCGGAATCGGGCGGCTCAGCGCTCCGGCACGGCGCGGTGCAGCAGTTCGCCGATGCGCCGGTGGATTCGCGCGGTGTCGTCACCGTCGGCGACGAATTCCAGGAACAGCGCCGCACCGGCGGCCAGGGCGATGACGGCCCTGGCGTCCAGCTCGGACCGCGCACGCGATTCGGTGTCGCCCGCGGCGAACAGCGCGGCCGCCGGGGTGCTGAACCCCGCCCACAGCCGGTCACGCAATTGCCGGTCGCGGTCGAGTGCGGTCAACAGCCCGGGGACGGCGGCGCGAACGTCGTCGCGCGCGAACAGTTCCCGGCTGCCGCGCAGCACCCACTCGATCCACCCCTGCCGGTCGGCGCCCTCGAACGGGCCCAGATCCGGCGTCTCACCGAGCACGGCGTGCAGCACCAATTCGGCTTTCGACTGCCAGCGCCGAGCGATCGACGCCCGCCCGACTCCCGCGCGCGCCGCCACCGCCCGCACGCTCAACTCGTCCCATCCCACTTCGACCAGCATCTCCCGGACGGCCGCCAGCACCCGCTGTTCCACCGACTCGTCCCGGGGCCTGCCCGCGCTCCTGGTCGCCGAAGGCGGGTCCTGCGCCGTTTCGCCCATGCCGCTCCCTGACTTCCATTACGATGCCAGTGGCATCGAATTTGTGCCGATGCTTCCGATGTGCGGCCATTCTCGCGTGTGTGGCGGGCGTGGGCGGTGGATCGGACGGCGGAACCATGCTGACGAAGGATCGAAATGGGTGGACACATACCGGCTGAGACCGGCGCGGCGGCGGCCGCATGGACGCCGCCGACCCGAAGGGGCTAGAGGTAGCCGATATGCGAATCGCGGTCACCGGCGGCACCGGCTATCTCGGCGCGCACACCGTCTCCGCGCTGCTGCGGGACGGGCATCAAGTCGTTCTGCTCGTTCATCCGAGCGAGTCCGTCGCGGAGGTCGTCGGCATGTTCGACACCACGCCCGAGGCGCTCTCGGTGCTGCCGGGCGACATCAGGGACCCGCAGACGGTGGAGAAATTGCTCGTCGGATGCGACGCCGTCTTGCACGCGGCGGGCGTCGTCGGCACCGACAACCGTCGCGAGCAGTTGATGTGGGAAGTCAACGCGGATGCCACGGCGACCGTGCTCGCCCGGGCGACGGCGCTCGGCCTCGACCCGATCGTGCACGTGGCCAGCTACAGCGCGCTGTTTCCCAGTCCCGACCCGGTGATCACGCCGGACAGTCCGACCGCGCCGGGGCGAAGTGCCTACGGCCGCACCAAGTCCGCCGCCGACCGGATCGCGCGGGCGTTGCAGGCCACCGGCGCTCCGGTCGTGATCACCTATCCCTCCAGCGTCGTCGGGCCCGGTCTCGGGACGCAGGCCGGCATCACCTCCGACGGCTGGGGCGCCATCCTGCGTGCCCGCGTCGCCCCGCGAATCCAGGGCGGGATGCAGATGATCGACGTCCGGGACGTGGCCGCCGTGCACGCCGCCGTCATGCGCCCCGGTCTCGGCCCGAGGCGCTATCTCTGCGGCGGTCATCTGATGGCCTTCGACGAGATCGTGGACATCTTGGAAAGCGCTGCCGGACAGCGCATCCGCCGGATACCGGTGCCGAAGGCCGCGCTCCTCGGACTCGGACGGCTCACCGACGCCGCCGCCCGCTTCCTCCCGTTCAGCGCGGGCCTCAGCTACGAGGCCGCGTGGTTGCTGACCACTGCCACACCGACCGACGACTCCCGCACGTTGGACGAGTTGGGCCTGCGCTGGCGGCCCATCCGGGAAGGGATCATCGAATCCGTGCGCCGGGAAACGAGGTTCGCGATAGCGGATGCGCAAGCCTAATGTCCGCAGTGCGATCTACCGCTACAAAACGTCAGCCGCTACCGAGTCCAATCTCCGCACCGCACTCGATCGTGCCCACGGCGCGAGGGCGGCGCGTGTGTTGCGGTAGACCTCTCGCAGGCGTGGCGACGTATTGATCTTCGCCAGTTCGACAGCACGTTCCGCCGCACGGCATGCCCGGTCGAGGTCCTCCCGGGCGGTCAGTTTTGCCAGGTGGAGCAGAGCAAGCGCACGGTCGCGTACGTCGGTTTCGGGGATGTGATCTATCGATGCTTCGATCGTCTCGACCGCCGCGCGCGTTTCGCCTGCCATTTCCAGACTCTTGCTCGTCAGTAGACCGGTGAGCCAATCGCTCATGTAGTAGGCGTACGAGACATCGGGTGTTGTCGGGCTGGCGTGCTTTCCCGAGATTCGATCCAAAAGCGGCCACGCCTCCCGTGTCCGCCCTGCGTACGCGTACGCCTGGGCGGATTGCAAAAGCACGTAATCGGCCATCCTCGGATCGGCTACTGGCAGCCTCATCGTCGCATCGGCCAAGTCGGCCGCCACCTGGTACCGATGCGTCCAGATCGCGAGCTGCGTTCGGTGGCATAGCATCCCAACTGCCACATCGTGATCACCCGCATCCGTCGCATGGTCGTACGCGGCCACGAAAAGCCGATCGGATTTCTCGTATTCGCCTTGGTCCCACGCTGCCCACGCGTTGCTTGCAGTGGCTTCGCTGGTGAGAGATTGAAGCTCCGGGCGAAGTCTCGACGGGCAGTCACGCAACAGTGCCGTACAGGTTCGCGCCTGAGCCCCGATGATCGACTGTGCCGCGTTCGACCCCAGCTGATCGTCCAACAGCATCGCCGAGTGGATTGTCGTGCGCAGATGACCGATGGCATCCGTGGTCACGATCGGTACATCATCACCGCGCAGCGCAGATGCACTCACGGCTACGCCTGTTGCGGCAAAGAATTGTCGCCGATCCACGTCGTCTCCAATCAACTTACGGAACCGATCTTGTGCCCCATGGTCCGCGTCCGCCAGCAGTCTGTCCAGAGCTGCCTGATGGGCGACACCCACTTGCGCGGAAGGGCGACCCTCCCAGAAACTGACCGTTCGCTGACTGCAACGCAGCGCGTCCGCAAGATCGTTCTGGGTGAGCCTGCATGCAGTCCGGAGAGCCTTCACATCAGCACCGGTCCATACCGTCACGCCAGTCACCGTGCCCCCTTCGATTCCGCTGGTATCGATTGGTAAAACCTGCGCATCTCTTACCTTCCGCCCCGAATCTTCCCCCGGCAACCTTTGAGAGGGACACGGAACCGGGAAATCCTCTCGCCCAACGCAACTCCAAGTGCGAGAGGGCACCTGACATGAGCATGGCGCCTCGTCTCGGGTGGCCGATGCCCCGGTTCCGGGTCCCACCAGCCCTCCATCTACGGGATACAACGCTGAATAGTTCTTGCCAGGGGAGACGTGTATGAATTCACCGAAACAGGTTGGGCACACGCCGTTGTCGGTGTGTCACTTCTATCGGTACGTGTGTGATCTGCCCGCCGAGGTCCACCCGCCGCATCTGGGGCGTATCACGCTGCGGGCGGGGCGGGTGTGTGGGGTGATGATGCCCGCGTTCATCGGCTCGAAGGTCAAGTCGTGGATGGACCGCACCGGTGAGCAGGTCGGGCCGGTGATGACGCATCCGCGTTCGCAGCGGTGGACGTTTCTGACCGGGCCGGATCTGCCGGAGGATATTCGGTTGTTCGCGGAGATGTCGCGGTTGGGTGTGTCGATCCTTTGTGCGGGGGAGATCGCGTTGCCTGGTCCGGGTCAGCGGCCGGGTTTGTTCCGGGCGTGGGTGCATCCGCCTCGCGATGTCTACCGGCCGTCGGGGCGGGCGGTGGTCGCGGCGATCCGGGGATGCGCTGCCGAGCACACCCGGCAGCGCCGGGCGGTGAGGGCGTATGCCTGACATCGCTAGCGCCGCAGGGTCCTACGGGTGTGGTCCGGCGGGTCGGCCGTGGGGCGGTATCCCTGTGGTGGTCGACCCCGTTTTCGCCGCGCAGTCCGCCGCACCACCCGGGCTGCCGCCGCAGGGTGGCCGGTGATCGGGGACCAGGACGCCGAGCGCGCCGAGGCCGAAATCGACGTCCTCATCGATGTGATCGGCACTCTGGTGGCCGCTACCGCGGACGCGGTGCGGGACGGGATGAGCGACGCCAGTCGCGTTCGTGTGATGGCGATGGTGGTCTATGCGTTGATCAGCAGCGCCCGCACTGTCGCCGGACCGCATACCGGTCGCTTGTATGCCGCGCCGGTGCTCGATCCGATCATCGACAACATTCCCGCCGCCGAAGAACTGACTCTTCTGGACCTGTTGATTCCCGCGATCATCGGCCAGCACATCAACAGCACGTGAACCACCCGAGACCGCCCCGGCGCACCCGCGTGCCCCCTTGGTCCCCTTTGCAGCACAGGGGAAGCACGCGGACGTCGGGGGCACCCGAAAGGGGGGAAAGGCTCTGCGGACGGGACTCCGCATCGGTGTGCCCAACCGAACCCACCCACCAGCCTTTCCCCGGACGCACCGAATTCACCCGCCTCCCAACAGCATTCGCGCCAGGGCGAACCCCTTTCACGGAAGGCACTGATGCAACCGTCAGCTGAAACGCACCACCCCTCGGCAGCAATGGTCTCCCGCGCCCGGCGACCGATAGTTCCCGGTCGGAGCATGTGATGAGTTCACCCCTGCCGGACGAACCCGACGTGCACCTGATCGTGCGGATACGTGGTCATCACCTGCATTACGCGGCGTGCTTGGCTGCGGCCCTGGTGTTCGTGCAAGACGTGAATGTCCGCCGTTGCGCCGACGCCGTAGTCGTCGCGAGCGGCGAAACTGACCGGCTGCCCCGGTTGCCCTGCGAGCGGCTGTATGTCGAGCGATGATGCGACACCCCGCCCCCGCCCGGCCCGGCGCTTGCCCGGTGGCACGTACCGACATGACACTGTAGTGCTCGAAACCGCGATACCAGACAACTCGT
>NZ_BDBC01000062.1 GCF_001612785.1 Nocardia beijingensis NBRC 16342
TCCACCGAAGGCACTGTCGACACATCCGCCAACCGATACAAATGCGCCTTCTCCGCCGCATCCAACGACAACGTCCGCGCCACCGCATTCAACACTTGAACACTGACATTTATCTGTCGGCCTTGTTCCAGCCAGGACAACCACGGAAAGAGGTATCAATGAGTTGAGCGGCCGAGACCAACTCGAGCCGATCGAATGTGCAGGTCAGAGCCGATCTCGCTCGATGTCACCCACTCCATCGGGCGTATAGCCCCCTTGGCAGCCCTCCTGACCAAGGCGGAGCATATGCGGACACGGACGGTGGCGCTGCACGGGCGCGGCGAGCAATCCGCGTGAAATTCACATTGCTCACAGCCAACCACCGACCCACTCACAGGCGTCCACGCGATTTTCGACAAGGGCTAGCTTCTTACCGACCGACGTGATTCCCTCCAATCGAGAGCCCGTGGCGGCGCTCCACATCGCAGGCTGTTACTCCCTTCGGCCATCTCCGCCCTCACCCTGGGCGATGTAGCCGCTGCCTCCTGCCGCCGCCCCGGCTGTGTTTCACTGATCGGCGCTGACCGCGAAGACCGGAAACCTGTCGTGCCAGGGACGCGGCTGGAACTGCACGCGTACCGGTCGGCGCGGAAGCGAGGGGACTACCCCTTCGATGGATGTGTAGACCCATGGACCTTCATCGAGTTCGACGATGGCGATCGTCAGCGGGACCAGCCCACCCCGCCTATCCGTCGGAGCGCGATCTATCGCGCGCCAAGACACGATCGAACCCACGCCCGACGACGGCATCCACTCGAGATCATCGGATCCGCAGGCTGAACATCCAGCGGTCATCGGCGCGAGCAGCATGTCACAGTCCGCGCAACGGCAAATCATCAACGTGTCACCTACACAATGCGCATCGCGGGCGCTGATGCCGTTCGATGTGTGCCTCGGATTGTGCGCGTGCATAACAGGCCTCCGCGGGATGGTGCCGGCTGGTTCCGCTCCAGCGTCTCCGGATCAGGGCATTGCGGCGACGGTCGATCGACCGGGGGCATACCTATTTCCGACCCGCGCCGCGAGCTGTCGGGCCGCGATGCGGTGTCCGACGGCGCCGGCGATCCATCTCCTCCACCTGCGCCGTGCGGTGCACGGCGGCTCCCATATATAATACATAATGCTTCAGGTGCGATACCGAAGAGTCGACTGGGGCTCGCGTCGTGTGCGATCGCCGGGTAGCTCGCTCCCAAGACTCGGCCTGCCATGCGACGTGCGCTTCCGGCGTTCGACGATCCCTCCCGCGCCGAGCACGTTGCCCACCTGGCGAAATAGTGTTCCCTGAAAGGAATTCGATGCGACGCTCCGCGTTCTTCGACACCGACTCCGACGACCGGATCCTGTCCCCTCTGCCCACGGCCGGCAGTGGCTGGAACGGCGGTCAGATGCGGGGGGTGGCGGTCAGCGCCGTACTTGCTCGCGGGGTCGAGCGCCGCCTGGCCGACCTCGGTCCAGACCGGCTTCGGCCCGCCCGCTGGACTGTGGACCTCTTCCACCCCGTCGCCATGCGCCCCTGTTCGGTCGAGACCGAGATCGTGCGGGCGGGCAAGCGGCTGCGTCTGGTGGACGCGCGCCTCCTCCAGGATGGGCAGCCCGTAGCCGCGGCCAGGGCGCTGTTCCTCGCAGCGGGCTCGGATCCAGCCGGTGACTGCTGGTCGGCGGGCAAGGCACTCCCGCCACCGCCTGCCTCATGGCGACGGAGCGAAGACCGTGCCCGCGTCTATTACAGCGACGACGCCGGCTGGGATGCCGATCCCGCCCAGCACCACAACAGGAGCCGGAACCGCTTGTGGCACGGGCCTATCGACATTGTCACCGGGGAGGAACCGTCACCGTTCCAGTTCGCCTGCGGCGTCGCCGATGTCTCCAACCTCGTCGCCAACCTGGGTACGCATGGGCTCGAGTACATCAACGCCGACGTCACCGTGGCGTTCAGCCGCCTCCCCATCGGCGGCGAAATGGGAATCTCCGCGACGGATCGACAGGAGTACGACGGCATCTCGGTGGGCACCGCCGTGCTCTACGACCGGCTCGGCGCCTTCGGCTCGTCGACCGTCACGGCCATCACCGCGCCCGCCCCCGCCGACCTGCGGGTGGCGAGCACCGCGAGCCCCTAGGGCAGGCCACTGCTGCTGCTCGAGGCACGGAGTTATCCTCGGGAAGGACGACCCCACCGCCGGATCGTCCGCGAGTTCGTCCCGAATCGAGGCCGACGATGGGCGATATCCCGCCGACCCAGCGCAGCCCCTCCTCGGGCATCGTCGCGGAGTTGAGCGCCGAAGGCTTCGACGATGCCGAGGAGATCGGCCGCGGGGGCTTCGGCGTGGTGTATCGCTGCACGCAACCCGACTTGGATCGGGTCGTCGCGGTGAAGATCCTCACCGCGGAACTCGACCCGGACGGACTCCAGCGTTTCGTCCGCGAGCAGCAAGCCATGGGCCGCTTGTCCGGGCACCCCCACATCGTGGCGGTGTTCCAGGTCGGCACCACGCGCGGCGGACACCCCTACCTGGTGATGCCTTACCACGCACACGGCTCGCTCGAGCAGCGCATCCGGGACGACGGACCGCTCGGGTGGGCTGCGGTCCTGCGGCTGGGAGTGAAGATCTCGGGCGCGCTGGAAACCGCGCATCGCGCCGGGATCCTCCATCGCGACGTGAAACCGGGCAACATCTTGCTGACCGAATACGGGGAGCCGGAATTGACGGATTTCGGCATCGCGCGAATACCGGGAGGCTTCCGCACGACCAGCGGAATCATCACTGCCTCGCCGGCGTTCACCGCGCCGGAGGTACTGCGCGGCTCGCCGCCGACGCCGGTCTCGGACGTGTACAGCCTGGGAGCCACTCTGTTCTGCTCCCTCACCGGGCACGTGGCCTACGAACGTCGTGTCGGCGAGCAGGTGATGGCGCAATTCTTCCGGGTCTCCGAGCAGCCCGTCCCGGATCTCGGGGAACGGGACGTGCCGGAAGAGGTGCGTGCGGCCATCGAACACGCGATGGCCACGGAGCCTGCGGACCGGCCCGCGGGCGCGGCGAGCCTCGGCCAGGAACTGCGCCGGGTCCAGGAGCGTACCGGCGGTCCGGTCGATTCCTTGGTTCTGCCGCCCACACACCGGCCGTCGGTCGCGCCCGCTGAGGTGTCGTCCAGTCGACGGGAAAGAGACGCTGTCCCACCGACTCCCGCGACGAAGTACCGTCCGCCCGGCCTCCCTCGGACGCCTCTCCCCAGGAAATGGCTGCTGGATCAGCTTCGGTCGAACGAACACACCCGGCTCACCTGGATCCACGCACCGAGCGGATTCGGCAAGACGACACTGGCCGCGCAGTGGCGCGACGAGCTGCTACGTAAGGGCGCGGCGGTAGCCTGGCTCACCGTCGACGAGGACGACAACAATGTCGACTGGTTCCTCGCACACGTGGTGGAAGCGCTCCGCTCGGCCTACCCGCGGCTCGCCGATGAACTCGCCGATGTTCTCGACGCGCATCCCGACCCCACCCGCGCGATGCTGACCGCGCTCGTCGACGCACTGCATACCCGGCAGGATCGGCTCACCCTGGTGCTCGACGACTGGCAACGGGTGAACGCCCCGGCATCGGTCGCCGCGGTCCGATTCCTTCTCGAACACGGCTGCCATGATCTGCCGATCATGGTGACGAGCACGTCCAGGTCCGGATTGCCGTTGAGCAGACTGCGCATGCACGGCGATCTGGTGGAGATCGACGCGACGGCGTTGCGATTCGATAGCGACGAAGTGCGCGAGTTTCTCGCGGAAGCGGGTGGATTGCGGCTGAACCGGGCCGATATCGACACCCTCGCGCGCGTCACCGACGGCTGGATCGCCGCGCTTCAGCTCGCCGTACTGTCGCTGCGCGCAGGCGAGGATCCCGCGCGTCTGCTCGAACGGCTCGCCGAGCACCCCGACATCGGCGAGTTCCTGGCCGAGAACGTGCTCGGCGCGCTCGACCCCGGCACCCTCGAATTCCTCATGCTCACCTCCCTCTGTGAGCGCGTCTGCGGCGACCTCGCCGCCACGCTCACCGGAAACGATCACGCCCAGGAACTGCTCGAGGACATCGAAGACCGAGGCATGTTCCTGCAGCGGGCCGACCCGGAGCGGCGATGGTTCCGCTATCACCAGCTGTTCGCCGGGTACTTGCGGCGACGGTTGGTCTCCGAGCGTCCGGACGAGATCCCCGCCCTGCGGCTTCGAGCGTCGACTTGGTTCGCAGAGCATCACCTGCTCAACGAGGCGGTCGATCAGGCGCTCGCGGCCGGGGACGAGGACCGAGCCGCCGACCTCGTCGAGCAAGATGGCCAATACCTGCTGGAGCGATCGCGGATATCACTGCTGCAAGGCATTCTCGCCAAGCTGCCCGTGCGGGCAAGCCGCACGCGACCCCGGCTCCAGCTGCTCGCGACCTGGGTGAACCTCGTCCTGCGCCGACCGGGGCCAACCGCGGCGGCCCTGGCCCGATTCGATGCCGCCCTCGACGAGGCGGCCCCGCCCGAGAGTGAACGCGCGCAGATGCGGACCGAGGCCGACGTCCTGACGAGCGTCGGCGAGATGTTCGCCGACCGGGTTGCCGACCTGGACCGGCTGATCGGCGACGCGCTGGCGCGGCCGGACGCCTTCTCGCCGTTCGTGGCGGGAGCGGCGGGCAATATCGCCACCTACGCCGCGATCCAGCGCTTCGATTTCGACGCCGCCCGCCGCTGGCAGCAGTGGGCCACCCCGTATCACGAGGCGACCGGTCCGTTTCCCAAAGTCTACGGCTGCTGCTTCGGCGGAATGGCAGCCAGGGAACAGCTCGACCTCCCGGCCGCCGAGGAGATGTTCCGAACAGCGCTCGACACCGCCCGCGCCACCATGGGGAACACTTCGCACGCGGCCCGTCTCGCAAGCGCCCTGCTCGGCGACTTACGTTACGAGACAGGTGATCTCGAGGAAGCCGCCGAGCTGCTCGAAGAGAGCAGGGGGCTGGCCACCGAAGGCGGAGGCGGTGTCGACTTCATGATGGCCACCTACGCGACGGGCGCGCGAGTCCGGGCGCTGCTGGGTGACCAAGACACCGCGCGGGGACTGTTGGACGAGGGCATGGCGCACGCCGAACGCCTGGCACTGCCGCGCCTGGCCGCACGGGTGCGCAATGAGCGGGTCCGACTGGGGTTCGAGCTCGAGCACGGCGAACCGGAGGCGATCCTGCGCCGACGCGCGCCCCAGCGCAGGGACGGGATAGCGACTTTCATCGATGAATGCGACGAAGACTCCGCCATCCGGCTGCTGCTCGCCGACGCGAACGCCGAACGCCGTAGCGAGGCGGTCGAGCGAGCGCGCACCCTCACCTCCGGCATCGACGCGGTGAGCAGACCGCTCGCCGCACTGCGCGCCGGTTTCCTGCTCGGCGTAGCGCTGCGGCTCACCGGCCGGTCCGAGGAAGCGGAGCAGACGCTCGCACCGCTGGCACGGCATTCCGCCCGACTGGGCCTGTCCCGCCTACCCGTCGATTCGGCGGCCGGAACAGCGCCCCGGCCCACCGGCTGAACAGGGCGCCGACGGTCGTAGTGGCCGGCTGTCGCCTCCGCGAGCCGCCACGACCGAGTTCAGAGGGGCGGATGTCGACGCACACCGTGTCCAAGTTCTTGCACACTCCCCCCTCGGGACTCCCTTTAGTGTCGAGAGCACTCGTTATTCGGCGAAGCGCCACGAGGACAGGGAGCGAGAGTTGCCGAAGGGCTATCCGGCACAGGCCGGTCTCACCATCGATTATCCGGTGCCCGCGGTGGAGGACACCGCGCATGCCAGCGGATACTTGCTGGCCGCCGTGCGGGATTGTCTCGAAGTATCGATCTGCCTGCTCGACGGGCCCGCACAGCCCGAGCAGCTCCGCAGGCTCGAAGAGGAGGCTGCGCGGTGGGCATGCGCGGACATCCCGATCGTCACCATCCTGCGCGTCGTCCACGATGGCGTCCGGCTCGGCATCGAACTGGCCGGCGGCCGGGCGTCGACCGAGGCCGGCCACCTCGGCGCCGTTGATACGGACCGGGTGCTGGAATTGCTCGGCACCGTCACCGCCGCCGTCGCCCGCGGCTACACACGGCAGCTGCACACCGCGGCCCATCAGCACCACACCGCCACGCGCGCCCTTGCCTCCGCACTGCTCGAGGGACAGCCGACCTCGACATTGGCGCGCCACAACGGCATCGAGATCGTCGACGAGTACTGGATCCTGGCCGTCGCCGTCCCCCGGCCCGCCAGCGCCGCAGCCCAGTCACGTGTCCGCACCGAACGTCCGCTCCGGCGCATCCGAGCCGAACTCGCCCACCGTTCCCAGGGCGCCGCGCTGTCGATCCTCTCGCCCACCGGCGGCACCATCCTGCTGCCCACCGCACTCGCCGACGACAGCACACTGGACGAGTGGATCGCCGCCATCGCCCGCATCGCCGAAGTTCCGGTCACCGCGACGCTCATCCGCGCGGCGACGCCGGATATTCCCTCCTGCGCCGCCCAAGCCCATGAACTGCTCGACTTGGTCCACCGGCTCGGATTGCGAGACGGGCTGCACCGCTTCGCCGATCTGGCACTGGAATACCAGCTCACGCGTCCTGGTCCTGGACTCGAATGGCTCAGCGCCCTGCTCGACCCCCTCGACGAGGAGCCCGAACTGCTCGAGACCCTGCGGTGTCACGTCGCCAACGGTATGAATCGAAGACGAACCGCCCAGATGCTGTACCTGCATCCGAACACCGTCGACAACCGGCTCAAACGAATAGCCCAGATCATCGGCTTGGACGCAACCCAGTCGTCCGGGCTGTGGTATCTGCGATCGGCTTTGATCGCCCGTAGGCACCGCGCTGCCGCTCCGAAGCGGGTCCGCCGCGAACCGCCCACCGGACCCGAGCTACCGCGACAACTCCGCGAAGTGGCCCTCCGCAAACATTATGCATAATGCTTGATACGTAACCTTTCCAATTTTGTGCGCTGAATCCGCTTCAGATGCCCGTCGCCGGGTAAGTCTCCTGGGGAGACAGATCCGACTGACAAAGGAGGCGTACCGGCATGACGGACACGACGGCCAAGGCGAAGGACGCACTGACCGATGTCGCCACGAAGGCCATAGGGGCCGTGGCGCCGAAGAAGATCATCGAACCGATGGTCGAACTCTGGGCGCACGGCAAACGGACTCCCGTATATCGGCGTCCTGACGAGGTGGGGTTGGCATACGAGGACGTGTTCTTCCCCGCCATGGACGGCCTGACGTTGGAGGGCTGGTTCATCCCCGCCGACTCCGACCGGTTGATCATCCACAATCACTTCCTGCCGGGCAACCGCTATGGCTACGCGGGCCACCTCGACGGTTTACAGGACTTCGGCGGGTTCGAGGTGAGTTTCCTGCCCGAGTACAGGGCTTTGCACGATGCCGGTTACAACATCCTGTGCTACGACATCCGCAATCACGGCCTCAGCCCCGACGGCCACGGCCGCACCGTCGGTATCGGCCTGCTCGAATACCGTGATGTGATCGGCTCGATCCGCTACGCGAAGTCCCGGCCCGACACCGCGAACATGACCACCGGATTGCTGAGCGTGTGTCTGGGGGCGGATTCGACCTTCGTGGCGATCGACAAGCATCCCGGCGAATTCACCCACATCAAGGCGATGATCGCGTTGCAACCCATCTCGGCTCGCGCGTTCGTCGAGCGCACGATCGTCGAAGGCGCAGGCATCGACAACGGCGTCGAGCTGTTCGACCAGGCGTTGCACGCCCGCACCGGCTTCCACGTCGACGAGCAATCGCCGATTCCACGGGCCGCGTCGGTGCGTATGCCGACGCTGGTGGCGCAGGTACGGGACGACACGTTGACTTATCCGTCCGATGTGCAGGCGATCTACGACAACATCGCCGCCCGCGAGAAGAAACTGCACTGGATCGAAGGGACCGACCAGCGCTTCCGCGGATACAACTATTTCGGCGAGCGCCCCGAAGTGATGCTGGATTGGTTCGACTCGCACATGAAGTAGAAGCTCACCCCCGCAGCACCGGCCGGGTGGTGGCGAACGCCTGCGATCAATGGCTCTCCCCCTTGGCGTCCTCCACCACCCAGGCCGCGATCTGGGCACGGGAGGTGAAGCCGAGTTTGGTCAGGATGTGTTCGACGTGGCCTTGCGCGGTTCGCTGGGAGATCACCAGTGCGGCGGCGATCTGCCTGTTGGTGAGGCCTCGGGAGACGAGATCGGCGACCTGATGCTCGCGCTTGGTCAATTCCGCGGCTCCCGAGGCGGAACTCGGGCCAACGGGCTGTTCACCCAGCGCGTAGGCCGCTGCGGCGTCCATCTCCATCGCCAACCCCCGCCGACGGGCCGCGTCGAATCGGCGTTCTCCGAGCATCCGCCGCGTCCGCTGTTCGCATTCGCGGTGGAAGCGCAGCATGTTCGGGAAGACACTCGTGGCGCTGCTTCCGGCCGGCCACGCGGTCTCGGCGGCTCCCAGCAGAACGGCCGCGCGCTCCGCGTCGCTCGGGTCGACAGTCCACGCCAGTGCCTCGAGGGCGAAGGCGGCCACGAAGGGGTTGCCCAGGCGCTGGTTGACGCGCAGCGAGTCCTCCAGCAATGCCCGTGCGCGGTGATGGTCGCCTTCTTGCCAGGCGACGACGGCGAGACCGCGCAATGCGGCCGCGCGATGGAGTAGTTCGCCGGAAGTCTCCGTCACAGCGAGGATCTGCCGATAACAATCCGTTGCCTTGGCGACGTCGCCGCCCAGCTCGCATGCCCAGCCGAGCAACGCCAGGGCGTTGAGCCGCAGATTCTCGGTGCTGCCCGGCCCGAGCGACCGCAACGACCGCTCGAAGGCTGAAGTCGCATGGGCGGCGTCGCCCCGGGCGAGTGCGAGGGCCCCCTCGGAGTAAGCGATGCGCGCCAGGGTCAACGGGCTCGGCGATCGCTCGGCGAGCACCCGTCCCTCCTCCAAGAGAGCGGTCGCCGCCTGGAAATCTCCTTGCGCGGCGGCCAACTGGCTGTCGGCACGGAGAGCGTTGACGCGATCGGGTATCGATGAGGCGAGTGGGTGGGCCAGGGCTCGGTCCAGCCAGGACCGGCCTTCCCCGTACATGCCGCGGAAGTTCCAGAAATCGAACATCGCCGCGGCCATGGTCATCCCGCCGTCTCCGGCCGCGCCGGTCTCATCGGAGAGAAACGATTCGAGCGCTTCACGCATGTTCGGTTGTTCGCGGTCGAGCCGGGCGACCCAGTCCGGCGCGCGTGCGCCGATCCACTCCGCGTCCCAGTCCAGCGCCAGCTGCCGGTACCACTGGCGGTGCCTGCGGCGCAGGTTCTCCTCCTCGCCGGACACCCGCAGTTTCTCCCGGCCGTAGTCGCGCAAGGTCTCGAGCATGCGGAAGCGCACGACGGTGTCGAATTCCTCGCGGATCAGGATCGACTTGTCCACCAGGGACGACAGCACGTCCAAGACGGCGTGCGGCGCGAAGTCGAAGCCGCATACCCGCTCGGCGGCGTCGAGTTCGCAGGTGCCCGCGAACACCGACAGCCGCGCCCAGAAACGCCGCTCCGCCGCGGTGCACAGCTCATAGCTCCAGTCGACACACCAGCGCAGCGTCTGCTGCCGGGCCGGTGCGGTGCGGCTGCCCCGGGTGAGAAACGCGTAGCGGTCGTCGAGCCGTTGCAAGATCTGCTGCGGCGACATCGTGCGTATCCGGGCCGCGGCCAACTCGATCGCCAGCGGCAATCCCTCGAGCCGGGCACAGATTCTGGCCACCGCGGTTTTGTTGTCCTCATCGAGTTCGAAGCCGGGCAGCGCCGCGGCGGCGCGATCGGCGAACAACGTCACCGCGTCGAAGCGCGGCAACCCCCGCAGCGACGGTTCCCGGTCCGGATCGGGAACCGTCAGCGGAGACACCCGTAGCACAGCCTCGCCCTCGGCATTCAGCGGCTCGCGGCTGGTCACCAGGATCCGCAGGTCCGGACAGGCGCGCAAGAACGTCTCGGTCAGCTGGGCGACCGCATCCACCAGCTGCTCGCAGTTGTCCAGTATCAGCAGCAGTTCCCGCGAACGCAGAGACCGGACAAGCGTCTCGAGCAGCGCCTCCGCCGAATCGTCCCGCACATTCAGGCTCGCCGCCACCACTTCGACCAGCAGCTCGGGATCGGAAACGTCGGCTAGTTCGACCGACCACACCCCGTCACGGAAGTCGCGCCGCGCACTCGAGGCGGCGCGCAGGGCCAGTCTCGTCTTTCCGACGCCCCCGCTTCCGGTCAACGTCACCAGCCGCGACGTCGTCAGCAGATTCCGCACCTCGGACACCTCGGTGCGCCGACCGACGAAACTGGTCAACTCCAGCGGCAAGCTGCCTTCGAAGCTTCGCACGCCGGATGTGCTTGCCATGGCGGGTGTACTCACCTCCCGGCGTGTCCGCAGCGGCTTATCGGCGACCGGAAGGACACGGCCCCGCGCGGTCGAACCGATACGTGGAGCGGATACCACCCGCGACCGCAGAACAAACCGTTCGTTCGGTCTACCGGGCCGGCACAAGAGCACCGCCGCTTCGGCCAGGAAGCACACCGCGCCGCCCACCCGCTCGCATGGCAGCGATACTCGCGGCGGTGATGAGCGGGCCCGCGGCGCTTCGCTCCGTGTTCCGAGCCGATCAGCTCAGGTGCTTGCGGAAGAACGGCACCAGGTTCTCCAGCGCGACACCGGTCGGGCCCGGCTTGTCGTACAGGTCGTAGTGCGACGCGCCCTCGATCACGACGAGTTGCTTGTCCTTCGACGCAGCTCGACCGTACAGCTCCATGCTGAGCCGCTGCGAACCGAAGGCGCCGACCTTGTCGCCGATCACGACGCACAGCGGCTGGGTCAGGAAGATCTCGACGCGGTCGTACGCATCCCAGTCGGCCAAGGCAGCCTGACGACCGAAGTTGAAGCTGGTCTTACCACCAGGGGCTTGACCGCGATCGGTTTTGTAGTACTCCGTGGCCTCGACGACGTCGAGATCCGTGATACCCGCCTGCTTCGCCGCGTCGACCGACGGAGGCAGCAGATCGTTGATCACCTGGGCCTGCCCGCGAGCCTCCGCGGTGCGCTGCGCGGCGATGGCCTCGAGCATCCCCATCGGGTTGTACTCCGAGAAGCCCTCTCGCATCAGCCGGCCGACGTTGCTGCCGACGACGGTGCCCAGTGCCTTGATCCGGCGGTCGATCTTGGTGGCTGCCACGGCGTAACCCGCTCCGCCGCAGATCGCGAGCACACCGATGTTGTCCGCGTCGACGTAGGGCAGGGTGACGAGGTAGTCGATCACAAAGCTGAAGTCGCTGGTCCGGAAACCGGGATCCTCGACCGACCGCGGATCGCCACCGCTTTCACCCTGGAAGCTCGCATCGAAGGCGGCCACCACGAAGCCCGCCTCGGCCAGCGCCTTGCCGTAGACGTTGCCCGAAGTCTGCGCCTTGCAGCTGCCGGTCGGGTGGGCGGAGACGATTGTGGGATACACCTTCGACTCGTCGAAACCCGGTGGGAAGTAGATATCGGTCGCGATGTCCCAGGCCCAGCCCTTGACCGGCACGGTGTTGATGTTTTCTGCCATGATTCCTCTCCTGCTCTCGACGCTACAGAGACGAATCTATGAGCGTTTCCGCAGCTCGGGCAGGGTGGAACGGCGCATAGGAAGAATCCTTCCCAGGTATCGAATCCGCTGATCGCGCCGATCGCCGTGGTGGCGCGGAAACCGCGCCGATGCCCTCCCCCGAGCAGCGCCTGCGCGCTGTGACCCAGCCCACCGACGGTGGTTGACAACATAATATATAAAACATAGTGTTCTCGATCACATCGTAGCCAGAAAGGCCAGGTCGAACTCGAACAGCAGCAGCGGACCGACATCAGGGGTCCGTTCGCTGAAACATCACCCCACCCGAAAGAACAAGGAAGTTCAGATGAGGATCAGCACCGTCGTCGTCGCCACCACCGTGGCGGTCGCATTCACCGTCGTCGCCGGAAGCGCCGGCGCCACTCCGGACAGCCCGGACGCCGTCGGTTTCACAGCGACCGCTGTGGGCGACCGAAGCGTCATCGAGACCGACGCGGGCTCGCTTGCGGTGGACAACGACATGTTCGAAGTCAAGGCCGCCGACGGAACCGTCCTCGCCGCGACGCCGTTGCGATTCCGGGTCGACGAGTTCGAATTTCCCATCAGCGCGGAGGTCGCCGGTCGCACCGCCACCTTGACACCCCGGTTCGATCTCGAGCACGCGGTGTACGCACCGGTCGCCCTGCCGTACGAGGACAAAGCGCCGTGGAAGAACGAGTACGACCGTGAACAGGCCGCTTGGAGCCGCATGACCAGCACCATCACCATGGGCGCCACGCTCGGCACCCTCATCGGCGGCCTCGGCGGCGGCGCCGTGGGCTGTGTGCTCGGCGGAATCGCCGGCGCGACGATCGCCGCGGCCACGATCGCCGGCCTCTTCGGCCCGTTCATTCCCGCCGCCGCGGTCGGCTGCCTCGGCGGGATCGTCGCCGTCGGCGCGCTGGGCACCATCGCCGGACAATTGTTCGTCACGGCGCCCATCGCCGCCGTCGCCGTCATCCAATATCTGTCTACCGTGAATTCACCGCTGCCGGGGAAGTGATCGGCCCTGCCGAAGCCGGGGGTCGATGCTCCGATTTGGCGGGTGGAGCATCGACCGTCGTGCATTCCTGCCGCCGAACTGCGACAGAGCGTCGAGCACCGACTGCGACGCCGTGCAACGCCCTGCTTCGGCCTGGTGTAGTAGCCGGCGCTGATCACGGCGAGCGTCGTCGGCATGGGAACGCGGCACCGGCATCAGCTGCTTCGTCAGCGTCGGCAATCAGGCCGCGCTCGGCGGCCCCACCCGAGCACTGCCCACCGAAATCGGTTGCAGGCGAGACCCGATGGATGGCCCGATCCGCACTGGCGTGGTCGCCGAAGGCCGATCCCGCGACCGGGCCGCTGCGTGTTGTGACGGCGATTCGAGTGCTCGTCCCGGCATGCCGGGCCGGGACCTTCGCCTTCCGGGCCGCTAGCCCGCAGTCGTCAATGAATGTGACACCTTTCACAGGCGAATCGGAGACTATCGGTGCGCGCAACCGGGACCAAGTGAATGTTTCCGAATTCCGGGTTCGAAAATCGTGAATTGACCGCTGCGGCAGCCGGTGCGAGCATGCGTTTATCAGGTATCACAAGGGGTCACCCGGTTGGCCCGGGCGAATTCTCCGAGGGAGTCATCGATGTTGACACGGGGCGCGGTGCTGCGCGAATCACCGGGAATCTACGAAATCGTCGAAATGGAACTCGACGATCCGCGACGCGGGGAAATCCGGGTCAGGATGGTGGCCAGCGGCCTGTGTCATTCCGACGATCATTTCGCCACCGGCGACCAGACTCCCGGCATTCTGCCCATCGCGGGCGGGCACGAGGGCGCCGGCATCGTGGAGGCGGTCGGGCCAGGGACGACCGGCTTCGCCGAGGGCGATCACGTGGTGTTCTCCTTCCTGCCGGTATGCGGCCGCTGCCGGTGGTGCGCGAAAGGGTTACAGAACCTGTGCGACCTCGGCGCGTTCCTGGCCACCGGCGCCCGCTTCGACGACCCGACCTCGTTCCGGCTGTCGCTGGGCGGTGCGCCGGTCGGGCAACTCGCCGGGCTGGGCACGTTCTGCGAGTACGTCACCGTGTCGGTGTCCTCGGCCATCCGCATCGATCCCGCGATTCCCCTGGACGTCGCGGTGCTCGCCGGTTGCGGTGTCGGCACCGGGTGGGGCGCGGCCGTCAATTCCGCGCAGGTGCGCCCGGGAGACGTCACCATCGTGATGGGTGTCGGCGGCATCGGGATCAACGCGGTCCAGGGCGCCGCCCAGGCGGGCGCGAGCGCGGTGATCGCGGTCGACCCCGTCGCTTTCAAGCGCGAGTCGGCGCGGAAACTCGGTGCCACCCATGCTGTCTCCTCCATCGAGGAGGCCGAGGAACTCGCCCGCTCCATGACCAACGGCCAAGGCGCGGACTCGGCGATCGTCAGCGTCGGCGTGACCACCGGCAAGCACATCGGCCAGGCGCTGCAGGCGGTGCGCAAGGCGGGCACCTGCGTCGCCGTCGGCCTTGGCGACACCTTCGTCAAGGACGGCGACATCGACCTGCACCAGCTCATCCTGTTCCAGAAGCGGTTGCAGGGGTCGCTTTTCGGCGCCTGCGCGCCGACCGCCGACATCCCCGCCCAGCTCGCGATGTACCAGCAGGGCACACTGAAACTCGAAGAACTCGTCACCACCCGCTACGCGCTCGAGGACGTCAATCAGGGCTTCGAGGACATGAAGTCGGGCCGCAATCTGCGCGGCATCATCATTCACGAGGGCTGACCGTTACGCACCCTGCGCTCCTCCGGATCGGCCGCCGCATTCGGCTTCGATGCGATTCATGTGGCCGAGCGACTGCTGACCCAGCCGCAGCTCGTCGTGGGCGGGATCAAGTCGTTCTTCTCCGCACACCTGTGACCGTGAATGCGATGGCCGGTCCGGTACGCCGGGTCGGCCATCGTGACAATATGCGGCCGCGTGTGGTTACAGATCGTCGGGCGACACGGCCGGTGGGCGGTGGCGCTCGGCCTCGGGGCCCGACGTGATCGGCGCGAAGTTGGCACCCGGCAGGAGCAGGTGGCCCGCGTCGACGGGCAGCGCGACACCGGTGATCTGCTCGGCCAGGTCCGAGAGCAGGAAGACCACCGCGTTGCTCACGGCCTGTGACGGCAGCGCGGTGCGGCCGGCAAGAGGGGCATAGCCGTAGATGGCGTCGAGGGCGATCTTGCGGTCGACCGGTTCACCCGGGGCGACGAACAGCTTGTGGCCCATGGAGTTGTCCCAGATCTTGGTGTCGATCGCGCCCGGGCACACCGTGTTGGCGCGTACGTTGTGCGGGCCGAGCTCCAAGGCGGTGTTCTTGAGCAGGCCGATCACGCCGTGCTTGGCGGCGATGTAGGAGGTGTAGCCGGCCGTCGCCTCGAGGCCACCCACCGACGCGATCGCCACGATGGCTCCGGCCCTGCGTTCGACGAAGTGCGGCGCGACCGCTTTGATCGTGCGGAATACGCCGCCGAGGACGGTGTCGACGACAACCTGGAACTCTTGCTCACCGGTCTGCCAGCCCGCGGGACCGAGGTCCCAGACACCGGCGTTGGCGACGACACCGTCGATACCGCCGAGGGTGTCCACGGCCTGGGCCACCGCCGAGTCCAAGTCGTCCTGGCTGCGCACGTCACCGACCACGGTGAGCGCCCGGCGGCCCTGCTCCTCGACGAGTTTCCTGGTCTTGTCCAGATCGTCTTCGGTCGCCAGCGGGTACTTGATACCGGGGACCGGTGCGGCGATGTCGAACAGGACGACGTCGGCGCCCTCACGCGCGGCGGTCACCGCGTGCGAACGGCCCTGTCCGCGTGCGGCTCCGGTGATGAAGACGACTTTGCCGTCGAGTGTTCCCATGACGATTCCTTCGGTTCGATTTCGAGAATTCGCCGCAGGCACGGCGAAAGGATCGGGCAGGCGGTTCCGGACATCGGCGGATCCACGTGAGGCGCGTACCTGGATTCGACAGTAGAGAGACGTGGGGCACAGCAGTGTCCAACATCTTGGACACCAACGTCGGGGACGGCCGCCACCACTTCATTCGCACCGAAGCGCGTCTTTCCCGATCGCCCATTGGCTTTCGGCGTCGCCGAGGTTACGTTCGTTCTGCCGGGCAACACGATATCCCGCAATTACACGTGTTGCCACTCGCATACCCCGCGTTGTTTCGCGGGCCTACCGGGTCAGATCGTGGCGTTCTCCGTGAAAACCGGACTGGCCGAGACGAATCCGGTGAATTCCAGTTTCCGGATCTTCCAGGCCCCGTCCTCGACCACGAATTCGAAGTCGTAACCGCCCGAGAGCAATTGATGACTGCCGTCGGCGGTCAGCCGGAAATAGAAGACATCGGTTTTCGCGGTGGCGCTCCGACCCTGCACCTCGATCACCGGGTTGGTGATGTGATGGTGGCACTGCGGGACCTGCCGCCAGACCTTCTCGACCAGTTCGCGGACTCCGTCGATGCCGTGCCCTTCGCCCCGGGGCAGCAGATAGTCGGCGTCGGCCGCCCAGATGCTCAGGAAGGTGTCGGGATCCTTCTTGTCGATGCCGTGGCAGTACTTCGCCATCAGCGTCTTGATCTCCTCGATGTCGACCAGCCGCTGGGTCCGCGTGGCGAGATCGGGCGCTACGTTCGTCATGCGCTGTCCCTTTCTGGAGTCGCCCGTCGCCTAGAAGGTGGCGGTCTCGAAGACCACGAGGCCGTCGCGCACGTGGTAGGTCTCGGTGCCGGAGCGTCCGTTGCCGAGGTCGAAGGCCAGGTAGACGTATTCGCCGACCGCTTCCTTCCGGGTGAAGGTCGGCGTCGCGGCGGTGTCGATGCCCTCCGGGGTGGCCGCCAGGATCGTGGCAAGGAATTCCTTCATCGCGGGCTTGCCGACCAACGGTGCCGGGGCGAGGGTCGTGATGATCACGGTGTCCTCGGAGTAGTCGGCGGCGATGGTGTCGATGTCCTGGCTGGCCATCGCGGCGATGTGCCGGTCCACGACCGCCATCGATGCTGCGGACACTGCGTCCATGTGTTCGTCCTGTTCTGTTCGATTGTGTGGGTCAGCGGTCGAGCACGGTGACGACCGATTTGGTCTCGAGGTATTCCTCGATGGCGTCGGGCCCGTTCTCCCGACCCCAGCCCGACTGCTTGTAGCCGCCGACGGGCATCTGCACACCGCCCGCGCGGTGGATGTTCACGCCGATCCGGCCGGCCCGCAGCCGCCGGGCCACCCGGTGTGCCAGGGCGACGTCGCGAGTCCACACGCTGCCCGCGAGCCCGTATTCGGTGTCGTTGGCGGCGGCGATCGCCGCGTCGAGGTCAGTGAAGGACATCACGGCCAAGACCGGTCCGAAGATCTCCTCACGGACGATCTCCATGTCCGGGGTGACGTCGGCGACGACGGTGGGCGCGTAGTAGAAACCACGCTCGCCCAGCCGTTCTCCGCCGCACACCACCCGAGCCCCGGCGGCGCGCCCCCGCTCGACGAATCCGGCGACGCGTTCGAGCTGCCGGGCCGAGACGAGCGGTCCGAGCACGGCGTCGGGATCGGTGCCGTAACCGACCTTCATGGCCCTGCCCTGTTCGGCGATCGCGGCCACCAGTTCGTCGTGGATCGACTCGTGCGCGAAGAGCCGCGTGCCCGACGTGCAGATCTGTCCGGAGTTCCAGAAGATACCGAGCGCGATACCGGCTGCCGCGGCGGCGATGTCGGCGTCTGGCAGCACGATCACCGGGGACTTGCCCCCGAGTTCGAGCGATACCCGCTTCAGGTTTCCGGTCGCGGCGGCGACGATCTTGCGACCCACCGCGGTCGAACCGGTGAAGCTGATCTTGTCGACCGCGGGGTGCTCGGCAAGCGCCGCCCCCGTGGGACCGAACCCGGTGACGACGTTGACCACTCCGGCGGGCACCCCGGCCTCCAGCAGCAGCGCGCCCAGCGCGAGGGCACTGAGCGGCGCTTCCTCCGACGGCTTGAGCACACAGGTGCAACCCGCCGCCAGCGCGGGCGCGATCTTCATGGACATGGCGATGAGCGGCGCGTTCCACGGCACGATCATCGCCACCACGCCGACCGGTTCCTTGTAGGTGGCGCCGAGCATCCGCCGTTCGGCCGGACCGAGATCGGTGGTGCTGCCGTGGATCTTGTCGGCCCAGCCGGCGTAGTACCGGAACTGGTTGACCGCCTCGGCCACCATGAGCGCCGCCTGCGAGACCGGCATGCCGACATCGCGGCTCTCCAGCCGGGCGAACTCCTCCGTACGGGCGGCCAGCAGATCGGCCACCCGCCAGAGCACCACGCCCCGCTGGGCGCCCGACAGTCCCAGCCAGCGCTCGTCGTCGAATGCCTGCCGCGCGGCCAGGACCGCGCTGTCGACGTCGGCGGACGAGGCGTCGGCGATCTGTCCGATCACCTCTTCGGTCCCCGGATCGAGCACCTCGAACATGCCACCCCCGGCGGCGGGGACCCACTCACCATCGATGAGCAGCCGCCCCACCACCGCCTCCACGGAGGTCACCGCGACACTCACGCGTGCTCGTGGATGTGGGGAACCGGATGCGGGATCTTGGTGCCCGCGGGCGGGCTCCGCACCGCGTCCGGATCACCGGCGACCAGTTCGACCAGGTAGCCGTCCGGGTCGGCGACCATGGCCAGGCCGACCGGCCCGAAGTCGGTCGGTTCCACCTTCATCCGATAGCCCGCGGCCTTGATCTCCGCCGCAGCGGTGTGCACGTCCTCGACGACCAGTACCAGCGGCGCGTAGCCGGGAACCGGTGCGGGGGCGGGCATGATGTCACCGTTGAGCAGCACCAGGGTGCGCACGCCCGCAGAGTCCTCCAGCATCACCTCGGTGATCTCGGGGTCCACGAATTCGAGGACGGCACCGGGCTTCTGATCGAACAGTGCGTAGAACGCCAGGGACCGTTCCAGGTCGCGGACGATCAGCTTGAAGTTGGTGAACTCACCTTTGATCATCGATCTTCTCCGAGTACTTCGGTATGCGAGAGAGGGTGTGCGAGGGCGCTATTCGGCCGAGCGCGGGGTGCCGAGGACCAGGCCGTAGGCGCGGCGGCTCACATCACCGGACAGGTCGATGGTGACGCTCTTGTCCTGGGTGAACTCGTCGAGCGCGTCCGGGCCGAGCTCACGACCGGTGCCGGACTGCTTGAAGCCGCCGAACGGCAGGTACTGGGAGATGTTGTGGAAGTCGTTGATCCACACCGAACCCGCCTCGAGCTGCCGGGCGACCTCGAGCGCGCGCTGGTTGTCGCGGCTCCACACGGCCGCGGACAGGCCGTATTCGGTGTCGTTGGCGATCTCGATCGCCTCGTCCTCGGACTCGTATTTCAGCACCGACAGCACCGGGCCGAAAATCTCCTCGCGCGCGATGGTCATGTCGTTGGTGACGTTGGTGAACACGGTCGGCTCGACCCAGTAGCCACGCTCGAACTCCGGACCGGTCGGCACGCCGCCGCCGATGACGACGGTCGCGCCCTCGGCCTTGCCCTTCTCGATGTAGCCGAGAATGCGCTCCTGCTGGGTCTTGTTCATGACCGCGCCGATGTCGGTGGCCGGGTCGAGCGGATTGCCCTGCTTCAGGGCCTGCAGCCGCTTCACCAGCCGGGCGACGAACTCGTCGTGGATGGACGACGGCAGCAGCAGCCGGGTGCCGGACTCGCAGGCCTGGCCGGCGTGCAGCAGGAAGGCGTAGATCGAACCGTCCACGGCCGCATCAAGATCGGCGTCGTCCAGGACGATGTTCGGGCCCTTGCCGCCGAGCTCGAGCAACACCTTCTTGACCGTGCCCGCCGCGTCGGCCATCACCTGACGGCCGGTCGCGGTGGAACCGGTGAACGACACCAGCCGCACATCCGGGTGCTTCACCAGGCGGCCGCCGATGTTCGGGCCGTCGCCGACCACGACGTTGAAGGCGCCGTCGGGCAGCCCGGCGTCACGGAGCAGCGCGCCGAGTTCCAGGGCGAAGATGGGGGTCTTCTCGTCGGTCTTGAGGACGACGGTGTTGCCCGCGGCCAGCGCCGGGATCGACTTCCACACCGCGATGACGGCCGGGAAGTTCCACGGGACGATGCCCGCGCACACACCGACCGGCTCCTTGCGGATGAAACTCGCCGAGAGCACCTGGCCGGTCACCGGGCCGGAGCGCTCCCATTCGTAGGTGCGGGTCAGTTCGGCGTAGTGGCCCAGGTGCATCAGCGGGAAGCCGACCCCGATCGCGCCGGCCAGCCGCACCGGCATACCGGTCTCCCGGGCGCTCAGGGCAGCGAGCTCCTCCATGCGCACGCTCAGCGCCGCGATCACCCGGTCGATGACCGCCGCGCGCTCGGCGGGCGGGGTGTTGCGCCACACGCCGGACTCGTGCGTCCGCTTGGCGGCCGCGACCGCCGCGTCGACCTGTTCGGGAGCGGCGACAGCCACCGTCACCACGGTCTCCCCGGTCGCCGGATTCACCACCGGAATGCTGGTGTCGGTATCGACCCACGCACCGTCGATGAACAACCGGTAATGCGGCACACCGTCACGGTCGACAGCGGGAGTTTCGGGCAGAACGGCAGTCATTTTTCACCTCGATATTTCTCGGGAATTCGCCGTGACAGCGGCGAGGGCAGGGAATGGAATGTGGCCAGTCTTCGACAGTAGAGAGACCGAGACCACAGGGGTGTCCAAATTTCGGACACTTCCACCGGACACGTCAGCGGCCCGGGACGAGCAATGACGCGGCCGAGAACAGCAGTCCGGTTCCGACGGCGTCGACCCGTCCGGAGTCAGGACACCGTCGGGCGCGATGCGGTAGCTGCGCAGGGTCACCGCCGGGATCGGCTCGGCGCCGAACAGGTCGACGGCGTAGAGCCTGCGCCCGTCGCCGGAGACGAGCACCTGACCGGGCATCGTCCCGGCCGCACCGCCGACATACGGCGAACCGGGCAGGGTTCGCAGCGCGCCGCCGGGCAGGACCTCGAAGCCACTGACATCGTTGGTCATGGCATTGGGTGTGTAGAGGTAGTGGCCGTCGGGGCTGCGTCCGATCCCCCGCCGGACAGCGTGCCTGCCGGCCCGATACCGACGGCCTCACCGCCCGGCGACGGTGCACCGTCGGGTCCCATCGAGTAGGCCCGCAGGTGCGCGCCACCGTCGGTGCTCGGACCCGTCGTCAGCACCAGATGCTTGCCATCGGGTGAGAGGTTCATGCCCAACGGCGCTTCCGGCACCGGTACGGGCGATCCGGGCACCGGGGTCAGGGCGCCGTCGCCACCGATCGCGTAGGGGCGGATCGCGGCGACCGGGGTCACCGTGATCACGGACAGGAACCGGTGATCGGCGGAACTCTTCGACAGCGTGCCGAACCCGGTCGGATACGGCGCACCGGCGACCGGCTGGGGTCCCACCCCGTCACCGACGGTGTATCCGAGCAGCTGATCGGATACACCGCCGGTGACGGAGAGATGGTCGACGGCGACCGGCGGGGCGGCCGTCGCGGAGGCGGACAGGAAGGGCGGGGCCAACAGGGATGTGAGTGCGAATGCCGTCGCGGCCTGTGCACGGAGCGGTTTGCTTCGGCGTCTGATGATCACGGAAGATCTCCTCGGCGCGGGCACCCGGGCACCGACCCCGGCCGGCGCCCGCCGGACGAATACAGCTCATCGCGCGGCCACGGCCGGCGGCCGAATTCGCCTCGCTGCGAAGGTCTTCCGGAATTCGCCTCTCCGGAAGGTGATACCGATCATATCCAGCGATTCCGGCTATTCAATTGGCGATTTCCGAAACAGGGATTCGAACGGCGGGAATCGGCTTTCGCCGGCGTTTCACCGGCGGCGAAGTGCCGGTTTCCTTTTTGCCAATTGGCTTCGGATGTGACCGGGGTTACGGTCGTCGCACCGATCCGCGTTCTGCGGCCGACGACATCCCCCGATACACAGGAGTATCCCCATGGCAATTCAGGTGACCATCGACATGACCGCCAAGGAAGGCCGCGTCAACGATCTGCGGACCTGGTTCGTCGACCACCTCGCCGGCACGCGCAGCTTCGCGGGCAACATCAGCGTCGAGGTCGCGCGCAACCAGGACGAGCCCTCGCGGATCCTGTTCGTCGAGAAGTGGGACTCCAGGGCGAACTTCGAGGCCTACCTCGCCTGGCGCGACGAGTCGGGCGTGATCGCCGAACTGCTCGAGCTGCTCGACGGCGACATCACCTTCCGCTACCACGATTTCCTCGGCGTCTGATCCGGTTCGGGGTATGTGATGACGACACGACGACCTGCCCGGACCAGCACGTCGCTGCGCCGGTTCGCCGGCGCGCTCGGCGTGGTGGTGCTCGGCACCTGCGCGACGGCGACGACCGCGGGTGGCGCTCCCGCGGCCGAATCCCGGATCCTGCTCATGGGCGGGACGGCGGCTGGTGTCCACGGGTCACCGGCCTGCGTCGACGGGCCTGCGCTCCGCAGACGATCCCGGCGCCATCGCACTGCCGATCGGCTGACCCGTTCCGGCATACCGGGAACGCTTCGGGACCAGCCCGTCGGCGACTGCCAGACGGGGCAGCTGAACCGGTAGTCGCGCCTGGCGAAACGAAAACGTCTGCCCCGCACGAGGATCACCCGTGCGGGGCAGACGTCTGTAGGGATCGCCGGTGATGGGGCGACCGGATCAGCCGGCCAGACCCTTGCCGAAGAACTCGTCGAGCTTCTCCACGGCGGGGGTCACGTACTGGTCCACGTCGTAGAGGTCGATGTGGCTGGCGCCGTCGATGACGAACAATTCCTTCGGCTCGGCGGCCTTCGCGACGGCCTCCTCGCTGAAGTAGGCGGTGTCGGCCTCGGAGCCGACGATCATCAGCAGCGGACGCGGCGAGATCATGGCGACCTTGGCGTAGGCGTCGAACTGGGCGATGCGGTCGATGCTCTGCAGCGGCCACTTGTTCTCCGAGCGCGGGTGCTGAGCGCGCGGGGTGCGGTAGTAGTCGTGCGCCTCGCGGAACAGCGCGGGCGCGCCCTCGAGACCCTCGGCGGTCGGCGGCGCCCAGATCTGGTAGTTCGGTTCGGCGCCCTTGGCCTCGGCGGTGCGCAGCGCGCCCGCGGCGTCGAGCATCTCCTGCAGCACCGACGGATCCTGGGTGCGGCCGAGGCCGTTGCTGAGGTAGTCACCGATGTCGAGACCGGAGACGGTGGCCACGGCCTTGATGCGGTGATCGGTCTGCGCGGCGAACGGCACATAGCCGCCGGAGGCGCAGATGCCGAGCGCGCCGATCCGGTTCGGGTCGATGTCCTCACGGGTGGTCAGGTAGGTGACCGCGGACTTCACGTCCTCGGAACGTTGGAAGGGGTCCTCCAGGAAACGCGGCTCACCTTCGCTCTCGCCCTGGTAGGCGGCGTCGAAGACGAGCGCGGCGTAGCCCTTGTCGGCAAGGCGCTGGGCGTAGATGCTCGCGGTCTGCTCCTTGACGCCACCACCGGGGTGCGAGACCACGACGGCGGGCAGGCACTCGCCGGTGCGGTTCTCCGGGGTGAACAGGAGCCCGGCCAGACGCAGGCCGTTGCTCGGGAAGCTGACACTGGTAGCCATGGTGGCACTGTCCTTTCGAGTATTTCGCGGCTCGAAGCCGATGCAACAACCTTTTCTCCGGACTTTGCCGCCGACAATGGGAAAGATCCTTCCCTGGAACGCCTCCGACCGGGAACAATTACAACTCGCCGGTGACCGCGGTCACTTCAACTCCGGCGAATCGGCGCTTGACGACTCGTCACTGGGTTCCGTTTCGGAAAGGAATTACGCTCGATACAGCATGATTCGAAAAGGATGTATTCATGACCGGACCGCTCGACGGCGTGCGTATTCTCGACCTGACCTCCGATTTCATGGGCCCGTTCGCGACATTGTTGCTCGCCGACATGGGTGCCGATGTGGTGAAGGTCGAATCCACCGCGGGCGACACCACCCGGAGAGTGGGTCCGCGGCGCAACCCCGGCATGGGCGCGATCTTCCTGCACCTCAACCGTAACAAGCGCAGTCTGGTGCTCGACCTGAAATCGGAGCAGGGCAATGCGGCACTCCAGCGGATGCTCGGCTCGGCCGATGTCCTGCTCTACAGCCTGCGTCCCAAGAGCATGGCGCGCCTCGGCCTGGCCTACGAGCGGGTCCATGAGCGCAATCCGCGGCTGATCTACTGCGGCGCTTTCGGTTTCGGCCAGAACGGCCCGTATGCCGACCGCCCCGCCTACGACGACCTGATCCAGGCGGCGGTCGGCATGCCCGTCCTGCAGAGCCGCAAATCGGGGCCGCCCACCTATATCGCCACCGCCATCGCCGACCGGGTGGTGGGCATGGCGGCCGCCAACGCCATCACCACCGCGCTGTATCGCCGGGAGCGCACCGGTCACGGGCAGGAGGTGCAGGTGCCGATGTTCGAGACCTTCGCCCAGTTCGCTCTGGGTGACCATCTCTACGGCCACACCTTCATCCCCTCGACCGGCACCTCCGGCTACGCCCGGATGATGAACTCCGATCGCCGCCCCTACCGCACCCGCGACGGCTACCTGGGCGTGAACGTCTACACCGACAAGCACTGGCACCGCTTCTTCGCCCTCGCCGGTCGGCTCGAGATGTCGGAAGATCCCCGCTTCGCCGACATCGGCCGCCGCACCGAGAACATCGGCCTGCTCTACGGTTTCCTCGCCGAGGTGCTCGAGACCAGGACGACGGCGGAATGGGTGCAGCTCCTCAACGAAGCCGATATCCCCGCCATCGAGATGAACACCCCCGAAACGCTGCTCGACGATCCGCACATGAAGGATGTCGGGTTCTTCATCGAGGAAGAGCACCCGACCGAGGGACTGCTGCGATCACTGGGCATACCCCAGCGGTGGAGTGAGGACACTCCCGAATTCCGTTATCCCGCACCGCGGCTCGGGGAGAACTCGGTGCAGGTGCTGCGCGAGTACGGGTTCGCCGGCGACGAGATCGACCGGCTGGTCGCCGACGGCGCCGCCTACACTCCGGAAACACTCGCCCGGCGGTCGTGACGACAACAGGAGGTCAGCCCGCCGATCGGGCGGCGGCGCGGCGGGCGAGGGACTTCGAGCGATTCGGTCGACGGGGACATGATGTCGAGCAGGTAGTTGCACGAGCAGCTGTCACCGTCGGCGGCTTTCGACGCACCCCACGGACCGTTCTCACGAGCAGAAGCAGTACGTGGACCAGGCGTTCGAGAAGATCGAACCGTTCTTCGCCGAGCACCTCTGATCACCGCGGACGGCGGTGGAGCCGGTCCGGTGCGCAGCGCACCGGGCAGGTCGTCATCCGATGGCGCCCGCTTCACGCAGCGCCGACAGATCACTGTCGGTGAAGCCCCAGTCCGTCAGCACTTCATCGGTGTGCCTGCCGGGTTCGGTCGGCGGTCGCTGAATCGCGCCGGGGGTGCGGCTGAACCGCGGCGCGGGGGCGGGCTGGACCACGCCCTCGATCTCGACGAAAGTGCCGCGGTCCCGCAAGTGCGGGTGCGTGGGCGCCTCGGTCAGCGACAGGACCGGGGACAGGCAGGCCTCCCGGCCGTCGGCCATGGCGCACCATTCGTCGCGGGTCCTGGTGCGGAAGACCTCGGCCAGCCGCTCGCGCATCCGCGGCCAGCCGCTCCGGTCGTGCTGATCCGGAAGTTCGGACTCGTCGAGGCCGAGCACATCCAGCAGATTGCGCCAGAACCGGGATTCGTTGGCGCCCACACTGATCCAACCGCAATCGGCGGTCTCGTAGACGTTGTACCAGGGCGCGCCCGAGTCCAGGCGGTTCACGCCGCGTTCGTCGTGCCAGTAGCCGGCGGCGAGCAGCCCGTAGAACAGGGTCATGAGCGAGGCCGAACCGTCGACCATCGCCGCGTCGACAACCTGGCCGCGGCCCGAGGTGCGGCTCTCCAGCAGGGCCGAGACGACGCCGAACGCCAGATACAGCGAACCACCGCCGAAATCGCCCGCTAGATTCAGCGGGATGACCGGCGGTTCTCCGGCCCGGCCGACCGAGTGCAGGACGCCGGTGAGTGAGATGTAGTTGATGTCGTGGCCGGGGGCCGACGCCAGTGGGCCGTGCTGGCCCCAGCCGGTCATCCGGCCGTAGACCAGTGCCGGGTTGACCGCCAGACAGTCGTCGGGTCCCACGCCCAGCTTCTCCGCGACACCGGGCCGGAACCCCTCGATGAGGATGTCGGCGCTGCGCGCCAGGGCCAGGACCGCGGCGACCGCCGAGGGCTTCTTCAGGTCGAACACCGCGCTGCGCCTGCCCCGGTTGAGCAGATCGAAGCGAGCGTCGACCGGGGCGCCGCCGTCGTAGCCGGGTGGCCGGTCCAGACGCAGGACGTCGGCGCCGAGGTCGGCCAGCAGCATGGCGGCAAAGGGGGTCGGCCCGACCCCGCCCAGCTCCAGCACCCGCACCCCCGACAGCGGACCGCTCATCGGGCCAGCAATCCGTTACTCGCGCCGATGTCCTCGGCGGCGGCCAACGGCGGCGGCCGCTTGCCGTCGAAGGACAGCGGCAGCCCGACGACCCCGATCTCGTCGGCACTGGGTGCGCCGATGATACCCAGTGCGCTGGTCTGCTCGTGGGCGATCATCTCGGCGGTGGTCTGCACCGGCGCGAACGGAACCCCGAAGTCCCGCAAGCGGTTCTGCCAGAACTCGCGCGTGTCGCCTGCCAGCCGCTCTCCGATCAGGCGATCGATCTCGGCACGGTTCACCAGCCGCGCCTGGTTGGTCGCGAAGCGTTCGTCGGTGGCCCATTCCGGCCGGTCCAGTGCCGCACTCAAGCGCGCGAACAACCCGTCGTTGCCGCAGCTCACGATGAGATCGCCGTCGGCGGCAGAGAATGCCCGGTGCGGGACGATGAACGCCACGCCCGATCCGCGCCGTTCGCCGGGCGCGCCGTCGGTGTTGTAGCCGGCCACGCCGATCGACATCCAGGCGATGGCGGTCTCGAGCAGCGACGCGTCCACCGCTGCGCCGTCCAGCTTGGACTGCCGCCGGTACAGCGCGGCGAGGATTCCGATGGCGGCCCACATGCCGGTGCCGAAGTCGATGATCGAGACACCGGCGCGCACCGGCGGTCGGTCGGGTTCGCCGGTGATACTCATGATCCCGGAGAAGGCCTGCATGAGCGGGTCGTAACCGGGCAGGGTATTCATCAGCCCGGTATGCCCGAACGCGCCGACCGCGCAGTGCACGAGCTCGGGTTTGGTCACCCGCAGGCTCTCGGCGTCGAGCCCGTACTTCGCGGCCGAGCCAGGACGCAGATTGTGCAGGAAGACATCGGCGCGCTCGGCGATGAGCCGGTGCAGTTCGGCGAGCTGGTCGCGGTCCTTGATGTCGATGCTGACGCACCGTTTGCCCCGGTTGAGCGCATGGAAGGCAGCGCCGCTGCCCTTCCACATGCTCGGTCCCCAGCCGCGCGCGGAGTCACCGGTCGGCCGTTCGACCTTCCAGACCTCGGCGCCGAGTTCTGCCAGGATCTTGCCGGCGAACGGCGCCGAGGCGCTGTCGCCCAGCTCCACCACCACAATCCCCGCCAGGGGGAGTTCATTCTGCATCGCCCGCTCCTGACCGATAGTGTTCTGTCATCGTGCACCTCTACCTGGTGGTCGCGGTGGTGAAGACGGGAACCGTCTGCGCGCCGCGTTCGACGAACCGGACGGTGACGGGTGCGTCGATGGCGAAGGATTCCGGATCGCCCTCGATCTGGCCGAAGAGCATGTAGCCCTCGGCCATCTCGACGAATCCCACGGTGTAGGGAGTGATCGAGGCCCACACGGGCGTGGGGCCGCGCATGACCGTACTGAACGAGTAGAGGGTGCCGTTGCCGCTGGACTGCTCCCAGGCCAGCCGGTCCGAGCTGCAGTACGGGCAGTACGAGTGCGCAGGCCACACTGGCTCGGTGCAGTCGGCGCAACGCTGGAAGGTCAGGCGCTGATCGTCGAGTGCCGCCCAGTACGGGCCGGCGTCGAGCAGCCGGTAGGGCTGGGGCCAGCCGCCGGATGCGGTGGTCTCGCTCATGATGTCTCCGATCCGCTCAGGCCGCCGAGGCCAGTACGAGGACGCTGCCCGCCGCGAGCATGCCGCCCGCGCCCTGGACCAGCGCGGTTTCCGGCCGCACGGCAGGCGCCAGTCCGTGTGCCGTGCCCCGCAGCTGGCGCACGGCCTCGACGAGGGTGTCCATGTTGCAGGAGATGCCGGGCTGGCCGAAGGACAGCCAGCCACCGTTGGTGTCGGTGGGCAGGTCACCGTCGATGCCGGTGCGGCCTTCGCGGTAGACGTCGATGCCGTGGCCCTTCTTCGCGAAGCCCAGGTCCTCCAGGAGGATCGGGCCCATGTGGGCGAAGTTGACCGACAGTTGCACCATGTCGATGTCGGACGGGCCGAGGTCGGCCATGGTGTAGGCCTGGCGTGCGGCCTCGATGGTCGCGGTGTGGGTCAGGTTGGGCAGGGTGCCGAAGCCGGGGAACTTGCACTGGCGCATGTTCATCCGGTCGGTCAGGTACTCGTGTGTGGTGGCCGAGCCGTAGCCGTGCAGGTAGACCGGACTCTGGTGCGGGCGCACGTTGTCGGGCGCGGTGACCACGAGGGCGCCACCGGTGCCGCCGCCCCAGGTGGAACACATCCACCGGCGCAGCGGGGTGGCCACATACGGGGAGGCGAGCACCGTGGCGACATCGATCTCGCCGTGGCGTGCCTTGGCCGCGTGCGGGTGGTGCGCGCCCCAGCGCTGGTTGGCGACGGCGACTTCGGCGAGATCGGTTTCGGTGATGCCGAATTCATGGAAGTACCGGCGCGCGGCCTGGGCGTAGAGGGACGGGATCGTGGGTCCGTAGATCACTTCGTACTGCGGATCCGCGTCGGCCTCGGCGCCCATGGCCACGGCGTCGACGAACAACTCCGTCGCGTCGCTCTGCAGGCAGAGCACGTACTCGGCTTTGCCCGCGGCGATCATTTGCGAGGCCTGCGCGAGCGTGGCGGTGAGGCCGGCGCCGTGCAGGGTCAGCTCACTGGTGAACGTCAAGGGCATCTGCATGTGGGAGGCGAAGATGTTGCTCCACTGCGACCGCTTGTCGGCCCACGGCGAGCGACCGGTGAACAGGGCATCCACCTGGTGCTTGGTGATGCCCGCGTCGGCCAGCGCGGCGACGGTGGCCTCGGCCGCCAGTTGCAGCGGGTCCTTGCGGTCGGCGCGGGTGGCATAGGCATCGCCCATGCCCACGATCGCGGCGACAGGTTGGGCGGTCATGGACTCAGCCTCGCGCGTTTTCGGTCGGCAGCGATGCGCCGACGAGGGCGTCGAGATCGGAGCGCTTACGCAGCATGAGCAGGCTCCACTCGCTGCGCTGGACCACGTCACCGTGCTGGTTGAGCGCCTTCATCAGGAAGGTGACGACGCCGAACTTGTCGTCCTTGTCCTTCTTGCCGGTCACCTCGGCGGTGACGTAGATGGTGTCGTTGATGAGCACCGGCTTCAGATAGCGCAGGTTGTCGATGCCGTAGTTGGCCTGGATGGACGGGCCGAACTGGATCAGACCGGTCATCAGCGAGTAGGTCAGCGAGCCCTGCACCAAGCGCTCGCCGAAGCGGGTCCGCGCGGCGTAGTGGATGTTGGAGTGGATCTCGATCCAGTTGCCGGTCAGCGCGCAGTAGTTCACCACATCGGCTTCGGTGATGGTGCGCCCGCCGGAGCGGAACACGGTGCCGACCTCGATCTCGTCGAGCGGCATATCGATGCGATTGTTGATGGTGGCCATCGGTGTTCCTCCTGGAAGTTTCTGCGGGACTGCGGCTTACGCGCCGGACGGCAGGCGCATCGACTTGGCGATGATGGTGCGCTGGATCTGCGAGGTGCCGCCGCCGATGGTGGACTGCACGCTCTCGCGCAGGTAGCGCTCCATGTCGGCCTCGGGCAGGTTGGCGTAGCCACCGAGGATCTGCATGCCGTCGAGGGCGCACTGCTTGAGGGTCTCCGAGCCGTACAGCTTGGCCATGGAGGTCTCCCGCGGAGCGGGCAGGCCGGCGGCCTTCATCTTCGCGGCGCGGTAGCAGAGCAGGCGGGCGGCGTCCACGCGCGTCTGGTTCTCGGCCAGCATGTGCTTGAGCACCTGGAACTCGTAGATCGGCTTGCCGAACTGGATGCGCTCGTGGGCGTACTTGTTGGCCGCGTGCACCGCCTGCTGGGCGTTGCCCACGTAGGCGGCGGCCACCGCGCAGCGCTCCAGCTCGAGGTGGTCGGTGATGATCTTCCAGCCCTGGCCGACCTCGCCGAGCAGCGCGTCGGCGGGGACCCGTACCTCGTCGAGGAAGATTTCGGTGGTGCCGGTGGCGTGCCGCGACAGGGTCGGCAGCTTGCGGATGTCGACGCCCGGAGTGTCGTTGGGGATCAGCAGGACCGACAGGCCACCGTGTTTGTCCTCGGTGTCGGTGCGCACGAGCATGGCGATGACGGTGTCCTTGGCGGCGGCGCCCGAGCACCACAGTTTCTGGCCGGAGACGACCCAGTCGCCGTTCTCGTCGCGGCGGGCACGGGTCTTGGTGTTGGACGCGTCCGAACCGGCGTCGGGCTCGGAGATCGACACCGAGAAGCGGAGGGAACCGTCGATGAACGGCTTGACGTAGCGCGCCTTCTGCTCGGCGGTGCCGTACTTCAGGATGTTCATCGCGGTGAAGGTGGGCACCAGCACGGAGCAGGCGAAGTCGAAGCCGAACTTGCCCAGGCCCTCGGCCATCAGCGAGTAGTCGAAGATGTCGCCACCCGAGCCGCCGTCCGCTTCGTCGATGAGGATGCCCAGCCAGCCCTGCGCGGCGATCTTCTCGTACGCCTCGTAGGGGTACTCCCGGTTCACATCGCAGTGCCGTACGTATTCGACGGTGATCTCCTCGTCCATGAATTTGTTCACGACGTCGAGCCAGGCCGCCTGCGACTCGTCCAGAAAATTGGAATTCATTCTCTTACTCCGTTGTGCGATGCGATTGTTTTTCGCGCGATTCGGCGGATGGCAGGTACCGAGCCTGGGGCGGTCGGCCCGACGACCGCATGCCGATGTCGGGCGCGGTGCGCAAGCAACACTGCGGTGACCTCGCACGATTCCGGATTCCCGAGACGGGATTACCGGCGATATTCCGAGGCTGCACGACGGTGCGGCCGATAGCAAGTGATGAATCGTGAAGTGCCGTTTCACCGATTGCGAATTGAACCGCCGGAATCACCGATCTATGGTCGGAACAGAATTCCGCCGGACCGTCAATTTATCCCGGCGACGGCGAATCGGCCATTCAGGAGTGATGATGAGGAATATTCCGTTCTCGGCGCGGCACTGGAGCGCGGTCGAGTCCCTGCCCGCCGAGGACGCCCGTCGCGTGCAGGACGAACGACTGCGCGAGCAGCTCGCCTACCTGGCCGGGAACAGCGCGTTCTACCAGGCCAAGTTCGCCGAGCAGGGGGTCGACGTGAGCCGGGTCGCCACGACCGCCGACCTTGCGGGGCTGCCGTTCACCGAGAAGCAGGAACTGCGCGACAGTCTCGCCGCCCATCCGCCGCTGGGCGCACACGTCGCAGCCGACGGGGCCGATATCGTCCAGGTGCAGGCGTCCTCGGGAACGACCGGCTCGCCGTCATATGTCGGACTGACCGAGCCCGACATCCGCACCTGGTGCGAGCTGGGCGCACGCGCCCTCTATGCCAATGGTTTCCGGCCCGGCGATCGCGTGCTGCACGGCTTCGGCATGAGCAAGGGTTTCGTGGGCGGACTGCCGATCATCCAGATCCTGCAGTACATGGGTGTGGTCGACATCCCCATCGGCGCCGAGGCCGGCGCAGAGCGGCTGCTGCGGGTGCAGGCCGATCAGCGGCCCGAGGGGCTCATCGGCACGCCGTACTTCTTGACCCACCTGGCCGAGCAGGCACCGCGCATCGTCGGCCGCGCCGCCGACGAGCTGGGTGTGCGCTCGATCAGCGTCGGCGGCGAGCCCGGCGGCGGCCTGCCCGCCGTCCGCGGGAAGCTCGAAGCACTGTGGGGCGCTACGTCACGGGAGATGCTGGGCGGCACCGATATCGCCTGCACCTATTGGGGCGAGTGCGAGGCGGGTGAAGGCATGCACTTCCTCTCTCCCGACCTGATGATCGCCGAGCTGATCGACCCGGAGACCGGCGAGCAGGTCGATCCGGTCGCCGGCGCGCAGGGCGAACTCGTCTACACCGCGCTGCGCAGGCAGGCCTCCCCCCTGCTGCGTTTCCGCACCCGCGACCACGTGGTGGTCACCGGCACCGACTGCGCCTGCGGCCGAACCGGTTACAAGGTGCGCTGCGTGGGCCGCACCGACGACATGCTCATCGTGCGCGGGATCAACCTGTTCCCCTCGGCGGTCAAGGAACTCGTCCTGGAACTCGCGCCCGCGACGACCGGTGAGATGCGGATCCGGCCGGACTTCGAGGGTCACTCCACACAGAAGCCGCTGCCGCTCGTGGTCGAGTACGGACGGCAACTGAGCGAGCAGCAGCGCGACGAGCTGCGCACCACGATCGAACAGCGGGTGCGCTCGGCGCTCAACGTCAAAACGATCGTCGACCTGGTTCCCGACGGAACGCTGAAGCGTCCCGACCACGTGAAGGTGGCATTGATCGAACGCGTCTGATCCTGACCAGCGAATACACGCGCCCTAGTTATATACAATATATACTACGGTACGATAGGGTCACTGCCCGCTGCATGATCACGAAGGTGAGATGACCACTTTCAACCGCCTGCACCTGATTCGCCAGATCGACCTGTTCACGCTGCGCCTGTTCCTCTCGGCCATCGAAGAGCGGCAGATCGGGCTGGCCGCGATCCGCGAGAACATCGCCGCGTCCACCGCCACCAAACGAATCCAAGTGCTGGAGAACATCGCCGGGGTCGAACTGCTCGTCCGGACCCCGAAGGGCGTGGTACCCAGCGCCGCCGGCACGATCCTGGCCCGCCACGCCCGCAGGATCTTCGACAGCCTCGACGACATGCGATCGGAGTTCGCCTCGCTCACAGAGGGCGTGCGGGGCGAGCTACGGGTCGTGTCGGCCCGCTCGGTGATCGTGCCGTTCCTCGCCCACGAGCTCGGCGAGTTCAGCCGGGAGTTCCCGCTGGTGGACCTGATCGTGCACGAGGTGGAGAACTCCGACATCGTGAAGGAGATCGCCCGCGGCGAAGCCGATCTCGGCGTCTTCGCCTCCGCCTACGGCCTCGACCTCGACGGTGTCGATGTCACCCCGTACCGCCGTGACCGGCTGGTCGTGGTCACCCCGCGCGGCCACCACCTCGCCGAGCGGGACGCGGTCACCATCCTGGACCTGCTGCCGGAGAACCTCATCGCGCCGCAGGCGCTCGTCGCCGCGCTGCGTGCCGCCGCCCAGCGGGCCGGCGAGGAGTACAAGCCCACGCACGTCCTGCGCAGCGGCGGCACGGCGATCAGTCTCGTGCACGCCGGCCTCGGCGTCACCGTGCAGCCCGAATGCCTGGTCGGGCACGAGTGGTCCGGCCGGGTGGCCGTCCTCGATCTCGATGAGCCGTGGGCCGAGCGCCGGATCCACCTGGCCACGCCGCGAGGCCGCGAACTCGGTCCCTCCACCGAGCTTCTCGTCGAACACCTGCTCGCAACGTCCGCTGCGGAGACCACCGACGCCCTCGGTCTTCCCACCGATTCCTGAGGACACCTTCATGCTCGGTTCCGCCGTATCCGCCGATCTCGCGGCGGCCTTTCTGTCAGCCTGATCTTTCCGAATCCACGTGGCCCGCGCGCGTAAATCAGCGGCGAGGTAGATGATCGTCGACTCGTCGAGGTCGAGCGCTCCGTCGGAGCCGATCGCGAATCGGCGCAGAACCTCCTCGCCACCTCGGGTGTGGTCGGCGCCCAACGCCCCACCTGTCGTCATGGAATCAGAGGCCATGAAGGGAAAACAATGGGGCGCGGTCCACGGCACGACTGCCTGTGATTCGGACACTTTCCGGATCAGTCGAAGAAGCGGCGCGGTGGCGCCGACAAGCTGCGTGTCGAATCGATTGGCACCATTGCCCTTTCACACCGGACATCCCGTGATCGTGTCCGAATATCTGGACAGTTCCGGAACCGGAGATTGCCTACCGTCTAGCTCACTTCGCCCCGCATCGCAGCGGCCGCCGAATACGGAGCGGCCAGGGGCGAAGAACAAGGAGCGCCGATGCTCTGTTTGCGAAAGGTACGTCGATGACGACATCTCCCTCCCGCCGATCCGGTTTCAGCCGCCGCGGATTCCACAAGGCGGCCGTCGCGGTCGCCACGGTCCTGCTCAGCTCGGCGAGCTGGACACTCTCCCCCGCACCGCAGGCCGCCGCCGCCCTGTCGCCGCAGTTCATGCTGGTCGGCGGCACCGCGAGTGGCAGTATCGCGGTACTGCGGATGAACGCCGACGGTTCGCTGACCAAGGTCGCCGGCACTCCGTTCGATGTGGATCTCGGCCTGTTCTCGGTGGCGCTCGCGCCCGAGGGCCGGACCGTCTATGCCACGCAGGCGGCCTCCCAGAAGGTCACCGGCTATCACGTCGACGACCAGGGCGCGCTACGGCCGGTGGCGGGCGGCGAGGCGGTGATCGACGGCGGACTGCCCATCACCTCGGCGATCACCCCGGACGGCAAGTGGTTGTTCGTCGGGGTCGGCGGGTTCCCCGGTCGCATCGACGCGTTCGCGGTATCGGCCGCCGGTGCGTTGACACCGGCCGGCTCGATCCCCGTGCCCGGCGCGGGCGCGGGCGTGCTGCCCATGGTGACCATCGACCCCGACGGGCGCTTCCTGCGATTCGCGAGCGCGATCGACGGCAACGTCGCCGGTTTCGCCATTCACGCCGACGGGTCCCTGGCCGCACTCGGCGATTCGACACAGGTCGGCCTGCTGCCGGTCAATCCCGGGTACACACCGGACGGACGATTCGTCTACATCAGCCACGAACAGGGCGGCGCGGTCTCGGGATACGCGATCGGCGCAGACGGCCGGCTCACACCCACTCCTGGCTCGCCCTACGCGGTCCCGGCGATGCCGCACAATGCCGAGGTCAGCGCCGACGGGCGCCGCGTCTACATCCCGTCGGTCGCCGCGGGCAAGGTCAACGGTTTCGCCATCGGTGCCGACGGTGCGTTGTCGCCCCTACCCGGCTCCCCGTACAGCACTCCGCTCGGTTCGGGCCCCGGCTGGGTCGTGCTCAGCGACGATCAGAAGCATCTCTATGCCGCCGATGTCCTCACCACCGGAATCACCACCAAGGTGCACATCTATGACGTCCGTGACGACGGCAGCCTGGTCCCCTCCGCACTGCCCACGGTCGACACCGGAACCATCGTTTCCGACGGCCCGGTCATGGTGAAGACAAGATAGTCGCTCTGCGCTTCAGCCCAGATTCATATAGACCGCCTTCGGGTAGAGGTAGCTCTCCACGTGCTCGCGGCCGCCCTTCCAGCCGTAGCCGCTCATCTTCGTTCCGCCGAAGCCCACCGACGGGTCGAGTACGCCGTAGCAGTTGACCCAGACGGTGCCCGCGGTGAGACCCCGCGACACCCGGTGCGCGGTGCCGAGATCTCTGGTCCAGACACCGCCCGCCAAGCCGTAGGGGGTCGCGTTGGCCAGGCGCAGTGCCTCGTCCGCGTCGTCGAACGGGATCACCGTCGCCACGGGGCCGAAGATCTCCTCCTGCGCGATGGTCATCTCGTTCGTCGCGGAGGCGAACACCGTGGGTTCGACGAAGAATCCCGAAGCCCGGTCGCCGTCCAGCCTCCTGCCGCCACTGACCAGTTCGGCCTCCTTGTTCCCGATGTCGATGTAGTTCAGCACCCGTTCGAGTTGACGTCGCGAGATCAGCGGGCCGAGCTGGCTGTCCGGGTCGAGACCGTCGCCCACCCGAATCGTCTTGGTGAATTCCGCCATGCGCGAGACGAATTCGTCGTGGATCGAGCGCTGGACGAAGATCCGCGTACCGGCCACACAGACCTGACCGCTGTTGGTGTACACGCCCATCGCCGCGCCGGGGACTGCCTTGTCCAAGTCGGCGTCGGCAAAGACGATGTCGGGTGATTTGCCGCCGAGTTCGAGCTGGAGCCGTTTGATGTTTCCGGCCGAGGCGCGCACGATCGTCCGCGCGGTACCGACCGAGCCGGTGAACGCGATCCGGTCGACGCCGGGGTGCTCGGCGAGCGCGGCGCCGGCATCTCTGCCGAACCCGGTGACCACGTTGACGACGCCGTCGGGCACCCCGGCTTCGGTGAGCAACTCGGCCACTCGCAGCACCGACAGCGATGCGTCTTCGGCTGGTTTGAGGACGGCGGTGCAACCGGTCGCCAGCGCCGGGCCGAAGATCCACCACAGGCCGATGAGCGGGCCGTTCCAGGGAATGATCCCGCCGACCGCGCCGACCGGCTCGCGATAGCGCAAAGTCACGAAGTCGCCGGGCAGCGAGTTCGGCGGCGTGGTGGCCGTGCCCGCGTCGACCTGCGAGGCGAAGAATTGCAGCACCTGCGAGGTCCACTCCCGCAGGCCCCGGGTCCGGGCCAGCGGGGCGCCCATGTCGAGGGTCTCGATGGTGGCGAGTTCCTCGAAATTGTCGAGGACCAGGTCGTGGACGCGCAGGATCAACGAGCGACGCTGGTGGGGCGTCCAGCGGCGCCAAGGGCCTTCGAAGGCCGCGCGCGCGGCCGCGACGGCGGCGTCCACGTCGGCGGCGCCGCTCGCGGCGATGGTGCCGAGGGTGCCGCCCGTGGCCGGATTCACGACGTCGATGGTCTCGCCCGACGCGGCGGGCACCCAGCGCCCGCCGATCAGGTTGCGCTGCGCGTTGCCGACGAACGCGGGCACGGGATGGGTAGCGGTAATCGTCATAGTTGTCTCCGAATCAACAAAGGCGCGGCGGTCAGCCGAACAGGAAGACGCCCTTGCCCGCGTCCTGCTTGTCGAACCATCGGTAGGCCTCGTCGGCCTGCTCGATGGTCCAGGTGTGCGAGTACAAGTCATCGACCGGAAGATTGTGCGCGACAACGTAATCTGCGCATCGCGCCTGCTCGATCGAAGACATGGTCCAGGACGTCATCAGCGTCCATTGCTTCTTGTAGACCGCCTGGGTCGTGAACTGGACGTGACCGGGCAGGCCGATGAACACGGCCCGGCCGAAGGTGCCGAGGACAGCGAGCGCGTCGTCACCGGCGCGCCCCGAGGTCTCCATGACGACATCGGCCATCCGCCCACCGGTGTACTCGGCGACCGCCGCCGCGACGTCCCGCTCGCGAGAGTTCACCACCAGATCGGCACCGAACCGGCGACTCTCGGCCAGCCTGCGGTCATCGACATCGACCGCGATCACCCGGGCGCCCATCGATGCCGCGAACATCGTCGCCGAAAGCCCCACGGGGCCCTGTCCGATCACCACCGTGGTCGTATCCGAGACACCGCCGAGCCGCTTGATCGCGCCCCACGCCGTCCCGGTGCCGCACCCGATGGCTGCACCTGCCTCGAACGACAGTCCCTCCGGCATCGGCAGCAGCGCCGAGGCCGGCACCAGGGCGAACGGCGCGTGGCCACCGTCGACATGAACCGCCATGGTCTTACCCGGCGCGGTCTCACACATCTGCGGCCAGCCCGCGCGACAGCGGCGGCAGGTGCCGCAGCCGAAGTAGTGGTGGATCATCACGCGGTCGCCGACGGCGAACCGGGCCGGGTCGACGCCGTCGCCGAGCGCGTACACCTCGCCACACGGTTCGTGACCCTGGATCACCGAGTGGTCGAAATCGAAAGCGCCGTGGTAGAAGTGCAGATCCGAGCCACACATCCCCGAGGCGCGGACCTTCACCACGACCTCTCCGGATCCCGGTTCGGGCTCGGGGAAGTCCTTCAACACCGTCGTCCCGTCTCCCGGGAACACGATCCCCTTCATCAGTTGTCTCCTGTCTCTTGCGGGCGATCGGACCGACGGGCGTCGCGCAGACGCGCCGTCGCCTCGCGATCGATGCGCAGTCCCTCGGGATCCAGACGCGGGTCGCCATGAACGACCACGCCGTAGTCGCGCGCTGCGCCCGCGATGCTCACGTACTCGTTGCGAACGTCGGCGAGCACCCGCTCGGGATCGCGACGCAACGGATCGCCCCAGCCCCCACCGCCATTGGTGAGGCAACGCAGGATGGTGTTCGGCTCGGTGGCCCACACCTGTTCGGCGGCGAAGTAGTGGTACCGGCCGTCGATCGGGTCCAGCGCCTTGGTCTCGGGATCGAGCACGCCGGCGACGGGAACGCTGTCGGCGTAGACCTGCGTGCCGGTGCCCAGAATTCCCGGGGTCGCGCTGTCGTCACGTGGCGGGAACAGCCACATCGCTCCGGTTGGCCCGGCCTGTCCGCCGTTCGCGCCCACACCGGACGGCTGTTTGGTGCGGAACGGCGACAGGTAGTGCGCTCCGGCGGTGAGCCACAGCGCGTCCTTGAGATTGGCCGCGCCGCCGCGGAACGTTCCCGCGCCGCCGGTGTCGATGGCGTGTTCCTTGCGCAACAGCACCACGGGCGAATCGCGTTCGATCGTCTCGGTCGCGGGATCGAGGTTGTTGAGCGTGAACAGAACCGTGTAGCTGTCGCCGTCGCCGACGTGGGTGGCGCCCCAGGGGCCGTGCTCGCCGCCGCATTGGGTGGCCGAGGTCCACGCGGTGCCGTCTGCCCGCAGTCCCGACGCGTTGTGCGTATTGGTCGAGCCGTAGTCGCCACCCACACCGTACCGGCCGAGTACGGGATTGAGCGCGTCGAAGATCGCCGACGCGACGGCGCCGGAAGCCTCCCAGAACATCATGATCCCGCCGTCCGGCGGCAGAGAGGAGACGATGGTGCCCGGCGGCACCGCGATGTCGACGTTGCGCCAGGTGCCCGAGGTGAACGGCACCTTCGGATCCAGCAGCATCGTGAGGGCCACTCCCACAGCGGTTTTGGCGTCGAGCACACCACAGTTGATGCAGGTCCGCGCCTGGGGCGAGGTGCCGGACAGGTCGATCTCCATGTTCTCGCCGCGTTTGCGCACGAGCACCCGCACGGTGTAGTCGATCGTGTCGTCGAGACCGTCGGCGTCGATCAGCGCCGAACCCTCGTAGTCGCCGTCGGGTATCAGCGCGATCGCATCGCGCATCCGTTCGGCGGAGGTGTCACAGGCATAGTCGAGCGTGCCGAGGTACGCCGCGAGGCCGTACCGATCGATGTTCTCCAGTACCAGTCGCTCCCCCAGCTTCAACTGCTGGAAGATGCTCTTGAAGTCGGGCAGCAACATGCCGCCCCACCGGGTGTTGTCGAAGATCAGGCTGAAGGTGGAGCGCACCGGTTCGTCCTGCGACCACAGCAACATGGGCGGGATCACCAGCCCGTTCTCGAAGACGTTGCTCTTGGTTGCCGAGAAACCACCGGGCACTGTGCCGCCCATGTCGAGCTGATGCGCGCACATGGTGACGAAGGAAACGATCTCACCGTCGACGAACACCGGACGGGTGAACGCCACATCGTTGACATGCCTGCCACCGCGATAGGGGTCGTTGCAGATCAGCACGTCACCGGGACGCAGGTTCTCGGACCCGTACTCCTCCACGGCGTTTCGGACGGCGTCGCCCATGGTGCCGAGGAAGACGACCAGGCTGTTGCTGACCACGGCCATCGGATAGCCTTTGCCGGCGGGACCGCTGATAGTGCAGGCGAAGTCGTACCAGTCGCGGATGATGGGCGAGAACGCCTCACGCATGAAACCGGTGGACATGTGCTCGACCGCGTAGCGCAGCCGGTTGGTGATCACGGTCGCGCTGAACCGGTCGCACCCGTATCGATCGTGGAACTGCGCCTCGGAGAGGTCTCGGAGCCGAGGGGCGGCGGGGATGGGGGGACTGGACATGTCACTTCCTCTGGATCACGATTTCGCCGTACCGGCCGACGGTGGCCTGCTGCCCCGCGCCGACATGGGTGGTGGACAGTTCTTCCTCGACCACCGCCGGGCCGTCGAGCACGTCACCGGCTCGCAAGCTCACGCGGTCGTAGACGTGGGCCTGCTGGGCACCGACGCCATCCGCGTCCAGGTCACCTAGATAGCGCAGAGTGACCGTGCGGATCGGAGTGAGCGGCCCGTCCGCCTCGGAACGGACCGCGAGTTCGGCGTATTCGACCTTGGGGGTGTCGAGCACGGCGCGGACCCGGAACGTCACACCCTCGACAGGCATGGTCTCGAACCGGTTGCCCGAGCGTGCTTCGTAGGTGTCGTGGAAAGCGGACACCATGGTGGCCACCGCCGCTTCGTCGATCGTGCCGCTCGGCACGGGCACGAACGGGGTCTCCCAGCTCTGTCCGGCCAGGTGCGCGTCCATGCTGCGCAGCATCCGCACCGATCCGCCGCCGGTCCGCGCCCGCAACCTTTCCTCCATGTCGGCGAACAACGCATCGATCGCGGGAGCGGCCTCGCCGGTGAGCATGAGATACGCACTGCGGTCGACCGTGAACACCTGGTCGGTGGACAGCAGGCCGACGGCGGAGAACAGGCCCGGGTTCGGTGGCACGATCACCTGCTTGCACTGCACCGTATCGAGGACCGCCGGCAGCAACATCGGGCCCGCGGCGCCGAAGGCGACCAGGCTGTAGTCGCGGGGATCGACGCCGTTCTTGATGGCGACGTTGAACACGCCTTCGGCCATGTTGTTCACCGCCATCTCGTAGGCGTAGCGGACTCGATGGGCCAGGTCGAGTTCGGTGTCGAGGGACTCGAACGCCCGCCGTGCCGCGTCGGCGTCGAGTCGCAGTTCCCCACCGGCGAAGTCGCCGGTGCCGAGGATCCCGATCAGCAGGCAGGTGTCGGTCGTCGTGGGCTGGGTGCCACCGCGGCCGTAACACGCCGGGCCTGGCTGCGCCTTGGCGCTGTCGGGCCCGACCTGGATTTCTCCGGCGGCACCGAGGGATACGATGCTGCCGCCGCCCGCGCCGATGCTGGAGATGTCGTTGGCGAGGGCGTTGACCACGAGGTCGTGCTCGAGTTCGAAGGTGGTGTCGACGAAGGGTTCCCCGGCGCTGACCACGCTGATGTCACAGGACGTGCCGCCCACGTCGGCACACAGCAGGTCGTTCTCGTCGATCAGCGCGCCGAAGTGGGCGCAGGCGACGGTTCCGGCGGCGGGACCGGAGAACACGATCCGGAACGGCTGCTCCATCGCCTGCGCCGACGGCACCAGGGTCGCAGCGCAATCGGCGAAGTTGAGCTGGCCGGCGAAACCCAGTTCGCTCAGCCCCTTCTCGAGGCTCGCCGTGTAGTCGGTGTAGATGATCTTCATCAGCGTGTCGATCACGGTGGTGGAGGCACGCGCGTATTCCTTCGCCAGCGGGGACACCTCGCTCGAGATGGAGCACGGCACGTCGCCGAGCACCTCGCCGACCAGCTCGCGCAGCCGCAGCTCGTGCGCGGGCTCGACATAGGCGTTGAGCAAGCAGATCGCGACACCGGCGACCTCGCACCGGCGCAGCACCTCGAGCTCGGTCCTGGCCTGATCCTCGTCGAGCCCGAAGAGCACCGCGCCGTCGGCGGTGATCCGTTCGCGGATGCCGCGCCGCAGGTAGCGCTGCACCAGCGGCCTGGACGCGTCACCGAAGCTGCGCCGCCAGTGCGGGTCGAGGATGGCCTCGGCCGGACGCCAGACGCGGCCCATGTCGAGGATGTCGCGGTGCCCCTCGGTGGTCAGGAAGCCGATCTTGGGCAGCTGGCGGGTGATCACGGCGTTGAGACCGTGCGTGCTGGCGTGGTTGAACACCGCCGCGTCCGCGACGCCGAGGATCTCGGCGCCACGCAATACGGGCCCCGCGACCTCGGCGTAATCGGTGGAGATCTTGGCGGTGTGGATCCGCCCGTCGCGCCAGGCGACGACGTCGGTGAATGTGCCGCCCACATCGACTGCGATCATGGTGTCTCCTGTCGTGGTTCGGTGCTCAGACGAAGTCGGCGAGCAGCTGGATGGGACCGAGGCGGTGCCACGGCTCCCGCGTCACGGAATGCAGGCAATGCTGGCACTTGACCACCCGCACCCAGCCCCGCTCGGCGACCACGGGATACGCGCGCAGTTCGGCGGCGCCGCATCGTGGGCAGGTGCCGTCGCGGGGTTCGCGGGTCACCTCGAGCGGTGTCGGTGCGTCGGGCATGACGGTCCTCCTACGGCAATGGTTTTCTTCGGCGAGCGCCGTGAGGACGACCGTAGGGTCGAGAGATCTGGGTCACAATCCGCCTGACGAAGGCGCGTTGTCCTTCGAACGAACCGTCATGTCGCCAGTGGACGATATATTATATTGACTATGTGACACCCCTCACGCCTGGAAGGAGGGTCTGCCGTTGCCGTCAGCACCCGCGGCGTGCGTGAGCGCCTTTCGCACGGAAGATCCGGCCGCCGCCCACGACCACGTGGCCGCCACCTTCGCCCACCACGAACTCGCCCTCGACGAGCGTGGCGGCGTCGACTTCACCCTGGAGACAGTGCGGTCGGAGAGCCTGACCGTCGGCCGGATGGCCTACGGCACCGCCGCGCGCATCGACGGGCCGGCGATGCAGACGTGCTATCACGTGAACCTGGCCGTCGCGGGACAGAGCACGGTGGCGCAGCACGGCACGCGCCGCTCGTTCGGCGCGGGTGAGGCCGGAGTGGCGTTCGTCCACGACGCTCCGGTATCGATCCGCTGGAGCGCCGACGCGGCGCACTATCACATCAATCTGCGCCGAGGTGCCTTCGAACGTCACGCGGCCAGGCTGCTCGGCCACCGGGAGACCGAACCGGTCCTGTTCGACCTCACCTTCCCCATCGATTCCCCCACCGGCCGTGCCCTTTTGGCCTCGACCCGATTCGTCTACGACGAATTGGCCCGCGAAGGCGGGGTGTCGACGATGCCGCTGGCCTGCCGCGAACTCGAGTCGACACTGATGACACAGATCCTGCTCACCGCGCCGAGCCAGCTCACCCCGAGGCTGACCGGCTCGGCACCGGACATCGGCCACGCTCGGGTACGGGACGCCGTCGCCTATATCCACGCCAACCCCGACGCCGACGTCTCGACCGCCGAACTCGCCGCCCGTGCAGGAGTCACCGCCCGGGCGCTACAGCTGGGCTTCCGCGACGCTGTGGGGATGTCACCGAGCGCCTACGTCCGCTCGGTGCGACTCGACCGGGTACGTGCCGAATTGACCTCCGGCCGAGCCACTTCGGTGAGTGACACGGCGATGAAATGGGGCTTCTTCCACCTCGGCCGCTTCGCGCATCAGTACCGCGAACGGTTCGGCGAACTGCCCTCGGAGACCGCCGGTCGCGCCGGCGGCGATGTCACCTCCGCACCATGAGGCAGCGCCGACCGGCCCGCACGGCTCCCGGCGACAGCCGGGCATCCATCGGTGGTCCGGCCCTCGGCTCGTGGTCCACCAGATCGTGTCGAAGACAGCGGATACAGGAGTCGCGCATGTCCAGTTCATCGAGACAGCGCAGTGTCGCTGAGCTGAACGCCACCATCGCCGAGATCGCCGCGCAGGCGCACGCCGCGGTCGATCGCGATCCGGCCGAACATCGAGCCGCCACCGACGAATGGAACCTGGGCGAACTCTGGGACATGGTCACCTCCCACGCCTTGCGCGAAGCGGACACGGGCGCGCCCTCTCCCACCCGGCTGGCCGCATTGCTCGGTGTGCTCGACCGGATCAGGGCGGCGGAATCCATGCAGGCGCAGATCCGGCTCGCGAACCGGACGCGGCGGCTGAGCAGGGTGCACGCGGCACTCGCCGAGATGAGTGGCGAGACCGCCGTGGACTCGCTGCTGGCCCGGGTCCCGGAAGCGGCGTGCAGTCTCGGTTTCGATCGGGCCCTGGTCTCCACCGTCGACGGAGCGTGGCGTCTGCACACGATGTTCGTCGTCCGCGATCCCCAGTGGGCGGCCGACATCGTCGCGGTCGGACGGGAGAACCCACCGATCCTCGACAACGGCTTGGTCGAAAATGACACGGTGGTCGACGCGCGCGCCGTGCTGGTGCACGAGGTGCAGGACAACCCCCGGGTCAACCGCCCGCTGGCGGCGATCACCAAATCCTCCTCCTACGGGATCGCACCCATCGTGGTCGACGGCGCCGTGGTCGGCCTCGTGCACGGCGATTGCTACCACCAGCAGCGGGCGCTCGACGAGGTCGATCAGCTGCTTCTGTCCGCCTTCGCTCAGGGGTTGAGCCAGCAGCTGGCGAAAGTGTCCGTGCTCGAGGGCGTCTCGGCGATGCGCGCTCAGCTCGACGGGTTGGGCCGCTGGTCCGCACCGCGACCGGCTGTCACCGCATCGATCGCGGCGAGCCGGTACGACGACGCGATTCTCACCCGACGTGAAGTGCAGATCGTCCGGCTGCTCGCCGCGGGCGACTCCAACGCGCGCATCGCCCGCAAGCTCACCATCTCCGAGGGCACCGTCAAAACCCACATCACCCGCGTGCTGCGCAAACTCGGCGCCGCCAATCGCGCCGAAGCGGTTTCGATCTGGTTGCGCAACGCGGACCCGACGACGATCCGCGCCTGATCCGATCGGACCGGCCGAAGGTCGTACGAATCTCTCACCCGCGGTGGATGTCCTCGCGCCCGCCGAGCGGAAAAGTGACCTGCGACATAGAGCGGCACCATCGCCGCTGCACACGGGCCCGGAGGCGCGGTATGACACAGAGTGAACGGAAGGCCGACTGGATCGTCGGCATCGACGTCGGTGGCACGTTCACCGACATCATCGGGCTGAACCAAGCCACCGGCGAGGTCCGCGACGGCAAGGTCCTGTCCACCACGGAACAGGAGGTCGGCGTCCTCCGGTCGCTGGCGGCGATCGATGTCGCCGTGCCCGAGGTCGCCGAGATCGTGCACGGACACACCGTGGGGATCAACGCGCTGCTGAGCCGGACGGGCGCGCACACCGGTCTGATCGCCACCGGCGGCCATCGCGATCTGCTCGACATCGGGCGCATGCACCGCGAATTCGGCGACCGCTTCTACGATCCGACGTGGCTGCGGCCCCACCAGGAACGCCCGATCGTGCGGCGCGAGTCGCGCTTCGGGGTACCCGGCCGGCTGCGCTACGACGGCAGCGAAATACTCGCCCTCGACGAGGACGCCGTGCGCCGCGCTGCCAGAGAACTCGGTGCGCAGGGCGCCCGCTCGGTGGCGGTCTGCCTGATGAATTCCTACATCGACCCCGCCCATGAGCAGCGCACCGCCGAGATCGTCGCCGAGGAACTGCCCGGCGCCTACATCCAGACCTCGGCGTTGTATCCGGTGACGCGCGAGCACGAGCGCACCACCACCGTGGCCCTGGACGCCTATGTGGGTCCAGCCGTCGTCGGTTATCTCCAGCGCTTGATGGCCCGGCTCGCCGAACAGGATTACCGGGGCACCTTGTGGATCATGATGATGAACGGCGGGGTGGCGACCTTCGCCGACGCCGGACGGGCGCCGGTGTTCCAGCTCGTCTCCGGCCCGGTCGGCGGGGTGAGCGGCAGCGTCAAGCTCGCCGACGAGAGCGGCGTGCCGAACCTGCTCACCATTGATGTGGGCGGCACCAGCACCGACGTGGCCGCGATCCGCGGCGGCAGGACTCCACTCACCGACACCTGGACCCTGGAGACCGGGCTGACGCTGACCATGCCGCTGGTCGACGTCGAAAGCATCGGTTCCGGCGCGGGCAGCTTGATCCGCCCCAGCGCGCTCGGCACCGTCGCCGTCGGCCCGGCCTCGGCCGGATCGAATCCCGGCCCGGTCTGCTACCAGCGTGGCGGCGTGGAGCCCACACTGACCGACGCCTGCGCCGCGCTCGGCATCCTGGCGCCCGACCTGTTCGCCAACGGCGCCATCCGGCTCGACGTGGACGCCGCGGTCCAGGCGCTGCGCGCAACCGGCAAGCAGTGGGGCATGTCGGCACTCGAACTCGCCTCGGCCGCTTACGAGATCGCCTGCCAGGACATCGCGGCGAAGGTGCGCAGCATCTCGGTGTACCGCGGCCTCGATATCCGTGAGTTCGCTCTGCAACCGTCCGGGTCGGCGGGGCCGATGCTCGCCGACCGGGTCGGTCAGATCCTCGGCGTGGACAAGGTGATCGTGCCGCGCAGTCCCGGCCAGTTCTCCGCTCTCGGTCTGCTGCGCAGCGACCTCATGGTGACGCGCGCGCGATCCATCATGACTCCGCTGGCGCCCGACCACGCCGAGGCGGTGGAAGCCGCGTTCACGGCGTTGCAGGACGGCATCAGAACCGATCTGCGGGATCAGGGCATCGATGTGTCGCGCCTGCGCTTCGAACGCGCCGTGTTCGCGATGTACCGGGGCCAGACCTGGGACAACCGGCTGCCGATCGAGGCGGCCGCGCTCACACCCGAGCGGGTCGGCGAGCTGATCCCTCGATTCCACGAGTTCTACCAGGACTCCTACGGTTTCGCGGCCCCCGAGATCCCCGTGGTCGTGTCCACCGTCGAGGTGACCGCGGTGATCCCGCGCGAACTCCGCGCCGCCGACCGCACACCGGACGAGGGCGGGTCCTTCCTGCGTACCACCCGGCTGACCGTGCCGGGCACCACCGAACCCGTCGAGGCGCCGATCCACGTCCGTGAACGTCTCGCGCCGCATCGCCCGGTGCCGGGGCCCGCCCTGATCGCCGAGAAGTTCGCGACCACCCTGGTGCTGCCCGGCCGCGCCGCCCACGTGGACGACGACACCAATCTCATCATCGAGCCGCAGGCCTGAGGAGCAACCATGACCAGCACCACCGATACCCCCGGCCCCGCGGTCGACGTCGAGCTCGACATCCTGCGCTACGGCCTCATCGAAGTCGCCCGCGAGATGCTGGATTCCCTGATGCGCAGCGCCTTCTCGCCGGTCTGCCGCGACATCCTCGACTGCACCAGCGCCATCCACATGCGCACCGACGACGGCTGGGAGACGGTCGCGCTGTGGGAGGGTTGCATGCAGCACGCCTTCACCGCGCCGCACATCGCGAATTTCGTGATGGACGACTGGGACATCGACACGATGCAGCCCGGCGACGTCATCTTCGTCAACGACCCGTGGCGTGGCACCATCCACCAGTCCGACGTGAACCTGCTGCGTCCGGTATTCGTGAACGGCCGGGTGGAGTTCCTGCTGCACTCGACCTCGCACCTGGTCGACCTCGGCGGGGCGATCCCCGGCGGCTTCTCCAACGGCACGCAGACGCACTTCGAGGAACAGCTCAAGCTGCCGCCGACATTGTTGTACGCCAACGACGTTCCGGTGCGGCCGACCTTCAACTTCCTCCTGGAGAACAACCGGGTGCCGCAGCTCGTGCTCGGCGATCTGCGCGCACTACACGGCTGCCTGGTCGTCGGCGAACGGCAGTTGCGGGAACTCGTCGCCCGTAGCGGTTTGGACCGGATCCGGGCCGCTGGGCGATATGCCATCGAGTCGACGGAGGCGAGCATGCGCCGCGGTATCGCCAGCATTCCGGACGGCGATTACACCGCTGAGGACTTCCTCGACGAGGACGGCGTGAGCGGCGAAGCGATCCCCGTGCACGTCACGGTGAAGGTCCGCGGGGATTCGATGGAGATCGACTTCTCCGGTTCCGGCCGTCAGCCGCTGGGCAACTGCGGCACCGCCTGGTGCGAGGCCAGCCGCTGCATCGAGGCGGTCAAGCTGATGGTCGACCCGTCCACGCCGGTCAACAGCGGCACCTTGCGTCCGATCGAGACGATCCTGCCGTCCGGCAGTGTGGTGCAGGTCCTGCCACCGTCGAGTTGCTCCAACCACGCCGATATCGGCGCACGCGGCATCAATGTGGTGACCCAGGCGCTCAGCCGGGCCACCGACGAGGCCTTCGCCTGCGACACCGGCACCGCGGTGGTCGTCAGCCTCGGCGGCATCGACACCCGGGCCGGGCACGAGGGGACGCCGTGGGGCGCGTTCGCGCTCGCCGGCGGCGGCTGGGGCGGCACCTGGAAGGAAGACGGTGTCTCGTTCTGCGTGATCCCGATCGGCAACTGCCGCACCTCCGTGCAGGAGCATCTCGAGATCGAGAGCCCGCTGGTCGTCGTCCAGCACGAAATGGTGGTCGATACGGCAGGCGCCGGTCGGTATCGCGGTGGCGCGGGCTCGGTGTATTCGATCTACGCCGAGTCCGACACGATGGTCACCGTCACCGCCGACCGGATCCGCGTCGGGGCGCCCGGCTCGAACGGAGGCGGCGCGGGCGCTCCCGCATTCGGTTGGTACATCGAGGATTTCGATCTCGCTCGGCACGCCGATCCGCTGGATCTGCGCGGCATCGAGCCGTTGTTCGGCATGTTCGACGCCGACGGCAGGCCCGACCCGAACCACGGCGAATTCGGGCGGGGCGCGCGCTATCGGACGGGTAAGTTCTCCGGTCTGCTCCTGCGAGCCGGCGACGCCCTGCGGTTCGTCATCGGTGGTGGCGGCGGCTGGGGCGATCCGCTCGAGCGTGAGGCCGACCGGGTCGCGGCCGACGTGCGCGCGGGACTGGTGAGCACCGAATTCGCCGCCGCCGGTTACGGCGTCGTGTTCAACGACGGCGAAGTGGACGAAGCGGCCACGACGGCACTGCGCGCGCGCCTGGCGAGCGAGCGCGCCCAAGGGCGCTGGCAGGTGCCGGTCGCCACTCCCCGCACCTGGACACTCTGAAGACGAGGACGAACCCATGTCAGTCGATCGACTCCTGTTCCCCCGCCCCGAGGCCGAGCGCGTCTACGTCGAACGGATACGCGTGGACGGCGTATGCCCGGCCTGCGGTGCGGCGAAGCTGGCCCGCTATCCCGTCGCCAACTTCCTCGGCCCGCGCATGGTCGTGAAATGCCAGCAGTGCTTTCACCACGTATCGGTGACCCGCCCGGAGCCCGAGGACCATTGGCCCGCCTGGCGCTCTCCCGCCAGGGACTGGCCCGCTTCCCGCGTCGGCTGAGCGCTCTCCCCCATCCGATCTCTACCCGCGAAGGATTCGCGCATGACTACTCCGATCCGTGCGGCCTCCAGCTACATCGACGGTCGCTGGACCGGCGGCGACGGCGACCCGATCGCCACGATCAACCCCGCGACCGGTCTCCAGGTGGCGCTCACTCCCGCCACCGGTCCCGTCCAGGTGGCCGCGGCGCTGTCGGCGGCTCGACGCGCGTTCGACGACGGGGCATGGAGCCGGCTCCGCCCCGCCGAACGCGGTGCTCTGCTGCACCGCCTCGCCGACCTCCTCCAGGCGAACCGGGAAGCACTGGTCCGGCTCGCCGCCACCGAGATCGGCACCCCGGTCGGCAGCGGCGCCACCCTCCACGTCGACCTGCCCGCCAAATTCTTCCGCTGGTTCGCCGACGCCGCCGTTCGCGGACCACGCGACGGCTACGAACAGCCGATGCCGCTCGACCACGATCCGATCACCACCAGCAGCATGCTGCTGCGCCAACCCGCGGGCGTGGTCGCGGCGATCGTCGCCTACAACGTGCCGATCATGATGAGCGCCTATAAACTCGGCGCGGCACTCGCCGCAGGCTGTTCGGCGATACTGGTCACCTCGCCCAAGGCCGTGCTGCTCACCACCGCGTTCGTCGAGCTGATCGAGGAAGCCGGATTCCCGGCGGGCGCGGTCAATTTGGTGTTCGGCCCGCCCGCGGTCACCGAACAGGTCGTCACCGCATATGAAGTCGACATGGTCACCTTCACCGGCTCCCCCGCCGTCGGCAGCAGAATCCTCACTCTGGCCGCGCCGTCGTTGAAGAAGGTGGTCCTCGAACTCGGCGGCAAGTCACCCAACATCGTGCTGCCCGGTACCGATCTGGAACGCGCCGTTCCCGCCTCGGCGTTGCGTTTCACTCGCAACAGCGGCCAGGCGTGCGGCGCGACGACGCGAAGTTTGGTGCCGCAGAGAGATTTCGACGAGTATGTCGAACGTTCGGGCGCGTTCCTGCGCAGCCTCACCGTCGGTGACCCGCTCGCGCCGGACACCGTCCTGGGGCCACTCATCACCGGCGAACACCGCGTCGACGTCGAAGGCTTTCTCGCCCGAGCCCGCGATGCCGGCGCCGATATCCCGGTCGGTGGTGGCCGGCCTGCGGGCCTCGACAACGGATTCTTCCTCGAGGCGACCCTGGTGACCGGTGTGCCCAACGAAGCCGAGATCGCCCAAGAGGAACTGTTCGCACCGGTGGGTGTGATCATGCCCTACACGGACCTCGATGATGCCGTCCGCATCGCCAACGACGTCAAATACGCACTCAACGCCAATGTCTGGGGGCCGACCCCTGAGGCCATCGAATTCGCCCGGCGGCTGCGGTCGGGCACCGTCACCATCAACGGTGGCGGCGGCATGCGGGCCGACGCCCCCTGGGGCGGTCCCGGCCACAGCGGCATCGGCAGAGAAGGCGGCGAAGAAGGCTTCCGCGAGTTCTTCGAAGTCAAGCACCTGCAGTGGCCGCTGTGAACCTGCCGACCGGCGAAGTCGCCGACCTTCACCGAGCACATGGGGCGGACGTGTCATCGGCCGGCAGCCAGGACGAACGTGGAAAGGCCGCCGCGCGTCTCGTCGCTGACCGGACAACCACCGGCCCGCCGGGATCGATCGATCCCGGCGGGCCGGTGCGCGTCGGTCAGCGAGTAGCGGCCAGCGACAGCGTGCGGCCGTCGGCGACATAGGTGCCGGTGTAGCTGTCCACCGACTCGTCCAGGTCGAGGACGCCGTCGGGACCGATCCGGAAGCGGTGCAGGATCTCCTCACCACCGCGCAGAGGGTCGGTGCCGAGCGCCCACAACGTCGTGCCGCTGGGCGAGAGCACCGTGGCCTCGGCGCACGTCCCCGGCTTGCCGGGCGCGAAATCGACATCGGGCAGGGGAATCAGGACCCCGTCGGGCTGTACCGCGAACGAACTGATGTGTCCCGAGCCCATATTCGGCACGTACAGGAACCGGCCGTCGGGGGTCATGCTGGTGACATGCGGCAGCAGACCCGTGGGGAACGGCGACCCGGCGATCTCGGTGAGGGTACCGTCCTCGGCGCGGGCGTAGCCGGAGACCGAACCACTGATCTCGTTCACCACGTAGACGTGCCTGCCGTCCGGGGACACCCGCGGGAAGATCGGGTTCAGGCCGGTGCCGACCCGCTGCCGCACCGGCGACACGGAACCGTCGGCGCCGATGTCGAACACCAGCACCTGGCGCAATAGCAGGCTGGCGACGTAGAGCTGGCGGCCGTCCGGAGAGACGGCGCCCGAGGCGACGCCGTCGGCGGCGTCACCGAACGGGACGGGCGCACCGTTGGCGACCGGCGTGCCGTCGGCGCCGATTCGCACGGGGACGATCCGCGCGTTGTGCAGCCCGACCAATACGTAACCGTCCCGGCCGTTCGGGGCCAAGGCGATATCGACAGGCACGTCCGGCAGCGGCAGCGCCGTCCCCGGTGTGAGCTCACCGTCGGCGCCGATCGCGTACGGGATCAGACGCGGATCGCTGCCCGGAGCGGCGAACAGGAAGCGACCGTCCGGGGTGGCCGCCTGCGGCCAGTTCAGCGCGCCGGGTGTCGGGCGGCCCGCGATGGGTGTCGGCTGCCCGGAGTCGGTCGCGTTGTAGCCCGCGAGGCCGGCACTGAGGAAACCGTGAGCGTAAAGGTGATAGCCGGCGGTGTCAGCTGCGGCGGGCGGCGCTGTCGCTGTGAAGCCGGGCAGCACGATCGCGGCGAGTGCGGGAATCAGAACCCGCCTGCGCCACACTCCCCGACCACCTGTCGACGTCGAATCAAAGGTCATGTCTGGGAGGCTATGGTTTCCCGCTCTGCGCGGATGTCCAGCAATTTGCACACCGGGCAGCCCCTCCGGCAACTCGGCACACAGCACGAACCCCTCCGGCCACGGGCCGGAGGGGTTCGGGTCTCGGCGCGGTGCTCAGGCGTCGGCTTGGGCGGGCATCAGGCCCAGCTGGGTCAGAAAGCTGACGTTGTCCCAGTACACCCGGTGCTCGGCGACCTTGCCGTCGCGCACGGTGAAGGTGTCGATGAGCGGGAAGGTGACCGTGCGGCCCGACGGAGGGACTTCGCCCTGGGCGGTCGCGAGCGGCCCGGTCTGGACACCGGTGAACACGAGTTCGGCGATGGCGGTGTCGCCGTCGGTCCAGATGTTGCGGCGCTCGATCTTCATCCCGGGGAATGCGGTGATGAAGGCGCCGATGAGGCCACGCAGCGCTTCGATGCCGGACATCGGGCCGGACGGGAACTCGGCCGCGACATCGTCGGTGAACGGGCTCGCGGCGCGCTCGAGATCGCCGGCTTCCAGTCCCTCGTAGTGCGTCTCGACGAGGGCGAGCAGGTCGCTCATGGTGAACCTTTCGGATGGTTGTGTGCCCGGCTCCCGGGCGGTACAGCGATGGACCGGCAGAGCCGGGATCAGGGCTGAACGCCCATCTCCGGGCCGATGTACTCCCGCACCCGGGCGGCCTTGCCGTCGCGGACGTCGACGATCTGCAGCAGGTGCAGCTTCATCTCCTGACCGCCGATGGTGACCTCCGTCGTGCACTCGTTGAAGAAGCCGTGCTCGGTGAAGGTGATCCCGCCGGGCACGAAGGTCGGCACCGCACCGTCACCGGAGCGCTCGTACACCGCGGCGACGGCGTCGCGGACGGTGACCCATTTGTCGTCGGCGCTGTGCCAGACGAGGCAGTCGTCATGGCTGATCTCGATGAAGAGATCGATGTCGGTGAGGGCCTTGACCCAGTTCTCGGCGAGATCCCTGGTGGCCTGGTCCGGTGTGCTGCTCATCGGTGAACGTTGCCTTTCTGTCCTGACGTATGCAGGCGTCCTGCGCCACCCATGCTGCGCGGACATTCGCCGGGCGGATGTCCAGATTTCTGGACACCCACCCGAGGCCGCTCAGCGATGGGCGGCCAGCGCGTCGGCGAGGGCGATGACGCCCTCCGCCGTCTTGACGTGCGCGAGATCGATGTGCTGGCCCTCGAAGTCGACTGCCGCGCTGCCGGCCGCTTCGGCCGTCCGGAACGCCTCGATCATGCGCCGGTAGAAGTCGACCGTGTCGGGTGACGGGGAGAACACCTCGTTGGCGATCGCCACGTGGGAGGGGTGGATGGCGACCAGCCCGCGGTAGCCCAGCTGCCGGTTGTCGAGGCAGAACCGGCGGGCGCCGTCGAGATCTTTGATGTCCTGCCACACGCCCGCCAGCGGGTGGTGCAGGCCGGTGGACCGCGCTGCCAACACGATCCGGCTGCGCAGATACAGGGTCTCGAGCCCGGCCGGGGTGAACTCGAAGCCGAGTTCACGGCCCACGTCGGCATTCGGCCCTGTGGCGCCCAGGAGCGACGCCACCCGCGGACTCGCCGCGGCGATCTCCTCGCAGTGCGCCATCGAGACCGCCGTCTCGTAGGACACGATCAGCCGGACGGTGCCGACGTCGATGCCCTCACGCTGTTCGATGTGCCCGAGCACCGCGTCCAGACGCACGATCTCGGCGGCGGTGAACACCTTGGCCAGGAACAGGCCCGCCAGACCCGGGCGCACGATCGCTTCCAGGTCGGCGCCGAGCAGCCCGCTGACCTCCGGGTTGGCTCGGACCCACAGATCGGGGCGCACCCCTTCGGCCGTGAGGCGATCGATGGTGGCGGCGACGATGCCGCGGGCCTCGGCCTTGTCGGCGGCGGGCACCGAGTCCTCGAGATCGAGGATCAGCGCGTCGGCGCCGGAGGCGACCCCCTTGTCGGCCCAGGCGGCCTTGTGGCCGGGAACGAAGAGCATCGAACGGTACGGTTTCATCGTGGTTCTCCCTTGGCAGCAGCCCTGTCGGTACGACAAAATATAATATATGAAGTATCAACCCTGCGTAGCGATGCCCGCGGACGGACCGTCCGAGAAGATAAGGCCCGTGTCCACGGGCTCTCCGGCGGAGGTCAACCGTCCGTCGGCGGCCATCGCATAGGTGTGCACGCGAGACGTTCCCGCGACCGTGAGCGCGTCGACGAGGAAGACCCGCTGCGACACCGAGTCCACCAGGACACGGCCGGGCATTGCCCCCATCGGCGCCGGGTAGGGCGAGCCGGGCAGCGGTGTCAGCGCGCCGTCGCCGGCGACCGAGAAGCCCGCGATGCCACCTGCCATGGATTCGGCCAGGTACATCCGCCTGCCGTCCGAGGTGAACATCGCGCCGTGCGGCAGCGGCATCACTCCGGTGCGGAAGGGGGACCCGGGGACCGGATTCAGGTGGCCATCGGCCCCGATCGCGAAGGCCGAGATGTCGCCCTGGGCCTCATTGCTGGTGTAGAGGAAACGACCGTCCGGGGTGACGCCGGGAATGGTCGACATGAGACCCGCGGCTGCCGAATCCACCAGTGTCAGCGCACCGTCCGGGCCGACCGCGAAACTGAACACGGTCGCCTCGAGCCAGCCGACCGCGAACAGGAACCGGCCGTCGGGGGTGATGGCGGGCATACTGAGTCCGCTCACTCCCGGAATCCGCGCCGGAGCGGCGCCGGTCGGTTCCAGGGCGCCCGACGCGGCGATGCGATAGGAGCGGATCTCGTTGGTCACGGTGCCGGTGGTGACGAACAGCGTCCGGCCGTCGGGCGACGGCAGCACTCCGACGCCCGGCCCGCCGAGGTCGAGGTGCGCGCCGGGGACCGGGCTGAGCGTGCCGTTCGCGGCGAGCGCGTATCCCTCGACGGTGCCCGAAACCGTGTTGGTCGCATACACTTTCCGCCCGTCGGAGGTGACCGACAGCGACAAGCCGCCGGTCCCGGCGGGGAACGGGGACCCGGCCACCCGAGACAGGGCGCCCGCCCGATCGAGACCGAGCACACTGATGTTCGACGAGCCCGCGCCGCCGATCACCAAGAACCTGGCACCCGGGTCGGCGCCCGAGACGGGCGTATTCAGCCAGCCCGCCGAGGCGAGGAGAAACGCGGCTGCGAGCCCGGCGGCGGCCCGGCGTGAACGACGTGTGGTCCGGAACATCTGTACTACCTCCAACCGACCGGCGAGCACCGCTGCCCCCAGCCGAATAGAACGCGCGCGGTATGCGCAGGTAAGGAAATGGGCGTGAATGCTTGGACGCCATTTCCAGATGTGACGGTAGGCAGCTCGCAGTACTTTCCCTGTCCAGAATTCTGGACAGTCGAGAAATTTCGGCTGCACCCTGTTCGCGAGCCGATCCGGACAGCAGAAAGGCCCTCCCGACCGTAATCGGGAAGGCCTTCTCGGAATTCGCTCAGTACAGCGTGTACCCGCCGTCGACCGGAATGGTCGTGCCGGTGACGAACGAGGCCGCGTCCGACAGCAGCCACATGGCCGCTTCGGCGTGCTCGACCGGCTCGCTGGCACGGCGCAGGGCGTGCGTGGCCGCGACGGTGTCGGCGTAGGAGGGATTCTTCTCCAGGTACTCGAGGTACATCGGCGTCTTGGCGGTCGAGGGGCCGATGCCGTTGACCCGGATGCCCACCTCGCCGTATTCCGCGGCCGCGGCCTTGGTCAGACCGGCCAGCGCGTGCTTGGAGGCGCTGTATTCGGCGGCCATCGGAATGTAGATGAACGAACCGACCGAAGCGGTGTTGACGATCGAACCGCCACCGGCCTCGATCATGGCCGGGATCTCGTGCTTCATGCACAGGAACGCACCGGTGACATTGATCCGGAACACCCGCTCGAATTCCTCGCGGCTGATGTCGGCCAGTTTCTTGCCGTTGTTGGGCACCCCGGCGTTGTTGAAGGCGCCGTCGAGCCTGCCGTACGCCGACACCGCGGCATCGACCATCGCCTTCACCTGATCCTCGTCGGTGATGTCGACGGTCACGAATTGCGCGGTGTAGCCCTCGGCGGTCAGTTTCTCCGCCAGCGCCTCCCCCGCTCCGGTGGTGACGTCGGCGATGGTGACCTTCGCGCCGTTCTCGGCGAACAGGCGCGCGGCCGCCTCACCGATACCGCTCGCGCCGCCCGTCACAATGATCGAGCGCCCGTCGATTCCAGCCATGGATCTCTCTCCTGTTGTCTTACTCGGTGATGAAAAAGTTCTGTGCGGGAATCAGTTACCGAATCCCGCGGTGTCGCTGGGGGCGCTGTCGAGCACCAGCGTCTTGGTCTCCAGGAACGGCAGCAGGCCCTCGGAACCGCCCTCCCGGCCGATACCCGACATCTTGAAACCGCCGAAGGCGATGGAGAAGTCGGTGCGCGGGCCGTTGTGCCCCACCGTGCCGGTGCGCAGGGACCGGGCCACGCGGTAGGCGCGATCACTGTCGGTGGTGAAGACCGCGGCGTTGAGCCCGTAGGGGTTGTCGTTGGCCAGGGCCACCGCGTGGTCCTCGTTCTCGGCCGGGACAACGGCCAGCACCGGGCCGAAGATCTCCTCGGTCGCGATCACCGAAGAATTGTCGACATTCGCGAAGACGGTGGGCTCGACGAAGAAGCCGCGCTCCAGCCCGGCCGGGCGGCCGCCGCCGGTGACGAGCCTGGCGCCGCCCGCGGTCCCGGCGGCGATGTAGTACTCCACGCGTTCGCGCTGGCGGGCCGAGGCGAGCGGGCCCATCTGCACGGTCTCGTCGAACGGGTCGCCGACCTTCACCGCGGACATGGCAGCGCCCAGCGCCTCGGCGAGTTCGTCGTGCCGGTGCTCGCTGACGATGACGCGGGTCAGGCTGTGACAGACCTGCCCGGACAGATAGCTGATGCCGCCCGCGAGCGCCTTGGCCGCGGCGCCGATGTCGTAGTCGTCGAGCACCAGCGCGGGCGACTTGCCCCCCAGTTCGAGGGTGCAGCGGGCCATACGATCGGCGCAGATCGCGCCGATGGCCCGGCCCGCTGCCGTCGAACCGGTGAAGGTCACCTTGTCCACGCCCGGGTGGCGTACCAGCGACTCCGACACCCGGCGATCGGCGGTCACCACATTGAGCACCCCCGGCGGCAACCCGACCGCGTCGCAGATCTCGGCGAACAGGTAGGCCGAGGTGGGTGCCTCCTGCGGGGGCTTGAGCACGACCGTGCACCCGGCGAGCAGGGCGGGCGCGCACTTGTAGGCCATGAGCCCGGCGGGACCGTTCCACGGCACGATCGCCGCGACGACACCCACCGGCTCGCGGATCAGCAGACCCGTCCCGCCGGCCATGGGGGTGTGCTCCTCGCGGAAGGCGAAGGTCTCGGCCATATCGGCGTAGGCGTTGAACGCCCCGGACAGGAACAGCGGGAGCCGGGTCTTGGCCAGCGAGTAGACGATGCCCGACTCGATCGACCACAATCGCGCGAAATCGTCGCCGCGGCGGGTCAATTCGGCGGCGATCGCGCGCAGGTAGCCCGCGCGTTCGGCGGGCGAGAGCCGCGGCCACGGACCGCTGTCGAAGGCCCCGCGCGCCGCGGCTACCGCAGCGTCCACGTCGTCGGCGCTCGCGGCGCCGACAGTGGTCACGACCTCTTCGGTTCCGCAGTTGAGCACGTCGAAGGTCTGCGGTGACGACACCGGCACCCAGCGGCCATCGATGTAGGACGCCTCCGGGTGCGCGGGCAGTACCCCGATCTCGACCGACTTCGTCATGGAAAGTTCCTCTCACGCTGTGACGCAGGCTACGCCACAACAATGTGTACTATATAAAATATTCTTCCGCCAGCTTGGTGTGCCCGGCCCGACGAACAGGTTCCACGTCCCGGGTTCCCTCGGCCTCAGCCGACCGGGCTCGGCCTGCCGCGCCGGGCGGCGACGATGTACTCGAACAGGCACACCAGCACCTCCTTGCACGACTGCCGGTCGCGGGCGTCGCAGAGCAGCACCGGCACGTGCGGCGGCAACGACAGCGCAGCGCTGATCTCCGCGGGCGCGTACCGGTCGGCCCCGTCGAAGCAGTTCACCGCGACCACGAACGGGATGCGGCGGGACTCGAAATAGTCCACGGCGGCGAAGCAGTCCGCCAGCCGCCGCGTGTCGACGAGGACCACCGCGCCCAGCGCACCGCGGGAGAGTTCGGGCCACAGGAACCAGAACCGGTCCTGGCCGGGCGTGCCGAACAGGTACAGGATCACCCGGGGGTCGATGGTGATGCGACCGAAGTCCAGCGCGACCGTGGTGGTGCGTTTGCCCTCGATCCCGCGCAGGTCGTCGACCGAGGTGCTCAGCTCGGTGAGCTGCTCCTCGGTGCGCAGCGGCGTGATCTCGCTGATCGCGCCGACCAGCGTGGTCTTGCCCACCCCGAAACCGCCTGCGACGAGAACCTTCACGGCCAGTTCCCGAGGGTGGGCGCCGTTGCCGTCAGAGTCTGCGAATGCCATCCAGTACCGCCTGCAGGAGTTCGGGATCGGGGCCGACGTCGGCCTTCGGTGGTGACCGGAAGATCACATATCCGGCCGAGATGAGATCGCCGACGAGCACCTTCACCGTGATCAGCAACAGATTCATATGGGCCGCGATCTCGGCGATCGACAACGGCCGGTTGCGGCACAACCGGAAGATCTCGGCGTACTCGCGGTCGAGGCTGTTCACCTCGCCCTCGTAGCCCACCGAGATGACGAGTGTGAGGATGTCGAGATCGGCCACGTCTCGGCCGGCCCGGCCGCGGGTGAGCGCGAAGGGACGGACCAAGGGGCCGGGATCGTCCTCGTAGCCCCATTCCTCCTCGGGTTCGCCGTTCACAGCAGCGGCGTTCTCGATGTTCGCGGGGCGGCGGACAACTGGTCGCGGACCTGGCCGACGATCACGTTCATCTCGTAGGCGATCAGTCCCAGATCGGCGTCGATATCGGCCAGCAACGCCAGACAGGCGCCGTGACCGGCCTCGGTGACGAGCAGGTAGCCGAGTTCGAGTTCGACGACGGTCTGGTGCAGGCCGCCCTTGGCGAATCGCGTGCCCACCCCGCGTGCGAGGCTGTGCAGCGCCGACGCCATGGCGGCCAAGTGCTCGACGTCCTCGCGATCGATCCCGTCCGAGCCGGCCAGCGCCAGGCCGTCCGCGGACAGCACCACCGCGCATTCCGCGCCGGAGGTGCTGTTCACCAGGTTGGTGAGCAGCCAGTCGAGTGCCCCCGCTGGCGCGTGTCGAACCATCATGTCGTCGTTCATGTGCGGACCGTTCTTCACTGGTGGGGATGGGCGGAGCGGGCGCGGCGGGTCCCGCGTTGCAGTGCGGACATGGCCGACCGCACGGCGTCGGGCGCGCGGCCACGGACCGGTGGCGGGGGCGCGACCTGATCGATCGCGGGTTCGTCCGCGTCGACGCGTAGTTCGGGTGAGAGGTGGCTGAGCCGATCGCGTCGCGGCAGCGCGGGCCTGGTGTCGGCGACGATCGGATGAGCGGTCCCCGAGCGCGCCCGATGGCCGTTCCGACCGGTGTGCCATGCGTGGGGCTCCGCGAGTTCGGTCGATGCCCGTGCGGATTCGCTCGATTCCGGCAGCGCGACCCCGGCGATGCCGTCGGGACGCGACACCCCGAACACCCCGGGCACCCGCTGGACGGGACGCCGCGCGGCCACGGGTTCCAATGCGGCCGTGGGGTTCTCGTCACCACGGACGAGCATCGCCCACGGCAGCAGCACGATCGCCCGCACCCCACCGTAAGCCGACTCCTGCAGGGTCACCGTGATCTGGTGCCGGTAGGCCAGCCGGCTGACCACGAACAGCCCCAGGTGCCGGTGCCCGGCCAGCGCCATCTCGTGGAACTGCGGCGGCTGCTCGAGCAACGCGTTGAACCGCGCCCGTTCCTCGGGATTGATGCCGAGACCCTGATCGTCGATCTCCACGACCACGCCCTTGCCGACGGCGGCGCCGTGCACCGACACCGTGGAATCCGGCGGGGAGAACGCGGTCGCGTTGTCGACGAGTTCGGCCAGCAGGTGGATGAGGTCGGCCACGGCCGTGCCGGTGACGCTCACCGCGGGCAGTCGCACCGCGTTCACCCGGGCATAGCCCTCGGTCTCCGAGACCGCACCGCGCACGATGTCCTCGAGCGCGACCGGATTGCGCCAGCGCCGGCCCGGCTGGCGGCCGCCGAGGATGAGCAGGTTCTCCGCGTTGCGGCGGGCACGGGTGGCCAGATGGTCGAGCTGGAAGAGCAGTTCGAGGTTCTCCGGATCGTCCTGGCGGGCCTCGGCGATGTCGAGGATGTCGAGCTGACGACGCACCAGGGCCTGGCTGCGGAAGGCGATGTCGAGGAAGACCTTGTTGAAGCCGTCGCGGGTGCGCGCCTCCTCGGCGGCAGTGGCCATGGCGGTGCGCTGGGCCAGCGAGAACGCCTCGGCCAGTTGACCGATCTCGTCGTGACCCCGGTCGGCGACCGCGGTCTCGGCCTCGACGTCGACCTGTTCGCCGTCGTGGATGCGGGCGATGATCGCGGGCAACCGGTCCCGGGCCAGGACCAGCCCGGCGGAACGCAGGGCCTGCAACCGGCGGACCAGGCGCCGGGCCAGGACCAGCGAGACGCTCAGCGCGGCGAGGGTGACGACCAGCATGATCGCGGTGGCGATGCCGAGCCGCCAGAGCATGGTGTCGGCGGCAGCGGCAGTCAGATCGACGGTGACCCGGAACTGATCGCGGACCACAGCCATCATGCGCGTCGCGACCGCCTTCTCCGCGGCGGACCACTCCTCCTCCGGTGTCGACATCTCGCCGCGTTCGGCCATCTCGTTCTCCGCGACTTCGGCCACCCGCCAGTCGGGCCCGGTGGTCATGGCGCGCAGGCTCGCCCGCACTCCCGCCGGAAGCAGCGCATCCACCGCCGTCAACTGGTCACGGTAGACGCCGATCGCCTCTCCGAGAGTGCGCCGCTCGGCCGGCGCCCGCATGCCGCGCGCCAATCCGGCGGACACCAGGCCGACCACGCGGGCATGACTCTCGGCCACCTGCAACAACGCCAGCGAGTTCAGTTCGGCGTCCATCGTGGTCATGTCCGAGGACTTTTTCCGGGCGCCGTCGCGGCCCGCGCCGAGCAACGCGGCGACGAGATCGCTGTAGTAGCGGTCGATGTCGCCGGTGGCGGCGCGGCCGCTGTCCACCGACTCCCGAATCGTGGTGATCCGACCGATCAGTTCCGCCAGCGCCTGCACAGATTCCGCACCTGCGTCCGCATCCATGTTCTTGGCGGTGGCGGCGATGCGAGTGGTCTCCTGGATGGCGCGGTCGGTGTCGTCGCGTCCGGCGCGCAGCCCGGCCGCGCTCGCGGGAGACCGGTCGACGGCGGTCAGGCTGGCCAGGCGCTCGGACTGCACCGCGGTGACGAACCGCAGCAGCGGGTCGATCACCCCGCTGCGATAGTCCGCCCACTCCTTGACCTCCTGGGCACGGATCGCGACCAGGCTCACCGCGACCACACCGGTGCCGAACAGCACCATGGACGGGATGAGCGCGATGGCCAGCACGCGGGTCCGCACACTGGCACCGAAGCGCGCACGCAGACCACGGGGGCGTTCTGGCCGGTGGTCGTCCGCGCTCGGATCCGGTGTCGCCGTTGGCACTTGCGGTTCTCCTCGGTGCAGGGCGGCTCGCAGAGCCGGTCGGGGTAGCTACCCGGTGGCGGGCCCGGCCCGCCCCGGTCGTTGGTTATCGGGGAGTGAGGTAAGCCGACGGGCCGTCGTGGAAGATCACGCCGGTGTCGGCGGAAGGCCTGCCGGAGGCGGTGATGCCGCCGCCGGCGTCGATGTCGTAGGTGTGCACGCGCGCGCTGCCTTGCACCGTGAGCGTGTCGATCACGTACAGCTGTCGTTCGCCCGGTCCGAGCACCACGCGGCCGGGCAGGGCGCCTGCCGGAGCGGGGTAGGGCGAGCCGGGCAGCGCACGCAGCGCTCCGTCGGCGCCGATGCCGAAGCCGTCGATCTCTCCCCCACCGGAGGCGGGCAGATACATGCGTCGCGAGTCGGCGGTGATCGCGGTGCCGTGCGGGGTACCGCCGGTCGGGTACGGCGAACCGGGCGCGGGTGAAAGCCTGCCGTCGCGGGCGATCACATAGCCGGAGACGTTGTCGGTACCTTCGTTGCTGATGTAGAGAAAGCGCCCATCCGGGGTGACGGTGGGCAACGCGGGACGTTCACCGGTGGCCAGCGGGGCACCCAGCGGGGACAGCGAGGCATCGGGCCCGATCGAGAAGGCGGCGACGGTGCCCGCGACGAAACTGCTGACGAACAGCGTGCGCGCGTCGGGAGTCAGGACCGGCAGGCTCAACGCGCTCATCCCTTCCACCCGGGTGGGCGGCGCGCCCGTGGGTACCAGCCGTCCGTCGGCGGTGATGTCGAAGGAGCGCACCTCGTTGGCGACGCCGCCGATGGTGGCGAACAGCCGCCTGCCGTCGGGCGTGATCGTCACACCGATCACCGGTTCACCGAACGCCCTACGACTGCCCGCGATCTCGCGCAGCGATCCGTCGGCCCCCAGGTCGTAGCCGATGATCGAGCCCGACACCACGTGTCCGGTGTAGACCCGGCGACCGTCGGGGGTGATCTCGAGGGTGAGCGATCCGGTGTCACTGGCGAACGGCGCCCCCGGGACCTGGCTCAGACCACCGTCGGCCGCCACGCGCAGAACGCCGATGTTCGATGATCCGGTGCCTGCGACGAGAAGGTACCTCGGCATCTCCGAGGCGGGATCCGCGTGGGCGAGAGTCGGCAGCCAGCTCAGCGCCAGGGCGGCCGAGAGCGCCAGGACGACGCGGCGCGAAGGGGTGACAGTGTCGACGAGCATCTTCGGGCAGTACCTCCATGTACTTCGAGCGGACGAACATCGCTCGGCACATGCACAATATAGTATGCGTCACATCGCGGGTAGCTTCCGGACCGAATTGGACGCAGAAGTATAAAAGCCTCTGAACTGCCCCAATTCTCGGTGTGGTTCATCATGATCGATCACAGTTCGGAGCATTGACCATATTTAATATGGAATTCTCCCTCCTGGTGCGCACTCGGCACACCAGAGCTCGACGAGGAGATCCGCCGATGCCCAGGCCGTTCCGCGGGAACCGCGGCGCCATGACAACTCTGCTCACCGTCCTGCTGTGCGCCATAGGCGCCGTGGGACCCGCCGCCCCCGCCTCGGCAGCCCCCGCGCGGCCGCGGTTTCTGATCACCGCGGGCACCGCGTCGCTGGGGATCAGCGTGCTGCGGGTCGAGCGCGACACCACGCTCACCCCGGTGCCGGGCAGTCCGTTCCCGACCGGTTTCGGCGTGCTGTCGCTGGTCGCCTCGGCCGACGGTCGCACGGTGTACGTACCGCATGCCGGCGATTTCGGCGTCTCGGGCTACCGGCTCGACGACAACGGCGCCCTGACCCCCATTCCGGGCGCGGCGGTCACCGTCGGCGGGCCGCCCACTTCGGCCCGCCTCTCCCCCGACGGCACGGTCCTGTTCGTCGTCGTAGGCGGCGTTCCGGGGCATGTCGAATCGTTCACGGTCGCGCCGTCCGGCGCGCTCACCCCGACCGGCGCGTCGCGGGTCGCCGTCGAGGGGCTCAGTGCGGTGGGCATGGCCGGCGTCGACCCCAGTGGCCGATTCCTGCGCGTGGCCACCTACATCGGCGACACCGTGTCCAGCTACGCCGTCGGCGCGGGCGCCACCCTGACCCCACTCGGCACACAGACGGTGCGGTTCGGCCCGGTCGCGCCGGGCTACACCCCCGACGGCCGGTTCCTGTATGTCAGCAACGAATTCGGTTTCGACGTGTCCGGATACGCGATCGCCGACGACGGCCGCCTCACCCCGACCCCTGGCTCCCCGTACCCGACCGGCGGCGTGCCGCACGGCGCCGTGGCGAGCGCGGACGGTAGCCGCCTGTACGTGCCCAACGCGGTGGGCTCATCGATCGCCGGTTTCGCCGTCGGCGCCGACGGCGCGTTGACCCCGCTGCCGGGCTCGCCGTACCCGGCGCCCGCGGGCACGATGCCGGGTCAGGTCGCCCTCGATCCCGACGGGCGGCACCTCTACCTGGTGGACGTGCTCACCGCCCAGATCACCACCCGGGTGCACACGTACACGATCGACCCCGACGGCGCCCTCACCCACACCGGTCGCGACCCGGTCGACACCGGTGTGTTCATGTCGGACGGACCGGTCGCCGTCCTGACCCGCTGACCCGCACCGACGACGAGCGGCGGCGCGCACCGGGCCGGTGGGCGCCGCCGCTGCGCATGCCGTCGGTCTAGGCGGTGTTCTTCTGCTCCTCCGACCACATGCCCTGCCGCTCCAGCATGGCGATGAGTTCGTCCGCGCCGGACATGATGTGGTCGCGCATGAGTGTGGCGGCCGTCTTCACGCGCCGCTTCTGCAGCGCCTCGAGGATGGCCGGATGGAAATGCAGGGTCTCGTTGGCGTGGCCCTCGATATTGCCGTAGAAGCGGTTCGGCAGCTGCTTGACGATCGAGCCGAGCAACATGGCCAGCCTGCGCGAATCGGCGGCCAGATTGATGGTGCGGTGGAATTCGTGCCCCAGTGCGACGATCCGCTCGGGATCGTTGTCCCCGGCCATGACCCGCTGCTGCTCGGCCACGACCTCGGCGAGGTGGTCGAGCTGACGCTGGGTGATGGATTTGGCCGCGCGCCCGGCCAATTCGCCAGCGAGGGTGGCCTGGGCCCAGAACAGATCGCGCACGTCCTGCCTGCTGAACGCCGCGACCATGAATCCGCGCCGGGGCACCAGTTCGACGAATCCCTCACCGCTGAGGAGCAACAACCCTTCGCGGACCGGGGTGTTGGAGACACCCACCGCCTCGGCGATCGGTTCGGTGCGCAGGAATTCGCCGGTGCGGACCCGACCGGAGATGATGAGTTCGCGCACGTAGGTCGCCACGTCCTCGGAAAGCTGCTGACGCTGGGAGTTCATGCGGCGAGGCAGCCCCTGCGCAGTCGATTCCATGGGGATTCGATCCTTTCCGTTCGGCCGATCTATGCATTATGCCTCACGTATTACCGAGCAGACGGCACCGGCGAACCGATGACCACACCGCACCCCGGAAGCGGCGGCGGCCGCAACGAGGCCGTTCCCGGAGCGTTCGGCGCCGCCCACGGCTGCAAATGATATATTATGCTTGATGTGGCCACGAACAATGGAGTTGGTGGCCCGCCCAATCGCTCTCTCGCCGACCTCGCGAAGGGTTCGCGGACATGAACGTGCTGATCGAGATGACGGCCCTGTGCCTGACCAGACCCGCGCGCGACGCCGGCGCGGAGGCCGCGGCCGCGTGGTACGCGGCCAAGGCCCGTCTGCACGACCATCTCGCCGGATCGGGCGGGCCCGACAGCGCCCTGGAACGGCAGCTCGCCGACTCCGCCCGCCGGCGAGCCCGGCAGCTGGCGGGTACCTGACACCCTGCAGAGCGCCCCAGGAGACGACAGTGCGTGAGTTCCCCCTGATCCTGCCCCCGCCGCTGGCCGAGTCGTGGGCGTGGCAGCGCCACGCCACCTGCCGCGCCTACGATGTCGACGTCTTCTACGACAACGGCAACGAACCACGCAAAGTCCTGCTGGCCAAGCAGATCTGCCAAGGCTGCCCGGTTCTGACCCATTGCCGCGACTACGCGGTCGAAGCCAACGAGCCACACGGTATCTGGGGCGGGATGACCCCGCGGGAACGCAACCGCTACCGCTGGCTCAACTATCGGCCCCGCCGACCGGACCTCCCGGTCAGCGCAACGCCCGACGCCTGAACCCGCTACGCGGTCGATCCGCCGGGCCGGATCGCCGAACTGAACCGCACCCCGGGCGCTCGTCCCGTCTTTTCCGCGGGGCACGCTGCGGCGACATCGCGGCCGGGCACGGTGTGCGGACCCGGCCGGTGCATCCTCTGTTGTCGGGATCCACCGGCTCGGATTGCCGCACGGTCGGGCTCGTTACGGTGTCGCGATGATCGCGATCCGTTCAGGAGCCGGTGGATATCAGCGCGCCGGTTCCGTCGCTCCGTCTCGCGGCGCCATTCCGGCCTGCCCCGGAGCCGGAACCGCCGGCGCGGCTGTTGCACCGGAATCCCGGGTTCCGGCCTGCGGCACCAGCAGGACGATGACGGCGGCGAGGATCGCCGGGACCGCGAAGGCGTAGTAGTTCCACTGGGTGCTCAGCGCCGAACCGAGTATCCAGCCGCCCATCATCGGCCCCAGGATGGATCCGGTGCGCCCGAGCCCCATCGCCGCGCCGACGGCTGAGCCGCGGCATGTGGCCGGGAAGTAGGCGGCGATGTATCCGTAGGTGAGGGAGCTGCTGCCGATGGAGCCGAGGCCCGCACCGGCCACGGCCGCCATGAGCACGGCCGTGTCGGCCTTGCGGCTCAGTACCAGCAGCGAGACCGCTCCGATCAGGAAGAACGGCACCAGGATTCGCTTGGATCCGAAGCGGTCGGCGAGCAGCGAACCACCGAGCATGCCCGCCACCGCGCCGACCTGCAGCACCAGCAGGAACTGCAGCGAGGAGCCCAGCGCGTAGCCTGCCTGTCGCATCAGATGCGGCAGCCAGGTGTTGAGGCCGTAGCCGATGAGCTGGGCGCAGAAGCAGACCAGGACGAACAGCGCGAGAGCGGGCAGGTAGCGGGCGGTGAGCAGTTCCCGGAACCCCGCGGCCGGTCGCGCGGCGGGTCCGGCCGCGCGGGCGCCCAGGTCGGCCCGGGCCGCCTCCAGATCGAGGCCGTAGGCGCCGGCCAGCTCGCGAGCCTCGTCGTCGCGGCCGCGGGCAAGCAGATAGTTGACCGACTCCGGCAGCCAGAAGTACATGACCGGCAGCACGATCACGCACAGCGCGCCGACGCCGTAGAGAACGCGCCAGCCGTGGTCGGGCAGCAGCGCGATGGCGACCAGAGCGGCGACGATGCCACCGACCGAGTAGCCGGTCAAGGTCAGGCCGTTGTAGATCTGCCTGCGGTCGCGCGGTGCGTACTCCATGGTCAGCGCGACCGCCGAGGGGACGACGCCGCCGAGCCCGATGCCGGTGATGAACCGTGCGGCGCCGAGGAATTCGGGTGAGGTGGCCAGCGCGCAGATCGCACAGCCCAGCGAGAACCACGCCACGCCGATCATCATGATCCGCCGCCGCCCGATCCGGTCGGTCAGCGGACCGGCGACCAGGAAGCCGACCATGAGGCCGACCAGCGTCCAGCTGCCGATCAGGCCGGCGGTCGCGGTCGTCATCCCCCAGCCGGGCTCCTCGAGCAGACTGGGCACGGTCGCGCCGTAGACGATCAGATCGTAGCCGTCGGCCACGATGGTCAGGAAACAGAGCAACACCACGATCAGACCACTGCGTGGGTGCCGGACAGTACGGCTCATGCCGTCCTCCTCGGGGAAATGCGCGACGTGGGTCGGGACCACACCGCAACCGCGCAGCGACCGGAAACTCCTGATACCTCTCAGGCGGCCGTGCGATCCGGATCACAATAACGCACAATATATGATGCTGAGTACATTCCGAGAGAATTTGCCGCCAGGCCGGGCATGACAGCGACGAAGGTGGCGCTCTCCCCGGGACGCCAGCCTGCACGTTATTTGCGCAGGTCAGGGTGTTTGCATCACAACGAGACGCTAAGGAGAGAAGAAAACCCCAGGTGAGCAAATCCCCAGTTCGCGTGCGTTCCCATCTTCGATGTGCCCCGCCGAGGCATCGAACCTGCGACCATAGGCGCGCCCGCCACGATTCGCGCGAGCGAGAGGGGCAGACGCAATCATGCCCGCGCGCACAGAGCGATCTCTAACCTACAGTGACCGACAGTGTCGGTTTACCATGCGGCGAGGCGTCCTCTCGGGTGAGGTATCCCCACATTTCGTCGATCATCGGCTGTAGCAACAGCGTTCCGAACTGGCGCACCATCAGTCCGATGATCTGGGTCGATTCCGGACGGTTCGTCGACGCGAGACCCGACTCGCGCAATTTGACCACCTCGCTACGGCTCAGCTCGGTGAGCCGCTCGAGCAACCGGCCCGAGCCTCGTGGATCCAGCACCGTCCGCCGGATGTAGTTCACCACCGACGGGTGCGTCTCGAGCATCCGCCGCACCGATTCGTCACGGCGCGCGGCGACCTCGGCAGGTGTACCCACGTCGGGAACTTCCGCGATCGCCAGAGCGTAATAGTCGACAACCAGTTGCTCCACGGCCGCGCGCAGCCCGTCCTTGGTTTTGAAGTGGTGTTGCACCAGCCCCACCGTCACCCCGGCCGCCGTGGCGACGCCGCGCATCGAGACCCGGTCCTCACCGTGTTCGGCATACAGGTCGAGCGCGGCGTTGCGGATTCGGGCCTTCGCGGTGAGGTCCTCGTCACTGGCGCGGGGGTCGATCACGGTTATCTCCTCCTGTCGCCAGGAAGCATACACTTCACCCAAAAGACTTTACATTCACATCGGATGCAATACAGTCGTATAGCGAGAGAGGAGTTGTGTATGCCACAACACAAGGCGCTGCACGGGGTGCGTCTGGTGTCCCTCGCCGTCAACCTGCCGGGGCCGATCGCCGCAGCGCGATTGCATGCCATGGGCGCGACGGTCACCAAGATCGAGCCCCCGGCCGGCGACCCACTACGCACGGTCGCCCCCCGCTGGTACGACGAGCTCAGCGCCGGACAGGAAGTACTGCCGCTCGACCTCAAAGACCCCGAGGACCGAGCGGCGGCAGAACGCGTCTTCGCGGACTCCGATCTCCTGCTCACCGCGATGCGCCCGTCCGCGCTGGCCACACTCGAACTCGATGACTCGACCGCCAGATACCCCCACCTCTCCCATGTGGAGATCGTCGGTCATATAGGGACCGACGCAGAGCGGCCCGGCCACGACCTGACTTACCAGGCAGCATTCGGCACTCTCCAGCCGCCGGCGATGCCGACCGTTCCCGTTGTCGACCTGCTCGGGGCCGAGCGTGCCGTTTCGGCGGCGTTGATCGCGCTGCGACTGGCTGCCGAGTCGGGTGCGGGACACCACGAGCACGTGGTCCTGGAAAGGGCTGCCGCCGATGCGGGCGCGGCGGTGCGACATGGGCTCATGGGCGCGGGCGCGCCGCTCGGCGGGGCACACCCCGGCTACGGGATCTACGCCAGCTCCGACGGACACGTCGCCCTGGCCGCGCTGGAACCGCATTTCTGGTCGCGCGCTCGCGCGGCGTTCGGCGTGGGCGGAACCGAACACGAACTGGCCGAGGTCTTTCTGACCCGCCCCACCCGCGAGTGGGAACAGCTCGCGGCTCACCTCGACATTCCCCTGGCCGGAATCCGCCATCAAGGGCAAGGAGACAGAAATGAGCAGTAGGGAAGCCGTCATCGTCGGCGCGGTACGCACACCGGTCGGCCGCCGCGGCGGCAAGCTCAGCCGGTGGCACCCCGTGGATCTTCTGGGGCACACGCTGCGAGAGTTGGTCGCCAGGTCCGGCGTCGATCCGTCGGCAATCGAGGACGTCATCACCGGCTGCGTTCTTCAACACGACGCACAGTCGGGCAATCTCGGACGGCACGCAGTACTCGCGGCGGGGTTTCCCGAGTCCGTGCCCGCCGTGACGATCGACCGGCAATGCGGTTCTGGACAACAGGCCGTGAGCTTCGCCGCCCAGGCAGTGATGGCGGGTTCGCACGACCTGGTGATCGCATGCGGTGTCGAGTCCATGTCGCGGGTGCCGATGCCCGCATCGTTCCAACCCGGCGCCCCGTTGGGCCCGCAGTACAGCCCGCGGGAACTCGACCGCTACGAGGGCCGCCTGATGGCGCAGGGACCGTCGTCGGAACTGATGAACGAGAAGTTCGATCTCAGCCGTGAAGCGCTGGACGCGTACAGCGCCCGAAGCCACACCCGAGCGCTGGCCGCGACGGCAGCCGGGAAGTTTCGGGACCAGATGATTTCGATCGCTGCCGACCCCACCGACCCGAACGGTCCGACCATCGAGGCGGACGAAGGTATTCGGGCACACGTCGACCTCGACAAGATGGCGGGGTTACCGCCGGTGTTCGGCGCCGACGGACGGACCACCGCCGCGAACTCGTCACAGCTGAGCGATGGAGCCGCAGCCCTGCTGATCGCCGACCGCGAGTACGCCGAGCACCACGGTCTCACCCCGCGCGCCCGATTCCGCGCGCTCTCGGTGGCCGCGGCAGACCCCGTCCTGCAGTTCAGCGCCGTCCTCGACGCCACCCACCGAGCGCTGCACCGCAGCGGTCTGGCCGTGGCGGACATCGACCTGTTCGAAGTCAACGAGGCCTTCGCCGGTGTGCCACTGATGTTCCAGCGGGAGTTCGGAGTTCCCGACCACAAGCTCAACGTCAACGGCGGCTCGATCGCCATCGGCCACCCGCTGGGTTCGACCGGCGCCCGAATGCTCACCGACTTGCTGACCGAACTCGAACGAACAGGCAAGCAGCTCGGCCTTCAGACGATCTGCGAAGCCACCGGAACCGCGAATACCACCATCATCGAACGCATCTGAGGAAGCCATGACCTACGAGATCGTCAGCGGACTGCCATCCACGCACGGTGACCATTACCAGCTCAACACCACAACCCTCATCCGGCACGCGGCGCGCACCTATCCCGAACAGGAGATCGTGTTCCGTACCTCAGCCGGAGGGTGGGACCGATACAGCTACCTCGACGCGTACCGCCGCATCGGGCAGGCCGCAAACGTCTTGCGCAAGCTCGGTGTCGGGCCCGCGGACGTGGTCGGCATTCTCGATTGGAACAGCAAGCGGCACTTCGAGCTGTACTGGGCAATTCCTGGCCTCGCGGCCGTGATGCTGCAGATGAACCTGCGACTGGGAGCCGATGACCTCGGCTATGTCACCGCGCACAGCAACGCGTCGGTCGTCCTGGTCGACGAGAGCTTGCTCCACGTCGCCGAAGCGATCGCGGAGCACGCATCCGATGTCCGCACCTGGGTGGTGATGTCAGATCGCCCGCTCGACGAGATCTCGACGTCGCTGCCGAATGTCCGCCATTTCGAAAGCTTGATGGTCACCGCCGAATCCGACATCGAGTGGCCGATGGTCGACGAGAACTCGGCCTACAGTGCGTGTTACACGACCGGCACGACGGGCCGTCCCAAAGGGGTGTACTACTCGCATCGCGGGATCTACTTGCACAGCATGGCGATGGCCGCCAGGCTGGCATTGAGCGCCGACGACGCGGCGATGCTGATCACACCCATGTTCCATGGGCAGTCCTGGGGTCTGCCGCAAGGCGCGGTCTATGCCGCTGCCAAGGTCGTGCTCCCCGGCCGGTATGTCGCCGAAGACACCTCAGTCCTCGTCGACGCGATGATCGCTGAGCAGGTCACCGTGGCCAACGGCGCTCCGGCGATCTTCCAGCCCATGCTCGACTACATCAAGACTCTCGACACCAAGCCCGACTTCCGCCGCGCCCGGCTGCTTTCCGGGGCGACCGAGCCTGCGTTGTCGCTGATGCGTGGGTTCCACGATCTCACCGGCGCCGACATCATCCACGCCTACGGCGCTACCGAGACGACCCCGCTTGTTACCGTCAACGCGGGGACCAAACCCACGCTGGGTGACACCCTCACCGACGAGCAGAAGTGGGATCTCAAGCGCTGCCAGGGCTTGCCGGTCACCGGGATCGACGTCAGGATCGTCGACGACGAGGGCAACGACTTGCCGCACGACGGCCACTCGGCGGGCGAGATTCTGTTTCGCGGACCTTGGATCATCGAGCGCTACTTCAAGCTCGACGACGATGCCGATCGGTTCATCGACGGGTGGTGGCGAAGCGGCGACGTCGGCACCATCGACGAACGGGGCTACCTCAAACTCACCGACCGCCTCAAAGATGTCATCAAAAGCGGCGGCGAATGGATCTCCTCCATCGACATGGAAAACGCCCTGCTGGCGCATCCGAAGATCGCCGAAGCTGCCGTCATCGGTGTGCCACACCCGAAGTGGCAAGAACGCCCCGTCGCCCTTGTCGTGACCGCCGACGGGCAGGAGCTCCCCCTCGCCGAGATCCACGACCTGCTCGCGAGCGCGTTCGCGAGGTGGCAACTGCCCGACACAGTCCTCTATCTGGACAGCCTGCCCCGCACCAGCGTCGGAAAACTGGACAAGAAGACCATGCGGGCCGCGCACAGCTCCCTCTACGGAGCGTCGCGATGACCACCGCCCAGGCACCCCTGCGTTCGAGCCGCGACGGTCACGTCGTCGTTCTCGAGATCAACCGGCCCGCTGCCCGCAACAGCCTGAACGAAGCCGTGCTCACCGCGCTGAATTCCGAACTACATGCGATACGCCACGACGACTCGGTCCGTGCCGTCATCCTCACAGGTGCGCGGGGAACGTTCTGCGCGGGTGCCGACATCACCGCCTTCGACGCCATCAGAAATGATGGCCTGCTCGGGAACCGCGCCGCCACCGGTGGCGCCATCTGGGCCGAGCTCGGCCGGTTCCCGAAACCGGTGATCGCCGCGGTCGAGGGGCTGGCTCTCGGCGGTGGATGCGAGTTGGCGCTGGCCTGTGATTTCGTCATCGCGGGTGAGTCCGCGAAGTTCGGCGTTCCGGAAGTCAAGCTCGGCGTGATACCCGGAGGCGGCGGCACGCAGCGGCTCATCCACGCCGCGGGCAAGCCCAAGGCGATGGCGATGCTGCTCACGGGCGAGCTCCGCTCCGCCGAGTGGGCATACCACGCGGGCATCATCGCCGAGATCGTTCCCGACGGCGACGCGCTTGCCGTCGCCACAGCGATGGCCACCCGGATCGCCGCGAATTCGCCGCTCGCTGTGGCGCTGGTCAAGGACGCCGCGGTGCAGGCCCTCGAAACCTCGTTGGCGCAAGGTCTCGAACACGAGAAGCGCAACTTCCACGTCGCCATCCATTCCGCTGACAGCCGCGAAGGACAAGCGGCATTTCTCGCCAAGCGCGCACCTGAATTCACCGGAAAGTAGATCCGCCATGAGTGAACTGTTTCCCACGTACCGATCTCCCTGGGAGACCGACGACCAGGCATTGCTGCGAGCACACGCCGCCGAGTTCTTCCGCAAGGAAGCCACACCCAACCAGGAGCGATGGGCAGCGCAACACCAGGTCGACCGCGAGTTCTGGACGAAAGCCGGCGCGGCGGGTCTACTGTGCCTCGACCTGCCCGAAGAGTACGGCGGAGGCGGCGGAAACTTCGGGCACGAAGCAATCGTCCAGCAGGAACTCGTCTACGCGCACGACACCGCGTTCGCGTTCTCCGTGCACTCGACGATCGTCGCGCACTACATCGCGACCTACGCCACCGAAGAACAGAAGCAGCGCTGGCTGCCGAAGTGCGCGAGCGGGGACAATGTCCTCGCCATCGCCATGACCGAGCCAGGCACGGGCTCGGACCTGCAGTCTGTGCGCACCACCGCGGTGCGCGACGGCGACGACTACGTGGTCAACGGGTCGAAGACGTTCATCTCCAACGCCTCGCATTGCGACCTGCTGGTCATCGTCGTCAAGACCGACCCGTCCCAAGGCGCCAAGGGCCTTTCGCTGCTCGTCGCGGAGACACAGGATCTGCCCGGGTTCGAGCGTGGCCGCGTGTTGCACAAGATAGGCCAGCATGGACAGGACACGCGCGAACTGTCTTTCGTCGATATGCGTGTACCCGCGGCCAACCTCCTCGGCGGAGTCGAAGGGCAAGGTTTCGTCCAACTGATGAACCAACTGCAACGCGAACGGCTGATCATCGGCATCGCCGGTGTCGCGATGGCCGAGGCCGCCGTCGCCGAGACGATCCGATACGCCAAGGAACGCCATGCCTTCGGACAGTCGGTCTTCAACTTTCAGAACACGAAATTCCTCCTGGCCGAGTGCAAGACAGAAGTGCTGGCCGGCAAGACACTGATGGACCACTGCATCCAGCGCCACATCGACGGCACACTCGATGCGACCACCGCGTCGATGGCGAAGCTGTGGGGTACCGACAAGCAGTGCGAGATCATCGACCGCTGCCTGCAAGTCTTCGGCGGCTACGGCTACATCATGGAATACCCGATCGCCCAGATGTATGCCGCTGCGCGCGTTCAGAAGATCTACGGCGGCACCAATGAAATCATGAAAGAACTGATCTCACGGACTCTGTGATCCCATTCGGCGGCTCACCGGCACCTGGCACGCCCGCTACCG
>NZ_BDBC01000063.1 GCF_001612785.1 Nocardia beijingensis NBRC 16342
CGGCGCGGGCGCCCGCCGCGCCTGCCCGCTTGGCCATGACCTTCTTCGTGTGCGCCGCGACGGGCCCCCAGCGTTCCTTGATCGAGACCAGCAGCGGAGTCGCGAAGAAGATCGAGGAGTACGTGCCGACCAGCAGACCCACCAGCTGCACCAGCGCCAAGTCCTTGAGGGTGCCGACGCCCAGCATCCACACCGCGATCACCATCAGCCCGACGATCGGCAGGATGCCGATCAAGGCGGTGTTGATCGAGCGCATGAGCGTCTGGTTCACCGCGAGGTTGGCCTGTTCGCCGTAGGTTCGCCGAGTCAGGTGCAGGATACCGTGGGTGTTCTCCTCGACCTTGTCGAACACGACGACCGAGTCGTAGAGCGAGAAGCCGAGGATGGTCAGGATGCCGATCACGGTCGCCGGAGTGACCTCGAACCCGACCAGCGAGTACACGCCCGCGGTGACGGTGACGTCGAAGGCCAGCGCCGCCAGCGCCGCGATCGCCATGTGCGTCTCGAAGCGGACCGCGATGTAGACCGCGACCAGCACGAGGAACACCGCGAGCGCGATGACCGCCTTGCGCGTGATCTGGCTGCCCCAGGTCTCGCTGACGTCGGAGGTGCTGATCGCGGCACGGCTCGGGTTGCCGGACTTGTCCTTCGGCTGGAACTGGGTGAACAGCGCGCTGTTGAGCGCCTCCACCTGCCTCTGGTCCAGCGCCTCGGATCGGATCAGCATGGTGGCCGAGCCGCCGGTGCCGACGGTCTGCACCGAGACCGGATCGGTGCCGATCGCGCCGCGGTAGACGTCCTCCACCGCGCTGGTGGTCGCGTTCCCCGCCGGGAACTGGATGCGCGAACCGCCCTCGAAATCGATGCCGAAGTTGAAGCCGCGGAAGATGATGCTGCCCAGCGAGACGAGCACGATCGCGGCGGTGATGAGATACCACATCCTGCGCTTGCCGATCACATCGATCGCGCCGGTGCCGGTGTAGAGGCGGTTGAAGAAACCGTGCTTGGGCGTCTGCGGCTCGCCCACCGCGGCGAACACGTCGGTGATCTCGGTGGCGCTCGTCTTGTCGAGCGAGGGGGTGGTGTGGCTGTTGGTCATGGTCCTCACGCCTTCCCGAGTGCGGCTTCGGCCGCCTTGCGCTCGCGGGCGATCTGCTGGATAGCGCCGAGGCCGTTCACCGAGGGCTTGGACCAGAACGCCGAGCGGGAGGCGAGCAGCACCAGCGGCGAGGTGACCAGGAACACCACGACCACGTCGAGGATCGTGGTGAGACCGAGGGTGAACGCGAAGCCCTTCACCTGGCCGACCGCCAGGATGTAGAGCACGGCCGCGGCGATGAAGCTGACGGCGTTGCCGGACAGGATGGTCCTGCGGGCGCGTTGCCAGCCGCGCGGAGCTGCCGAGCGGAAGCTGCGTCCCTCACGCATCTCGTCCTTGATGCGTTCGAAGAACACGACGAACGAGTCGGCGGTCATACCGATACCGATGATCAGACCCGCGATACCGGCGAGGTCGAGGGTGAATCCGATCCAGCGTCCGAGCAGCACCATGATGCCGTACACCGCGAATCCCGACGCCACCAGCGACAAGCCGGTGACGAAACCGAGCATCCGGTAGTAGGTGAGGCAGTACAGCAGCACCACCAGCAAGCCGACCGCTCCGGCGAGCAGGCCCGCCTTCAGCGAGGACAGGCCGAGCGTCGCGGACACGGTCTCGGCTTCCGAGGTCTGGAACGACAGCGGCAGCGAGCCGTACTTCAGCGTGTTCGCCAGTTCCTTCGCCGAGGTCGCGGTGAAGTTGCCGGAGATCTGGGTGCGGCCGCCCTGCTGCGGGCCCTGCTGCACGACGGGGGCGCTGACCACCTTCGAGTCGAGCACGAACGCGACGCGCTTGTAGACGTACTCGCCGGTCAGCGACGCCCATGCGTCGCTGCCGCCGGACTTGAAGTCCAAGTAGACCTCGTGCCTGGCCTGCTGCTGGTTCAGGCCCGAGCTGGCGTCCTTGATCTCCTGGCCGTCGATGCGGCTCTTGTCCAGCAGGAAGACCTCGTTGCCGTCGGTCGAGCAGGTCACCAGCGGCAGGGCCGGGTCGTCGTTGCCGGCGAGCGGATCGGCCTTGGTGCAGTCCAAGGCGGCCAGCGCGGCCTGCTGCACGGACGGGTCGGTGCTCTGTCGCACCGCTTTGGCCGCCTGGATCTCCTTGCTCGCCTCTTCTGTCGGCTCCAGGCCGGGAGCGGCGGGCGGCTGCGTCGGCTGCTGCGCGGGGAACACGCGCTGCTGCGGAGCGGGCTGGGTCGTCTCCGGGGCGGCGGGCTGCGTCGTCTCCGGCGCGGGCGGCTGCGCGGCGGGCGCGGGCTCGGTGCCCGGCGCCGTTTGCGGAGTCGCGCCGCGTCCCGCCGCCGGCACGGCCTGCAGCACCGGGCGGATGTAGAGCTTGGCGGTGGTCGCCAGCGCGCGCGCCTGCTGCCCGTCGTCGCCGGGCACGGTGATCACGATGTTGTCGCCGTCGATGACGACCTCGGAGCCACCGACGCCGAGGCCGTTGACCCGGTTCTCGATGATGTCCTGCGCCTTCTTCAGGCTGTCCTGGCTGGGCTTGCTGCCGTCGGGCGTGCGCGCCGACAGCGTGACACGGGTGCCGCCTTGCAGGTCGATACCGAGCTTGGGCGTCGGGGACTTGTCACCGGTGAAGAACACCAGCGCATAGATCACGGCCAGCAGCGCGGCATAGACACCGAGCAGCCGCAGCGGGTGCGCCGATCCCTGGGAAGGTGGCACAGTACGTCATCTCCTAGGCGGGAAGTCGAGGATGGAACATGCGGACGTGCACCAGCGACGCCGGGTGCGCGGACGGACGGCCGCGGCGACATCCGGCGAGCCGGGGCACAACCGCGCGATCAGTCCTTGGTCAGGCGGGTCTCGGTCTGCTCGGCGGATTCCTCGACGGCGTCGGTGGTGTCCGAGCCGGGGGTCTCCGAGCCGGTCTCCTCGGTGCTCACCTGGTCGTCGGCGCGCACCTCACGGATGGCCTGGCGCAGCCACGTGGTGACCACGTCCTCGGCAATCTCGAGGTCGACCGTGGTGTCGTCGAGTTCGACCACGGTGCCGTACAGACCCGACGTGGTGACGACCTGATCGCCGACCTTCAGGCTGTCCTGCATCTGGGCGACCTTCTCGGCTTCCCGCTTCTGACGGCGGACACCGAGGAACATCGGCACGAGCAGGGCTACCAGTAGCAGCGGAAACAGCAGTTCCATCGTCGAAGTCAGTCCCTAGTTTCGTGGGTGGGATGGGCAAGTACCCCCACAGTCTGCCAGTTCGCCGCGCGGACGCCACACCCGCACGCCGCTGGACAGCCGCAACTCCCGGATCGCACACCGGCTCGCCCGCCGGACACGCTCCGGCGGGCGAGCCGCGCGAGGGCCTCAGGCGGTCTTGCCGTAGACGTAGTCCTCCAGCGGGAAGCTCACCGCTTCGCGATGCGCGTTCAGGGTGCTGGTCGGCCGCAGCAGAGCGGCCTCGCCGTGCTGGTTGAAGTAGTAGCTGCGCGCGGTGGCGCAGTCGCCGCCGTAGAACACCGAGGAGCCCAGCTTGTCGGTGACCCGGTCCAGGAACTCGGCGTTGGCCTGCTCGGTGACCTCGAAGGTGGTCTCGCCCCTGCGGCGCAACTCGCCGAACAGTCTGCCCATGTGCTTCATCTGGGCTTCGATGGTGGTGAAGTAGGACAGACCGCTGTAGGAATACGGGCTGTTGAGGCTGAGGAAGTTGGGGAACTTCGGCACCGTGATGCCCTCATAGGCTTGGAACCGGTTGTCTCGCCAGAACTTTCCGAGATCCACCCCGTCCCGGCCGATGATCTCGATGGCCGGGAAGTTCACGTCCCACAGATTGAAGCCGGTGGCCAGGATCAGGGTATCGATCTCGGTCTTGTGCCCGTCGGCGGTGACGATGCCGTCCGGCTCGATGTGATCGATCGAGTTCGTCTCGAGGCGCACGTGCGGCTGGTTGAACGTGGTGAAGTAGTGGTTGGAGAAGGTCGGCCGCTTGCACCCGAAGTCGTAGTGCGGTGTCAGCTGCCTGCGCGTCTGCTTGTCGCGCACCGAGGCCCGCAGGTGCGCCTTGGCCAGCGCGCCCGCGCCTTTGTTCAGCAGCCGGGCCTGCTTGAAGTGCAGCACCCCGACCACCATCAGCGCCTCGAGTAGGCTGGTGTTGACCAGTCGCGCGGCCTTCTGCGTGGCGGGAACCCGTTCGAACAGCTTGCGCACCGGCGCGGGAATCGCGGTGTCGATCTTCGGGACCACCCAGATGGGGGTGCGCTGGAACACCGTGAGCGCCGCCGCCTTCTTGGCCACCTCGGGCACCAGCTGCACGGCGGTGGCGCCGGTGCCGATGATCGCGGCCTTGCGGCCGGTGAGGTCGAAGTCGTCCTCCCACGCGGTGGTGTGGATGATCTTGCCCGCGAACGAGTCGATGCCGGGGAACGGCGGGGTGTAGGGCTGAGACAGGAATCCGGTCGCCGTGAGCAGGTACCGGCCGGTGACGGTTTCGCCGCCCGCGATCGAGACCACCCAGTGTTGCCGCTCGTCGTCCCAGCGCGCGCCGTCGACGACGGTGCCGAAGCGCATGCGGCGGCGCAGTCCGTATTTGTCGGCGACGTGCGCGGCGTACTTCTTCAGCTCCTCGCCCGGCGCGAACAGCCGTGACCAGTGCGGATTCGGTTCGAACGAGTAGGAGTAGGTGACCGAGGCGATGTCGACCGCCAGACCGGGATAGTGGTTGACGTGCCAGGTGCCGCCGAGATCGTCCTCCCGTTCCAGGATGACGTAATTGCTCAGGCCGAGCCGATCGAGCTGAATACCAGCTCCCATACCCCCGAACCCCGCACCGACCACGACCGCGTCGTATTGAGGCGCCACACCGAACCTCCTGCTAGCTGAACCACATATCACGGAATGACACATCATTCCGTTTGTGATGACTGTATCATCGGGCAGGTGACGAAGCCATCCACGCGTGCCGAGCGACGCAAAGCCGAACTGCGCCAGGAGATCATCGACACCGCGTTCGTCTGTTTCGCGGAGAAGGGCTATCACGCCACCGCCATCGCCGACATCGCGGGACAGCTCGGCATCGGTCACGGCACCTTCTACCGCTACTTCAGCAACAAGCGCGACATCATCGACCACGTCATCGATGATCTGGCCGCGCGCATCATCGCCGCCCTCGGCACCGAGAACGCCCCGGACGCCGCCGCCTCCCTCGACGAATACCGCGCCCAGATCGACCGCATCGGCGTGGCCCTCACCGAGATCCTGCTCGCCGATCGCCGGGTGGCCCAGCTGCTGCTGTTCCATGCCACCGGCATCGACGACGAGCTCACCCAGCGGCTGTACGGACTGCTCGACACCGCCGACGCGCTCACCGCGGGCTATCTCGACCACGGCGTCGAGCAGGGCTACCTGCGCGCCGACCTGGACACGCTGAACACCGCGCGCGCGGTGACCGGCATGCTGATCGGGGGCATCGTCTACTCGTTGCGCGAACCCGACGAGGCCGCCATCGCCGGGCTCAACCAGGCCATCCGCCGCCTGCTCGTGGACGGCGTGCGCAAGGACTGAGCGACTCGGCAATCCCCCTGACACCGCCACCGGCGCTAGGGTGAGGCGCACTGATCCGACGCTTTCGCCAGGGGGACGGCCCTTGTTCGCAAAAGGCCATGCAATCGCGAAGTTCTCCTTCCGAGCGGCCCGGGACGCCGAGCCTGACAGAATGTCGCTCGTGACTCCGGAGGACGTGCGCAGCACCCGCTTCGCGACCCCGACGCTCGGGCATCGCGGCTACCACGCGGACGAGGTGGACGCCTTCCTGGAACTCGTCGCCGCGACGCTGGCCGGGCACGGCGAAGTCGCCGCCGACGATCTGCGGCAGGTCCGTTTCGACGCGCCGCGGCTCGGCCAGCGCGGCTACCGCGCCGACCAGGTAGACGAGTATCTCGATCAGCTGCGCGCCGAACTGGAGTTCCGGCAACGCGGCATCCGCCCGGTGCCCGCCGCGAACGGCAACGGCCGGGCCATGCTCACGTTCGACGACGTGCGGCGCATGCGATTCAGCCAGGCCCCGGTGGGCAGGCGCGGATACAACGAGGAAGAGGTCGGCGCGTTCCTCGATCTGGTCGCCGCGACCCTCGCGCACGGCGGGCCGGGCAGTCTCACCCTCGAGGACGTCGAGGCCGTTCGATTCACCGAGGCTCGCCGCGGCACTCGCGGGTATCAGCGCGACGAAGTCGACGCCTTCCGCGACTTGGTCGCCGCCGCCCTGCGCCATCGCCGCTGACCGCCGTCGCGATCACTCCGGCGCGCGGCTCATTCAAAGAGGTCGAGCGTGGGATGCGGCTCGCGACCGCGCACTTCGATGGAGCCGAACACCAGGTCGGGCGGCGGGACGAGACCGAGGTGCTCCCACGCCGCGGCGGTGGCGACCCGGCCGCGGGGCGTGCGCGCGACCATGCCCGCACGGACCAGGAACGGTTCACAGACCTCTTCCACGGTCGCGGCCTCCTCCCCGACCGCCACGGCCAAGGTGGACACACCGACCGGGCCACCGCCGAAACTACGGACCAGCGCGCCGAGGACCGCGCGGTCGAGCCGGTCGAGGCCGAGCACGTCCACGTCGTAGACCTCGAGCGCGGCCTGGGCGATGGGGCGGGTGATCCGGCCGTCGGCACGGACCTCCGCGTAGTCGCGGACGCGGCGCAACAGGCGATTGGCGATCCGGGGCGTACCGCGCGAGCGGCCCGCGATCTCGGCCGCCGCGTCCTCCTCGATGACGACGCCGAGGATGTGCGCCGAGCGTTGCAGGATGCGCAGCAGCTCGCCGGGTTCGTAGAAGTCCATGTGCCCGGTGAAACCGAAACGGTCGCGGAGCGGGCCGGTCAGCGCTCCCGACCGCGTAGTGGCTCCGACCAGCGTGAACGGGGCGATATCCAAGGGAATGGACGTAGCCCCCGGCCCCTTGCCGACCACCACGTCCACCCGGAAGTCCTCCATCGCCAGGTAGAGCATCTCCTCGGCGGGCCGCGCCATCCGGTGGATCTCGTCGATGAACAGCACGTCGCCCTCGACCAGGTTGCTGAGCATGGCGGCGAGGTCGCCGGCTCGCTCCAGCGCGGGACCCGACGTGATCCGCAGGGCGGTGCCGAGTTCGGCCGCGATGATCATCGCCATGCTGGTCTTGCCGAGACCGGGCGGGCCGGACAGCAGGACGTGATCCGGTGTGCCGCCGCGCTGTTTGGCGCCGCGCAACACCAGCGCGAGCTGTTCGCGCACGCGGGGCTGACCGATGAAATCGTCCAGCGACTTCGGGCGCAGACTCGCCTCGATCTCGCCGTCGGACTTCAGATAGTTTGCGTCGACCTGCGATTCGGCGAATTCTCCTGGCTGATCCATGACGCCTTACCGGTTCTTGCCGAGCAGGCCGAGCGCGGCACGGAGGGCGGAGGAGGTGTCGGCGGCGGGCTGCTCGGCCAGCACCGCGTCGATCGCCTGTTCGGCTTGTCTCGCGGCGAAGCCAAGGCCGACGAGCGCTTCGGTGACCTGCTCGCGCACGGGCGTGGCCACCGCCGCGGACGCGGATCCGGGCGGACCGGACGGGACGGGAACGAGATTCACCTTGTCGCGCAGTTCCACCACCATGCGCTCGGCGCCGCGCTTGCCGATGCCGGGGACCCGGGTCAGCGCCGCCACGTTGCTCTCGGCCAGCGCTTTGCGCAGCGCCTCCGGCTCGAGCACGGCCAGCACCGCCATGGCCAGGCGGGGTCCGACACCCGATACGGTCTGCAACAGGCCGAACAGGTCGCGGGCCTCGGTGTCGGCGAAACCGTAGAGGGTCATCGAGTCCTCGCGGACGATCATCGCGGTGTAGAGCCGGGTTTCCTCGCCCCGGGTGAGCCCGGCCAGGGTGGACGGGGTGGCGTTGAGCCGGTAGCCGACGCCTGCCGCCTCGATCACCGCGTGGTCGAGGGCGATTTCCAGCACTTCACCGCGTACCGACGCGATCACCCGTGCACCGCCTTCCGTTGTTCGGCCAGCCGTTCCCTGTATCGGCGCTGCGCCGCGGCCGCCTTGGCCTCCGCCGCCGCCATCCGCTCCAGCAGCGGCGCCCGCCAACAATGGCAGATCGCCAGCGCCAGCGCATCCGCCGCGTCGGCCGGTTTCGGCGCCGACGCCAGGCCGAGGATCCGGCTGACCATCGCGGTCACCTGCTTCTTGTCCGCGGCGCCGTTGCCGGTGACCGCGGCTTTCACCTCGCTGGGTGTGTGGAACGCGACCGGAATCCCCCGGCGCGCCGCGGCCAGCGCGATCACGCCGCCCGCCTGCGCGGTGCCCATGGCGGTACGGACATTGTGCTGGGCGAAGACACGTTCGATGGCGACGGCCCCCGGCTGGTGGGCGTCCATCCAGCGTTCCGCGGCGTCGGCGACCGCGAGCAAGCGCTGCGCCAGCTCCATATCGCCGGGCGTGCGGACCACGTCGACGGCGACGGCGGTGACCTTCCGCCCCGATCCCCCGTCGACGATGCTGAGGCCGCATCGGGTGAGTCCGGGGTCGACGCCCATCACCCGCACGGCAACCCCTCTCGCAGACACGAACAACTGTTCGAGAGTCTAGCGGAGGCTTCCTCTTTCGCCGTCCAGCGACACAGCCGGAGGCTATGCGCCGACCACCTCCGCTCGGTGCGCGGCGTCAGGCAGCCCCAGCAACTCCGGACAGTTCGCGCGCGCCGCCCAGTGCCGCGCGGGATCGGCCACCAGGCGTCGCGCCGAAAGAATCAGCAGGCCGCTGACATTGGTTCAGATCCCGGAGACCTGCCGCGCGAACGCAATGTGCGCCCGCTCGTCGAAAAGGACGAATCGCGCCTCCGAGACCGCCGTCTCGGTCGCACGAACCGTCTCGACGGCGATCCGCGCCCCGTCGTCCATCGGCCAGCCGAAGATTCCGGTCGAGATCGCCGGGAACGCGACCGTTCGCGCCCCCAATTCGTCCGCGAGACGCAAGGATTCGCGATAACAGGAGGCCAGCAACGCCGAGCGGTCCTCCGTGTCCGACCACACCGGCCCGACGGTGTGGATCACCCATCGCGCGGGAAGCCTGCCCGCCGTGGTCGCCACCGCCGCTCCGGTGGGCAGTCCCCTGCCGTAGTGCGACGCCCGCAATCGCCTGCAATCCGCCAGGATCTCCGGGCCACCGCGCCGGTGGATCGCTCCGTCGACTCCCCCGCCGCCGAGCAGCGACGAGTTGGCCGCGTTGACCACCGCGTCCACCTGCTGTTCGGTGATGTCACCGCGCACCAGCACCAGTTCGACCATGATCGCATTCTGCCCCGCACACCACGACGCACCGACGGCACCCAGGAGGGCCGAAGCCGATTCACAGCCTGTCTCGAGGAACGGCCCGCACAATGCCGGACGTGCCGATACTCGCCGCGCCGACGTCTCCGGCTCCACCACAGGTTTCCCCGGCGAGTCCGGCGGCGGACCAGCAGCACGCCTTCCATCACGGGATCTCCCTGCTGCACGGCTGGCTGCCGGTGACCGTCGCACTCCTGGCCGCGCTGATCGTGCTGGTCGCCGTCGCTCGGCGGGGCAGACGGTGGTGGCTGATCCGGCTGCCGCTGTGCGTGGCGGTCGGCGTCGCGGCGGCGCTGGCAGCCGAGTGGTACGTGGCCGACGAAGGATTGGCCTCCGACCCGGCGCCCGTCACGCTGTGGGCGTGGGTCGGCGTGACCGCCGCGGCGGTGGCGGTCGCGCTCGCCGGCTGGCCGGGCGCGCGGTGGTGGCGGCGCGGGGCCGCGGTCCTCGCCATCCCGCTCACCCTGGTAAGCACCGGAATCGTGCTGAACCAGTGGGTCGGCTACTACCCCACCGTGCAGGCCGCGTGGGGCGCGGTCACCGCTGGCCCGCTGCCGCACCAAACCGACCTCTCGGCGTTGCCCGGCTTCAGGAACACCACCGTCACCGACGGCAAACTGGTGCCGGTGCGCATTCCCGACGCAGGCAGCGGATTCCCGCATCGCACCGAATACGTCTACCTGCCACCCGCCTGGTTCGCCGGGCCGACCCCGCCCGCTCTGCCGGTGGTGATGATGATCGGCGGCGAGTTCAACACGCCGGCGGACTGGATCCGCAGCGGCCGGATCATGCCCGCCCTCGACCGCTTCACCGAAGCCGACGGCGGCCGGGCCCCGATCCTCGTCTTCGTGGACGCCAGCGGCAGCTTCAACAACGACACCGAATGCGTCGACGGACCACGCGGCAACGCTGCCGGGCATCTGACCGAAGACGTGCCCGCCTACGTCGAATCGCGGTTCGGCGCCTCGGCCGATCCGGCGAACTGGGCGGTGGTCGGCTGGTCCATGGGCGGCACCTGCGCGGTGGACCTCGCGGTCATGCACCCGGAGCTGGTGCACACCTTCGTCGACATCGCCGGTGATCTCGGGCCGTCGTCCGGCACGAAGGAGCAGACCATCGCCCGCCTCTTCGGCGGTGACGCCGCCGCATGGGCCGCGTTCGACCCGCTGACCGTCATGGCCGCGCACGGGCCGTACACCGGCGTCGCCGGACTGTTCGACGATTTGGTCCCCGCACAGCCCTCCGGCCGTGCGACGACGCACCCGCCCGTTCCCGACGACGACCGCGCCGGCCTCGGCGGCCGCGACGGGGTGCCCGATTCCGGTGAGGTCGGCGCCGCAGGCAAGCTCTGCGCCGCGGGACGCGCGGCCGGCATCGACTGCACCGTGTACACCACCGAGGGCGGCCACACCTGGCAGTTCGCTTCGGCCGCGTTCACCTCGTCCTTACCATGGCTCGCAGGCCGCGTCGGCCTGCTCGTCGCGGCCGCGGGCTGACTCCGGCCCGGCGATCGCACGCGTTCAGTTCACCGTCGGATCGGCTCGCGCGCGGAACGTGCGCCGATAGGCCTGCGGTGACACGCCGATCGCCTCGGCCAGATGTTGACGCAACGAGGTCCCGGTGGCGAAGCCGACCTCGCCCGCGATGCGGTCGACGGTCAGGTCGGTGGTTTCCAGCAGATGCCTGGCGCGGAAGACGCGCTGCTGGATCAGCCAGCGTCCGGGGCTCATGCCGACTTCGTCGCGGAAGCGCCTGGCGAAGGTGCGCTTGCTCATCCGGGCCCGGACGGCCAGTTCGTCGACGGTCAGCGGATGGTGCAGGTTCTCCAGTGCCCATTGCCTGGCCGCGGCGGTTCCGGCCGAGGTCTCCGGCGGCACCGGTTGCTCGATGTACTGCGCTTGGCCGCCATCACGCCACGGCGGGACGACACAGCGGCGCGCGACCGCGTTCGCGACGGCACTGCCGTGATCGCGCCGCACCAGGTGCAGGCACACATCGAGTCCCGCCGCCGCACCCGCCGAGGTGAGGACGTCGCCGTCGTCCACATAGAGCACGTCCGGGTCGAGACGCACCCGAGGAAAGGCGCGCCGGAACAAACCGGCCTGATTCCAATGCGTGGTGGCAGGTCGCCCGTCGAGCAAGCCCGCGGCCGCGGCGATGAAGGCGCCGGTGCAGATCGCGACGATCCGGGCCCGCCGCGGAATCCGCGCCAAGGCGTCGAGCACCGGCTGCGGCAGCGTGCCGGTGACCGCCGTCGTGGTGTCGCAGGCGGGCAGCACCACGGTGTCGGCGTCGCACAAGGCGCGGCTGTCGTGGGCCACCGCGATGTCGAAATCGGCGGCGCTGCGCACCGGACGACCATCCACCGTGCAGGTGATTACCTCGTATCGGCCCGCCGCACTGCCGAATACGCGATTCGGGATACCGAGCTCGAAGGGATACACCCCCTCCAGCGCCAGCACGACCACCCGATGGGGCACGGTCGGATTCATGGCGCGATCATATCGAAGAATGGCAATCGTGCCATTTTCTTCAGGGCCGAGTCCCGGCAGGCTGGCAGCCGTGACCGACATCGACAGCACCGCGACCATGCGCGCGATCAGCCAGCAGACCCTCGGCGGACCCGAGGTGCTCACCGAAGTGAAACTGCCGCAACCGGTGGCGGGCCCCGGCCAGATCCTCGTCCGGGTCCGCGCCGCCGGGCTCAACCCCACCGACTGGCGCCACCGAGCCACCGCGGGACTGTTCCTCCCCGAACCGCCCTTCGTCCTCGGCTGGGACGTCTCCGGCGAGGTCGCGGCCACCGGCATCGGCGTCACCCTCTTCCGCCCCGGCGACGAGGTGTTCGGCATGCTCCCGTATCCGTACGGCCACGGCGCCTGCGCCGAATACGTCGTCGGCCCCGCGCGCGCCTTCGCCCCCAAACCGGCCACACTCGACCACACCCAGGCGGCGGCGATCCCGCTCGCCGCGCTCACCGCGTGGCAGGCGCTGGTCGACACCGCCGGGCTCGGCGCGGGACAGCGCGTCCTGATCCACGCGGCGGCGGGCGGCGTCGGCCACTTCGCGGTCCAGATCGCCAAAGCGCGGGGGGCGTACGTCATCGGCACCGCCAGCGCGCCGAACCACGCTTTCCTGCGCGGGATCGGCGCCGACGAGGTGATCGACTATCGCGACACCGACGTCGCCGAGGCGGTGCGCGACGTGGACGTGGTGCTGGACTCGATCGACGACGACAACAGCATCCGGTCACTGCGCACCCTGCGCCCCGGCGGGCTGCTGGTCACGCTACGGGCCTTCGGCGCGGTCGACTTGGCCGGCGAGGCGGAGGCGCTCGGCGTGCGCGCGATCCGGATGCTGGTGGAACACGATCACTCCGGCATGCTCGCCCTCGCCGATCTGGTCGAATCCGGCGCGCTGCGCCCGACGATCGCCCGGTCGTTCCCGCTGTCGGCGGCCGCCGAGGCGCACGCGCTGGGCGACACCGGGCGAACCGTCGGCAAATTGGTACTCACCGTGCCATGAAATGTGCCACGATCAGGGCGTTCGCGCTTCTACCATCCGAGGATGAGCAAAGGCGCAAAAGCAGTCCTCGAAGGCGGGCCGCAAGATCTGCCCGCGCGCATCGTCCCGATCACCCCGCCGGGGGTGGAATTGAAGGTGCCGTTCCGCGGTGGATACGAGCACTTCAAGGTCACCCAGCGGGAACAGGACACGCCCGAAGGGCGGCTGCGGGTATACGAATGGTGCGATCGCACCATGATCGCGGAGTGAATCCGGCCCCACCTTCCCGGCGGCGGTGAAGCGCCGACCGGACGGTGGCGGCGCGATCGCCGAGCTACTCGGGGCGGCCCGTGCATTGACCGGCCGCCCCGATTCCGCGCACCACCACCCCGCGGGGCCGAGCGCGATTGATCGCTCAGTCCTCGAGCTCGGCGAGCACGTCGTCCGGGATGTCGACGTTGGTGTAGACGTTCTGCACGTCGTCGCTGTCCTCGAGCGCGTCGACGAGCTTGATCACCTTGCGGGCGCCGTCGACGTCCACCGCGACCGACACCGACGGCTGGAAGCCGGACTCGGCGGAGTCGTAGTCGATGCCCGCGCTCTGCAGCGCGGTGCGCACCGCGATCAGATCGCCCGGCTCGCTGATGATCTCGAACGACTCACCGAGATCGTTGACCTCCTCGGCGCCGGCGTCGAGCACGGCGAGCAACACGTCGTCCTCGGACAGGCCGTTCTTCTCCAGGGTGACGATGCCCTTGCGATGGAACAGGTAGGCCACCGAGCCCGGGTCGGCCATGTTGCCGCCGTTGCGCGTCATCGCGACCCTGACCTCGCCCGCGGCCCGGTTACGATTGTCGGTGAGGCACTCGATCAGCACCGCGACACCGTTGGGGCCGTAACCCTCGTACATGATCGTCTGCCAGTCGGCGCCGCCGGCTTCCTCGCCGCCGCCGCGCTTGCGGGCGCGTTCGATGTTGTCGTTGGGTACCGACGACTTCTTCGCCTTCTGGATGGCGTCGTACAAGGTCGGGTTGCCATCCGGGTCACCGCCACCGGTCCGGGCCGCCACCTCGATGTTCTTGATCAACTTCGCGAACAGCTTGCCGCGCTTCGCGTCGATCGCAGCCTTCTTGTGCTTGGTGGTGGCCCATTTGGAGTGGCCGCTCATTCCCTACTTCCTTCAGGTCGGTGGCACGTCTGGTCGTGTGTACGGTACCGGCACGGCCGGGCGGACAACTTCCCCAGCCTACTCGGGCCGTCACCGCGGCCGTGCAGAGCGGCCCCGACTACGCGGCGGCCGAGCGGACCATCTCCACGAACATGTCGTGCACCCGCAGATCACCGGTGACCTCGGGATGGAACGACGTCGCCAGCACGTTCCCCTGCCGCACCGCGACGATCCGGCCCGCGGCGGGACCGTCCGGCACGGTGGCCAGCACGTCGACGCCCTCGCCTGCCCGCTCGACCCACGGCGCGCGAATGAACACCGCGCGCACCGGGCCGCCGGTCAGCCCGGCGAACGGCAGGTCGGTTTCGAAGGAGTCGACCTGGCGGCCGAACGCGTTGCGCCGCACCGTCATATCGATGCCGGACAGATGCTCGGCGTCCGGGCGGGTGTCGAGCACCTCCGAGGCGAGCAGGATCATGCCCGCACAGGAACCGAACGCGGGCATGCCGTCGCGCAGCCGCGCGCGCAGCGGCTCCAGCAATTCGAAGACCTGCAGCAGCTTGCTGATCGCGGTCGACTCGCCGCCGGGCAGCACGAGCGCGTCCACGGTCGCCAGCTCCGCCTCGCGCCGGACCAGCACCGGCTCGGCGCCGCAGCGCGCGAGCGCGGCGACGTGCTCCCGGACGTCGCCTTGCAACGCGAGCACGCCGATCGTGGGACGGGACTGCTTCTGTCCGGCGTCCGCGGCGGGTGCGGCGACCGAGGTAGCGTTCACGCCGGAAAGTTTACGAGCCCTGCCGATGTGGGCCCGCTCACGGTCGCCCGCCGGATCAGTCTTCCCGCAGTGTACGAATGAGGCCTTCTTGCACCACGGCCGCGACGAGCGTGCCGTCGCGGGTGAAGATCTTGCCGCCGGTCAGTCCACGGCCGAAAGCGGCCGACGGCGAAGACTGGTCGTAGAGCAGCCATTCGTCGGCGCGGAAGGGACGCAGAAACCACATCGCGTGGTCGAGCGAGGCGTTCTGGGTCGGCTCGTCGGGATGGATGACCTTCGAGGAACCGAGCAGCGTCATATCGCTCATGTAGGCGAGGGTGCACACGTGCACCAGGGGGTCGTCGGGCAGCAGGTGCCGGTAGCGGAACCACACCTGCTGCTGGGAGACCACGCCGTCGCGGCGGGAGACGTTCTCCTGCGGGACCATGCGGATGTCCCAGTGCTCCCACTCCCGCATCGCCCACAGGCGTTCGGGGGACATCGTGGTGCTGGCGTCGGGCAGGTCGTCGGGCATCGGGACGTCGGGCATGACGTCCTGGTGCTCGGGGCCCTCGTCGCCGACGTGGAACGACGCCGACATGGTGAAGATCGCGGCGCCGTCCTGGATGCCGGTCACCCGCCTGGTGCAGAACGATCGCCCGTCCCGGATGCGTTCTACCTGGTAGACCGTCGGCTCCTGCGGATTGCCCGGACGCAGGAAGTACCCGTGCAGCGAGTGCACCTGGAATCGCGGTTCCACCGTCCGGACCGCGGACACGAGCGCCTGGCCGGCAACCTGGCCGCCGAACGTGCGCTGCAGCTGGGTCTTGGTGGACGCGCCACGGAAGATGTCCCGCTCCAGCCGCTCTATCTCCAGCGCCTCTTCGATTGTCGCCATGCGCTGAGATTATCCCGGCCGCTCCCCGCGGCGCCGCTCGGCCGCCGGTGAACACCCCGCAACGCCCATGCCGCACCGGCAGGCCCGCTTTTGCTGAGATGGACGGGTGCCGCGCTTCCAGCCCATCACGCCCGACGCTCTCGTCGAGCGGGTGATCCAGCCCGTGCTGACCACGACTTCGCACATGGTGATCGCCGTCGACGGGGCGGATGCCGCCCAGCCGGTGGCGTTCGCGGAGCGGATCGCGGAGGCGCTGCGCGACGCGGGCCGCTCGGCCGGCGTGGTCTCCCTGCACGACTATGTGCGGCCCGCCTCGCTGCGCATGGAGTTCGGGCGCACCGACGAGATGTCCTATCGCACCGCGTGGTTCGACTACGCCGCGCTGCGCCGGGAAGTGGTGGACGCGCTGCGCGAGCACGGCCGCTGGCTGCCCGCGCTGTGGGACGAAGCGGCCGACCGCTCCGCGCGCGCCTTGATCCGCACGGCGCCACCCGCGACCACCATCGTGGTGGCGGGTCCCATGCTCGCGGGCCGCCACATCGACGCCGACCTGAGCCTCCGGCTGGACCTCTCCGAGGCCGCGCTCCGCCGCCGCACCCCCACCGACGCGCAGTGGACCATTCCCGCCCTGTTGCGCCACGATGGCGAGAATCCCGCTACACCAACATTCTTCGTGCGTTGGGACCACCCGGACCGCCCGGCGCTCCGGGTCGGCGAGGAGCGGGCGAACTGAGTTCCGCCCGTCCTTGCTGATTTTCCGGCCGCCAGTTGCCGGACGCTCTCGCTTTCTCATGTTTTGATGCGCATGGTCGCGTACCCATATGTGATCGCCGCGGCCCCGCTCCGCGCCGCTGCCCGGCGATCAGACCAGCCGATGCCCGCCGTCCACGTGCAGGACCGTGCCGGTGATGAAGGGATTGCGCATCACGCCCAGCATCGCCTGCGCGATGTCCGAAGGGCGCCCGATGCGGCCGACGGGCAGTCGTGCGGCGAGCTGCTGATGACGTTCGGTTTTGGCGGGCCCCGCGATGGTGTCCCAGATCGGCGTATCGACCCACCCCGGCGAGACCACGTTGACGCGGACCGGGCCGAGTTCGATGGCCAGCGCGTAGGCCAGCGAGGCGAGGGCGCCGTTGACCGCCGCCACCACGGCGCCACCCGGGGCGGGCCGATAAGCCGCGACGCCGGAAGTGAACGTCAGCGAGCCGCCGGGGACCACCTGGGCGTGTTTGGCGAGCAGCAGGGGGCCGATCAGTTTGGCGGAGACGAGGTTTTGAGCGATATCGGCGTCGAACCGGTCCAGCTGCTGATAGGCGCCGGTGACGTCGGCGGCGGTGGTGACGACATGATCGACCGGTTCGGATCCGGCGAACAAGCGCTCGAGGTCGGCTTCGCGGGTGATGTCCGCGACGACCGAGCGCACCGTGCCCGGCCCCTCGGACAAGGTGCGCTCCGCCGCGGCGAGCCGTTCGGCGGAACGGCCCGCGATGGTCACCTGTGCACCTGTTGCGATCAGCGACTCCGCCAGCGCCAGCCCCATGCCGGAGCTGCCGCCCACGATGACGACGCGTTCGGGTGTTGTGCTGCTTGCTGTCATGACTCCACCCGACCATCGCGATGGCCGGGTGTCCATGTCGCACTGCCGAATACGCCTTAGGCTCGGGCTAACACCGCAGGCCGGCTGCCGCTTCGGCCGCACGGCCCGCGGAGCCTTCGCCGGTCACGACCAAGCGACCGTTCAGGCGGCGCAGGCCGGGGATTGCTGGTTCAGGTTGGCCAGCGCCTGGCAGGCCCAGGCCTTCTGGACCTTCCACTTGCCGTCTTCGAGGACGAACGGAACGTCGACCTGGTTCGGCTGCCCGTTGATGGTGAACGTGGCCTGGGCGGTGACAGTGTCACCGAAGGCCGTCACACCCGTGACCACCGCCGTGGCGTTGGCCTGCTGAAACGCCTGGGCCAAGCGGTTGGGCAGGCTCGGATCGGCCTGGATGCCCTGTACGAGGTCGAGCTTCTCCTCGTTCGGCACCGAGGGGTCGAGCGCGCGCTGCAAGTTGGCGTTGAGCTCTTCTTTGGTGGGCGGGGCTGGTACGTTCGCGGTCGCCGACGCGGCGGCGGTGGTGGTGTGGCTGGAACTGTGCGAATCGCTCTTGTCGTCGCTGCCGCATGCGGCCAAGCTCAGGGCGGCCACCAGGGCCAGGCCCGCCGCTGCGATACGTCCGGTCTCGAGAAGCTTCAACTGTTCGTCCTTTGCACTCGGATCGATCCGACTGTGGTGGGGCACGATGTGGCCGGTCGGCCATCGAATGGCGAAGCTACTGAGCGTGATTGTGAGAACCATGAGACGACCTTCTGGCCGCCGTAAGAAGTGAACCTAGCATCGGAAGCGACCCCGGCGGGCTCATTCCGGCGACAGTTCGGCCGTCAGTGCCGCCAGCAGCGCCGCGACGGCCGGTTCGCGTACCGTCGCGCGCCATGCGATCGCATAGGTCACCAGCAAGGGCGCGTCGATTAACGGCCGCCAAACCAGACCGGGCAGTCCGTTCGCGCGCGACGAACTGAGCCCGATCGCGTCGGGACGGGACGGCAATACCGCCAGCATCTGGGCATGCCCCATGGCGCTGTCGCTGAGCCGTACCGCGGCGCCGTGGTCCGCGAGTGTGCGCAACAGCGATTCGTGCAGTCCCGCCGCTGATTCCCGCGCGAACAAGATCAATTCTTGCCCGCTCAGCTCGGTGGGGTCCAGCGGCCCGGCGCCGGCGAGCGGGTGCCGCTGCGACATCACGACGCCGAGCTCCTCGCGGGCCACCGGACGTTGCGCGAAGCGGTTGGGCAGGTCCACCGGGGCGCGGACCAACGCGAGATCGACTTCGTCGTCATCGAGAAAACGCACCTGATCGGCGGTGGTCCCGCCGGTGAGCACCATCCGCGCGCCCGGCAGCGCCTCGGCGAGCAGGCTGCCGATGCGGACGGGCAGCCAGGGCGGGACGCCGTTCAACAGCCCGAGGCGCAACACCGGGGCGCCAGCGGCGGCAGCGCGCCTGGTCTCGCGCATCGCCTCGTCCATCGCGCGCAGCACGTTCCGGCCGGAACGCAGCAGTACCGCGCCCGCGGCCGTCAGCTCCACCTGCGGCTCCCGCACCAGCAGGGGACCGCCGAGCTCCCGTTCCAGCACCTTGATCTGCTGACTGAGCGTCGGCGTCGAGATGAACAATCGCTCCGCGGCCCGGCGGAAGTGCAATTCCTCCGCCAGAACCACGAAGTACCGCAGCTGCCGCAACTCCACGCGGCAGACGCTACCGGCCGGAGATCACCACCCGCGCTCGGCCAGGCGATGCGGCTGGGCGATCTCCTCGACGTTGATGCCCACCATGGCCTCACCCAGACCGCGCGACACCTTCGCCAGCACATCCGGGTCGTCGTAGAAGGTGGTGGCCTTGACGATGGCGGCGGCGCGCTGCGCCGGGTTGCCGGACTTGAAGATGCCCGACCCCACGAACACGCCCTCGGCCCCGAGCTGCATCATCATCGCGGCGTCGGCCGGAGTGGCGATGCCGCCCGCGGTGAACAGCACCACAGGCAACTTGCCGGTCTCGGCGATCTCACGGACCAGCTCGTAGGGCGCCTGCAGCTCCTTGGCCGCGACGAACAGCTCGTCCTCCGGCAGCGACGACAACCGGCGGATCTCCTGGCGGATCTGGCGCATGTGCGTGGTCGCGTTGGACACGTCACCGGTGCCCGCCTCGCCCTTGGACCGGATCATGGCAGCGCCCTCGGTGATCCGGCGCAGCGCCTCGCCGAGGTTGGTCGCGCCGCAGACGAACGGCACCGTGAAGTTCCACTTGTCGATGTGGTTGGCGTAATCGGCGGGCGTGAGCACCTCGGACTCATCGATGTAGTCGACACCGAGGCTCTGCAGGATCTGCGCCTCCACGAAGTGGCCGATGCGGGCCTTCGCCATGACCGGGATGGAGACCGCGTTGATGATGCCGTCGATCATGTCCGGGTCGCTCATCCGGGAGACACCGCCCTGGGCACGAATGTCGGCGGGGACGCGCTCCAGCGCCATCACCGCGACCGCACCGGCGTCCTCGGCGATCTTGGCCTGCTCGGGCGTGACGACGTCCATGATCACCCCACCCTTGAGCATCTCGGCCATGCCGCGCTTCACGCGGGCGGTACCGACGGTCTGGGTGGTCTCGGGGGTGGTCACAGCAAACTCCTCCAGGCATCGCGCCAATCGATCACTCACACTCGAACGCCACGATTCTAAGGGGCCACAAAAGGCCACTTGATAGCCAGTTGGAGTGCACTGGCCTGGTGCGATCTCGGCGATGATGCCCTACGCCGCGAAGGCTCGACCGCCCTGCCGTTCCAGCGCCGCGCCGGGCGCCCGGTCACAGCGGGCCGACCACCAGCAATTGCGCCCAGTACTCCGCGGCCGCGGGACCGATCAGCGGCAACAGGAAATCGAACAGCAGGTACGACATGAACCAACTACCTCCACGACCGAACACCGAACAGCACCGCCGACGGCGGGACCGCGACACCGGAATACATGCGTCCCTGTCCGCAGTACCCTCCGGCGCCCTGGATCATCGCGACGGTAGCACGATCGTGAAGCACATCACACTCGTTCCGTGGCCGGTCAGCGGATGGAGCGGACCTCAGGATCGCCGGTCCCCGATGCCGCCGCTGCCGCTTCGGCCAGCAGCTCGTCCAGGTGATACGGGTAGACGGTCTCGCCGGAACGGTCCAGTGCGACGATGTCGGCCGCGGTACACCATTTGTGTCCGGTGATGGAGCGGCGTTCGATCACCGTCCGGTTCGCCGCGTGCGGTTCGAATTCCCGCGCTCGCAGCGCGAAGAACAGTTCCTCGGAACGGATCAGCTCACCGTCGAACGGGAACACCGCGACCCGCCGCCAGATCGGACCACGCAGGTCGGCCGGGTCCGCGCGGTATCCCGTCTCTTCGTACAGTTCCCTGACCGCCGCCGCCCGCAGGCTCTCCCCCGGCTCGACGCCGCCGCCGACGGTGAACCAGAACGACACCTCGGGCGTCTTCGGATCGTTGCCACGCATCAGCAGGGTCCGGTCGTTCTCGTCGAACAGCACGACCCGTGCGGTGGTGCGGATGGTGTCCACCGCGAGGCCGGTGGACGCGGCGGGGGTCGCGCGCTCGGTGATCTCGAAGTAGGACGGCAAGGGAGCGGTACCCCCGAGATGCAGCAGGCGGACCGGGCGGCGTGTGCGCAACGCCAGCGTGTCGCGCACGGCGTCGTTGTGGAAGCGGCGGGCGATCAGCACCCTGGCCTCGGCGTCGGCCAGCTCGGCGACGAGCTGCGGGCGCAGCGTGCCGATGTCGACCGCCGACAGCGCCGTGGACAACCGGTTCTCCACCGTCTCCCGCTCGGCGCGGCCCGCGCGCTCGGCCCGGTCCGCCAGCGCCGCCAGTTGTGCGGCCTGCTCCGCCATGGCCGGATCGGACACCGGACCCGCGATCGCCATGGCGACCGACCTGGCCACCACCGCGCGCCGCGCCAGCGCCGCGTCGAGCGCCTGCCAGGACTGGTCGGAGCGCACGTGCAGCCGGTCGAGCCGGTTGGCGGTGGAATACGCCCACAAGCCGATCGCGACGACCACCGCGGCGATCAGCGCGAGGACGAGAACCGTGGTCGCGGAGAAGGTGATCATCCGGCCGCCCGCACTCTCGTGTCGCCCACGGTCACCGTCTCGTAGACGCGCAGGATCTGTTCGGCCACCACCGGCCAGTCGTACTCCCCCACGACCTGCGTCGCGGTCCGCACCAGAGCCTCTCTGCGCACGTCGTCGGTGAGCACGGTGTGCAGCGCGGCGGCCAGGGCCGCGGAGTCGCCGACCGGGACCAGCATGCCCGCCGAGCCGTCCCGCAGCACCCGGCGGAAGGCGTCCAGTTCACTGGCCACGACCGCGGTGCCCGCCGCCATCGCCTCGATCAGGATGATGCCGAAGCTCTCGCCGCCCAGGTTGGGCGCGACATACACGTCCGCGCTCCGCATCGCCGAGGCCTTCTCCTCGTCGGACACCTGCCCGAGGAAGCGCAGATGCCCGGCCAGCTCGCCGGCTTCCCGGCGCAACCGGTCCTCCTCGCCACGGCCGACGATCAGGATCTCGACGCCGGGATGCTTGCGCACCAACTCGGGCAGCGCGCCCAGCAGCACCTGCATGCCCTTGCGCGGCTCGTCGTAGCGACCGAGGAACAGCACCGTCCCGCCGGGCCGCGGATAGCCGGGCAGCATCGGGGCGCGGGCGAACGCGGGGACGTCCACGCCGTTGGGAATCTCGACCGCGTCCGAGCCGAGCGCCTCGACCTGCCAGCGGCGCGCGAGCTCCGACACCGCGATACGACCGAGGATCTTCTCGTGATAGGGCCGCAGCACTCCCTGAAATGTACTGAGCACCAGCGATTTCGTCGTGGAGGTGTGGAAGGTCGCCACGATCGCGCCCTCGGCGATCTTCAGCGCGAGCATGGACAGGCTCGGCGCGTTCGGCTCGTGGATGTGCAGCACGTCGAAGTCGTTGCCTTCGATCCACCGGCGAATCCTGGTGTAGGCCATGGGCCCGAACGACAGTCGCGCCACCGACCCGTTGTACGGGATGGCCACGGCGCGCCCCGCCGACACCACGAATTCCGGCAGCGGGGTGCCCTCCGAGGCGGGCGCAAGGACGCTCACCTTGTGCCCGCGTTCGATGAACACCCGCGCCAGTTCGACCACATGGGCCTGCACCCCACCGGGGACATCGAACGAATAGGGGCAGACCATGCCGATCTTCATGGCGATACGTCTCCCTGTTCGGCCTTGATGCTCGCCTGCGCGGCGCCGATTCTGGCACGCCGCTGCGGCGAGAGATCGCTCTCCCACAATGGTTGCAGCATGTGCCAATCCGCGGGGTGCTCGGCGATATTCGCCGCGAAACGGTCGGCGAGTGCTTGGGTGGCCGCGGCCACGCCACCGGAAACGTCCAGCGGCGCCTCGGTTTTCAGTCCCCAGTTCTCGCGGCCGTCGGCGTCGGCCTCGAACCACGCGTGCACCGGCAGCAACGCCGCGCCGGTCTCGATGGCGAGTTTCGCCGCGCCCGCCGGCATCCAGGTGCGCTCACCGAAGAAGTCCACGGGCACACCCTTGCCGGTGAGGTCGCGTTCGCCCATCAGGCACACGATCTTGTTCTGCCGCAGGCGCTCCGCCAACCGGCCGAACGGCGGCTGCTCGCCGCCGGTCAACGGGAACACCTCGAAGCCGAGGCTCTCCCGGTAGGCGACGAACCGCTCGAACAACGATTCCGGCTTCAGCCGCTCGGCGACGGTGGTGAAGCCGCCGTAGTGCTGCACCAGCCAGACGCCCGCCATGTCCCAGTTGCCGGAGTGCGGCAGCACCAAGATCACGCCCCGGCCGTCCGCGAGCGCGGCATCCAGGTGCTCGAGCCCGCCGACGTAATAGTCGATCGCGGTGTGGTCCATCGCGGGCAGCCGGAACGCCTCCCGCCAGTACCGCGCGTACGAGCGCATGCTGGCCGTGATCAGTTCGTCGGGCACGTCGGCGGGGAGGACGCCGAGCACGCGCGCCAGATTGCGCCGCAACTGGTCCGGCGCGCCGCCCGCGTGGAATTCCCGGTTGGCACGGCGGGCGATCCGGTCGGCGCCCCATTCGAACAGCCGCCGTGCCGTCAGCTCCGGCAGCGCGCGCACCACCCGCCAGCCCGCCGCGTACCCGGCGGCGCCGAGTTGTTCCCCGATCGTCATTCCCGCCCCCGAGCCGCTGGTCCGCCGGTGATCGTCGCGAATACCCGGGCGCCACCGTCGATCGGTTCGCGCCCGGCACCGAGTGAGGTCACGACGGAAGTCCCGAGGTGTCGGCGCTGCCGGCGCCGGGTCGCCGCACCTGTCCGGCCGGCATCACGGTGCGCGCCCCGGGCGAGTTGCGCACGGCCAGTACCCGCTGCACCACCGTGACGATGCTGAGCACGGCGAGAATCCACATGGCCACGTGCACGGCGTAGGTGAGCCAGTCGATGCCCCAGTAGCCGCCGATGCCGGTGAATCCGGCTCCGACCAGCACGATGATCAGCCGGTCCGGTCGCTCGATGATGCCGCCGTCCGCGGAAAGGCCGCTGGCCTCGGCGCGCGCCTTGGCATAGGAGATCACCTGCGAGGTCACCAGGACGACGAGCGTCGCGGCGAATAACGGCCTGTGCTGCTCGTGGAACACCGCCCACCAGGCCAGCCCGCCGAAGATGGCGCCGTCGGCCAGCCGGTCACAGGTGGCGTCCAGCACCGCGCCGTATTTCGTGCCGCCGCCGCGCGCCCTCGCCATCGCCCCGTCGAGCATGTCGAACATGACGAACAACCAGATCACCATGGTTCCCCAGAACAGGTGTCCGGTCGGGAACAGCGTGACCGCGGCGAGGATCGAGGCGGTGGTGCCGATCAGCGTCATGCTGTCCGGCGTCAGTCCGGTGGCCACGAGCGCGCGGCCGAGCGGAGCCGTCGCCTTGGCGAACGTCTCGCGGCCGAAGAAACTCAGCACGTCCGATCCGCCCGGTCGCTCATCTACGCCTCCTTCCAGGCCGCCGACAGCAGCGCCCTGGTCTCCCGCAGCAGTTGCGGCATCACCTTCGCCCCGCCGATGACCGTGATGAAGTTCGCGTCGCCACCCCAGCGCGGGACGATGTGCTGGTGCAGGTGGTCGGCCAGCGAGCCGCCGGCCACCCCGCCGAGATTCAGCCCCACGTTGAAGCCGTGCGGCCGGGACACCTTCTTCATCACCCGGATCGCCTGCTGCGTGAACGCCATCAGCTCGGCGCTCTCCGCCTCGGTGAGATCCTCCAGGTTGGCCACCTTGCGGTACGGCACCACCATCATGTGGCCCGGGTTGTACGGGTACAGGTTCAGCACCGCGTACACCAACTCGCCCCTGGCGACGACCAATCCGTCCTCATCCGACATCTTCGGGATGTCGGTGAAGGGGTGGCCCGTCGAATCCTTGGGTCCCGTGGCCGCCTCGGCGATGTAGGACATGCGGTACGGCGTCCACAGGCGCAGCAGCCGATCCGGTTCCCCTGCGCCGGTGTCCACGATGCTGCCCGGATCGGCCGAGGCCGCGGTCCCGTCCAGATCCGCGAGCCCCTCCGGCACCGTCCGCTCGGTCATGCCCCACCCTTGTTCGCTGCTCGGATCTCGAAACCATCGGCCGTCGGCGAAGCGTTCTCCCGACGGGCGATCCACTCCACGACGGTGGCCACCGCGTCGTCGACCGGCACGCCGTTGACCTGGGTGCCGTCGCGGAAGCGGAAGCTCACGGCGGTCGCGTTCACGTCGCGCTCACCGGCCAGCAGCATGAACGGCACCTTCTGGGCGGTGTTGTTGAAGATCTTCTTCTGCATCCGGTCGTCGCTGCGGTCCACCTGCGCGCGGACGCCCTCGTCGCGCAACCGCTCGATCACCCGGTCCAGATGCGGCGCGAACGCCTCCGCGACCGGGATGCCGACGACCTGCACCGGCGACAACCAGGCCGGGAACGCGCCCGCGTAGTGCTCGGTGAGCACACCGAAGAAGCGCTCGATCGAGCCGAACAGCGCGCGGTGGATCATGACCGGGCGCTTCTTGGTCCCGTCGGAGGCGGTGTACTCCAGTTCGAACAGTTCGGGCTCGAAGAAGTCGAGCTGAATGGTCGACATCTGCCAGTTGCGGCCAAGCGCGTCCTTGGCCTGCACCGAGATCTTGGGGCCGTAGAAGGCGGCCCCGCCCGGATCCGGGACCAGCTGCAAGCCGGAGGCCTCCGCCACCCGAGCCAGGGTCGCGGTGGCCTCATCCCAGACCTCGTCCGAGCCGACGTACTTCTTCGGGTCCTTGGTGGACAGCTCGAGGTAGAAGTCGTCCAGGCCGTAGTCCTTCAGCAGGTCGAGCACGAACCGCAGGATGCTGGTCAGCTCCTCGGTCACCTGCTCCTGGGTGCAGTAGATGTGCGAATCGTCCTGGGTCATGCCGCGCACCCTGGTCAGACCGTGCACCACACCGGACTTCTCGTAGCGGTAGACGGAGCCGAATTCGAACAGCCGCAGCGGCAGCTCCCGGTACGACCGGCCACGGGACCGGAAGATCAGGTTGTGCATCGGGCAGTTCATCGGCTTGACGTAGTAGTCCTGGCCGGGCTTGCGGACGGTCCCGTCCTCGTTGAGCTCCGCGTCCAGGTGCATGGGCGGGAACATGCCGTCGGCGTACCAGTCGAGGTGCTTGGAGACCTCGAACAGGTGTCCCTTGGTGATGTGCGGAGTGTTGACGAACTCGTAGCCCGCGTCGACGTGCCGCTGCCGGGAGTAGTCCTCCAGTTCCTTGCGGATGATGCCGCCCTTGGGGTGGAACACCGGAAGACCGGAACCGAGCTCGTCGGGGAAGCTGAACAGGTCCAGCTCCAGGCCGAGCTTGCGGTGGTCGCGCCGCTCCGCTTCGGCGAGCAGGTGCAGGTGCTCGTCGAGCGCCTCCTGCGACTCCCACGCGGTGCCGTAGATGCGCTGCAGGTCCTCGCGGCTCTGATCACCGCGCCAGTAGGCCGCCGAGCTGCGGGTCAGTTTGAACGCCGGGATGAACTTGGTGGTCGGGATGTGCGGGCCGCGGCACAGATCGCCCCAGATCTTCTCGCCGGTGCGCGGATCCAGGTTGTCGTAGATGGTCAGCTCTTTGCCGCCGACTTCCATGACCTCCGGGTCATCGATGCCGGACTTGTCGCTGATCAGCTCCAGTTTGAACGGCTCACCGGCCAGTTCGACCCTGGCCTCGTCGACCTCGACCACCCGGCGGGAGAACCGCTGCGCGCCCTTGACGATCTTCTTCATCCGGGACTCCAGCTTGGCCAGGTCCTCCGGGGTGAACGGCCGCTCGACACGGAAGTCGTAGTAGAACCCGTCCTTGATGTAGGGGCCGATGCCCAGCTTGGCCCCGGGGAATTCCTGCTGCACCGCCTGGGCGAGCACATGCGCGGCGGAGTGCCGGATGACGTTGCGGCCGTCGGGGGTGTTCGCCGCGACCGGCTCCACCTCGACGTCCTCGTCCGGGGTCCAGGACAGGTCCTTGAGCTCGCCGTCCACCCGGACGACGACGACGGTGTCCGGCCCCTTCGTCGGCAGTCCCGCCTCGCGCACCGCGGCGCCCGCCGTCGTCCCGGCCGGCACCCGGACGAGGGCGACTGGGCTGATGGCGGCTGAGGTGGTCACGGCTGCGCTCTCCTTGGCGTTTCGTGTGCGGGCGGGCCCCGCTGGATGGTGGCCGATCGCGATGTTGGTCCGGCGCGACCATGCTACTGTCCCGCCGCTTCGGCCCGTCCCTCCGGGTTTTGCGCCGTAGCGGCCGGGTGGCGTCCGGGTTCCCGGCGTACCCGTCGAGGTACCGCGCGGCGGGGGGTCAGCCTTCGGCGGCCAGGTCGGCGAGCAGGGCGATGCGTTCGGCGGCCGGGCGTTTCGGGCAGCTGGTGCACATCTCGCAGCCGGGAACCTCGAACACCAGGCAGCAAGAGATGCGGCGCACGAAAGTACGTCCGCCGATCTCGACGAAACGCGGAACGGGAAGTTTGCCACCGATCTCGGCGGCCAGCCGCGCGCCCGCGTCCGGCGACCCGGCGTCCAGCGCGCGGTTGCCGATCGCGTCGGCCACGATCGCCCACAACGCGGGGACGCCGGCGCTCGACACCCGGGCCACCGGCGGGATGACGGTCGTCAGCGTCTCGCCCAGCGCCGCCGCGCTTCCGGCGGCCTGGCCGCCGTCCGCCGGGAGGCGTACCCGTTCGATGCCGCCGTCGGGGCGCACTTCGCACTCCAGCCGCTCCAGCACGGCCTCCGGGGCGGCCTCGTCGTGCGCGTACGCCCGCGCGATCTGCTCCACCAGCGCGGACGCGACCATGCACCACCACAGCGTGCCCGCGATACGCAACGACGTGGTCCCCCAGGAATGGCCCATCTCCGCGATCCGCGCGGCCAGCCATTCCGGTTGGGTGAGCATGCGCCCGGGAACGGTGGTCACCGTTACAGGGGGCTGCGCAGCCATTCCCATTCGACTCCGATCCAACTACCCACAAGCCCGAACGTTCCCAATACCCACAGCGTCGCCACCACCAGCGCGGCGGTGCCGACGGCCCCGGCCACCTGCACGACGCGGCCCTGACGGGAGTACCAGTCCATCAATTGCCGGTACCGGTCCCGCAGCCACGCCAATACCGCGCGCGCCCAAGCGAATTCGGTGGCGAGGATACCCAGCCCTGCGAACACGATCGCCCAGCCGGGACCGGGATAGGGGATCGCGAGCACACCTGCCGCGAGCACGGCTATACCGGCCACCGCGACCACGATCCGGTAGCCGAGATACAGCGTAGGTCGTCGCTCGAGCCCGGCACGGAAGGCGCGCCAGCGGGTCGGCCGATCGGTCGAGGTCGTTTCCGGATCTGCGGTCACGTCCCCAGGGTACGAGCGTCCGGCCGGTCGAATCCGCTCCCACGTGCCCGGATGCGATGATCCCGCCCAGGGCGGTCGCCCCGGGCGGGATCATCCATCCCCGTCGATCAGACGAGTTCGCGAGCGGGCCGATGGGCTGCGTCATCGATGTGCGCGATCCCGTTCTCGGTCACCTCGACCACGCGAGCGGAGGCGATGTCGAAGAACAGGCCCGACACCTTGACGCCGCGTTCGGCGACCGCCTTGCGCACCGCAGGGTGCCGGTGCAGCAACTCGAGCTGCACCGCCACGTTCACCATGCTCAGCTGATCCACCTCGCCGAAACCGGCCTCCCGCGCCGCGCCTGCCACCGGATGCCCCGCGCGGAAGCGCTCCAGGCTGGGCCGGGCGTGGGAAAGCCAGGCGTCCACGCCGGGAACCTCGGCTCCGGCGTGTAACGCCTTCATCGCGCCGCAGGAGGAATGTCCGCAGACCACGATCGAGCGGACGTTCAGCTGCTCCAACGCGAACACCAGGGCGGCCTCCACCGAGGCGTCGCCCTCGGCGGGCGCGAGGTTGCCCACGTTGCGCACCGTGAACAGGTCTCCAGGGCCGCTGTTGGTGATGATGTTCGGCACGATCCGCGAGTCCGAGCAGGTCAGGAAGAACGAATCCGGGTCCTGCGTGTCGCGCAGCTCGTCCAGGTGCGGCCGGACGACGTGGGCGTGGCTGCGGTGGTAGGCCGCCACACCCGCCGCGACCGGGTTCTCGTGCCGCTCGTCGCGTCGCCACGGGCCGAGGATCTCGTCCCAAACCGAGCGCGCGAAGCTGCGCGCGGGCGGCTGGGCCCCTGCGTGGGCCATCCTGGCGCCGCCGATCTCCACGAAATCGACGCTGCCGCCGTTGTTCACCTGCTGGCGGGCGAATTCCTCGATCGCCTCGAACGCCGCGTGATCGAGGAAGTCGACGGTCATCTCCACCGTGACGTCGACACCGGCAGGGATCTTCGCGAACTGCGCCGACAGTTTCGGCAACGCGAGGAAGGTGGCCGAGCCGTCGATGGTGACCAACCAGCGCTGGGTGCCAGGAATCTGTTCGGCCTTCACCGCGACGCGGACCACCCGCCACAGCAGCAGGCCGAAGGCGAGGGCCAGGCCGATCAGCACACCCTCGAGCAGGTTCGCGAACACCACGCCGAGCACCGTCACCGCGTAGACCAGCAGGTCGCCGGTGCGCCGCGCCAGTTTGATGTGGGCCAGCTTCACCAGCTGGATGCCGATGACGATGAGCAGACCGGCCAGCGCGGCCTTCGGGATCTGCTCCACCACCGAGACCAGCGCCACCGAGAACACCAGCACCCACACGCCGTGCAGGATCGCGGAGGCGCGGCTGTGCGCGCCCGCCTGCACGTTGGTGGCGCTGCGCACGATCACGCCGGTGACCGGCAGGCCGCCGAGCAGCCCCGACAGCACGTTCGCCGAGCCCTGGCCGATCAGCTCCCGGTCGAAGTCGGTGCGCTTGCGCGAGTGCATCTTGTCCACGGCCACCGCCGACAGCAGGCTCTCCACGCTGGCGATCAGCGCGATGGTGAGGATGGCCAGCACCAGACCCGACCAGTCGCCGCTCGGCAGAGCGGGCAGGCCGATGGCGTCGAACAGCGAGCCGTTGAGCACGATGCGCTCGGCGTTCAGCGGCAACACCAGCGACAACACCGTGCCGACCAGCACCGCGACCAGCGGACCCGGCACGACCCTGACTTTCGCGGGCAGGTACTTCCAGCCGAGCATGATCGCGATCACGACCGTGCCGATCAGCGTGCCGCCGCCCTCCAGCGACAGCAGCTGTCCGGGCAGCTCGATGATGTTGCGCCAGGCCGAGCTGTGCGAGGAGCCGCCGAGCAGCACATGGATCTGCTGCAGGGCGATGGTGATGCCGATGCCGGCGAGCATCGCGTGCACCACCACGGGCGCGACGGCGAGCGCCGCCCTGGCCACGCGGCTGAGGCCGAGCAGGATTTGCAGCACACCGGCCGCGCAGAATATGAAACACGCGGTACGCCAACCGAATTGGTTGATGGTCTCGGCGACAACGACGGTGAGGCCCGCGGCGGGGCCGCTGACCTGCAAAACCGAGCCGCCGAGCGTTCCGACGACGATGCCGCCGATGACGGCGGCGATGAGCCCGGCGGCGACGGGGGCTCCGGAGGCGATCGCGATGCCGAGCGAAAGCGGCAGCGCGACAAGGAAAACCACGATCGAGGCGGGCAGATCGTGACGGAGGATATCGGTGAAGCGGTCGGACAGAGGTCCGGAACTGCGGCCCGGGCCCGGCGGTGCGGGCATGGACGGTGGCGGGGCCAAATCGTGATCGATAGCCATGACTCTCCTTCGCCGACTCGGCTGTTTCGCCGAGGTCGGTTGACGATCAACATGTCCAGCAGGGCACAAGACCGCGAACCGGCATCTCGCGGTGAAGCAGTCCCGACACAGCGATGAGTCGAGATGTAAACGAGTGCAAGTGTATTGGTAAAGACTTAGCAAAGCCTGAGAAGTTCGCCGATTGTGTGTCATTCCCCACTGCGCTGCTGTCGCCGATCATCGTGATCCACCACACAATGCCTGGTCAGACCGGCTCCGCCGCGATACGCCCGCGCTCGTCGCCGAACTCCGCGATACCGTCCACCATGACCTCGATCACTCGCGCCGTGGCGAGGTCGAAGAACAATCCCGAAACCGTCACGCCCCGCTCCTCGATCCCCCGCCGCACGACCGGATGGGCGTGCAAGGTCTCCACCTGCACCGCGACGTTCACCATGGCCAGCTGGTCCACCGGCCCGAAGCCCGCGACGGCCGCAGCGGCGGCGACCGGATGTCCGAGCCGGTAGCGCTCCAGGCTCGGCCGCGCGTGCTCCAGCCAGTCGCCGAGACCGGCCCCGGCCCGCACTTCGCGATGCAGCGCCTCCATCGCACCGCAGCCGGAGTGGCCGCACACCACGACCGCGCGCACGTCCAGCCGCTCCAGCGCGTAGATCAGTGCCGCCTCCACCGAGACGTCCCCGCCGCCCGTCGGCACCAGGTTGCCCACATTGCGCACGGTGAACAGGTCGCCGGGGCCGCTGTTGGTGATGACGTTCGGCACGATCCTGGCGTCCGCGCAGGTGAGGAAGAACGAGTCGGCGGCGTGCCGATGCCGCAGCTTGTCCAGATGCGGGCGCAGCAGGTGGGCGTGGCCGCGGTGGTAGGCGGCGATCCCTGCCGCGATGCGGTTCTCCCTGTCGCTCGTTGGCCGCCACGGTCCGATGACCTGTTCGACGACCTGCCTGAAGTGCCCGCGCTCGGGCGGTCCGGCCAACGTGGCGGTCATCCGTTCGCCGCCCAGCTCGGCGAATTCCACCGTGCCGCCGCTGGTTTCGCGCTCGCGCGCCCACTCGGTGAGGAACTCGTGCGTGGCGTGGTCGAGGAAGTCGACGGCCATCTCGACGGTCACATCGGCGTCGGCCGGGACCTTCGCCAGCTCCGCGGTGAGCTTCGGCAAGGCCAGGAAGGTGCAGGTGCCGTCGATGGCGACCACCCAGCGACGCGAGCCGGGAACCGGCGCCGCGACGATCATCACGCGCACCACCCGCCACAACAGCAGCGCGAATGCCAGTACCAGCCCGATCAGCATGCCCTGCAAGAGATTCAGGAACACCACACCCAGCACCGTCGCCAGGTAGACGTACACTTCACCGGCCCGCCGGGCCAGCCGGATGTGCGCCAGCTTGATCAGCTGCACGCCGACGAAGATGAGCAGCCCGGCCAGCGCGGCGGTCGGGATCTGCCGCACGAGTCCGGCGAGGGCCACCGCGAACAGCAGGATCCACACGCCGTGCAGCACGGTCGCCGCCCGGCTGCGGGCGCCCGCGTTCGCGTTGGTGATGCTGCGCACGATGACGGCCGCGATCGGCAGGCCGCCGAGCAAGCCGGACACGACATTGGCCGAACCCTGCCCGATCAGCTCCCGGTCGAAATCGGTACGGTGCCCCGGCCGCATCTTGTCCACCGCGACGGCTGACAGCAAGCTCTCGATGCTGGCGATGAGGGCGATCGTCACCATGGTCGAGGCGATGGCCGTCAGGCCGCCGGAGGGGATGGCGGGCAGCCCCACGGAGTCCGGCAACGACCCGTCCAGCACGAGGCGCTCGACGTGCGTGGGCAGCACGAGCGCCAGCAGGGTGGCGGTGACCACCGCGACGAGCGGTCCCGGGATCACGCGCACCCGCCGCGGCGCGAAGCGCCACGCGATCAGGATGCCGATGACGACCAGGCCGACGCACAGGTCGCCGGTACGCACCGACAGCAGCTGCCGCGGCAGCTCGGCCAGCGCGGCGAACGACGAACTCAGCGAGTTGCCGCCGAGCAGCACGTGCACCTGTTGCAGCGCGATCACCACGCCGATGCCGGCCAGCATGCCGTGCACGACCACCGGTGCGATGGCAAGCGCGGCGCGCGCGACGCGACTGAGCCCGAAGAGGATCTGCAGCACTCCGGCGCCGATGGTGATGAAGCACGTTGCGGCCCAGCCGAACTGGTGCACGCTCGCGGCGACGACCACGGTGAGGCTCGCGGTGGGCCCGCTGACCTGAATCGAGGAACCACCGAGTAGCCCGGCCACCACGCCGCCGACGGCGGCGGCGATCAGGCCTGCGGCGACGGGAGCGCCGGAGGCCACCGCGACGCCGAGCGAGAGGGGAAGCGCGACCAGGAAGACCACGATGGAAGCGGGCAGATCGGCACGTCCGATACTGGTCAGAGGACCGGTGATCCGTGCATGCGGCGACGTCCGGGGTGCGAGATCGGTGTCGGTGGACATATTTTCTCCTTCGCCGGGTGGACCCGGTTCATCGGTCAAACATGTTCTTGGCATCGAAAGCGAGCAGCGGGCGAAGCGTTGGCCTTCATCCGGTCGACAGAAGCGACCCGTGAAACGGCGGTCGAGACGGTGAACGGAAACGATAGTAAAGAGTTCACAAAGCGTGTGAAAAGGTTTCCGATCCGGCTGACCGCAACCGCTACCATAATGTGACTCAGGTCACAGCGCAACAAAGGGATGCCGACGCCCCGACCCAGAGACGGCGTGCTCACCGCCGCACGACGTCGAAGAGCAATCCCTCGATCGCGACGCCTGGCGCGAAGGAGAACGCCACGCCCGTCGAGAGCGGCTCGGTCCCGGAGGTCTCACCGGCTATCCGTTCCAGCACGAAGATCAGTGAGACGCTCGACATGTTCCCGTATTCGCCGAGCACCTCCCAGCTGGCCGATGCGGCTTCCGGTGGGAGGCCCAGCGATCGCGCGGATTCGAGCAAGATCTTCGGGCCGCCCGGGTGGATCGCCCACACGTCGATGTCCGGCTGCCGCAATCCGTTGCGGCGCAGGACATCACGCACGACGGGAGCAACGCCGTCGTAGATGTACCGAGGGACGTTCTCGGACAGCTCGCACGTGATGCCGTCGTGATTGACGCCGACCACGATGCCGTCTTCGGTGTCCTCGAACAGGTGGGTGAAGGTGTCCCGCAGGACGATCGTCCCGGGTTCGGCCGGTTCCTGCCCCCGCTTCGCTCCGATGACGACCGCCCCGCATCCATCTCCGAACAGGCTGTGGGTCACCGCGTCGCCGATACCCCCCACGGGGACGGCATGCACCGAGTTGAGTTCGATGCACAGGACCATCGCCTTCTTGCCGGGGTTGGCCCGGACGAAATCGGAGGCGGCGCGTATTCCGTTCATCGCCGCCGCGCAGCCCATGAAGTTGACGACCAGGCGGGCGACCGACCGAGGCAATCCTAGGTTTTCCACGACGGCGACATCGACGCCGGGCGCGATGACGCCGGTGCTCGTCGCGAAGATCAGAAGCCCGAGGTCGGCCGGGTCGGTTCCGTCGAGCGCGCGCCGCGCCACGTCGACCGCCAGCGGGACGGCATGGCGGTAGAACAGGCGCATGCGCTCCTGGATCGGCGCCGGTGCGCCGCCCGGCGCGTGAATCCGAGGGTCCAGCGGGTCGACCGCGAAGCGCCGGCTACCGATCATCGTCTTGCGGAAGATCCGTCTGACCTGGTCTTTCCGCTCCGGATCGGTGAGTTGCCCCGCCATCCAGTCCGCTGCGACGGACTGATCGAGGACCAAGCCCGGCGTACCGGTGGCAATTGCTTCGATGACGGGTACGGTCGGCGGCGGCACCGACGGGAGCGCGTGCTCCCGCGCGTGCGGAGCCGTGCGGATGCGAGGTGCCTGGTCGAGAGCGATGGACATAGAGCCGTTCTTTCCTCACTCGAGCGATGGAGAATCCGTACTCCCATCGTCGAAGAGCAAACACTCGGCAACCAGATACCCCAGGGGTAGGGATACCCACCCCCGCAAGACCCTGTGACCCGTTCCCATGATGCTCGGGGCCGATAGACCCGACCCGAGCCGGAAACGACCAGGAACACAAAAATCCCCCCAACCAGGTACAATGTCGAGGGGATGAAGTGGTCCCAGCTGGGATCGAACCAGCGACCTTCCGCGTGTGAGTCAGGCACATCGTTGCAGGTCAGAACGGTGGCACGTGCGGTCGTGTCCCCCACGTGCCCCGAATCTGTCAGTGCCTCACGATGATGGTGCGCGGCAGCTCGACCGCATTGCCTCTGGCTGCCAGCTTGCTCAGCTCGGCGGCGACCTCCTTGTCCCGGCCGTCGACAGCGTGCAGGTACCGCAGCGCGGCAGCCGTCGAGGCATGCCCGAGTCGCTTCTTCAGGTCGGCCAGCGTGGCCCCGGTCGCCGCAGCCAAGGTCTGGCCCGTGTGCCGAAGGTCATGGAAGCTGACCTCCACTCCGACCCGATTCCGTGCCCGGACGAACGCCTGGTAGATCGCGTTGCCCCGCATCCGCTGACCGTCCTGGCCGACGAATAGCCAGGTAGGCCCCGACCACTTCTCCAGGTGCTCCACGAGGAACGGCCGAAGGTGCGGTGGGATGGACACCGGCCGCTTGCCCGCGTCGGTCTTCGGGTCCTTGTCGAACGCCTCGCCGGACTCCAGGAGTTCCACTCGATTGCGCCGGACCCAGACCTCATCAGCCACCAGGTCCAGGTCCACGACCGCCAGCCCGATGATCTCGCCGCGCCGCAGACCGCACCACGCCGCGAGCAACACTGCCGCCCTATAACGGGGAGTGATCTTCTCGACCAGTTCGGCGACCTGGGCCGGAGTCGCTACCGTGCGTTCCTTCGCTCGGTCAGAACCGGCGCTCTTGATTGTGCACGGATTTGCCGAAATCGCGCCGTCCCGTTTCGCCTGATTCATCACCGTCCGCAGGAACCGGTAGGACTGGGCGATGGAGGTCTTGCCGCCAGTGCCAGCCAGCGCCTTGGCGTGCCAGCTGCGCACCACCGGAGGCGTGATCGCGATCAGCGGCTTGTCCAGCAGCTCCGTCATGTGCAGGCGCATGTTCCGTCTGCACGTCTCCTCCCACCGCGGACCCACGTCCGGGTTGTCGCGCAGGTAGGCCGCGGCGTAGTCGCCGAACCGCTGACGCCCGATCCGCTCATCGAGCCAGGCGCCCCGGCTGATGTCGGCTTCGACGTTGACCAGCCACCGGTCCGCGTCGGTCTTCGTCCGGAAGGTGTTCGGCGCGTTCTGCCGCTTGCCGTTGGGGCCGATGAACGACGCCTGATACTTGCCGGAAGGCAGCTTGCGGACTTTGCCGAACCGCCGTCGTGCCATCAGGCCACCGCCCTGCCGCCGCTCCAGCAGACTTCGATCGGCTCGACCCTGCCCGCCTGGGCGTACGCCTCCAGGTCCGACACCTTGAACCGCACATGCCCGCCGATCTTGTAGAACACCACCCGACGTTCCGCGACCAGCCGACGAATGAACCGGACGCCGGTACCCAGGTACGCCGCCGCCCCCTCCACGTCCACGTATCTCGACTCGATAGTCACCGTTCGACCTCTCCCCTACGCCGCCGTGTCGTCGACTGAATCATGTTGTGCCGCAGCGGCTTCACTGGGCCTCAGGTCTATGGGTGGGTCCGCGAGCTGGGCGCGGGTGTACTCGGCTTGCCAGGTGATCTTCTGGGCCACCATCTGCATGATCAGGTGCTCCCGAGGCGGCACGTTCGGGTCGCCCGGTTCGGCCGGGGTGATCTGAAGCCGGGAGATCACCTCCCGCGAGATCCCGGCCTCGGCGAGACGTTGCCGAACGAACTCCGCACGATCGGCCTTGTGGTCGGCCAAGTCCTTCCCGGTCCACTTCCGCGACACCAGCACCCGACGCCCCCGCATGCCAAGAGTGTCGCGGCGGTGTGCCTTGCCCTTGCACAGGCCGGGGATGGTCTTGGCGGTGGCGCCCTTGGGGACGATGCCGTAGCGGAACCACACCCCGCACGTGGGTGAGCAGGGTGTCTTGCACAGCTCGGCGTGGAGACGGTCGTAGTGGTCGGCCGCCCGTTGGGTCTTGGCTTCCAGCACGTCGCCCACGGACTTGGTGAGGTACTTCGTCAGGTACCCGATATGCCGCCCGGCTTCCTCGGTGCCGCCGAGGATGCCCTTGCTGTCGACCTGGTCGCCGAAGCGGATCACGTGCGCGGGCTCCAGCTCGTCCACGGTGTCCATCAGGTCCAACGCCTCGGTGAACGTCGGCACCGGCTCGTGAGTGTCGGGGTCGACGAATCGGCCGGCGGTGTAGTCCCAATACGGCATGCGGTCGGTGTAGACCTCGTGGTCGAAGTGCGGCCACCACACCTGGTGATAGGTCGCCGCCGCGATCTGGCGGATCAGCGCGTGCGGATCGGTACCGCGGACTCCGATGTGGATGTGCGGGGCCCCGCGCCGCTGCGGCTCCACCGTCGCGAAGTACTGGATATCCCGTCCCGAGGCGCGACGGTAGTTCTGGATGAACCGGTCGAACAACGCCGAGAAGTGGATCGTGTCGCGTGCGGCGCGGCGGTAGTCGTAGGACTCCGGATCGATCGGGGCCCCGTCGGAGATGGGCTTGCCCTTGTCGTCCACCCCGGCGCCGTCGCGATGGATACGCCCGTAGGAGGGCAGGGTGAGGGTGATGAACATCGAGGGCCGGTACTTGCCCTTGTACACCCGCCCCACTGTGGTCTTGGCGACCTTCTTACGCGGCAGGTCCGGCTGCTCCTGGCGCCGCTTGGTCGACCGCTTCCGGGCAGGCTTCTCCTCCGGCTCCAGACTGGGCAGCTTGCCCTTGATGCCCGTCGCGCGCAACTCTTCGTCCAGGTCGGCCACGACTTCGCGGATACCGTCCATCGCGTCTTCGTCGCCGTCGTCGCGGGCCTTCTCGTACTCCTGCATCAGCCTCGCGCGCGCGGTGAGCAGGTCGGTTTGCTGCTGGGTGGGTGGGTTCTTCTCGATCACGGGTTCCTCCTCGATGTGCCAGCCCTCCCTGGCCTGCTGAATCCGAAGCGCCCGAGCCTTCGCCGCGCACGCGGGGCAGACGCACTCAAGGGTCGACTTGCACGGGGCGCCAACATATTTCGAACCGTGGGTGTCCAGATCGGTGGCGAGCATGGCCAGCGGTCGACGGCACACCCCATGCTGTTCGGCCATGTCGTAGGCCAGCTCCACGACGTTGAGCCGGGCGCGTCGCTCGGCCGCTGTTTCACGGGCCGCAGCCCCATCACCATCGGCGACAGGGCTGGGCAGTTGCGTGACGTTCTCCGCCGTCATGCCGCGTGACTCCTCAGGGTCGCGAACTTCGCCGACTGCACCACTCCGAACAGGCAGCCGCAGCCACCCGGACGAGTCCACGGCGTCCCCGCGCACGCCGGGCAGGTCTCCCACTGCGACGACTCGTGCCGCACCACACAGTCCGACGACTCACAGCCCGAGCGCTCGCACCAGATGCAGATTCCGGCGAAGGACAACCGCGACGGCCGCGCCGACGCCGTCTCATCCGGCCACAGATCGGCGACCGACTTCCCCAGCTGCGCAGCCACCGCATAGCGGGTCACCGGGTGCGGACGCCGCCCCTGGACGACCCACCGCTCGACCGTCTTCGGGTCCACCTGCACCCGTTCGGCCAGCTTCGCCGGAGTCAACCCCGCCAGCAGGATCGCCTCCCGCAAGGTCGTGTTCACCGCCATCACGCCACCGCCCCGAGCTCGATCACGTCGTCCAGCTCCACCGGCGCATGCGGCGTGGTCGCCAGCACCCACTCCACCGGGCTCAACCGCAGCACCACCTCAGCGAAGTCGGTCGCCTGCCACAGCGTCGCGTCGCGCTCCTCGCTGTAGGCCAGACGCAGCAGCCCGCACTCACGCCACCGCGCGCACATCGCGCCGAACTCCGGCGAGCCCACCGGCCCCAGTCCCGCGATCTCCTCGAACGCGATAGACATCCGGTTCGGTCGCGCCAACAGCCAGGCCAGCAACCAACGCTCCTGGATGGACAACGCCTCCGCGCCCAGCAACAGCAACCGTGCCTGAGCCTCGGTCATCACTGTGTCCACTTGCGAGTGCACGAGCTGTGTGTTCATCGAGAAAACCTCCGACCCAAACGAGACCAACTGATACATAGCAGTATGCATCAGTACGTAGCAGCATGGAAGTGTCTGACCTAGATCGGCACATATCGGTTTACGTACACTTGCCCGATGGACTCCGTACGTGCTGGCCTCGCCACATATCGGCGGGTTGTAGAGCAAATCAAGGACGAAATTCGCTCTGGCGCCCGCCAGCCCGGCGACCGCCTGCCGGGGAACCGTCGGCTCGCGGAAGACTTCGGGGTGTCGCTGGGCACTGCGCAAAAGGCTCTCCGAGTGCTCCAAGACGAGGGATGGGTGGTGACCACGCCAGCCGTCGGCGTCTTCGTTGCGGCCGATCGGCCAAGCGATCCGATCCACGATCTCGACGACCTTCGCGCTGAGGTTCAACAGCTGCGCAGGATTACGGATGACCTTGGCGCGCGTCTCGATCGAATCGAGGGCAACACCCAAGGCCGGGGCTGAAAGACCGGCCGTCCCGGTCGGCGTTGTGCGATTCACGACTTCAGGAAACGCCGACACGATGTTGCGGCACTACGCTCCGCGATGTCGCGTCTCATGCGGGACTGTCGCACATGTCGCGGCTGTTGTAGCGTCTGTGTCTCGTCTACTGCTCAGCAGGCCAGGGGAGGGGAGCGCCTATGGCATCGATCCGATTGAAACAACTGCTACGAGAACGACACTGGCAGAAGTACGCGACGTTCTGCCGGGAGTATGACCGTGTGGCATCGGGTGTCGATCCGCAGTTGATCGGTACAGCACCGAGTCGAGGACAACTGCATCGCTGGTTAGCTGGCGAGCTTAAGGGGTTGCCGTACCCGGACCACTGCCGAGTGCTGGAAGCCATGTTCCCGGGATGGACGGCCGAAGCGCTATTCGAAGCGATCACAGATGGTCCCGTTGCCAGCGGACAGGATCATGCCGGAGTCGCTCATCTCGTCCGTGCAGTGGAAGAAGCGTTCAGCGCCCCCGATGCCCATCGCGCAACTTGGAACACGCCGATAGCACGAAACGGTCGCCAGGCTACCGGACTCGACGGCGCGCTCGGGGGAGGAAGTGACATCCCGGACACCATGCAACTGGTTGCCAAGAAGCTGGTAGCGCTGGCTCGTGTTCTTCGCATCGACGCCCAAGAGACAGCACGACTGGCAAGTCTCGCGGGTCAGGTTGTCGAGCTTGAGATGCACGTCAGTATCGACATTCGGAGCGATGGACTCTCGACCGTGTGCTACCGGCATGAGCTATTCAATATGAGCGAGCACCCCGTGACGCGAATAGCGCGAGAAGTCTGGTTCGAGCACACACCCAACGGAATTCAAATCACACCGTCGACCACTGGATCGCGCAAAGTTATCATCCAGCGCATTCACGACACGCCCGGACTTTCCAAGTTCGCCTGCCAGATATCGCCGCCCATCCGCCCGGGTGAGACCGGCACCATCGCATACGAATGTGCTGGTGGACAGTTCGTAAGTGACCACTACTGGCGGCAGGGATTGCCGCGGTATACGCGCCACGTCACGATCACGTTGCGGCACAACGCAGTTGGCCGTCTGTTGTCGTACTCCGCCACAGAGGAACAGGTCAACGGCTCTGAGCAAACGGTGTCAGAAGACCTGATCTGGGACAATGACGGAGATGACGTTCTGGTCACCCTCACTCGTGACTACCTGCGCCCTGGGCAATCTGCCACGGTCCGATGGGACGTCGAGCACATCGAGCGGAAGCGCACCAAGGAGATTCCGAATGTCAATTGAGACCCGGCGAGTGCACGAGACTCGATTCGACATCCTCGGGCCAGCGGGCCTGAATTCGACCGAGACGACACCCCTGTTCGCATACGGAACGCTACAGCTTGCCCCAGTTCTCGACGCCCTCATCGGCCGGGTTCCGAAGTCGGCCGAAGACAAACTCAGCGGATGGCGAGTAGCTCGCCTGCCTCACCGCGTCTACCCCGGCCTCGTACCCGACCCAGCCAGGTCGGCATACGGTCGGGTCCTAAGCGGCATCACGCCCGTGGAATGGATGCTTCTCGATCGGTTCGAGGACGACGACTACGACCTCGTGCCCGTCACCCTCGACAGTGGCCTCCACGCGATGGTCTACGCATGGAAGAAGCCCGTCGACCAGCTCGACTGGATCGCTGACGAGTTCGCAGCATCCGAACTTCCCGCCTACGTCCAGCGATGCACCGCCTGGTTGGAACGCGACCGCTCCCGGGATTCGACGCACTGACTCCCGAGCTGGAAGCCGATGAAGGCCACCGCCCGCGCCTAGCGTCATGCAGGTTGTTGCCGAATTTGGCTATATAGGATCAAGGGCGGCGCTGGCGCGCCGCCTACGCGGCGCACCGCGCCGCGACGCGCAACCGCCGGCCTCCGCAAGCTGCGGCAGGCGGGCGCGTCGGTGCGTTGCCCCGCGTTTGGCGACGTGGCAGAACGCACCTTGTTCCTGTCTGGCCGCTTTTTCAACGTCCTCGCAGTGCTGGGCACGACGACAGCCGTACCCGACTGACCTCCCGCAGTCCTCGACGAATCCGCCAGCACTCTGTCCGGTCAACCGGCTGTGGTCCCGTGGGGCTCGGCACTTGTTCACGAGCAGGTCACCGCGGACAGCCGAGCGGGGGCCCCACACACGGCGAACAGCGGGGAATCCGGTGGCGCTGCCACCAGTGCGACGCCCAGCACCGCCGCAACATCGAGACCATGGCCCGCTACCCGACTGATCCCAGAGGGGGCTTCGGCCCCCTACTTCTTCTCGGGCTGGTCCGCAGCCCGTTTGGTCAGAATCGCCCACGCCAGTACGACCAGGAACACCAGCCAGGGGACTTCCGCGACCCAGCCGATCACCGTCCTCGTTGTCGACGGGTTCGCGACGCCGAAGCCATTAACGGCGATGGCGGTCGCCACCATGAACGGCCATGCCAGCGCCACCGTGAGACCGACGAGCACTGCCGCTCGAATCAACCAGGTTCCCCCATTGAAAAGTGGCTGACGACGGGCCATCGAATCGCCCCCTTTCCCGGCTCAGAACGAAGCTGAGCGTCCTTCGGCCGCTTGGCCCTGCTGTGTGGTGGCCTGCATTGTGTTCCCGCGCCCCTCCAGCGTCAAGAGCGCCTACGGCGTCCCTCCGGGATGGCTCACGCCACTCTTGACCCCGGAGCCTCTACGCGCGAAAGGCAGGCCAATATGGGGCAGGCGGGAAGCCTGCCCCCGGGATACCAGACCACCACCCACCAGGGCCAAGAGCATCCCCGATGCGCGGACTGCGCCTAAGCTTCAGCCCTGCAAGACCTGTACTACGGGATCACCGATCCGTACCAACCGATCGCCCTCGACCCGTTCCTCCGCAGGCGAGCGAATTTCTTCAAACTCTTCACGTCGCGGACCGAACATATCCGACAGCGGATTAGTCCCGCCTACCGTCACCTTCCGATAAGTGATTCCGACCGACATATGGTCGTACACCTCGATGATCCGAACTCGAACCTTTTCAAAAGGGACGCTGCCGATGGTCAGACCCGTATCAGGATCAAGGATCGGCTCACCTTCGGGCGCCATCACCTTGAAACGATCTTCAAGCTCGACCCCGTGCTCGCTACCGCGATTTATCACAAGTCGACGAGAATTCAGAACACGGGCCACCTTGCCGGTAACCGGTTCAACCTCTGCGAACTCTTCGCCACTGGTGCCGTCACTCATGCGGCTCACCTCTCTGTGCCTGTCCCACGCGGGCGAGTTCTTCGTCGACCGCAGCTTCCGCGAACCTCCGCCAGTCATTGACCGCGTCGGATGTCTGATCACGGTGCGCTGCCGCAAGATCAGCAACGATCCTGGCTCGCGTACGTAGTTCGGCCTGACCATGACCATCGGCATCCATTGTCAACTCCTGGATTCGACCGAACGCAGCCATGATCCGGAACGACCTCATCACAGCGGATCGAGCAGTACGCTCAAGTTCTCGTTGACGAAGTTGCTCCGCTTCCTCGCGGTCGGCTCGCTGAAGCTGGCCCAGGATCACCGCGATCACCCATCCCGCAGCAATCGATATCAGGAACAGGACGCTGGAGAGGACGTAGCTTTCAGTCGGCGTCTGCCCCCCAGAGGCCGCAGCTACTATCCCCCAGAAGAAGCAGACCAAGGTACCGGCGACCAACAGCGCGCCGACGACATACAGCCAACCACTGACTTGGTTCACCTGACGGTTCTCCCATGAATATGGTCCAGCTCAGCCATTCCGCTCCGTGCCCCCTACATGCCCTAACACCTGGCGACGCACGGACAGGCACGGCTAACCGCCGCACATCCCCCGATCGCTCAGAGAAAGCGAAAGCCCCCCGACCTGGTGATTTGCCGGGGGGACTACGTGGTCCCAGCTGGGATCGAACCAGCGACCTTCCGCGTGTGAGGCGGACGCTCTCCCGCTGAGCTATGAGACCTGACGGGCTTCCGGAGGCTCGCGAGGCGCCCTCCGGACGAGACGAAACATTAGCACGCGCCACCGGCGGTTCACCAAATCGCCATCCGGACAGGGGCGGTTCAGCGCGGAACCACCGCGCCCGCGGGCAGCCACCCCGCACCCCGGCGGCGGTCCGGTCGGGGCCGGTATGTCGGTCGCTCCGGCGCCGCGTTCGGTCGCCGACCCGACGCACTACGGCGCTCACGGAGAGGGCCGATTGTCCCGGCTCCCCCACCCATCACTCCGGCCACGCGGGTCACAGCGGGCCACCTTCCGGATTTCTGCCGTTCTACCAGCGGATTTGTACCTTTCACCGAGCGTCCGCTAATGTTCTGTCTCGCACCACGGAGGCCGGAAACGAGCCCCGGGAGGCGGAATGCGGATGTAGCGCAGCTGGTAGCGCATCACCTTGCCAAGGTGAGGGTCGCGGGTTCGAATCCCGTCATCCGCTCGAGAGGTAGGGCCAGGCAACATTACGCCGTCCCCCTTTGCGCGGTGGAGTGGCCGAGTGGTGAGGCAACGGCCTGCAAAGCCGTGCACACGGGTTCGATTCCCGTCTCCACCTCGCGCGATTAGCTCAGCGGGAGAGCGCTTCCCTGACACGGAAGAGGTCACTGGTTCAATCCCAGTATCGCGCACCACCGTCTCACGACTCAGGCCCGGTTTTCACCGGGCCTTTGTTGTGTTCCGGGGCGGAGACCGGCGCCCTCCGGACGGCGGCCGGTGTCGGTAGGTGCGGATACGCTGTGGCGCACAGTGCCGAAGCCGAGTCAGGGGGTTGTCGCGTGACGATCAGTGCGGAGGTCACGCCGGGCGCGGCGCCGGATGACGACGATCCCGAGTCGCTCGACCTGCGTGACGACATCTCGTTCGAACTCGAAGAGGTCAACGAGGTGCTGGGTGAGTTGATCGCGCTGCGCGCCGACAAGAAGGCCAAGGACGGCGAGCTGCTGACGGCTCGGCTCGGGGTCGGCGGCGAGAAGCCCGAGACGCTGGCCCGCATCGGCGCCCGCTACGACCTCTCCCGCGACCGGGTGCGGCAACTGCATACCAAAGCGGTCGGCCAGATGATCCGAATGGCGCAGCTGTCCGGGCATCGCGCCGCCGACGTGCTGTCCGCGCGCTATCCACTCGACGCCATGGACCGGCAGCTGACGCGGGCGCTGCTGGTGGAGACGTACGTGACCGACACCGATATCGCCGCGACCGAGCTGTCCTATCTCAAGCTGCGGCTGGCCGGGCACGCGGCCGAGGACGCCAAGCGGATCGCCGGGTTCGTCACCCAGCGCATCGCGGCCTGGCAGAAGAAGACCAACCGCCGCTTGGCGAAACTGCACGACGCCGAGCCGCGCGCGACGAGTCAGCTGAATCCCTGGCTGGGGCAGGTCGATTGGCCACGCGCAGGCGCGGCGGCGGCGATCCCGGCCGCCTCGGCGCGCACCGTTGACAGCGATGACGACGGACGCGGGCGCTTCTACCTGGACAAAGTCGGGCGCGACGTACCGTTCGACTCCGGTTTGGAGGCCAGGCTGCTGTGGATTCTCAACGCCAGCGATCTGGTCGAGACCTTCCTGGAACAACCCGCCGCGGTCGGGTACGAACTCGACGGCGCGCAGCGGGTGCACTATCCGAGCATCGTCGCGCGGCTCACCGACGGCCGCACGGTGCTGATCGATGTCGCGCCGCTGGGCCATGTCGGCTTTCACGTCAACGTCGTGAAGTCCGCCGCCGCTCGGGCGCACGCGCACGCCAACGGCTGGGGCTGGCTGGTCTGGACCGGTAGCCGTATCGGCGTCCCCGATCTACTCGCGCGCCCGGTCGACGCCGCCGCCGAACGGATGCTGCGCGACCTCGTCGAGCGCGGCCCCGTGCAGTGGGCCGCGCTCGGCGAGGTCCGCGCGAAGACCGGCCTGGAACTGCTGGACTTCCTCGCGCTGGTGCTACGCCACGAATGGCGGTGGGACCGGGCGCCGTTCCGGCTCAGCGCACCACCATCGCCGCCGCCAGGAACGTGACGATCAGCAGCATCGCGCAGATGGTGATCAACTGCCAGCGGCCGATGGTCACCTCCAGCTTCGCGATGGTGTTGCGCAGGGCCTTGTCGAGCCGGTCGTGATCGGCGATCGTGCGCTGCGCGGCGGCCAGGGCGTCGGCCCGTTCCTGCGCGGCCTGCTCCGCGCGTTCCAACCGCGTGGTCAGCTTCAGCAGGTGTTTCTGCTCGTCCCGCAGCGCCTTGCGGGTCATCGCCAGCGACGTGCGCTGGTTGACCAGCTCCTGGCGCTGCCGGGCGATGACCGTGGCCTGCGTCTTCGTGTGATACTCCCAGTCGGTCACGGTGGCCCAGCCTCCCGTCCTCTCGTCCCGATAGCCCCAGACGTACTCGCCGCGCACCCAGCCCGCGATGAACTCGCGCAGTTCGACCGGCTCACGCCGCGGCGCCGCCATCGCGTGTTCGGTGTCGAGCACGCCGGTCACCGCGCGGTAATCACAGGCGGCGGGCGCGAAGTCAGCGATGCCGAGGGCGTGCAGGTACGGCACCCAATAGCCGGGCGGGCACAGCCACAACACATCCGTACAGCCCTCGGCGCGTAACCGCTCGGTGTGCTCCTGGGCGAGTCCACGCTCCAGCGGCCCACTGCGCACCTCGATCGCGTAGACCCGGTCGCCTTTGCGCCAGACCACATCCACCGGCAGCGTCCCGATGCGCCCGTCCACTTCGGCCTCGTCGGCTCCGTAGGCGAGCAGCCTGCCGCACAACCAGTATTTGAGCCGCCGTATATCCCACTGCGCGGCGGAACATTCGGGGCACCCACAGGCGTAACCGCGTTTCGATCCGCGGATACGGCCCGAAGCCTCTCCGATACCCAACTCGGCGAGCATCGCTCGGCGCCCGCAGGCGATCTCCGCCCGCTGCTTCGTTCTCACGCGACCACTCCCCTGCACAAACCACCGCAGGCCCGGCGACCTACGCCATAGATCAAGAGTGCGTCAGACTCGGCTACCTCGCCAGCCCCGGTCACCCCGCGCTCGGGTGTGCCACCGAGGTGGCCGGTCCGCGGAATCGGCGTTGTACTCTGCGGCACAAGGACTTTGATCATGCCACGGGACGACGCACGACGCTGTGGGAACGAAGGATTGACAGTTGCCGCCATCCCGCGACGCGCCCGGTGTCCCGGCCCCGCGGCAACCAGCGCGCACTTGGGGAGCCGGAGCGTGGACTCGCGAGGGACGCGATTCCGGCGGATAATGAGCGATCGAACGCGTCGGCCCGTTTCCGGACAAACCGGGTCGCCGCGTAATCCGCCCGCAGGGGGCCGATTCCGGGGGCCTAGGCTGCTTCGATCAGGTCATGGGGTCGGCGCACCGCCGAATCTTCGCGAGCCGCGGATGTGCAACTGGCGGATAGAATCGTCCGGCCGAGTGCGAGCTGGGCCGATACGGGGAAGTGGGTACTGGATGGAGCACGGTCAGCAGACCGGCGAGTCGATCGGCGCGATGTTGGCGAGTATCGCGTCGGCTCTCCGCGAGGTCAGCGAGAAGCTCGACGCGGTGGCGGCCCGGATCGATGGTGCGCAGCCCGTGGTGAGCGAACCGAGCGTCGATGGACGGCTGGCCAAGCTCGAGGCGTGGGCTTTCCGTGCCGGACAGGACATCTCGGGCCTCGACGCCAGGGTGCAGCGCCTGGAAGCCGAGGACGACCCGGCGCGGGAGGATCGGCAAACGACCGCTCAACGCCCACTACCCCGGGCCTCCGCGGGGCGATCGAACGCTCACAGGGCGGAGCTCGGCGTCGAATCAGCAGCGCGCAAGAGCGATTCCGCCGAACCGGACGGTGGCAGGAACGGCGCGCGACCGCAGGGCACACCGCGCGAGCCGGTGCACGCGGCCGCTGAACCGAGTTCGAGCGCCCAGACGAGTTTCACCCCGCCGCGCGAGCCCGCGCTGGACGCGAGCGCCACCCCCGGACAGAGCTTGACCGCGCCTCGCGACCCGGCGTCGAGCTTCACCGCCCCGCCCGCGCGTGAGCCGGCTTTCACCACTCCGGCTCAGCGGGAGCCCGTATCGTCCTTCACCGCGCCGACCCCGCGCGACCCGGGCACGGGGCGACAGGAGGGGTTCACGGCACCGCGCGAACCCACCACCCCGTACGCCTCCGGCGACAACGCCGCGTACGAGAGCATCGTCGCCTCCACCCACACCGGCTCCGAGAACGGGACGGCTCCCGCCGCGGGCGCCGGACCGGCCGGAGCGCACCGCGCCGGGGACGACGACCGCACGCCGGTCGAGAACACGCACGTGGACAAGCTGCAAGCCATGCTGGACGAACTCAAGCGCACGGCGGCTGCTCCGCTGAGCCGCTCCGACGTCTTCGGGACCGCACCGGGCGAGTCGGCCACGAACGGATATCAGTCCGAGCGCACCGAAGCGCAACGCCGACCCGCCGACTACCGGCTGTCCAGCCCGCCCCCGGTGTCCTGAAGCACCTTGGCGGACCGCCGCTTCGGCGGACGCACCGCCGCGAACGCACGCAGCAGGGTCTGCTGGACGAGATCGCGCAGCCAGCGATGACCTCCGTCGGCGGTGTTGCGCGGATGCCACGCCATCCCGATGGCGACCTCCGGCAACGGCAGCGGTATCTCGAACGCGCTCAAGCCGATCGCCGGTAGCGTGGCGGCGCTCAGCAGGGCGGGCGCGGGGCAGACCAGGTCGCTGCCGCGCACCGCGAACAGCGCGCTGGTCAGCGTCGGCACGGTGGCCACCACCCGCCGGGTGCGGCCGTGCAGGGCGAGGCGGTCGTCGATCGGTCCGTGCGAACGGCCGGTGCGCGAAATGCTCAGGTGCGGTGCGGCGGCGTACGCGGCGACGGTGACGCGATCGGTGACCAGCGGATGGTCGGCCGCGGCGACTCCGATCACGCGGTCGCTGAGCACTCGGCGCACGGTGGTCTCCGGATCGGTGTGATCGATCGGGCCGACCTCGAGGTCGACGCGTCCATCCCGCAGTGCGCCGGTGCCTTCGACGTTGTCGGGCAGGAAGCGCAGCGTCACGCCCGGCGCTCTAGCACGCACCGCGGACAGCAAGGGCCCGGCCAGCTCGGTGAGCACCATGTCGCCCGCCTGCACCGCGAACGTCCGGCGCAGCGCCGCCGGATCGAGGTCCGCCCGCGGCGTCAGCAGCGCGCGTCCCTGCTCGACCAGCGTGCTGACCTCGTAACGCAATTCCAGAGCGCGCGGCGTCGGCACCAGGTTGCGACCGGCGCGCACGAGCAGGGGATCGCCGAGCACGTCGCGGAGTTTCGCGAGCGTCCGGCTCATCGCGGGCGGCGAGGTGTGCAGGCGCTCCGCGGCCAGGGTGACGCTGTTGGTGTCCAGCAGTGCGTCGAGGGCCACGAGGAGATTCATGTCCAGCGCTTCCACCCTTGGATTATCGCCAACGCAAACCGCGGCTCCCCGCATTGCGCACGCGACAACCGGGGCGAGTCCGCGCCGAACGTGCGCCGCGGGGTGATCGTCGACTGAACCGTCCGCGTTCGAGTAGGTCCCCCGCCGCGGGGTGTGGTGCCGACGCGGGCGCCCGACCCGCTGGTGAGCAGGGGAAACGGCCGTGGACACGTCGACCGCGGAGCCGCCGGCCGGTCGTTGTCGAGACCATCGGGCATCGCCGGAGACAGGTCGGCCATCGCACGGCCCCGCGCGATTCGCCGAACGTCATCCGCCGATTCGGCAGTCGATGCAAGTGTGCGCGGACAGTCGCCGAGCTGCGCCCGGCCGGGCCGATCTCGCGGTGGCCCGCCGTGGGTTGCCGGTCGATGATGCGGATCTGACGCCGGTATCGGGAGAGATCACCACCCGGCGGGTCCTCGGCGCGCGAGACGCCGGGAGCACGGACTACTTCCGAACCCGCCATCGGAACGCCCAGAAGGCCTCAGTGGCTGACCCGGCCGCTTTCGCCCTCGTACGGAATCAGCTCCGCTTCGATCGGCTCCGGCGGGCGCGCCACCGGCCCTTGCCCTGATTTGCGGCGGCCGGCCAATCCCCGGTAGGACTCCGGCCTGATCCGGCGGAACACCTGTCCCACGCGCGTGTGCAGCGGCAGCCGGAACTTCAGGTCGGCGAGCATCTCGTCGATGTTCTGGATGGAGAACGGGACGACCGACGTGCCGTGCGCATGGTGGCCGTGCGTGCGCTCCTCCATCCAGCGCAGACGGGCGTCGATCTCCTCCTGGAGTTCGTCGGCGGGCGGCGGCACGAGCCCGCCGGTGAGCAGCGCGGCGGTCCAATGCGCGGCGACTTCGGCGTTCAGCGTGCTGATCGCCGAGGAGTTGTACCCGGCGAAGGTCAGATTGGGGACCTCCAACGGCAGGATGTTGCGGTGCAGGCGGAAGTTGCCGTGCTCGTCGGTCAGCCTGCGCTGGATGTACGGCGTGAGGAAGGGCACCCGCTGCTGGAAGCCGGTCGCGCAGATCACGACGTCCGCCTGCAGCACCTGGCCGGTGGACAGCCGGATCCCGGGCGCCGACTTCGGGCCGCCGCCCAGCTCGGAGATCGTCGTGTCGCGGTGCACCGTGATGCGCCCGTTGGCGACCTGCTCGTAGAAGCCTTCGCTCACCAGGCTGACGGTGCTCTCGGCGATCTGCTCGAACCGCCCGGCGGGTACCAGGCCGAGCTCGCGCAGGTTCGAGTGCTTGGTGACCAGTTCCTGGATCAGATCGAAGTTGCTGATCCGCACCGACTCGCCGGGACCGTCCAGGAACCGGTCCATCCAGCGTGGCCGCAGATAGTGGAAGTGGGCTTCGCCGAAGCGGGTCAGCATCAGCCGCTCGTAGTCGATCACCCGCGCCAGCTTGCGCGGCATCTTCCAGAACAGCCGCCTGGCCACCACCGAGGTGGACGCCGCGACCTCGCTCACGGCGGTGGCGATGTCGCAGGCGGACTTGCCGTAGCCAACCACGACGACCGACTTGCCGCGCACCGACTCCAGATCGGTGAACTCCGACGAATGGCACAACTGCCCGCCCGCCGCGCGGAACCAGTCGGCGCCGCGGTACTCCGGCATCGCGGGTTCGCTGAAGACACCGTTGGCGATCACCAGGTGGTCGTACGAGGCCCGATGGATTCCGCTCTCATCGCGAATCTCCAGCAACCAGCCGCTGTCCACCGGGTCGGCGGCCACCACCTCGGTGCGCAACCGCAAGTGCTCGGTCAGCCCGAACTGCTCGGCGTAGGCGGCCAGATAGGCCTGCATGTGCTGCCCGTCGAGGACCCGTGGGTAGTCGGCGGGCATCGGGAAGTCGGAGAAGTGATACGTGTCCTTGGAGTTCTGCGTCTGCAGTCCCGGGTATCGCCGGGTCGCGCTCCACACACCACCGACATCGGGTGCACGGTCGAAAACCTCGACCGGAAAACCCGCCTGTTTCAGCACTTTCGCGCAGGCGAGACCTGCGATACCCGCACCGACGATCCCGATGCGGCTTCCGCTTGTCATGCGCAGGAGATTACGTCGCCAGCGGCGCACAGCAAAGTCGGTCGACCGAATCCGCTCCTCAACGCACTGCGGGCGTACCCGCCGCAACGACGGGAAGCTCGAGCAGACCACGGATCAGGATGCTCTCTCGCCAGCGCAGGTCCGCGTCGTCGAAGGCGGGTCGCAGCAGCGGAAAGCGCCGTACCAGGCGGGTCAGCGCGATCTTGGCCTCCAGCCTGGCCAGGGCCGCCCCCAAGCAGTAATGGATGCCGTGGCCGAAGGCCAGATGGCCGTTCGCGCCGCGGTCCGGGTCGAACGCCGCGGCTGCGGCGAAGTGCCGTTCGTCACGGTTGGCCGACGCCACCGAGACCAGCACCAGCTCCCCTGCCGGGATGACGTCGCCGCCCAGGTGGACCGGCGCGGTGGTGTAGCGCAGCGTCGCCACGTTGACCGGGCCGTTGTAGCGCAACGTCTCCTCCACCAGCGGCGTGACAGCCGCCGGGTCCGCGCGCAGGGCCTGGTAGCGGTCGGGATCGGCCAGCAGTTCCAGCACGGAATTGCCGATCAGGTTCACCGTGGTCTCGTGGCCGGCGACCAGGATCAGGAAGGCCATGGAGATCAGTTCGTCGTGACTGAGCCGGTCCCCGTCCGCGGTGGCGGGCAGCAGTTGCGAGATCAGATCCTCGCCCGGTGGCTCCGCGCGCCGCCGGGCGATCAGTTCGTCGAAGTAGGCGACTATGGCGTCGGTCGCGGCGCGCATGCCCTCCGGGGTGGACATGGGGGTGTCGACCACGGCCGCCGACCACTCCCGGAAGCGGGCGCGGTCCTCGACCGGCACGCCGAGCAGTTCGCAGATCACCGTGATCGGCAGCGGGAACGCGTACTCCGCGAGCAGGTCGACCGGCCCCGCACCAGCCGCGCGATCGATCGCGTCGAGCAGATCGTCCGCGATCGCCACGATCCGCGGGGCGAGGGCGTCCATCCGCGCGGGCGCGAACGCCGGTGTGACGAGTTTGCGCAGCCGCGAGTGCCGCGGCGGGTCGGAGTTCAGCAGATGGTGGCTCAGGCGCTGGTTGACCGCGGTGAGGCCGCTGTCGCCCGCCGCTGACCGGCGTGCGTGTTCGCCCATCGGAGCGTGGGGATCCTTGCGGACGCCGGGATGGCGAAGCACCTCCTTTGCGGCGTCGTAGTCGACGACCAGCCAAGCGCGAACACCGGTGCGCAACCGGATTCGATGCACCGGCCCCTCGGCGCGCAACTGCTGGTAGAAGGCATGCGGCGTGCGAAAGAAATCCGCGGGCAGCTCTCTCATCCGTTCGGTTCCCCCTTGGTTCGCGAGTGTCGTTGCGGCCCTTCGATAGTGACACCGATCACGGATCGCGGCCAGCCGCGCGACCGAACCCGTTCGCGCGATAGGCGTTCGCCCCCGCCGTCGCGGTCCGGCGCGCAATCGTCGTCCGCGTCCGGCTACCCTGCACCGATGAGTTCGATCGCGCCGGTCCTGCGGCGTGCCCGGATCGCCAACTCGTTCGCGTTCGGCGCACAGGGCTTCTTCCTCGCCGTCGTGCTGACCGAACTGCCTCAGCAGAAAGAGCGTTTCGGGCTCTCGGACGGGATGATCGCGGTCTCGGTGGTGCTGATCTCGTTGCTGGCCGGTGGCGGCAGCGTCCTGGCGGAACGGCTGGCGCTGCGCTGGTCCAGCCGCGCCGCGGTGCGGATCGGGCTGTTGCTCGTGGCCGTCACCGGCTCGGCGGCGGCGTTCGCGCCGGACACGCCGCTGCTGATTGCCGCACTCGGCTGCTACGGAATCGCCGTCGGCATCGTCGACGCGAGCACCAACATGCAGGCGGTCTTCATCCAGCACGGGTACGGGACGTTCATCCTGTCGTCGTTCTACGCCGCGTGGAGCGCCGGAACGATAGCCGGGGCACTGTTCGTCTCCGGGTGTGAGGCGCTGGAGGTGACGCTGCGCGAATCGCTGCTCGCGGCCGCGGCGATCGTGTTGCTGCTCGGCTGGGCGCTCGGACGTGGGCTGCTCGGCGTGCGGGACGCGGAGACCGGTCCCGCCGAGACCGCCGCGCCCGGCTCCACCGTCGCGCTGCGCGCATATCTCGGGATCGGGATCGCGATGGCGTTCGTCTTCGCCGTCGACCTCGCGGTGGGCAACTGGTCGGCCCTGTATCTCACCGACGACCTGCTCGCAGGTTCGGCGACCGCGGCGCTCGCCTACGCCGCCTACCAGGGGGCGTCGCTGGCCGCTCGAATGGCCGGTGATTCGCTGGTGCGCCGTTTCGGTCCGCGTCGTGTGGTGCGGGCGGCGGCGGGCACGGGCATCCTCGGCCTGGCGCTGGTGGTGGCCGCGCCGAGTCCGGCGGTCGCGATCGCCGGCTTCCTCGTCGCGGGCGCGGGCCTGCCCGTGATCGCCCCGCTGTGCTTCAGCGCGGCCGGACAACTCGCGACCGGACGGGAACTCGACGCGCTGATCGCGCGTCTGAACCTGTTCAACTACGCGGGGACGCTGCTCGGCGGCGGTGTGGTCGGCGTGGTCGCGGCGAGCACCGGGCACCGCGCGGGCTTCGTGGTCCCGTTGCTCTTCGCCGGAGCCCTGATCGCGCTCTCCGGCGTCTTCCGTTCCCATCGGGTCGCCCCTGCCCCACTCCGTCCACAGACGCAGCCGACGGAGTTCGGCCCCGCCGACGGGTAGGTCACGCCGGGCATCGCCCGTTGCGGTCGGTGGCCGGTTCCGGCACGGCGATCAGCGAAGGGGACCCGCGTCCGCGCGGTGTCCTGGGCATGCGGAGCATGACATTCTCTCGCGCTCGTGTGCTCTGATGGAGCCATGAGCGACCCGCCAGTCATCGTCGACCGGGCCGGGCTGTGGGACGCGGAAGCGCTCAGTGACGTGGCGGCGGCCACTTTTCCGCTCGCGTGCCCGCCCGGGGCGACGCCCGACGACATCGACATCTTCATCGGCGAGGTGCTGTCGGGCGAGCGCTTCGGCGAATATCTGAGCGATCCGGCCCGGATCGTGCTCAAGGCGGTGGTGGACCACGACATCGTCGGTTACGCGATGCTGGTCACGGGCGGCCCGGCGCCTGCGGCCGGGCCGCAGCCGCTGGTGGAGATCAGCAAGATGTACGTGCTGCCCGGCCATCACGGCAGCGGAGTGTCCACCGCACTGATGAACGCCGCGCTGGACCGGGCGCGCGCCGAGGGGTATGCGGGCGTCTGGCTCGGGGTCAACCAGGAGAACGTCCGCGCTCGGCGCTTCTACGCCAAACACGGTTTCACCGAGGTCGGCACCAGGACCTTCACCGTCGGCAGCCAGGTGCATCACGACTACGTGCTGCGGCTGGTCTTCTAGCGCAGGAAGTCGACGAGAGCGGTGTGGAACGCGGGATTCACCACCGCCATCAGGTGATCGCCCGGCACGACGGCGAGCGCGCCGTTGGGCAGGGCGGCGGCGAGTCGCTCCGGTTCGGCGGCGAACGGGTCGTCCTCGCCCGCCAGCACCAGCGCGGGCACGGTGATGTCCGCCAGCGTCTCGATGGGACGATCGTCCAGGCCGGTCGCCACCGCGTGGATGGCTTCCACGTCGGCATGCACCGCGTCGGCGAGCACCCGGAACATCTTCGCCGTCGGCGAAGCGCCCGCACCGTCGCCGGTCATCGCGGCCTGCAGATCGGGCAGGTCGATCACGCGGCGATCGACGCCGCCGCAGTCGAGCACACCCGACCCGATGCCGCCGACGGCCAGCCGCCGCACCCGCTGATCGGCCGCGGCCACCAGCAGCGAGATCACCCCGCCCATCGAGTACCCGACCTGCGCGACTTCCTCGAAGCCCAGCTCGTCGTAGAGGGCGCGCACATCGCGGGCCATGGCCTGCCACGAATACTTCGCCGCGTCGTGCGGCTTGCCGGAACGGCCGTGGCCGCGCGCGTCCAGCGACACCACAGTGTGCCCGGCGGACTGCAGGGCGGCGACCACCCCGGTGCTCATCCAGTTCGCGTTGGTGTCCGCGACCACCCCGTGCTGCAGGACGACCGGGACGCCCTCGCCCTCCCAGACCCGGTAATTGAGTTCCAGGCCGTCCCATGTCTCAAACTTCGCCATGCCGGGATCGTAATGCACGGCGCGGCCCCGGACCGCCGAAGCGGACATTCGGTGCGGACGCCGCGCTCAGCCCAGCAGGCGTGCCCGCAAGGCGGCGATATCGCCGTCGGTGAGCCCGAGGCCGTCCCGGACATAGGCGTCGAAACTTCCGTAGCTCCGGTTCACCTGGTCGAAGGCGGCATCGAGCCAGGAACCCTGGACGCCGTTGAGCGGGTCGTTCTCGCTCGCCTGGCGAAAACGATTGGACAGCAGATAGTCCTCGGTGACCGTGGCTCGATCGACGCCGAGCAGCGTGAGCAGCACGGCGGCCGTCCAGCCGGTGCGGTCCTTGCCCGCGGTGCAGTGGAACAGCACCGCGCCGTCGGCGCCGGCGATGTCGCGCAGCACCGAAGCGAACGCCTCGTTCGCGCCGGGTGCGGTGATGAACGCGCGATAGAGCCCGTCGCCTCCGGTGAGCGTGGTGGCGACGACCTCCGGCGGAGCCTGGCCGATCACATCGGCCCAGTGCGCCGTCGCGCCGGCGGGCACCCGGTCCGGCCCGAGCGCGCGTTCGTAGACCGTGCGCAGGTCGTGCACGGAGCGCACCCGGCGGTCGGTCAGCGCGGCCAGATCCTCCGGCGTCGCGTTGTTCAGCTGTCCGGTCCGATACACCAGACCGGTGCGCACGGTCCTGCCGTCGGTGGTGCGATACCCGCCGATGTCCCTGGCATTCTGCACCCCTTGCAGGTGCAGTGAGGGATCGACGACGACGGCCGCGGGCGGGTCGGCCTGCGCTATGGCGGCTACCGGCCCGAAGGCGACCGCCAAACCGGCCGCCATCGCGACCGGGGCGCGGAAACGAGTGACCATTCGGCTGCTCCTGTCATCGGGACTGCACGGCTCGCCTACTCTCCTAGGCCGGGCCGGCCTCGCTAGGCCGCGACCTCGAAGCGCGACAGCGCGAGCAAGCGGGAGATGGCCCGCAGATACTTCTTGCGGTAGCCGCCCTCGAGCATCTCGGCGGAGAAGATCTCGTCGAGCTTCGCGCCGGACACCGTCACCGGCACGCTCGCGTCGTAGAGCCGGTCGGCCAGCACCACGATGCGCAACGCCACGGCCTGATCGGTGACCGGATGGACGCCGGAGACGAACACCGACGAGACCCCGGCGATGAGCGCGCCGTACTTCGACGGATGCAAGGTGCTGAGGTGCTGCAACAGGGCGTCGAACTCGTCGAGCGTCGAACCCGGTGTGCTCGCCGCTCGTTCGGCCAGCACCTCGGGGGCGGTCGGCTCCGGCGCCGGCGGCAGGTCGCGGTGGCGGTAGTCCGGACCGTCCACGCGCACCGCCTCGAAGATGGCGCCCAGCTTCTTGATCTCGCGCATGAAATCCTGTGCGGCGAAACGCCCTTCGCCGAGCTGTCCCGGCAACGTGTTCGACGTGGCCGCGATGGAGACACCGGCCGCGGACAATTCGGTCAGCAGGCGCGAGACCAGCATGGTGTCGCCGGGATCGTCGAGCTCGAACTCGTCGATGCACAGCACGCTGTTGCCCGACAGCCGCTCCAGGGCGTTGGCGAAGCCGAGCGCGCCGACCAAGTTGGTCAGCTCGCCGAACGTGCCGAACGACTTGGGCGCGGGCGAGCTGTGGAAGATCGAGGCCAGCAAGTGGGTCTTACCGACGCCGAACCCGCCGTCCAGGTACAGGCCCGCCCCGCTGACCTGTTTCTTCTTGCCGAACAGGCTCTTCTTGTGCGCGGCCTTGCTGATCTTGGCGACCTGTCCGGCGAACTCCTCGGCCTTGGTCACCGCGGCGGCCTGGCTCGGTTCCTTCGGATCGGGAATGTAGGAGGCGAAGCTCACCTCGTCGAACATGGGCGGCGGCACCATCTGGGCGACGAGCTGATCGGCCGGGACCTCCGGGTGACGATCGACGAGGCGTTCTTGCATGGACGAAGCCTAGAGACGTGGTGAGATCTGATTTCATGCAGCGTAGCCAGAATGCGATCCAGCTCACAGGACTCGGCCCCGACGACCTCGCGCGAATGTACGCCTTCCCCGCCGCGCTCGACGCGCCTTACGTCAGGGCCAATTTCGTCTCGAGCATCGACGGGGCCGCCACCAGCGGCAACCTGACCGAAGGGCTCGGCACGCCCGCCGACCGGACGGTGTTCATGTTGCTGCGCGAACTCGCGGAGGTGATCGTGGTCGGCGCGGGCACGGCGCGCGCGGAGAACTACGGCGGGGCGCGCACCGACCCGGCGCGGCGCCGCGCGTTCCACGAGCGCGGGATCGGCGGGCATCCCGACGGCGCGCCGCCGCCGATCGCCGTGGTGACCGCGAGCGCGGCGATCGACCCCGGCGCGCGCCTGTTCACCGATACCAGGGTGCCGCCGCTGATCATCACCACGGCCACCGCGCCCGCCGACCGCAAGCAGCTGTTGGCGGACGCGGGCGCCGAGGTGATCGAAGCGGGTGACATCGCGGTGACACCGGCGGGCCTGCTGCGGGTGCTCGCCGAGCGCGGCCTGCTGCGGGTGCTCACCGAGGGCGGGCCGCACCTGTTCGGCGAACTGCTGGAGGCCGACGTGGTCGACGAACTGTGCCTGACCACCGCGCCGCTGCTGGTCGGCGGCGCCGCGCGGCGAATCTCGCTGTCGGCGCACGAGTTCCGCGTCCGCATGACGCGCGCGCACGTGCTGCTGGACGACGACGGCACGATGCTCACCCGATGGGCCCGTCGATGAAAGAACCGCCCGAACCTGGCAGGCTGTAGCAATGCGCTGGACTCGGGCCGCCGTGCTTGCCGCCACCCTCTCGATCGTGACCGCGGGTTGCGGCGCGGGACCGTCGGATCGTCCCGGTGTCGCGGTGCAGCGCCCTCCGGTCGCGGGCACCGCGACCACCTCCGCCGCGCCCGCTCCCCCGCCGAACGCCGAACTGCCCAGAACCGACCTCAGCTGGCACGAGTGCACCCAGCCCACCTTGGATCAGCTCGGGCTCGGCCCAGCGCCCGCCGGGTTGGTGCTCGACTGCGCCGAGTACTCCACCCCGATCGACTCGACGGGCGCGGTGCTCGGCAGCTTCCGCGCGGGCGCGTTGCGGGCCAGGCTGGCGCAGACCCCGGCCGACGCGCCGCCGCTGGTGCTCACCTCGGGTTCGGATCGGTCCTCCTCCGCCACCCTGGCGGGGTTGGCCGCAGGCCCGGCCTCCGCCCTGCTGGCCGCCCGCCCGATCGTCGCGGTGGACCGGCGCGGCATCGGCAGCTCGCAGCCGATCGACTGCCTGCCGCCGGACATCCGCCGCGGCCTGGCCGACAACGCCCAGTCCGGGCCCGGCGCGGGCGACCCGGTGGCGCGGATGACAAAGCTGAGCCAGGACGGCACCATCGCCTGCCGCGATTTCCTGCAGCCCTACGAAGGCACCTTCGACGCGCCGCACGCCGCCGACGACATCGAGCAATTGCGCAGGCAGTGGCAGGTGGACCACATCGCGCTGCTCGGCACGGGCAACGGCGCGAAGGTCGCGCTCAGCTACGCCCGCAAGTACGGCGACCACGTCGCACGGCTGGTGCTCGACTCCCCCGAGCCGGTCGGCACCGACGCCGTGACGCGCGCCGAACAGGCCGTGCAGGGCGCCGAGGCCGCGCTGACGGCGTTCGCACAACGGTGCGTCGGCGTCGGGTGCTCGCTCGGGGCCGATCCGCGCGCCGCCGTCACCGATCTGGTGAACCGGGCCGCGACCGGCGAGTTGGGCGACATCTCGGCGAACGCGCTGCTGACCGCGGTGTCGGGTTTCCTCGGCAGCCCGCGCGCCGACCAGGCCACCAGGGTCACCGAGCTGTCCGACGCGCTGGCCGCGGCCGGACGCGGCGACCGCGGACCGCTGAACAACCTGATCCGGCGGGAGGCGGTGGCCACAGAGAGCGACGGCCAGTTCGTCAACCGGTGCACCGACACGCAACTGCCGCCGACGCCGGACAAAGCCAACGAACTCGCGCGCACATGGGCGGGCAAGTACCCCGTCTTCGGCAAGGCCGCGGCCATCGCGCTGATGGAATGCGCGGCCTGGCCGGTGTCGACCCCGCCGGCGCTGCCGGAGAAGGTGGGTATCCCGGTGCTCGTGCTCGGCGGGGTCGCCGATCCGGTCGTCGGCAACGGCGGCCAGTCGTCGGTGACCGGCGCGATCGGTTCGGCGGGCGCCAGGCACGCCGCGCTGTCCTGGCAGGGCTTCGGGCATCCGGTGTCCACGCATTCCGGCTGCGCGCAGCGGGCGGTGCTCGACTACCTGAAGGACGGCAAACTTCCCGCAGACGGCACCGCCTGCCCGGCCTAGCCCGGCGGGAAGAGCCCATGGAGCGGCGCGTCGGGCAGGTCCGGCCAACCACCGGTAACCCGTCCGGTGTACCGTGCCCCAGTGTTCCTTCGACAGCTCGAGCCCAGGACCGCTCGCACCACCGCCGAGGTGATCAAGTTCGCACTCTGGCCGCTGGCGGTCATGACCGTGCTGAACCGGGTTTTCATCAAGGCTGTCAACGGCTTCATCACCGACGACTACAAGCCGGTCTACCAGGCGTCCTTCGACTTCCTGAACGGACGGCCGGTCTACACCGCGAACTTCGACTCGGTGGACCCGCACTACCTGTACCCGCCCAGCGGCACCCTGCTGATCGCGCCGATCGCGGCCATCGACTACGAGAAGTCGCGCTGGCTGTTCATCGCACTGAACGCGATCGCGATCCTCATCGCCTGGTACCTGTTGCTGCGGCTGTTCCGGTACACGCTCAGTTCGGTCGCCGCGCCCGCGCTGTTGCTGGCGATGTTCTCGTCCGAGACCGTGATCAACACACTGGTGTTCACCAACGTCAACGGCTGCGTGCTGCTGGCCGAGCTGATCTTCATCCACCTGCTGCTGAAGCGCCGCGACCTGTGGGCCGGCGCCGCGCTGGGATTGAGTATCGCGGTCAAACCGACGCTGGCTCCGTTGCTGTTGATCGCCCTCGCGCGCGGGCAGTGGAAAGTCTTCGTGACCGCGCTCGGCGTGCCGCTGGCGATGAACGCGATCGCCTGGCCGCTGGTGAAGGACCCGGAGAAGTTCATCACCCGCACCCTGCCCTACCTCTTCGAATCCCGCGACTACTTCAACAGCGCGATCGTCGGCAACGGCGAGTACTACGGCCTGCCGCCGTGGCTGACCTGGGGCATGCGCGTGACGCTCGGCGTGCTCGTGCTGATCTCGCTGTGGCTGCTGTACCGCTACTACCGCGAGGACGAGCTGTTCTTCGTCTGCACCGCCTCCGGCGTGCTGCTGACGGCCTTCTTCCTGCTCAGCTCGCTGGGGCAGATGTACTACTCGATGATGCTGTTCCCATTCCTGATGACCGTGGTGCTGCGCAATTCGGTGCTGCGCAACTGGCCTGCCTGGCTGGGTATATTCGGGTTCATGAGCTACGACAAGTGGCTGTCGGACCGCTGGCAGCACATCGGCCGCAACCTGGAGTACCTGCGCATCACCTTCGGCTGGGGCCTGCTGCTCATCGTCGTGTTCTGCGTGCTCGGCGAACGCTATCTGGCCGCACGGCGGCAAGGCAGGCTCCCGTTCGGGATCGATCCCGCGTGGATGAGCTCCGCGCCTGATCCCCGTGGCGAACAACCGCAGCCGCCGGTCACCGCGACCAAGACGGCCGAGACCCCCAGGCCACACAACGGTTCGGAGCCGGCGGAGCAGGATCGTATTAGCGTGGAGCCATGAGTTCCGAAGCCGATACGTCCCTGCCCGCGCCGCGCATCCAGCTCTCGCCGCAGGAATGGCGATCGAAGCTGAACCCCGAGGAATACGCGGTGCTGCGCGAGGCCGCCACCGAGCGGCCGTTCACCGGCGAGTACACCGACACCAAGACCGAAGGCGTCTACGTGTGCCGGGCCTGCGGCACCGAACTGTTCCGCAGCAGCGAGAAGTTCGACTCGCACTGCGGCTGGCCGTCGTTCTTCGATCCGGCGGCGTCCGACGCGGTGATCCTCCGCTCGGACGACTCGCTCGGCATGCACCGCGTCGAAGTGCTGTGCGCGAATTGCCACAGCCACCTCGGCCACGTGTTCGAGGGCGAGGGGTACAACACGCCCACCGACAAGCGCTACTGCATCAACTCCATCGCCCTGCGACTGCACCCCTCGGACAGCGCAGCGGAGTAACCAGCCCGACGCTCACCGGCAGCGTACGAAGCCCCGGCGCTCGGCGCATGCCCCGAAATCTCTGGGCAAGCGTTCGCCGGCACCGGGGTGGTGAGCGTCAGGGCAGGGCGGCGATCAGCTTCTCGATCTCCACGCGGGCGCCGGTGAAGAACGGGATCTCTTCGCGCACGTGCCTGCGGGCGTCGGTGGCCCGCAGGTCGCGCATCAAATCGACGATCCGATGCAATTCCGGCGCCTCGAAAGCAAGAATCCACTCGTAGTCGCCGAGCGCGAACGAGCTGACGGTGTTCGCCCGCACATCCGGGTAGCCGCGCGCCGCCTTGCCGTGCTCGGCCAGCATCCGGCGGCGCTCGTCGTCGGGCAGCAGATACCACTCGTAGGACCGGACGAACGGGTACACGCAGATGTAGGCGCCCGGCTCCTCACCGGCCAGGAACGCCGGGATGTGGCTCTTGTTGAACTCGGCGGGACGGTGCAGCGCCACGTTGCTCCATACCGGCGCACTGGCCCGGCCCAGCTCGGTGGTGCGGCGGAAGTCGGCGTAGGCGGCTTGCAGGTCCTCGACGCGCTCGGCGTGCGTCCAGATCATGAAGTCGGCGTCGGCGCGCATTCCGGCGACGTCGTAGACGCCGCGGACCACGACGTCGCGGTCGGCGAGACCGTCGAAGAACGCTTTGGCCTCCTTGGTCGCCGCGTCCCGGTCCTCGCCCAGCACTCCTGGTTGCACCTGGAAGACCGAGAACATCAGGTAGCGGATGGTGGAGTTGAGAGCTTGATAGTCGAGTCGCGCCATAGCACTATCGTGCCACTCGCTCGGGAGCGCCCGCGTCGCCGGGCGTGAACTGCTCGATGTGCACGCGGCCGTCGGGGACGCCGAGGGCGCGCAGTCGCCGTCGCATGTCGCGCAGGAACACGGTCGGGCCGCAGACGTCGGCGTCCTCGGGCATGGCCCGCACCGACAGGTCGGCCCGGCCGTACCGAGCGAAGAACCACACGGCCGGGCGCATCGGTCAGCGCGCGGCGCCCGCGCCGACCTGGGTCGCGATGCGGTGCGCGGCGGCCGTGCCGGACGCGACACACGCGGGCACGCCGACGCCGTGCAGGTACGCGCCTGCCACCGCGAGCCCGTCCAGCGCGGCGACCTCGGCTTCGACAGCCGCGATGCGAGCCGGATGGCCGGGCGCGTACTGGGCGAGGCCACCGGGCCAACGCTGGACGACGGCCGCGACCGGCTCGATCGCGACCCCGGTGACGGTGGCCAGGTCGGCGGTGGCGGCGGCGACGAGTTCGTAATCGGGCCACGAGAGCGGGGAATCGTCGCCGAACTTGCCGAAAGAGACGCGCACGAGCGCCGTCTCACGCTCCGCCAGATGCGTCCATTTGCGGCTGGACAGCGTGAACGCTTTGGCGCGCAGCGGCTCTCCGGTGGCCACCAGGATGCCGGAGTTGCGCGGCAGCGCGGTCGCGCGGGGCAGCGCCAGCGCGACCACGGCGGAGGAGGAGAGTTCGACGCCGGCCAGTTCCGCCGCGGCGACCGGGGCGACGGCGCCGAGCAGGCGTGCGGTCACCGGCGCCGGGGTGGCGAGCACCACCGCGTCGACGGCGCCGATCGGGTCGACCACCCAGCCGCGCAGCCCCCTGGCCAGACGCGTTCCCGGCGTCGCGGTGACGAACCGCGCCCCGGAGCGTTCGGCGAGCGCTTCCAGCAGCACCCGGTACCCGTCCCGGAGGCCACCGAAGACCGGAGCGTTCGAGGGGGGCGGCAGCGCCGCGCCGACGGCGGCGGTGAGGCTGGACGCGCCGTCGTCCAGCGCGGCGGCCAGAGTGGGCAGCGCGGCCCGCACCCCGATGGAGCGGGAGCTGCCCGCGTACACACCGCCGAGCAGCGGGTCGACACTGCGCTCGGCCACCTGCGGGCCGAAGCGGTCGGCGACCAGGCGGTAGACGTCGGTGTCGGAGCCGGGCTCCCAGTCCAGCGGACGGTCGGGTTCGGCGGCGATCCGGGTCAGCGTCTCGGCGTCGACCAGTCCGCGCATCGATTCCGCGTTCGCGGGGATACCCATCAAGGTCCCCTCCGGCAGCGGATGCGCGGTCCCGGCGGACCACACCAGCGGCCGCAGCCCCGCAGGGGTCACCAACTGCGACTCCAGCCCGAGTTCGCGCAGCAGCGCGGGCACCTCCGGCCGCCGACCGACGAACGCTTCCGCGCCGAGATCCATAGGCTCCCCGGCCAATTCACCGGTGTAGAGGATGCCGCCGACCCGCTCGGCGCGATCGAGCACGAGCACGTCGGCATCCGGCCCGAGCAATGTCCGCAACCGATACGCGGCCACGAGCCCGCTGATCCCACCGCCGACCACCGCGATACGCATGTCTCGACCGTATCGCGCGCCGCGCCGGTGGCTGCTGGACGGTGACACCCGGATGACGCGGACCACACTGGTACCCCCCTCCGCGGGGCTCACTGTCATGGCGGCGAACCTCGACCGCCTCGATGGAACCGCACGCGGGAAAGCGGCCGGAAGGCGCCGCCGGGCCACCTGCTGCTCCATCGCTCGCCGCGGCCGTTGCCGCGTCGAGTCGGGTCAGCTGCCGTGCGGACCTACCGATTCCCCCGGCCTACAGCTCGTGCACGAGTTCCACCAAGGCCGTCAGCACGCCGGGATCGGTCTCCGGAAGCACCCCGTGGCCCAGGTTGAAGATGTGCCCGGTGGCGCCGAGGGTGATCGCCTCATCCGCTTCCCGTGCGATGCGCCTGGCCTGCTCCTCGATCGCCTGCGGACCGGCGAACAGCACGGCGGGATCGAGGTTGCCCTGCAACGCTTTTCCCGGCCCGACGCGACGGACGGCCTCGGTCAGCGGCACCCGCCAATCGACGCCGACCACGTCGGCGCCCGCCTCGCTCATGGCGCCGAGCAGCTCGCCGGTTCCGACCCCGAAGTGGATGCGCGGCACGCCCGCCTCGGCGATCTGGGCGAACACCCGCTCCGAATGCGGGAGCACGAAACTGCGGTAGTCGGCCAGCGAGAGCGCGCCCGCCCAGGAGTCGAACAACTGCACCGCGTCGACGCCCGCCGCCAGCTGGGCCTGCAGGAACGCGATGGTGATGTCGGTGAGCACGCCGAGCAGTTCGTGCCAGGTCCGCGGATCGGCGTACATCATCGCCTTGGTGCGCTCGTGATTCTTGCTCGGACCGCCCTCGACCAGGTAGGAGGCGAGGGTGAACGGCGCGCCCGCGAACCCGATCAGCGGCGTCTCCCCCAACGCGTCGATCAGCAGGCGCACGCCGTCGGTGACCGCGCCGACCTCCTCGGGGCGCAACCGAGGCAGCGCGCGCACGTCATCGACCGTCCGCACGGGCGCGGCGACCACCGGCCCCACGCCGGGCACGATGTCCAGATCGATGCCCGCCGCCTTCAGCGGAACGACGATGTCGGAGAACAAGATCGCCGCGTCGACCCCGTGCCTGCGAATCGGCTGCAACGTGATCTCGCACACCAGCTCGGGGTCGAAGCAGGATTCGAGCATCCCGATGCCCGCACGCACCTCGCGGTACTCGGGCAGCGAGCGTCCGGCCTGGCGCATGAACCACACCGGACGCCTGCTGGGCGTCGCGCCGGTGGCGGCGGCCAGGAACGGGGCATCGGTCAACCGGCGGCGGGTATGAGTGCTCATCACGGCCATCGTATGCGGGCCCGCGCGAGGGGGCGGACGCGGAGGCGGCAGCGATGACCGCGCGGACGCCGCAGGGCCCGTAGCGGCGCGCCTCCGACTGCGCCGGGTGCACAAGGTCTACCGTCAGCATTCGTGACACCGCTCGACTTCCGCGACGGCGCCGCACCGACCGAAGGACCTCATGGCGAGCCAGCTCAGTTTCGCGCCGCGGTCGAGGCGATGGGCACCGCTACCGTGCATCCCCGGATCGAGCTCGCGCCCATCCGGCCGCCGCAACGACTCGCCCCGTTCTCCTACGCGATCGGCGCGGAGGTCGCACATCCCGAAACCCCTGTCGTACCAGCCGATTCCGAAGGCGACGCGTTCGGCAGGCTGATCCTGCTGCACGACCCGGACGGCGACGACACCTGGCACGGCACCTTGCGCCTGGTCGCCTACATCCAGGCCGACATCGACGCCGCGCTCGCGACCGATCCCCTGCTACCCGAGGTGGCGTGGAGCTGGCTGGTGGACGCGCTGGAGTCACGCACCGAGCCGTTCACCGCGCTCGGCGGCACGGTGACCTCGACCAGCTCGGTGCGCTACGGGGACATCGCCGGTCCACCGCGCGCCCATCAGCTCGAAATACGCGCCTCGTGGACCCCGGTCACCACCGATATGCGCCCGCATCTGGAGGCGTTCTGCGAGGTGCTGGCCTACGCGGCGGGGCTGCCGCCCGCGGGGGTGACGCAGCTGCAGATCCGGCCCGGCCTGTCCGGCGACCATCCCTGAGCGTGCCCCTCGCGTACGGTGACCTGCGCCGGAGCCGCCTGCACCCGATACGGCGGGCGGCTGGCGACCGAGGCACCGACACACTTATGCGCCGATAGGACGGCGGCGCGGTTGCGTCGGCACGTAAAGTTCAACACCATGTCCGTACCAGACGAATTCGAACCCTCGGCCGCGACGCCGCTGCTCGCGCCGGTGGAGGGCGTGCCACCGGTACTGGACACCGCCGCCGAGATCGTCGCGGCCGCCGACCTGCTGGCCGCGGGCACCGGCCCGCTGGCCGTCGACGCCGAGCGCGCCTCCGGCTTCCGCTATTCGGCGCGCGCGTATCTGATCCAGCTGCGCCGCGCCGGCGCGGGCACGTTCCTCATCGACCCGATCCCGGTCACCGACGCCCTCGGTCCGCTGGCCGACGCGATCAACGGACTGGAGTGGGTCTTGCACTCCGCGGACCAGGATCTTCCCGGCCTCGCCGAACTCGGCTTGCACCCGGCCCGGCTGTTCGACACCGAACTGGGCGGACGCCTGGCCGGCTTCGAGCGCGTCGGGCTCGCCGCGATGGTGGAGCGGTTGCTCGGCCGTGCGCTGCGCAAGGGACACGGGGCGGCCGACTGGTCCACCCGGCCGCTGCCCGCCGACTGGCTGAACTACGCCGCCCTGGACGTCGAATTGCTGCTGGAGCTGCGCGACGCCGTGGCCGCCGCGCTCGACGAGCAGGGCAAGACGGATTGGGCGGCACAGGAATTCGAGCACATTCGCACCTTGGACCCGCCCGCGCCGAAGGCCGAGCGGTGGCGGCGCACCTCGGGCATCCACACGCTGCGCCGCACCAGGCAACTGGCGGTGGTGCGCGAGCTGTGGACCGCGAGGGACGCGCTGGCCCGCGCCCGCGACGTCGCGCCCGCCCGCATCCTCCCCGACTCGGCGATCATCGCCGCGGCGACCGCGGAACCCAGATCCATCGCGCAGTTGCGCACCCTGCCGGTGTTCGGCGGGCCGCGTCAGCGCCGGTACTCCCGCGAATGGCTCGCCGCGATCGAGCGCGGGCGCACCCTGCCCGACAGCGACCTGCCGCCGCTCACCCAGCCGTTCGACGGCCCCCCGCCGGTGAACCGCTGGGAACGCCGCGACCCGGCCGCGGCTGCGCGCCTGACCCGGGCACGAGCCGCCATGGCCGAGCTGTCCGCGCAGTACGCGATACCGGTGGAGAACTTGCTCGCGCCCGATCTGGTCCGCCGTCTGTGCTGGGACGGACTGCCCGACTACGAGTCGGTCGAGCCCTCCGCGGTCGACGGATTCCTGAAGTCGGGCGGCGCCCGGCCGTGGCAGCGGGAACTGAACGTCCCGCGGCTGACCGCGGCGTTGCCGCCGTCGGACTGACCGCCTGCTCGCCCCTCCGCGTCAGCGAGCGGCCAGCCACCCGCTGATCCGGCGGGCGATGTCCGGGCCGGTGAGACCGAGGCCCGCGTGCACCTCACCGCGCGAGGCATGGTCCAGGAACTGTTGCGGCACACCCAGATCACGGGTCGGGATGTCCAGCCCGGAGTTGCGCAGGCGGGCCGACACCGTGGAACCGATGCCGCCGTGCAGGCCGCCGTCTTCCAGCGTGACCACCAGCCGGTAGTTCTCCGCCAGCTTCAGCAGGGTGTCGGAGACCGGTAGCACCCAGCGCGGGTCGATGACCGTGACCGAGACACCTTCGGCGTCCAGCAGCCGCGCCGCCTCCAGAGCGGTGCCCGCGAACGAGCCGACCGCGACGAGCAGCACGTCGCCGTGCACCGCCTGCACCGAGCCGCCGTCCGGCTCGGCCAGCCGGAGCACGTCGATGCCGTCCAGCCGTTCCACCGCGGAGATGTCCTCGGCGACACTGCCTTTCGGGAACCGCAGGGCGGTGGGCCCGTCGTTGACGGCCAGCGCCTCGGCCAGTTCCTCTCGCAACGTCGCGGCGTCGCGCGGAGCGGCCACCCGGATGCCGGGGATGATCCCGAGGACCGACAGATCCCACATGCCGTTGTGGCTCGCGCCATCGGAGCCGGTGATGCCCGCGCGGTCCAGCACCACGGTGACCGGCTGCTTCAGCAGCGCCACGTCCATCAGCAACTGGTCGAAGGCGCGGTTGAGGAAGGTCGAGTAGATCGCGACCACCGGATGCATGCCGCCGAGCGCCAGCCCCGCCGCGGAGGCCATGGCGTGCTGCTCGGCGATGCCGACGTCGAACATCCGCTCCGGGAAACGCTCCCCGAACGCCGCCAGTCCGGTCGGGCCTGGCATCGCCGCGGTGATGGCGACGATGTCGGCGCGGCGCTCGGCGTGCGCGATCAACTCCTCGGAGAACACCGAGGTCCATCCGCGCGCCTTCGGACCGCCGACAGGGACGCCGGTGAGCGGATCGATGGGGTCGCAGGCGTGCATCTGGTCGGCGACGTGGTTCTCGGCGGGCGCGTAACCGCGGCCCTTCTGCGTCACGGCGTGCACCACGACAGGGCCGCCGAAGTCCTTGGCCCGGCGCAGCGCGGCCTCGAGCGCGACGACGTCGTGGCCGTCCACCGGCCCGACGTACTTCAGGCCGAGGTCGCTGAACAGTTCCTGCGGACTGACCGCGTCCTTGATGCCCGCCTTCACCGCGTGCACCATCGAGTACGCCGATTCGCCCACCCGGGGGATGCTCTTGAGGATGCGCTTGCCCGTGTCCAGAGCGTGCTCGTAGGCGGGCTGGGTGCGCAGCGCGGTCAATCGCTCGGCCAAGCCGCCGATGGTGGGCGCGTAGGAGCGGCCGTTGTCGTTGACCACGACGACCACCGGGCGGTCCGAGGCGGCGATGTTGTTCAGCGCCTCCCAGCACATGCCGCCGGTGAGCGCGCCGTCGCCGACGATCGCGACCACGTGCCGGTCCTGCCCGCTCAGCGCGAACGCCTTCGCCAGACCGTCGGCGTACGACAGCGCCGCCGAGGCGTGCGAGGACTCCACCCAGTCGTGGGCGCTCTCGGCCCGGCTCGGGTAGCCGGACAGGCCGCCCTGCTTGCGCAGCGAGTCGAATTGATCTTTGCGCCCGGTCAGGATCTTGTGCACGTAGGCTTGGTGCCCGGTGTCGAAGATCAGCGGGTCGGCCGGCGAGTCGAAGATCCGGTGCAGGGCGATGGTGAGTTCGACCACACCGAGGTTCGGACCGAGGTGCCCGCCGGTCGCGGCGACTTTGCGCACCAGGAACTCGCGGATCTCCTCCGCCAGCTCGCGTACCTGCGGCACGGTCAGCCTGCGCAGATCATCGGGCGTGTCGACCCGGGAAAGCACTCCCACCTGAACTAGCTCCCTCCGGATAGCGCATCTGATCCGATCAGTCTACGGAGCGGCGGCCGGTGCTCCCGCACGAGAACGATCACACCGACCCGCATCCCGTTGAAATGTGAGCCTTGACACAAGGTACCCGGCCTAGAGTGACAGGGTGACCCGGCCCGAGCAAATGGTCTCGCGGACGATCGAACCCGGCGTGGTGGCACGGATCGTCGAGGACGTGCACCGGCGCTGCCGTGGCGAGCGGTCCGGAAGGCCGGCCGACTACATCCCGGAACTGGCCGCGGTGGATCCCGATTCGTTCGCCATCTGCCTGGCCACCGCCGACGGCCGTATCTACGGGGCCGGCAACGTGCGGACCGGCTTCACCATCCAGTCCATCTCCAAGCCGTTCACCTACGCCCTCGCGCTTGCCGACCGCGGCCTGGAAGCGGTCGGCGAGCGCATCGACGTCGAGCCGTCCGGCGAGCCGTTCAACGAGATCAGCCTGGATCCGGTGACCGCGCGACCGCGCAATCCGATGATCAACGCGGGCGCGATCACCGCCGCCGCGCTGATCGACGGCCGTGACCCCGCTGACCGCTTCGAGCGGGTCCGGCGCTGCTACTCGAGCTTCGCCGGGCGCGAGCTCACCATGAACGAGGCGGTCTACGCCTCCGAGGCGCGCACCGGATACCGCAATCGCGCCATCGGCTACATGCTGCGCTCGTTCGGCATCCTCGACGGCGACCCGGACGAGGCGGTCGATCGCTATTTCCGGCAGTGCTCGGTCACCGTGACCTGCGAAGATCTCGCCTTGATGGCCGCCTCCCTGGCGAACAACGGGCGCAATCCGGTCACCGGGGAGCAGGCGGCCTCGGCAGCACTGACCGAACAGGTCCTCAGCGTCATGACCACCTGCGGCATGTACAACGCGGCGGGCGACTGGGCGACCACCGTCGGACTGCCCGCCAAGAGCGGCGTCGGTGGCGGGATCGTGGCGGTGCTGCCGGGACAGGTGGGGATCGCGGTGTACTCACCGCGGCTGGACGGGCACGGCAACAGCGTGCGCGGCGTTGCCGCCTGCCGTGAGCTGTCGCGGCGACTCGAGCTGCACTTCCTGCACGTGACGCGGGCGGCGCGGGCCGCGATCCGGGCGGCGTACTCGGTGGCCGAGGTGCCCTCGCGGCTGCGCCGACCGACCGAGGAGATCGGCGTGCTGGCCGCGCACGGGCACCGGGCGCGCGTCTACGAGTTGCACGGCGACCTGCTGTTCGCGGGCGCGGAGCGCACGGTGCGGACCATCGAGGAGCAGGCGGGCGAACTGGAAGCGCTGGCGATCGACGTGCGCAGGGTCGGCGAGGTGAGCGCGATCGCGGCGCGGATGATCGATGACCTGCGGCACCAGCTGTTGTCGGCGGGGGTCCGAGTGGCGCTGGTCGATCCCGACGCGCGACTGCGCCATCCGGGTTCCGGCATCGAACCGGACGATCCGAGGGGACCGGTATTCGTCGATCGCGACACCGCCACCGAGTGGTGCGAGAACACCGTGCTCGTGAACCATCGTCGCGGCGCCGAGCCCGCCCGCACGTCGTTCGGCATCGAGGATCACCCGGCGTTCGCCGGCCTCGCCGCGGACCAGCGATCCCGCTTGGCGGAACAGTTCCGGGTCCGCACGTTCGCGCGCGGCGCGGTGATCGCCGAACCAGGGAGCGTGCGCTCGGGTCTCTACCTGATCCTCGACGGCCGCGTGCGCCTGACGGTCGACGGCACCGACGGACGCCCGCATCGACTGCTCAGCCTGTCGGCCGGGATGTCGTTCGGGGAGATACCGATGCTGGTCGGAACGCCGTTCGGGAACGAGGTGCGGGCGGAGACCGATGTGCGCGTGGCGGTGCTGACCCCCGAGCGGTTCGACGGGCTCACCTCGCAGGCGCCCGGGCTGAAGCTGGCGCTGCTCGAACGGCTCGCCGCCGAGGCCTTCGCGCAGATCGACGCGGCGGTACGGGCGATCGCGGCTCGCGGCGGCGACTACTGAAGCGGGGCACCATGGTGCGATACGCATCGATGGCGAGCGACGAGGAGACTCCGTGGGCAGGAACACCGATTCGAGCGCAGGCACCGTCACCACCTACGGGCACGGCACCACCCGCGCCGTGCCCGACCTGATGCGGGTGACGATCTCGGTCGAATCGCGCGCGAGCAAGGTCGCGCTCGCCTACAGCCGGGCCGGTGAGCAGGTGGCCGCGGTCGCCCGATCACTGCGCTCCCATGGCGTCCACAGCGCGGACATCGCCACCAGCGGACTGTCGGTACAGACCGAAACGGTGTGGACCGAAGGCCAGGGCAACCGCATCACGGGGTACCTCGCGAGCACCTCGCTGACGGTCGCGTTGCGCGATATCGGCGAGGACGCCGATCCCGGCCCCGGCACGATCATCGCCGACTGTGTCGAGGCGGGCGGAGACGACGTCCGCCTCGGCGGCCTCGTCCTCGCCTTCGCCGACCAGGAATCCCTGCTCACCCGCGCCCGGGACGCCGCGTGGGACAACGCCATCGCCAAGGCCGAGCAGTACACCCGGCGGGCGCGGCGCTCGCTCGGCGAGGTCGTCGAGATCACCGAGGACACCGCCGCCGCACCCCCGATTCCGCGCGTACAGGCCATGTCCGCTCCGATGGAGGCCTACCGCGCCGTCGCCATCCCGGTCGAGCTGGGCGAGAGCGAGATCTCCGCGAGTATCCGGGTCACTTGGCAGCTGGAATGACGGCGAATCCGGTCGGCCGCGCCGCCGAGCATCAGTCCGCCAGGAACTCCACCCGGTTGCCCACGGCGTCGTGCGTGTGGAACCGCCGCCGCCCCGGAATCTCCGCCGGATCGGCCCAGACGACTGGATATCCGGCCGCCGAGACCGCCGCGGCGACGGCGTCGATGTCCACGACAAATGCCGGATGCGCCTTGCCGGCCGGGCGGAAATCGGCCTCCACACCGATGTGCAGTTCGCCGTCCGGGCCACCGCGGCCGGGGACGCGGAACCAGCAACCGCCCCTGGCGGCGAGCAGCGGCGGCTTCGGGAGTTCGGCCCATCCGAGCACTCCGGTGTAGAAGCCGCGCTGCCGGTCTTCCGCGCCTGCGGGACAGCACAATTGGACGTGATGGATCATGCTTCCATCGTGCCCGAGGCCGGGTTCACGAACCGTGACCCAGACCTCGCACCAGCAGGGTGACCGTGTCCGCTCCGGCGTGCCGATCCTTCGAAATCTCCTGGTACTCCGGCGAATCGGCCCAGGCGCGGAAGGACGGCTCGTCCGGGAAGGAGATCAGCACCACCTTCTCGCGATCGGTGACGCCCTCGATGGTCTGCGGGGACTCGTCGGCGGCCAGCAGTGTCCCGTTGTAGCGGACGAAGACGTCCAGGAAGCGCGCCTGGTAGCGGTCGTAGGCGGCGCGATCGGTGAACTTCAGTTGCGCAATTGCGTACACGGTCATGGCTGTGACTCTAATTGCACGGTCCGGCGGCCCCGCACCGGTTCGACGGCGCCGCGCCCGAATTCACCGCTGCGCCGGGCCCGGCGTGCCTATATTGAGGTCGTCACCGTCCAGGAGGTCGCATGTCGTTCGTGCTCATCGACAAACCTCGGCCCCATATCGCCCTGGTGACGCTCAACCGGCCCGAACGGATGAACGCGATGGCGTTCGACGTGATGATCCCGCTGCGCGAGGCGCTGGAGCGAGTCAGCGCCGACAACGACGTCCGGGTCGTCGTGCTGACCGGCGCGGGCCACGGTTTCTGCTCCGGAGCCGACCTGACCAGCGCGGGAAAGGTGCCGAACGTCGACGGGCTCACCGTCACCAGCGTCGCGCGCCGGTCGATGGATCTGCTCAACGACGTGCTGATCACGCTGCGGCGGATGCACCAGCCGGTGATCGCCGCGGTCAACGGCGCGGCCATCGGCGGCGGGCTCTGCCTGGCCGTCGGCGCCGATATCCGCATCGCCGCCGAGGACGCGTATTTCCGCGCCGCGGGCATCAACAACGGCCTCACATCGGCCGAACTCGGCCTCAGCTATCTGCTGCCCCGCGCGGTCGGCGCGTCGAGGGCGTTCGAGATCATGCTGTCCGGCCGCGACGTCGACGCCACCGAAGCCGAGCGCATCGGACTGGTCTCCCGCACCGTCGCGGCGGCGAAACTGCTGGACACCTGCTACGACCTCGCCGAACGCATCATCGGCTTCAGCCGGGTCGGCACCGAGCTCACCAAGCGCATGCTGTGGAGCGGTTTGGAGGCGGGCGGATTCGAATCGCACATGCAGCACGAGGGCACGGCGCAGCTGTACGTCCGCCTGACCACCGGCAATTTCGACGAAGCGATCCGCGCCCGCCGCGACCGCAGGCCCCCGCTCTACGAGGACTGACCGCTCAGCGCTCCAGCAGCGCGAGACATTCCACATGGTGCGTGGCGGGGAAGGCGTCGAACGCGCGCAGGTCGGTAAGCCGGTAGCCCCCGGCCCGATACAGGCCGAGATCACGAGCGAACGCGGCGGGATCGCAGCCGACGTGGACGATCCGCGTCGGCCCGCTGGCTGTGACCGCGCCGATCACCTCCTTGCCCGCGCCCGCGCGCGGGGGGTCGAGCACCACGACGTCCGGGGCGGCCGCGCCGACGTGCTCGAGCACCCAGCGCTCCACCCGCTGCGCCCGCAGTTCCACCCAGGGCAGATCGCGCAACGCGGCCGCGCCGTCGGCGACGGCGGGACGGTGCGATTCGACCGCGAGCACCACACCGGTCCGCCCGGCCTGTTCGGCCAGGCGCGCGGCGAACACGCCGGCGCCGCTGTAGAGATCCCACGCGCGCCCGCCGGGACCGAGTTGCGACCACTCCGCGATCAGATCCGAATACCATTGCGCCGCACCCCGATGCGCTTGCCAGAAACCCGTCGCCGCGACCTCCCAGCGCCGGCCGGCCACGTACTCGACCGCGCGCCCGCTGCCCTCGAACACCCACTCCTCACGCGCCGCGTGCGCCGCGGCACGCCGCGC
>NZ_BDBC01000064.1 GCF_001612785.1 Nocardia beijingensis NBRC 16342
ACCGGTCGCGCGCACGCCGACCGCGGCCGGTCTTGCATAGCTCAACCGTCGCCAAGGTCAGCAGCCCGTCCAACGATCGATGGCACCACAGCGCGTGTCGCGGGTCGCGGAGATCATCGTGCTCATCCCCACGCACCTCCCGCGCGACGCGCGTTGCCCAACGGCACGAGACGCAGGCGATACCTAGGAACGGGTCACGGAGCGGCCGACTGGCACATGCGGAACACGGACGCGGACGAAACAGCTCCCCTCACAACGCAGGCCAGCCCATCGGCCTGCAACGGAGTCAACCCTGTGATGATCTCGTCACGGGCACAATGCTGTACGTGCCATACCGGGGCACAACCCTGCGACGTGTCAGAATTGACCCACCCAAAGTTTCCCCAAACTTTCGGCGTGACTGCGCGTGATCGTCGGTGACCTGCGCATTACGGCATAACCACTGTTAGGGCGGCTGTAAGGGTCACCGGTGATTGGCCGTGAACACAGGCGAACCCCGAACCCGTAACAGCGGGTTCGGGGTTCGAGTCCTGCTGTCGCCTACCGCTCGACGGAGGTGGGGACGGCAGGCGACCAGCGAGGCGATGCGACGCCAATCTGGAGTAGTCACCGACGATGGCCACGCGTTGAACGGCGCTCGTCGCTCAGCCCAGGACGAAATCCGCTTCGACTACCAGTCGACCAGAGTAGATCCCAGGTCACCCTGAGGTTCCCCCGCTTCCTTGGAGGGCTCTGAGCATGGTCCGATAGGGCCAGGAAGGAGCCCCGCGTGGCAGCACCGAAGAAGTATCCGGACGAGTTGAAGGCCCGGGCGGTCCGACTGTATCTGGAGTCGGACCCGAAACCGACGATACGCAAGCTCGCCCAGCAGCTCGGGGTGCATCACGAGGCGCTGCGGAACTGGATCCGCCAGGCCGATACTGGCCAGCGGCCGGAAACGACGTCCGCTGATCTGGCCGAGGAGAACAAGCGGCTGCGTAAGCAGGTGGCCGAGTTGGAGTGGGTGAACGACATCCTGCGTTCTGCGAGTGCGTATTTCGCCTCGGAGCTCGGCCAGACCCGGAGGTGATCGTGCGGTTCGTGAAGGACAGCCGGCAGCCGGTCGAGCTCGTATTGCGGGTGCTGGGTATCGCCTCGTCGACCTATTACTGGTGGTGCAAACGTCTCGAGCGGCCCTCGGCGCGGCAGATCTCCGACGAGGTGTTGCTGGCCGAGATCGTCGATATCCATACCAGCTCCGGCGGCACTTACGGCTCGCCCCGCGTGCACGCAATGCTGGCGCGGCGCGGCATCTCGGTCGGCCGCAAACGGGTGGAGCGGGTGATGCGCGGCGCCGGGTTGCAGGGCGCTTTTCTGCGGAAGCGGTGGCGGATCGGATCCACGCGAACCGATCCACGGGCCGCGCCGGCGCCGGATCTGGTCGAACGAGTCTTCACCGCGGATCGGCCGAACCGGTTGTGGGTGGCCGATGCCACGCGCATCCCGTGCGGGCAGGGCGCGTTCTGGCTGGCCGCGGTGCGGGATGCATTCTCCAACCGGATCGTCGGGTGGAAGACCTCGGACCGCTGTGACACCGAGATGGTTCTGGGCGCGCTGGAGTACGCGGTCTGGAGCCGAGATGTCCGTGACGGTGAGTTGATCCACCACTCCGACAGGGGATCGACCTACACCGCTATTCGCTTCGCGAACCGGTTGGCCGACAACGGAATTGCGCAATCCATGGGATCGGTCGGGGATTCCTACGATAACGCGCTGATGGAGAACTTCTTCTCCACGCTGAAGACGGAACTGGTCTACCGCCGGTCGTGGCGGACCCGCGACGAGGCCGAAAACGCCCTGTTCTCCTACATCGACGGCTGGTACAACACCCAACGCATCCAAAAGAACCTCGGCTGGAGATCACCCGACGAGTTCGAAGCCAGCTACCATCACCCTGTTCCAGCCGAAAGCTGGTAGTCCGCCCTCCAACAATGCGGGGGAACCTCACCCGCGTTCCCATCTTCGATGCGCCCTGCCCTGGTCACAACGAACATGGGTACGGGAACCGATCCATAGGAACGAACCGCAATCCTCAGACTGGGTACGTCCCCGCGATGACCAGGCGTTTTACAGTTGCCCATGTTGTGCGTGTCCTGCCGAGGACCGAGGCCTGCGACAGCTCACCGAAACCACCACCACGACAACCGATTTGACTTGCGCCGGAAACACGGTTCTCGAACCTCTTTCGGGTCGCGGGAGGCGAGCACACGGTAACGCAGGCTCCAGATATCGAGCGCTCCCATCTACCTGATCTCGGTCGTCATCTTCGGCGATAGGAAGACCAGTTAATCTCGCCCGGCCGCTGGTTCTGGCCGCCGATAAGCGGGCACCGCGATACCGAGCGTGTGGACCGGAGCGATGCGCCGCACGGGCGCATCTTCCGTCGACCATCTGCTCAACCTCACGCTCGCCTTCGGCAAGTCGTTCGTCCAGCGCAAGCTGGGTTCGGTGGTTGACGACCCAGTGTCCACTCGGGTTCACCCAGACGGCCGCGGCGGCGGGTAGTCAGCCTTGCTCGGCGAGGCGGCGCATCGCGTCGAGTTGGGCGCGGCATTAGTTTGCGTCGCATGACCGTGGATTGTCCGGGACCGGATGTGCTGTGGACTCGTATCGCAGAATCGGAGGCGCTCGAGCCGCCGGTTTCGACGAGTGCAACGAACTCTCCAATTCCCTGGAGGGAGTGCATAGCGGCCGGATCTCCAGCGAGGACGGCGCGGGGAGCTGGTTCACACTCATTCGGTACACGGATTCCCGAGCGACCCCTGTGCGGCCGCGACAAGGACAGTTCGTTCTCGCGGCGGCATACGACCCGATGGCCGACGCCACCGTGGGTACGGGCCGCTCACCTGACCAGCGACCATCCCGCGTATCAGCCACGACTCGGCGGTCACCTTCGTTCGCTGGTGGGAGGGCAGCCAGTGGCATCAGTCGAAGATCAACGGGAGGACGGCGCGTTCTCAAGTCTGCGCAATCCTGACCGCTACAGCGGCGAGATCGACGTGCTCGCCGGCGAAGCCGGATGGATCCTCGACGACCTGGACAACGATCTCGAGGAGACCGTCCGATTCCGAACACCTCGAGGCCCTGTGCGCGGCGGCCGACGGGGACACGCTCAGCGGCGAATTCTTCGGGTTCCTCGGCACGAACCAACCTGCGGTATCGAGTACCTCACAACCACCGGGGTTTATAGCTGACCATCCAGTTGGGGTAGAGCCCAATGATGCATGTACGGCGCCGTTCATACTCGTCGAGATCGGGTGGTCACCAATATTTTGGACAGCCGCTGTGGGGGTCTACTGGGCTCAAGGTTCGCACACAGACGGCTGTTGCGTCACGTGATAACGCCGCAAGCAGTCGGTCCGAGTATGAAGCCGTTGTCGAGCTTAGGCTTTCGCACGCTCAGCCCGCCAACTCATCGAACACGCTACTCATGAGGCCCCGAGCGTCGAGGGTAGGTTGGCGTACGACGATGTTGTCAAGGCTGAGGTCGAGGCCGTTGGCTTCCGACCAGCGCACCGGGAACTCGACACCGAACTCCATGTCGGGCCCGAACTCCCCCAGCATGCGCTGCCACGGCCCGAACGTGTGCGAGACATCGGTGACGAGCAGGTCGACTCCGATCGTCACTGCAGCATTGGCGCTGAGGCGGAACTTCGGCCGCACGTCGGCGGCCACACGCGTTTCGACGGCGAGGCCGCTGGTCGGGTTCCAGTCGATGTCGAGCCCGGCCGAGGCGTCTGCCTGGATGCCGAGCGTCCCTTGGAGGCCGACTCGGCCCTGGGCGTAGGCGACCGCCGCCCGCGCGCGCAGACCACCGCCGACGTCGAGGGTGAGGCCCGCGTACGCAGGCACGAAGAATTCACCGTATCCGTGCAGTGCCGCGAGCTCCGGGTGGTCCAAGTCGAGCTCCGCGGTGATGGCGGCATCACGGATGACGCCCGCGCCGACGTACGCCTCGAACGCGATGCGTGCGTCGACGAAGGCGAACACGCCCACACCCACACCGGCGACAGAGACCCCCCAGATGGGGAACTCGGGCGGTTCGATGTGCAGCAGGTCCTTGGTGAACGTCCGCCGGGGGAAGACCTCGAACTCCGGCGGCAGCGCGATGACTCCGCTGATGATGACCCGGTTGTCTCGGGTGAGCTCTATGCCGGCGGTCCCCATCAGGGCGTTGCCGAACCGGATCGTCACCATGCCCCGGCCCCACACGGTGATCGTCGTAGTTGGTGGCCCCTCGACCGGGTTGCCCTGCTCGTCGAGCGGCGCGTTGGTCGCGGTGAAGTTAAGGGTGCCGCTCGCGGGACCCTTGGCCACCTGTCCCGCGGCCGTCATCGTGACGACGCCGTCGAGGTAGTGCAAAGCGATGGCGCCGGTGGCGCCGGGTGCGGCGAGCGTGGCCTGGCCGGTGCCGCCGAAGCTCCAGACCCCCTCGGGGGTACGCGTGGCGGCGACCGACATGGTTGCGTTCTGCACAGCGGGCAGGCTGGCGAACGGAAGCGGGATGTTGTCGGCGCCGATCCGCAGCCCTTCGTTGCGCGTGTAGGCGACGTTCACCACAGTGCCGGCCAACGGGGCGCCCAGGTTGATCGTGCCGTTGAAGTCGAGGCGTTCGCGCGATACCAGCACGGTCACCGTCCCGGAGTCGACGCCCGTGATCTTGCCTTTCTCCACGCCGAGGGTGCCGCCAGCGGTCAGGGTGTCGGTCGCCAGATCGTAGGTCGCCGTCACCTGCGCGGGCGTGAAGAAGTCGGCGTCGAAGTTGAACGCACCGCTCAGCCGCGGACCGTGCTCGGCGATCTCGGCTGTCAGCGATCCGGAGCCGAGGCCGTTGACGACGAACCCGGCGTACCCCTCGATGAACAGGCCCGGCGTCCCGACCCCCAATGACAGCGCGGCCTCGGTGACGATGAGTGGACCGAGGCTGAGGTTGTCAGCCGGCACCGGGAAGCTCATCATGATCCGGTCGCCGTACAGGACGAGCGGCACGCTCAGGCCGGGGAACAGCGCCTTCGACGACAGCACGCTGCCGGTGCCGACCAGCACGCCTTCGGCGTTCACGCCCAGGTCGGTGAAGGTCAGGGGGCTGAGCAGGGTGAAGTCCATGCAGGCGAACTGGTTGATGATCGACTGTCGCGAGAGGTAGCCCGCGATGCCCATCCTTGGGTCGCGCAGGACGTCGATAGTGCCGCTCTTCGCGGCGATCGGGTTCTTGGTCCCCTTGGCTACTTTGTTGATCACGACATCCAGGCGGAGCAGTCGCGTCTCCGCTTGGTCGGTGGAGCCGCCGAAGTAGGCGCCTCCGTTCACCCAGATGTTCGGGTACAGGAACGCCCCGCCCTCGACCTGCTGAGCTGCGTTGAGCCGCACTGTTTTCATGGCACCGCCACCAGGGCCGGGAAGGATGCGGACACGAGTGGGCTGTACGCCGTTGTTCTCCAGACGCAGCCCCGCGGCCACCAGGTCCGCCTCGGTCATGAACTCGAGGTGGTCGAGGTGAGCGCCTGTGTTTATCTGGTTCTGCGTCCAGAAGTCGCGAGGCACCGTGTCGAAGCCGGAGCCTGCGGCGACCGTCGAGAACCGGATAGTCCAGTTGCGCTTCATCTCGGTGACGTCGGTCGGTTTCTCTGTCACGGGGATTGACGTCGACCCCACCACCTCGTCGAGGATCGTCTTGAGGTCGCGCTCGATGCGGGCCTTGAGGGCGCTGCCGACGGAGCGGTTGTAGCTCGACTTGAGAAGCCACATGTTGTCGGCGGCGTCGTTACCGCCGATCTGCAGTTCGAGGAAGTGGTCGGCGTCGAGGGTCGCGCCACTCCCTTGCAACGGGCTGCCAGTCGTGCTCCACTGCGGCCGTAGCAGTGCGTCCTGGTCGGACAGCTCGTCGAGGGTACCGATGAAGACGTGCCCACTGCTGTTCTTGAATTTCAGGTAGTAGACCGGTGTCACGTTGCCGGTCCCGGTGAGCTGCGGCACGTTCGGGGTCCCCGCAAGCTTCTGGTCCAGCTTGGCGCGCACGCCGGTCTTAAAGTTGGTGCGGGCGTATGCCGTCCATACCTCATAGGCCTTGCTGTCGTCGCGTTCGCCCACCGGCTCCAGCGTGAACGGCGCTCCCACCGCTGGGACCTCCCGACCCGGCGCCGCCACCGGCGTGACGAGCCCCCCGGCTGTGCCCTTGAGTGCACCCGCGACCGAGGGCAGGGCCAGCACGGGCAGCGTGATTATGCCCCGGCTCTTGCCTACGTTGGAGGTGTCGATACCGCCCCCGGGCAACCGGGTCGAGGTGAACGTCGTCGATGTCGGCGCCGTCTGGTCCTGCTCCTCCTCCTGTTGCGGCGAGGTCGTGCCGGTGCCTGGGGTGGGTGCCCGCTGCACCTTCTTCTGCACCCCTCCCCCGGCCTGCTGGACGGTGTGGGTGAGCTCGTGGGCGATCAACTTGCGACCGGCCGGCGTGTGCGGCCGGTACTCCCCGGTGTTGAAGAAGACGTCCCGTCCGACCGTGAACGCGCGGGCGTTCAGTGCCTGCGCGGCGCTCGCCGCGCCGCTGTCGTCGTGCACTCGGACATTGGAGAAGTCGTGGCCGAGCCTGCTCTCCAGGAGGTTCCGGGCACCGCCGTCGAGGGCGCGGCCGCCACCCGCCTGCATCCGCCCGATCGAGGTTTCGACGGCAGCAGGCGCAGTCCCTCCTGCGCTGCCGTCGACCGCGTCCCGTTGCGCGCGCTTGCCCGATGGCCGGTCTGCGCCGATCCGCGGCATGGAGGGTGCCGGTTTGCGCTGCACAGGCTTGGCGCGGCGGGAGGCGGAGTTTTGCGGCTTGTCCCGTGTGGCCGGCGGCACCGGAGCACGCTGCGCGCCCAGCGAGCTGATCGTCGGCGGGATGGCCACCGCTTCGTCGGTGCCGTGTCCGTGCACCGCCTCCCGGGCGACCTGGTCGGCCTCGCGTTCGAAGCGGTCGCCCGCCGTGCCGACGGCCAGCTTCTTCTGGATCGGCTTGTGCCCGGGTGGCTTCTTCGAGGGCTCTTTCGCCTGGGTCGCCGCCTTGGCGCTTGGCATGGGTCCTACGCTTCGTCGACGTCGATCGTCATGAGCGTCGCCGTCAGCGCCTTCCGGAGGGCGGCCCCGCTCCTGGCATCGAGGCCGAAACGACGGGCGAGTTCCTCGGGCTTCTGCCGGGGCAGGGCCTGGGCCTCCTCCCAGGTCGTCACCTCCGCGGCCCGCAGCGCTGCTGCTGCTGCTGCTGCGCTGCGAACGCCGGCCGCCTCGGCGTCGGGCTGGTGCGCCAGCACGGACGCGACGACCGCGAGCCGGCCGACGTCCGTCGGCCGGACCGCGACCTCCAGGCCTATCCCGCCGTCCGCGACGTCCAGCTTCGTGACCTTTGGTGTCGTGTCGTTGGACGCCGAGACTCGCACGTGCGACACGGACAGGTCGACGGACCGCAGCTTCTTGAGCGTCTCGGTCAGTGATCCGCCGGGCTTCGGCAGCGGACCGGACGACGACGGTCCGTCGCAGGGTCGCTGGGTCGGCGGCGCGGGGGTCGCGTCGCCGAGGTCGACCAGCCGGTATGGCGGGAACGATGCCGGCGCGAGGGTCGCCTCGTCGTCGTGGTGCACGACCTTGCCCCCGATCGTGACCCGCAGGGCCAGCGGCCGGTCACCGCCGACGGACAGCGTGAACTCTCCGTCCGTTCCGGTCTCTATACAGACGAGCGCCTCGTCACCGTCCATCAGCGCGACGACCGCTCCCGCGACCGGGTTTGCTCCGTCGATGACATGGCCGTACACGCTCCTCATTTTCTCACCGGTGGGTGGCTCGGTGACCCGCAATCGTCGTACCTCGCCACGGACGACCTCCACCGCGGCCTGGGCTGCGTCGGCCTCCGCCCGCCGGACGAGTGCGGAGGCGTCGCCCCGAGCCTCGGTGCGCACAGCCTCCAGTCGAGCCTGACTGGCGCGCATGCCGACCATCGCCTCGGCGAGCCCGTTGCCGAGCAGCATCACTAGCCCGTGAGCCTCCCGCGCCTCGGGGATCTGTCGTTGCAGGCTCTTCAGGGTGCTCAGGGTTTCGTCGGTACTCACTCGCGTCCTCCTCTCTACCCGGTCAGGTTGTCGGTGTTGACGGTGCCGGCCAGCCCGGTCACTACCAGGCGCCCGGTCGTCTGGTTGAGCGCCGCGGTGCACCAGACCAGCGCAAGGGCCAGGGCCGACACCAAGGTCGGCACAGCCTCCTGTCCGCGGTTGCCGTTCACGCGAACCGTCACACCGAACAGGATTGCGTTCGCGATCGCGAGCTCGCGGTCGAGCTCGACCCCGAATTGGTTGTCGGCGAAGCTCACGTCGTCCAGGGAGACGACCAATATCGACGACAGCGTCATCGGCGGGCCGTATGGCAGCGGCCGGTGCAGGCTGATCTGGTTGTCGTTGACCATCGTGGCACCTCCGTACCGGAAGCGCGACGCCACCGACGCTGCCGGCGGGTACGAGACCCTTCTGGTAGGCGAGCCCAACGTGGCGAACATCTCGGCCAGCCCGCCGATGTCACCCCGCCGCCGCCGTCGCTGCAGCATCAGCAGGTCCGGCGCGATCGCCAGGTTCACCAGGTTGACCGCGTCGCCGCCCAGCAGGTCGAGGATCCGCTCGACCTCACCCAGGTCGAAGCCCGAGAAGCTGGGCGACCGTAGCCCCTTCGCGTGGCTGAGGTGGGTGGTTGCTCTCGTCAGCTCGGCGAACAGCCGGCTCGGGTTGCCGCCCACCAGCCGGTTGTCGGCGACCGATACCGGGCCCAGGGCCAACGCCCGTAAGGCGCGTCCGGCGGGTTGGCTGATCATGTTGCCGTGAACGGTCAGGGCAGGGCCGTCGGCTCCTGCCATCGCACCGGCTCCCTCAAGGCCGATCGAGGCGCGCACAGTGGATACGTGCACGCCGGCGTTCGGGCCAGTTGCCGCACGTTTCAGGTCGTGGCGGCCGTTGTCCTCGATCCGGTTGTCGATCACGCGGACGTCCTCGCCGTAGACGATGCCGATGCCGCAGGTGCCACCGCCGAAGTCGCTGCCGTTACGGACGATTTCGTTGCCGCAGAACAGGCAGTCCACGGCCACCGCGAGCGCGACACCGCCGACGGGGAGGAAGGTGCGCATCACCTCGTCGCGCGCGTTGACCTCGAACCGGACGCAGTCGGCCACGAGGTTGTCGACAAAGCTGAGCCGGCTCACGGCGACGGCGTCGCGTGCCCGGTTCGTCGTCGACATGCCCAGCGGGTACGTCGCGACGCCGCTGCTGCCCATGCCGACGATCCGGTTGTGCCGGACTTCCACGTCGTCGACGATCCCTTCCGAGATCGGGACCAGTACCTCGCGGTCGTTGCCGCCGCCGTCGGGGTCGACCGGCTCGACGCCGATGCAGCCCGCCGCGCCGGTGACGAGCCGGAAGCCCCGCAGCATACGGACATACCCGTGTTTGACGGACCCGGAGTCACTGGCGGCGTACTTGGCGACGGCCCGATCCAGCGCGATCTCGTCTTCGTCGAATGCAGCACGATCGACCCCCACATAGGTAATCGATCCGAAGGTGATACCGATGCCTGCGCCGTCCTCGATCAGGCAGTCGCGGATGGTCGTGCCCTGGGACCCGCCGCCGATCTGTATGCCGCCGAGCGCAAGGCGCCCGGCGACCAGATTCACCTCACGCCGGGCGCGGATCTCGCAGCGTTCGACCACCAGCCGCCGGCCTTGCAGGAAGATCGCGGGGAGAGGCTCGAAGTCCGGTTGCCGGATCGCCTGCGGGTAGGGCCCGGCCAGCACTCGGCAGTGCGTTAGAGTGGCACCGTCCATCGACCGTGCTAGCACGGCGCAGCCAGCTGCCGCGCTGAAGAGACAGTGGGTGACCGCCAGGCCGCCGTGTTCGATCGAACTGTCAGAGGGGTCCGACTTGCCGGCCGCGATGGCCGGCGCGACACCCGACGTGAAGGCGATGTCGGAGAAGGTGACCCTCGTCGAGTCGACGATGGTCACCAGGGGCTGGTCGGGGTCCACGGGCACCCACGTGGTCTTGCCGGGGCAGCCCGTGAACCGGAGGTCGCGGCGGCCCTCGACCACGACGTTGGCCGGGTGCTCCCCCGCCAGCAGGCAGATGGTGCCGCCCTCCGGCGGCATGAGGTCGACGGCGGCGGTGATCGAATCCACGTCGCCGACGTTGGTGCCGGGAGGGCCGACCGTGATCGTGCAGCAGGTCCGGATTCTGTGGAGCGGCCGGAAGCGCTCGCGACAGTCGTGCACCTGACCGGTCGCCAAGTCGACGATGGCCAGCGGAGCCACGTGTCGCCGCGGACCGTGCGCCCGCATACCGTCGTGCATCGCCCAGGGCAGCACCCGAGTGGGCGCGTCCGGCCGCGCCGATACCGTCCACCCATCGCCGGTCAGGGTCGTACCCGAGAACGTGACGGTGAGACCGGTGCCCGGCAGGGCGCGTGCCGTGCCTTGGGTGAAGGGCACATCCGGGTCGGCGCCGTCACCGCCGCCGGTCCAGAGGCGGAGGTAGATGTGCCGTTGCGTGCCGGGCGGCGAGCCCGGGTCGATGGGCGAGGTGGAGAGCCACGTGAGCCAGTCGTCCTCGACGTCGGAACCGACGGTGATGGCACCGTCGTTGAAGCCACCGGTCACCCGGAAGAAGTCGCCGTCGAGCTCTGCGATCCGCTCGTAGTTGGGCAGCAGCACATCGCCGCGCAGTAGCTCGACGGTCTGCCCGGCGCGGGGCCGCAGGTACTCGTCGCGGGGCTCGGTGAGGAAGCGGATGGTCCTCTTGTCGGAGGCGACGGTGACCCGGTACAGCTGCGCGGCGTTGTCCTCCCCCCAGACGAAGTAGCCGGGCCGGGTGCGTTTGACTCGGTAGCAGTTGTTGCGGTTGCGGAGATATCCCGACTCGACGGCCGGCGTGCAGAGGTCGAGGTCGACGGCCTCCTCGTCGAAGCCGATGGCCAGCAGCCCAGAGGAGGCGATCGCGCCGGTCCGGGGGTCGAGCGACGCGGCGATGTCTGCCGGTAGTGCCTCCGCCAGTGCTTCGTGGCAGTCGTCAGTGATGGTGGCCGCCTGGCGCACCCGCCAGCACAGGCGGGTCCGGGCCGCTCCGTCGGCGCCGCGCAGCGCCGGCTCCAGCAGCTCGGCGTCCTCGACGGCGGTGACGACCCGCTCCTCGACTTCGAGCCACACCACCATCCGGCTGTTGGCAACCACGGGCTCGTCCTGAGTGAGCCAGTTGCTCGCGACTTGGTCGGCATACGGAAGCCGTGCGGGGCTCTCTACGCGGGCGCCGCCCAGGTAGTACGCGCCGGGGAGGATGTCGAACCCGCTGTGCAGGCCCGCGGGAACGACGATCTTGAAGCCGTCGTCGGGCGTGCCCAGAGGTGTGATGGTCTCGACGAACTCGGCATCGTGGGACCAACCGGCCAGCTCGGCGGCATGGTTCTCCTCGGCGTCGGTGGGCAGCCGGCCCTGCTGGCGGAGGACGGTGCGGAACAGCTTGTCGCGATCGGCCAGGCTTCGGGAGACATCTGCAGTCATGGCACTTCCTTCAGGTCTGGGCGATCAGCTGGATGACGGCCTGGATCGGGGCGAACTCGGCGACCTTGGCGGTCAGGTCGGCGAGCTTGATGGGGACGAGCGCCCGGTTGTAGACGCCCATCTCGGTGCCACCCTCGCCGCCCTCGCGGACGGACTTGGGACACAGGCCGGTAAGGACCCCGAGCCCGGCATCGCCGAAGCGCACGGACTCGAAGGATCCTTTCGGGAGGCCGGTGGGGAGCACCACGCACTCGTACTGCGAGGGCGTTCGCCCGCCGCTCCTCACCATCGAGAAGCGCAAACAGCTGTTCTGCGCGTCTTGCACCTCGAGAGTCCCGTTGATGATCGAGTTGTTGATATCGGCCCGGCCGATTCGGCAGTCACCGAGCACCGTGCAGCGATCCATCCGCAGCTCGGCCCCGGGCAGCGATAGCACCGCGTCGGCGTCATGCGGAAGCAGGATCGAGTCGACGAGGGTGATCCGGGCGGCGGTGCAGGCCACCGACGACTCGGTGCTGCCGACTGCTTCGTGAATTGAGCCGAGGATGCAGCGGTCCAGGACGAGCTCCTCCACTTGACCCGCCACCACCAGCCGCACGTGAGGGATCACGCCTGGCGTGTTCCCGACCAGCGCGGCTTGGGTGCCGCCGGGGTCCAGCGTCACGTCACGCAGCACGACCTGGTCAAACGAGCCGGTCAGCCTGAGCTCACACAGTGACCCGCCCGTCGCGGTGCCGCGCAGCAGCGCGCCGAGCCACAGTCCGCTCAGCTCCAGGGACGCGCCGGCGACCAGGGCCCGAATCTCGATGGCAGCCTCGTCGGGCGCGGGCCTCAGGAGCACGAACGGCCGTTCGCGGTCGGCCGCCCACAGGCGCGCGGCAGCGGTCACGTCGATCCTCGAGCCGCCTGTCGTGGGCGTGTAGGTGCGGCTGTCCCCGAATACCCGGTCGCCGGTGACGGCCGAGAGCACGGGCGAGGTTGTACCCAGCGGCGGGGGTCCGGTGTCGGGCACTCGGTCGCTGCGGTCGTGGGTCCCAGCGCCGACGGGGTACAGGATCCCGTAGTGCACTCGCCTGACCTCGAGTTCGTTGCCTCCCGGGGCCGCCGTGAGCTCCACCAGCCCCCGAGCAGGGTCGACCAGGGCTTCGACGTCGGCGCTGACCGTGACACCGCCGGCCCAGGCCGACAGGCCCGCGCCGACCACCGCGTACGGCGGCAGCGGCGCGCGGGTTCCGATCGCGAGGCTGATGGCAGGCCCCGCCGCGTCCACAGCGGCCAACAGCCGCGCCTTGGGGCTGTCCGCGACGAGCGCCGCTGCCAGGAGACCGGTCGGGTTGCCGGCACCATCGGCTGTCGCGGCAGCCAACAGATCGTCCTCGGACTCGAAGGTCCGGCCCACCATCGTGCCCCAACCCGGCCCTACGGTGGCGGCCCACACCGGCAGCCGGTAGAGCACTGTGTTGAGGCGACGGCAGGTGATGGGCATCCGGACATCCCACTCGCGGGGCTTGACGCAGTCCTCCCGAGTGAGGTCCCCTTGCTGGAAGAGAGGGACGTGACCGCGGCCCGAGGGATCGATCGTGTAGTGCGTGGCGTCGAGTCGGAACGGTGTCACGTCAGCCAGCGGGAACGCGTACTTGCGGTAGCAGAACAGGTTGACCGTCGGGACGTTGTACCGACCGCGGGTGCTGCGCCCCGGCCGGAACTCCGGCCGATAGGCGACGTCCTCGAAGGGGCCCCCGAGCACGTCGCTGATCCGCGCCCGGCGCAGGTCCGGGAAGCCGCCGCGCGGTGTGTGGGTGACCGGTCCGGTCGGGAAAACGCGGTCCAGTGCGTGCGGGTAGCGGAACAAGTGCTGGAACGCCTCCTGGGCGACGGCGTCCCAGTCGGCTACCTCCTCGGCCAGCGTCTCCAGTAGACGCGGGGTTCCCGCCCGCCTGCGGTAGGCCAGTGTGTGGCCGACGTCGGCCCGTCTCCCGGCCGAGTTGAGCGGGTGCAGCAGACGGGTGCCGAGCAGCTGGCCGATGTACGCGACCGCCCAGTCGTCGGCCTCGTCGATCCTGCTGTCGGCGACGATCCGGTCGATGCTGCGGCGCTCGATCGCTGCCTGCTCGGCCAGGATCTCCACCAGCGCGCGCAGCTGTCCGGGGGTCTCGGCGATCCCGTCCTCGTGGCGGTGGATCTCCGGGACCAGTGCCCAGATCTTCTCGGCGTAGTGCCGCTCGTAGTCGTCGTGCGCGGGACGCGTGCCGGCCATCTCACACCACCTTCCCGTGAGTGAGGAAGTCGAAGTAGCGCGCTGGACCGGGGACCATCGCGGAGGGCATCGGGCCCGTGGTGAGGGAGATCCCGGCGACCCCGGCGACCCCGGCGACGCTGTGCGCGGCGGCCACCACGTGGCTGTGGAACACGGGGCCGCCGATCGTCAGCCTCGAGGGCGCGAGCAAACCCGTAACCTTCCCGAGCAGCGCGGTCGTCACCCCGGCGAGCACCTTCTCGACGACGAAGCCGTTTTTTACCGCGATCGACACGTCGAACTGGGGGACGACGACCGGTGTCGCCAGGCTCACGGTCACAGGCACCCCCGGTACCGACCGATCCCGGAGGTAGGTCGCCAGGTCGGGCGACGGGTCGCCGGAGTCGGCGACGATGGCAACGTCGATGGTCATGCAGAGCCGGGAGGTGTCCCAACGTTGGGCGACGGAGGCGTTGACCACACCGCTGAACGAACGGGCCAGCGCCAGGTAATCCGCCGCGGACACCGCGCGGCCGAGGCTGAGCATGGCGTCGGGAGCCGTGTGCCGGATGTCGTCGGCAGATTCGGCATCCGCCCCGCCGTACGGCGGCAGCGACGACACCCGGGTGAGGTCGCGCACCGCCCGTGCCGCCTGTCTGATCGCCCCTGGGGGCGGTTTCGCCGCCCCGGCACCGAAGCGGTAGCCCGCCACGACGTTGGCGACGCCGCTCGGCAGCCGACTCCCCGTGACACCGTCGCCGAACTGGATCGTCGCGGTCCCGTCGGGCGCCATTCGTACGGCGTACACCCGATCGTCGGGCCCGGTGCCGTACAGAGTCTCGACCCAGGTCCAGTAACGGCCGTCGACTGCGACGTCGAGGTGCGGACGCCGACCGCGCCCGGCGGACGCGTCCGCCACCCATGTCAGAGGCTTCTTCTTCAGCGAAAACGACTGGAAAGCCTGGGCGGCGTCGCCGGACCCGAGCACCTCGCGCGTCACGGTCTCGCCGCGGACCGCGATGACGACGTTGCCGAGCAACCGGACAGGTGTTGGGAGCGGAGCAGGGAACGGTGGGCTGTCCTCGGTCGGGACGAACCGCCCGCGACCGTCGGGCCAGGCGTCGACCCTGCCCTCGACGAGGGCGCCTGCCTGCCCGGCGCCGACCGCGATCGCGAGACCGTCGACCGGCGCGTCGCCCAGCGCCGCGACCACGGGCTCCAGGTTGGGCCGCAACCGGACATCGGCGAGCGTCCGCGTCGGCGCGGCGGGGCGGACGAGGCTTCCTAGCGGCCGCGGCAACGCGTGGAAAACGATGTCGCGACCGCTGAGCGTTTCTCTGACGGCATCGAGCGTGTCACTGAGGTCGAAGACGACCAGGGATGTCGGGTAGGTCTGGGTGATGGCCGCGGACCCGACCGTGACGATGTGGTCGAATCGGGCTGCGGCCGTGATCTCGACCGCGTACATCCCTCCGCCGACCTCCAGCGCCGCGACACCGCCCGCGGCCAACTGCGTGTAGAACGCGTCGAGGACGACCCAGCCCCGGCGTCCCTTGGTGCCGGACGCGGTCCTCACCGGCACCTTGGTGCCCACGGCGTTGCCCGTGACGCGGTTGTCACCGTCCACCAATCCGGTGAGCGGGGCGCGCAGCCCCAGGACGGATGCCCGCAAACGCGAGAGCGCCAGCCCGGTGCCGAGTTGCGAGGTGTCGGCATCGGGCCCGAACGTTATCCGTTGGTACCGCCCACCGTCAGGGTGGTTCTCGGTATCGACCGACGCCACGGTTCCAGCGAACCTGGCGTGCCCGTCGAGCGTGACGGCGACGACGTTCCCCCTGGCCGGGCCCTCACCGGGCCGGAACCGCATCGTGCCGTCGTACGCGTCCAGCCGGTACGGCGCCAGCGTCCAGGCACTGCGCTGCGGCCACAACGTCGCAGCGTCGAGCGCCTCGAAGACCTGCGGCGGCTCGGTGCCGAACGCCTCACTGCGGAATCCGGTGCGAGCGCTCATGTCGACCGGGGTGTCGCCGCGCACCTCGAGGGCGAGCTGGACGGCGGCCGCCAGGGCGGGCCGGGGTTCGTACCCCAGCAGGGACACGATCTCCGCGACTGTATCGGTCTCCTGTGCCGTCGCCAGGTAGGCCCGCTCGGCCAGGCGGGCGTCGTAGAAAGACAGCACATCGAGGACGTAGGCCCATAGCTCCAGCAGCATCACGCCGAGATCGCCCGCACGGTCGGCCGTCCAGCCGGCGAGCTCCTTGTGGTCAGGGTCACGGATCGACCGCAGCATCGCCGCGCGCCACTGGGGGAAGGTCGCGATTTGCCGGGCAAGCCTGCTCATGCCCGACTGGATCACCGTGCGCGGCGGGTGAAGCTGCGGTGGGCAGCATGTCGGCGGGTCGTACTTCACCTCACATCACCCCTGCCGCGTGCACTCGGAGCAGGCCGAGCGTCGAGTGGTTCGGGTCGTCCTGGAGCCGGATGATCTCATCGGGGTCGGCCGCGATGACCGCCTCGGTGAAGGGCCGCCAGTCCCCCACCCCGTGCACCCGAACGTTGAGGGCGTCGACATGCGCGACGCCCGGCACGCCTTGGACGGCCGCCTCGACGGCGGAGCGGTGCAGCGGCTCGCCGAAGGTGAAGTTCGCCGGGGCGAAGAATCCTGGTGGCGCGAGGCGGTCGCGCACCCGTTCGAGGACGTCGCCGATGGCGAAGCCCTCCGCCACGCACACCGATACCTCCAGGTCGATGTCGCGGTATGTCGGGTCGACGGACCGCGCATCCCTAGCGGCCAGCCTGATGCAGTCGATCTCGGCGGCCAGCTCACCGCGGTGCTCGTCGGACATGGCGACCGAGTCCTCGGGGTCGACCGCGACGAAGTCGGTGGACCATGAGCCGGTCCAGCGCGTGGTCGAGTGGGCACGGTCGACCCAGGGCAGCAGCTCGATGATGGTGCTGTAGTCCTGGGGTCGAACCGCCCGCCGCGGCCGCGCGCGGTAGTGCTGGGGCGCGTTGAGCCTGATCGACCCAGCCGTCTCCTCGATGGTCGCGTTGGCGAACGGCAGCGGGTTGGTGACTGCGGAGACGAAGCCGGACAGCTGCGGGTCCGGCTTCGGCCCGAACGGCCACGAGAGCGCGATCGTGAAGCTGGCGACGTTCCCGTCGAGGCCTGGGTCGGTGTAATAGCGAAGTCGCAGCAGGGTGCCGTCGGCCGGGGAGCTCCCGAGGTCGCCGAAGCCGAACTTCACGGTCCACCCGGCGTCGCTCGCGTAGTCGCGGAAGGCGAAGTCGGACGTGGGCAGCCGGTGGGTGTCGACAGTGCGCCACATGCCCGGCTCGACGACGAATCCAAGTGTGTCGAGATCGAGCTGGAGCAGGTCCGGGACCCACTGATACTCCACGCCGTCGCCGAACAGGCTGAGCACCTCAGCCGGGTCGCTGGGCAGCGGGCTCGGGAACGCCGCCGGGGGAACGACCTCGTGCACGGTCACGCGCGGCCGGCCGACGCTGTCGAAGCGCAGTGACATCGGCTCGGTGGCGGCGAGACCCACGCGGGCGATGACCGTGCGGTCGGTGCCGTCGAGGCCGGCGTACGGGCCTTCTCGCTCCACCAGACGGGGCAGCTGCAAGAGCTTCTCCTTGACCAGCGGCGGCAGGCCGGCGTGCACCGCCTCGATGTCGTCGTCACCCCCGGCCCGGGCGTACTCGATGACCGGCTCACCAGCGGTCACCGAGGCGACGTTGAAAGCCACCGTGAGCCCGTCGATCGGTAGGTCGAAGGGCGTGGCTGCGACCTCCTCCCACGAGAGCCGGAGCACCTGGGTGGGCACGCCGCCGGCGAGGATGAGCGGGTCGACGAGCTCGGCGACCGAGGTGACGGTCACCGGCCAGGCGCGGCGGCCCTTCGAGGCGTCCGCGGGATCGGACACCAGCATCACCCGGCGGCCGCCCAGGAAGTCCGGCAGCGACAGGCCGACGCCCGGGTTGGTCGGGTCCGGTGGCGTGCTGCCCGCGGGCGGCGTCCCGGTCGCGACCAGTATCGAGATCTGACCGGCAACCAGGCAGTCCTGCTCCGGGTCGGGGCTGTGGACGGGCAGCGAGTTCCAGAACGGGTGCACCCACAGCGGCACGTCGATGCTGAAGGGCACGACCGCCAGGGAGTGGCCGGCCGCATACACCACCGCGTCGGCGGGCACCGTCCCCGCGGCCGACGCGGAGACCACGACCTCGCCACTGGCCGGGCAGCCGACGTCCGGCCGGTACTCGACCAGTCGAGCATGGGAAAAGAGGCTCGCGCGCTGGGTCGCGCTGCCGAACCGGGTCTCGCCGTCGGAGCGGTCCTGGGCGTAGGAGAACTCGTCGCCGAGCGCGGCCATGATCTCCAGCATCATCACGCCGGAGTCGGCCACGATGGGCTCGCGCCAGTCCGGGTGGCGTTGGGCGGCGAAATCCAGCAGAGCCCGGCGCAGGCTGCCGAAGTCGCGCGCCAGGTAATCGACAGGGAAGTCGACGCCCGGCTCGTGCGGACACCCACGGCGGTGCTCGCAGTCGAATCCGGTCTCGCAGGCCTGCTTGAAGTCGAAGACCACGCTCGAGGAGAACGGATCGAGCTGCACCGGCCCGCCTCCCGAGGGCCGGTGGGTGAGGGTCAGGACATACGGTTCGAACCCGCCAGGCTCGGCGACCACGATCTCCAGGCAGATACGGGTAAGGCTGTCGAGGGTGACCTGTCGCCAGTCCTTCGTGGTCACCTCGATCGCCGCCGACCCGTGCAGGGCGGTGATCGACACGTCGACGTCGGTGGCGCCGTTGCTGGGGTTGGCGAGGTCGGCAGGGGAGACCAGCGAGGGGGTGACGTCGTCGGGCTCGATGGCGAAGAGGACGCGGAGCCGTGTCTGGTCCACCGGGTCGACCACCTGCACGAAGTCGATGGCGGTCAGCACTCGCGGTACCTGCCGGCACAGGACGCCGAGCCTGCTCTCGCGCCCGGCGCTCACAGCGTCACGTCCTCGTCGAGAAGACGCCGCTCGCCTCGCGCAATGTTGAGGTACTCGACGCTCACCCGCAACGTCTCGGCCTCGGCGCGCACGGTCACCTGCTCCACCTTGATGAGGGTGCCGAGCCAGGTGACCAGGGCCTCGTACACGAGCGTCCGGGTGAGGGCCGCCGAGGTGTCGTTGAGCGGGGCGAAGACCTGGCGCCGCAGGCCTGCCCCGAATTCCGGCCGGCACACGCGCTCGCCCCGGGCCGTCAGGAGCACCTGGCGGATCAGCTGCCGCACGTACACGTCGTCGTCGGGCTCCTCGGCGACCGTGCCGCCGGTGAGCGCCACGCCGAACGGGAATCGCAGGTGCCGGATTGGAATCGCCATGTCAGCTCCCTTTCACCGTGATGTCGCCGAGTACGACGGACATGGGAGCTGACGCGGGCCCCGGACCGACCGCCGTACCGGTCGAGTTCTGCAGCACCACCGGCACCTGGTTGACGAACACATGGTTGCCGGCGGTGGCCCACATCCCGGTGGCCATCGGCCCACCGAACAAGACGACATCGAACTGGAGCCCCAGGTAGCCGCTCTGGCTCTTAACCCAGGTGTTCGCGCTCACGAAGGCGACGGCCGGACCGCCGGCGTTGACACCGGAGGGGAGGGTGACGGTGGGCATGGCCATGGCAGCTCCTTCACATCACCGTCAGGGCGCCGCTCATGGCATCGAAGCCACTCGCGGAGAGATTGGCGGACGCACCGTTGGCGCTCAGGCCGACCTCGGGGGCCTCCAGAATGATGCCGTTGGAGTCGAGAGTGATCTTGGCTCCTCCGGCGGCCTCGATCTCGACCGTGCCTTGGTCGTTGTCCACGCGGATGCTGAACCCCGGGGTCTTCAGGAACATCACGCCCTCCTCGGCGTCGCCCGCCTGGATCTCTCCGTCCTTCCAGAAGCAGCCCGACCAGATCGGCTGGTTGATCTCCCCGGCCTCGAACTCCACCCACACCGAGGCGCCGGAGGGCGGCAGAGCGAAGAAACCTACGCTGTCGCCGGCGTACGGGGCGGCCGGCATGGCCCAGACCTCCTCCTCGCCGAGGACCGCTGCGCACTTCACCTTGAGCCGGGCGCGGCCGGTCGAGTCTTTGGTATCGGTGACCTCGCCGCGGTACTTGCCGAAGAATCGCTGGCTCAGCGCCTGGACGACGCGGTCGACGTCCTCGCTCACGGCACCACCCCCTGGGTCTCGCGTAGGCCGTTGGCACGGATCTTGAAGTCGACATAGGAGTCGGCGGCGTTGATGATGTGGGTCGCCTTCATGACCTGGTACGGGCCGGACAGCCGTTCGCCGGCGTACTGGACGTCGACGATTTGGTGCGGCTGCGGCGGGAAGCCGAGCTGTTCAAGAGTGGCCGAGCAGTCGACCTGCACGAACCAGGCGGCCTCGGTGAGCAGTGCCTCCTGAGCCAGGTAGTGCTCGTCGGGGTCGGTCACCGGGGGCGCCAGGGCGGTGCGCTCAACGCCGTCGACCGCGACGATGTCGGCGCGCTCCTCCCCTAATGTCGGGTCGGTCGGACTGGTGGTCTGCTCCGAGGTCTCGCCGTTGTCGACGGTCTGGGCGAACCCGCGGGCTGCGCCGGGCCGCTCGAAGTCCACGTGGGTGTCGAACCGGGTGACCGACGCGCAGGCGTCCGGCGGCGGTTGGACGCGCAGTACCTTACCGCCCGGCGCCCGCAGCACAGGGGGCGCGAGCGGCAGCGACAGACCGGGCGCCGAGGTCCGGGTCGGCGAACTGCGCACGTTGACGGTGGTGCTGACCGAGAAGGCATCGGGCCGGCCGGAGGTCTCGTAGCTGAGCCACAGCTCGAGGTTGTTCTTGCGGGCGATGTCCTCGAGAAAGGCGAGGTCGGTGCCGCGCTGGTTGAGGGCATTCTGGCCGTCGGAGTACTCCTTGCGGGTCTCTTCGCAGTCGGCCTCGTACCCATATGCCTCGATGACGCGCTGGGCGGCCTCGGACGCCTTGCCGGTCCACGTCGCCTGGACGCCGATCCGGTCCATCTCCACGCGGCGGTCCTGCCCGTGGACCTCTACCCAGGAACCGGTGCCGCCGACCATCGACGAGGTGCGCAACCGCGTGATCGGGCCGTGGACCAGACATTCGTAGCCGTCGTCGGACGACACAAAGATGCCGAGCACCTGGTTTGCCTGGAGTTCGGGACGACCGGCTACGACGGGGTTCCCCTCGCACAGGTCGTCCTCGAACCGAACAGCGTAGATCGTGGGCTTGCTGAGCTCCTGTTCGACGCGGACCTCGACGATCCAGCGCATGACATCCTCTGCGAGCGGGGAGAGATCGTCACCGGTGGTGAGGATCGCGCCGAAGCCCATCAGCCCTCCCGGACGGGGATGCGTACGCGCGACAGGTCGGCGATAGCGTCTGCGGTCATCGCGTCGTTGATCGCGGCGATCCGCCAGAAGCCCGTCGGGTCGTCGAGGTAGTGCCCCGCGATTCGGTCGAGCCGCTGCCCCTCGCGTCGGAGGTGCTCGCCGAGCAGACGCTGCGCGGGTATCCGTGCGGGCGTTACCCAGTTCACCGTCCGGCCGCGCTCGTCCACGGCTTCGAGCACATTCGAGTACTTCAGGTAGCGGCTCTTCTCATCGAACACGGACACGTCCTTGTCTCCTTTCCCTCTGGACCCGGTTAGATCGGCAGCATCGACACGGTCGCGGCTGCCCCGCCCGCCGCGGCCACCAGCGCGAGCGCGTCCTCCTGGAGCTTCGTGAACCGGTACGCCGCCACGGCGACGGTGATGGCGGTGCCCTTCTTGCACTTGAAGACATCGGGGGTGAGCACCTGCAGGGCGAGGGTCACCTTGGCCATGTGCGGGTACAGCGACGGCAGGAATTCGGTCACCTCGACAGATAATGAGGTGATCCGGACCGGCACGATCGTCCCGGGGCCGAGCACGAACAGGGTGATCGGCACGGCCGGCCGGTCGGCCTGCCGGGCAGCTCCCCCGAGCAGGCCCGACGCCGCGGCGACCAGGTCGCCGACCACGCCCTCGGTGGGCTCGATCAGCTTGCGCAGGGCCGCGATCCGCGAAGCCACGCCGGTCGCCGCAGCCAGCGGGTTGCCCGCCGCCAGGTCGTCGGTGGCGTCCAGATCGAGTTCGAACCCATAGGTCTCGTGGGGGTCGAACGGCTGCACGAGCGGAGTCTGAGAGGCCTGGTTCTGAGGGTCGGTGGCGAACGGGTTCCACGGCTCGAAGCCACGTGTCACCTTCGCCGGGTTGTACTGGAAGGGGATGACGAGCGGCACGATGACGCCGAGATCCTCGGCGAGCTGCACCAGCGCTCCGTGCATAAGTGCCGGCGATCTCGGGTGACCGGTGTCAACCATGTGCGATCGCCTTCCGTGCGGGGACAGGAGTCTCGGGGACGGCGCTGATCAGCCGGCCCTCCTTCTGCAGCTCCAGTCGGGCTGCCTGCTCGACCTCCGCGCCGGTGATGCCGGTGTCGCCAGCCCGGTAGGCCGCCGTCAGCGCCGCGCCTTTGATCTGTGCGGGTGTGAGCTCGTGGGCTGCGGCGACCGCGGGCACGACCGCCTGCCGCATCGGCTCGGCCATGCCGAGGGCGGCCAGGGCGCGTTCCCACAGCTGCTCACGCTCGGCCTGCGTGGGCGGGCGGAACTCGACTATGAAGCGGAGCCGGCGGGTGAAGGCCGCATCGATGTTGGAGCGCCGGTTGCTGGAGAGCATCACCAGGCCGTCGTGGTTTTCCATCAGCTGCAGTAAGTGGCCGATGTCGGCATTGCTGTGGCGATCGTTGGCCGTCTCCACCTTCACCCGGGTGGTGAAGAAGCTGTCGGCCTCCTCGAACATCAACGCGCACTGGGCGTCCCGGGCAACCTCGAAGGCCAGCGACAGGTTCTTGGCCGTTTCTCCGATGAATTTGCTGGTGATCGCGGCCGAGTCGACGACGAGCAGGTCCAGGCCGAGCTCATGCGCGATCACCTTGGCCGACATCGACTTGCCGAGCCCGGGCGGTCCTGAGAACAGGGCGCTCAGTTGGGCAGTGTCTCCGAACAGGCGCCGGCGCTTCTCGTCGGCGAGCAGGGTGGCGCGGCTGCGGGCCTCAGCCTCGAACGCTTGCAGCATCGTCTTCGTCTGATCCGCCAGCACGAGGTCGTCCCAGGTGTACGACACCCGCTCGACCCTGCCGATCTGAGCGGTGCGGGCGCTGTTGCGCTGCCGCAGGAAGCGGCGCAGGTCCTCGGGGGTGGTGATCTGCTGTGCCGCGGCGTCGGCGAGGTCGCCGACCCTTGGCTGACCGACGACCACGTCCAGCTGGTCGGCCACCGCCGGCAGGTAGCTGCGGTAGAGCGCGCCGAGGGTGTCCTTCCCCAGCAGCGGCATCGGGATGTCGAGGTCCACGATGCCGTCCACCGGAGCGAGCGACTCGCCGGGCTCCAGCGTGACCGCCTGCAACATCGCCACCGGCAGGGCTGCCGGCCACGACGCGGGTGCGCCGCGCCAGACCAACACCAGATCGCCCAGCAGCGCGAGCCGCTGCAGCCGCAGGAACGTCGAGTAGCCCGCGCCGTGCGTCAGCGACTCCGGGTCGACGCAGATCGCCTGTCTGCCGAGGTGCTTGGCGATGGCGGCCGCCAGGCTGGCCCGGCCGGTGCCGCGCCGGCCGACGAGCACGAGCCGGACGGGCTTCTGCTCGGCGAGGATGCCCTCGATCCGTCGCGCGTGGTCGGCCACCCGCCACTCCGGGAGCGGCTCGACGTCCGGCGCTCGGCGTACCGGGATCGCGGAGGCCGAGAGCGTCCCGAAGTACCAGTCCACGACGGCCGGGTCGGCCCGGAACAGCGCAGGTTCGTCGGGTGCGAACTGGACGACCTCGACGAACCCCCAGGACAGCAGCGGCGACCCACTGCGGACTACCGGGCTCGGGCTGTGTCCGAGGAGGAGTCGCAGCGCGATCTCGCCCGGCAAATGCCGCGACGGCATGCCCTGCACCTGGGCGACCTCCGCGGCGAGGGCGGGTTCGACGGCGACGGCGACGGCGAGGTCCAGTGCGTCGATCTCACCTTCGGTGAGGCCGAACAAGTCGCCGAGCCGCTGACGGAACGCGCCCTCCGGCCCGGCGAGCCTCGCCTCGACCGGGGCCAGTCGCTCAGCGTGTTCGCCGTCAGGATCGAGATGCGCGTCCAGCAGCAGGCGGAGCCGCTCGACCACGAGCTCGGCCGCCGAGACTGCGTCCGACTTGCGCTGCTCGGCCGGCGCCATCTCAGGCCACCTCCAACCAGAACGGCTGCGAGTCTGCACCGTTTACGCTGACCCGGACCGGGTAGGTGCGCCCGGGCACAGTTGGGTCAAAGAGTGGGACCGCTACGTAGGTGTGGTCGTCGCGCACCTGGAAGGAGCCGGCGTCGGCCGGTGTCCCGGCGAACGTCGCGACCCTGCGGTACACGTCTCCTCCCAGCGACAGCTGCGCGACGGCGCCGGCGGCCTGGGCGTCGTACGCTGCGTCGACGGCCACGACGATCTGGTCGGTGGCATCGACGGTCGCCGATACGACGGAGGGCGCGACCGCGAACGGCTGCCGGTTGCTCTCGACGTCGACGGTGTCGGTCACCCCACCCTCGCTGCGGGTCATCACCGCCCGGCGCACCGCGATGGTGTGGAAGCCGGGGAGGATGTCCACGGCCACCAGCCCGGTGGGCGTCGCGGCCTGGGCAACGGGCCGCACCGACAGGGTCACCTCGGAGTCGGTCACGACGATCCCCCAGCCCGGGTTGTCAGCGGGTAGGAGAACGGCCGCGTCCTCGGGCAGACCCAGACCGGACGTCGACTCCCCGCGGAGCACCACGGCTGAATCCCGCCCGTCGCCCAGCGACTGTCCCGGCGCGGTCAGGCGGGTGTCCTCATCCACGGCGGCCTTCAGGGCAACGACCCCCGGTGATCGTTCCGGTGCGAGGGAGGCGCCGCCGAGGGTCGCGGGAAGCACGAACCTCCCCACCGACCTGGTCGTCCGCAGCGTCGGCCTGCCGCGGGGCAGCACGGACAACAGCACCTGACCGGTCACGCCCGGCGTCGTGCTCGGCGCTTCGGGTGGGAGCAAGAGGGTGCTGACCTCGTAGTACGCCGAGAGCCGGGCCGTGCGCACCTGGTCGGTCGACCAGAAGCTGACGGCTTCCTCGGGGGTGACGGGCCGCAGCACGATCTGTAGCCGCAGGTCGCCGATCGTCGGGAAGATCTGCACCGCGCCGACGGTGAGCTGGTGGTCGATCACGGGGTTGTCGTGGAGGGCTTTCATCCCCCACCCCATCAGCGTCTGCTGGCCCGAGACATCCTCGACGGTGTCGATCAGCGCGTGCGCGGTCAGAACGTAGAACAGCTTGACGGCCAGTGGCCGGGTTGCCACCGGGACCGGGCCGCTGGGGCCGCCGCGGGCCAGGTCGTTGCCACCGTCCATGTCCTGCGCGACGTGGTACAGGTAGATGTTGAGGCGTGTGTCGCCGGCCTCCTCCGCCTTCTCGGGAGGGAGCTTCGAGACCGTGACGGTGGTCCCGCCGAGGAGGGCCGAGACCGTCTGCTCGATCAGTCGGGCGAGAGCGTCGGTGACCTCGTTCAGGTTCGGTGAGGGCACGGCGTCACCTCAGCCGGAGGCCATAGAGGGTCGTCGCGCGCGACGGCCGGTCGAGTGGCCCGATAAGCGATACGGATTCCGCCGTCGTCGGCTGGACGGATTCCGCCGTCGTCGGCTGGCTGGTCGTGCCCGCCGCCGTCGGTGCCGGGTCCTGCGCCTGCGCCGGGGTCCGAGGGCGACTGTCCACCATCGCCTCGCGGACCAGTCGGCGAACCGGCTCGGTGAGGTCGGCCTCGCGGTACTGGACAGGCAGCGGCAGCGGCGGCGCGGGCGGCGCAGGAACCGGGTGCAGCAGCTCGGGTACATCCGTCCGGCGGACCTCGGCGCCCAGCGGTTCCCGAGCAGACGTCATGCGGGGACGAGGGGGCGGCGCGTCTCGTCGGCGCGCCTCCGGCCCGACGGTCACGGTCAGCTCGCTCCGCAGCGAGACGGTGCGCGTCGGCACCGGCTCGGGGGCCGGCCGGGGCTGATCGATCGGGGCTGGTATCCCCTCCGGGCGCGTTATCTCGACCGGCGGCAGCGGTCGCGTCGTGGGCACGTCATCAGCCCTCGCGGTGGGGGGCTCGGGCGGCGGGAGCACGGGCTCGGGACCGGTGCGACGGTCGGTGACGGTGGCCTCGGCGGGTCGCGGTTGCGGCGGGGGTCGCAACCATTCCACTGGCGGCAGGTCACGGTCGGCGGGCGTGGTGGGCGGTGGCGGCGCGGCCACGGGTGGCGCCGGCGCATCCGGCTCGCGGGCCATGCGGAGCTCGGCCGGCAGGTCGGGCCAGGCCTCCGACACCGCCTCGGCCTCTCCCGGCATGCCTATCAGGAACGATGCGGCGTAGGCGCTCATGGCCAGCCGCTGGTCGACTGCTAGCAGCGGCGACGACGAACGCTGTACGGGACGGGCGTCGACCGCCACCGGGGCGGCCGCCGCGGTGTCGTACAGGCGCTGGAGATGGGCGCTCATCCGACGCTCCGCAGGCCGGTGGCGTTCCGCTCACTCAGGATCAGTGCGGCATAGGCGCGCCGGTCCGCCCGGGTCAGGCCCATGACTGTGTCGTGCCCCCAGCCGTAGCGCGACGCGATCAGGTGGATCTCGCGGATGAGCAGGGGCCGCTCGGCCGCCAGGCTCTCCAGCGTGTAGCGGACGACGTCGAACCGGAGGACCTGGGGCTGCTCGCAGTGCGCACACCGGGTCTCGAGGTCAAAGCTGAGCAGCGGCGCCACCTCGTCGAGTATCTCCTCGACCCGCTCGCGCGGCAGCGTCGGATCCGCCAGCGCGCGGGCCAGGCTGTCGCGATCTCGATGGGCGACGACGTCGCCGACCGTCGGCGGCCGGAGCCGGGTGCCGTGCTCCACGACTACACGGCCGTCATCGTCGGCGACCAACCCGGTGGCGGCCGCCGCGGAGTCCTGTTGCCGTACCACCGCCGCCAGGTCGAAGCCGAACGCATAGTCCTCGTTGCAGGCCGAGCATCGCGCCTGGGAGGCGACCCGCCCGCCGAGCTCCCGTTCGAACAGCGCCGCGAACACCCGGTCCCGCCACACGCACAACAGCCCGTCCACGTCCACCTCGGCGCCGGACGGCTCCCTCAGCACGCGGCCGAGCAGGCGCCGCACCACCTCTGGGTCGTCGGGGGCGACGAGAAGCTCGGCATGACCATCCAGCTCGCAGAGCAGGAGCTGTCGCTCACCGAGCGTCGGGAGCGAGAGCAGCAGTCGACGCATCCGGCCCTCCGTCACCTCTCGACCGGCTCGACCACGGCAGGGTCGCGGGCGAAGCCTTCGTTCTGCAAGACGATGCTCTCGAAGGCGATCGCGTTGGCGTTGGCGTCGAGCTCCGGCACCGCGGTGAACTCGCTGACCCAGCAGCGGAAGGCGTTCCACGCGCGCACCTTGACGCCTTGCAGGTTGTAGAGCTCGATGATGATGTCGCGGCGGAAGTTCTTCAGCGACACCCGGCCCGGCCCCTCCGGTGAGTAGGCGAGGTTCGCCCACTCCTCGAACGCCGGGTCATGGCTGATGCCGCGCTCGATGGTGATTGGCTCGAACGAGGTGAGCCCGGGCGACTTGCGTTTGGTCGAGAGGTCGCCGCCGTCGCGGTGCTCGACGAGCTCGATCGTCTGCTTGAGCCCGCTCACCTTGCTCGCGCCGGCCACCACGTCGTTGCCGAACACGACGAGGAACCGGAAGTTGCTGTAGGGGTCGATCCGGGTCGAATTGACCGAGAACATGGCCATGGTCTGTCTCCTCCTGTCCTCATGCCTCGACTTGGCCGGCGAGCTGGGTCACGATCAAGTGCACAAACTCGGCCGGCTTGTTGGGGGCGAACCCGACTAGCACGTTGACGATGCCGAGGTTGATATCGTTCGGCGTGGTCGTGGTGCTGTCGCAGAGCACGTAGTACGCCTCGCTCTTGGTGGTGCTGGCGAACGCGCCCTGGAGCATCAGGCCGTTCATGAACGCGCCTGCGGCGAGGCGAATGCTGGCCCACAGGGGCTCGGCGTTGCTGCGGAAAACCGCGAAGCGCAGCCCCCTGTAGAGGCTGTTCTCGATGAACAGCATAGTCCGGCGGACGTTGACGTACTTGTCATCGACGTTGCCGGTGTCGTCCGCGCCGACCATGGTCCTGGCTCCCCAGGAGGTCACGCCGGACGGGAACACGCGGATCGCGTTGAGTGCCTTCGGGTTGATCCGCCCGTTCTCGGCGTCGCTCATCGGGACCTCGACCCCAAGTACACCCGTCAGCGTCGCCTCGATGCCAGCGGGCGCCTTCCAGGTGCCGAAGCGCGTGTCGGTTCGCGCGTAGAGACCTGCCATCGTGCCCGACGGGTCGACGGCCACCCCCCGCGGGGAGGTGGCGCCGGGCACCAACACGCGTGGCCAGTAGATCACCGAGTTGCGGGTGTCCACGCCGAGCTTGATGTTGCCAGCTCCGGCTTCGGCCTGGCCGATCGTCCGCCAGTCGGCCGGGTCGACGAACAGGATGGCGCGTTGCTGGGCACAGAAGTTGCTGGCCGCGCCCCAGATCGTCTGGCGGTCGGCGTCGGTCTGCTGCGGGGCCCTCGGGAGGACCATCATGTTGAAGATCTCGACGTTGCTCTCGATCACGGCGAACGCCGCCTGGTAGTCGGTCAGCAACGGCTTGGTGCCGTCGAGGCCGGCGACGTCGCCCGTCTGCTGCCCGCCCGGTGCGGCTGTGCCGAGGGTGTATGCCGCCAGGTTGGCCGACGTCGTCCTGTCCAAGTAGCTCCCGGCAGCGCCCAGGTCGGCGGGCCCGGTCGTAACCTCGACGCCGAGGGAAGTAGCAGGAGCGAGGTTGACCGCCGGGCGCAGCACCAGCCGCACACCTTGGCGCTGGGCGGTCCAGCGGCCAGGCGTGGTGGCGCTCACCGCTGCCTCGATACCGTCCGCGATGGCGTCGAGGCCGGCCCGGACCGCCTCCATCGAGCCCAGTGCCGCCGGGAAGGGTGCCGCAATCGGCACATGGGCGACCGGGTCCGCGGCAACACCCGCGATCGCGATGGGCCCGGTGTACGGCGAGGACGACGACCCCGGGTCGGCGAGCGAGGTCAGCGTGGTGACCTGGTCTCGCGGAAATGCGGCGACCGCGAAGAGCCGGTTGAGCCACGCGGACGTGGGGCGGCCGTTGGTCGTGCCCAGCTGTGCGAAGACGCCGGATGGCGCCGGCCGCAGCCGTGAGTACGCGTCGAACTCCACGCCGCCGTTGGTGCTGCCGAGCATCAGCACCGACGTGAGGTCATCGGTCGCCGCCCGGCTGACGATCACCGCCCCCTCGGTGGACTGGATCTCCATGACCGAGCCGAGCGCGCCCGGTCCGTTGGTGATGACCACCGTCAGCGAGCCAGCGGGCAGCGGATCCTGGCCCTGGTAGGCGTTGTAGATCGCCTCCTCGATCCTGATGTGAGGGTTGGTGTCGTCGAGCCCTGTCAGGTTGACCACCGCCGTCACGGGCGGCCGCCCGGCGATGCTGACCGAGAGGCTCCTGTGGGTGGCGTCGATCACCGAACGCAAATCCGTCAGTGCAGTCGCGGTTGTGAGGAACAGCCCCGCGACGGAGACTCCCCCGGTGTTCCCGGGCGCCGGTGCCGCCGCGAGGTTCTCGACCCGGATCAGCGTGCTCGAAGTGGCGGCTATCGTCTCGACGTACCTCGGGTGGAGTGGGTCCATCGATACGTCGGCGAGTGTTTCGATGTCGGTCCGACCGAACGTGCCGTCGGCATTCAGGACACTTCGGTACGCCGTGAGGTTGAAGGTGAGCTCAGGCGTTGCCGTCTGGTAGTCCACCTCCACCCGGATCAGGTTTCCCGCTTTGCCCGCGTCGCGGGCGAGGATCCGCAGCACATCCGTCGTCCCGGTTTCGTCGCGCACCCGGATCTCGGACTGCCGTTCTCCGTCGGCGATGCGCATCACGTAACAGTCGGCACCCCCATTGATGAAGAACTGCTTGACCTGGTCGGCCATCTCGCCGACCGAGGTCTCACCGAAGGTGCGGACGTAGCTCGACAGGTTCTGGATCCTGACGGGGGTGTCGAACGGGCCGATATCGGCCATCCCGACGAACAGGGCGATCGAGGTGGCTGCTGCCGGGACTGCCTGTGCGCCCGAAGGCCGCTCGGTGACGTAGACGCCGGGGTAGGTGAAGGTCGAAGGCACGATGGCTGCTCCTCTGGCACTGGTGGTCGGCGCCCAACTTGCGGAGCCGCCAATGAATGGATTAACCGGTCGGGCATCACGGCGGCGTCACCAGCCGCCTCGCGCCACTTCTCCACGGCGCGCAGCATGTCGAGCCTCCGATGCAGGCAGGAGTCGGTTGATCAGCGTTCGGTCGGTGTCGCCGATCGTGCACAGTGCGGCGGCTTGCTCCGCAGTTGTGGCGTGTTCGGCGAGCAGCATGTGCAGGCATTGGAAATTGTTCGCGCCAGTCCTGGTCTCAGACGGCCCGGTCGACAACCTCGATACCGAAGCGGGCCGCACACCACAGACCTCACGAACGATCATCAACCCTGTCGCCCCGTAGACCCGACATTCGGCATGGGCGTGTCTGCGCCGCCACTTCGATCAGGGCCGCCTGGACGCTGTCTGGTTGACCGATATCGAGTGCCACGCAGGCGTTCCTGAACCCTGCGGTATGGAAGGACGCCGGTGCAGCAACAGGTTTGCGCCCCGGTGAATCGGCGTGGTCCCGGACCAACACCTGGCGCGCGATCCCCGGGCGGACATTGGGGGTTCGCGACTAGCGGATGGGCGGACGTCCCGTGCCTCATTGTCCGTGAACGCCTCGATTGACCGCGTTCTATCCCGAACGCGCTGGGTGACGGGTTGATGATATCTCGGTGCCGGTCGCCGTTCTCAAGTTCGACACGCCCCGCCCAGGGCACCACGAAGTTGGGCGGATTGCCTAACAATCCGCAGGCATCGATCCCTCAGACGGGATAAGTACCCACGATGACCAGGCGTTTCTCAGTTGCCCATGTTTTGTGTGTCCTGCCGAGGGCACAACATCGACCAAGTTCAGGCCGTAGTCCGATCCGAGTCGCTGACCTCGGGACCCGATCTGGTACGCAGTCGCGGGAAGCGTGCGCGCGGCCCGAGCGCGCAGCTACGTCGTCCGGATCGTCATCAATCAAGTCGGTGTAGTAGTGCAGCGTGGTACGCGCGTTGTCGTGACCTACCGCTCCGATCAGTCCGTCTTGCGTTCCCGATCGCTGTCCGGTGAGCTGAGTCCGAAGCCAGGGATGCGTGCCGGTACCGTTCCGTTGCACGATCTGTGGGTTGTTGCGGGAGGGGAGGCGAATGTCGAAAGACGTTGGTGGGAGGAAGTTCCGGCCGCCGGAGGACGCGCAGAAGCTGAGCAAGCAGTCGATCGCCGAGGCGAAGGCGGCGTTCGCCGAGTTCGATAGACGTGCGGGGCGTCACCGCGGTCGCTACCACGAAGACGAGTCGGTTCCGCCTGGTGCGGGCACGCTGGAGGTAATGCCACGCCGGGTGTACGGCGACCGCTCTGTCGAGCGGTGGCCGGGTAGTGCGGACGAGCGGGCGGCGCTGCAGGTTCGCGCGGAATCCGAGCGCCGCCTCCAGAACCGTATGCGGGTCGCGTTGCAGTGGGCCGATATGCCGGCGGCGATGCGCGCCGGATACGGCGAGGCCGGTGTCTGGGAACTCGCTCGGCGGAACGCGTCTTTCACCGAGGATGTCGATGACCTCGCCGGCCACCTCAATGCGGCCGGGCTTCCGGCACGGCCCGGCACAGTCTGGGACCGGCGCTCTGTGAGCGAGGTCATCGGGTTGCTGTGGCCGCAGGAGCTGGCCGGCGTGTGGCCGCGCGGAGAGTTGGGCACGTACCCGGGCTATCTGGGGCCGTTGCGCGACAAGCCGGGTTTCATCACCCAGTTCTCGGTGACCGCTCCACCGCGCGGCCAGTTCCGGTGCATGCGTTGCGGCGCGCGGTGGCCTGCCGGGTGGCCGGATACCGGGGACGGCCTCAGAGAGTTGCGGTGTCCGGATTGTCTGACCCCCGGCGGAAGTACCGCCACCCGCGACACCGAGCACAGCATTATCGACTTGCATTGGATGATGTACCGTTTCGCGCCCCGCGCGGTGGGCCCGTGTTCCACGTGCGGCGCTGCGCGTGAACTGCTACCGCGCGGCTACAGCGGCCCGGAGAGGGTGCTGTACTGGACTTGCGCGCACGGGGACGCTCTGCGCCGCGACGAGCATTTCATGACGTCACTCGAGCGCGCGGAGTGGGAATCGACGGCCGCGCACTATGCGTACTGGCTGGCCGTCGACATGCTCCGGCTGGCGTATTACAGCGGTGAGGTCACAGACCTTCCGTTCGGCGCCACCTATGTCGCCCGCGACGGAAGCGACGAACGGTGGGTTTACCGTCCGGACGGCTGGCAACGGCAGGACGGCGGCACCGCCGGACCGACAACGTCACGACCGCTCGATCAGCGGCATGAACGAACGTAGTCCGGCGGTGGTCTACCGAAGCGTCCCGAGAGGTTATGGACCAGCTACGGTTCGCCGCCACGTGCGCGGAGCCCCATGAACAACCAGGTCGGGGAACCGTTACCGCTGGACACACACGGTGCGTATAGCCGACGATGACCAGCATGTTGCTCACGCGCGAGGCCGATCTGTTCGAAGGCTCCAGGGGTCGCCTAGAAGCGATCGCCTACCGCTTGCTGGGCTCGGCCAGCGACGCCGAGGACGTGGTGCAGGAGACCTATCTGCGCTGGCAGGCCGCCGACCGCGCCTATGTCGACGCGCCCGAGGCGTGGCTGACCAAGGTGCTCACCAATCTCTGTCTCAACCAGCTCACCTCGGCCCGCGCGCGCCGGGAAACCTATGTAGGGCAATGGCTTCCGGAGCCAGTGCTGGCCGGCGCCCCGATGCTCGGCCCGGCCGACACGGTCGAACAGCGCGAATCGGTGTCGATCGCGATGCTCACGCTCATGGAACGGCTCACCGCCAAAGAACGCGTGGTGTATGTACTCCGCGAGGCCTTCGGCTACGCGCACCACGAGATCGCCGACCTGCTCGACATCACCGAATCCAACTGCCAGCAGGTCTATCGTCGCGCCAAACAGCACTTGGCCGTGGAGCGGGCGCGCATCGAGGTGGACGAGGCCGCCGCCCGCCGGATCGTGGAGGAATTCCTGGCCGCGGCGGTCAGCGGCCGAACCGACGAACTGGTGCGGTTACTCACCGATGACGCCACGATCATCGGTGACGGCGGCGCCTTCTTCGCCACCTTGAACAGGCCGCTCGCCGGCGCCGAGCGCATCGCGACGTTCGTGCGGCTGGCCATCAAACCCACGGGCGCCAAGTGGGACAAGCTCGGCGGCAAGCCCACGCCCTACGCCGCCATCGTCAATGGCAGGCCCGCGCTGGTCCTGGTGGCCGAGGATCGCGTCGTCGGCGTCGTGGTGCTGGAGGTGACCGCCGACGGCATCGCCGCCATGCACGCCCACGTCAACCCCGACAAGCTGGCGTTCGCCAATCGCCAGTGGGCCACCTACGCACCGGGAGCGCCCCTGCCCGATTTGTGGTGACCCACATCACACTCTGCTCCTGTCAGCATTCGTGCGGCTGTCCGGTTCAAGTTCCGAACCCACCGAGACAGGAGGCACCATCATGAAGCACCGCATCGTCGTCCTCGGAGCCGGGTACGCCGGAGCCACCACCGCCGGCCGCCTGGCCAAGCGACTGCACCGCGACGACGTCCAGATCACCCTGGTCAACGCCGATCCCGACTTCGTCGAACGGGTGCGACTGCACCAACTCGCAGCCGGGCAGGACCTGCCGGTTCGTCCACTGCGCAAGATGTTCGCCGGCACCGGCGTCGAGGTGCGCATCGCATGGGTCGATTCGATCGACGTGGACCGCAAGACCGTCGCACTGGTCGGCGACCAAGGGGCCGAGACCCTCGCCTACGACACACTCGTCTACGCCCTCGGCAGCACCGTCGCCGATTACGGCGTGCCCGGCGTGGTCGAGCACGCTCACCATGTGGCGAGCAAGCAGGCCGCGCTGCGGCTGCGGGAACGCCTGAGCCAACTGCGAGCGGGCGAGACCGTGCTGGTCGTGGGTGGTGGCCTGACCAGTATCGAGGCCGCCACCGAGATCGCCGAGGCGCGCCCGGATCTGAAGGTCGCGATGGCAGCGCGCGGTGGCGTAGGCGACTGGCTCGACGAGAAGGCGCAGAGCCACCTGCGCGGTGCGTTCGAACGGTTGGGTGTCACCGTCCACGAGCACGCCGACGTCGTCAAGGTCACCGAAGACGGCGTGACCACCCGATCGGGAGCGGAGATCCCCGCGCAGCTGACCGTCTGGACGGCGGGCTTCGCCGTCCACCCGATCGCGGCCGCCAGCACGCTCACCGTCTCGGAGGCCGGACGGATCCTCGTCGACGCTACCCAGCGCTCGGTCTCGCATCCGGATGTCTACGCCGTCGGCGATGCCGCGCACGCCGCGGGAGTGGGCGGCAAGACGTTGCGCATGGGCTGCGCCACCGCCTCCCCGATGGCCTGGCTCGGCGCCGACGCCATTGCCGCTCGGCTGACCGGACGTGCGGTTCCCGACGCCCCCATCGGCTACAACAGCCAGTGCATCAGCCTCGGCCGCCGCGATGCCATCGTGCAGAAGGTGACCAAGGAGGATCAGCCGACCTCCAAGGTCGACGTGGGTCGCAAGGCCGCGCGCATAAAGGAGCTGATCTGCGCGGGAGCGGCTTGGTCCGTGCGGCACCCGACCCTGCTGGCGCCGAGCCGACGTCGCCGGATCGTCGCGACAGGTGCGGAGGCTCCGGTCGCGACCGCCTGAGCGCGTGCGGAACCGGCACAGGTCTGCCCCGGCCAGACGGCCGGGGCGGACTGGGATACACAGAGGGTGGGGGTGGCGTGTTCCGTACCGTCTGACGAAAGTCGCGCGGCCCTTTCGATGGCTATGCCGACCAGGGCAAATCCGCGGGCTATGTAGTCCGGCGTTGGCCTACCGAGGGGGCCGGCTACGGCTTGGCCGGCGTGGTGATCGCTGCTCCGGCCGGGGCTTTGGAGTCCGGTACACCCGCATAGTCCGGCAGCTCGACGCCGTTGATCGCGCGCTCGATCAGCTCGGTGAACCATTCGCTCGCGAAATCGGGGCTCGGCTCGGCATCGGGCCCGGGGACGTCGCGGCTGCGGGCGTTCAACTGGGCGATCTCCTGGTTGGCCTCGACGAACGAGCGCATCCGCCTCTCGTAGCCTGCGAACCCGGCCTCGGGATCCCATCCTGCGGCGGCCAATTCGCCAGCCAGCAGGTAGGCGCCGACCAAGGCCAGCCCGGTGCCCTGCCCGGACATCGGTGACGAGCTGAACGCCGCGTCCCCCAGCAGCCCCACCCGTCCGTGCGACCAGCGGTCCATCACCACTTGGGCGACCTGGTCGAGGTAGAAGTCCGGGGTGTCGTCGAGGTGCGCGAGAATGCGCGAGGTCAACCAGCCCATGCCTGCCATCCGCTCGCGCAGCAGGCGCTTCTGGGCCGCGACGTCACGGTAGTCCACGTCGAAGCCCCCCGCGGGGAAGGAGAACATGGCCATCGCCCGGGTGGAGTCCTGGATGGGCCGCAGTCCGGCGGATCGCCCGGCCTCCTGGTAGTCGATCAGCCAGCGGTCGAGTCCGAACTCGTTGGGCACACTGTAGAAGGCCAGCACGTGCCCGAGGTGGCGGACGAACCGCTCGCGCGGCCCGAAGACCATCGCTCGCAACGAAGAGTGCAGCCCGTCCGCCCCGACCACCAGGTCGAAGCGCCGCCGATCACCGCCCTCGAAGGCCACGTCGACTCCGTCCGCGTCCTGGGTGAGCCCGGCGATCCGGTCGCCGAAGACGTACTCGACATCGGCACGGGTGTCGTCGTAGAGCACCCGGGACAGGTCCCCGCGCAGGATCTCGATCTCCGAGATGAATCCGTCGCCGCCGTCGTCGTCCACGCGATAGGTCTCCAGCACATTCCCGTCCGCGTCCACGATGTGCGCACCGGCAGTCTCGGTGCGCGCCGCGCGCACCGCCGCGTCCAGCCCCATCCGCCGGATGACCTCCCTGGTCACGCCGCGCGCGTCCACCGCCTGCCCACCCGGACGCAACTCCGGAGCCCGCTCCACCACGGTCACCTCGGCTCCGCGCCGGTGCAGCCAGTGCGCCAGCGCGGGCCCCGCGATGCTCGCCCCCGCTACCAAAACCCTGATACCGCTCACTGGGCCACCTGCTCACCTGTCCGGGTCGTCT
>NZ_BDBC01000065.1 GCF_001612785.1 Nocardia beijingensis NBRC 16342
GGTGCCGTGCGACTCAGTCGGAGAAGACCGACCAGCAGATGCTGTCGCGCCGGGCCTGGTCTTCGAGGACCAGACCGCGGATCGGATCGGTGAGCTGGTCTCGCTGCCAGTCCCGCTCGATCCGGCCCGCCTGGGGATTGTCGGGGTGCGCGCTTCGCACGGCTTTGATCGCGTAGGCGGCGGCGCCGAGGTCGTGTTCGGCGACATGTCCGACGCATGCGGCTTGCCCGGCGGCGTAGGCGGCGAATCGGGCCGCGCCGGTCAGTGGGCGGGCGGCACCCATCGCGTGTCCGCCTGCCGCGCGGGCCCGCATCATCGGCATGTCGCCTCGCGCCCACGCTCTGGCGGCGGCGATGGCGTCTCGTGGGCGCGGATCGTCGGGCTGTTCGCGCTCGAAATAGCCGAGAACGTGCTCGGCGCACGCTGCCGCCCACAGCGCGAGCAACTGATGGTCGGTGTCGGTCAGGGAACCCCCTCGACGGATCGTCACCATCCGGGGATCACGGATCTTGGGCAGGATCATCGCCCCTCCGGCAGTCGCATCGGCGGGGTGCGCGGCTGGTCTCGCAGACGATTGTCGAGTTCGTGCACGAGCTGGCTGACCTGGTTCGCTCCGGCGGGTACCCGCGGATAGCGGCGGAGGACGTCCATCAGCAGTGGCGTCGCAACGTCAACAATGCGCTCGATCAGGTCGCCCGCGTATTCCTCGCTGGGGCTCAGCTCGAACGCCCGGATGGTGTGCGCGGACGCCCGCAGGATGTGGTTGACCTGCACGGCATCTGCCAGCGGATGCAGATACGCCGACGCGGCGGCATCGCCCGCGGCCATCGCGGCGTGAAACGCCACGGGCGCCGCCGCCTCTCTTCCAGCCCGGTGAGCGCCAGTTGCCGTCACACGCTGGGCGCGGGAACGGCGGTCTCCATGGACGAACGCAGCGGCGGCGGCGAGTGCGTCGCGGGGTCTGCTGTCCTCGCGGTAACACGCCTCGAACAGCGGCAGTACCTGCTCTGCCGAGCTCACGGCAAAGGCCGTCACCGCCCTGATCTCATCCATGGTCAACACGAAATCCGGAATGCGAGGCTTGCGCCGGAGGGGAGGCTCTGACTGAAGATTCACACCCTCTGATCGTAACTTTGAACATCCGGTTAAACGTTGCAGCCGCATAACCAGCGAATATGACCAAAAACCTTCAAAGTGATACCTCAGCAGCCAACGACCAGCCCGCTGGAAGAGCATCCGCCTTTCCACTCGAGATGATCGTCAACACTCATTCTGGGACGTCCGGCGTGCTGAACTGCAGGCGATATGGAGACGTTCCTTGCCGCGATCGGGCTGGAAGATCGATCGCGAACCGAGCTTGATCAAGTCTCAAGCGCCCCGATAGCGGGTGGTACCCTATATGGCATGGTCAAGACAACCGTGTATCTCCCCGAGGAGCTGGAGGTCCGGCTCGATGCGGAGGCCGCGGCAACGGGGGTGAGCAAGGCGGAACTCATTCGCCGCGGTATTGCGATGCTGCTGGAGGCATCCGACCGGCCACGCAACGACGCGCCTCTCCCCGTCTTCCACAGCGGGCGCGCGCGCAGTGCCGACGAGATGCGTGAAGATCTCTACCAGCAGATCAAGCAGCGATCGGCCCGTCGATGATCATCGTCGCCGACACCTCGGCGCTCTTCGCCGCGTTCGACGCCGACCAAGACGAACACGAACAGACTCTGCGCGTGATGGAACGCGAAACCCTGATCATATCGCCGCTGGTGCTGACCGAGTTGGATCACTTGACACGCCGTGACCTCGGCTTCACCGCTGCGATGAAGATCACCGACGCGCTCTTGGGCCGAGCCATCGACGGCCGCTACCGTCTTGCCGAATTGAAGCATGTAGACCTGGCCACGGCGCAATCGGTCCGAGCCAAATATGAAGGGTTGCAACTCGACCTCGCCGACGCGGTCGGCGTCGCGCTCGCCGACAAATACAAGACCGACTGCATCTTCACCCTCGACCAGCGCGATTTCCGCGCCATCGAACCACTGACACCCGGTTTCCGCTCCTTCCGGATCCTGCCCGCCGACACCTGACAACCTGGGCACCGGCTCACGCTGGACAAGTCCCGCAAATGACCCATAGCGAAGGATGGGACGAGGTTGCTGCCAGGACTGTGAGGCAGCCGCTGCTTGTTCCGCTCGCGATGGGGCTCTCGGCGTAATTCGTCAGCCACCTTAGTTCGCTGTAGCGCTGGCGCTCCCGCGCTGAGGCGCGTGTCGCGTTCAGCGGTCCGGCCCGCGAGTTGCCCTCTCCGACAACTCATCCCGGACAATCGTAGGGCTACTCTCCGAGGTTTTATGTCGCAACAAGAGATCTGGTGAAGCTGTCTTCGCCTTATCGCTCAGGGACCAACACCCGACGGGCCGGGGGTCACTCTTCGCAGAAAATTGCGCTGAGTCACTAGCACTATCTCGCTACAAGGTGGCTCGCGATTCGGATCCGCCTGGCGGGGCAGGTTTCCCGCGGCATCGGTTTCCGCGTCCGTGCCCGGGATCCGGCGCTCGCCCAGACCGGCGCGGCACGTCGACGAGCATCCATGATGTTCAGCTGGCAGGCGATGAGTACTGTCTCGGTATGCGGTTGGCGGTCTTGGTCAGCGTGGCGCTGATGGTAAGTGCGTGTTCGCATTCCACCGAGGGAAAGCCGCAGCCGATGGCGGGTACGGCTTCGTCCCAACCGAGTCCGGCGGCGGCGAGTCAGTTGAACGATCGAATTGCTTGGGTACGGCAGGGATCACCGACCGATCTCGCGCCCTATCACTCCACCGCGCCCGAGGGTGGCCCGGCCACAGATCTGAAGGCCGACATCGCGTTCGTCAGTCCGACCCACAAGATCAGCTGTATCACTGGCACCGAGCTCGGTTTCGACGGATTCGACTGCATGGTAGAGCTGAAGGAACCGATGCCAGCGCCCGGCGAGGGCTACGGCCAGTGGTTCGGCGGATACGTGACGTACTCCGGAGACCGGTTGACGGTGGGCCAATTCCGGGGCGACCCAGGGCTTTTCGTCAACGGTGAGGGCCGGACGTTGCCGTACGACAGCACCATCACCTTCGGCGACTACGCCTGCCGCCTAGCGACGACGGGCCTCACCTGCGTGAACCCCGCCCGGGGCACGGGCGTGCAGCTGAGCAGCGACGGCGTCGTCCCCCTCGGCTGTCTGCGTGAACAGGATGCGGAACGAGAACCAGTCGTCGGCCGCGCCTATAGCTGCTGATCACCCCCGAAAACGCGAACGGCGCCGCTCCCGGAGGAGCGGCGCCGTGAGCGGCGATTCAGCGAATCACTTGATGATCTTCGTGACGCGACCGGCGCCGACGGTGCGGCCACCCTCGCGGATCGCGAAGCGCAGACCCTCGTCCATGGCGACCGGCTGGATCAGCTTGACGGACATCTCGGTGTTGTCACCGGGCATGACCATCTCGGTGCCCTCGGGCAGGGTCACAACGCCCGTCACGTCAGTCGTACGGAAGTAGAACTGCGGACGGTAGTTGTTGAAGAACGGGGTGTGGCGGCCGCCCTCGTCCTTCGACAGGATGTACGCCTGGCCCTCGAACTCGGTGTGCGGGGTGGTGGTGCCCGGCTTCACGACAACCTGGCCGCGCTCCACGTCCTCACGCTTCAGACCACGAACCAGCAGACCGACGTTGTCGCCCGCCTGGCCCTGGTCCAGCAGCTTGCGGAACATCTCGACACCGGTGACGGTGGTCTTGGTGGTCTTCTCGCGGATGCCGACGATCTCGACTTCCTCGTTCACGTTGATCACGCCACGCTCGACACGACCGGTGACCACGGTGCCACGACCGGTGATGGTGAAGACGTCCTCGATCGGCATCAGGAACGGCTTGTCGGTCTCACGAACCGGGTCCGGGATCGACTCGTCGACCGCGGCCATCAGCTCCAGCACCGACTCCGCCCACTTCGGGTCGCCCTCGAGCGCCTTCAGACCGGAGACCCGCACGACCGGCGCGTCCTCGTCGAACTCCTGCGAAGCCAGCAGCTCGCGGACCTCCATCTCGACGAGCTCGAGGATTTCCTCGTCGTCGACCATGTCGGCCTTGTTCAGCGCGACCAGGATGTAGGGCACGCCGACCTGACGAGCGAGCAGCACGTGCTCACGGGTCTGCGGCATCGGGCCGTCGGTGGCGGCGACCACGAGGATGGCACCGTCCATCTGCGCCGCACCGGTGATCATGTTCTTGATGTAGTCGGCGTGACCCGGGGCGTCGACGTGCGCGTAGTGGCGCTTCTCCGTCTGGTACTCGACGTGGGAGATGTTGATCGTGATACCACGAGCCTTCTCCTCGGGCGCCTTGTCGATCTGATCGAACGCGAAGCTCTCGTTCAGATCCGGGTACTTGTCAGCCAGCACCTTGGTGATCGCTGCGGTCAGCGTGGTCTTGCCGTGGTCGACGTGACCGATGGTGCCGATGTTGACGTGCGGCTTCGTCCGCTCGAACTTCGCCTTCGCCACTGTTTTGTCCTCCTGGACTTGTTGGTGCGTGCAATTGCAGCAGTGCGGGGTCATCCCCGCGGACAACGGGGAAAGGGTTTACAAACGCCCGGGAGTCATTACTCGCCGGTCGCCTTGGCGATGATCTCCTTCGACACGTTGGCCGGAACCTCCGCGTACGAGTCGAACACCATGGAGTAGTTCGCCCGGCCCTGGGTCTTCGACCGCAGGTCACCGATGTAACCGAACATCTCCGAGAGCGGAACCAGCGCCTTGACGACACGGGCACCACTGCGTTCCTCCATGGCCTGGATCTGACCACGGCGGGAGTTCAGGTCGCCGATCACGTCGCCCATGTAATCCTCGGGCGTCGTGACCTCGACCGCCATCATCGGCTCGAGGATCACCGGACCGGCCTTGCGGGCCGCTTCCTTGAGCGCTTGCGCGCCCGCGATCTTGAACGCCATTTCCGACGAGTCGACGTCGTGGTAGGCGCCGTCGAGCAGCGTGACCTTCAGGTTCACCAGCGGGTAGCCGGCGAGCACACCGTACTGCATGGCGTCCTGGGCGCCCGCATCCACCGAAGGGATGTACTCCCTCGGCACGCGGCCACCGGTGACCTTGTTCTCGAACTCGTAGTGCGCGCCGTCCTCGCCGACGAACGGCTCCAGCGCGATGATCACCTTCGCGAACTGGCCGGAACCACCGGTCTGCTTCTTGTGCGTGTACTCGAGCTTCTCCACCGGCCTGGTGATCGTCTCGCGGTAGGCCACCTGCGGCTTACCGACGTTCGCCTCGACCTTGAATTCCCGCTTCATGCGGTCGACCAGGATGTCGAGGTGCAGCTCGCCCATACCGCCGATGACGGTCTGGCCGGTCTCGGCGTCCAGCTTGACCGAGAAGGTCGGGTCCTCTTCGGAGAGGCGCTGGATCGCGGTGCCCAGCTTCTCCTGGTCGGACTTGGTCTTCGGCTCGATGGAGACCTCGATGACCGGGTCCGGGAAGGTCATGGACTCGAGCACGATCTGGTTCTGCGGATCGCACAGGGTGTCACCGGTGGTGGTGTCCTTGAGGCCGATGACCGCGTAGATGTGACCGGCCGAGGCCGCGCCGACCGGGTTCTCCTTGTTGGAGTGCATCTGGAACAGCTTGCCCAGACGCTCCTTCTTGCCCTTGGTCGAGTTGATGACCTGGGCGCCGGAGTCGACCTTGCCGGAGTACACGCGGACGTAGGTCAGCTTGCCGAAGAACGGGTGCACCGCGATCTTGAACGCCAGGGCCGCGAACGGCTCGTCGGCGCTCGGCTTGCGGGTGAGCAGTTCCTCTTCCTTGCCGGGCACGTGGCCGGTGGTGGCCTCCACGTCCAGCGGCGAGGGCAGGTAGTCGATGACCGCGTCGAGCATGGGCTGTACGCCCTTGTTCTTGAACGCGGAGCCGCACAGCACCGGGTAGAGCTCGGAGGTCACCGTCAGCTTGCGGATGGCGCCCTTGATCTCCTCGACGGTCAGCTCTTCGCCGCCGAAGAACTTCTCCAGCAGCGCCTCGTCCGACTCGGCGACGGTCTCCAGCAGTTCCTGGCGGTACTGCTCGGCCTGCTCCTTCAGGTCGTCCGGGATCTCGACGACCTCGTACTGCTCACCGAGCTTGGTCTCGCCACGCCAGACCTTGGCGTTGTTCTCGACCAGGTCGACGATGCCCTCGAAGGTGTCCTCCGCGCCGATCGGCAGCTGGATGACCAGCGGCTTCGCGCCGAGGCGGTCCTTGATGGTCTGCACGGTGAAGTAGAAGTCGGCACCGAGCTTGTCCATCTTGTTGACGAAGCAGATCCGCGGCACGTCGTACTTGTCCGCCTGACGCCACACCTGCTCGGACTGCGGCTCGACGCCCTCCTTGCCGTCGAACACCGCGACGGCGCCGTCGAGCACGCGCAGCGACCGCTCCACCTCCACGGTGAAGTCGACGTGCCCGGGGGTGTCGATGATGTTGATCTGGTTGTCTTTCCAGAAGCACGTGGTAGCCGCGGAGGTGATGGTGATACCACGCTCCTGCTCCTGCTCCATCCAGTCCATCGTGGCAGCGCCGTCGTGGACCTCACCGATCTTGTAGGTGATGCCGGTGTAGAAGAGGATGCGTTCGGTTGTGGTCGTCTTGCCCGCATCGATGTGGGCCATGATGCCGATGTTGCGGACCTTGTTCAGGTCGGTGAGCACGTCCTGTGCCACGGAAATCTTCCCCGCTCGTAGCTAGTTGGGATTATCGGGGACGACCCTGTGGTCGCCTCTCTGTCAACGCCGGAAGCGGCCGGTTCGTGCCGCCTCCGGCTGTGCCTCCCGACCCAGACGACGGGCCGGGCAGACGTCACCAGCGGTAGTGCGCGAAGGCCCGGTTGGACTCGGCCATCTTGTGGGTGTCCTCGCGGCGCTTGACCGAGGCGCCGAGGCCGTTGCTGGCGTCGAGCAGTTCGTTGGCCAGGCGCTCGACCATGGTCTTCTCCCGGCGCGCACGCGAGAAGTTGACCAGCCAGCGCAGGGCCAGGGTGTTGGCGCGGCCGGGACGGACCTCGACCGGAACCTGGTAGGTGGCGCCACCGACGCGGCGGGGCTTCACCTCCAGCGACGGCTTGACGTTGTCCAGCGCGCGCTTGAGGGTGACGACCGGGTCGGTGCCGGTCTTCTCACGCGCCTGCTCCAGCGCGCCGTAGACGATGCGCTCTGCGGTGGACTTCTTGCCGTCCAGCAGGATCTTGTTGACCAGCTGAGTGACCAGCGGCGAACCGTAGACCGGGTCGTTGATCAGCGGACGCTTGGGTGCGGGGCCCTTGCGTGGCATATCAGCTCTTCTCCTTCTTGGCGCCGTAGCGGCTGCGGGCCTGCTTGCGGTTCTTCACACCCTGGGTGTCGAGGGAGCCGCGAATGATCTTGTAACGAACACCGGGGAGGTCCTTCACACGACCGCCGCGCACGAGCACCATGGAGTGCTCCTGCAGGTTGTGCCCCTCGCCCGGGATGTAGGCCGTGACCTCGACCGAGCTGGTCAGGCGAACACGCGCGACCTTGCGCAGCGCGGAGTTCGGCTTCTTCGGGGTCGTGGTGTACACGCGGGTGCACACGCCACGACGCTGCGGGCTCCCCTTCAGGGCCGCGGTCTTCGTCTTGGCGACCTTGTCGCGGCGACCCTTGCGGACCAGCTGGTTGATGGTTGGCATAGACCGGCTTTCCTTATTTGTTGACGCGGTGTGTGGACTTCTATGTCTGGTTTTGTTCGCGGCGCTCCCGGGGCCCTTCGTGGAGGCAAGCTTCCACTGCCGGGCCCGTCGTTCACATCGCTGTCATCGAGCTTTCACTCGCACGTCCGGCCACGTTTCTCGCGTCCCGAGGTCGGGCGTGTCGCGCGCGGCGCGGAGCCCTGAATCCGGGCACGCTGGAGTCGTCGGCCGCTCTCGCTGGCCTACGGTCACGCACGAACTTGCCCGCATGCTTCCGGGCACAGCGGTCCACGATACCCGTGGCCGGGACACACGGTCAAAGCGGGTCGGCTCGACGATCGTCTACCTGGCCAGGTTCAGGGTCAATTCCATCAGCTTCTTCGCCGCGTCGCACGGATCGGGGTGCGCCGAGCCGGGGCGGTAGTTGATCCACCAGCCGATCACGCCGTTGTCCGGTGCGCTCGCCGTCACACCGCAGGAATCCGGGTCCTTCGGCCTGCGGATCTGCAACGCCAATGAACTCTGGATGGTGATATTGGTGGTCTCGTAACCGAGTTTGTTGTTCGTCTGCTTCTCGTTGCTGAGCGTCCCGTTCTCGTACCAGTTGAGTGTCGCCATCCCGTTGCCGCCGGGCGCGCCGACGAGATCCCACATGCACACCGCGCCGAAGAACGACTCGCTGACCGTGACGCTCTCGCCGATGGCCTTGCCGATCTGGTCCTCGGACAGGATCTGGCATTCGCGCAGCAACTTGTCCAGCCTGGTGTTTACGGGCTGGCTTCCGCCGACGGGCTGCGGCGAACCGGGCACCACTTGGCCGCACCCGCCCACGATCAACGCCACCGTCACCGCCGCGGCGGCCACCGCGCCGCGCCCGCGCCGAACTCGTCGCACGTTCATCCCCTGCCCCTCACTGCATCCGCTGCAGAGTCAGCTCGGCGAGAGCGCGGCTGCGGTCGCACGGATTGCCGGAGACGGCGCCGAACTGTCCGATGTTCGTCGACCACTCGAAGAAGTCGTCACCGAGCTGCACCGCCAGATCGCAGATCGTTCCATTCGGATCCAAGGCGGCGAATCCGTCGCGCCCGCCGATCTTTATCGGGTCCGGCGCCCGGCCGTTCACGGTCACCCAGGCCCGCTCCCGCTCGATCGGACTACCCCGATACGAAGCGAACGTGATACTGGGAGAACCGATTCCAGCAGATTGCCAGTTGCAGCCGACCGCGTTGCGGAACACCCCCGAGATCCGGCCGAGACCGCCGAGAGTGCGCACCTCGTCATCGGTCACGTGCCCGCACTCCCCGACGAACGGACCCAGCGCAACCACTTTGGGCGCCGGACGCGACGGACCGGAGTCCTCGGAGTCTCCGCCCGAACCGCAACCCGCCAGTGCGAGTACCAAGGCTGTCGCGGTCACGACCGCCGACTTGATCCGCATGGGATGAACTCTACCGATTACCCGCCGGGCGGACGGTCCGACGAACACGGCCGGGCAGCGCGGCGAGCGCCGGCCGGGAGAGCCCACGCCGCGCCGCGCGCCGCCTACAGATTGCCGCGTGCTTGCTGTTCGCGTTCGATCGCCTCGAACAGGGCCTTGAAATTGCCCTTGCCGAAACCGAGGGAGCCGTGGCGTTCGATGAGTTCGAAGAAGACCGTGGGGCGGTCGGTGAGTGGTCTGGTGAAGATCTGCAGCAAGTAGCCGTCCTCGTCGCGGTCGACCAGGATGCCGCGGCGCTGGAGTTCTTCGACCGGGACGCGGACCCGGCCGATGCGGGCGCGCAGTTCGGGATCCTCGTAGTAGGCCGCTGGCGTCTCCAGGAACTCGACGCCCTCTTGGCGCAAGGCGTCGACGCAGGCGAGGATGTCGCCGGTGGCGAGTGCGATGTGCTGGACTCCCGGGCCGCGGTAGAACTCCAGGTACTCATCGATCTGCGAGCGTTTCTTGCCGACGGCGGGCTCGTTGAGCGGGAACTTCACCCGGTGGTTTCCGTTGGCGACCACCTTGCTCATCAGCGCGGAGTACTCGGTGGCGATGTCGTCGCCGACGAACTCGGCCATGTTGGTGAAACCCATGACGCGCCGATAGAACTCGACCCACTCGTCCATCCGGCCGAGTTCCACGTTGCCGACGACGTGGTCGATCGCCTGGAACAACCGAGTCGGCGCCCCGTCGCGGCGCCGGTAGTTGGAGCGGCGCGCGACATAACCGGGCAGGTAGGGCCCGTAGTAGCGGGAACGGTCGACCAGCGTGTGCCTGGTGTCGCCATAGGTGGCCAGCGCGGCCGAGCGAACCGTGCCGAATTCGTCGGTCTCGTCGTGCGGTTCGACGAGGACGGTGGCGCCATGGGTGCGCGCCCACGCCACGCAGCGGTCGACGTCGGGCACTTCGAGCGCGATGTCGACCACGCCGTCGCCGTGCCGATCGTGGTGGGCGACCAGCGGACTGTCCGGGTCGACCGCTCCGGTGATCACGAACCGCGCCGCGCCGCTGCGCAGGACGAAGGCCTTGTGGTCGCGATTGCCGGTCTCCGGACCGGAGTACGCCTCCAACCGCATGCCGAAGGCGGATTCCAGGAAGTGCGCGGTCTGGGTGGCGTTGCCGACCACCCAGACCAGAGCGTCCCATCCGATGACCGGGAACGGGTCGCCGCTGTTGTCGTGGTCGACCAGCCCCACGAGCCTGCGCAGCTCGCCGTCGCTGGGACCCGCGCCGGGCCGGGCTTGCCGCAAGTGCTCGATGGTCATGGTCCAAGGAAATCGCCGGGTCCGCCGGATAGGCAACAGCGACGAATCTCGATAGACAGGGTGGCGAATTCGGCTAGTAAACGGTGCCTGATGCTGGACAATTTGAATAGCAGGCCAGCCGGGCAGCGAGCCCGGCTCGGCGCCGGAACGGAGGCCGTCATGGCGCGCACATCGGCGAAGCTCGACGAACTCGATCTCGCCATCCTCACCGCGATGCACGAGTACCAGAAAGCGGGCATTCTCGAACTGTCCCGCCGGACCAGAGTGGCCAGAGCCACCGTGCAGTCCAGGATCGCGCGCATGGAGGAGTCCGGCGTGATCGCCTCGTACGATCCGCAGATCGACGTCACCGCGGCGGGGTTCGACGTGCAGGCATTCGTCACGCTGGAGATAGCCCAGGGTGCGCTGGACACGGTGGCCTCCGAACTGGACGCCATACCCGGCGTGCTGGAGGCCTACGCCACGACCGGCACCGGCGACGTGCTGTGCCGGATCGGGGCCGACTCGCACGCGGGGTTGCAGGCCGTGCTGCTGAGCATCGACCGGACGTCCTCGGTGGTGCGGTCACACAGCGTCATCGTGCTCTCGACCGTGGTGGCACGCCGGGCGCTGCCCCTGCTGCGCACGCTGACCCCGACCGGGACCACCAAAGCGCCCGCCTACCGACCGGCCCGCGAACCGTAACAGGTCAAGGGCGCAGGTCGGCGTGCACGTCGAGGATTTCCACGCTCCGCTGCTTGTCCCCTTCCAAGAAGCCGAGCAGAGCGTGCGCCTCAGCCTCGACGTCCGCGCGCTCCGCCGCCGTCCACTTCCGGGTAGGACTGATGCGGAGCCGGGCGGCGCTCGCGTCCGTGAAGACCTTGTACAAACCCGCGAGGAAGCCGTCGACCAGCACCGGGGACACCTGAGCGGCGAACGCGCGCAGCGGAGGCGCCGCGCCGTCGGGCACGATCCGGGTCCGGTCCCGGTGCGACAGCACGGCGTTGTCGTACCAACCGAGCAGCCGCACCGGAGCGGGGACGTCCGGATCGGCGAGTTCGCCGTCGGCGACGTCGTAGAGTGTGCGACCGCGCTCGTCGGTGTAGGTGCGGACCCGATCGCCCAGTTCCGCCACGGCCTGCTTCATGCCGAGGAGCTTCGACCAGGTCTGCATGTCCATGGTGCTCGCGGGACCGAAAGCACGCAGGTACCGGAAGAGCAACTCCGCCAACGGATATGCGGGATCGAGCGGCGTGCCCAACCAAGGCTCCACCCGCGACCAGATCGGTCTGCTGTTGTCCTTCCACTTGCCGCGCGGCGGAGTCTGCAACACCGGCAGCTGGTACAGCCAGGTCTGCACCACCGCGCCGGGATCGCGGCCGGGGTACAGCTCGGCGGCGCGGGCGCGCAGGTCGGCCGCGGACATCGGCTCGTCACCGAGCGTCGCTTCGCCGTGCCCGCGCACCTCCTCCGGATCCAGCCCGACCATGGCGCCGTAGTTGAAGCCCTTGCGGAAGGGCACTTTCTCCAGTTCCGGCTGCACGTGCGGCGCGATCCGCACCGCGTCGGGCGGCGTGACCAGGTGAATCGTGCCCCGCATCAAAGTGATCCGGACCAACGACCGGTCCTCGAGCGCGTCGGACACCGTCGCCGGATCGAAGGCCGCGACGCGGCTGAACAAGGCGATGAACGGCGGCAGCGAATCCTGCGCCTGCAAGCCGACGAGATGCTCGCACATCTCGTGCACCGTCAGCGGGGAGCGCTCGAGCAGATGCTGGCGAGCCAGCAGGGTCCGGTTCAGTACCCGGGTGGACAGCTTCATGACGCGACGGCCGGTATCTACGTCAGCGCAGCGTGACCACGACCTTGCCGGTGGCCGTCCGGTTGTCCAGCGAGGCGACCGCCTCGGCCGCCTTGTCCAGCGGGTACAGCACCGGCTCCGGCGGCGCGATCTTGCCGGAGGCGAGCAGCGGTTCCACCTCGGCCCACTGCTCCTGCAGGTAGCCCGGATGCGACATCACCCACTCGCCCCACGCCGCGCCGGTCACCTCGACGTTCTTCAGCAGCAGCCGGTTGACCTTGACGGTCGGGATCTCGCCCGCGGTGAAGCCGACGACCAGCAACCGGCCCGCGGAGGCGAGCGACCGGATGCTGTCGGTGAAGCGGTCACCGCCGACCGGGTCGAGCACGATGTCGACGCCGCGGCCGCCGGTCAGTTCCTTCACCGCCGCCAGCCAGCCGTCGGTCAGCACCACGTCGGTGGCTCCGTTGGCGCGCGCTACCTCGGCCTTCGCCTCGGTGCTCACCACGGCGATCACCCGGCCCGCCCCGAGCGCGGCGGCCATGCGCAGCGTCGAGGTGCCGATGCCGCCCGCGGCGCCGTGCACGAGCACCGTCTCGCCTTCCGCCAGCCTGCCCCTGGTACGCAGGCAGAAGTGCACGGTGAGGTCGTTGAACAGGATGCCTGCGCCCGCCTCCAGCGAGACGTTGTCGGGCAGGCGGAACACCATCTGGGCCGGCGCGACGGCCGTCTCGGCCATCGCGTTGCCGAGCATGGTCAGCGCGATCACCCGGTCCCCCTTGCGCACGTGCGCGTCCTCGGGAGCTTCGCGGACGATGCCGGCGACCTCGCCGCCGACGACGAACGGCAATTCGGGCTTCATCTGGTACAGGCCGCGCGTCATCAGCACGTCGGGAAAGGCGACCCCGGCCGCGTGCACGTCGATCACAACGCCTCCCGGGAAAGCCACGGGCTCCGGGATGTCCACGATCCGGACCGCTTCCGGTCCTTCCAGCTTGCTGACCTGGGCTGCGCGCATGTGCCGACCTCTCTGTCCTCGCACCGGCCTGCTCCGCACCGGCGCCACACCGACAACATAACCGGCCCGCTCCGACGACGCCCGTCCGGACGCCCGATTTTGCTATGCTGGCCGCGACCTCGCGGTCGGGAGGGAAGGGGGATTCATGGTCGAGCAAAACCAGTCACAACCTGCGACGACGATGCAAGTCGATCCGGCGGCGCTGCGCTCGTTCGCGCAGACGCTGCACACGGAGGCCACCTCGGTCGCAGGCCTCGGCGGCGAGGGTTTCGGCGCCGTGGCCGGGGCGCTGCCCGGCACCGACTTCGGCCCGGTGGCCCAGCGCGCGAACGACGCCGCGCACCGCTGCCTGGAACGGATCGGCTCGCGGCTCACCGCGATCGCCGACAACCTGCACAACGCCGCGGGCAAGTACGAGCTGGCCGAGGACGATTTCGCGGCGAAACTCCGCACCATAGGACTCCAGGTGCCATGAGCCTCACCATCCCAGACGTCGAGAACTGGCAGCCGGAGCAGCTCACGGCGGCGGGCGCGCTCGCCGAACGGATGTCGCAGGGCCTGGACACCGCGGTCGGCAAGGGCGCGGACGACACGAAAGCGCTCGCCGACGCCAAGCAGTGGTCCGGCGCCGCGGGCGACGCCGCGAACGCCAGGATGCAGACCGAGAAGACCCGCGCCTCCGCCGTGAGCGCCGCGCTGCTCGAGCTGAAGACTGCCTTCACCACCCAGGTGCAGAATCTCACCGAGGCGAAAGCCAAGGTGCTGAGCCTGCGCGACGACGCGTCGAACCAGACGCCGCCGTTCGATGTCGCGCCCAACGGCACCGTGGACGCCAAGACGCGCATCGACTACCTGCGCTCGCACGCGGACAAGGCCGACGTCGAGGGGCTCGTCTTCCAGGAAGCGCTGCAGGCGGCCTCGCGGACGTGGGAGCTGACCAACGCGCTCAAGACCGCCGATGACGTCGCGAACCAGGCGAAGACCCAGGTCGAGGGCGCGGTCGGGAAGTTGGAGGCCGCTTTCGCCGGGCTCGGTGAGCCCGCCGCCAACGTGCCCGCGGCTCCCACCGCGCCCGCCGCCACCGCACCGGCCGCCACGTCGGGCACTCCGGTGGCCGCGCCTTCGTCGCACCACTCGAGCCAGCTCACCTCCGGGCACAACTCCGGTTCGCCGCATGGCACCTCGTCCGGCACGCCGTACCACGGCGGCCCGAGTTCGTCGGCGCCGTCCGGCCCCATGCCGACCGGGGACGTCGCGCAGTGGATCGCCCAAGCGAAGCAGAAGCTCATCGCGATGGGTTACAACCCCGCCGACCTCGACGAGCGGGCCATCGCGCTGATCATCGAGCACGAGTCCGCGGGCAATCCGTACGCGGAGAACCGCTGGGACAGCAACTGGGTGGCCGGACATCCGTCCAAGGGTCTGATGCAGACCATCGACAGCACGTTCAACGCCTACAAGGCGCCCGGCCACGACGACATCTGGAACCCGGTCGACAACATCATCGCCGGCGTGCGGTACTCCATCGACCGCTACGGCTCGCTCGGCAATGTCCCCGGCGTCGCGGCCGTGAACTCGGGCGGCGCGTACCAGGGTTACTGACCGGCGCACGGCCGTGCTCCACGCCCATCGAGCGCGGCAACCGGGTGTCGTCGGCACGCAAGACCCCCGTTTTTGCTGGCCCACGTCCCGGCTGACGGACTATTAAGGAGGTAGGGACGGCTCGACGCGAGGGTGTGACGTACGCCCCGTAAAGTCGTCACAACAGCACCGCACGAAGAAAACGCGGCACACCGTGCAGCGCGAGGAGCACAAGTGTCACTCGATCAGCCACTCGCCCCGCTTCCCCAGGAGGGCATGGGCTTTGCTTCGGCGTGGCCCATCCGGGCTGGCGATGTGGATCCCTACGACCGGTTGCGGTTCGACGCCGTCGCCCGCTACCTGCAAGATATCGCCTGGGAAAATCTGCATAGCACCTTCTTCCACCGCACCGACCCCAACTGGATCGTCCGGCGCACCGTCATCGACGTGATCCGGCCGATCGTGTGGCCGGACGAGGTGCGCCTGCTGCGGTGGTGCTCGGCGATGTCCACCCGGTGGACCAACATGCGCGTGCGAATCACCAGCGGCAACGGCGGGTTGATCGAGACCGAGGGCTTCTGGATCAATATCAGCGAGTCCACCGGCATGCCCGCCAGGATCAGCGACGAGGGCCTCGCCTACCTCGCCCGCACGTCCACCGAACACCGCCTGCGGTGGCGGCCCTACCTGACCGACGCCACACCGCCGGAGTCGGACACCGACTTGCCGTTCCCGGTGCGCGCCACCGATATCGACCAGTACAACCACGTCAACAATGCCTGTTACTGGCAAGCGGTGGAACAGTTCCTGGTGGAATATCCCAAGCTGCTCGCAGGCCCGCATCGCGCGGTGATCGAATACGTGGCGCCGGTGCTGGCGCGTCAGCACGTGAGCGTGCGCAGCCGGTACGAACCCGGTGACCGGACCGGCCAGCCGGTGCTGCGGCTGTGGTTCGTGGTCGGTGGGACCACTACGACCGTGGTCCGCATCATGCCATTGCCGGGCTCCCCCGGCTCCCCCGCCTCTCCGAGTTTTTAGGCCGTACCAGTCGCGAGCCACTGGAGTCGCGTTCAGGTCCTGCGTTGGGTGGCGCTCGGTATTCGGGCGTACCCGGTGAGTTACCCATGTACTTGCGAGATCAGTCGGCCGGTTCTCGCCGAGACGTTTCGCCGTGGCGGTGGCCCCGCCGAATGAGCGCTACGGCCCGAAAGCCCCGGTCGCCCGCGGAGGCGCGATCGGCGCGTACTCATTCTTTACGGCCGATACTCGGGGCACGTCGGCACCGTTCTATGAGTGGAGCCGGTCGGGTGCGGTGGTCCGACCGGCGTCCTGGATCGTCAGCCGCGGGCGGCTTTGAGCAGGTCTTCGCGGGTGGTGAACTTGACCCGGGGACGGCCTGCGGACTTGCCCGCGGTCTTTTCCGCCTGGTCGATCGCTCGCCAGCCCGCCCGGTCCACCAATTCGGCCTGACGCTCGGCGAGCAGCGCCTTCAACGCGGCGCGGTCCGCCTGCGGCGCGGCCAGTTTGCCTGCGGTGAAGTCGGCGAGCAGCAGCTCCACCGTCTCCTCGGCGTCGGTCCGGTTGGAACCGATGACGCCGCGCGGTCCCCGCTTGATCCACCCGCTGACGTACACGCCGCTCAGCAGCGTCCCGTCCGCGCCGACGACCCGGCCGTGCTCGTTCGGCACGACGCCGCGCCGCTCGTCGAACGGCAGCTCGCCGATCCGCTCGCCGCGGTAGCCGATGGAGCGCAGCACCAGCGAGGTCTCGATGCTCTCGGTGCGGTCGGTCGGCCGCGCCACGAGCTGACCGTCTTCTTCGAACAGCTCGTTGTGCACGATCTCGATGGACTCCACCCGATCGGTGCCGGTGAGCGCGGAGGGCGAGGTCAGATAGCGGAACACGATCCGCTTGTTGCCCTCGGCCCTGCGACCGCCCGCGTACTCCTTGGCCAGGGTGTACTTCAATGCCAGCGACGGCTCCACCTGCGGGTCGTCCACGAGCGCCTGGCTGGCGTGGTCGAGTCGCAGATCGTTCTCGTCCACGATGACGTCGACGCCCTTCAGATGCGCGAGCGCCAGGAACTCCGGCGAGGTGTAGGCCGCCTGCAGCGGGCCGCGCCTGCCCAGCACGACCACCTCGCGAATGTTGCTCTGCCGCAGGGCGTCCAGCGCGTGGTCGGCGATGTCGGTCTTGGCGAGCTCGTCCGGGTCGACGGTCAGCACCCGCGCCACGTCCAAGGCGACGTTGCCGTTGCCGACGATCACCGCGCGCTCGCCGGACAGATCGAAGGTCCGGTCGGCGTAGTCGGGGTGGCCGTTGTACCAGGCGACGAACTCGGTGGCGGAGTGGCTGCCGGGCAGGTCCTCGCCGGGGACGCCCATCCTGCGATCGCTCGAGGCGCCGACCGCGTAGATCACGGCGTGATGGTGGCGCAGCAATTCCTCGTGCGAGATGTGCGTGCCGACTTCGACATTCAGGTAGTACTGCAGCGTCTCGCGGCGGAACGCGGACTCGAACATGCCTGAGACCGTCTTGGTGCCGGGGTGGTCGGGCGCGACGCCCGCCCGCACCAGGCCCCACGGCGTCGGCAGCCGGTCGAACATCTCGACTTCCACGTCGGCCCTGCGCAGCAGTTCGTCGGCCGCGTAGCAGGCCGCGGGCCCGGCGCCGACGATCGCGACGCGCAGGGTGCCCAGTTCCTTCGGCGGACGCGCGGGCGTGACGATCGGATCGAAGTTCGACTCCAGCGGATGCCGTTGGAAATAGGCGGCATTGATGTCGCGGAATCGCGCCAGCGACGCGGTCAGATCGTCCTCGGAGAAGATGGCCTCCACCGGGCACGCGTCGACACAGGCGCCGCAGTCGATACAGGTGTCTGGGTCGATGTAGAGCATCTCGGTCGTCGCGAACTCCGGCTGGTCCGGAGTGGGACGGATGCAGTCGACCGGGCACTCGGAGACGCAGCTGGCGTCGTTGCAACAACGCTGCGTGATTACGTAGGCCATATTGTGCTGATCCTCGAAGAAGTACGTGGGCTGTGGCCACCCAGGGGTTGTGGTGGACAGGTGAGCGGTGTCCGTCACGTGCGCCGCGAGGATCGCCCGCGGCAGCCCGTGATGTGATGCCGCTTTCAGTTTGCCTCGAGTGTGGTCGGGACCTCTCCCCCGGAGGGCTTACCGTATCCCCATGGCGCGGACTCTGATCCTCATGCGGCACGGAAAGTCGGCCTATCCGGAGGGCGTCGACGATCACGAGCGACCGCTCGCGCCGCGCGGCAGGCGCGAGGCCGGACTCGCCGGCGAGTGGTTGCGCGCGACCCAGCCGCCGATCGACGCCGTTCGCTGCTCCACCGCCACCCGCACCAGGCAGACCCTGTCCTCGACCGGCATCACCGCGCCGGTGGTCTTCGAAGCGGGGATCTACGAGGCCGCGCCGGAAACGCTCATCGAGCTGATCCGCCTCAGCGACGACGACGTGGCGACCCTGCTGGTGGTCGGGCACGCGCCGGGCATGCCGTGGACGGCTTGGGAACTGGCGAGCAATCGCGACAGCGCCCCTGCGGTCGAACTCAGCCGGAAGTTCCCGACTTCAGCGCTCGCGGTGCTGCGCTTCGACCGCGACTGGGCCGACATCGATCCGGGTACCGGCGAGCTGGTGCGGTTCCACATCCCGCGCTGACCATGCGGTCAGCGCAGTAATCTGCCGCCGATCACGACGACCCCACCGAGCACGAGCAGCAGCGCGAACGCGGCGAGTCCCCCGAACAACCACCACACCACGCCGAGCGCGAGCGCGAACGGCGCGACCGCGATCGCGGTGATCACCGGGCTTTCCTTGACCGTCGCCCAGGCCGAACGAGCCCTGATCCGGTCGATGTCCTTTCCAGGCATGTGCCCAGGGTAGGCCGGAATCCGGGACTTTGTCGGTGCACGATGGAATGCTCGCCCGATGGATTGGAAAATCGAGCTCGTCGCCATTCCGGTGACCGACGTCGACCGCGCGAAGGACTTCTACACCAAGATCGGCTTCAACGCCGACCACGACCACCGGGTGAACGAGAATCTGCGCTTCGTTCAGCTGACACCGCCCGGGTCCGGCTGTTCGATCTGCCTCGGCGAAGGCATCACCGACGCGGAGCCGGGCAGCGTTCGGGGCATGCAGATGGTGGTCGCCAGCGCCGAAGACGCCTACCGCCAGCTGGTCGCCGCCGGTGTGGAGGCCACACCGGTCGAGGACCTCGGCTGGGGGCTGTTCACCTTCTTCGCCGACCCGGACGGCAACAAATGGGCCGTCCAGCAGTTGCCCGACTACAGCAGCTGATCGTCGGGAGAACAACCCGGAGAATGGGTCTTGCTTGGAGCGCACTCCAGGTGATTAGCGTCGTCAGTGTTCAACGAGAAGGGCGAGTGCAGTGAGCGAGCGTCGGCGAGGGAACCGAGGACACACGACGGAGGACCGGTCGTGAGCGAGACGGCCTCCGCGATGAGCGCGGGCGAGGACCGGGAGCTGCCGCGGTATTCGATCGGCGAGGTGTCCGAGCGATCGGGGCTGAGCCGGGATACGTTGCGCTGGTACGAACGGATCGGGCTGATGGACTACATCGGCCGGGACCATTCCGGCAAGCGCCGGTTCAGCGACCGGGATCTGGAATGGCTGGCGCTGATCGGGCGGCTGCGCACGACCGGCATGTCGGTGGCGGACATGGTTCGCTACGCCGAGCTGGTGCGGGCGGGAGACGCCACGCTCCCGCAGCGGCTGACGATGTTCCGGGACACCCGCGCCGAGGTACTCGCCAAGATCGATGAACTTCGTCAGACCCTGGCCGTGCTGGACTACAAGATCGCCCTCTACGAGGACAAAGTCGAGGCAGCCCCGCCGGCCGAGGTCATCGCGCACGACAGCGAAGGGATCAAGCTATGACGAGCACGGACACGCTGCCCACCACCACCCTGGGCGCCAGCGGCATCGAGGTGGGGACGCAGGGTCTGGGCTGCATGGGCATGAGCGAGTTCTACGGGCCCAGCGATCTCACCGAATCCAGGGCGACCCTGGATCGGGCACTGGAACTGGGTGTCACCCTGTTCGACACCGCCGATGTCTACGGCTCCGGGCACAACGAGGAATTCCTCAGCGATTTCGTCGGCGCCGAACGCGACCGGCTGGTGATCGCCACGAAGTTCGGCATCGTCCGCAAGGCCGACGACCCGGCCTACCGTGGCTTCGACAACTCCCCCGCCTACATTCGCGCCGCGGTGGACGGCAGCCTGCGCAGGCTGCGGATCGACACCATCGATCTGTACTACATGCACCGCAAGGACCCGGCCGTGCCGATCGAGGACACGGTCGGCGCGATGGCGGAATTGGTGCGGGAGGGCAAGGTGCGCGCTCTCGGGCTGTCCGAGGTGACGGGCGCCGAATTGCGGGCGGCGCACGCGGTGCATCCGATCGCGGCCGTGCAGTCGGAATGGTCACTGTTCTCCCGTGACGTCGAACGCACCGTGGTGCCCGCGGCGGCGGAGCTGGGCGTGACCTTCGTGCCGTACTCGCCGCTCGGTCGCGGTTTCCTGACCGGATCGTTCACCGGTACCGCGGACACGAGCGATTTCCGTTCCTCGATGCCGCGCTTCACCGGCGAGAACGCGACGCGCAACGCCGAGCTGCTCGATCCGCTGCGTGCCATCGCCGAGGCGCGTGGCATCACCCTGGCGCAGGTGGCGCTGGCCTGGGTGCACGCCCAGGCCGGTGTGCACGACCTCGCCGTGGTCCCGATCCCCGGCACGCGCAGCCGTACCCGGCTCGCCGACAACGTGGCTGCCGCGACCATTTCGCTCACCGCCGACGAACTGGCCGCGCTGGAGCCGATCGCGAGCCGGGTGGCCGGAACCCGGTACGCGGACATGTCGTTCACCTCGGCGGGCCGGGAATGACCCATCACCAGATCAGGAGAGGCCCATGTCGACGTTGACGCTCAATGTCCGCTTCACGGCGAAGCCTGGGCGCGAGTCGGAACTGAAGGATCTGCTGCAAGGGATGATCCAGCCCACGCTCGCGGAGGAGGGCTGCATCCGCTACGAGCTCTACCTGCATCCCACCGACGAGAGCCGGATGGTGTTGCTGGAGGAGTGGACCGACGAAGCCGCTCTGGCGGCGCACTTCCAGACGCCGCACTTGAAGGCGTTGGCGACGGCGCTGGAGGACATTCTGGTCGAACCGTTCCAACTGCGGCGGTTCACCGAGATCGGGTAGCGCGACGGTGGTCCGGGATCGTGTTCGGTCCCGGACCACCGCGAGTTCGTGCGGCCGAGCCGCTTCTCTGCCGACAGAACCCGGACCGGAGTCCGCTTTTCCGGTGGCGCGGTCCGTGGCGTTCATCGACGGGGACTAACATCCCACGAATATGAGCCCCGAAGCACCGCCAGATCGCCTCTGGATCGACAAACGGACGCCGACCGCGTTCCGCGCGCTGAACAGCGTCGCGAGCCAGGTCAGGGCCGCCGCCGCGGCGGCGGGGCTGGATCGCCGGATCATCGAGCTGATCAATCTGCGGGTCTCCCAGATCAACGGCTGCGCGTACTGCCTCGACGTGCACTACCGGGCCGCGCTGGCGGCCGGGGCCACCGAGCAGGAGATCGCGGTGCTGCCCGGATGGCGGCGCGGCGGCACGTACACCCCGTTCGAGCGGGCCGTGCTCGCGATCGCCGAGGTGACGGCGACGCTTCCCGACGAGCACGTCATCGAGCGCGAGTACGCTTCGGCTCGCCGGTATCTGACGGATGATCAGCTGTCCGTCGTCATCTGGGTGGCCACCACGATCGGCGCGTTCAACCGGGTCTCGATTCTCAGCAGGCATCCGGTGCACGCACGGAAGGAGAAGGGAACCATGACCGAATCGGCTTCGGAATCCAAGGTCGTCCGCAACGACGAGCGGCAGCGCTACGAGGTGTTCTACGGCGGTGAACTGGCCGGCTTCGCCGACTATCAGGAACGCGACGACGAGACGGTGTTCACGCACACCGAGGTCGACGGCGCGTTCTCCGGGAAGGGTCTCGGCTCGATCCTGGCCAAGAGCGCGATCGAGGACGCCGTCGAGCGCGGGCGCGTGATCCGTCCGGTGTGCCCGTTCATCAAGGCGTACCTGGACAAGCACCCCGACTACGACGAACACGTGATCGGCAAGGGCGTCGATCGGTGAGCGATCTCGATCCGCGCCCGGCCGAGACGCTGTGTGAACCCGCGCCGGGCCCCGGCCCGGTCGCGGAGCGGTATCCGGCACGCGAAGTGCCGCTGGGCGGGGTGCGCGGCGTGTACGTCGAACGCGTGCTGCCGCAACGCGATCTGCCCACCGTCGGCGCGTGGTGCTTCCTCGACCACTTCGGCTCGCCGACGGTGACCAAGACCGGTGCGCCGCCGGACATCGATCCGCATCCGCACATCGGCCTGCAAACGGTGACCTGGCCGTTCGAAGGCCGCATCCGGCATCGCGACTCCGTCGGGTCGGATGTGGAGATCGAACCGGGTCAGCTGAACCTGATGACCTCCGGCCGCGGCATCGCCCATTCCGAGTACGCGGTGCCCGGCGCTCCCGCCGGGCACGGATTGCAGCTGTGGATCGCGCTTCCTGGCGACCGCACCGGTATCGCCCCGCATTTCGAACAGCACCGCGAACTGCCGGTCGTCGAGGCGCCCGGCCTGCGCGCGATCGTGCTGATCGGATCGCTGGCCGGGAAGACGTCGCCTGCCATCGCCTACACGCCCATCGTCGGCGCCGACGTGCGGCTCGAGCCGGGAGCCGATGTCACGCTCCCGCTCGACCCCCGCTTCGAGCACGCGGTGCTCGTGATCGAGGGCGAGGTGAGCGTCGCGGGCCACGAACTCGCTACCGGACCGCTGCTGTATCTGGGCACCGATCGCGACGAACTCCAGCTCACCAGCGCGGGCGGCGCGCATTTCGCGCTGATCGGCGGCCAGCCGTTCAGCGAGGAACTGGTGATGTGGTGGAACTTCGTCGGCCGTAGCCACGAGGACATCCTCGGCGCCCGCGCCGATTGGGAGAATCACGACGTCACCCGCTTCGCCGACATCGCCGGCCACACCCCGCGGCAGCGCATACCCGCGCCGCCGCTGCCGGGACTGCATCTGAAGCCCCGTAAGCGCCGGATCGGCCCGGCCCGGGACTGAACCGCCATCTCAACCGGCTCGTCCCGCCGTCGTCGACGCCGCCCAACTCGGTGCCACTGCGGCCACAGCCCGAGACCGACGTCCGTTCCTGGTCGTAGGCGCCCGCGCTTCGGCTCCGCTCACGTCACCGCGACCGGAGCCGAAGCGCACGGACTCAGCCGCGGGCGAGCAGGGCGTCGAGTGCGCGGTAGCTCTCGTTGAGCCCGGACTCCATGCCGGACTGGAGCATTCCGTCGCGTTCCTGCGGCGTGTGGAACTGACTGTCGGTGACCACCTTGGTGCGGCCGTCGCCGAGGTCGACGAAGCTGACGCTGTCGATCGCCACATGGGCGGGCATGCCGTCCCACTCGAAGGAGTACACGATGCGCTCCTGCGGAGTGATCTCGCGGAAGCGGCCCTCGAATCCGTACGCCTCGCCCTCGGCGTGCTCCACGAAACGCCAGTGGCCTCCGGCACGGAACTCCCAGCGCTCGATATCGAGCCGATTGCCGCGCCCCCACCACTGGGCGAGCTGTTCGATCCTGCTGTAGGCGGCCCACACCCGCTCGCGCGGCGCGTCGAAGATCCGCTCGACGTGGATCGTGCGGTCGGTGTCGGTCGTGACGACGGCGTCGTTCGTGGTTGTGCTCATCGCTCCTGCTCCGTTCGTTCGAGGAATTCGCCCAGACGGTCCAGCCGCGCTTCCACCATCCGCCGGTAGCCCTGCATCCAGGCCACTTCGCGGTCGAAGACGTTCTCACCGAGGCGGCAGTACCGCACCCGGCCGCGTTTCTCCGTGACCACCATGCCCGCCGCCTCCAGCAACTGGATGTGCTTCTTGACGCCGGTGAGCGTCATCTCGAAGCGCTCCGCCAGCTCGCTGACGGTCGCGGGCCCACTGCCGAGGCGTTCGAGGATGCCACGCCGGGTGGGATCCGCGAGCGCTCCGAAGGAGGCGTCCAAGAAGTCATACTGAACCATCTAGTTCAGTGTTGCGCAGAAACGGACGCGCGTCAATAGGGAATCGCACGTCGGCATGTCCAGCGCCTCGGATGAACTGTCGCTCAACCCTTCTGATCGCGCCCGCAGGGCGGTATCTTGTCCGGACGAACCGGACACGGGGGCGGGACACGGAAAGAGCACGATGAGGATCTCGCAATTCACCGCGGCGACTCTGGTGGCGTTGGCGGCCACCGCACTCACCACGAGCGCCGCGCACGCGCAGCCCGCGCCCGCCGAAGCGCCGCTCGACCTGCACGGCACGTTCCATCAGGTCGCCTACGAGGTCGCCGCCAGCGAAGATCGCCGCGCGGCGGTGGCGACCATCCAGGACGGGACATTCGAGCTGACCCACGACGACCGGGTGGTGACGGTGGCCGACCGCGAGGGCCAGATCGTCGCCGCGCTGCCGATGACGCTGCGCATCGGTGACCAGCGGGTGGCACTGCGGCCCGTGCTCGAGGACGCGGGCCACCGCCTTACCGTCGCCCCGGTCGCGATGGCCGACGCGCCGCTGCGCGACATCGGCGCGCAGGAGCGGTTCTACGCCGAAGCCGAGAAGGTCATGCCGACCATCCTGGCGGGCGCCGGCATCGGCGCCGCCATCGGCTTCATCGTCGGATTCCCGTTGGGCCTGTTCGTGATCGACTTCATCACCGTCCCCGTCGCCGCGGTCGCGGGCGCCGCGATCGGCGCGATGGCCGGGTACGTCATCGGCGGTGGACAGCCCGCCGTCGACGCGGCGCTGGAGTACGTCACCGCGCCCTAATCGAGCCGGTCGGCGGGCGTCAGCCGCTGCGTACCGATCACCCGCAGCAGGTCGAGTTTCTCGGCCGCGTCCGTGCCGGGGCGCGGTAGGTAGACGAGCAGGCGCTGGGCGGCGTTGGGCGTGAGCAACGTTTCGCAGACGATGTCGATCAGCCCGACCTGCGGATGCAGGATGCGCTTGATGTCCGAGAGGCGCACGGACACTTCGTGTTCATTCCATAGCCGATCGAATTCCGCGCTCGCGGAGCGCAGTTGCGCGATGAACTCGACCACGTCCGCATCGGCCGCCCTGCGCGCGGCCGTGGCGCGCAGATCGGCGACGTGCCTGCGGCTGAGCCGGTCCCAGTCCTCCTCCGGGAAATTCGTGCGCGTGGACGGGTCGGTGAACCAGCGGTAGGCGTAGTACCGATCCCAGCCGCGCCGTTCGCCGTGATCGCCGACCAGCAAAGTGTGCATCCGGTTCTGCACGAGCACCTCGCCGAGATCGGTGACGACCGTGGCCGCGGTGTCGTCCAGCTTGGCGAGCAGGTGCATCAGGCCGGGGCCCACATGCTTGTCGGTCGTCTCGCTTCCCGGCGGGGCGTGGTCGCACAGATGGTAGAGGTGGTCGCGTTCGTCGTTGCCGAACCGCAGGGCGCGCGCGAGCGAGGCGAGCACCTGGATGGACGGACGCGGACCACGCGACTGCTCCAGCCGGGTGTAGTAGTCGGTCGAGATGCCCGCGAGCAGGGCGACCTCGTCGCGGCGCAGCCCCGGCGTGCGGCGCCGGATACCGGGTGGCAGGCCCACCTCGGCGGGCGTCAATTGCTCTCGGCGACGGCGCAGGAAATCGGCGAGTTCGGGGCGGTCCATGCCACCACTGTCCCCCGAGACCGCGTGCTCAGCCAGGGATCGCCGCTCCTACGACAAGCGATCTCTCCCGCCTCATGCCCGACCGGCGCAGGCTGGTCGCATGACGACAACGAAGATCGACGAAGTGCGACTCGGAGCCAGCGGCCCGACCGTGAGCCGCATCGGCCTCGGCGCCATGAGCATGTCCGGCGCGTACGGCGCGACCGACGACGCCGAATCGACCGCGACCATCCACGCGGCGCTCGACTCCGGCGTCAACCTCATCGACACCGGCGATTTCTACGGCGCGGGTCACAACGAGATGCTGATCGGCAAGGCCGTCGCCGAACGTCCCCGCGAGGACGTGGTGCTGAGCGTGAAATTCGGCGCGCTGCGCGGGCCCGACGGCGCTTTCGTCGGCATCGACAACCGCCCGGCCGCGCTGCGCAATTTCCTGAGCTACAGCCTGCGGCGGCTCGGTGTCGACTACATCGACATCTACCGCCCCGCCCGGCTGGACCCGAACGTGCCGATCGAGGACACCGTCGGCGCCATCGGCGAGCTGATCGAAGCCGGATACGTGCGGCACGTCGGCCTGTCCGAGGTCGGCCCGGAAACCATCCGGCGCGCCGCGGCCGCGCATCCCATCACGGACCTGCAGATCGAGTACTCGCTGCTCTCGCGGGGCATCGAGGAGCGCATCCTGCCCGTCTGCCGCGAGCTCGGCATCAGCGTCACGGCCTACGGCGTGCTCTCGCGCGGCCTGCTCAGCGATGCGATCCAACCCGGCGCCACCTTCGCCCCGTCGGACTTCCGCGCACACAGCCCGCGTTTCCAGGGCGAGAACCTCGACCGGAATCTCGAACTGGTGCGCGCGCTGACCGAGATCGCGGCACGCAAGGACGCCTCGGTGGCGCAACTGGCCATCGCCTGGGCGCTGACCCGCGGCGAGGACATCGTTCCGCTCATCGGCACCCGCCGACGCGAACGCTGGGCGGAAGCCGTACGCGCGCTAGACCTTTCGCTCACGGAGGACGAGTTGTCCACCATCGAGTCGGCCGTGCCCGCCGACCGGGTGGCGGGTGAACGCTACGCCACGGCGCAGATGGCGATGCTCGACAGCGAGCAGTGAGACGCGTCCGGAGCGTGGTCGGCCGGCCGCGCTTCGGACCACCCACCCAGCCGAGCACACCTACGGCGTGATCAGGATCGGCGCGGACGGAGCACGGCCGTGAATGCCGCCGCGGCGACAGTCCTTCCGGTGTTGTCGGTGATGTCCACCGGAACTTCCAGTTCGAGTGGCACTTTCGCATCGATGTCCGCCCGCATCTTCGCCAGCGTCTCGTCGGAGAACGCGGAGGTCGCGCGAAAGGGCCCCGCCTCCCCTTTGGCGCGGGCCTTGTACTCGATACGCCCGTCCTTGGCGACGATGAACGTATCCCCCATCAGGTCCACGATTCCGGACACCGACGCGCCCATCGCCGCGGTCTCGGCCATCCCGAACAACACCGCGGCGTGCAGATCCCCGTTGTGATTCAGATGTTCCGCCCGCGGCACGATCGACACCACGTTGCGCCCGGCCGCGAACTCCTCCCATTCCACTCCCGCGTACTGGATGAACCCCAGCTTCCGGAACCCGGCCACCACCAGGTCCGCCAACGCCACGCCGTCCACCGCCACCTCCAGGAGCAGAACTGAAACCTGTTCTACTTTTACTGGCTCACGCGCCGGTTGTCCACCACGCGGAAACGAATCCGGCCCCCGCTCCAGAACGGAGCGGGGGCCGGATGCCTTACGGCTGACGGATCAGCGGTAGTCGCTGAAGCCGTAGTCGTCCAGCGGAACCGCGGCGCCGGTGGTCTGACCGAAGCTGTCCGGGCTGTAGTAGGTGTCGTCGTAGGACGGCACCGCGTACGCGGCGGCACGAGCTTCCTCGGTCGGCTGCACCTGGATGTTGCGGTAGCGGTTGATACCGGTACCGGCCGGGATCAGCTTGCCGATGATCACGTTCTCCTTGAGGCCGATGAGCTTGTCGGAGCGGCAGTTGATCGCCGCGTCCGTCAGAACCCTGGTGGTCTCCTGGAAGGACGCCGCCGACAGCCACGAGTCGGTGGCCAGCGACGCCTTGGTGATACCCATCAGCACCGGGCGACCCGCCGCGGGCTCGTTGCCCTCGGCGACGACGCGACGGTTGGCGGCCTCGAACTCGGCGCGCTCGGTGAGCGAGCCGGGCAGGAACTCCGTGGCGCCCGAGTCGATGATCGTCACGCGACGCAGCATCTGGCGCACGATGACCTCGATGTGCTTGTCGTGGATCGACACACCCTGCGACCGGTAGACCTCCTGGACCTCGTGAACCAGGTGGACCTGAACCTGACGCGGGCCCATGATGCGCAGCACCTCGTGCGGATCCGCCGCGCCTTCCAGCAGCTGCTGGCCGACCTCGACGTGGTCGCCGTCGGAGAGCAGGCGCTCGGTGCCGTCGTCGTGCTTGAACACCCGCAGACGCTGCCGCTTCGAGAGCTTGTCGTAGACAACCTCTTCGCCACCGTCATCCGGGATGATGGTGATCTTGTAGAAGCGATCGTCGTCCTCCAGCCGCACGCGACCGGAGACCTCGGCGATGGGCGCCTTGCCCTTCGGCACGCGCGCCTCGAACAGCTCCTGCACCCGGGGCAGACCGCCGGTGATGTCGTCACCAGCGACACCACCCTGGTGGAAGGTACGCATGGTCAGCTGGGTACCGGGCTCACCGATGGACTGCGCGGCGACGATACCGACGGCCTCACCGATGTCGACCAGCTTGCCGGTCGCCATGGAGCGGCCGTAGCAGGTCGCGCACACGCCGGTGCCGGTGGTGCAGGTCAGCACGGAGCGGACCTTCACCTCGGTGATGCCTGCCTCCAGCAGTGCCTCCAGCGCGGGATCGCCGAGGTCGGCGCCCTTCGCCACGATGACGTTGCCCTGCGCGTCGACCGCGTCGGCCGCGAGCGTGCGCGCGTAGGTGGAGGTCTCCACATGCGCGTCGCGGATGATCGAGCCGTCGAGCTGCTTCTCCGCGATCGGCACCACGATGCCGCGCTCGGTGCCGCAGTCGTGCTCGCGCACGATGACGTCCTGCGAGACGTCCACCAGACGACGGGTCAGGTAACCCGAGTCGGCGGTGCGCAGCGCGGTGTCGGCCAGACCCTTACGAGCGCCGTGGGTGTTGATGAAGTACTCCAGAACCGTCAGGCCCTCACGGAAGGAGGACTTGATCGGCCGCGGGATGAACTCACCCTTCGGGTTCGTCACCAGGCCCTTCATACCGGCGAGGGTACGGGTCTGGGTGAAGTTACCCGTGGCGCCCGAGTCGACGATCGTGATGATCGGGTTGTCGGCCGGGTAGTGCGCGCGCAGCGCCTTACCGACCTCCTCGGTCGCCTCCTGCCAGATCTTGACCAAGGCGTTGTTGCGCTCCTGGTGATCGAGCGCACCACGCTGGTACTTCTTCTCGATCTGATCCGACTGCGCTTCGTAGCGCTCCATGATCTCGGCCTTCTCCGGCGGCACGAGCACGTCGGACATCGAGACCGTCACGCCGGAACGCGTGGCCCAGTAGAAGCCTGCGTCCTTGAGCTTGTCGACGGTCTGCGCGACCACGATCATCGGGTAACGCTCGGCGAGATCGTTGATGATCGTCGCCTGGCGCTTCTTGGGCATCTGCTCGTTGATGAACGCGTAGTCCACGGGCAGCAGCTCGTTGAACAGCACCCGGCCCAGCGTGGTCTCGATGGTCCACGCGTCGCCGCGACGCCAGCCCTCCGGGAACAGCTGCGCCTCGATCTCCTTCGGCGGACGCTGGTCGGTCAGCCGGACCTTGATCAGCGAACGCACGGTGAGCTCACCGCGGTCCACCGCCATCTGCGCCTCGGCGGGCGAGGAGTACACGCCCCGCTCCGGTCCTTCGGCGGTGGCCGGCTGGTAGGAGCCCTTCGCGCCCTCTTCCAGACGGGTCAGGTAGTACAGGCCGGTCACCATGTCCAGACGCGGCATGGCCAGCGGCCTGCCCGACGCGGGCGAGAGGATGTTGTTCGACGACAGCATCAGCACGCGCGCCTCGGCCTGCGCCTCCGCCGACAGCGGCAGGTGCACGGCCATCTGGTCACCGTCGAAGTCGGCGTTGAACGCCTCACACACCAGCGGGTGCAGCTGGATGGCCTTGCCTTCCACCAGCTGCGGCTCGAAGGCCTGGATACCGAGGCGGTGCAGGGTGGGCGCACGGTTCAGCAGCACCGGGTGTTCGGCGATGACCTCTTCGAGGACGTCCCACACCTGCGGCCGCTGCCGCTCCACCATCCGCTTGGCCGACTTGATGTTCTGCGCGTGGTTCAGGTCGACCAGGCGCTTCATCACGAACGGCTTGAACAGCTCCAGCGCCATCAGCTTGGGCAGACCGCACTGGTGCAGCTTCAGCTGCGGACCGACGACGATGACCGAACGGCCCGAGTAGTCGACGCGCTTACCGAGCAGGTTCTGACGGAAGCGGCCCTGCTTGCCCTTGAGCAGGTCGGACAGCGACTTGAGCGGACGGTTGCCCGGTCCGGTGACCGGACGGCCGCGGCGGCCGTTGTCGAACAGGGCGTCGACCGACTCCTGCAGCATCCGCTTCTCGTTGTTGACGATGATCTCGGGCGCGCCGAGGTCGATCAGTCGCTTGAGGCGGTTGTTGCGGTTGATCACGCGACGGTACAGGTCGTTCAGGTCGGAGGTGGCGAAGCGGCCACCGTCGAGCTGAACCATCGGGCGCAGCTCCGGCGGGATCACCGGAACGGCGTCGAGCACCATGCCCATCGGCGAGTTGCCGTTGGCCTGGAACGCCGCGACGACCTTGAGCCGCTTGAGCGCGCGCAGCTTCTTCTGGCCCTTGCCGGTGCGGATGGTCTCGCGCAGCGACTCGGCCTCGGCCTCGATGTCGAAGCTCTCCATCAGCTTCTGGATCGACTCCGCGCCCATCGCGCCGGTGAAGTACTCGCCGTAGCGGTCGACCAGCTCGCGGTAGAGCACCTCGTCGACGATGAGCTGCTTGGGCGCCAGCTTGGTGAAGGTGTTCCAGATCTCGTCCAGCCGGTCCAGCTCGCGCTGGGCCCGGTCGCGGAGCTGGCGCATCTCACGCTCGCCGCCGTCCTTGACCTTGCGGCGGACGTCGGACTTGGCGCCTTCGGCCTCCAGCTCGGCCAGGTCGGCCTCGAGCTTCTGGGCGCGGGCCTCGAGGTCGGCGTCGCGCTGGTCGGCGACCGCCTTCTTCTCGACCTCCATCTCGGCCTCGAGCGTGGACAGCTCGTTGTGCCGCAGCTCCTCGTCGACCGCCACGATGACGTAGGCGGCGAAGTAGATGATCTTCTCCAGATCCTTCGGCGCCAGGTCGAGCAGGTAGCCCAGGCGCGACGGCACGCCCTTGAAGTACCAGATGTGGGTGACCGGAGCGGCCAGCTCGATGTGGCCCATGCGCTCGCGGCGCACCTTGGCGCGAGTCACCTCGACGCCACAGCGCTCACAGATGATGCCCTTGAAGCGGACGCGCTTGTACTTGCCGCAGTAGCACTCCCAGTCCCGGGTGGGACCGAAGATCTTCTCGCAGAACAGGCCGTCCTTCTCCGGCTTGAGCGTGCGGTAGTTGATGGTCTCCGGCTTCTTCACCTCGCCGTAGGACCACTGACGGATGTCGTCGGCGGTGGCGAGGCCGATCCGGAGTTCATCGAAGAAGTTGACGTCTAGCACGTAACTTCCTTTCCCCTGTGCGGGTCGAATTCGAGCAAAAGTTCACTAGTTGGGTAATCCGTTGCGGGAGGCCGGACGCCGTGCGATGACGGCATCCGGCCGACCGCCTAGTTCGCCAGATCGTCGACGGTGGCGGCTTCGTTCCTCGACAGGTTGATGCCGAGGTTCGCCGCGGCGCGCTCCAGGTCCTCGTCCTCGCCTTCGCGCAGCTCGATCGCGGCGCCGTCGGAC
>NZ_BDBC01000066.1 GCF_001612785.1 Nocardia beijingensis NBRC 16342
GTCGAAGCGGCAGAAGCGGCAAGAGTACGACTCGATGCAGGCGCCCGCCGTCGGCGGCGTGCGGCTGCCGCGCGGCAACGGCGAGATCATCCGGCTCGCCCGCGGCGCGTCGCTGTCGGACTTCGCGGAGAAGATCGACGCGAACCCGGCCGCGCTGGTACAGGCCCTGTTCAACCTCGGCGAGATGGTCACCGCGACCCAGTCGGTGAACGACGAGACGCTCGAGCTGCTCGGCAGCGAGATGAACTACGTCGTGCACGTGGTCAGCCCCGAGGACGAGGACCGCGAGCTGCTGGAGTCGTTCGACCTCACCTACGGCGAGGACGAAGGCGGCGAGGAAGACCTCGAGCAGCGTCCGCCGGTGGTGACCGTCATGGGTCACGTCGACCACGGTAAGACCCGCTTGCTGGACACCATCCGCAAGGCGAACGTCCGCGAGGGCGAGGCGGGTGGCATCACCCAGCACATCGGCGCCTACCAGGTGCTCACCCACCTCGGCGACGAGGACCGGCTGATCACCTTCATCGACACCCCTGGTCACGAGGCGTTCACCGCCATGCGTGCCCGCGGTGCGAAGGCCACCGACATCGCGATCCTTGTGGTCGCCGCCGACGACGGCGTCATGCCGCAGACGGTGGAGGCGATCAACCACGCGCAGGCGGCGGACGTGCCGATCGTCGTCGCGGTGAACAAGATCGACAAGGAGGGCGCGAACCCGCAGAAGGTTCGTCAGCAGCTCACCGAGTACGGCTTGGTCGCCGAGGAATACGGCGGCGACACCATGTTCGTCGACATCTCCGCCAGGCAGAACATCAACATCGACGCGCTGCTCGAGGCGGTCCTGCTGACCGCGGACGCGGCGCTGGACCTGCGGGCGAACCCGGACATGGACGCGCAGGGCGTGGCCATCGAGGCGCACCTCGACCGCGGCCGCGGCCCGGTGGCGACCGTGCTCATCCAGCGCGGCACCCTGCGGGTCGGCGACTCGATCGTGGCGGGAGACGCCTACGGCCGGGTGCGCCGGATGGTGGACGAGCACGGCGAGGACGTCGACGCGGCGCTGCCGTCGCGGCCGGTCCAGGTCATCGGCTTCACGTCGGTGCCAGGCGCCGGTGACAACCTGCTCGTGGTCGACGAAGACCGGATCGCGCGGCAGATCGCCGACCGGCGCAACGCGCGCAAGCGCAACGCGCTGGCCGCACGCAGCCGCAAGCGGATCAGCCTGGAAGATCTGGATGCCGCGCTGAAGGAGACCAGCGAGCTGAACCTGATCCTCAAGGGCGACAACTCCGGTACGGTCGAGGCCCTCGAAGAGGCGCTGCTCGGGATCCAGGTGGGCGACGAGGTGCGCCTGCGGGTGATCGACCGTGGTGTCGGTGGCGTCACCGAGACCAACGTCAACCTGGCGTCGGCCTCGAACGCGATCATCATCGGCTTCAACGTCCGCGCGGAGGGCAAGGCCACCGAGCTGGCCAACCGCGAGGGCGTCGACATCCGGTACTACTCGGTGATCTACCAGGCCATCGACGAGATCGAGAAGGCCCTCAAGGGCATGCTCAAGCCGATCTACGAAGAGGTCGAGCTGGGCCGCGCCGAGATCAGGGCGATCTTCCGTTCGTCGAAGATCGGCAATATCGCCGGTTGCATGGTCACGTCGGGCTCGGTCAAGCGCAACGCCAAGGCGCGCCTGCTCCGGGACAACGTGGTGATCGCCGAGACGATGACGATCTCGTCGCTGCGCCGGGAGAAGGACGACGTCACCGAGGTCCGCGAGGGCTACGAATGCGGTATGACGGTCACCTACTCCGACATCAAGGAAGGCGACATCATCGAGGCCTACGAGCTGCGCGAGAAGCCGCGCGACTGATAGACCGAGACGAGACCGGACGCCGCGCGCCGAGCGCGGCGTCCGGCCGGTCTTCCTGAGCTGGGGAGGGTAAGGGTGTACCTGGGTGCACTGGAGTTCGACCTGCTGCTGGGTGATGTGCATTCACTGAAACAGAAGCGTTCGGTGATCCGGCCGATTCTGGCCGAATTACAGCGTTTCGGTGTGAGTGCCGCCGAAGGCGGGGAACACGATCTATACCGTCGCTCGCTGCTGGGCGTGGCCATGGTCAGTGCGGGCATGGATCACCTGACCGAGGTGCTGGACAAATGTGAACGGCACGTCGCGGCCCGCCCGGAGTTACAGTTGCTGGCGGTGCGCCGCCGAATCTTCGGGCCCGAGGACTGACGCGGCGCAGCGACGGAGCTCGGGTGGCGGCCCCGAGCCACACGACGACCGCCACCGAACAGAGTTGACAGTGAGGAGGAAACGGCCATGGTGGACCAAGCCAGGGCACGCCGACTCGCCAAGCGGATCTCCTCGATCGTCGCGACCGCGATCGAATACGAGGTCAAAGACCCGCGGCTGCGTTTCGTGACCATCACCGACGCCAAGGTCACCGGCGATCTCAGGGAGGCGACGGTGTACTACACCGTGATGGGTGAAACCCTCGACGCCGAACCGGATTACGAAGGCGCGGCGGCCGGACTGGAGAAGGCCAAGGGCGTCCTGCGCTCTAAGGTGGGCGCGGGAACCGCGGTGAAGTTCACCCCGACGCTGGCATTCGTACTCGACACCGTGCCCGACGCGGCACGGCAGATGGAGGAACTGCTCGCCAGGGCGCGGGCCGCGGACGACGAGGTCGCCAAGGTGGCGGCCACCGCAAGGCCCGCGGGCGACGCCGACCCCTACAAGGTCGAACGCGACGCCGACGAGTGACATGCGGTAGTCGATGACGACGATGCGGGAAACGGCCGGCTTGGACACGGCCGTGGCGGCGCTGGACGCCGCGCGCTCGGTGACCATCGTCTGCCATGTGCAGCCCGATGCGGACACCATAGGAAGTGGTCTGGCACTGGCGTTGGTGCTGCACGGGCGCGGCGTCGCGGTGCAGGTGTCCTTCGCCGAGCCGGCGGAACTGCCCGTGTCGATGCGGTCGTTGCCCGGCGTGCGGCACTTGGTGGCGCCCGCCGAGGTGCGCGCCGAGGTCGACCTGCTGGTCGCGGTCGATTGCGGCAGCGCGGGCCGGTTGGGGGCGCTGGCCGATCGATTGGCGGGCGCCGCAACGACATTGGTGATCGATCACCATCGATCGAACACGTGCTTCGGAGCGATCAATGTGGTCGACCCCGCCGCGGAGTCCACCACGAGCCTGATCGCCCGGTTGCTCGACGCGTGGGGTGTGCCGATCGATGCGGATGTGGCGCATTGCCTGTACGCCGGTCTGGTCACCGACACGGGTTCGTTCCGGTGGGTGCGGCCGGGTACCCACGAACTGGCGGAGCGGCTGCTTGCCACCGGCATCGACGGCGCGCACATCGCCAGGACCTTGATGGACACGCACCCGTTCGGCTGGCTGCCGATGCTGTCGCGTGTCCTCGGGACAGCGCAGCTCGTGCCGGAGGTGCGCGGCGGTGTCGGGTTGGTGTACGCGTTCGTGCGGCGCGACGACATCGACGACGTGCGCTCGGAGGAAATCGAGAGCGTCATAGATATCGTGCGCACGACCGCCGAAGCCGGAATCGCCGCGGTGTTCAAGCAATCCCGTGTGGTGCCGGATCGGTGGACGGTGTCGCTGCGCTCGCGCGACAGCGGAGCCTCCGCGGGTGACGGCGTGGACGTCGCCGAGGTCGCCACCTCACTGGGCGGCGGCGGGCACCGCTTCGCCGCCGGATACACCGCGCACGGCGCGCCCGAGGACTTGATCGGCGCGCTGCTGACCGCGCTCGGATGACCGTATGCCTCGACCTGGCGCATCCGTGTTCGTCGGTGAACCGTGCCGAGGTCGGAACGGCGGTGGTCTCGGAGGGAGCGACGTGTGGGGGAGGTGTTCGTGAGCGCGCAGAGTCCCGGCGACGCGGATATCGGTGATCCGGCCCTGCGAGTGAGTGAGCCGGGGCGCGTCAGCCGGGCTGCCGCTGCCGGTCCCGGGCGCATTCTCGGCCTCGCGTTGCCGACCCTCGGCGTGCTGGTCGCCGAACCGATCTACCTCTTGTTCGATCTGGCCGTGGTCGGCAGGCTCGGGGCGCTCGCGCTGGCCGGTCTCGCCGTCGGCGGGTTGATCCTGACGCAGACGAGTTCACAGCTGACCTTCCTGTCCTACGGCACGACCGCGCGCTCGGCGCGTCGCCACGGCGCGGGCGATCACCGGGGCGCCGTCGCCGAGGGTGTGCAGGCGACGTGGATCGCGGTGGCCGTCGGCGTCGCGATCCTGCTGCTGGTCCAGACCTTCGCCGTCCCGGTGACCAGCGCCATCGCCGGCGGCGGTGACATCGCGGCGGAGGCGATGGGCTGGGTGCGGATCGCGCTGTTCGGCGTGCCGCTGATCCTGATCTCTATGGCGGGCAACGGGTGGCTGCGCGGCGTCCAGGAGACCCGCAGGCCACTGGTCTACGTCGTCGCCGGACTCGTGGTGTCGGCGATCCTCTGCCCGGCGCTGGTGCACGGACTGCTGGGCGCGCCGCACCTGGGCCTGCCCGGCTCCGCCGTGGCGAACGTGGCCGGTCAGATCGTCACCGCGATCCTGTTCCTCAAAGCGCTGGCCCGCGAGGGGGTTTCCCTCGCACCGCACTGGTCGGTGATGCGCGCTCAGCTCGTGCTCGGGCGCGACCTGATCGTCCGCAGCTTCGCTTTCCAGGCCTGCTTCGTCTCGGCGGCGGCGGTGGCCGCGCGTTTCGGCGCCGCGTCGGTGGCGGCCCACCAGTTGGTGCTGCAACTGTGGAACTTCCTGGCGCTCGCGCTGGACGCGCTGGCCATCGCCGCGCAGACGCTCACCGGCGCGGCGCTCGGCGCGGGTGACGCCACCGGCGCCCGCGCCATCGCCAGGCGCGTCACCCGCTGGTCGGAGATCTTCAGCCTCGGGCTGGCCGCCTGCTTCGCGGCGGGAGCGGTGGCGGTGCCCGCGCTGTTCACCGACGATCCGGACGTACTCGAGCGCGCTCATGTGGTGTGGTGGTTCTTCGTCGCGCTCATTCCCGTGGCCGGTGTCGTGTTCGCGCTGGACGGCGTGCTGCTCGGCGCGGGCGACGCGGCGTATCTGCGCACCACCACGCTCGGTGCGGCGTTGCTCGGTTTCCTGCCCGCCATCTGGTTGTCGCTGATCTTCGACTGGGGCGTCGCCGGAATCTGGTCCGGCCTCGCCGCGTTCATGCTGTTGCGGCTGATCGCCGTCGCGGGGCGGGCGCTGTCGGGCCGGTGGGCCCTGGTCGGCGCCGAGCCGCCGAGGTGACCGACACCCGGCTCGGCCGGTGCGTGCGAATCCGAATCGATGTGCCAAGGTAGGTGTGGTGATACCCAAGTTGATGGCGGTGAGCGACATTCATGTCGGGCACCAGGGGAATCGGCCGGTCGTGGAGCAGATCAAGGCGGACTCGCCGGAGGACTGGCTCATCGTGGCCGGCGACGTGGGGGAGAAGACCGACGACATCCGCTGGGCGCTGCAACTGCTGCGCGGCCGGTTCGCCAAGGTGATCTGGGTGCCGGGCAATCACGAGCTGTGGACGACGGCGAAGGACCCGGTGCAGATGGTCGGGGCGGCGCGCTACGACTACTTGGTATCGATATGCCGCGATCTCGACGTGCTGACGCCCGAGGACCCCTTTCCGGTGTGGCAGGGCGCAGGCGCCGAGGAGCACGGCGGAGCGGTCACGCTGGTGCCGATGTTCCTGCTGTACGACTACTCGTTCCTGCCGGAGGGAGCCACCACCAAGGCGGAGGGGCTGGCGATCGCGCGTGAGCGCAACGTGGTGGCCACCGACGAATTCCTGCTCTCGCCGGATCCGTACCTGACCAGGGACGCTTGGTGCCACGCCAGGGTGCAGGCGACCAAACGCAAGCTCGACGCGCTGGCTCCCGGCACCCCACTGGTCCTGATCAACCACTTCCCGCTGGTGCGGCAGCCGACCGACGTGCTGTTCTATCCGGAGTTCGCGCTGTGGTGCGGCACCGAGCTGACCGCGGACTGGCACACGCGCTACAACGTGGTCTGCTCGGTCTACGGTCACCTGCACATTCCGCGGACCTCGCACTACGACGGCGTCCGGTTCGAGGAGGTGTCGCTGGGCTACCCGCGCGAATGGCAGCGCCGTGGTCTGCCGGAGCGATTGCTGCGCCAGATCCTGCCCACCCCGGAGTATCCGCCGGGCACGCTGAACAAGTGGGGCGGACATTTCCAGGTGACTCCCGAGATGGAGGCCGCAGCGGCGGAGATGCGCAGCAAGGCGCAGCAGCGGCGCGGGCTGGCGTAGTCCGGCGCATACGGCGCTGCGATCCGATCCGGTGCGCCTGCACTACGCTCGTCGGTGATGATCGAGAACATTCTGCCCGCGGGTGTGGCCTCGGCCGAGTTGCTGGCGTACCCGGAGGATCTGCGACCGCATCCGGCGGAGGAGCATCTCATCGCCAAGTCGGTGGAGAAGCGGCGCCGTGATTTCATCGGCGCGCGGCATTGCGCCCGGCTGGCGCTCGCCCAGCTCGGCGAGCAACCGGTCGCGATCGGCAAGGGCGAGCGCGGCGCTCCGGTGTGGCCGCGCGGAATCGTCGGCAGCCTGACCCACTGTGACGGCTATCAGGCCGCCGCGCTCGGGCACAAATTGCGCTTCCGGTCCATCGGCATCGATGCCGAGCCGCACGCCACGCTGCCGGACGGCGTGCTGGACTCGGTCAGCCTGCCGCCGGAGCGGGAATGGCTGAAGACGACCGATTCCGGATTGCACCTGGACCGCTTGCTGTTCTGCGCCAAGGAGGCCACCTACAAGGCGTGGTTCCCGCTGACGCTGCGCTGGCTCGGCTTCGAAGACGCGCACATCACCTTCGACATCGAGGACAGCTCCGCGGATTCCGGGCGCGGCAGCTTCCACACCGAACTGCTGGTGCCGGGCCAGACCACCGACGGCGGCACGCCGCTGCTGTCGTTCGACGGCCGCTGGCTGATCACCGACGGCTACATCCTGACCGCGATCGCGCACGTCTGATGGACGGACTCGGCGGGCTGCTCGTCATCGACAAGGCCGGTGGCTGGACCAGCCACGACGTCGTCGCGAAGTGCAGGAAGCTGCTGCGCACCAAGAAGATCGGCCACGCGGGCACGCTCGACCCGATGGCGACCGGCGTGCTGGTGCTCGGCGTGGAACGCGCGACCAAACTGCTCGGCCTGCTCACCCTGACCACCAAGGCGTACACCGCGACCGTCCGGCTGGGGCAGGCGACCAGCACCGACGACGCCGAGGGCGAGGTGCTGACCACGACTGCGGCCGGCCACCTCGCCGACGACGACATCGCCGCGTGCACGGCCGAACTGACCGGCGACATCGAACAGGTGCCCGCCACCGTGAGCGCGATCAAGGTCGACGGCGAACGCGCCTATGCCCGCCACCGGGCGGGTGAGCAGGTGCAACTGGCCGCCCGTCCGGTCACGGTGTCACGCTTCGATGTGCTCGCCCGGCGCGACGCAGGCGATTTCGTCGACCTGGACGTGGTGGTCGAGTGCTCCTCGGGCACCTACGTGCGTGCGCTCGCCCGTGACCTCGGCGCCGCGCTCGGCGTGGGCGGCCACTTGACCGCGTTGCGCCGCACCAGGGTCGGCCCCTTCACCCTCGAACACGCCCGCACCCTGGACGAATTGGCCGCCGCCGCGGAGTCCGGCACGCCGCGGCTGAGCCTCGACATCGATGCCGCGGTGCGAACGGCGTTCCCGCTGAGGGACATCGACGACAAGCAAGCCGACGACCTGCGCAACGGCCGCTGGCTCGAACCCGCCGGGATAGCCGGCGTGTATGCCGCCGTCGACCCGGAAGGCCGTGCGATCGCACTGCTGCGGGAAAGCGGCAAGCGAGCCGCATCGGTCATGGTGGTGCGTCCGTCCAATCTCTGAGGGTCCTCGGGTGGTCCGAGCCCGTCCGGCCTCCCGTGACGCCGACGGCGCGCGCTCCCGAACGGCAGTCGCCGCGTCGCTGCCGTCGTGTCGCCGCACGAGTCAGCTCGCGGGTCTTCCGGAGCTGTCCGCGCCGCTGATATCGATGACCGGACCCAACGCGCCCAGCAGCGCGCCGAGTGAGATCTCGCGCATCTGGGCACGGGTCGGTGTGCCGTGCTCGAGCCACTCGACGGTGAGCACCCGCACGAAGGTCAGCCAGCTCGTCAGGATCGCCGACACGGTGGCGCGCGGCGGTCCCTCCAGTCGCAGCGCGTCGAGTACGCGCTCGCGCAGTTCGCCGAGCTCGCCCGCGATGATCGCTTGGATGGACGGGTCGGTGGCCAGCACGCGGTTGGCCGCGAGCACGCTGTTGGCGTTGGCCTCGAAGTAGGCGAAGTGCGTGTCCAGGCCCGCGGCGAGCTGATCGACCAGGGGCGCTTCCGCGTCGAACGTGGTCGCGACCAGCAGTTGCTCGGAAGCGAGCTGGTAGACCGCCGCGAACAGGTCGCGTTTGCTCGGGAAGTGGCGGTAGAGGAGGGCACGGGACACGCCCGCCTCGGCGGCGACGTCCTCCATGAGCACCGTGTCGTAGGGCCGGTCGGCGAAGAGTTTCGCGCCCGCGTCGAGGAGTACGCGGCGGCGCTCATCCGGGGACAGTCGGCGGCGGGGCACCTCGTGAGCCTAGTTGACGCGTGTCTACTACAGGTCGTAGCATTCTTAGTAGACGAACGTCTACTAAGCGGGTGGGTCGGCCACGATCGGTGCGCTGTGCGCCCGCCGGAACGTCGCGTGCATCCGGGAGGCATGTATGTCCAATGCGCTCAAATGGCTGTCCATGGTGATGGGCGTCGCCTGCGTGGCGATCGGAATCCTGCATATCGCCCTCGGTGTCGACTCGGTGCCCGACATGGGTTCGGCCGGAGTGACCGCGGACAGTCAGAGCCGGTTCTTCGGCGCGATCTTCGTCGGATACGGCCTGGCGTGGATCCGGGCCGCGCGGCAGTCACCGATACCGGCGGCCGCGGTGCGGATGCTGGCCGGGATCTTCCTGCTCGGTGCGGTGGCCCGCTTCGTCTCGGTCGCCGTGCACGGCTGGCCGCACTGGTTCCAGATCGTCCTGACCGCTGTGGAACTCGTGCTGCCACCCGTCTACTTCTGGCTCGCCGCCGCCGACGAGAAGCGACTCGAGGGGACGCCTCCTGTACGGCGTGTTCTCGCCGCGGATTGAGCCCCGCACGCACACAACGTGATCCGTACGGTCAGGGAGGACGGCGACGGCTATCTCTCGCTGCCCGCCTTCCGCGGCCTGCTGGATTTCCCGTCCCGCCGGCGCACCGCGCTCAAGAGCCGATCTGGTGCCGGAGGCGCTGCACGGCGTCGTCCATGTGCTCGACGAGCAGAGCGCGGGGCCGCGCCGGCTCTCCGGCGCCGATCGCCTCGCGCAGGCCGACGTGTTCGCGAGCCTGTTCCCGCAGGTCCGGGTAGGTCGTCTGCAAAGCGCCCAAGCACATGCGCGTCTCGATCAGCAAGGTGCGCGCCGCCCGTACCAGCCGCGGACTGGCCGCGCTCTCCACCAGCGCCTCGTGGAAGGCCTGATCGGCATCCGACACTCCCACCGCGTCGCCGCGCTCGGCGCACGCGGTCATCTCCTCGACGCTGGAGCCGAGCGCCTGATAGGCGATCGGCCGGCGGCCGTCCAGGATCAGTTCCAGCGCGCCGCCTTCCAGCGCGGTCCTGGCCCGGTAGATGTCGACGACGTCATCGAGGCTCAGTTCGATGACGAAGATGCCGCGGTGGCGGATGCTGTGCAGCAGCCCCTCGGAGACCAGCCGCTGCATCGCTTCACGCACCGGGCCGCGCGAGACCGCGAACCGCGCGGCGAGATCGGCTTCGCCGAGCTGCGACCCGGGCGCGAGGCTGCCGCGCATGATCGCCTCGCGGAGCCGATCGGCGATCATCTCCGCGGTCGACTGCCGGTTCACCGGCTCGAAATCAACGACGGACATCGATCTGCCTTTCCGCGAACAAGCTCCCGAAGCCGGGAACGACCGGTTCGGCGCCGGCCAGCCGCAGCCCCGCCCAGATCGTGACCTGATTGGCCGTCAGCACCGGTTTGCCCAGCGTAGCCTCCAGGTCCGGCAGCACCGCCACGGTGTGCATCGCGGTGTCGGGAATGAGCAGCGCCTGCGCGTGGGGATGGTCGTTGTCCGCCGCCAGCCGCAGCACCTGGGCCGGGGTGAGGGTGCCCACCTCGGCGGCCGTGTCGATGCCGGCGCTGGACATGCGGACGACGTCGATCCCCGCGTCGGCGAGGAACTCCACGAACAGCCGCGCGACGTCGTCGGGATAGCTGGCGGCGACGGCGACGGTACGCGATCCGATGGCGTGCGCGGCGTCGGCGAACGCGATGCTGGTGCTGGTCGCCGGGACGCCCGCGACCTCGGCCAGCGCGCGCACTTGCTCGCGCGCGCCCGCGGGTCCGTAGACGAAACTGCCGGAGGTGCAGGCCCAGACGATCGCGTCGGGGCGGTGCCGGGCGAGCAGCGACGCGCCGAGCCGCAGTTTCTCCGGGCTGCCGAGCTCGAGCAGTTCGGGTACGGCGTGCAGATCGGTGCCGTAGATGTGGGCCACCGGAAGGTGCGCGCCGAGCGCCGCCGCCGCGAGCGGATAGTCGTCCTCGGCCGCGTGATCGGGATAGATGAAACCGACGGTGGGTGTGCGCATGGGATGTTCTTCCTTCAGAAAACGTTGAGCAGCCACTTGCCCGGACCCATCATGGGGAGCTTCATCCGGCCGAGACATGCCCACATGGTGAGCTGGTTGGCGGTGAGCACCGGCTTGCCGATGGCCTTCTCCAGCGGCTCTATCACGTCGTAGGTCGGCAGGTTGGTACAGCTGACGAAGACGGCCTGGGCCGCAGGATCGTCGGCGGCGACGATGCGTTCGGCGATCGTGCGGTAGGCGACCTTCCAGATGCCGCCGCCGAGCCCGAGATGGTCCGAGCGAACCACCGAGCACCCGGCTTCGGCGAGGAATTCGTGCAGCCGGTGGGTCAGGATCTCGTCGTACGGGGTCAGCACCGAGATTCGGGTGAGATCCAGATGGCGGATCGCTTCGAGCAACGCGCCCGAAGTGGTCACCGCGTCCTGCGCCCCGGCCCGGCAGATGGTGTCGCGCAAGGACTTCTCGTAGGCGAGGCCTTTGATGAAGCTGCCCGACGTGCACAAGTAGGCCACGACCTCGGGTTCCACGTGCAGCACATTGTGGGTGGCCGCGGTGAGATGCGCCGCGTCGGAGACCAATTCGGCCATCTCCAGCGACACCGGGACCGGTTCGTAGGGTGTGCGGGCCAGGTGCAGGCTCACCTCCAGCGGCGCCCAGCGCCAGAGCTCGCGTTCGAGGGCGAGGTCGAAGGGTGCGATGATCCCGATACCCCGTTGCGCGACGGGCCCATCGAGGTCGGGAAAGCTCAGATCCACTGCGGCCCCTCTCGCGCTCAGCCGGGACGACCTCCGAACACGATCGGATTGTTGACAATCATACGATGCCCTCTTACTGTGTCAATGTGGAACAGGGCCCGATTGTCGTCGTCCTGCACAGCGACAGTGTGCCCGACGCCGAACGAATGGACCGAGTAGCAAGCCGCGCCACCGTCCGGTACACCGAAGCACCCGGATTGGCGGACGCGCTGCGCGGAGCGGAGGTCTTGTTCGTCTACGACTTTCGCACCCGGGCGCTGCCCGGCGCCTGGCATGCCGCGGATCGCTTGCGCTGGGTGCACATGGGATCGACCGGTGTCGATCCCGCGATGTTCCCCGAGTTGCGGGCTGGCGACGTGGTGGTGACCAATACCCGAGGCGTCTTCGACACCGCCATCGCCGAGTACGTGCTCGGGCAGATCATCGGCTTCGCCAAGGACCTGTCCGGCTCGCTGCTGCTGCAACAGCGGCACGAGTGGCGGCATCGGGAATCCGAGCGGGTGGCGGGGGCAACGGCGCTGATCGTCGGCACCGGCTCGATCGGACGCGGGATCGCCCGATTGCTGCGCGCGGCCGGGATGACCGTGCGCGCCGTCGGCAGGCGCGAGCGCACGGCGGACCCGGATTTCGGCGAAGTGACCACCGATCTGCACGCCGAACTGGCGCGCGCCGATTACGTCGTGGCGATCGCGCCGCTGACCGAGCAGACCAGGAACATGTTCGACGCCGCCGCCTTCGCGGCGATGAAGCCGCACGCCAGGTTTGTCAACGTCGGCCGAGGGGAACTCGTTGTGACCGACGATCTCGTCGCCGCGCTGCGCACCGGATCGATCGCCGCGGCGGCGCTCGATGTGGTGGACCCCGAGCCGCTCCCCGCCGATCACCCCCTGTGGGATCTGCCGAACGTCCGGATCACCCCGCACAACTCCGGTGACTTCATCGGATGGCGCACCGAGATCGTCGACGCGTTCACCGAGAACTTCGACAACTGGATCGCCGGACGTCCGCTGGACAACGTGGTCGACAAAAGGCTGGGATACGTGCCCGGCTGAAGGAGTCCATCCATGAGCTACCCCGACAAGAACCACCCCACCGACCCGACCGCCATGACCGCGGTCGAGCTGGTCTCGGCCTACGCGGCGGGAGTGTTGTCGCCCGTCGAGGCGACCGAGGCGATGCTGCGCGCGATCGCCGACCGCGACGGCGCGCTCAACGCCTTCTGCCTGGTCGATGCCGATCGCGCCCTGGTGCAGGCGAAGGACTCCGAGGCGCGCTGGCAGTCCGGTCACGCCAAGGGTCTGCTCGACGGCGTGCCGATCTCGATCAAGGACGTCTTCCTGACCGAGGGCTGGCCCACCCGGCGCGGCTGCACGTCCATCGACCCGGCCGGGCCGTGGCCGGTGGACAGTCCGGTGGCGGCGCGGCTGCGCGAGGACGGCATGGTCTTCCTCGGCAAGACCACCACCCCCGAGATCGCGTGGAAGGCGGTCACCGACAGCGCCCTGACGGGTGTCACGCGGAATCCGGCCGACCCGGCCACCACCGCGGGCGGATCATCCGGCGGTAGCGCCGCGGCGGTCGCGGCGGGCATGGGCCCGGTCTCGGTGGGCACCGACGGCGGCGGCAGCGTGCGCATACCGGCCGCCTTCTGCGGCATCGTCGGGTTCAAACCCACCTACGGGCGGATTCCGCTGTTCCCGGCCAGCCCGTTCGGTCCGCTGGCGCACGCGGGCCCCATGACGCGCACGGTCGAGGACGCGGCGCTGCTGATGGACATCCTGTCGCTGCCCGATCCGCGCGACCCGACGGCGCTGGCTCCCACGCTCACCGCGTTCCGCGCCGAAATGCACCGGGACGTGCGGGGATTGCGCGTGGCCTACTCGCGGGCGCTCGGCTACGCCACGGTCGACCCCGAGGTCGCCGCGATCGTGGAGGCGGCGGTGGCCCGGCTGGCCGGCGCCGAACTCAGGGTCGACGCCGCCGATCCCGGATTCGACGATCCGCGTGCGGCGTTCGAAGTGCTGTGGGCGGCCGGCGCGGCCACCATGCTGTCCGGCTTCCCGGAAGGCACGCGCGAACGCGTCGACCCCGGCCTGCGCGCGGTGTGGGAGCGCGGTGAAACCCTCACCGCCGTCGACTATCTCGCCGCGCGCGACGTGGCCGCCCGGATCGGTATCACCATGGGTGCCTTCCACAACGACTACGACGTCCTGATCACCCCGACGGTGCCGATTCCGGCGTTCGAGGCGGGACACGACGTGCCGCCGGGCAGCGGCCTGCGTGACTGGCCCGAGTGGACGCCTTTCACCTACCCGTTCAATCTCACCCAGCAACCCGCGATCAGCATCCCGGCGGGCACAACCCGGGCGGGTCTGCCGGTCGGCTTGCAGATCGTCGGCCCGCGCCACTCGGATGATCTGATCCTCGCGGTGGCTCGCTACGCCGAATTCGTGCTGGCCTCCTGAACGCCGGTGGCCCCGCGGAAGACCGCGGGGCCACTGTGTCGCCGTCGCTCAGGCGCGGGCGAAAGCGAGTGTCTCGCCTTGCACGCCGTGCGACCACAGCGCGTTGCATGCCGCGGCCATTTCGGCGAGCCCTTCCTCGATGGTGGCGAACACATTGCCCGGCACCCACCCGAGGTCGCCGTTGATCAGCAGATTGTTGCGGCCGTAGAACAGCGCGAGATCGGTCGCGCCGCGTTCGTGTTCGGCCGCGGAACCGGGCTCGTAACCGTAGGCCGGGTTGCCGATCTCCCACGGCTCGAAATCGAACAGGCACACATCGCCCGGGATGGGCGTCACCGTCGGATTCTCCCGATGCGGCGCCGCGCCGATCCGGGGCAGCAAGGTGTACACCTCGTTGCGGGCGTACTTGGCGTGGAAGGCATCGCCTTCCAGCGGCAGCGCGTTCCACACCGCGGCACAGGTCTGCGGCGCTTCTTCGTCCAGCAGGCGAGCGCGGCAGGAGACGGCGGCCTTGGTGAGGGTGATGGTGATGTAGCGGGCCATGCGGTCCTGCTTCCTGATCGGGCCCGTGCGGCGGGCGCTGCGGACGGAGTGGTGAGCGCTACAGCTCGGCGAGCACCTCCGACCAGATCGCCAGAGCGTCCTCGATCTGCGTGTCGGTGACGATCAGCGGCGGGATCATCCGCACCACGTTCATGTGCGCGCCGCAGGTCAGCAGGAGCAGCCCTTTGTCCACCGCGGCGCGCTGAGCGGCCGCCGCGGTAGCGGTGTCGGGCTCGCCGGTGGCCGTGGTGAACTCGGCTCCCACGAGCAACCCGAGGCCGCGGACATCGCCGATCGCCTTCGTGGCGCGGGCGCGCAGCCCGCGCAGCAGTTGCTCCCCGCGGGCGGCCGCGTTGTCCACCAAGCCCTCGGATTCGATGACGTCGAGCGTGGCGATCGCCGCCGCGCACGCGACCGCGTTGCCGCCGTAGGTGCCGCCCTGCGAGCCCGGCCACGCCCGCGCCATCAGTTCGCGCGGCGCCGCGATGCCCGACAGCGGGAAGCCGCTGGCCAGACCCTTCGCGATGGTGATGACGTCGGGCCGGACGCCGAAGTGCTGATGGCCGAAGAACTTTCCGGTGCGCCCGAAACCGGTCTGGATCTCATCGAAGACCAGCAGGATGCCGTGCCGGTCCGCGCGTTCGCGCAGCCCTCGGAAGAACTCGGCGTTGCCGGGGACGTAACCGCCCTCACCGAGCATCGGCTCCACGACGAACGCGGCGGTCTCGGCGGGCGAGGTGAGCGTGGCGAACAGGTAGTCCAGTTCGCGCAGCGCGAAGGCGGTGGCTTCGCGCTCGCTCCAGCCATAGCGGTAGGCGGTGGGGAACGGCGCGACGTGCACGCCAGGCATGAGCGGGCTGAACCCGGCGGAGAAACGGGTGCCGGAGGTCGTCATGGTCGCGGCGGCCACGGTGCGGCCGTGGAAACCGCCGTGGAAGACGACGACGTTCGGCCGGCCCGTGGCCTGGCGCGCCAGGCGCAGCGCGGCCTCGACCGCCTCGCTGCCGGAGTTCGCGAAGAACAGCGTGTCCAGACCTTCCGGAAGCACCGCGCCGAGCCGTTCGGTCAGCTCCAGCAGCGGCCGGTGCAGCACGGTCGTGTACTGGCCGTGGATCAGTGAGGCCACCTGCGCCTGGGCGGCGGCGACCACTCTCGGGTGGCAGTGGCCGGTGCTGGTCACGCCGATGCCCGCGGTGAAGTCCAGATAGCGGCGGCCGTCGGTGCCGTAGAGGTAGCACCCCGCGCCGTGGTCGACGATCACCGGCGTGGCCTGTTTCAGGATCGGCGAGAGCTCGGTCATGGTCGTTCGCCTCCCGGTGCGGGTGGGTGTCTATTGTCGGATTGTCGACAATATGCATAACATGGCGGCACGGGTCGCAGCAATGGCCGGACGCTGCGCGGTGCCGAAAGGAGCCACCGATCATGCTCACCGACAGCGCGCTGAGCGCCGACGAGCGCGCCGCGATCGACACGGTGCCGCGCGGCTTGTTCATCCAGGGCCGGTGGCGGACGACCGCCGGGACGCTGCCGGTCTTCGATCCGGCGACCGGCGCGCTGCTGTGCGAGGTAGCCGACGCGTCCCCGGACGACGGACTCGCGGCGCTGGACGCGGCGTGCGCCGCGCAGCCGGACTGGGCGGCCACCGCACCGCGGGAGCGCAGCGATCTGCTGATGCGCGTGCATCGCGCGTTGCTGGCCGATACCGACCGGCTCGCGCTGATCGCGACCCTGGAGATGGGCAAGCCGCTGGCCGAGGCGCGCGGCGAGATCGCCTACGCCGCGGAGTTCTTCCGCTGGTTCGCCGAGGAGGCCGTGCGCCTGGACGGCGGATATATGCCCGCGCCGACCGGCGGATCGCGCTTCCTGGTGACCCGCCAACCGGTCGGTCCGAGCCTGCTCGTCACGCCATGGAACTTTCCCGTCGCCATGGGTGCGCGCAAGATCGCGCCCGCGCTCGCCGCGGGCTGCACCTGCGTGGTGAAACCGGCCGAGCAGACACCGCTTTCGATGCTGGCGCTGGCGCGGGTACTGGCGGACGAAGGGGTGCCCGCCGGGGTGGTCAACGTCGTCACGACGGCGGACCCCGCCGCGGTGATGACGCCGCTGATCCTCGACGACCGCTCGCGCAAGCTGTCGTTCACGGGCTCGACGGCGGTCGGCAAGCAGTTGCTCGCGCAGTGCGCGCACACCGTGATGCGCACCTCCATGGAACTCGGTGGCAACGCGCCGCTGCTGGTGTTCGACGACGCCGACCTCGACGAGGCGGTCGAGGGCGCGCTGGCGGCGAAGATGCGCAATATCGGCCAGGCGTGCACCGCCGCCAATCGCATCCTCGTCCAGCGCGGCGTCGCCGAGGTCTTCGCGCGCAGGCTCGCCGAGCGGATGGCGGCCCTGCCGATGGGCCGCGGCACCGAGCCGGGCGTCGTGGTCGGCCCGCTGATCGACGCGGAGGCCGTCGCCAAAGTGCGGCGGCTGGTCGACGACGCCCGCGCCCGCGGCGCGACGGCGTTGATCGGCGCGACCGCCGCGGACGGACCGGGCACCTTCTATCCCGCCACCGTCCTGGTCGACGTGCCCGACGACGCCGAGTTGTGCCGCACCGAGATCTTCGGACCGGTCGCCGCGATCGGCGTCTTCGATACCGAGGACGAAGCCGTGCGCCGGGCCAACGACACTCCCTACGGGCTGGTGAGCTACGTGTTCACCGAGAACCTCCGGCGGGGATTGCGGGTGTGCGAGGCGCTGGAGACCGGCATGGTCGGGCTCAACCAGGGCGTGGTGTCGAACCCGGCCGCACCGTTCGGCGGCGTCAAGGAATCCGGGCTCGGACGTGAAGGCGGACCGACCGGGATCGACGAATTCCTGGAGACCAAGTACATCGGAGTGCGACTGTGAAGGAGAGCCGGTGAGCGCGTACCGCCTTGCCGCCATCCCGGGGGACGGGATCGGAGTCGACGTCACCGCCGCGGCGGTGCGCGTGCTCGACGCCGTGCTGCCCGGCCTGACCTGGACCGAATTCGACTGGTCCTGCGCGAACTACGCGCGCACGGGCGCCATGATGCCGCCCGACGGCGCGCGGCGGCTCGCGGACTTCGACGCGATCCTGCTCGGCGCCGTCGGCTTTCCCGGTGTGCCCGACCACGTTTCGCTGTGGGGCCTGCTGATCCCGCTGCGCCGCGCGTTCGGCCAGTACGTCAACCTGCGCCCGGTGCGCCTGCTGCCGGGCACGGAGTCAGCGCTGCGCGGCCGGACCGCCGAGGATCTGGACATCCTCATCGTGCGGGAGAACTCCGAGGGCGAGTACTCCCGGATCGGCGGCATCCACAACGAGGGCCGCCCCGACGAATTCGTGCTCCAGGAATCGGTGTTCACCCGGACCGGATGCGAGCGGATCATCCGCTACGCCTTCGAGCGTGCCGCCGAACGATCCGGCCGCTTGTGCTCGGCGACCAAGTCGAACGGGCTCATCCACTCGATGCCCTACTGGGACAGCGTGTTCGAGCGCGTCGCGGCGGACTATCCCCATGTGCGGACGCGGCAGATGCACGTCGACGCGCTGGCCGCCGAAATCGTGCTGCACCCCGACCGGCTCGACGTGATCGTCGGCTCGAACCTGTTCGGCGACATCCTTTCCGACCTCGCCGCCGCGGTGACCGGCGGGCTCGGCCTGGCCGCGTCCGGCAACATCAATCCCGAGCGCACCGGCCCATCGATGTTCGAGGCCGTGCACGGCAGCGCCCCCGACATCGCCGGTCGAGGCATCGCGAACCCCGTCGCGCAGATCCTCGCGGGCGCGATGCTGCTGGATCATCTGGGCGAGTCCACCGCGGCCGCCGCGATCGACCGAGCGGTCTGCGACGTGCTCGCCGCCGGAGAGGTTCGCACCCCCGACCTCGGGGGCGCCGGCACCACCGCCGAACTCGGCGACGCCATCGCCACCCGAGCGGCCGAGCTCGCCCAGCGGGCCGCCACGGCCGACCGCGGCTGACTCGTCCTCGACAGGACGACGATGTCGCGGCAGCGAACGCGGCCTTCTGCTTCGACCGGGGAATGTGGCAATCGCCCCGGAGCCGGAGACCTGCCTCGCCCTCGAGATCTCGCCGACGGGACCGATCAGGCGGTGAGCCAGATGGCCTCGGCGGCGGGGCGTCCGAGGTCGGTTGGCGCGTCAGTGGCGCCGATGCGGATGGCGATGGTGCCCGCGAAGTCGCGGCGTTCGACGACCGCGATGGTGGTGTCCAAGGCGATGCCGACGGAGTCGAAGTAGCGCAGCATGTCGGGATCGGCGTCGGAGATGCGCGCGACCCGCCCGGATTCACCGGCGCGGAAGTCGCTGAGCTGGCGCGCGGGCGGGGTGGGCACCGCGCCGTCCACCGAGGGGATCGGGTCGCCGTGCGGGTCGCGATCGGGGTATCCGAGTTTGGCGTCGATCCGGGCCATCAGCAGCTCGGAGACCGCGTGCTCGAGCACCTCCGCCTCGTCGTGCACTTCGTCCCAGCCGTAGCCGAGCTCGTTCACCAGGAACGTCTCGAGGAGCCGATGCCTGCGCACCATCGCGACGGCCGCCCGGCGGCCCTCCGGGCTGAGGGTGATCGCGCCGTAGCGGGCATGCTCGACCAATCCCTGATCGGCGAGTTTGCGCACGGCTTCGGACACGGTCGAGGCCGACACGCCGATCCGTTCGGCGAGCAACTTGGTGGTCACCTTCTCCTGCGACCACTCCTGCGCGGTCCAGATGACCTTCAGGTAGTCCTGGGCGACCGAGGACAGCACAGGCGCGATCGTCGCGGTACCGCCGTGCGCATCGCCCGGCGCCGGTGCGTCGGCCAACTCGCGTCGAGTGGCGATATCTCGTTTACCTGGCACATACCCGAGCTTAGGCACTGGCGTGCCGATACACACATCCTCGACCTGTAGTCGGCAGGATCGACAACGAATCGCTATGCGCCGTTCACCCGCCGGGTCGTACCGTTCTCGACAGGTCGAGTGCGTTCCGATGCGCGGCCACGCCGTCGAATCGGCGACCGGTCAACCGGGCGGTCGCCGGTGCGCCCACCGGCTCGCCGGACAACTCGTAGAACGTCGCCGTGGCGAGCCCGGTGAACTCGTCGCCGGTCACGTCGAGGTCGAAGGCGACGATCCCTTTGCGCACAACGTCGGGATCGGCGCGATCGACGGTGAACTCCAGGAAGGCGCCGATGACCCGGTCGCCCGCGCAACGCCAGGTGCCCATGCCGTTGCTGTCGCTCGTCGTGCGATTGCCGTGGTCGGGGTTCGATTGCAGCATCGTCCCGTCGGAGTGGAACTGCATCACGTGGTAGCCGAACGGAGCGCCGTCGGCGTGCACCTCCCAGGTGCCGAGCACCGGATGCGGCTCGCTCATGCTGTGTCCCTTTCGGCATGAGCGGGGCCCTGCGTGGTGACGCTGCGCTGCCGCCTCCGGGCCTGACCACTCATGCCGTGTCCCCCGCAGACGGCCGCGAGCGCGGCGATGCCGCGATCGATGTCCTCGCGCGGTACGTTCGCGAAACTCAGCCGCATGGTGTTGCGGTGCTCCGCGACGTCGTCGGCGTAGAAGGCGCTGCCGGGCAGGAACGCGACCCCCTGCCGCAGTGCCCGCGCCAGCAGCGCGTCGGCATCGAAATCGGGCGGGCCCTCGACCCACAGGAACATCCCGCCCTCCGGCTCGATCCAGCGGAACCCAGCCGGGAAATGCCGCTCGAGCGCCACCGACAACGCGTCCAGCTTGGCCGAATAGGCGTCGACGACGTGAGCCAGGTGCTTCACCCCGGCCGCGCTGGCCAGGAATTCGGCGGCAATCGCCTGGCAGTACGTCGAGGTCTGCATATCAATGCCCTGCTTCAACGCGAGCACCGTCCGGAGGAGATCCGGGGGCATGACGGTGATTCCGACACGGATCGCGGGAGCGAGCGTTTTCGACAGTGACGTGATGTAGATCGAGTTGTCCGGGGCGAAAGACGACAGTGCGGGCTGTGCCGCGCCGCGGTAGCGCAGATCGGCGTAGACGTCGTCTTCGACGACCAGTGTGCCGTGCCGGATGACGATCTCGGCGATTCGTTCCCGTCGATCGGCGGGCATCGTCCGCCCGGTCGGATTCTGGAAAGTGGGCAGTAGATAGACGAATGCCGCGTCGAATCGGGCCAAGGCTTCCGCGAGCGCTTCGGGCACGATGCCGAATTCGTCGGAAGGCACCGCGACGACGGTCGCTCCGTGGCTGCGGAATTCCTTGACCGCCGGGCCGTAAGTGGGGGTTTCGACCAGAACGACGTCCTGCGGGTCGAGCAGCGCCAAACACACATTGTGCAATGCGCCGGAGCCGCCGGTCGAGATATGCAGGCGATCGGGTGTGCACCGAATAGCGCGGTTGTGCAAAAGGTTTCGCGCTTGGTCCAACAGCGGGGCGAATCCCTGGGTCATCCCGTACTGGAGCACGGCGCTGCCGTATCTGCCGACGACCGTCTGCGCCAGCGCGGCGACGAGTTCGCTCGGCAGGAGAGCGGGGTCGGGCGCACCGACGGCGAAGGACACCACGTCGGGGCGGCCGGCCAGCGCAGCGAAGATGTCGTCGATGGGCCCGCTGGTCACCTCGGCCGCGCCGCGGCTGCGTTTGCCGACAGCCATGTCAGCCGACCGGGTCGAGTCGCCGCAGGCGGGCGACCACTTCGGGTACGCCGGCGTCGTATTCCGGCGTCAGCACCACGTCGGCGTTGAACAGCGGATCGGTCCGCATTTCCACCGCGACCAGATCCTCGGCCTCGTCGAGGTTCACCGCCACGTGCACGACGCCTTCGGGGATGTAGATGAACTCGCCAGGACCGTGGAAATGAGGTGTCAGTTCCGGGCCGATCAGGGTGACCGCGCGCCCGCGCAGGCAGACGACCACGATCTCGCTGTGCGCGTGATAATGCGCTTTCGACATCGCACCCGGGGCCATGTTGACCATGCCCGCCGAGATACCGGTGGCGCCACAGGTTTCGGTGGTGACGCAAGGAATGAGGCGTTGTCGTTGCCTTCCGATTGTTTCGGCCGAATCGGACGGTTTGATCACACGCACGTGCTTGACTGCACTTTTCATGGCTACTCCGGGGCACTCCGTCACCGACGAATTGGACGCTAGACCATTCCCGCTGCTGGCGAGACGAGCTTGTGGGCCGGTGGAAAACCAGGGGTGTATCGGCTCTTTCGCGAATCCGTACGGTGCCTTTCCGGTGAGCGAAGATTTCCTCGGCGATGTCGTCGCCCCCGACGTCGCGGCGCAGCGACGCGCCGTCGTGCGGCGGGCACGGCCACATGCTGGTTACCCCGCGGCCGGTGTCGTGCCGCGGCTGAGGGTGGCCCGACCGATCGGCGCCCGGCCGCTCGCGCCTGCGCGTCGGCTCACGGGAGCGGAACCGTTGTGTGAGATCAGCACGCCCGAATACTGTTCGCTACCTGATTTGCGTAGGCTGCGCACTGTGCAGAGATGGCGAAGTCTCGACGAGGTGCCCGCGGACTGGGGGCGCTGTGTCCTCACGATCGGTGTGTTCGACGGTGTGCACCGCGGCCACGCGCAGCTGATCAGCCGGGCCGTGAAGTCCGCCGCCGCGCGCGGCGTGCCCGCGGTGCTGATGACGTTCGATCCGCACCCGATGGAAGTGGTCCGCCCCGGCTCACACCCCGCGCAACTGACCACCCTCACCCGTCGCGCCGAGCTGGCCGAGGAGCTGGGCGTCGACGTGTTCTGCGTCATGCCCTTCACTCAGGAGTTCATGAAGCTGACTCCGGCGCGTTATGTCCACGATCTGCTGGTGGAGCGGCTGCACGTGGTGGAAGTGGTGGTCGGCGACAACTTCACCTTCGGCAAGAAGGCCGCGGGCACCGTCGAGACCATGCGCGAACTCGGCAGGCGCTTCGGCTTCGAGGTCGACGGGGTGAGTCTGCTCGCCGAACACGCCGTGACCTTCTCCTCCACCTACATCCGCGCGTGCGTGGACGCGGGGGACATGGCGGCCGCGGCCGAGGCGCTCGGGCGCCCGCACCGGGTGGAAGGCGTCGTCGTGCACGGTGACGGCCGCGGCAAGCAGCTCGGTTTCCCCACCGCCAACGTCGCGCCGCCGATGCATGCCGCGATCCCGGCCGACGGCGTGTACGCCGGATGGTTCACTGTGCTCGGCCCCGGCCCCACCATCGGCACCGTCACCCCCGGCGAGCGGGCCATGGCGGCCGTCTCGGTGGGCACCAACCCGACCTTCTCCGGACGCGCCCGCACGGTGGAGGCGTACGTGCTCGACGGCGAGGCCGACCTCTACGGTCAGCACGTCGCGGTGGACTTCGTCGAGCACATCCGGGGCCAGCGCAAATTCGATTCGGTGGACGAGCTCATCGAGTGCATGGGCCGCGACGTGGAGACCGCGCGCAAGATCCTCACCGCCGTCGACGCCCGCTGAGCGGTCAGGACTTCATGAACTCGAGCAGGTCGTCGTTGAGCTGCTCGGCGTGCGTGACGTACAGGCCGTGCTCGGCGGTCGGGTACTCCTTGTAGACGCAATTCGGGATGAGTTTCGCGGTGCGCCTGCTCGGCGGGCCCGCGATTTCGGCGGATAGGTCCCGGTCCGGTAGGGTGGTCCCTCGGGTTTGCTGCGGTCCGCGGTGGCGCCCACACCCGGGTGACCGGAGATTCGAGCGCGGAACTGAGAAACAGGAGTGGATGCCCCATGGCACTGACCACCGAGCAGAAGTCGGCGATCCTCGCCGAGTACGGCCTGCACGAGAAGGACACCGGCTCGCCGGAGGCGCAGATCGCGCTGCTGTCCAAGCGCATCGCCGACATCACCGAGCACCTGAAGAAGCACAAGCACGACCACCACACCCGCCACGGTCTGATGGCGCTGATCGGTCGTCGCAAGCGGCTGTCGAAGTACCTGCAGGACAACGACATCAACCGCTACCGTTCGCTGATCGAGCGGCTCGGGCTGCGGCGCTGATTTCCAGCGCCTTCGGCGCTGGGTGTTCGCGGCCCTCTTATGGCTCGCGTCCGAGTGGCCGCCGCTGGCGACTTCGTCGCGGACGCGGCGGCCACTCGGACGCGAGCCGGGCCGCGAACGGCGGATGCTCGGTCTCGCTTCGCTCGAAAGACGTGGTCGAGGTGGGCTGGGCGCGTTCTGTTGTGAAGGCGCTACCGGGTGATTGCCTGTCGTAGCGAGGTCGCGGTGGCTGACCGTGTAGGCCACCGGCCCGCGCGCCAGAAGATTGCTAGGCCACTGCCGCGGTGTCGCCGGGTGCGGACGCCTCGTGCCCGCGCACGGTGACAGATTTGTGCACGTCTGTCGTAGCGGGGCCGCGGTGGTCGGGCTGGTCGGTCGATGAGGCCGCCTTGCCCAGGGTGTTCCGGAACTATCCGTTCGATCGAGCCGTGTAGCCCGGGGTTCGTGCGGGAACTGCTCGTCGGTGAGGCCGCGACTTCGGTTTGTTCACTGTCTGGCCCGCTTCGATTGGGAGTTGATCGACAGGGAGGTTCTGCCCTGTGGTGGCCGTCGCTCGTAGCGATTCCGGTCTGCCGGACCGGTGTGCTTCTACTGATCGTGACGGCGATTGCCGTGGTTCCACACGGACTGGACGTGCGCTAGGTGGTGGTCCGGCGCCTGTCGCGTCGAGTGACCGGCGATATCTCGGTTCGGCCGTGCGTTGCGTGGTTTCCGGCCGTGGTCACCGGCGTCCGGTGCGCCGACGGAGTGGTAGGTGGCCGCTCGACACGGGGGTGTCCGAGGCGGTCGCTGGTTCGGCCAATGGGGAGACGTACAATCGCACCGTTGGCTATATGTGGACAGGGGAGCGGATCGCCCCCGTCGCACGACAACATTGCACAGCCGTATGCACCCGTCGCGTGGCGTCGGTCTTCGGTAGTGGCCTATCGGCAGCGAGTTGCGCCGTCGGGCTTCGATCGATGACCGCCTCCGCGTCGCCGTATCCAAGGGGATTCGGCCGGGTGTGCGCGTCGCAGCCAGGAGGGTTGCCGCGCGTCCGTACCCGGTACGGCTGACGACAGCCGGATCGCGCCACCGTGCGCTCGAGCCGGCGAAGACGAGAGGTTGAGAAAGAAGAAATGACCGAAACAACTGAACGCAAGAGCTCTGCCGTCGAGGTCGAGCCGGGCGTGTTCGAATCCGTCGCGCTGATCGACAACGGCAGCTACGGCACCCGCACCATCCGGTTCGAGACCGGACGCCTCGCCCGGCAGGCCGCCGGTTCGGTCGTCGCCTATCTGGACGACGAGACCATGCTGCTGTCGGCCACCACCGCGGGCAAGCAGCCCAAGGACCAGTTCGACTTCTTTCCGCTGACGGTCGACGTCGAGGAGCGGATGTACGCCGCGGGCCGCATCCCCGGTTCGTTCTTCCGTCGCGAGGGCCGCCCCTCCACCGACGCGATCCTGACCTGCCGCCTGATCGACCGTCCGCTGCGTCCGTCGTTCGTCGACGGCCTGCGCAACGAGATCCAGGTCGTGGTCACCGTGCTGAGCCTGGACCCGAAGGACCTCTACGACGTGGTGGCGATCAACGCCGCCTCCGCGTCCACCCAGTTCGCCGGCCTGCCGTTCTCCGGCCCGGTCGGCGGCGTTCGCGTCGCGCTGATCGATGGCCAGTGGGTGGCCTTCCCGACCACCGAGCAGCTCGAGGGCGCCGTGTTCGACATGGTGGTCGCCGGCCGCGTGGTCGACTCCGGTGACGTCGCCATCATGATGGTCGAGGCGGAGGCCACCGAGAACGTCATCGCGCTGGTCGACGGCGGCGCGCAGGCGCCGACCGAGGCCGTGGTCGCCGAGGGGCTCGAGGCCGCGAAGCCGTTCATCGCCCGCCTGTGCCGCGCGCAGCAGGACCTCGCCGAACTGGCCGCCAAGCCCACCGAGGAGTTCCCGCTCTTCCCGCCGTACGGCCAGGACATCTACGAGGCCGTCGAGGGCACCGCGAAGCGCGAGCTGAGCGAGGCGCTGAGCATCTCCGGCAAGCAGGAGCGCGAGGAGAAGATCGACGAGATCAAGCTCGCCGTGCTCGACCGCCTCGCCGACGACTACGCCGGACGGGAGAAGGAGCTGGGCGCGGCGTTCCGCTCCGTCACCAAGAAGCTGGTCCGCCAGCGCATCCTGTCCGACGGTTTCCGCATCGACGGCCGTGGGCTGGCCGACATCCGCGCGCTGTCGGCCGAGGTGGCCGTGGTGCCGCGGGCGCACGGCTCGGCGCTGTTCGAGCGTGGCGAGACCCAGATCCTGGGCGTCACCACCCTGGACATGGTGAAGATGGCCCAGCAGGTCGACTCGCTCGGCCCGGAGACCAGCAAGCGCTACATGCACCACTACAACTTCCCGCCGTTCTCCACCGGCGAGACCGGCCGGGTCGGTTCGCCCAAGCGCCGCGAGATCGGCCACGGCGCGCTGGCCGAGCGGGCGCTGATCCCGGTGCTGCCCAGCCAGGAGGAGTTCCCGTACGCCATCCGCCAGGTGTCGGAGGCGCTGGGTTCCAACGGCTCCACCTCGATGGGTTCGGTGTGCGCCTCCACCCTGTCGCTGCTGAACGCCGGTGTGCCGCTGAAGGCGCCGGTCGCGGGCATCGCGATGGGCCTGGTGTCGGACACCGTCACCAACGATCAGGGTGAGCAAGAGGTCCGCTACGTCGCGCTGACCGACATCCTCGGCGCCGAGGACGCCTTCGGCGACATGGACTTCAAGGTCGCGGGCACCCGCGAGTTCGTCACGGCGTTGCAGCTGGACACCAAGCTCGACGGCATCCCGTCGCAGGTGCTGGCCGGTGCGCTGAGCCAGGCGCACGACGCGCGCACCACCATCCTGGACGTGATGGCCGAGGCCATCGCCACCCCGGACGAGATGAGCCCGTACGCGCCGCGCGTCACCGCGATCAAGATCCCGGTCGACAAGATCGGTGAGGTGATCGGCCCCAAGGGCAAGGTGATCAACCAGATCACCGAGGACACCGGCGCCAACATCTCCATCGAGGACGACGGCACCGTGTTCGTCGGCGCGACCGACGGCCCGTCCGCGCAGGCCGCGATCGACGCGATCAACGCCATCGCCAACCCGCAGCTGCCGAAGGTCGGCGAGCGCTTCCTCGGCACGGTCGTCAAGACCACCGCCTTCGGCGCGTTCGTCTCGCTGCTGCCCGGTCGCGACGGTCTGGTGCACATCTCCAAGCTGGGCAACGGCAAGCGCGTGGCCAAGGTCGAGGACGTGGTGAACGTCGGCGACAAGCTGCGCGTGGAGATCGCCGACATCGACAACCGCGGCAAGATCTCGCTCGTGCCGGTCGAGGAGAACGCCGAGGAGCCCGGCGACGACGCGGCCGATGCGGGTTCGGCCGGGACCGAGTAGTACTTGTCTCTGTGACGAAGAAGAAGACGACAACCCCTCTGCTCAGCACCGGGCAGGGGGGTTCGTCACTCGAGCTGCGGGCGGACTCGGACAGTGGCGTGCGGCGCACCGTATTGCCCGGTGGATTGCGCGTGGTCACCGAACATCTGCCCGGGGTGCGTTCGGCGTCCGTCGGCGTGTGGGTGGGCGTCGGGTCGCGCGACGAAGGCCCGACCGTCGCGGGGGCCGCGCACTTCCTGGAGCACCTGCTGTTCAAGGCGACGCCGACGCGGTCGGCCCTGGACATCGCCGAGGCGATGGACGCGGTTGGCGGCGAACTGAACGCGTTCACCGCGAAGGAGCAGACCTGCTACTACGCGCACGTCCTCGACGACGACCTGCCCTTGGCGGTCGACATGGTCTCCGACGTCGTGCTCAACGGCTTGTGCCGGGCTTCGGACGTGGACGTGGAGCGGCAGGTGGTGCTCGAGGAGATCGCGATGCGCGACGACGACCCCGAGGACTTGGTCGGCGATTCCTTCCTGTCCGCGCTGTTCGGCGATCATCCGATCGGGCGTCCGGTGATCGGCTCGATCGAATCCATCGAGGGGATGCGGGCCGCCCAGCTGCGGTCGTTCCACCTGCGGCGCTACCGGCCGGACCGGATGGTGGTCGCGGTCGCGGGCAACGTGGAGCACGACCACACCGTGGAATTGGTGCACCGGGCCTTCGAGAACCGGCTCGACCCGGCGGCCATGCCCGCCCCGCGGCGCGAGGGCCGCTTCCGCCCCCACGGCGACCCGCGGCTGCACTGGAGCCACCGCGACAGCGAACAGGCGCATCTCGCGTTCGGTGTGCGCGCCTTCGGGCGGCACGAAGGCGACCTGCGCTGGCCGCTGTCGGTGCTGAACACCGTCGTCGGCGGCGGGCTGAGTTCCCGGCTGTTCCAGCGCATCCGGGAGGAGCGCGGGCTGGCCTACTCGGTGTATTCCAGCGTCGACACCTTCGCCGACACCGGCGCGTTCTCGGTGTACATCGGCTGCCAGCCGGAGAACCTCGGGCAGGTGGCGGCGCTGGCGCGCGGCGTGCTGGAGGAAGTCGCCGCCGACGGCATCAGCGACGCCGAGTGCGCCCGCGCCAAGGGCTCGCTGCGCGGTGGACTGGTGCTCGGCCTGGAGGACTCCGCCTCGCGCATGAACCGGCTCGGGCGCAGCGAACTCAGCTACGGCAACCACCGCAGCGTCTCGGAGACCCTGGCGCGCATCGACGCCGTCACGACCGACGAAGTGTCGGCCGTCGCGCGGACGCTGCTGGCGCGGCCGTTCGCCGCGTCGGTCGCCGGACCGTACAAGCGCACCCGTGACCTGCCGGCCGCCGTCCGGCGGCTGGTGCCGAGCTGATCCGCGCGCGGGCGAGTCGCGGCTTGGCGCAGCATCGGCTGCCGCGATACTGTTTCGGCCGCCCGGCCGTCGGTCTTCGCCGGAGGGCGCTGAACTCGATTGTCCGGGCGTCGGATCCGGCGATCTCTGGCAAGGAGTCGAGATGAATCGAACGAGTCGTGCCCTTCGCCTGCTCGGCGCGGTGGCGCTGCCCGTCCTCGTGCTGGCCGGGTGCGGCGGGACGGACGCGGACGCGGGCAAGCCGGGTGAGCCGACCGAGGCGGCCCTGCGCGCGGACGCCGAGAAGATGAACGACGCGCTGGCCGATCACGACTACGCCGCCGCGTACCAGTTCCGTTCCGCGCGTTGCAGACTCACGCTCAACGAGGACGACTTCGCGGCATCCATGGCGCAGCTCTACGACGGCAGGGACCTGAAGTCGAAGCCGTCGGAGATCACCGTCACCGTCTCGGGGTCGACCGGGACGGTCACGGTCAAGAATTTCGACGCTCGCGCGTCCGTGGACGACGCGAAGCCGAAGACCTGGACCTTCGTCGACGGGCAGTGGCGCTTCGACGCCTGCTGACCAGGGAGCTGGCCGGCCGGATTGTTGCCGGACGAGCACCGGCGCTTCGACGCCTGACACCGGGGACCCGCTCGGCCGGGTCGCTGCCGGACGGGCAGTAGCGCTTCGACGCTGTCGACCGGGACCCGCTCGGCCGGGTCAGTCCCGGCGGGCGCGGTTGGCTGCCGCCACGATCGTCGGCAGCAGGCCGGGCAGGGCGGACTCGAGGTCGTCGGTGCGCAGACGCTGGCAGGTCTGGCCGTCGATGGTGAGGCGTTCGATCACGCCCGCCTCGCGCAGGATCTTGAAGTGATGGGTGGCGGTCGACTTGTTGATCACCTCGTAGAGCGCGCCGCAGCGCACCGCCGTTCCCGCATTGCTGAGCCTGCGCACCATCTCCAAGCGCACCGGGTCCTGCAGGGCGCTGAGCACCACGGGCAGCGCGGCGACCGGGGGCGCCTGCTGGTCCGCGTCTCGGACATCGGCCATGATCTGGCTCACTCTCGGGTTTGATGATTGTCGTACCGGAGGTATCGTCGATTGCTGTTCGATCATCATCAAACTTACCCGATCGGAGTTCCGATGGCAGCGACGATGGCGGTGGCCGTCGAGGAGCAGACCGCGCAGCGCTGGGCCTACGCCCTGGTGCTGTCGGCCAGCGGTGTGGCGCTGGGGGTTTCGGGCGTCCCCGCGCCGCTGTACGGCATCTATCAGAAGCAATGGCATCTCTCCCCGCTCACCACGACCATCGTGTTCGCGGTCTACGCGGTGGCCGCCCTCGGGGCGGTGCTGGTGTCAGGGCGGATCTCCGACGTGGTCGGCCGGAAGCCGGTGCTGCTCGGCGCTTTCGCCACCATGGTCGCCGGATTGCTGGTGTTCGTCCTCGCCGACAGTGTGCCGATGCTGCTGCTGGCGCGTGCGCTGCACGGCGTCGCGGTCGGCTCGACCGTGGTCGCGGGCGCGGCCGCGCTGCTCGACCTTCGCCCGCACCGTGGCGCGCGGTCCGGCCAGCTCAGCGGTGTCGCGTTCAACGTGGGCATGGCGGTGGCGATCCTCGGCTCGGCGCTGCTGGCGCAGTACGCGCCGCATCCGTTGCGCACGCCGTACGTCGTGATCACCGTCGTCTGCCTCGCGATCGGCGTCGGCGTGCTCGCCCTGCGCGAACCGCATTCGGCCCGGGTGGCCGGACGCATCCGGATCGCGAAACCCGCGGTGCCGCCGGAGATCCGGGCCGACTTCTGGTTCTCGGCGATCGGCGTGATGGCGGCCTGGTCGGTGCTGGGCGTACTGCTGTCGCTGTACCCCTCGCTGGCCACCCAGCAGACCGGCATCCACAACCTGGTCTTCGGCGGTGCCGTCGTCGCCTCGACCGCGCTCTCCGGCGCCACCGCGCAATTGTTCGCGACCGGAGTGCCGGCCCGGCGCGCCGCGATCCTCGGCGACACCGGCATGGCGCTGTCGCTGGTGCTGACGGTGCCCGCGCTGGCCACGCACAACTGGGTGGCGGTGCTCGCCGCTGGCGTCGCGCTCGGCGCGACCTTCGGTCTCGGTTTCGGTGGATCGCTGCGTCACCTGTCCGAAGTCGTGCCGCAACACAAGCGCGGCGAGACCATGTCGGCGTACTACTTGCTCGCCTACTCGGCCATGGCGCTGCCCACCATCCTCGCCGGTTGGGCGGCCACCACCTGGGGTCTGAGCACCGTGTTCCCGTGGTTCGTCGGTGTCGTGGCCGTCGCCTGCCTGATCGCGGCCGGTCTCGGCCTGCGCGGCGACCGGCGGGCGGCCGATCGGGCATGAGCGGCGATTGGCTTTTTGCCACGCGTGTCCGCTAATGTTCTGTGTCGCATCGCGGTCACCGCGATGCGAATGCGGATGTAGCGCAGCTGGTAGCGCATCACCTTGCCAAGGTGAGGGTCGCGGGTTCGAATCCCGTCATCCGCTCCACGAAATCACCCGATCGCCCGCGCTGATGGCCTTGTCGGACAAGCGCTTCCGGGTCACCCGCGATCACATCCCCTCGGCTTTCTCCGTAAGCCTCCTTCGGAGGGCGATCGAGCGCGAATCGGGTCTCCGTCACCTCCGGCGATCACCGCCGGTCGGTGGTCAGCGGTGGTCGAGCAGGTCATCGATATCGCGGCGCACGTCCGCGGTCCGCACGCCCGCGACGAACGACACGTCGTGCGGGCAGCGGGGCAGTTCTTCGTCGGTGCAGTCGCGGTGGCAGACCGGGCAGGCCGTGGTCCACGACATCAGCACGCGGTCGCGGGCGCGGCCGAGCGGCCCGGCGTTGATCACATTGCCGATCCAGAAGATGCCGACGGTCGGGGTACCGAACGCCCTCGCCAGATGGCGCGGCCCGCTGTCGTTGCCGACGAAGATCGCACTGCGGGCCAGGACACCGCACAGCGCGGGCAGCGGCGCGCCGATCACCGCGCGGACCTGTCGATCCCGGACCGCGCAGGGTACGCGCGCGCCGATGCGCGAGCGGAGGTCGTCCACGAGGTCGCGATCGGACTCCGAGCCCAGGATCACGACCGCCAGGTTCCGGTCCAGGCAGTGGGCGGCGACCTCGGCGAAGCGGTCAGGAGGCCAGCGGCGGCGAGGATCTCTCGCTCCGGGATGCATGGCCGCGATCGGTCCGCGCAGGCCGCGCAGCACCTGGTCGGCGGCGGACCGGTCCGACGGCGTCGACTCGAGGCGAGGTTCGAGCAGCACGGGCGCCGCGCCGGCCAGACCAACCACCTCGAGCGCGCGCAAGGTCTCGTGCTGGTAGTAACGGAACGGCAGCACGCGGGACAGGGGAGCCGCCCCCGCGGCGCGCGAACCCACCGTCCACCGTGGTCGCAAGCTGGTGAGGAACGGATTCGACCACGCGCCTCCGCCGTGCAGCTGCACACCCAGATCGATCCGACCCAGCCGCTGCTCGACCTCGCTGTCTGCGCTGCCCTGCTCGGCGACGACCACCACCTCGTGGACCGGGCCCGGCCGGTTGCCCAGAAGTTCGGCGTGCTCCGCCGACCCGAGCAGGACGATGCGAGCGCCTGGATACGTCGCGGCCAGCGCGTGGATCGCGGGGAGAGCGAACAGCAGATCGCCGAGACCGCCGCCGCGCAGTACCGCGATGCGCCGCACATCGGGAAAGACCTCGCCGAGCGGGCCGAGCGCCGGACGAGAAGCGAGTTCCGCGCGGGCGGTCGTGCCGCTCGGCGGTGCCATACGACCTCCTGCGGGGATGATCAGACGGCCAGGAACGAAATGTCGTCGTTCTACCCGGGAGCCGACGGCGCAAACCACGCCGCCTCCGGGGTCGGATGTTTCGGCCCGGTCGGTCCGGGCATGTCCGCAGGTGCGGGCTTCGCCGCGAGGCCCGGATCGTTACCGCGTTCGATCCAATCGTCCTCGGCGAACGGAGCCGGCAGTGCAGATCGCCACGGTGACCGAGCACGCGAGCCCGCTGATCGAGCGCGGTGGTGTGGACGCCGGTGGCCGGAATCGTCATACTGCCGAGTGTGCGGCCACGGCCCGGCACGGGCACGACGGCAGGCACCGCGGGCGGCGGATGCCGACCGGCGCGATGGCGATGACCGGGCCGTCGCCGACTTCGCCCGCGTCGCCGTGCCACGACGCGATCGGCATCCGGCCCTATGCCGTGGTGGCGACGCGGCAGCCCCGTCGGAAGCCCGCCCACGGGCCCGCCCGAGGATCGGAACCGCGGTGACGGCAGCGGGCGGTCCGCTCGTCGTGGTCGGCGACGCGCTGCTCGACATCGACCTCGACGGCCGCGCCGACCGCTGCAGCGCGGGGTCGGCGGCTCCCGTCGTCGACGTCGCGCACCGGACGTTCCGCCCCGGTGGCGCGGGATTGGCGGCCCGGCTCGCCGCGGCGGACGGCGCGGAAGTCGTGCTGATCGCGGGCTTCGCCGCCGACGAGGCCGCCGCCCGGCTGCGCGGGCTGCTCGACCGGCACGTGCGGGTCGTCACCCTTCCGCTCCGTGGTTCCACGATCTGCAAACAGCGGGTGCGGGCGATCGGGCCCTGGGCCGCCCCGAACGGCCACACCCGGGCCCGGCAGTCCCGCAGGCCCGTCCTGATCACCAGAATCGACTCCGGCGCCGGGCGGATCCGCGCCGACCCGCTTCCCGAGGAAGCGGTCGCCGTGCTGACGACGGCGCGCGCCGTCCTGGTCTCGGACCACGGTGGCGGAGCCGCGGCCCACCCGCAGATCCGCAAGCTGCTGCGCGCTCACGCCGACCACGTCCCGACCGTCTGGGATCCCCACCCGCGCGGTCCCGTTCCGGTCCCGGGCGCGGCCCTGGTCACCCCCGATCACGCGACAGCGCTCACCCTGCTGTCCGGGCGGCTCGACGACGGGCCTGACCTGTGGAAACTCGCCAAAGGGTGGGCCGTCGACGCCATCGCGGTGACCCTCGGAACGGAAGGCGCCCTGCTCTGCCTGCGTGCGTCGGGCAAGCGGCTGCGCATTCCGCTTCCGTCCGTGGCGAGGGCGCCGGATGGCGGTGACACCTGCGGTGCGGGCGACAGCTTCGCCGTCGCCGCCGCCGTTCGCTTGGCCGAGGGTCGCGGACCGGAGAGCGCGGTGCGTCGTGCGGTGCTCGCGGCAGCCGAGTTCGTCGGGGCAGGCGGCGCCGCGGCGTACTCGGAGACGGAACCCGTGGCGGTTCGCGAAGCGACTGCCGACTGGGACCCGCTGCGGACCTGATCAGGGCTCGTCCCCGCAGTTTCGCCCGCACCGCGCAGCGGCTCGTGGCTGCGACCCATCGGTTTGTCGGAGCGGACCGGAACCGACCTCCACCGTTGTCCGCGCGCTGGAAACCGTTGTGTGCCAGGAGATCACCTCGAAGCACCAAGGCATGGCCCTGCCTGGCTTCTACGGCGGTAACCGAGCCTCTTCGCGTCCGTGTCTGACCCGGGTGACATACTGGATCGCAGGTCACCGGCTACCGCCACGAAGGTGTGCGCGCGCCGGCCGTTGAGTCAACAGCGGATTCTCGGCCGTACACGCCCGCGTACGCGTGATCCCGACGACGGGATGGCGGTGATCCGGGTAGTGTCGCGGCCGCAAGCCCCTTGTATCTCGGAGAGGCATTGCACTCATGACTCAGCACATGCAACCCCATGTGTCCGACGTGCCCGCCGAGGGCTCCGTACTGCCCGATCAGCCCGCGGTGGGGAGTTTCCGGTTCTGGTTCGCTACTCGTCGCTGGGAATGGTCGGCCGAGGTGTATCGCATGCACGGCTACCGGCCCGGCGAGATCGAGCCCACCACGGAGTTGTTGCTCGCGCACAAACACCCGGACGACCGCACGCACGTCGCGGAGATCATCGAGCGGGCCGTCGAGCACGGGGAGACCTTCTCCAGCAGGCATCGGTTCATCGACCTGTCCGGCCACGAACACACTGTGCTCGTCGTCGCCGACCGCATCCTGGACGACACCGGCGCCGCGGTCGGTACCTCCGGCTTCTACGTCGACCTCTCCGACACCATTGCCGAGGCGCACCAAGCCATGCTCGCGGCGACCCTGCCGGGGCTCTACGAGAATCGCGCGGTGATCGAGCAGGCTAAGGGTGTGCTCATGCGCATCTACCAGATCAGCGCGGATCAGGCGTTCCAGGTCCTGCGCTGGCGTTCCCAGGAGACCAACACCAAGCTGCGCGCCCTCGCCCAGCAATTGATCGCCGAACTCCCGCTCGTGCCGCCGCCATCCGCGGATCTGGTCGCGGCGTTCGATCACATCCTGCTCACCGTCCACCACCGCATCCCCAGCGAGTGACCGGGTGCGGTGCGTCGGTGCGGCGCGGGCACTTCGTTTTCCGGATACCCGCCGCGTCGGACTTCGTCTATCGCGCTGACATCCACGCCGATGCCTGTCAGGCTCAAGCATGCGGTCTTGTGCCGACACCGGCCGCCGGAGGTGCGCATGACCCGTCAGCACGGCGTGGAAGGCATCCCAACCGCGGACGGCCTCCTTCTCCTCACACACGGTGAACTGGATGCGGCGACCGCCGACGAGTACTTCACCGCCATCACCGATGTCGTCGAAAACTACTGCGACACAACACTGAAACCCACTTCGGTCGTCATCGACCTCTGCGGCGTGCGTTTCCTGTCCTGCGCGGGCGTGCGCACGGTGCTTCGGCTGGCGCGATGGGGCGCGAGAGCGGGCGTCCCGGTCGGCATGACCGTGCCCGACCACGGTCCTGTACGGCGCATCGTGGACGTTCTCGACGTGGGAAGGAACGTGCCGGTCGTCGCGTGCCGCGCGCACGGCGGCATCCCCGCCCGGAGCGCGTGCCGATCGCCGGGAGTGCAGCCCCGGCGGCGTTCCCTCGAGGCGAACGGTCCCGAGAACGCACACCAGGGCCGTCGGCCGTCCGAAATACGAACAAGACCGCCCGCGAGCGCTTGAGGCAGCCGTAGCGGCGGTATCCGGCGATCATCGCTTCGCTCACCTGCTGGTGAGCGCGCCGATCGCAGAACGGAATCGAGGAAGCTCATGTCATTGGCGACCGCGAACCACAGGACCGCCACGCCCCGGCGGACACGACGCGGAACCGACAGCTACGACGGCATCGAGCCGTGGCTGGAGAAATTGTCCGCGATGGAGGAGAACGATCCGCGACGCCCGCGGTTGCGGGAGGAGATCCTGCGCCGGTGTCTGCCGCTCGCCGAGCACATCGCCCGCCGCTTCGTCGGCAGGGGGGAGAACTACGACGATCTGTACCAGATCGCCGCGGTGGGGCTGGTGCTCGCGGTCGATCGGTTCGACCCGGCGCGGGGGCCGTCGTTCCTGTCGTTCGCGGTCCCTACGATCATGGGCGAGGTGCGCCGCCACTTCCGCGACCACAGCTGGGCGGTTCGGGTGCCGCGCCGCATCAAGGAGATCCAGCTGACCATCGGCCCTGCCGTGGAACGGCTCTCCCAGCGCTTGGAACGGATGCCCACGGCCATGGAGATCGCCGTCGAGCTGAACCTGGACCTGACCGAGGTCACGCAAGCGCTGTTGGCGGGCAACGCCTATTCCACGAACTCGATCGACGCCGTCGTCGAGGACGACGACACCGGAAGCACATCGCTGCGGGTCACGGAGACCTTGGGCCAAGAGGACCCGTCCTTCCAACTGACCGACGAGGCCCTCGCGATCGCTCCGTTGCTCGCCGAACTGCCCGAGCGGGAGCGGCGCGTGCTGCACATGCGCTTCTTCCAGGGGCGGACGCAGGCGCAGATCGCCGCCGTGCTCGGCGTCTCGCAGATGCACGTCTCCCGGGTCCTGTCCCGGACGCTCGCGGACCTGCGCGAGCGCGCCATGCGGGACTGACCGCGAACACGCTCGGAGAATCCGTCGCGGTCGCTCCGCGTCACGCGTTGAGCGTGGTGTGTGGGGATCGTCCGTACGCGCCGCGATAGGCGGTCGCGAACCGCCCGGGGTGCGCGAAGCCCCAAGCCGCGGCGATCGAGGTCACGGTGTGGCCGTCGTCGGGCGAATAGTCGCGCAGCTGTTCGTGCGCCCCGCGCAGGCGAAGCCGCCGTAGATACGCCATGGGCGTGGTGTCCAGATGGCGGCGGAACGCCAGTTGCAGCGCGCGAACGGTGACATAGGAAGCCGCGGCGACATCGGCCACGCTGATGTCGTCGCGCACGTGCGCCTCGAGATACGCCAGCGCGCGCCGCACGGTGTCGGGGTGGGCGTCGTTGCGGTCGCTCGCCGTCGGTTCCAGGTGCGCGGTGCTCGGCAGGGTGTGCAGCACGGTGGCGGCGAGGTACTGCACGGCGGTGGAAGCGATCAGCGGCGCCTCGCCGGCGACGCCATCAGCGGCGAGACCGCGCAGGTGCCCCAGCACGCCGGACAGCTGCCGCGCCGCGACCGCGGAGACCGGGCGGTACCCCGTCAGGCGGACCGGTTCCAGGTCGTGCTGAGGGGCCGAAGCCGCGACCCTGGTCAGTAGCGCGGGGTCGAACATCGTGATGCGATAGCGAGCGTGGTGGATCACCCCGGAATACGGCAGGTCCGGGGGAGTGAGCAGCCCTAGTTCGCCGGGGCCGAAGATGTCGGTGGTGCCGTCGGTGTAGTTCTCCTCGATCGATCCGGAGTCCACCTCGCACAGGCAGATCTTGCCCAGCGGCTGGGCGTCGTAGTTCATGTCGAAGCTCAAGTCGAGATCGTCGAGGCTGACCGGACCGAGCATGGTGCGGGTGATGTCCGTCCGCACCGGTGCGCCCGTGCTGTTGCCGATCCGCATCCTGGTGTAGTTGAGGTTGAGGAAGTCCTCGGTGTCGCCCAAACTGTCGCTGTGGAAGGCCAATGACTCCATCGCCGCGACGCTCCTGCTTTTTCGGATACGGCATCCCGCCCAGCACGTCGTAGAGGTTTGTCGAGCCACTCTGCTCGCGTACGGACTGGTCACAACCGTTGTCACGAGGACAGGGAGGTGCGGTTGGTACCACTCGGCGCGGCGAGATCGCGATCCCGCGGCACACTGCAACAGGGGTTACCCACCCCGGCTCGGATTCAACCGGCAGGTGATCCCACTCTACCGCGCGGCCGAATCGCAAAACCGGTCGAGCGGTCCGCGCGGCCGGGCCGGGTACGTCTCGCGTGTTTCGTCCGCACCCGAGCGGCCACCCTGAGCACGAGGGGCGAAACGCCGTCCCTCCACGGAAACGTCGAACAGACGAGGGAGGTCCTATGGTCTCGCAGGACACGATCGCGCAGTTGCGCCAGGACATCACCACCGCCGCCGACGCGGGTGACGAGGCGAATGCCGAGCGCCTGCGCCGTGAACTCGCCGAAGCGCTCCGGGAAGCCGAGCAGAGCGGTGACACCGAGCGGCAGTGACCGATCGGCGGGAGCGCAGGCCGGCGCCACCGGCCTGCGCGCCGATCACCCTGCGCTCTCCCGGTTCTCGAGCCCGACGGCGTCGGCGAGTTCGCGGCGGTGACGCAGCAGCTCGGGATGCTCGGAACTCATCTCACGCATCAGATCGGCCAGTCCGTCGGCGATGGCGTTGAGCTTCTGCTGGACGGCGGCGTCGGAGCGGCTCTGGGTGTTCTGCAGCAACGCGACGAGCAGGAACGTGATGATCGTCGTCGCGGTGTTGATGACCAATTGCCAGGTGTCGACGCTCGGCAGGACGAAAATCGTCGGCGCCCACACCAGGACCAGGATCACGCAGAAGACGAAGAAGCCCGCTTTGGAGGCCAGCGCGCTGGCCGCTGTCGCGAAGCGGTCGAACACCGACAATTTCCCCTTGATATCCGACGGCATGGTGGGGGGCCTTCCGGCGGTGCGCTTTTCGGTGTGCTGAGCCATGCGAGTCCTCTCGAAAATGCCGATCCAGACGGGTTTCGAGTACCGCGAGCGGTCCCGCCGAAACGCCCCGGCCGGTCGAGGGGGCGCCGTAGCCGCGGCGCTGCCCGCGGAACCGTTGTGGTCGTTGGTTATTCGTCGGGCTCGTCGCGCGGCGGCAAGTAGGGCTCGTCGTCCTCGGGGTGGCCGTGGGCCATGCTGCGCGCTCGCGCGAGTTCGGCGTCGAGTTCGGCGCCGAGCAGCACCGCGATGTTCGAGATCCACAGCCACACCAGGAACACGACGACGCCACCCAAAGAGCCGTAGACCCGGTTGTAGGAACCGAAGTGGCCGACGTAGAACGCGAATCCCCAGGACGCGCCTGCCCAGACCAGGACGGCCAGCGCGCTACCGGGAGTCAGCCAGCGGAATCCCGGTTGCCGCACGTTCGGCGCCGCCCAGTACAGCAGGGCGAAGACCAGAGCGATCAACACCATCATCACCGGCCATTTGACGATGCCCCAGACCGTGATCGTGGCGTGCCCCAACCCCAGCCACCGGCCGATCTGCTCGGCCAGCGAACCGCTGACGACGACGCCTACCGTGCAGACACCCAGCAGCACCACCACCGCGGCGGTCAGGGCGACCCGCACCGGAACGGTCTTCCAGACCGGCCGCCCCTCCGCGATGTCGTAGATGGCGTTGGTCGCGCGCATGAACGCGCCGATGTAGGCCGATGCGGTCCACAGCGCCGACGCCAGACCGAGCAACGCCAGCGGCCCGGCCGGGGTCTGCGCTTCCTCGATGTTGTTCACCGCGTCGACGAGCAGATCGGTACCGCTGCCCGGCGCGATCTCGCGCATGGTGTCCACCAGCGCCCTCGTGTCGTCGCGTCCCAGCATGCCGAGCCCGGCGGTCAACACGATCAACCCGGGAAACAGCGACAGCACGCTGTAGTAGGTCAACGCCGCGGCCCAGTCGGTGAGATTGTCCCTTTGGAACTCGCCGACCGATCGTGTGACCACGCCCCACCACGATCGCCACGGCAGATCCGCCGGCCCGCGCAACCGGTGCCGCGCCGCGAACGTCTTCTGTGTCTCTTCCGCCACCCTCACACCTCCGCATGCGGCGGATACCCGGCGGGCCGGTCACGAAACAGCTTCGCGGGCAGCGCTGTTCGGTCCTGCCGGGTCCCACGGCGGGTGCTGCGCACGGGGCGCGGAGGGCGGAAAATCCGTTGTTCCCCGCACCGCGCAACCGTAAGGTCTCTCGGGTTTGTCCACCGATCGACCGAAGGAGAACCATCGTGGAACCCGTCACCGAGCGCGACATCAGGTCGTCGTTCGTCAATTGTTCGAAAGGCGACGCCAAACGGCTGCCGGTGCCCAAGGACCTGGACGAGCGGCCCTGGGCGGACCTGGACTTCCTCGGCTGGAGCGATCCGTCCTTGCCGGGGCGTGGCTACCTGGTCGTCCCGCAGGACGATCGCCTGGTCGGTGTGGCGCTGCGCTATGCCACCGGCGGCACCGGCCGGGCGCAGATGTGCACGATCTGCCTGACCACCCACACCGGCGGCGGCGTCTCGCTGATGACCGCGCACAAGGCGGGTGAATCCGGGCGCAGGGGCAACTCGGTCGGCACCTACATGTGCACCGATCTCGCCTGCTCGCTGTACGCGCGCAACAAGAAGCGGCCTGCGCTCGGGAGCCGGTACCGGGAGGACCTCACGCCTGAGGAGAAGGTCGAGCGGGTGCGCGACAACCTGAACATCTTCCTGGCGAAGCTCTACGCCTGATCGCTTCGCCCATCCACCGCAGCCGCCGCGCTGCCCGTCAGAACGGAGGTAGATGCCATGTGCCGACATTCGACAACCGCACGAACGAGCCACCCCGAGTCGCTCGGACCGCAACCGAACTCGGGGTGGTCGTGATTCCTCGCCGGTCGAGTCGGCCCGGACCGGCCGGGTCGTCCCGTCCGGCGAGGAATCACGGCGCCGGGTGTCGCGTCTCGGTCTGCGGTTCGTCCCGCGCTGGGTCCCACACCGCCCGCAAGCTGGGGGCGCCGGGGACCAGATCGGGCAGGTCGGGTATCGCGTCGGCTTCCGCGACCATGGGCGCGATGATCGCCGCGTGCCGGTCACGGGCCAGCCGAGCCGCCTGCCTGCCCGCTTCGGTGACCGAACGGCCCAGTTGCTCCGGCGTGCTCCGCAGCGCGGTCGGCGCGAATCGCACGTCCAGGAGGACGCCCGCCGCGTCCACCGTGACCGCCACCAGTTTGTCCGCCGATTCGGCCGTGCATCGCACGGCGGCCAGCTTGTCGCGCACCTCCGCCAGGTGGTGGCGCTGCTCGGCGAGCGCGTCCAGGATGTGATCGACCTGGTTGCGGATTCCGCTGTTGGCGGAGCGCAGCCCGTCGCGTTCCCACCGGTCCACCGGCACCGACCTCCTCGAGTCCACGTCGTTCCCGACCGTCGAATCGGGGGCGGGAACGCGGCAGGAATTGTGCGGCACACAGGGCGCTGCCGCACCGCGAACATCCCGGTGCTGGGAAGGATCAGGCAGGTGCGGCGTCGGTCTCGTGCACCGTCAGCCAGCGCGGTCCGCCGGGGTCGTCGGTCGTCAGCACGGCGGTCACCCGGCGACGAGTGACGCTCGCGTCCGTCCGATGTATCTCCAGGAACCGCACCACCGCGGTGCCGCCGGACCGCAGGAGTTCCTCGATCTCGGACACTTCGATCGCCAATCCTGGCAAGGCGTTTCGCGCACCGCGCAGACCCGCGAGCAACGCGTCGCGCCCGAGCACCTCGCCATCGGTCGTCACCATGCTGAACCGCTCGTGCTGCGCTGTCGCGAACCGGTCGAACACCTCCGCGGGCGCCTGCGAGCCGAGCCACGTCGCGAGGTCGGCGTGCAACCGCACGACCGCGCCGGCCAGATCCACCGCCATGTGCGGCATCGTACGCGGGCCGCGTGCGGCGCCCGATGTGCTCGAATCGCGGGGCGCGGTAGCGTCGGCGGCATGAAGATTCGTGGAGCGGTCCTGGAGCGGATCGCGGCGCCGGCGCCGTTCGCCGAGTCGGCGCCGATCACCGTATGCGACCTGGAGCTGCGCGAGCCTGGGCCGGGAGAGCTGCTGGTGCGGATCGAGGCGGCGGGGATCTGCCATTCGGACCTGTCCGTGGTCGACGGCAACCGGGTGCGGCCGGTGCCCATGCTGCTCGGCCACGAGGCCGCGGGCAGGGTGGAAGCGGTCGGTCCCGGCGACGGCGACATCGCGGTCGGGCAGCGCGTGGTCATGACGTTCCTGCCGCGGTGCGGCGAGTGCGCGGGGTGCGCGACCGACGGTCGCACGCCCTGCGTGCCCGGTAGCGTCGCCAACAACGCGGGCGAATTGCTCAACGGCGGGCGGCGGTTGTCCCGTGCCGGCGCCGACGTGCACCACCACCTGGGTGTCTCCGCTTTCGCCACGCACGCGGTGGTGGATCGCAGGTCGGTGGTGCCGGTCGAGGACGACGTGCCCCCCGAGGTGGCCGCCGTGCTCGGTTGCGCCGTGCTGACCGGCGGTGGCGCGCTGCTCAATTCGGCGCGGCCCGGCGCGGGCGACCGGGTGATGGTCGTCGGCCTCGGCGGCGTCGGTATGGCGGCGGTGCTGGTCGCGGTGTCGCTCGCCGCCGAGGGGCACGAGGTGATCGCGGTCGACACCGTGCCGGAGAAGCTGGCGCTGGCCAGGGAGTTGGGCGCGCACGCGGCGTACACCCCGGCCGAGGTCGCCGAACTCGGCGTGCAGGCCGAGGTGGTGGTCGAGGCCGCGGGCAACGTTCGCGCCTTCGAGACCGCCGTCGCCGCGACGGCTCCCGGCGGCACCACCGTCACGGTCGGGCTGCCCGCTCCCGACGCGCGGGCGAGCATTTCGCCGCTGGCCCTGGTCGCGCAGGGGCGCTCGATCGTCGGCAGCTACCTCGGCTCCGCGGTGCCGTCGCGCGACATCCCCGAGTACGTCCGCATGTGGCGGGCGGGCCGCCTGCCGGTGGAGCGGCTCGTCTCGGCGCATGTCGGGCTCGACGAGATCAACCGCGCCATGGACGAACTCGCCGCGGGTCACGCTTTGCGCCAGGTCATCGTCTTCGACTGACCCGAAGCGCGTCCGGCGCGAGCCGCTCAGTCGGCGGGCCGGTCCATCCGGTCGACGAATCGCTCGAGCAGGCGGGCGAACTCCGCGCGCTCGGCGGGGGTCCAGTCCGCCATGGCGGCGGCCATGGCGGTGCGCCTGCCCGCTCTGGCCGCGGCCACCGCCCGGTTCCCCGCGGCGGTCAGGCGCAGGACCGAACGCCGTCCGTCGCGCTGATCGGCGACGCGTTCCAGCAGGCCGGAGGACACCGCCTGGGCGGCAAGGCGACTGGCCCTCGGCTGATCGACGCCGAGCGCCGGAGCGAGCGCGCCGACCGTCTCGGCAGCGCCGTCGGCCACGGCGTCCAGCGCGCGGAACACGGCGACGGGAATCGCCCCGTCGCTCAGCGCACCGCGCGTCTGCCTGCGCCGGATCCGAACCATCGCCGCTTCGACGGCGACGGTGATCGCGTCGTGCTCGTCCATGTGCCCACTCTGTCATGCCCGGGATTCATATGTAAGAATACATGTAATTGTTTCTCAACATGTATAGGAGTGGCGATGGCCATCCACCGTGGCATCGGGTACTGGCTGGTGGAACTCGATCGACTGATCAACGAGCGCTTCGACGAAGACCTCGCCTCCGGCGGGTTCAGCCGCAGGCGCTGGCAGGTCACGCACTCGCTGGCCGACGGGCCGCAGCGCGCCGACGACATCCGCGACGCGCTCGACACCTTCTGGACCGACGACTCCGAATGGCCCGCCGAACTGGCCGCCCTCGTCGCCGACGGACTGGTCCGCGACGACGCGGGCCTGCTGTCGCTGACCGAGCGGGGCCGCCGCACCCACGACGAAGCCTTCGTCCGGATCGCCCGGCGCAGAAAGCAATTGGCGGAAGGGATCAGCGATGAGCAGTTCACCGAGACCATGCGGATCCTGCAACGAATGGTCGCGAACCTCGGCGGCGTTCCCGAGGCGGAGGTCGGTGAGCCGCGGGGGGCGGCGCAATAGGCGGCTGCCTCGCCTTCGCTCGGCCCGGCGCGGATCAGAGACGGACTATGTCCGGCGGTGTCCATGGAGCGGCTGCCTCGCCTTCGCTCGGTCCGGCGCGGATCAGAGACGGACTATGTCCGGCGGTGTTCATGGGGCGGCTGCTTCGCCTTCGCTCGGTCCGGCGCGGATCAGAGACGGACTATGTCCGGCGGTGTTCATGGGGCGGCTGCTTCGCCTTCGCTCGGTCCGGCGCGGATCAAAGGCGGACCGGGTTCGGCGGTGTTCATGGGGCGGCTGCCTCGGCTGTGTTCTGACCGGCGTGGGTCGAGGCTGAAGTCGGGTTGCCGCCCCTTCGCCGGTCACCGTCGGGCGGCGGGATCGCGGTCGGCCCGGCCCATTAGGCTGATTCCCGACCGGGAACGGAACGAGGAGGTGCGGTGACCATTCGGGTCGGAGTGCTCGGAGCGCGGGGCAAAGTCGGACAGGCGATCTGCGCGGCGGTGACGGCGGCGGACGATCTGGAACTCGTCGCGGCCGTCGACAAGGACGATCCGCTCGACCGGTTCACCGCGGCGGACACCCAGGTGGTCGTCGACTTCACCCACCCGGACGTGGTGATGGGGAACCTGAAGTTCCTGGTCGAGCACGGCATCCACGCGGTGGTCGGCACCACCGGTTTCGACGAGGCCCGGTTGGCGGAGGTTCGCGGCTGGCTGACCGGTCGCCCGGAGGTCGGCGTGCTGATCGCGCCCAACTTCGCCATCGGCGCGGTGCTGTCCATGCGTTTCGCCGAGCAGGCCGCCCGGTTCTTCGAATCGGTGGAGGTCATCGAGCTGCACCACCCCAACAAGGCGGACGCGCCGTCGGGCACCGCCTACCGCACCGCGGGGCTGATCGCCGCCGCCAGGGACAAGGCGGGCCGCGACCGCAGCCCCGACGCCACGACGACCGAGCTGGAGGGTGCGCGCGGCGCCGACGTGGACGGGGTGCGCGTGCACTCGGTGCGCCTCGCCGGTCTGGTCGCCCACCAAGAGGTGCTGTTCGGCACACAAGGTGAGACGCTCACCATCCGGCACGACTCCATCGACCGTTCCTCCTTCGCCCCCGGTGTGCTGCTCGGCGTACGGGAGATCGCGAACCGCCCCGGTCTCACCGTCGGACTCGACCCGTTCCTCGACCTGTGAGCGCCCGGCAGCCGGGTCGCGCCGGAGCGCGACCGTGAGCGGCTCGGAGCCGGACGACCGGAAGGGCGGCGGGGAGATCGTCAAGGTTGTAGCGCCGATCGCGGCGCTCGTCCTGGTGCTCGTCTTCTACTTCCTGCTGCTGGGCCGGATCGCGTTCAGCCTGATCGGTTCCGGCGAGGTGGCCGCGATCGTCATCGGCGTCGGCGTGCTGATCCTGCCGTTGCTCGGCGTCTGGATCGTGGTGGCCACGGTGCGCGCCGCCTTGGCGCATCAGCACCTGGCGCGGCGCATCCACGACGAGGGGCTCGAACTCGACACTTCCGCGCTGCCGCGCCTGCCGTCCGGCCGCATCGAACGCGGGGCCGCCGACGAGCTGTTCGCGACGGTCAAGGCGGAGTGGGAGGCCGACCCGGACAACTGGCGCGTCTCCTACCGCCTCGCCCGCGCCTACGACTACGCGGGCGACCGCACCCGAGCCCGCGAGACCATGCGCCGCGCGGTCGCGCTGGAACGGCACGAGCGCGGCGCCGACTGACGATCGCGCGGGCCGATACCATCGCACGGTGGCCCGGTTGCTGATCATCCATCACACGCCGTCCCCGTACATGCAGGCGATGTTCGAGGCCGTCGTCTCCGGGGCCACCGACCCCGAGATCGAAGACGTGGAGGTGGTGCGCCGCGCCGCGCTGGCCGTCACCGCCACCGATGTGCTGGCCGCCGACGGATATCTGCTCGGCAGCCCCGCGAACCTGGGCTACATGAGCGGTGCGCTCAAGCACGCGTTCGACACGTTCTACTATCCGTGCCTCGACTCCACGCGCGGGCGTCCGTACGGCTTGTACCTGCACGGCAACGAAGGCACCGAGGGCGCGGAGAAGGGCGTCACCTCCATTACAACCGGGCTGGGGTGGGTGAAAGCCGCAGAATACGTAGTGGTCTCGGGTAAGCCGTCCAAAGGCGACCTTGAAGGGTGCTGGGAACTCGGGGCAACGGTGGCGGCCCAGCTCATGGAATGAGCAGATCGTTTCAGGCGAGTTGGCTGGAGCTCATCGCGTCGCGCTCTGCGTCCGCCGCCTCGTGGCGATATGAAGGCCGCACGCTCCCGAGACGACGCCGTAAGACTGATTGGCGATTCTCCAGCGGTCCGCCAGGCTCACCCAGCCCCCGCACGCCGCTCCAGCGCTCGCACGATGAGCGCTCGGGCGGCGTCGCCGTAGACGGCCTGGTTGTGTAGCCCGTCCCAGAGCCGTTCGTACAGCTCTAGCTCACTCGGTGCGGTGATGGTGAGTTCGGCGCTGGCGGTTTCGATCAGCGCTTGCCGACGATCGAACAGGTGGAAGCTGCCGGAGAGGTAGACGAACCCGGCTCGCAGCGGGACGACGCCGAAGCCCAGGCGCGGATTCCCGAACGCCACGTCGAGCAGGTGCCGCAGTTGCCCGGCGGTCACCTTGTCGTCTCCGAGCGTGGTGTGTAGCGCCGCCTCGTGGACCAGCACGACCACCCGCGTGCCGCCGCTGCGCAAGATGTCCTGCCGTGCCATCCGCGCTGCAACGGCGGTGTCCAGATCGTCGAGAGTGCCGAGAAATCCGATGCACTGCGCCAGCACCGCACGGGCGTACGGCTCGGTCTGGAGCAGGCCCGGCACGATCGTCGGGTTGTAGATGCGAAGCTGGCGCGTCTCGGATTCGAGTTCCTGACCGCGCTGTTGTCGGCGGGTGTGCCCGGTCGCGGTGATCCGCCGCCACTCGGCCCACTGCGCCCGGACGTTGCGCAACGACGCGACCAGATCGGGGAGCACGAGCTTCGCGTCACACACCCGGCACCACACCGCCAGGTCCGATTCGCTCGGCATCTGCTTGCCGTGCTCGATGCGGGATGTCTTGGACCAGTGCCACCCGGCAGCGGTGGACAACTGCCGCCCGTCCAGCCCGGCATCTTTGCGCAGTTCTCGAAGTCGTGCTCCAAGAGCCACTTTCGCCCGTGCCGCCCCGTTCATCGGTCCGCGTACTCCTCGAACGGAGTCGCCGCCGACCACACCCGGTCGCGGATCGCGACCGCGTGCGCGACGATCACGGGCTCGTCGGTCAGAGCTGCCCCCACCCAGAACCCGCGCGCATCGAACAGGGAGAACGCCACCGCCCGCTCATCGAACAACCAGAAATCCTCCGTGGCCGAGTCGGACGAATCGGCGTCATGACGTGCCAGATAGCGGATGTCCTCACCGGCCGCGACATTGTGGCGGCTCAGCGCGAGCAGATACCGCGTGTAGAGCGTGTGCGGCTCGGTGACGATACGGGCACGCCGCACCGCCACCCCGCGCGCCACCGTGGCGGCAACGTGGTTGGTCCAGCCCGAGAACCATTCCCCTCCGGGGTCGGTGGTCTCGTCGGCACGGAAAGCGGACAGCGACTCGGATTCCGACTCGCTGGCGTAGTCGTCGTGCGTTTCAAGGTGGAAGGCGGAATGCTGCGCGGTGGCGAACACCGGTCGCAGCTCACCAGCGCCGTGAAGCAGGCGCATCCGGGCGCACCTCCTGACCGATCGGCACCAGCACGGCCGTCTCATGGGCGGGAATCTGCATGATCGCCAGTGCTTCCGGGTCGGTGACAGGCTCGCCCGTCAGCAGGAATGTCCCGTGCCCCGTGTCGCGCACACCCGATATGCAGGTGCCCGGCTCGGTGAACCACAGCAACTTGTGCGGGATCTCGACGGTGCCCGGGTCGTCGGTCAGCCAACCCTGCGCCGCGTAGCGCGGCGGATCGGTTTCGGTGACGTAGAGCCGGGGCGATCCGTCGCCACCGGATTCACCGCCGATGAATCGAACCTTCATGGTGCTGTCCTCTCGTGGCGCGTGTGTGGGCCGAAGTGTGCAGCCGTGCGTTGATTCTTCTGTCTTGCTCAGTCTTCGACAACACTTGCGCACTCACGCGCACTTTTCTATCGGTATGGCGCTTCGCACGCTTAGCGTGCATTTCCAAGCCCCGCCGCCGGGTCGATGTCGAGGCGACAGTCTCGGCACGCTGCCCCTGCTGTGGTGCTGGGGTCCGTGACTACCTCCCCGGCGGCGGGTGCCACTGGACGACGGGAAGGGGCGGCCGTGGACCTACCGATGCGACGACGGACCGATGAGGACATGCGGAAGCGGGCGCTCGCGCCGATTGACGGCCCACGCTGCTACCTCCACCACGACGACGCCTCGTGGTCGCTCGTCGGTGGCGATGGACGGCCGGTCAGCCCGGAGGCGTACTACGCCGAGCTGGATGCCGACGTGGCGGCCGCCCTCGGGGCCGCGGAGAGCACGGCCGTGGACGCGGAGCTTCTGACCGCCGTCCTTCGTGGCCTGACCGCGATCGGCGGGGAGCCGATCTCGGTGCGGGACTCGGAGGTCTGAGGATGTGGATCACGCTCGGATGGGTGCTGGTCTTCGCGCTGCCCGGCGCCGTGCTGGTGGCGGTCGTCTGCTGGCCGGAGCGCCTCCCGAAGGACCGGACAGTGGAGGCGATCCGGCAGCGCATCGAGGACGAAGACGGCTGACGCGCAGCGCCGCCGTCCACGCGGTACTCGGCATTCCCCTCGACGCACCGGCCGCCTGCGCCGTCGAGCTGAGACCGGTGTGGACGAGGGTGCGGAGCGGGGTCGGCGCCGAGCGTGGGCGGCATCGCGACGGCTGGGAACAGGCGGCCGCCGCGGTCGTGGTCTCCGGTCCGCCCGCCAAGGACGATCTGCGGCGGTGCTGGGAACTCGGCGCCACGCTCGCGGCCGGGCTCATGCCGTGACCCCCCGAATTCTGGTGTCTGACCACGGCACGCCATTGCCCGGCATACTGTCTGCGATGTTGTCGCGGTGGGGATGTGTACGAGTAGCTCGGGATGGGAGAACCAGGTGACCTGGGCCGAAGGCAGCGAGAACGCGCCGCGTCGAATCGGATTGGTCGAGGACCACGAGTCTGTGGCGATCGGTCTCGCCGCGATGCTCGCACCGGAAACGGATCTCGATCTGGTGCTGACCGCGGGCACCGTGCCGGAACTGCTGGCCGCCGCCGACGGCGCGCCGCAGCTGGATCTGGTGGTGCTCGACCTGCGGCTGGCCGACGGGTCCTCGCCCGAGGACAATGTGCGCGCCCTGCGTGACCGCGGCATCGAGGTACTGGTCTTCACCGGCGCGGACAACGCGTTCCTGGTGCGCTCCGCCGCGCGCGCCGGGGTGCTCGGTGTGGTGCGCAAGTCCGAGGACGTGCCGACCGTCGTCGCCGCCGTGCGTCGCGCGGCCAGCGGCGAGCAGGTGGTCACCACCGACTGGGCCGCCGCCATCGACGGGGATCCGCAGTTGTCGAACGTGGGCCTGAGCCCGCGTCAGGAGGAAGTGCTCACGCTGTACGCGTCCGGGGAGAAGGCCTCCCGGGTCGCGCGGCTGACCGGTCTGTCCGAGCAGACGGTCAACGACTATCTCGGCCGGATCCGCCAGAAGTACGCCGACGCCGGTCGGCCGGCGCCGACCAAGACCGACCTGTACAAGCGGGCGGTGGAGGACGGGTGGCTCCCCGTGCCAGAGCGGCAGCCGCGCGGATGACCGCGTCCAGCATGCTGGACACCCCGTCGCATCCTCGCTCCCTCCCACTCGAACGGCCACGTGCGAGCCGTTGGCGTCGCGGCGTCCTCGCGTTGTCCCGGGAGAAGGTCTCCGAGGGCGCCGCCGATCGGATCCTGCGTCGGTTCGGCTTCGCCATCGGCATCGCGGGCGTGATCGCCGCGGTCGTGGAACTGCCCGAGATCGCCGATCAGAGCCGGTTCGTGCCCGTCCGGTGGACGGCCGTCGAGGTGGCGCTGGCGTTCGGGCTCTTCCCGGTGCTCGCGGTCGTCTCGGTCGGAATGAGTACGCGTGTGATCCAGCGGGTGGCCGGTGCTGCGGCGGTGAGCTTTCTCGGGGCCATGGCGGTGGTTCCGCTGGCGTACGCGGTGCCGAATGCCGAAGAGGCGGCCTCGGTGTGGCTGTACCGGGTGCTGGCGTTGGGTGTTCTCGCGGCCGTGCTCGCCTGGCGTCCGCCGCTGGCCGTGGCCTACCTGGTGGTGGGCGCGGCGTTCAGCGCGCTGGTCAATCTGATCGTGCTGCGCGAGACCACCGCGCTCGCGCTGCTCGGCGATTTCGCCAGGGCTGCCGGACTGAGCGCGCTGTTCCTGTGGTGCGTGATCTATGCCAGGGCGGCTGCGGCCCGAGTGGATCGCGAGTCGGCGATCGAGAGCAGCCGCGCCGCGGCGGTCGCCGGTGCGGCGGCCAGGGAACGGGAACGCGCGCGGTTCGCCGCGCTGATCCACGACGCGGTGCTGTCCACGCTGCTGGACGCCTCGCGGGCGGGGACCGAATCTCCGGTGCTGCGCCGCCAGGCCGAACGAACCCTCGAACAACTCGACGAGTGCCGGGTCGCCGAGACCGAACCCGACCGCTTGGACGCGCAATCCGCCATCGGGTTCCTGCGTTCGGCCGTACACGAGGTGAATCCCGGCATCCGGTTCACCACGCGGCGCTGGGCCGGATTCGACGATCTGCACCTGCCGGTGGACGCCGCGAGCACGATCGCGGCCGCGCTGGCCGAAGCCGCGCGCAACAGTCTGCGGCACGCCACCGTCGCCGGGCGGGAGGTGCGCAGGACCGTCACGGTGACGATCAGCGCCGGTGGTATTCGCGTGGTGTTCCGCGACGACGGCGCGGGTTTCGACCTGAGCGAGGTGCCGGTCGATCGGCTCGGCATCTCGGTGAGCATCCTGGGCCGCATGCGTCAACTGGCCGGTGGCGCCGGGTTCGTGGAGTCGGAGCCGGGTGAGGGGACGACCGTGACGCTGGTGTGGGGCGGAAATGGCTGAGCCGGAAACCGAATTCGGTTTGCGTGATCTGCTCGGGCTCCGCGACCGCGCGGCCTGGTTGTTCCTGGCCGTGCTGGAAGCGACCATCGCGCTGTACATGATCAGGAACTTCTCGGAATCGCCTGTGGCCGCCGCGATCGCGGCGCTGATCGTGCTGGCGCTGGCCGGTGTCGTGGTGGTGGCGGCGCCGACCGATCCGCTGCCGTGGCAGGCGACGGTGTTCGTCGCCGCCTCCGGTCCGCTGGCCACCGCGCTGACCTCGTTCGATGTCGAGCACGGTTGGTCGAAGCAGGTGTGGACGGCGTTCGCCGCCTCCTATGTGCTGGCGGTGCTGGTGCTGCGCGGACGCTTGGCCGCGGCCTGGCTCGGTGTCGCGGGCATCGGCGTGGTGATCGCCGTGGTCGGCGTGGTGGCCGGTCTGCGGGCGGGCGTCGTCGTCGGTTCGATCGTGCCGGTCGCCACGGTGGCCGGCGTCTCCCTGTTCGCGGCGATCATGCGGCCCACCCAGCGATCGCTGCGGCTGCTGCGCGAGGAAGCGGCCATGCGCGCGGCCGCGGAGGCCGCGATGGCCGCGGAGAACTCCGAACGCACCCGGCAGCTGGCGCGGCTGGACGCGGTCGCGCGCCCGATCCTGGAACGCATCGCCGACGGCGACGAACTCACCGCGGCCGAGCGGGAACAGTGCAGGCTCCTGGAAGCCGAACTCCGCGACGGGCTGCGGGCCCCGCAGCTGGCCACCGACCAGCTCAGCAGCGCCGCCCGCGGCGCCCGTTCTCGCGGCGTCGAGGTGATCCTGCTCGACGACGGCGGTTTCACCGGCGTCCCGCATCGGGTGCGCCAGCAGGTGATCGACGCGGCCACCAGGGAACTGGACGCCGCCAACGACGGTTCGGTCACCGTCCGCATCCTCCCGACCGGCCGCCGCATCCTGGCCACCGTCCTGGCCACCGCGTCCGACCGCGACCGCCGCACCGAGATAGATGCCACCGGCGCGATCACGGTATCCACCTGACGCCCCAACCCTGTCGGTGCCTCGTGGCATCGTTGTGCGTCATGCGGAAGATGGGTGCGGCGGCGGCGCGGCGAACGGCATTGGCGGCGCAGGGTTTCGGGGCGCGCAGGCCCGGCCGGATCACGCGGCGGACGGTGCTCGGAGTCTTGGACCGGACGCAACTGCTGCAACTGGATTCGGTGTCGGCGGTGGTGCGGGCGCATTACGCGCCGGTGTTCAGCCGGATCGGCCCCTACGACCGCACGATCCTGGATCAGGCCGCTTGGAGCAACGGCTCGCGGCGGCCACGGTCGCTCGTCGAGTATTGGGCGCACGAGGCGGCGCTCATCCCGGTCGAGGACTGGCCGCTGCTGCGCTGGCGGATGCGGCGGTACGAGCACGGGCGTTGGTCGGGCATGCGCAAGGTGGTCGAGCGCAATCCCACCTTGGGCAAGGACATTTTGGACGTGATCACCGCGGTGGGCCCGGCCACCGCGGGTGAGGTGGAGCGCCACCTGGAGCTGGACAAGCCACGTCCGAAGGGCTCCTGGTGGAATCTGAGCGATACGAAGATGCTCTGCGAGCAGCTCTTCGCGGCGGGCGCGCTGTCGGTGGCCACGCGCGTCGGCTTCGCCAGGCACTACGACCTGACCGAGCGGGTGCTGCCCGCCGAGGTGCTGGCGCGCGACGTCGCCGAGCGGGACGCCGTGCGTGAGCTCGTGCTGCGCGCCGCCACCGCACACGGCATCGGCACCGAAGCCGACCTGCGGGACTACTACCGGCTCCAGCGCGCCCAGACCGAACCGGCCATCGCCGATCTGGTGGACGCGGGGGAGCTGATCCCGGTGGAGGTGGCGGGCTGGGGGAAACCGGCTTATCTGCGGGCGGGCGCTCCCACGCCGCGCCGCGTGGAAGGCGCTGCGCTGCTGTGCCCGTTCGACCCGCTCATCTTCTTCCGTGCCCGCACCGAGCGGATCTTCGACTTCCACTACCGCATCGAGATCTACACCCCCGAACACAAGCGGGTGCACGGGTATTACGTCTTCCCGTTCCTGCTCGACGGCGAACTCGTCGGTCGCGTCGATCTGCGGGCGGAACGCGCGAACGGCCGGTTGTGGGTGCCCGCCGCGTTCGCCGAGCCCGGGTACGACACCGCGGCCACCGCACACGCCCTCGGCGGCGCGCTGCGCGAGATGGCCGACTGGCTGGAACTGGACGACGTGGTCGTCGGCGATCGCGGCAATCTCGCCGCGCTGCTGTAGCGCGTCCGGGTCAGATGTCTCGTTTGGGCCCGTACCCGCGCATCTGGTCGCGCAAGGCTCCGTGGACGGCGCTCGACAGCCACGAGTTCAGGGACTGACCGCTCTGTGCGGCAGCCTCTTCCGCCCGCGCCTTCATCTGCTCCACCAGCCGCAGCGTGACCCGGCTGATGTCTCCGGTCATCTCCTCGAAGCTGGGGGTCTCGTCGCCCGTCGTGCTCTTGCGCACATCGATGGAGGCGTCGGTGCCGTCGACCGAGACGTGCACCGTTCGGTCGCCGAGCGCGGCGCTGACCTCGGCCGCGAGCTCCGACAGTGCGGCCAGCAGCACCAAGCGGGCCGGGCCTTCGGTGGCCGCCGCCAGTGCGGCGGCCGTGGCCTGCGTCTTCTCGTCACCGAGTGCCGCGGCGGCGACCAGGTTCTCGCCGAGCCTGCTGGTGTACTTGTTCAAGTCCATGATGTCAGTGTGACGCCATTCATGACATCAAGCAAGCGCCAAAATGACATCATCCATCGGTCGGTGATATGGATTCGCGTCCTTGTTGCGGCCTGATCGCCGACGACGGTGTCGAGGGTGTGTCCCGGACCGGGTAGCCTTTCTGACCATGACGAACGGTGAATCGACGCCAACGGAGCTGCGTGCGTCCGGCACGGTAGGTGTCGCGATGGTGACCCCCTTCAGTGCCGACGGCAAGCTCGACGTCGATGCCGGGGTCGCGCTGGCGGCCCGCCTGGTCGACCGCGGCGTCGACCTGCTCGCGATCTCGGGGACCACCGGTGAATCGCCGACCACCACCGAATCGGAGAAGGCGGATCTGCTGCGTGCCGTCGTCGACGCCGTCGGCACGCGCGCGACCGTGATCGCGGGGGCGGGCACCTACGACACCGCGCATTCGATCGAACTCGCGCGCAACGCGCAGCGGGCGGGTGCGCACGGTTTGCTCGTGGTGACGCCGTACTATTCCCGGCCCTCGCAGGAGGGGCTGGTCGCTCATTTCACCGCCGTCGCTGATGCCACCGACCTGCCGGTCACCCTCTACGACATTCCAGGACGATCGGTGGTGCCGATCGCCAGCGACACCATCCGCAAGCTCGCCGAGCATCCGCGCATCGTCGCGGTCAAGGACGCCAAGGGCGACCTGAACATGGGCGCCGACCTCATCGCGAGCACCGGCCTGACGTTCTACTCCGGCGACGACGCGCTCAACCTGCCCTGGCTGTCGGTGGGCGCGGCCGGATTCATCAGCGTCATCGGGCATCTCGCGCCCGAGCAGCTGCGCGCGCTGCTGGAGGCGTACACCGCGGGCGAAGTCGTGCGCGCCCGCGAGATCAACGTGACGCTGCTGCCGCTGCACGCCGCGATGGCGCGGCTGGGCGGCGTCGCGATGAGCAAAGGCGGACTGCGGCTGCTCGGCATCGAGGTCGGCGAGCCGCGGCTGCCCCAGCTGATGCCGACCGGCGACCAGTTGGAGGCGCTGGCCGCGGACCTGCGAGCGGTCGGAGTGCTGTCGTGAGCGAGTCCCTACCCCGTCGTCGCCGCAGCGCGTCCCGCCCCGCGGGAGCGCCCGCACCCGCCGCGCCGGCACCGCAGGCGGCGCCGCCGGAGACCGTCGCGCTGCCCGAGCCCCCGCTGGCCGAAACGTCGGTTTCCGCCGCACCGGCCGAGCAGCCGGCAGCACCCGCGCAGACGCGCCGAGCGGCCAGATCGCAGGATTCCGGGTCCCGCCGAGCGGGTCGTGGACGGGGACAGTCCGGTGCACGACGGGCCGAAGAGCCTCCGGCGAAAGCGGATCCGATCGCGGCGCACGACCGGCTCGGCGCCCCGCCCGCCCTGCCCGAGAACGGCCTGCGCGTGGTCGCACTCGGCGGCATCGGTGAAATCGGCCGCAACATGACGGTTTTCGAGTACGGCGGCAAACTGCTCGTCGTCGACTGCGGTGTGCTGTTCCCGGAGGACCAGCAGCCGGGTGTCGATCTGATCCTCCCGGATTTCCGCCCCATCGAGGACCGGATCGACGACGTGGTGGCCGTCGTGCTCACCCACGGACACGAGGACCACATCGGCGCGGTGCCGTTCCTGCTGCGGCTGCGGCCCGATATCCCGGTCGTCGGCTCGAAGTTCACCCTCGCGCTGGTCGCCGCGAAATGCCGGGAACACCGCTTGCACCCGAAGCTGATCGAAGTGACCGAGGGGCAGCAGACCAGCCACGGCCCGTTCGGCTGCGAGTACTTCGCGGTCAACCATTCCATTCCCGACGCGCTCGCGGTCGCCATCCGCACGCCCGCGGGCGTCGCCCTGCACACCGGTGACATCAAGCTCGACCAGCTCCCGCTGGATGGACGGCTCACCGATCTGGCGGGGTTCTCCCGGCTCGGTGACGAGGGCGTCGACCTGTTCCTGGTGGACTCGACCAACGCCGAGGTGCCCGGTTTCGTCACGCCGGAGCGGGAGATCGGCGGCGTGCTGGACTCGGTCATCGGCAAGGCGAGCGGCCGGGTCATCGTCGCGTCCTTCGCCAGTCACGTGCACCGCATCCAGCAGGTCGTCGACGTGGCCCAGAAGTACGGGCGGCGGGTGTGCTTCGTGGGCCGCTCCATGGTCCGCAATATGCAGATCGCCCAGGATCTGGGTTATCTCACCGTGCCGGACGGCGTGGTCGTCGATCTCGATGTCGCCGCCACCTTGCCCAGCCACCGCCTGGTGCTGATCTCCACGGGTTCGCAGGGCGAGCCGCTGTCGGCGCTGTCGCGCATGGCGCGCGGCGATCACCGGCAGATCAACATCCGTCCCGACGACCTGGTGGTGCTGGCCTCCTCGCTCATCCCTGGCAACGAGAACTCGGTGTTCGCGGTGGTCAACGGCTTGGCCCGGCTCGGGGCAACGGTGATCACCCAGCAGAACGCCAAGGTGCACGTCTCCGGGCACGCTTCGGCGGGCGAGCTGCTGTATCTGTACAACGCGGTGCGGCCGACCAACGCGATGCCGGTGCACGGCGAATGGCGCCACCTGCGCGCGAACGCGGCGCTGGCGGTGGCCACCGGGGTGCCGCAGGAGCGGGTGGTGCTGGCCGAGGACGGTGTGGTGGTCGACCTGGTCGACGGCATCGCCTCGGTCGTCGGCCGGGTGCCGGTGGGCCACGTGTACGTCGACGGACTGTCGGTGGGCGACGTCGGGGAGTCGACGCTGTCGGACCGGCTGGTGCTCGGCGAGGGCGGATTCATCGCCATCACCGTCGCCATCGACGAGACCACCGGCAAGGCGGTGAGCACGCCGGAGCTGAGCGGACGCGGCTTCTCCGACGATCCCACCGCACTGCTGGACGCGGCGGAGCTGGTGGAAGCCGAACTGCTGCGGCTGGCGGGCGAGGGCGTCACCGACACCCATCGCATCGCGCAGGGCGTGCGCCGGGTGGTCGGCCGCTGGGTGGCCGATACCTACCGTCGTCGTCCGATGATCGTGCCGACCGTCATCGGGGTCTGACCCCGGAGCGCGAAAAGCGCCGGACAGCGGGGCTGTCCGGCGCTTCACGTATCGGTGCGCCTACTCCTGGCAGGCGGCGGACTCGATCTTCGCGCTCTTGACGATGTTGCAGGCGAAGGTGTGGTCGACCTTCCACTGGCCGCCCTCGGACACGAACTGGATGAACGCGTCGTCCACCGGGGTGCCGTCGATGGTGACCTTGGCGTCGGCCTTGAGCTTGCCGTCCTTCGGGTCGCCCACGTTGGTGACCTCGACGGTGACCTTCTGCTTCTTCGCGGCGTCGACGAGGTTGGCGACCAGGTAGGGATCCTGCTCGGCGGCCTGGATCCAGCTGATCTTCTCGGTGTTCGGCACGTTGGGGTCGAACGCCTTCTGCAGCCGTTCGTTGAGCTGCTGCGCGGTGGGCTTCGGCAGTGCGGGCGAGGACGGCGTGGTCGGCGCGGAGCCGGCCTCCTTGTCGCCCTTGCCCGAGCCGCCTTCCAGCTCGCCGGCCGGGTGGCCGGGGTTGGCGCTGGTGCTCGTGGACGAGGAGTCGTCGTTGGAGGCGCACGCGGTCAGCGAGCAGGCCAGTGCGGTGAGGACGACGGCCACGGTGGTCCGGAAAGTGCGGTGCTTCACGTTGTTTCCTTCGACTCGAAGTCCGGGCGTCAGCCGTGGTTGGACGTGCAGTTCCAGTGCACGATGTAGGCGTCGGAATCGTTGTGCGCCAAGGCCTGGCCCTGCGCGCCGCGTCGCGACGAGGCGTATCCCCAGCTCCAGGTGCCGGTGCCACTGGAATACGCCACGGCGCCGCAGCCGTTGCGGAACCAGACCACCGACTGGCAATCCGCCGCGCCGCAAGAGTTCACGGCGCGTTGTTCCGCGGCAGCCGAATTCGGGTAGTCGTAGGAGTACCCGATCAAACCGGTGGAGGTGGACAGCGCGATCGCGCCGTAATTGTTGGTGTAGGCATTCGCGGCGGGCGCGCTGACAGCCAGCGCCGCACCTACCGCCGCGAGCGCGGCCACACCGGTAGCAACCTTCTTCACGAGGATTTGCCCCTTCTTGTCATTGGCCCACGACCCGATGGACCGAGTGACAAGGTACAGAGCCGACTCTCATTACGCTAGCCGGAGATTTCCCGGCAGGGAGAGCGGCGAACGCCGTGACCCGGCCGCGCGCCGCGGGAAGGCCCCGGCGGGAGAGCGCCGCGGTTGCCGTGACCGCGACGCGTCGTGCCGCGCGGCGGCGGGGCCGAGTGGTCGGTATGTTCGGGACTGTGAATATGGCACAGCGAGAGCGCCGAGGGATCGTCGAGGCGATGCGGGCAGCGGGGCCGGACGCGCGGACGCTGTGCGGTGCGTGGACCGTGCGAGACCTGGCCGCCCACTTGGTGGTTCGCGAGCGACGGCCCGACGCCGCGCCGGGCATCCTGCTGAAGCCGTTCGCGGGATATCTCGAGCGCGTGCAGGCGAAGGCGGCGCGCAAGCCGTTTCCCGAGTTGCTCAAGCTGGTGCGTACCGGTCCTCCGTTGTGGTCGCCGCTGCGGCCGGTCGACGCGGTGGTCAACCTGTCGGAGATGTTCGTCCATCACGAGGACGTGCGCCGCGCCGCGCCCGACTGGCAGCCACGCGAACTGCCCGCCGCCGACGAGGACCAGCTGTGGTCGGTGCTGCGCAAGATGGCCAGGATGGCCTACCGCAAGGCGCCGGTCACGGTCGAGCTGGTGACGCCGGACGGCAGGCGGACGGTGGTGCGGTCGGCGTCCGAGGACGTCGTCACGCTCACCGGCAAGCCGTCGGAACTGGTGTTGCACGCCTTCGGCCGGGACGAGGTACGGCTGGAGACCTCCGGCTCTCCCGAGGCCGTCAAGGCCGTTCTCGAGTCGGACCGCTCGGTCTGATTTCCGCGTCGTCGCCCGGTCGAGGACGCACGGGACCGGCGAAAAGCCGCTAGAGGCGCTACGGCACCAGTGTTGCGGATGGTTTCGATGGGGCGATTGCGGCTAGCCTGGGGCCATGGCAGGTAAGTCCCGCAGCACCACGACGACTCGGGCGCGGGCGGGATCTGCGCGGGGGAGGACCAGCACGGCGCGTTCGCGCGGGGCCACGGCCCGCGCCGCGACGCCCCGGACCACCACCACGCCCCGCCGGCGCACCACCGCGGCCCGGCGTCCGGCGCGCCGCCCGTCCGACACGGCTCCGCTCGCGGTGCTCACCCGTAGCGTCGGCAGCGGCTGGACCATGCTGGCCCGTGGGCTCGGCGCGACCACGCGGGCACTGAGCCGCGCGGGCGAGATCGAACACGGGCATCGGCGCGACGGCATCGCCCTGGCGCTGATCGCGCTGAGCGCCGTGATCGCGGCGGCGGTCTGGTTGTCGGCGGGCGGCCCGATCGGCCACTTGGTCGAGGACGTGATCCGCGCGATCTCCGGATCGGCCTCCGCCGCTCTGCCGTTCGTCGCCTCCGGGCTCGCCGTCGTCCTGATGCGCACCGAGCCGCGCCCCGAGATCCGGCCCCGCCTGGTGCTCGGCGGCCTGCTGATCGGCTTGCCCGCCCTCGGACTGTGGCACATCGCCGCGGGCGCTCCCACCGACGCGCACGGGCGTTCCCGCGCCGCCGGTTTCGTCGGCTTCGTGACCGGCGGTCCGCTGACCGACGGCCTCACCGCCTGGCTCTCGGTTCCGATCCTGTTGCTGGCCATCGTCTTCGGCGCGCTGCTCGTGACCGGGACGACGGTGCGCGAGGTACCCGCCAAGCTGCGGCGCTACCTCGGCGCCGAGATCGACGACGAATACGGCGAATTCGACGGCGAGCGCCGGGACTACGACCCGGCCGACTACGACGCCGACGGATTCCCGGTGCATCGCGCCACTACGAAGCGGCGCGGTCGCACGCCTGCGGAGAACTACCCGCCCGACGAGTTCGGCGATCCCGACGCGGTCACCGAGTCGCTCGGCGAGCCCCCGCTGCGCGACGCCAAGCAGATCGCGGCCGAGGAACCCACGCCGAAGCCCAAGCCGAGGAAGCAGCGCCCCGCCGCGGTGGTGGAGGATCAGACGCCACCGCCGCCGAAACAGCTGGAGTTCGTCACCGACCGCGAGGTGGAAGGCGACTACACGCTGCCGCCGTTGTCGTTGCTGACCGATGGCGATCCGCCCAAGAAACGCAGCGCCGCCAACGAATCGATGATCGAGGCGATCACCGAGGTGCTGGTGCAGTTCAAGATCGACGCCGCGGTGACGGGGTTCGTTCGCGGCCCGACGGTGACGCGCTACGAGGTCGAGCTCGGCCCCGGCGTGAAGGTGGAGAAGATCACCGCGCTGGCGCGCAATATCGCCTACGCCGTGGCGACGGAGAACGTGCGGTTGCTCGCGCCGATCCCGGGCAAGTCCGCCGTCGGCATCGAGGTGCCGAACGCCGACCGCGAACTGGTCCGGCTGGCCGACGTGCTCAAGGCGCCTTCCACGCGCACCGACCACCATCCGCTGGTGATCGGTCTCGGCAAGAACATCGAGGGCGAGTTCGTCTCGGCGAACCTGGCCAAGATGCCGCACCTGCTGGTCGCGGGTTCCACCGGTTCGGGTAAATCGAGCTTCGTGAACTCGATGCTGGTGTCGCTGCTGCAACGGGCGACGCCGGACGAGGTACGGATGATCCTGATCGACCCGAAGATGGTCGAACTGACGCCCTACGAGGGCATTCCGCACCTGATCACGCCGATCATCACGCAGCCGAAGAAGGCCGCCGCCGCGCTGGCCTGGCTGGTCGAGGAGATGGAACAGCGCTACCAGGACATGCAGGCCAACAAGGTGCGCCACATCGACGACTTCAACAAGAAGGTGAAGTCGGGGGCGATCACCGCGCCGCTCGGCAGCGAACGGGTGTACCGGCCCTATCCGTACATCCTGGCCATCGTCGACGAGCTGGCCGACCTCATGATGACCGCTCCGCGCGACGTGGAGGACGCCATCGTCCGCATCACCCAGAAGGCCCGCGCGGCCGGCATCCACCTGGTGCTGGCCACGCAGCGGCCCTCGGTGGACGTGGTGACCGGCCTGATCAAGACCAACGTGCCCTCCCGGCTCGCCTTCGCCACGTCCTCGCTGACCGACTCGCGCGTCATCCTCGACCAGCCCGGCGCGGAGAAGCTGATCGGCATGGGCGACGGCTTGTTCCTGCCGATGGGAGCGGGCAAACCGACCCGGTTGCAGGGCGCGTTCATCAGCGACGAGGAGATCCACGCCGTCGTCGACTTCACCAAGAACCAGGCGGAGCCGGAATACCAAGAGGGCGTCACCGCCGCCAAGGCGGGCGAGAAGAAGGACGTCGACCCCGATATCGGCGACGACCTCGACGTCTTCCTTCAGGCGGTGGAACTCGTCGTCACCTCGCAATTCGGGTCCACCTCCATGCTCCAGCGCAAGCTGCGCGTCGGTTTCGCCAAGGCGGGGCGGCTGATGGACCTCATGGAGACCCGCGGTGTGGTCGGCCCGAGCGAGGGTTCCAAAGCGCGCGACGTGCTGGTGAAACCCGATGAGCTGGAAGGCTTGCTGTGGTCGATCCGCGGCGGCGGGGACGGCGAACCCGCCGAGTCGCCGGAATGATCCGGGTGGTTCCCTCGGCGAGATTCGAACTCGCATCTCCCGGAATCTAGGTCCGGCGCCTCTACCTGTTGGGCTACGAGGGATCGGTCGCACGAAAAAGGGGTCACTCCAGGCTGTTCGCCGCGGAGTGACCCCCTGTTCGGTACGGGTCTGTGAAAGACACGTTCAGGGGCGGCTCCGCGCGCTCGTGCGCCGAGAGGCGGACGAGGCCGATAGCACGACGCGGACATGCGACACATCGCTCGGCGACACCTGTCGCCCAGCCGTCGCGGTCATCGTCTCGCCTTCCTGTGGTCTGATCTTCGCGGCTCAGAAATTAGCACCGGATGCCGGTGTTGGGAACCGCTTTCGCGTCTCCGACGACACTACCCCGGTTCAGTTCTTTCGTGCCTGAAGGGTATAGCTCAACGGCAGCCTCTCCGGGTGCCGGGTCAGCCGCCATTCACCGTCTCGGCCCACCGACATCAGGCCGGGCAGCGCGTTCCACGGAACACTGCGATGTTCGACCAAGCCGGTCAGCGTAAGGCCCGCCGCGAGCAGTGCGGTCACGACCTCGCCGAGGCCGTGGTTCCATTCGTGCGTGGTGGTCCGGTTGAGCTGGACATCGGTCTCGACGTAGGTGGCGCCGTCCTGGAAGACCATCGGGTCGGGCGTCTCGAAGTACGGGTAGCCGACGACGAGCCTGCCGTCGTGGTCGTCGTCCATCGACCACAGCGCGGGATGGCCTTCCCGCAGGAACAGCCGTCCGCCCGGCCGCAACAGCCCGGCGACGACCTCCGCCCACCTGGCGACGCTCGGCAGCCAGCACAGCGCGCCGATGCCGGTGAACACCAGGTCGAATCGTGCTCCGCCGAGAGCGTCGACCGCGTCGTAGACGTCCGCCTCGACGAAATCGATCGGCGTCGCGGTCCGCTCGGCCAGCGACCGAGCCTGTGCCAAGGAGGCAGGGGAGAAGTCGAGTCCGGTCATCATCGCGCCGAGCCGCGCCAAGGACAGCGTGTCGGTGCCGATGTGGCACTGCAGGTGCACGCCGCGCAGGCCGGAGATGTCACCGAGCAGCGGGAGATCGAAGCGCACGACGTCGCTGAGGAAGGCGGGGTCGGTGACGAAGCGGTCGACCGCGTATTCGCGGGAGGCCACGTGCGCGGGAGCCCGTTCGTCCCAGTTCGCGCGGTTGAGGGTGCGGTAGTCGTCGGCCACAAGTGACGACTGTGGCACGAAGGGCCGGGTGAACGCATGTGGAATTATGGGTGGCAATCATCCCGCAATCACGCAGTAACGGACAAATCGGGCATTATGGACATCATGTTCTTCGATCGGCACACCGTATGCACGTAACCGCACTCGAATGGGCGGTCACCGTCGTGGTGATCCTCGGCCTGTTCGTCTTCGACTTCTTCGCCCATGTCCGCACCCCGCACGAGCCGACCTTCCGGGAATCCGGGTTCTGGTCCGCGGTCTACATCGGGCTGGCGCTGCTGTTCGGCGGCGTGGTCGCCTGGCAGTGGGGCTCGACCTACGCCGGGGAGTACTACGCGGGCTTCGTCACCGAGAAAGCGCTCTCGGTGGACAACCTGTTCGTCTTCCTGATCATCATGTCCACCTTCGCGGTGCCGCGGATCTACCAGCAGAAGGTGCTGCTGATCGGCATCGTGCTCGCGCTGGTCATGCGCGGCGCGTTCATCGCCGTCGGCGCGGCCGCCATCAGCGCGTTCAGTTGGGTGTTCTACCTGTTCGGGTTGTTCCTGGTCTACACCGCGGTCAAGTTGTTGCGGGAGAGCGGCCACGAGGTCGAGGTCGAGGAGAAACGAGACAGCAGGATCGTCGCGCTGGCCAAGCGGGTGCTGCCGACGACCGACGAATACGACGGCGACAAGCTGGTGACCAGGGTGGACGGCCGCCGGGTTGTCACGCCGCTGTTGCTGGCGCTGCTGGCCATCGGGTTCGCCGACCTGCTCTTCGCGCTGGACTCCATCCCGGCCATCTACGGCCTGACCGAACAGCCGTATCTGGTCTTCACCGCCAACGCCTTCGCGCTCATGGGCCTGCGACAGCTGTACTTCTTGATCGGCGGGCTGCTCGACCGGCTGGTGTACCTGTCCTACGGGCTGGCGGCGATCCTCGCGTTCATCGGCGTGAAGCTTGTGCTGCACGCCCTGCACGAGAACACGCTGCCGTTCGTCAACGGCGGCGAGCACGTCGCGGTCCCGGAGATCTCCACGGCCGTCTCGCTGGGCGTGATCCTGGTCATCCTGGTGGTCGCGACGGTCGCCAGCCTGCTCCGCACGCGGGTCCGAGCGGATCGGTAGCCGTCAGGGCGCGAAGGCGCCGAAGACCGGCGCCCACTCCACCGCGCGGACGTCATCGATGAGGTTCTCCCGCGCGAACGGATCCTGGGCGAGCAGGTCCTTCAGCTGCCCCGCGTCCTGCGCGCGGAACAGCAGCAGCGCTCCGGACCCGTCCGGGTACGGACCGCTGCTGAGCAGGGTCCCCGCCTCGAGCAGACCGGCCAGCCAGGCCCGGTGCTCGGGACGGTGGACGTCCCGGCCCGCGACGGTGGCCTCGGAGTAGACGTAGTGGACGGCGAAGATCGGCACGGGTATCGCTTCCTGTGGGGAGGGACTCAGAGCGTCAGCAGCATTCGGGTATTGCCGAGAGTGTTCGGCTTCACATAGCTGAGATCGAGGAATTCGGCCACACCGGTGTCGTACGAGCGGCACATCTCCGCGTACACCTCGGCGGTGACCGGCGTCCCGTCGATCTCGACGAACCCGTGCCTGCCGAAGAACTCCACCTCGAAGGTCAGCACGAACAGCCGCTCCAGCTCGAGTTCGCGCGCCACCTCGATCAGCCGCCGCACGATGAGCTTGCCCACACCGCCGCCCTTGACGTCGGGATGCACCGCGACCGTGCGCACTTCCCCGAGATCGGCCCACAGCACGTGCAGAGCACCGCAGCCGACCACGCGGCCGTCGAGTTCGGCGACCCAGAACTCCTGCACCGCCTCGTAGAGCGTGACCAGGTTCTTCTCCAGCAGGATCCGGCCTGCGTAGACGTCGACGAGACGCTTGATCTCGGGGACATCGGAGGTTCGCGCGCGTCGGACGACCGGGAGGGAGCTCTGCGCGGCCGAAGCCGCGCCCGGATACGCGTCGCTTGTCGAACCACCTAGTGGTCCCCGAGAGGTCATGGGGTGCACAGTAGTCGGCCCGGCTACCGATAGTCTGAACGTGTGCCGCAGATCCGCTCGTTCAGCTCACCGCACCGCGCCGTCCGGCGCGGCGGTCCGACGAGGCGGCTGTGAGCGAGCCGATCGCCGGTGAGGCGAAGGCATGAGCGTGCAACCCGACGAGACGGACCGCCCCTGGAGCGCGCCCGCCCCGCTGCGGCCCGGCTTCGCGCCCGCGCAGGCCGAGAGCGGACCGCCGCTGCTGAACATCGCGAACGTGCTCACCATGCTGCGTATCGCGATCGTGCCGCTGTTCGTCGTCGCGCTGTTCGCCGGGGATGGGCACCAGACCGGGTGGCGGATCGCCGCCGCGGCCCTGTTCGGCCTCGCCGCGATCACGGATCGGTTCGACGGGCAACTCGCTCGCAAATACGGCCTGGTGACCGATTTCGGCAAACTGGCCGATCCCATCGCGGACAAGGCGCTGATCGGGTCGGCGGTGATCGGGCTGTCCGTGCTCGGCGATCTGGCCTGGTGGATCACCTTGGTGATCTGCGGCAGGGAGATCGGCGTCACGCTGCTGCGCCTGGTCGTCGTGCGGCGCGGGGTGATCCCGGCCGGGCGCGGCGGCAAGCTCAAGACGCTGGTTCAATCGCTGGCCATCGCGATGCTGCTTTTGCCGCTGTCGGGCTGGGTCGCCGAGGTCGGCATGCTGCTGATGTACCTGGCGGTCGCGCTGACCGTGGCCACCGGACTCGATTACGTCGGTCAGGCGGCCCGGGTGTGGTTCGCGGGCGGGCCGGGGCGGAACCGCGGCGTATGAGTGATCCGCTGGTCGCCGAGGTGCCCGCCATCGAACTCGTTCGCGCGCTGGTGACGGTGCGGCAAACGGTGGCCACCGCGGAATCGCTGACCGCGGGCCTGCTCGCCGCGACCATCGCCGGGGTGCCCGGCGCCAGTGCGGTGCTGCGCGGCGGGCTGGTGGTGTACGCCACCGACCTCAAGCAGAGTCTCGCGGGCGTCGACGCCGAGGTCCTCGCGGCCGAGGGCCCGGTGGCGGCGAGCACCGCGGAACAGCTGGCCGTCGGCGCCCGCACCCGTTGCGGCGCGGACTGGGGTGTCGGGCTGACCGGCGTCGCGGGCCCCGATTCGCAGGACGGGCACCCGGTCGGCACGGTTTTCCTCGGACTGGCCGGTCCCGGGCATACCGAGGTGGTCCGGTTGAAACTCCCCGGCGACCGGTGGACGATCAGAATCGGTGCGACGCGCACGGCGGTGGCGGAATTGCTGCGGTGTGTGCGGGAGGCGGGCACGAACCCGGCCGACCGCGACGGGCGGAGCGGCTGAGTGTCCCGGCGGGAACCATCCGCCCCGGTTCCGTCGTTGTGCCAGAAAGAACGGCATGCGTGGGGTCGAAAATCGCGTCGGCCCGGCGACCGGGAGCGAAGGAGAACGAGATGACGCTGCTGCGAGAGGCGATCGGGGACAGTCTGCGGCGTGCGCGTCTCGCCCAGAACCGGACCTTGCGCGAGGTGTCGACGTCGGCGCGGGTGAGCCTCGGCTATCTCTCCGAAGTCGAGCGGGGCCGCAAGGAGGCCTCCAGCGAATTGCTGGCCGCCATCTGCGAAGCGCTGGACGTGCCGCTGTCGCGGGTGCTGTGGGATGTGAGCACGATCATGGCAGGCGTCGACGGACCGAGTGCCGGTGCGGACGAGGCCGCGACGGCCGCGGCCGAGCCGGAGCGGACCGCGGTCGAGCC
>NZ_BDBC01000067.1 GCF_001612785.1 Nocardia beijingensis NBRC 16342
ACCCGCGCCGTGACGAGGGAGTTGGTGTTGGGACGTCCTGCGATATCGGTTGAGGTTCAGCGTTCCCGTGGCGCAACTGCAACCCGCCACTCTCGACATGACATGTCCAACACGCCTCCGAGACCGGCTGGACCACGTCCCAGTGCTCGACGATGTTGCCATCTTATAGCCGAAAGATGTGGACGACCATCGCCGCGGGCGTCGGCCATAGTAGCTCGGGTCTGCGGGTCTCGGCCGCCTTACGACGATTAGGGGCGGATACCTGCGCTGATGTCGTTGCGTGGGAGTCGGCGCAGGCCGCTGACCCAGGACTGGGCCAAAAATAGGTATGCCCCCGGGGTAGTTTCACCGTCGCCGCAGCACCCCGTCCGGACGAGGCTGATGCGAAACCAAGCATCGTTTGCGGAGGCTCATATGTTCCCACCCAACCAGCAACACATAGGCAGCGTCGGCGATAGCGCCCAGTGTGTGGAAGACACCTTGATGATCCGGCGTTGCGCCGACTGCGACAGGCTGTTCGCGCCGCTGACCGCTGAATGTTTCTCCTGCGCGTCCGTGGATCTCGAGTGGGTGCCCTGCGCCGGCGCTGGTTGGATCGTCTCGTGGCGGGTGGTGGATCGTGCCGGGACTCGTGGCGAACTCGCACCGTTGACGATCGCCATCGTCGAGCTCGATGAGGGTCCGTGGGTCTACACCTCCATCGAGGGCAACGTCCCAGCGCTCCCGGCTCGGCCGGTACGCGTGCACTTCCAGCCGCGCCCCCAGCACGACCGGTTCCCGGTCTTCACAGTCAGCGCTACCGACCAACGACAGCACAGGACACCGGCATGAGCTCCGCACTCCTGCCTGCGTCTGATCAAAACACCGTGCGCTCACCCATTCGCCGACGAGATACCGATGACTGCCACGGCGTGCTGTGGGTACGCACCTTGCTGGAACAATATCGTCTCCTCGAGACCAGCAGATCTATCGACGGCGAGTCGAGGTCGGTGATCGTCTTCGCCATCCACTGGGCTCCCTTCGGCGGTGCCACCACCGAGGAGCTATTCGTGAACTTCGGCGTCGCCCGCCCACGGTTCGTGTAATTGCTCGGGCATGCACTCGACGGGCGCCGAACGGACAACGCCTGCACCCGTGGCCTCAAGAAGCACCTATTGGAGTCGCTGCCCCGGGCATGGCGGGCCGAACCCGGCACGGGTTCCCGACACCGGCGCCCCGGTGGGACCGGGCCTGGTCGCGTTGCCGGAGTCGACAGTGCCGTCGCCGAACCGCAGCGTCCTTTGCCCAGTACGGGGCCCCGTTCTGGGGCACGAGCGGACAGCCCGGCCAGACAGGGCGGTGGCCGCGTGAACATCACCATCGCGAGTCCCGAACAGGGATGGCTGGGCCGGATGTTGCTCGCACCCGCCACGACCCTGGGTGATCTCGCCGAGACGATCGAGCATGCCGTCTCGTCTGAGGCCGCGATCGTGGTCGTGCTAGCAGTTGCCGGTGTGCTCGCCGCAGCGAGGGCACTCGTGCGGCTGCGCCGCCGCTGGCTCAGTGCCCGTGCTCGCCGGATCACCGTACTCATCCCGCCCGAGGTCGATCCGAGAGGCGCGCTCGACTTCTGGTCTCACCTGATCGGTCAACTACGCCCCACCTGGACACGAATCCCGCTCGGGTAATCACATCACCGATCCGAATACGCCGTCACCCGAAGAAGGGGCGGCGATCCCGGCTGTGGGTCCCCAGAAGCATTCCGCGGAGGCGGTGCCGGTCGCCACCGCCGCCGAACTCCTGGCCCCTCTCCCCTGATACGAGCCCGCCGACCAGATGTGGCGACCCCTCGACGCCCCCGGCGCGACCCGTCTACGCCTGTGGGAACTGGCACCGTGTGGCCTCGCCGCACCGCCACCGATATCGACACCGGGCAGAGCGCGGCCACCCTCCGCAGTCAGGTCATGCCCGTGGCCCTACCGCGGCTACGCCCGCCCACACTCGAATACCGGTGAGACCCCGATGCTGGTCAAAGCCCTCGGCGCGAGCTGCGCGGCGGTCTTGTTGTGTGTCGTCGTAGTCACCTCCGTGGTCACCACCGTCGTGGCGACACTGTTAGGTGAACTCGACCACCGGCAGGGTCGGTACGGCCTCGAAACAATGCGCATCGGGGGCGGACAAGGACTGCTGCCGTCTTCGAGCGACTGCCTTGAGTAGCCGGATCATCCTGTCCAACGGCCACGCGGCCGGTGCCGCGCAGGTCTTCCACAGCTCGACGCCAATTGCTTGGAATTTGCCATCGGCAGGATATCCTGGCTATGCCCGTCGGGCAGATAACGAGCGACCAATGGACGAGAACGATCGCGACCGGACTCAGCGTGATGTCGGAGTGGATGTCGTCACGGAGTTGGTTGCTGCCGGTTTCGCGGATGCCGTCGAAATCGGGCGAGGCGGTTTCGGGGAAGTCTACCGCTGCACCCAGGCCGCGGCTGATCGCACGGTCGCGGTCAAGGTTTTGACCGGTGAGCTCGACGAGAACCGAGAGCGATTCTTGCGCGAGCAGCGAGCCATGGGACGGCTGACCGGGCATCCGAACATCGTGCACATGCTCGAAGTCGGCACTACCGAGACCGGACGCCCTTATCTCGTGATGCCTTATCTAGAGCGCGGATCGTTGGAAGCACTGATTCGCCGCCAGGGCCCACAACCGCTGCACGATGTGCTTCGGTTGGGAGTAAAGATGGCCGGCGCGCTGGAAACTGCGCACCGTGCCGGAATCTTGCATCGCGACGTCAAACCGGGCAACATCCTGCTCACAGACTACGGCGAACCCGCGCTCACCGACTTCGGCATCGCACACATCGCCGGCGGCTTTCATACGTCGGCCGGCACCATCACCGGCTCACCAGCCTTCACCGCCCCCGAGATACTGCAGGGCACCGCGCCCAGCCGCGCCTCCGATGTCTACGGATTGGCAGCCACGCTGTTCTGCGCGCTCACCGGGCATGCGGCCTTCGAGCGCCGCAGTGGCGAGCAAGTGGTCGCGCAATTCCTGCGTATCACGGAGCACGATGTTCCGGATCTGCGCGAGCATGGCATTCCCGACGATCTGAGTGCGGTGATCGAGACGGCAATGTCACCCCAACCCACCGACCGCCCCACTGCTGGAACGCTGGGTGATCAACTGCAGGAGGTAGAGCGCAATCATGGTCTGGTGGTGGACGAGATGGCCCTGCGGACGGGGCCCGATATCGAGCATCCGCCCGTCCCGTCCGTCGCCGCGGACAACACTGCAGGAAACCTGCCTCTCGAACTCACCAGTTTCGTCGACCGGCGTGCCCAAGTCGCCGAGGTGAAAAATCGGCTGGCCGCCTCGCGGCTTGTGACTCTGACCGGCATCGGCGGAGTGGGTAAATCGCGAATTGCACTCCGGGTGGCCCACAAGCTTGCCCCAGATTTCACCGACGGTGTGTGGCTCGTCGAACTGGGCGAGTTACAGGACTCGGCGCTGGTGTCCGAAGTCGTCGCGACCAGTCTCGGCTTGCGACATCGCGGCGCAGGACCGACGTCGGACTTCTTGATCCGATACCTGGCTTCCCGCGAGTTGCTGCTTGTGCTCGACAATTGTGAGCACGTTATCGATTCCGCCACAAAACTTGCCGAGTCGCTGTTACGGGCGTGCCCGCAAGTGCGGATTCTCGCGACCAGCCGCGAGGCACTGAACATCGGCGGGGAATCGCTGGCCGCGATTCCCCCGCTGAGAATTCCGGAATCGGGCCCGCGATCAGCGCTCGACGGCGCACTCGCTCTGTTCGCCGAGCGGGCCACTGCCGCCGTGCCGAACTTCCAAATCACCGAGGCCAATCGGGGTAGCGTGAGCAGGATCTGCGCCCGGCTCGACGGACTACCACTAGCGATCGAACTCGCCGCAGCCCGGCTCCGCACGATGACCCCCGAACAGATCCTGTCCCGACTCGACGATCGCTACTCCCTACTCACGCGCGGCAGCCGCACCGCACCCAAACGGCAGCAAACGCTGCAATGGTCCATCGGCTGGAGCTACGACCTGTGCACAACGGCCGAGCAGCGAATGTGGAACCAGTTGTCGGTTTTCGCCGGGGGCTTCGAACTCGACGCAGCCGAGCAACTCTGTGCCACCGGCGGCACCGAGGCAGAGTTGCTCGACGCGCTCTCAGCGCTGGTCGACAAGTCAATTCTGATTCGCGACGACGCCGACGACAGGCTCCGCTTCCGCATGCTCGAAACAGTCCAGGAATACGGCAGAAAAAGGGCACAAGAAGCCGGCGACTATCCCGAACTCAGTCGGCGACATCGGCAGTGGTGCCACAGCCTGGTGCTCGAAGCGGAGAAGCAATGGATCAGCCCGCACCAACTGCAATGGCTTGCCCGCCTGGAACGGGAACTGCCGAACCTGCGGAAAGCGCTGGAATCTGGCCTATCCGAGCGCGATGAGACCGCCTTGCAGATCGCCGGCGCACTCTATCGGTTCTGGCACCTGCGCGGACGGCGCGGCGAGGGCCGCCGTTGGTGCGAACGGGCCCTTTCCCAATTTCCCAGCGGAGCAACCTCGGCCCGGGCCAGGGCGCTGTTCGCTGCCGGCAGCACGGCCGTCATCCAAAGCGACGCCGCAAGCGGGGACAGCCATCTGGCCGATCTCGCGACTTTAGCCGAGCAGACCTCGGACCCGCTCGTGGATGCTCTCCGCGCCCATACCGAAGCAAACGAGATTCTCGCCGGTGGTGGTGACACAACGCGCGCGGCGGCCCTCCTTGCTGCTGCCATCCAGTTCTACGAAGTCTCCGGCGACCTCCGCTCACGTCTCGATGCATTGATATGGCTTGGATGGGCTTACGCATTGCAAGGGGACAACAAGCAAGCTCGCACTTGCTGCGAAGCGATCCTCGCCATCACAGAACCCGCCGGGGAAACACTGATCCATTCCTGGGCGCACCTGGCAACCGGATTCGTCCTCTGGCGAGAGGGCGAAAAAGACCGCGCAGCAGTCTTCTTGGAGAAAGGACTTCGATGGGCTCGATCCGTTGCAGATCCGGTGATGACAGCCGCTTATCTGGAGACTTGGGCCTGGATCGCGGCCGACCGAGGCAACGGCCGGCAAGCAGCCATCTTGCTAGGGGCCGCTGATGCACTGGGCCGCATCATCGGCACTTCGACATATTTGTTCCACGATCTGCACACCTTCCATGACAACTGCGTCCGCAGGAGTCGCGAGACACTAAGTGCACGAACATTCGAGGCGGAGCACAACAAAGGCTCCGCGATGACCCTCGATGCGGCCACTGCCTTCGCACTCGGCGAGCATGCCGGCACCTCGACGCCGCCCATTCCCGCAGCAGGGAAACTCACCAAGCGCGAACGTCAGGTCGTCGACCTTATCGCCGGCGGACTGTCCAACAAAGAGATCGCCGCCCGGCTGGTCATATCCCAGCGAACCGCCGAAGGACATGTGGCCCATATCCTGACCAAACTGGGACTGACCTCACGAGTACAGATCGCAACGTGGGCGGCCGAGTAGGCCGGCCCGCAACCGCCCGCCGACACCGGCGGTACGGATACGGAACAGCAACGTACTGCGTTTCCAGATCTTGGCCGATGGCCTGACGGCTCTGATCGACGAGTTCAGCGGGAACGACGTCCTTGAGCGCGTGCGCCAGTCTGCGCCGCTACACCGACACGCTCGCTCAGTTGCCGGATATCTTGACGCATTCCGGCGGCTGCGATTTAGCAGGCCTCGCGACATATCTCGCGCGTATCGGTTGTATTTGATCGTCTTCGGCGCGGTTACGTTGCGCCGACTACACCGCCAGTCGTCGGCGGTGCCATCCACTCCGCCCGATCGAGCCGCAGCAGCTAGTTGTTGCGGGGCGTGACGTTGGTGACGCGGTGGCAGTGGTGGTGAGCTGAAGGCGGTTCTTTCGACGGCAGGATGTGAAGCGCCAACTACCACGTCCGCCGCAAGCCGAAAGAACCGCCGTGATTCACCGTAATGCCCCGCTGACAGTCGAGGGCCGCTACCGGCTCGTGCAGCGCTGCCAGACCCGGCCGATCGCTCATGTCGCCGCCGAGATGGGCCTGTCCCGTCAGTGTGCGAGCAAGTGGGTCAACAGGTTCCGCCGGTACGGTGAACTCGGCCTGCACAACCGGTCCTCGACACCGCACCGGTCACCGACAGCGACTCCGGCCCAGATCATCGTCCGGATCGAGCAGCTGCGGCGTGAGCACAAATGGTCGGCACGACGCATCGCCACCGAACTACATACCGAGGGCACGGTGATCTCGGCACGCACGGTGAGCCGTCACCTGCACCAGCTGGGACTCAACCGGCGGCGGTTTCTCGACCCGGCCGGCGTATCGAACCGCGAACCGCGCCGCATCCTCGCCCGCCGACCCGGGCACATGGTCCACGTCGATGTGAAGAAGGTCGGAAGGATTCCGGACGGCGGCGGCTGGCGCGTGCACGGCAAGGGCTCGGACCGGGATAAGGCTGTCGCCCGCACGAAGAAACGCGGCACCCGCACCGGCTACGTCTTCTTGCACACCGCGGTCGACGGCTTCTCCCGGCTGGCCTATACCGAGGCCCTGCCCGACGAGAAAGCCGTCACCGCAATTGGATTCGTTTTCCGGGCGCGAGCGTTCTTCGCCGCTCACGGCATCATCCACATCCAGCGGATCGTCACCGACAACGGCGCCTGCTACAAAGCAACCGACTTCGCGAAAGTCCTGCTCGGAGCGCGGCACCAGCGCATCACGCCCTACACGCCACGACACAACGGCAAGGTCGAGCGCTACCACCGGATCCTGGCCGAGGAATTTCTCTACGCCCGAGAATGGACCAGCGAAACCCAACGCGCCGACGCACTCGGCGTCTGGAACATCCACTACAACTATCATCGACCACATTCCGCCGCCGGAAACCGGCCTCCAGCCAGCCGCCTCCACGCTGGCGTCACCAACGTCATGGCCTCAGGGACTGTCTGAGATCTTGTGGGCGGGACGGTGATCGGAGAAGCTGAGGCGGCCTGTCTCAGCGGAAGGGATCATCGTGTCGGAGGAGTCGATGCCGGCGGCCGGACAGTGGTCGGCAGCGGACGGTCTGGATGTCCGTATCGCCCAGGAGTTGGTGGACAAGGCTCGGAAAGAGGGGGTGTCGCTGGCCGGGCCGGGTGGTTTGCTGTCGCAGATTACGAAAACCGTTCTGGAGACGGCGTTGAACGCCGAAATGGATGAGCATCTGGGATATTCCAAGGGTGACCAGCCGATCCGAGGGGACGGGAATCACCGCAACGGGCGGTCACAGAAGACGGTGCATACCGATGTCGGGTCGGTGCGTATCGATGTGCCACGGGACCGGAACTCGGAATTCGAGCCGAAGATGGTTCCGAAGCATTCCCGGCGAGTAGAGGGTTTCGACGAGTCGATCATCTCGCTCTATGCGAAGGGGTTGACAACCGGGGAAATTCAGAAGCATCTGTCGGAAATCTATGACGTAGAGGTATCCCGCGAATTGATTTCGAAGATCACCGATAAGGTGGTCGAGGAGATGAATGAATGGCAGTCACGTCCGCTGGAACGTGTGTATCCGGTCGTGCTGATCGATGCTATTTTCGTGAAGATCCGGGATGGCCGGGTGGTGAATCGGCCGATCTACGTGGCGGTCGGTGTCACCTTGGCTGGTGAGCGGGAGGTGCTGGGCCTGTGGGTCGGCACCGGCGGCGAAGGCGCCAAGCATTGGGCCGGTGTCCTGGGCGAGCTGCGGAATCGCGGGGTCGCGGACGTCATGATCGTCTGCTGCGACGGGCTGAAAGGGCTGCCGGAGGCGATCAACGACACCTGGCCGCTGGCTGATGTCCAGCAGTGTGTGGTTCACCTTGTGCGGGCGAGCCTGAAGTACTCCTCCCGGAAATACTGGAGCCGGATCACCACCGAACTGCGGGCCATCTACACCGCCCCCACGGTCGAGGCCGCCGAATCTCTTTTCGAGGAGTTCGCCGCCGAGTGGGAACCCAAGTATCCGGCGATGATCACCGTCTGGCGCAACAGTTGGGAGCAATTCACACCGTTCCTGCGGTTCCCGGCACCGATCCGGAAACTCGTATACACCACCAATGCGATCGAAAGCCTGAACGCCAGATTCCGGCAAGCAACCCGCCGGCGCGGGCATTTCCCCAACGAGCAGGCCGCACTCAAGGTGCTCTATCTGGTCATCAGAAACCCGCTGAAGAATCGGCAGAATATCACTGGAAAGATCAGTGGATGGAAGGATATACTCAACACGCTCGCCTTGTTCTACGGTGAGCGGATAACCGGAAACTAGCAGGACAATTCACCGTTCTGCCCACAAAAATTCCGACACTCCCTGGCCTCATACAGCTAGTTCTTCGATTTCTGTGAGTAAACAGGCTGCGATGGAACATCTTTCGCCACGGTCAGTCGTTTGATTGTGTCGAGGCTTCGGGTGAGGTGTGGTTCGGTTCTGCCGGCGCGGTAGGCGAGGGCGAGTCCGATGGTGGTGGTGGTGGGTCGTAGTGGGCGGTAGGTGACGCCATCGAGGGCGAGCGCGGATACCGGTGCGGGCACGATCGCGACGCCGAGACCACCGGCGACGAGGGTGACCAGTGTCGAGGTTTCGCCGACCTGGTATCGGATGCGGGGTTGAATGCCGGCGTCGCGCAGCAGGCGCATCACGACGCTGTACATGACCGATGCCCGGTCGGCGGAGTGCACGATGAGGTCGGTATCGGCGAGCTCACGCGGATCTACGTGCGCGAGTGCGGCGAGGGGATGGTCGGAGGGCGTGGCGAGCACGAGTTCGTCGTCGCGGAGCGGCTCTACGGCCAGTGAACGGTCGGTGACCGGCGGGCGCAGCAGGGCGATGTCGACGGCGCCGGTGCGTAGCGTCTCGATCTGGTCGGGCACCAGCATTTCGCCGCGGAAGGCGAACTCGACTCCGGGTAGCTCGGTGGCGAGGTGACGCGACAGTGTCGGCAGCAGGGAAGCTGTCGCGGAGCCGACGCAGCCGATGGTCAAGTGGCCGACGGAGCCGGCCGCGACCAGCTGCGCCTCGCGTGCGGCGTCGTCGAGGGAGGCGAGGATCTGCCGGGCGCGGGCGAGGTAGGCGGCCCCGGCCGCGGTGAGCTCCACCTTGCGGGTCGTGCGTTCGAACAGCGATACACCGAGATTCGTCTCGAGCTGGCGAATCTGCTGCGACAGCGGCGGCTGCGCCATATGCAGGCGCGCGGCGGCGCGGCCGAAGTGCTGCTCCTCGGCGACGGCGACGAAATAGCGCAAGTGCCGAACATCCATATCGAAAACGTCCTAATCACGCGCAGAATGGATACTTCACGATATCAACAATGAACTCTAGCGTCGAAGTCGTGACCGGAGCTTTCCTCTATACCGCGGCGCGAACACCGTTCGGCCGCTTCAACGGCGCACTTGCCGCAACGAGGCCCGACGACCTCGCCGCCGCCGTCATCCACGCCGCGCTCGCGACAACGCCCCGGCTGGATCCGGCCGCTATCGACGAGGTCGTGTGGGGCAACGCCAACGGCGCCGGTGAGGACAACCGCAACGTCGCCCGCATGGCGGCGCTGCTGGCCGGAGTCCCGGTCAGCGTTCCCGCCACCACCGTCAACCGGCTGTGCGGATCCGGGCTCGATGCGGCAATGATCGGGTCGCGGCAGATCGAAACCGGCGACGCGCGCCTGGTGCTGACCGGCGGTGTCGAGTCGATGACGCGAGCGCCGTGGGTTCTGCCGAAGCCGGGCCGCGCGTTTCCCGCCGGTGACGCGACGCTGGTGTCAACCACGCTGGGCTGGCGGCTGGTCAACCCGCGCATGCCGTCCGAGTGGACCGTCAGCCTCGGAGAGGCCAATGAGCAACTCGCGCAGCGGTTTTCCATCAGCCGCGAGCGTCAGGACGCCTTCGCAGTCCGCTCCCACACGCTGGCGGCCGCCGCGTGGGCCGACGGCTTCTACGACGACCTCGTCGCGCCGGTCCCGGGCGTGGAATTGATGCGCGACGAGGGCATCCGCACGGATGCGACCGTCGAGAAGGTGGCGGGGCTGAAGCCGAGTTTCCGCGCCGACGGCACGATCACCGCCGGGAACGCCTCACCGCTCAGCGATGGCGCCTCGGCTGTCCTGCTGGGCAGTTCGGCCGCCGCCGAGTTGGTCGGGGTGGCGCCGGTGGCCAGGATCGCGGGCCGCGGCGCGCACGCGGTCCAGCCGCAGGCGTTCGGTTACGCACCGGTCGAGGCCGCCAACCGAGCGCTCGCGCGGGCGGGTATCGGCTGGGACCAGGTCGGTGCCGTCGAACTCAACGAAGCGTTCGCGGTGCAATCACTGGCGTGTGTTGATGCGTGGAACATCGACCCGGAGATCGTCAACACGCGCGGTGGCGCGATCGCCATCGGCCACCCGCTGGGAGCCTCGGGCGGTCGCATCCTCGCCACATTGTCGAAGGTGCTGCGCCAGCACCACGAGCGGTGGGGCGTCGCCGCGATCTGCATCGGCGTCGGCCAAGGCTTGGCCGTCGTGCTCGAAAACCTGGACCTCACCCGATGACCGCAGCCATCTGCCCCACCACCGACGACGCGGTCGCCGGAATCGCGGACGGCGCAACGGTTTTGATCGGTGGATTCGGTTTGGCGGGAATGCCGTTCGATCTCATCGACGCGCTGATCCGCCACGGCGCCACCGACCTCACGATCGTGTCCAACAACGCCGGAAACGGTGACGTCGGCGTCGCCGCACTGCTGGCAGCGGGACGCGTGCGCAAGGTGATCTGCTCGTTCCCCCGCCAAAGCGACTCCTACGTTTTCGATCGCCTCTACCGCGCGGGCGAGGTAGAACTCGAGGTCGTTCCGCAGGGCACACTCGCCGAAAGAATGCGCGCAGCGGGTGCGGGTATCGGGGCCTTCTACTGCCCCACCGGCGTAGGCACAGTACTGGCCGAAGGCAAGGAAACCCGCACCATCGACGGACGCGACCACGTCCTCGAGATGCCACTGCGCGGCGACACCGCTCTGATCGCCGCACACCGCGCCGACACGCTCGGCAACCTCGTCTATCGCAAAACCGCTCGCAACTTCGGACCCGTCATGGCAACCGCGGCCACCACCACCATCGTCCAAGTCGCCGGGATCGTCCCCGCCGGCACACTCGATCCCGAAGCGGTCGTCACCCCCGGCATCTACGTCGACCGCATCGTGGCGACCCAGGCCCGTCACTACACCGTCCGAGGAGCCCGCTGACATGGCCTTGACCTCCGACCAGCTCGCCGCTCGCATCGCCCACGACATCCCCCGCGGCGCCTACGTCAACCTCGGCATCGGCCAACCCACCAAGATCGCCGAACACCTGAATCCCGAACTCGGCATCACCCTGCACACCGAAAACGGCATGCTCGGCATGGGTCCCGCCGCCACAGGCGAGGACATTGACCCCGACCTCACCAACGCCGGCAAAGTACCTGTCACCGAACTACCCGGCGCCGCGTACTTCCACCACGCCGACTCCTTCGCCATGATGCGCGGCGGCCACCTCGACATCTGCGTCCTCGGCGCCTTCCAAGTCAGCGCGACCGGCGACCTCGCCAACTGGCACACCGGCCAACCCGACGCCATCCCAGCAGTAGGCGGAGCGATGGACCTCGCCATCGGCGCCAAACACGTCTTCGTCATGATGACCCTGTTCGACAAAACCGGCCACCCCAAACTCGTCCCCCACTGCACCTACCCCCTCACCGGCATCAACTGCGTCAGCCGCGTCTACACCGACCACGCCATATTCGACATCGCCCGCGACACCATCACAGTCCGCGAAACCTTCGCCATCACACTCGACGAACTCCGACGACGTCTAGACCCGACTCTCGCCCTCCAGTTCGGGGGGCGAGACACCGGGGGCGGCAGGAAATGAATGCCCGTACGGCAAGCGGTTCGTCTCCGGCGGACACTTACGAACGCACAAGCAAAGCTGCACCAGCGGTGACCAGCGCCAACAACAGCGCCGAAATTCCGTACCCGAGGCGGTGAGGTCGCAGACCAGGAACCATGCGGTCGACAGCATAGGCACCGGGTCCGGTCAGCGCGATCGAGGTTGCGGCAAGGGCGAGCACAAGCTCATATTCGACGCCCTTCGGCGCAAAGAACCCTCCGCCCCATTTCACCGCGATCGCGTTCACCAGCACCCCAACGACGGCCGCCGCGGCCAGAGGGGTGAGGAAGCCGACCGCTAAGGCGATCCCACCAAGTGTTTCACTGAGGCCAGCGATCACCGCCATTGTCTTGCCGATGGGGTAGCCGCTGCCAGTAAAGAAACGCCTGGTCCCGTCGATGCCACCACCTCCGAACCAACCGAACAACTTCTGGCTGCCGTGTGCGGCCATGGTGAGACCGACACCGAGCCGCAACACAGCAAGGCCCGCATCGTAGATGTGCGTGGACGTGCCGCTCTCCCGAGCGGGAACCTCGGGTGCGGTCTCAATGACAGGTGATGCGTGCATGGGTAGCTCCTAAGCGACAGATATTCGTTCAAATTTGAACATCGGCCACATTACAGTTAAATTCAAATTTTAACAACCGGTATGCTGGACTACGTGACCGAACCTCGATGGTTGAACGAGCGCGAGATGAGACTCTGGCAGAACTTCCTAGCAGCAGGAGTACTGGTCGAGCGCGAGATCGATCAGGATCTGAAGCGGGAAGGGCTGTCCCATACTCAATACGAGGTCCTGAGCCGACTTTCGGCGTCTCCGGACCAACGACTTCGCATGACGGAACTGGCCGACGCGATGTTCAGCACCAAAAGTGGCCTCAGTTATCAAATCGCCCAGCTGGAGAAGGCCGGTTTGGTACGCCGCGAGACGTGCTCGAGCGACGTCCGCGGCGTCATCGCGATTCTCACCCCCGCCGGCCGTCATCGACTCGAGGCGACCGCACCCGCACATGTGACGACAGTCCGCCGCATACTGGTCGATATTCTCACCGCCGAACAGCAGCAAGCTATCGCTGCCGGTTTGGAAGTCGTCGTATCCCGCCTGACCGCTGAGGGCAGTACCGCCAAGTCGAGCCGACCCGTGGAAGCAGCGGGGATCGACATCGCGACTGGATCCAGCACGACTGCGCGCTAGCAGCGCACGCGCTAAGCGGTCATGGACCGCTCAGGGGCCGCGAAACAGTCGCTCGTTCGGGCGCCGAGCTTCAGGCAGAGGCTCCCCGACCGTGTGCACCTCGACCTCCATACCGCTCCAGCGCCTGCGCTGCCAATCACACATCAACTGATCCACCGCCTCGACGGCCGCCCGATAGTCGAAGGCTGTGCCGCCGAACCAGATTCGCAGATCCACATCGTTTGCCAATGAACCTGCACCCCCGAACGGGCCTACCAACGGGTCGAACCCACATGTCGACGTTCGCCTGCACTCACTCCGTCACGCCTCTTGCATTTACTTCATCCCCCTCTGATCGAAGCGGGTGGGCGAGAGAGCGAACCGACGGTCGTCAGCCGTAGAGCTTGCGAACCGCAGATTTCTGGATCTTGCCCGATCCGCCAGTGGGCAGTTCGTCGACGAAAACCACCGACTTGGGCACCTTGTAGCCGGCGAGCTTTTCCCGAACGAAGGTCAGCAACGCATCCGGGTTCGGCTCGTGGCCGGGAGCCGGGACGACGATGGCCCGGCCCACCTCACCCCAGCGCTCGTCCGGGACGCCGATCACCGCACAGGCAGCCACAGCTGGATGCGCGGTCAGTACGTTCTCCACCTCGGCGGGATAGATGTTCTCGCCGCCGGAAATGATCACATCCTTCATCCGGTCGACGATGTACACATAACCGTCCTCATCGACGGTGGCGACATCGCCGGAGTGGAACCACCCGTCCCGTAGTACTTCCGACGATTCGGCCGGGCGTCCCCAATAGCCGGGGGAAACATTGGGGCCGCTGACCAACACCTCGCCGCGACCGCCCGGCGGGACCTGCGCGCCGTTTGCGCCGACGACCCGCACATCGGTGAAAAATGACGGGACACCGGCTGATCCGACCTTGTCCTGCGCGTGCTGGGGGTCCAGATACAGGACTCCGGGCGCGGCCTCGGTCATCCCGTATCCCTGCACGAAGGTCAGCCCCCGCGCCAGGTAGCGTCGAATCGTGCTGTGCGGCACCGGTGCTCCGCCACACAGCAGTTCGCGGACGCTGGACAGGTCCGCGCTGTCCCAGCGTTCGGATGCGGCCAGGTCGTCGTACATGGCGGGGACACCGAACATTCTGGTGACCCGGTGAGTCTCGATTGCGTCGAAAACCGCTGCCGTGTCGAACTTTTCGAGCAACACGACACAACCTCCCTTGAGCAGCACGGGCAGACACAGCATGCCCAGCGCGGCCGCGTGGAACAGCGGTGCGGACACCAGACCGACCTCATGTGCACGGATATCCGATTCCACCAGAACGTTCAGACAGTGCCATGTCAGGTTGGCGTGCGTGAGCACGGCCCCTTTGGGGCGACCTGTGGTGCCCGAGGTGTACATGATCATGCATGGATCAGCGAGGTCGACCGGTTCGTCCGGGATGACCGCGTCGTCACCCTCATCCACGGGGAGATCACCGCCATCGTCCACGCAGATTGTGGCGATTCCGACGGTCAGCCTTCCGACGACTTCGCGGTACGCGGCGGTGTGGAACAACACTCGCGCACCGCTGTCGCCGAGAACGTAGTCGATTTCGGGTGCCGTGCTACGAAAGTTCACGGGCACAAAGACAGCGCCCACCGCGCCGGAGGCGAACAGCAGTTCCAGATAGGCCGGGTGATTCGGCCCTAGATACGCGACCCGATCGCCCGCGCCGACGCCTGCGCCGCGCAACAGCTCGCAGACCCGCGCCACCCGGTGATACAACTGCGCGTAGGTGATAGACCGGCCTGCGCCGACCACCGCCACCGCATCCGGTGTCATCCGGGCCCGTCGAGCGGGCCACGAGCCGAGTCCCTGATTTCGCACGATTCATCCTCACTCGGCCCGCGGCCGGCTTCAGGTGGTGGCCCTACCTACTTCGCGGGATCGAACGCACCGAGCCCGGGCCGGTAGGTCTTGTCGTCCAGGAACTGTGAAAGGCCCTTCTCCCTACCGTTGGCCGCGTCCAGCGCCCGCGTCTGGTCAAGCTTGGCGTACAGGTAGTCCTCGGACTGCGCCCAGCTCATCTCGGCGGAGTATCGGTAGCCAACCTTGGCCGCGTGCAGGACGACAGGATTGAGTTCGGTCAGGCGCCACGCCAGTTCCCGGGTGCGCCCGCGCAGCCGATCGGCCGGAACCGCCTCGTTGACGAGGCGCATCTGCGCGGCCTGCGCACCGGTGAAAGGCTCACCGGTCATGATGAAGTACAGGGCGTCACGCTGCGGCACGGTCGCGGCCAAGGCCTTGGTAACCACGCTGCCCGGCGGGATTCCCCAGTTGACCTCGGACAGGCCGAACTGCGCTTCCTCATCGGCGATCGCCAGGTCGCAGCCGACCAGCGGTGTGAACGCGCCGCCGAAGCACCAACCGTTCACCATCGCGATGGTCGGCTTGGAGAAGTAGGCCAACCGCTTCCACTGCCATTCGTTGGCGTCACGGCGCACCCGATACTGCAGGGCCAAGTCGCCGGTCGCTTCCACTTCGCGGAAGTACTCCTTCAAATCCATTCCAGCGGAGAACGATTCTCCCGCACCGGTAAGCACGAGCACCTTGCACCGCGGATCGCCCTCCAAGTGATCCAGCACCCGGCACATCTCGGCATTCAAGGCGGGGTTCATCGCGTTGCGCTTGTCGGGGCGATTCAGCGTCACCCACGCGATTCCCTCCTCGAACTCCACGTTCACAGTCTCGCCCCAGGGCTCGATCACGCTCTTCATCGCTGCTCCCATTATCAGTATTGCTGATGCTTCGAAGCATATGATGCCGCCGGATTCGTCGACCGTCAACAGTTGTGAGATATTCGTCGTTACTCGTCGGCAGGCAACGTCACCGAGACTCCGCGTTCCGCTGCTTCGACCGTCAGCGCGGCCAAGCTCTGCTGCAACGCGACGCGAAACTCCACACCGCGTCGTGGGGTCATCCCGGCGTGCACACAGGATTCGATCCGCTCGATCTCCGGTGCCACCCGGTCCAACAGATCGCGGCCCCGATCGGTCAACGAGGCAACCAGTACCCGACGGTTGTCCGGATCCCGATCTCGGCTGATCAGCCCGCGCTCCTCCAATGTGCGCACCATGACGTGCATAGTCTGCGGTCGCAGGAAGGATCGACGCGCCAGCTGCGCCGACGACAGCCCCCCGCGTCGTGCGAGCACCGTCAATGCCGTGTACTGCAATGTGGTCAGGCCCAATGGCCGCAAGGCATCGTCCAGGACTGCGCGCACCGCGAGTTCCAGCTGTTTGATCAGATACAGCGTCGAGGGCTGGTCGGTATCATGGTCATCATGCGCCGGCGTCACGATGTCATCTTCGCACTGGGATAGTCGCACCAAGGTGGCCGCTATGACGAACGACTGGAGCGCGGCGGACTGATGGCTAGATCAGCCAGCGGCGAATCAGTACTGTCCCGGGCGGTCCGGATCTTCGAGGCGTTCGACGCCGACGACCCCGCCTTAAGCGTTTCCGACCTCGCCCGGCGAACCGGCCTGCCGATCGCGACAACCTCACGCCTGGTCAACGAGCTGCTCAGCTACGGGTGGCTACGCCGCGACGCCGACCGCCGCATTCGGATCGGCGTGCGAATGTGGGAGCTGGTCTCGCGCGCCTCCCCCACGCTCGGCCTGCGTGACGTGGCGATGCCCTACATGCAGGATCTGCACGCGGTGATCGGCAACCATGTGCAATTGGCCGTCCTACAGGACAGCGAGGTGCTCTACATCGAGCGGCTCTCGGCGCCGCGATCGGTTCGCATTCTGAGTCGATATGCCGGACGGCTGCCGCTGCACGTCTCGGCGCCGGGACTGGTGCTGCTGGCCAACGGCCCAGTGGAACTGCAGGAGTCCATCCTCACCGGTCCGCTCGCCCGATTCACCCCGCACACCGTCACCGATCCCAGCACCCTGCGCGCCCTTCTCAGTGAGATCCGACGTACCGGAGTGGCGTTTTGTCCAGGTTATCTCGACGCGACAACCACATCGATCGCCGCGCCCGTCCAGGCCACGCGCGGACGAGTGGTCGCTGCACTCACAGCCCTGGTGGCCAACGACGAGGCTGCGCGCGATGTCGCTCCCGCAGTGCAGGCCACCGCGCGCGGCATCTCCCGAGCCCTCGGCGCGAATCAATGAATCTCATCCACTGAATGGAAATGGTCTCGTAGGCGGGCCACATCATCACGAGGCTGTGACACACCCCCTCAGCGGGCTCAGTGCCCGCGCATTACCGAATCGAGAGCTCATGACTATTTCCCGTGGCCTGTTCATCAGCGGCGCGGACCGATCCGCCCACAATGGCCGAACGGTTAGAGTGACCACCCCACACACGGGAGCCACATTCGCCACCGTTGCCGCGGCCGAACCTGCCGATGTGACCGCTGCGGTCACTGCAGCCGACCAGGCGTTTCCCGCATGGGCCGCATCGAGTCCGTTCGAGCGTCGCGAGAGCTTCCTGCGTGCCGCCGACCTGCTCCAGGGGCGGGCCGATCACATTGCCCGAACAATGGCGGGTGAGGTCGGCGCGACGGTCCGATGGGCGGGCTTCAATAGCTGGCTCGGCGCGAACATCCTGCGTGAGGCCGCTGCGGCGGTCACCGCGACGCGCGGTGAGGTGCTGGCCGCACAAGAGTCCGGCGCGCTCGGCCTGGCCGTGCGGCAGCCGGTCGGCGTCGTCGCGGCCTTCGCGCCGTGGAACGCGCCGGTCATCCTGGGTATCCGGGCGGTGGCCGCAGCGCTGGCAGCCGGAAATACCGTCGTGCTGAAACCTAGTGAGGCAGCCCCGGTCTCGAGCGGGCTACTGCTGGCCGACGTCCTGCACGAGGCGGGTCTGCCGGACGGCGTCCTGAACGTGATCACCAATGATCCCGCCGACGCTGCCGTCATCGCCGAGACACTGATCGGCGATGAACGCGTACGCGCAGTGAACTTCACCGGCTCGACAGCCGTTGGCCGGACGATCGGAACCCTCGCCGCTCAGCACATCAAACCGGCCCTGCTCGAACTCGGCGGCAAGAACTCCGTGATCGTGCTGGATGACGCCGATGTCGACTATGCCGTCGCGGCGACGATTTTCGCGATGTACAACAACGCCGGCCAGATCTGCATGTCGGCAGACAGGCTGCTCGTGCACGATTCTCTAGCCGAGGAGTTCACCAGCAAGCTGACCACAGCAGTCGCCGCACTGCGCACCGGGGATCCGGCGGATCCGAGCACCGTCGTCGGTCCGTTGATGAGCAGCGCCGCCGCGGCACGAGTAGCTGGCCTGGTCACCGATGCGGTCGCCGATGGCGCAGAACTCCTTGCCGGTGGCGGGGAACCGCAGGGCCCGTATTATCCGCCAACATTGCTGGCGGCAGTCCCCAAGCATGCCCGGCTGTACTATTCCGAGGCCTTCGGACCGGTCTGTGCGATAGATACGTTCAGCACCGACGACGAGGCCATCGCTAAAGCCAACGACACTGAGAATGGTCTGTCAGCGGGCGTGATCACCGAGAACTCCACGCATGGACTGCGCGTGGCCGCCCGTTTGCGCACGGGGATTGTGCACATCAATGACCAGACGGTTGCCGATGAGCCGCAGGCGCCGTTCGGCGGATTCAAGAACTCCGGCTATGGCCGCTTCGGTGGACGCTGGGGCATCGAGGCGTTCTCGAACATCCGCTGGCTGACGCTCGCGACGGAACACGCACACTTCCCAGGCTGATTCGCGCTATGCCATCCCGAACCCCAACAGTCGAGCCTTTCCGGCCCGTGCGTGGTGTTCATCGACGGTAACCGCGCTCGCCTATATCCGTTCCAGAATTCCGATCCAAGGACCGCTATGACCACTTTCTCCGGCTACCGGGCCGATCCGCCCGGAATCCATCCCCCGCTGGACTCCCCCGACTACCGTTCGAGCGCGCTGCGCCATCCCAGACAGCCGCTGATCCCATTGCAGCACAGTATGTCCGAGATTACCGGCCCTATTCTCGGACATGACGCGGTACGCCCCGGCGACAACGACCTGACCTTCCAGCATCGCGGTGAACCGATCGGACAACGAATCATTGTCTTCGGACGACTGTTGGACGGCGACGGCCGCCCGATCCCGGATGCGCTCATCGAGATCTGGCAGGCGAACGCCGCCGGCCGCTACCGGCACATCGGAGATCGCTGGGACGCACCACTCGACCCCAACTTCGACGGCGTCGGGCGCACTGTCACAGACAAATTCGGCCGCTACGAATTCGTCACCGTCCGCCCCGGCGCCTACCCCTGGGGCAATCACCACAACGCCTGGCGGCCCGCGCACATTCATTTCTCGGTGTTCGGCCGCGCATTCGCCCAGCGGTTGGTCACCCAGATGTACTTCCCCGGCGACCCTTTGTTCTTCCAAGACCCGATCTTCAACGCGACCCCTGAAGCCGCGCGGCATCGGTTGATTTCACGATTCAGCTTGGAGCGCACGCGGCCGAACTGGGCGCTGGCCTTCGAGTTCGACATCGTCCTACGCGGACGCGAACAGACCCCGTTCGAGGAGCCCCACCATGACTGACGCCATCAGCACCGAATTGCTCTCGACGCCTTCGCAGACCGTCGGGCCGTTCCTATCGATCGGCCTGGATTGGGGTCGGCCAGGACGCCTGGTCGTCCCAGAAGGCACCGCGGGCGCATTTTGGATCCGTGGCGAAATTCTGGACGGGGACGGTGACGTGATTCGCGACGCATTGATTGAAACTTGGCAGGCCGATCCCGATGGCAGGTTCGACCACCCCGACGATGCCCGCGAACGGGCACGGGGCTGGCGCGGCCTGGGACGCAGCGACACCCGGCTCGGCGAATTCGCCATCTACACCGTGCAGCCCGGATCGGTACCCGACCGGGAAGATCGCCCTCAAGCGCCCCATCTGAACGTTTCAGTTTTCGCCCGCGGGATGCTCCATCGTGTCACCACCAGGATCTACTTCCCGGAACACGCCGCAGCCAACGAGCTCGACCCGGCGCTGAGGACTGTCCCGCACGATCGTCGGCACAGCTTGTGCGCCAAGCCGACCTCCGACGGCTATCGCTTCGATATCCATCTGCAGGGCCCGAAAGAAACCGTGTTCTTCGATGTATAAGCGCGCAGACGGGAGATAGCCGTGTCCGAACTCTTCGATCCGATTCTGGCTGCCGGTTCGGTGCAGGACACCGTCTCGGATGCGGCCTGGCTGCAGGCCATACTGACCGCCGAGGCGGCGCTGGCACGCGCCGAGGCGCAGGTGGGTCTGATGCCGGTCTCGCATGCGGAACGAATTGCTGAAGCATGCACGGCGGAACTCTACGACGTCGCCGCAATCGGCGGGGCCGCGATAAAGATTGGCAATCCGGTCGAGCCGCTGGTGGCGGCGCTCACCGCGCGCGTGGCCGCGGTGGACTCGGCGGCCGCCGGATCCGTACATCGCGGCGCTACCAGCCAGGACATACTCGACACTGCGGCAATGCTCGTGGCACGCACGGCATTGAAGGAATTGCTTGCCCAGTTGGCGTCCTGCACCGAACGATTAGCGATGTTGGCGGCCGCTCACGCCTACACCCCCCAGGTGGGGCGAACACTTCTGCAGCAGGCCGTGCCGGTGTCATTCGGATTCACCGCATCGGGCTGGCTCTCAGCGCTCGACCGCGCGTCCGAGCGGATCGAAGAGGTTCGAGAGAGTCGACTGGCCGCCCAACTCGGCGGCGCGGCAGGCACTCTCGCCGCACTCGGGGACGCCGGGCCAGAGGTCTTGGCCGCATTCGCCCGCCATACCGGCCTGGTCGAACCTGTAGTGGCCTGGCATACCGAGCGCGGGCGGGTTGCCGACTTGGCCGGAGTGCTCGCCACCACGTGCGGTGCGGTCGCCAAGATTGCCCGAGACGTCACGCTGCTCGCTCAGACCGAGGTCGCCGAGGTCGAGGAGGTCGCCGCCCATAGTGGCGGTTCGTCCACCATGCCGCACAAACGCAATCCGATTGCGGCGGTTCTGGCTGCCGCCGCGGCCGCGCAAGCGCCAGGACTGATGGCGACGCTGTATTCCGCTGCTGCACAGGAGTACCAGCGTGCGGCCGGGTCTTGGCATGCCGAGTGGAGGCCGTTCACCGAGTTGGTGCGCGTAACGGGTTCGGCGCTGCATTGGCTGAACGTCAGCCTGGACCGCTTGCGGGTACATCCGCGGCGAATGCGCGTAAACCTCACGAGCACTGGTGGTCTACTCCTCGCGGAGCGAGTCACCGCGGCTCTGACCGACACTGTAGGGCGCCTCGTCGCACACGATGCCGTCACCGCGTGTGCTCGCCGCCATGCCGAGACGGGTACAGATTTCGCGGAGCTACTGGCCGACCATCCGGTACTGCGGCCTCATGTGGATCTTCCGCGAATCCACGCACTGCTGGCGCCGACCGAATATGTCGCCAGCGCAGCATCATTCGTTGAACGAGCACTCGCTGCTCACCGCCATCGGATTCCTGCCGAGAACACCCCCGCAGTCGAGGTCCATTACCGCGTGGACGGCCCGGCCGACGGTCCGGCGATACTGTTCGCGAACTCGATCGGCAGCGACCTGAGAATCTGGGACGACTATGTCAAGCCACTGACCGACAGAGGCTTTCGAGTGATTCGGCACGATCTGCGCGGACACGGAGATTCTCCCGTCCCCGCCGGCCCGTACCGGATCGAGGAACTCGGTGGAGATGCCCTCACGTTGCTTCATCGCCTCGGAATCGACCGAGCGCACATCGTCGGAATCTCGATCGGTGGGATGCTCGGACTCTGGCTGGCACGGCATCATCCCGCACGAGTGCGGTCGCTCACCGTGTGCTGCAGTTCGGCCCACCCCGGAAATCGGCAGATGTGGCTCCACCGCGCAACGCAGGTGCGCGCGGAGGGCATGGAGACAGTCGCCGACGGCAGCGTGACCCGCTGGTTCACCGCCGCCTGGCGGACAGCCCATCCGGAACGCGCGCAAGCCATGCGGGCACTCACCGCCGACACGCCCGCCGAGGGGTACGCCGCCTGCTGCGAACTGCTGGCCGAACTCGATCTGACGGCGGATCTTCAGGAGATTGCCGCCCCGACCCTGGTGATATCCGGCGCGGACGACGCTGCCCTGCCGCCTGAGCACAGCCGACTCATCGCGACAGGGATCCCGCACGCTAGCTATGAAACCGTGCGCAACGCAGCACATCTGGGCACCGTGGAGCAGCCCGCTGAGTTTCTGCACCTGATCGACAACTTCCTCGGAGAGAACCGATGAACACCGACCATACTGGAGCCACCGTTCGTCGCGCCGTCCTCGGCGACGAGCACGTCGACCGTGCCATCGCCGGAACTACCGAATTCACTCGCCCGTTTCAGGAGTACATCACCGAAGCCGCCTGGGGCGCGGTGTGGACGCGTGAGGGCCTGGACCGCCGGACCCGCAGTGCGATCACTCTCGCGGTGTTGACCGCGCTGAGCTGCGAGGGTGAAATCGCGATGCATGTGCGTGGCGCCCTACGCAACGGCCTCACCAGCGAAGAGATCGCCGAGGTGCTGCTACACACCGGGGTCTACGCTGGCGTCCCGCGAGCGAATGCGGCCTTCGCGATCGCCGCTCGGACTTTGGACGAGCTCGGCTCTCAGGACGACGACAACCGGCGCGCCGAGAACTGAGTTCGACTTCACGCAGTCCAACCATCGCGCGAACGACCTCCTGAGACGGCACGGTGCCCAAGCGCACCTCGCGACAGTTTCGAAGGATTTCCGACCCGAATCGCAGCTGTCGCGCGGAAGATGCTCGACAACGCGGTGGGGACCGCGGATCCACCACGTCGACCCGCCCGCCAATACTGAACAAGTTTCATCCGCCGGCGCTTCGGATCGGTCCGGTTATGCGTCGAACAGGAGGACCGGTTTGATGGTTGATCCGTCCGAAGCGTCCCTCGCGGCCTGATTGATAGCGGTGAATGGGTAGGTCCTGACCATCTTGTCCAACGGCAGTCGGCCCTGGCGTACGAGGCCGGTCAAAAACGGGATGAAGGTCTGTGGGTCCGAATCGCCCTCTGTCACACCGATGATCGAACGTCCGGCCAGCAATCCAGTATAGTCGAGGGCCAGCTCGGTGCCGACCGCGGCGGCACCGACCGCGGCGAGTGTGCCGAACGTACCGAGAGCTGCATAGGCGGTGCGGACCACATCCATACTTGCGGTGGTATCGATGGCGTAGTCGAGGCCGAGACCTCCGGTGATGTCGGCGATTGCTTCGGCACTGCCCTCGGTGCCGGCGTTGATCTTGTAGGTGGCGCCCATGTCGAGGGCAAGATCCAACCGACTGTCGACACGATCGATGGCAATGACGATTGTCGATGGGGTCATCGTCGCCGCTGCGATCGCGGACAAGCCCACTGCACCTGTTCCGAATACCGCCAGAGTGCTTCCCGGTTCTGGTCTCAGAATATTCAAAACGGTGCCGGCGCCGGTTTGAATTCCGCAGCCCAGCGGCGCTATCAGCTCCAACGGAAGGTCGTTGTCGACCTTCACCACCGAACGTTCGTCGACGACCGCCTTCGCCCCGAAGGACGACTGACCGAAGAAGCGGCCGCCCACGACGCGCTCGCCGCGCCGCATCGTTCCGGTGCCGTCGGTGCGCAGACCGTCGTTGAGTATATTGAGCGGCAACCACGTCACGCAGTACGCGGGGTGTCCGGTGCGGCAGTTCCGGCATCGACCACATGAGTTGAAAGACAAGGCTACCGCGTCGCCCGGCCGCACCCGGGTCACCGCGTCCCCGACCGCCTCGACGAGTCCCGCGCCCTCATGGCCCAGCACGCCCGGCAATGCGAAGGGAATGTATCCGGCCTGAACACTCAGATCGGTATGACACAGACCGGCTGCAACCATTCGAACGAGCACTTCGTCCGGTCGCAGATCATCGAGCTGGACCTGGCGCAAGGAGAAAGGTTCGCCGGGTGCTTCGACAATGGCGGCAGTGGTGGTTGTGGGCATCTTCATCCTGTCGAGATCGAGCCGAGACCGATCGGTGCGAGTACCCGCCGGGCGCCTCGGAACCACGCGCCCGACGGGATTTCTACATCGGGTTGATCAGCGCGCCGGAGCCGGTTCGGGCACGATGGGGGCATTCATCGTCTGGAAGTACTGGTAAAACGCGCCCACCATGACCGGCCCGCCGACCAGAACCGCGCCGCCGACCGCACCGATCGGAGCAGCGAGCACCGCTCCCCCGACACACCCGGCAATCGGGCCGGCACCGAGCAGCCACGCCACCGGCGCCGTGGCTACCGCGCCCGCGGCCAGACCCGCCACACAGCCGACCCCCGCGCTGACGATCGTGCCGAGCATGGCGGCCGTCATTGTGCCGACGGTCAACTGTTGCGTCAGGGTGCCGAGTGCAGCACTGTTGCGTGCTTCCTCGCTCGGATAGGTCGCGGCAATCTGCTCCATCGCGACGTCCTTGGTCAGCACGCGATCTTGGGGCAGGTCAGCGGTTTGGGCAGTCGTCCGGTGCAGGTCCGGGGTAAGGGTGACGGTTCGTCCGGAGATCGCTGCGGAGATCGGATGCTCCGCGCCGTTCAACCGGAACGTCAGCGGTAGACCAGTAACGACCTTACCCGCGTCGTCCAAAATCTCCAGCCGAGAGTCTTCCTGCCGCAGTGATCCACGGTCGGTAGTCAGAACAACCGAATTGTCAGCGATATGCTCCGTGTAGTTGATCACTCCGTCGTTCGCCGGTGCCGCGGTGGCGATACCAGTACAGACCATAGTAGCCGTACCCACCACCAATCCGGTGCTGATCAAGCGCGTAAGATGATTCATTTCATTTCCTTTCTCGGACGGCCGGACGATGATATGGCGAATTGGGCACGCCTTCCGGCCAAAATTGCGGCACGAGCGCCGAGCCTCGAAGCGTTTCGTACGTGCTCGACAACATCTCGAACACTTTTTCTGCACGGTTGGATTCGCCGAAGCTGCTGCCGTGCAGTTGGTTTTCAGCTCACGAATTCCCGGCTTCGAGGCAGCCGGGCACGCTGATCAGAAATCCCCTCGGATCCATGTTCGACACCGAGATAGCGCCCATATTCAGCGGCGCCGGCATACCGCGGGATTCGCACCCTAAATGCCGTACACCTTGTTGTTCAGAGTGAATGCAGCGGTGGCGCCGCTCTGAAAGTCATCCATTGGGTTTCGGTGAACGACTCCAGATTTGCGCGCTGACCGCCGACGCGCGACCAGCCCGAGGACAGCACCCCGCCGAACGGCGCGTTCGGGTCGTCATTGACCGTCTGGTCGTTGATGTGCACGATCCCTGCGGGCACCCGGTCCGCGATCGCGGCGGCTAGGGCCAGGTCGGCGCTGAGAATGCCAAGGGCGAGGCCGAATTCACTCTCACACGCGAGGCGGACTGCCTCGTCCACATCAGTGAACTTGCGGACACAGGCCACAGGACCGAACACCTCTTCTCGGTAGGCAGGGGTATCGGCGGTGCAGTCGGCCAGCACAGTGGGCCGATAGAAGCGGCCCTGGTGTGTGCCGCCCGTGACCAGCCGCGCTCCGGCGGCGACGCTGCGCTCCACCAGATCCTTGACATGAGCGAGCTGCTTGTCATCAATAATCGGCCCGAGGTTCACATCTTGACGGAAACCATCGCCCACAGTGAGCGAATCGGCCGTTTTACCAAGCGCCGCAACGTATTCATCGTAGATGGACTCGTGTACGATATGCCGCCCGACAGCCATGCAGATCTGTCCAGAGTGCAGATAATTGCCCAACGCACCACAGGACGCGGCCGCCTCGACATCGACATCTCCCAACACAACCAGGGCACTGTTGCCGCCCAGTTCGAGATGCGTGCGGGTCAGCGATTTCGCCGCCTGAGCGCCGATCGCACGTCCGGCGGCGGTCGATCCGGTGAACGACACGATTCGAACCTCGTGGGCGTCGATGAGAGCACCGCCGACCTCCGGACCGCCGGGCAGCATCTGCAGTACGCCCTCCGGTAAGCCCGCCTCCTGGAAGACGCGTGCTATGAGCACTCCGCCACAGACCGCCGTGCGCGGATCCGGTTTGAGTATCACGGCATTACCGAGCGCGAGCGCGGGCGCCACCGACCGGATCGACAGGATAAGCGGGAAGTTGAACGGCGAGATCACCGCGACTACACCGGCCGGCACGCGCCGCTCGACGCTGATGCGCGGCTGCGTGGAATGCAGCAACTCACCATAGGGCGCAGTGGCCAGCGCGGCCGCCTCGGAGCATTCTGCGACTGCTGCCTGTGCCTCGCTGTGGCTCTTGCCCTTCGTCGATCCCGACTCGCGCGTGATCCATTCGACAATCTCTTCGGTGTGTTCGCGGAACAACGCCGCAGCTCGAGTAAGCACTGCGGCCCGCTCGAACGCCGGGGTCGCCGCCCACTCACGCTGCGCCTGCGCCGCTCGACGAGCCGCCCACCGGGCCTGTTCTGCCGACGCTTGACCTACCTCACCGAGCGTCCGATCGGACGCCGGCTCGATGGCCTGATAGGTGGCACCGGCGCCGGAGGTCCACTGGCCGGTGAAGATCAGTCCACTCCATGTGGCCCCATCGAGAAGACTCAACGTTCGATCCCTTCGATATCGGTGGTGACGCCGGGGTAATCCTTGGGCTCGCGCCGCTCGTTCTCGCCCCATTCGCGGTAGCGCCCGACGCGAATCCGCGCGTAACGATCGTTGCGCAGGTCGTAATGCACCATATTGGTGCAGCGGTATACCTCGCCTTTGCGCAGCGGCCCGAAAGTGAACTGGTCGCGGTCACTCAGCGCACGGAATTCGGTGTAGAGCTCGAGGGCGATGTGCTCGTCGTCGATCATCAGAAAATCGACCGCGAGCAGCTCGCGTACATCGGTGTGCAGATTTTCGTAAAAGGCGGCGATCTGGTCGGCACCTTCGAGAACGTTGTTGGGCAGTTCCAGGACGACGTCGGGGTCGAAGAACGTCGCCATCTTGGCGTAATCCTTGTTGTTGAACGCCGAAAGATATTCGAGCAATTCGTTTTCGGTCATGTCAAACCTGATTCCTGATATGGCGTTGACGACCGTAGCCGCCGACGATGACGAGGATGAGAAGCCCATAGATGATTTGCTGGGCGGCATCGTCGAGCCCGCGGCCGACCAAGATCGTCGACAGCAGGACGATGACGAACGCGCCGACAACGGTGCGGGAATAGTCGCCGCGGCCACCGAAACTCGATCCGCCGATCACCACCGCGGCGAGGCTTTCGAACAGGTATGGATTTCCCGCGGACGGATCACCACTGGCGAAACCGGCGAGAGCGGTGCCGACCAGTGCCGCCAGCCCCGCGCTCAGCGCGTACACCAGGATCCTGTGACGGCCGACAGCCACCAGGCTGAACTGTGCCGCCAGAGGATTCGTACCTACCGCGAAAAATCGGCGGCCGGTGACGGTGCGATGCAGTACAACCGCGGCGACTACAGCAATCACCGCCCAGATCACCAGCAGCGGCGGGAAATGGATGCCGAAGGTTGTCCCGGCGGCCGAGGCCAGATTCATCAGCCACTGCGGCGGGGCACCGGTGAAGTAGCCCTTGGTCCAGACCTGCACCGCGCCGGTCACCACCGCACTCATACCGAGGGTGACCACCAGCGATTCCACCTTGAAGCGATGGCACACCCAGCCGCTCACCGCGCCGGCGAGCAGTCCGAGAAGAAATCCCGCCGCGATCGCCAGGCCGGTCGGCCACTGGTGCGTGGCCGGCAGCTGCAGGGTCACGGTCTGGCCGAGCAGGATGAAGGCGGGAATCGAGAAATCGATGCCGCCGGCCAGCACGACCAGGGTCTGCCCGAACGAGGCCAGTCCCAGGAGCGCGGTGAGCACCAGGACCGAATACAGACTGGTTCGATCGGTGAACCCGTCGATCGTGACGGCACCGTAGGCGAACAACGCGACCGCGATGGCGGTCTGTGCGAGCGGATATCGACGCTGAGTGTCCAACATCCGCGCTATGGGGTTGCGCACAGACGGTGCGGCCGACTCCGGCCGATTCGCGACGGTGGTGCTCATACGCTCGCCTCCTGCTGAATCCTGAGAGCTCCGACGTACGTACCGGCGACCACGCCCACGATCAGGAACGCGCCGTAGACGACCTGTACCCAGAGCACGTTGATATGGGCGGCAAGCATCGCGTTCTGCGCGAGGTAGAGCGCGCAGGCGCCCATCAGGACGCCGACCAGCCCGCCGCGTCCGCCACGCAACGACGCGCCGCCGACCGCGACTGCGGCGATCCCCATCACCGCATAACTCTGCCCGTACGAAGAGTCGACGGATTGCACCAGCCCGGCCAGTGCCAAGCCGGCGAATCCGGCGAACAGTCCGCCGAGGGTGTACGCAGCGACGCGCACCTGAGTCACCTGGAGTCCAGCCGAATACGCGGCCGGCGCGTCACCTCCCACGGCATACAGACCGCGATGGAATGCCGTACGTCCCAGGGTGAACCAGATGAGTGCGACGACCCCGATGAGCAGCGCACCGCCGGGCACTCCCCCGACGCTGCCCGCCAGATGCGAGGTCCAGTTCGGCGGCGCCGGTTCGGCGGTCGGTGCCAACAGCAGGTTGATACCGGTTAGCACGATGAAGCTCGCCAGCGTCGCCACAATCGGCTGATAGCGCAGCACCGCCACCATCAAGCCGTTCAGTGCGCCCACTCCAGAACCGACCAACAGGCAAATCGGTATCGCGATCCAGGGCGCGCTGAGTCCGTGCGGCAAGAGCCCGACGGTGAACAGTACGGCCACGAAGTTGGCCAGCGGACCGACCGAGATGTCCAAGCCGCCGCCGATCACCGAGGGTAGGGTCGACACGGCGACCAGCGCGGCCGGGGCGAGTTGACCGAGCACGCTCGGCCACTGCCCCGGAGTCGCGATGCTGGGGATGTAGACGATGTTGATCAGCAGCAATACTGCCGCGAGCAGAGCGGCGAACCCGTAGGTGCGGGTCAGCGCCGCCCTGATCATATTCGGAACCATCAGTTCCTCCCGAAGAAGGCCGACACGAGCCGCTCACGGCCCAGGTCGGAACGATCGAAGGTCGCGAATACCGAGTTCTCCCGGAAGACCGCGACGCGATGCATGAGTTCGAGCTGCTCGTCCAGGTCGGTGGAGACCATCACGACAGCCAGTCCGGAGGCCGCCAGATCGCGCAGCATCCGGTAGATGTCGCGTTTGGCGCCGAGGTCGATTCCGCGGGTCGGGTCGTCGAGCAGCAGTACGGCCGGCTCGGTGGCCAACCAGCGGGCGATGACGACCTTCTGCTGATTTCCGCCGCTCAGGCTCGCGATCGCAGCCGAGGTCTGACCCATCCGGATGTGCATGAGGTCGCGGAAGTACTTCAGTCGTCGTTCGGTCTCGCGGCGGCTGACCAGGCCCAGGCGCCGGTCGCGATGCACGGTCGGCAGCCCGAAGTTGTCGGCTACCGACAACGTCTCGAACAGCGATTCCGCGCGCCGCTCGCGCGGTACGTACGCGATGCCGTGCCGGGCTGCGGTGCGTGGATCGGAGATATCAGACAACCCTGCCCGCGTGATGGTGCCTGCACACGGCGCCACTCCCGCCAGCGCCGCGAGGAATCGGCTCTGCCCATGGCCCTCCAGGCCGGCCAAGCCCACGATCTCCCCGGTGCGCACTTCGAAATCGATCGGCGCAGCACCAGCCGTAAGCACGAGGTCGCGAGTGGACAGCACTACGTCCCCCGGAGGCGGGACTGGGGTGGTGTCGGCGGCGAGCGCTTGTTGCGGGCCACTCATCTGCTCGACGAGCTCTGCGGCGCGATTGGGGCCCCGGTCCAGACATGCGACCGTGCGTCCGGAATGCAGCACGGTGACGCGGTCGGCGATGTCTTCGATCTCATCCATTCGGTGGGAGATGAACAGCACCGACTTACCCTCGGCGGCTCGCTCGCGCAGGACTGTGAACAGCCGGTCGCGGGTCTGCACGTCCAGTGCGGAGGTCGCTTCGTCCAAGATCAGCAGCTCGGGCTCGCGCAGCAGCGCCCGGGCCAGGCATACCGCTTGACGTTCACTCAGCGATAATCCGCCGACGGGTGTGTCCAGCGGCGGCACCGGATCCAGCAGCCGCGACAGTGTTGCGGTCGCGCGCTTTTTGCGCTGGGCCAGCGGGGGGCCGGGCTTGAAAAGTCCCTCCGCACCGAGCCAAATGTTATCCAGCACACTGCGTTCGAGGACAGTGAGGACTTCCTGGTAGACAGCAACGACACCGGATCCAGCGGCCGCACGTGGGGACGGCCAGCCGCGGATGCGACGTCCGGCCAGCATGATCTCGCCGGAATCGGCTTGTTGAACACCGCTGATGATCTTGACCAGAGTGCTCTTGCCCGACCCGTTTTCCCCGGCCAGCGCGTGCACCTCTCCCCGTGCGAGGCGCAGGTTGGCCTCCTCGACCGCCCGCGTCGCGCCGTAGCTCTTGGCGATGCCGACCAGTTCGAGCATATGAGTTGTGTCAGTGAGCTTTTCGCCTGCCGACAAGAGTTCCGGCGGGGTGGTCGCGGGGGACATCAAGACGCCTTCTTCTGGAACCCGGCGGCCAGGAGGGGGCCGTTGTCGAAGGTGCCGGCGGGATTGGGCGCAGTGCCCGTAGTCTGCAGATCCCAATCCGGCTGCGCCCACGTGTCGATGTTGTTCTGGTCGATCAGTGGCTGCGGCTGAACGAAATCACTGATCAGCACACCGTTTCCGGCGATCATGCCCTGTACGACGCCCGAGAGCAGCTGCGCATAGGCCTCGGCGCCGCCGCCGGAAGCGGTGCCGATGTAGGTCTTCTTGTTCGCACGCCAGTAGCCCAGTGAGCCCTTCAACGCGGCGACATCGTTGACGGTCGGGACCGGACGGCCTGTGCTGGTGAACGCGCCGATGATGCCGGTGCTCATCCCGCCCGATTGCAACACCACACCGAGCTTGCCAGGGTGTGTGCTCAGAAATCGCAGGACCTGCGATTTGGCCTGCGCGGGGACGAAGTCTCCGGCGACCTCGCCGGCGACCTTCACCTTCGGGCAGTTCTGCAGCACATCGTCGAATCCCCGGAAGGCGTCTCCGTCGATCGAAATGCCCTGAATACCATGCACTTTCAAAACGGTCGTGGAATCGCCCGCCGCCTTGATCGCCGCCGCGGCGGTCTGGGCGGCAGCGAGGTAGTTGTTGGGCACGATGTTGACCGCGTTCTTGGTCGGGATCGTGTTGAACGCCGACACCGTGGGAATGCCTTGTTTGGCGGCGCCGTCGACCACGGAGACGAACGGGCCGCCGGTACCGCTGGCCGCGATGATCAAGTTGACCCGTTGCTGGACCAGAGACTGGAATTGCTGCAGCTGGGCGGTGACATCACCTTGATTGGCGCCGGCGAGCACGATGACGTTCTTGACGCCGGGGAATGAGGACAGCGCCGCTTTGATGCTGTTCAGCGTGTCGGCGGCGTAGTCGTTGACCGGCGCTGTCCAACTGATTCCAATGACTGCGCCACCGGCGGGCGGCTTCCAATCAACCCACGGGCTGGCATGAATCGGGGTGGAGTAGCCGTTGTAGTCCGCCTGCAGCGCCGCAGGAAGCTTGGCGAACACGCCGTCTGGGTCCTCCGGGAGGCGGGTAGGCACTGTGCCACACGCCCCAGTCCGGGTGGTTCCGGCTCCGTTGGATGTCGAACCGCAGGCCGTGAGCGCCAGGGCGAGGACGGCGATTCCTGCGGCGACACGAAGCAGCCGACGGGTCCTGACACGAATGGGCATTCTCTCTCCTTTGAGAGCATCGCCGCCCAATTTGCTTTCGATTGGCGTCGCGGACGGCGGGGTGGTGAAAAGTGATCCAGTTCTCAGCATGAGCTGTTCCCTCATAGAACACTATGTTCTACCAAAGAGCAAGGGCTTCAGATTGCTGGAGTGACCTGAAGTCAAAACAGAAAAAAAGTCGGCCAACCCTGTGGGTGGCCGACTTTTATTCGGAAGAATCAGCCTAGCGCAGGCTCGATGCCGGACTGCGGTCCGGGCGAGAACGGCAGGCTCACACGGGCATGGACAAAATATTCGGAAAGAGTCGCGGCGGTGCGAAGTACGTCTTTCGGATCGTTCGCCGGCGATCCCGCAGAATACAGAACCGCAACGCTGGCGTTGGCATAGCCCGGCGCTGTGTACACCGGGGCGGCCAGCAGCGTGATCCCGGGCCAGCGCGTGCTGGCCCCTTCCACATACCCGCGCCGCCGCGCCTGAATCAGCTCGGCCGTTTCGCCCGCTTCGGCCGGGCGTCCGATAGTGATGGCCAGCGCGGCAACGCTTTCCGGCGCGACCCGGCGCCTGCCGAAGGCACCGAATCGCATTGCCAGATGAACCTCCGCGTTGCGCGGTTCTGCCGTAAGCAGGCATTCGACCCGGTCACCCGAATCGACCACGAACATCACGCTGGCCCCGGCACGGTCCGCGAGTGCAGCCAGCTCGGCATTGACGATTTCCTGGAAATCCTGTGACACCGAGGTCGCGAGGAGCATCAATCCGATGCCCAGCGCATACCGTCCATCGCTCTCCCGACGTACCAGGCGCCGGTTGACCAGAGTCTGCACTGCGCGGTAGACGATCGAACGGTGCACTCCCATCGCCGAAGCGACCTCGGCGATGCTCATCGGCCCATTGGCTGCGGCGAGAGTCTCGAGGATATCGACGACTCGGTCGGTGCTCTGCGATGCCGGAGTTGCCATGGGCGGATTATCCCATAGCCCGCCAGCAGGCCGGGCGATGACGATTGCCGTCCTCCAGCGCCCGTGTCGGCGCCATCAGTCCGCGACCCAGATGCCGTGGAACGTGGGTCGCAGGAAGAGCGGAATCGTCACTGTGGCGACCGGGCCCGCACTGAATCGCGCGGTATCCAGGATAACCAGTTCCGCATGGTCGAACGGCACCCTGTCGACCACGGAGAGCAGATATCCGTCCCCCTCCGGAGCATCGGGGCTGCGCGGCACGAATGCGGGTTCCTGCACCGAGGCGTCCTCACCCGCGTACCACACCTCTGCCTCGCCGGTGGCATGGTCGAAGTGGGCCAGAGAGTTGAAGTACAGCCCGCCCAACAGCTGCGGATGCAGAGGCTTGGACGGATCTTGCGCTGCCATGAAGCCGTGCCGATACTCCCGACCGAGATACCGGGAGTCGATGACCGGGAAGTCCACCGAACAGTCGTCCCAGAGCCGCTCCTCGGTGAACTGGGGATTATCGCCGTCCAGGTCGCAGGTCCATCGCGTCAGATACTGTTTGACGTCCTTGGGCTCGAACATCTCGCCCTCGGTGTCGGGGAACGGCGCCCGATGCGATACACACAGATCCAACGTCACCACATTGTCCCTGGTCACGGCGTTCATGGTGTGGAAGGACCAGCGCGGCGGGCCGTCGAACCAGCGGATCTCCTCTGCCGGAGCGCCGCGCCGCAGCACGCCGAGTGCGGTGCGCCGGGCACCGTCCCACAGCCAACGGGGACCGCCGGCCTGCAGACGTTCGGGGTCGGTGGTCAGCGGCATTACCGGGAAGATGACGTGTTCGGCGCTGACCAACCAGTCGTGCACCATGCTGCCGTACGGTGGCAGGAACCACTGTTCGCTGGTCAGTTCGCCGTCGGCAGACGCTGTGCACAGTGCGATATCGGTGGAAAGTTCGTCCCCCTTGGCCGAGTAGCCGAAGAACACCAGTTCGCCGGTGACCGGGTCGGTCTTGGGATGGGCGGTAAAGGTCTTACTGCGCAGCCGGCCCTCGAAATCGAATTTTCCGATCGTCTCCAGAGTGGTCGGGTCGATCTCGTGCGGAAGACCGTCTTCCTTCAACGCGAAAGTACGTCCCGCGTGCCGCAGGATGCTGGTGTTGGCTGTTGTGCGGTCCACACCGGCAACGCTCGGGTCGTCGGTGTACGGGTTGCGGTATGCACCGAAAAGCGCGCGGCGAGCGAAACGTTCGGCCTGGAACTTGTCGGTGCGTACATAGCGGATCTTCAGATCCACGTGACCATCGGCGATCCGGAACATCGACACCACGCCGTCACCGTTGACGTAGATGTCATCCCCTGCCTTCGGCGGGAACTGCGGATCCGGGCCACATCGGTAGAATCCGCCGGAGATGCCCTCGGGCAGATCGCCTTTCCACTCGAGTTCGAACACATCGAGCTCGGTACGCATCGGCCGGTTCAAGTTGGTGAAGCCGGGTGTGTCGGGGAAGCTCGACAATGGATGCGAGGATTGTTGCGTTGTCGTCACTTCGACCTCCTAGGAATTCGCCCCACGCAGGCGAGCAGCCATGAACTCGCCCATGGCGATGACGGTAAGGTTGAGATTTGCCCGAACGATCGACGGCATCGACGATGCATCGATCACCCGCAGGCCGTCGACGCCCAGCACTCGGCAGTCGGGGTCCAAGACGGTGCCCATCGGGGCGGTACAGCACGCATGCATGACATCCTTGACCTGAGTCAGGATTTCCTCCCGTGAACGCGGCAGTTGCGGCGCGCCTGTGGCGATCTTTTTGAACGAGGGGTGGCTCATCATGTGCTCGACACGGTCTATCGCGTCGGTCATTCGCGCCAGGTCGATCTCCGAATCCAGCAGCCGCAATTCGAGAGTCGGCTCCACGGTCGGATCGGTCGACTGCACACTCAGCTCACCGCGCGAGAGCACGTGGTTGAGCTGAATCGCCACACCCGCGGTGGGGTGACCGAACCAGTAGTTGTGGTTGGTCGCCAACAGCGCCATATCGTTCGGCGCTTCGATTCCGACGCCCGAGGTGTAGCGCACAAGCACGTTCGTCGGCCGGTTGCCGACACATACCTGACTGGCAGGGTCGACCGGCAGTTCGACGAACAGGATCGCGTGGTCCTGCAGGGCCTTTCCGACCGGCAGATCCGCCAACACCGGGACGTTCAGCCGGCGAAGGTCGACCGGATCCCCTATGCCCGAACGGATCAGGATCCCCGGGGAGTGCACCGCGCCCGCGGAGAGCAGCACCTCGCCACCGCTCTCGAGCCGGATCTGCTCACCACCGACCAACTGAACGCCGGTGGCCTTGGTGCCGTCGAACAGCACGCGGTCGACCTGTGCCTCGCCCCGGATCGTAAGGTTCTCCCGCGATCGGATCGGCTCGAGATAGCCGTCGTTGGTGGATACCCGGCGTCCATCGCGAATATTCATCGCGAAGCGACCGGTGCCGGTACCCGGGACGTTGGTGTCGTCCTGCCATGCATGTCCGTCGTCGACACCGGCGTCCCGCAACGCGATATCGCACCCGCCCCAGCCGGATTCGGGCTCGCGGTAGATCGGTATCGGACCGTCGATGCCGTGGTACTGCGGGTCGGTGTGGTCGTGGTCGGACTCTGAGCGGATAAATGCCGGTATGATGGCGTCCCAGCTCCAACCGGTCGCGCCCAGACGCTCCCAGTCTTCGAAGTCCTCGGGCACCGCGCGGATCGCGCACAGGCCGTTGACCGTCGAACTCCCGCCCAGACCGCGGCCACGCCGGTACGGGAGGAACTCCTGATACTTGTTCCGGCGCGCGGAGATCTTCGACCAGAAGAACTCCGGATTCTCCGGCGGCCCCATCGGGCGCAACTCCAGGCCACGGCCGAGATTGCGGTCGTGGAATTGAGTCGGTGTCTCGGCCGAGGTGTAATCGGGCCCGGCCTCGAGCAGCAATACATTCGTCGATGGGTCCTCGCTCAGGCGTGCGGCGAGCACCGCGCCGGCCGACCCGGCTCCGACGACGATGTAATCCCAGCCTCGCGTCATTGCGGTCTTCCTTCTGTTACGGCGTTGATGAACGCGCCGAGGTTCGCGCCGAGAGTGCTCTCCTCGGCGTTGAGGTGATGAATCTCGGTGAGATGGCTGTGGCCGGCCACCCACGCGATATGGGGAAGTTTTCCGGTGCCGTTGTGCACCGCGTCGATCGCAAGCCTCGCCTGCTTGTGGTAACGAACCGGATCGTATTCGGCGACTCCGATCAACAAAGGCACACCCGACTGCGGCAGCAGCAAGTCCAAAGACGGTGTGGGCCAACCATTCTCGTCGTCCCCCAAGTAGCCGATCAAGACGTCGCGGTCCTCGAAGGCAGCCGGGTCGTAAATACCCGACAGCAGCGCGGCGCCACGCACACCGTCGCCTGGATTGCGGAAACGGGTCAGATAGTCGGCAACGTGGAAGGCACCGGCGGAAGCGCCCACGAGGACGATCCCCCGCGGGTCCCCGCCCCAATCCGCCGCGCCGGCGACCACCCTCGCCACCGCCGCCGCGACATCGAGCGCCCCCGTGGGCCAGCCGAATTGGGGCGCGAGCCGGTAGGTGATGATCACTCCTACGCAACCGCGCCGGGCGGCCCACAGCCCCACATTGTCGTAGTACGGGCTTCCGGAACGAGACTTGTCGCCGCCCACGAAGTTTCCACCATGGACGAACACCATTACCGGGCGACCGGACCCATTGCCTTCAGGGATGTAAACGTCCAGCTTCTGCCGGTCGCCAGGCCCATAGTGCACGTCGCGCTCTACCCGGACATGGGCGTAGGGCTCGGTTTCGTGCCGTGCGAGATAGAACTTTTCCGAAGCCATTGCGGCTTCGAAGCTGATCGCCTCGTCAAAGGGTGGATGCAACGTGGGCATCGACGACTCCTCGCTTCCTACTTCACGATGTAATAGGTGAAGACGGTGTGGTCTTCGGGGTACGCGGCGCGCTTGCCCGTGCCGACGATGACCGTCTTGTTCAGCCAGTCGTGCGGCCCCTTCTCCGCATCGAACTGCGGGGTGAGGCGGAAGTAGAACTCGCCGTCGCCGCCCCAACGCGGATCTTCGAGGTTCGGTTTCTCACCGTTGAGCGGGTAGAGGTAGCCGCGGTTGTGGATGTAGATGTGCGCACCGTCCTCGGCCTGCAGGACGTAGTGCGCGTCCAGACCGTAGGCGTTGGCGTAATCGGCGCCGCTGTAGGGCACGACGCGGCCCTGCAGCTTCGGGCCCCAGACGGCGCCGCCGGTCGCGGGCACCCAGACACGATGGGCGACCGGGGTCTCCCATCGAACACGTTCTTTGAAATCGACGCGGACCGAGAACGCGTACTCGAGTTCGATCTTCGGCGGCTCGGCAACCATCTGCTCGGCGAGAGACATCATTGGTCCTTCCGGGTGGGGGTGTAATCAACACTGAGGGTCTTCAGTTCGCTGTAGTGGTCGATGCCGGGCGCACCGTTTTCGCGCCCGAGACCGCTGTGCTTGATTCCGCCGAACGGCAGATCCGGGCCGACTGCGGGGTGGCGGTTCACCCAGGCGGTGCCGCTCCGCAAGCGCTTGGCCAGGTTTGCGCCCGCGGCAAGGTCGGCGGTCCAGATCGAGCCGCCCAAGCCGTAATTCGTGCCGTTCGCCTTTTCGATCGCCTCGTCGACGTCACTGAACGGGATGACGGGCAACACCGGACCGAATTGCTCGGAGTCCACCAGCTCGACGCCGGTGTCGACTCCCGTGATCACGGTCGGCGGATAGAAGTAACCGGGGCCGTCGGCGGGAGCACCGCCCGAATGCGCCTTGCCTCCCGCGGCGAGAGCGTTCTCGACCAGTGCGCGCACGCGCTCGTATTGTGGGCGCGTGGTCAGCGGACCCATTGTGGTCTCCGGGTCATGTGGCGTGCCCAACCGCGTTGCGCGGGCAATGCCCGCCAGCTGATCGACAACGGCGTCGAACAGCGATTCGTGGACGTACAGTCGCTTGACAGCTGCGCAGATTTGACCGGTGGCCATGAACGCCCCGCGGAACAGCCGCGGCGCAACCACCTCCGGATCCACGTCGCCGAGGACGATCGCAGCGTCGTTGCCGCCGAGTTCGAGGCAAACCCGCTTCAGGTCGCTTGCCGCGCTCGCCATGATCGCCCGGCCGGCGTTGACACTGCCGGTGAAGGAGATCAGGCGCGTGGCGGAGTGCGCGACCAACGCTCGGCCGAGGTCGTCGCCGCCGGACAAGATATTGACCACGCCCGGAGGGAAGATGTCGGCGATCAAGCGCCCCAGCAGCAGACTCGACACCGGGGTGAACGGCGAGGGTTTGGCGACCACCGTGTTGCCGACCAGCAGTGCGGCGCCGAGCTTGTTCGCAAGCATCACCAGCGGGCCGTTCCACGGCGTAATCGCGACGACGACACCGACCGGGTCTCGCACAAGCACGACCTTTTGATTCTCGTCGTCGTGTAGCACGTCCTGCGGCAGCGGTGCGTTCGCGTACCAGCGCAGGTGCGCGGCAGCGCCCATCACCTCGAATGTGGCTGAAAGTGCGGGTTTACCGCTTTCCAAGCACAACACGTCGCGAAGCTGTTCGACGGACTGCTCGATGGTATCGGCGGCTCGCAGCAGCGCAGCCCGGCGCGCCACCTCGTCGCTCGCCCACGCATCCAGTGCCGATGCGGCCGCATCCATCGCCCCGTCGACGAGCACGGAACCAGCCGAAGGCGCCTGGCCGGCGACACTCTCCGTACAGGGGTCGATGACGTCGTATTTCTCCCCGTCGGTGACGAGTTCACCCGCGATCAGGTGACCTTCGGCCGGGAGTAGCTCCAGTTGGCTCATCGCTTTCCTTTCGCACCCAATCAAGGAGGGAGTGCGTCTCTCTCACAGAACATGCTGTTCTCTGAACGAACATTAGCGATGGCATAGATCTTCGTCAATAGCCTGGGCACACCGGGCGCGCGCTCGTATCGGGTTGGCGCGACCGGGTGCGGTTTCAGCCAGGCGCCACGGGCAGCTGGTCTCACTGTGATGCACGCGGAGATCTGGCCTCGCCGCTGCCCGCCAGCCAGCGTCCTGCTGCCGCCAATGCTGCTTCGTGTCCCAACCCGGATGGCCGGAGCAGCTGGCGCGGTTCCACGCCGCGCCCGCCGAGGCGTTCAAGCATGTGGTGGACGAGTACGTCGCTGTCGCGCTCAACCGCAACTCCGGACTGTTCGGACCGGGTAGATCGCTGACTGATCGGTTGCGCCGCGACGGCGCCCACGACGTCCTCGCCTTGGCCGAAGCGCAGCTGGATCGCTGCCGGTGGGCGGTCTACCGGGTCCGCCGCTGCTACACCGCACCCGCGCGCGCCTGGCGGGCCGTCGACACCCTCGCCCACGGCCGCCGAACCGACACCGTCGAGATCCTGCACCGAATCGCCGCAACGCTGCAGGTCCCGTGCGACCTGGACGGTGACCACACCCGGGTGTGGTTGACCGAACCCGCGACGACTTATCCGCGGTTGGAGGAGTTCTTCGTCGCCGCACCCAATTCCGTGGTGCCCAAACAGCGTGCGGGGTTCGACGCGCGCTGGCACGGCCACGCCGACGACCGACTGCTCGCGCTCGAGCAAGCCGCCCACGACGCCGTGGCAGTTCGCGGCGCGGCATAGCCACGGTCTGCCCGACTGGTAGCGGTCCTGTCGTCACCGACGAATGCGGTGACCACTCCTCCGCGCGAGCCCGCCGACGTGCGGATTCGCGGGGACCACATCACCAACTCCCTGTTGCCCGTACAACGCCAGACCGGAGAACGCCTTCCGGTCTGGCGTTCTGCCGTTTCCGGAAGGTGGCCCGTCATGCCCGATTCCCTCTCTGTTGCGCTGTGCGCGGGCTGCGGCAGCGGTGAGCCCGGTGACCGGTACCCGGTCGACAACCAGGTCGTCTGTCCCCACTGCGCAGGGCGGATACCGCGGTGTGATCACTGCCGTGAGCCCTCGCTCGAGTTGACCGAAACCGCCGAGGAACATCAGGTCTGCGCCCGGTGCGTTACGGGCTGGCGGCCGTGTGTGTCCTGCCGCAAACCCACCAGCCCCGCGGTGCGGACCGACACCGACGAGCCGGTGTGTATGCGCTGCGCGACCGTGCTGTTCGACGTCTGCTTCCAGTGCAGCCGATACACCGCCAACGGTCGCTACGTCGCCGGCGGGTACCGCGCCTGCCGCCGCTGCGTCCACCGGCTCGCCGCCTGCCCGCGCTGCGACACCCTGACCCGCCCCGGTCACGCCTGCGACTGCCGGACAGGCCGAGACCATGTCTGGCACTACACCTACAAACCCGACCCCCGCTTCCACGGCGAAGGCCCGCTGTTTCTGGGTTTGGAGCTGGAGATCATCGTCCCCGGCTACCGCTACGGCGAATGCGTCACCCTCGCCACCGAACACCTCGGGCGGCTCGGCTACTTGAAGCAGGATTCGTCGATCCGGCCCACGGGATTCGAGTTGGTGACCCATCCCATGTCCTACCGGTATGCGATCGACCGGTTTCCCTGGCCGCTGCTCGAGGCGCTGGAAGACCTCGACTGCGACACCGACTCCTCTGTCGGTTTGCACGTGCACGCCAGCCGCGCCGGGTTCGACTCCCCCGCGCATATCTACCGGTGGATGAAGCTGTTGTACCGCAACGAATCCGCCGTCTCCACCCTCGCTAGGCGCCGCTCCCGATACGCGCCGTTCGACCGCACCGCGCGGGCACGGGCGAAGGACACCGCCAAAGGCCCTCAACACGCGCTGGGCTTGGAGCGGTATCAGGCGATCAACCCCTACCCCCGCAAAACCCTCGAACTGCGGGTGTTCGCCAGCTCCCTCGACATCCAGCGGGTGCAGGCGGCGCTGGCGTTCACCACCGCCTCCATCCACTACACCCGCGGCCTGCGCATCGCCGACGTCCGCGCCGGTGGCTGGGAATGGGCCGCTTCGCCGCCTGGGTCGCCGATCACCCCGACTACCAGCCCCTGCGGGAGGAGATGGAGGACCTGGAATGTGCCTGATACCTGCGCACCCGCCACTGGGCACGGTCAGCCGTTAGTTGCAAGAAGTCGATCATGCGCAGATGGGGGATCCGATGTCCTTAGGTGAAGTGTCTTCGAGCCTACTGGTCGGCAAGACAGCGATCGTCACTGGAGCTAGCCGAGGCATCGGTGCTGCGATCGCGATACGGCTGGCCGCGGAGGAAGCCAACGTGACGATGATCGGCCGCACGACTACACCGCATCCCAGGTACAGCGGCACGATCCATACCATGGCCGCAGAGGCGGAGGCCGCAGGCGGGGATATCCTGCCGATCGCCGCCGACGTGCGCGACGACAAGGCGATGGCGGATGCCGTGCAGCGGACCATCGACCGGTTCGGCGGTATCGACATGCTGCTGAACGTGGCGGCGGTGATCGAGCCCGCACCTGCGATCACGCTAACGATGAATCAGTACGACCACATGCAGGATATCAATTGTCGCGCAACACTTTTGATGACCAAGCTATGCCTGCCAGCTCTCCAGGCTTCGGCGCGGGCAGGTCGAGCACCGCAGGTCCTGAACATCTCGCCACCGATCAACCTGGCTCGCGAGCAGATCGGCAGGTTCCCCGGATACACCGTCAGCAAGTACGGCACCTCTTTGCTGACCATCGGGCTGGCACAGGAACTCGCTGATCAGGGCATCGCGGTCAATTCGTTGTGGCCGCGCACCACGATCGACACCGCGGCCGTGCGTAACAAGATCGGCGGCGACCAGGTCGCCGCAACCTCGCGCAACGTGTGGGTCATGGCCGATGCGGCACTGCTGATGCTCACACGCTCGACCTGCACCGGCGAGCTGCTGCTCGACGAGGAAATACTTGTCGCCCATGGAATCGCCGATCTGGACAGCTACCGCGCAACTCCGGGCACCGGTCCGCTGACCAACGACATCCGATGCCATCCACCGCACCAGCGAACACACTGCCGATCCCCGGAGCACACTGGGTGACGCGCTACCCGCCGGTGGCTACCACGCGGATCACTGATTGCGTACACCGGACGCCTCGGCCCCCTACTCGGGTTGCTCGCCACGGCCACCGCCGCCGGAGAATGGACCGCCGTCCTCGGATCCCCACGGCTCGGATTGCTCGCGGTCGCGGAAATGGGCGGAAATGTCGCCCGCCTGGCCCACATCTTCGACCCCGGTGACGACCCCTCGACGTCGCCGCCGTCCTGCTCGACGGCCTGCCCGTCGTCGTGCTCGACCGTCCCATCACCCCGGCAGCCAGCCGCACGCGAGCTGTGCTCGTGCGGATCCAAAGTCACAAGGCCATCCTGGTGACAACCCAGACAGGTTGGGCCCGCCCCGACCTGGAAATCCACACCGAACTGGTCGCGTACGACGGTATCGGCGGCGGACGCGGCCGGCTGCGATCCATCACCTACACGGTCCATGTCTCCGGACGCGCGGCCCGTCGCCCACGCAGCACCGCCCTGCGGCTGGGCCCCGCCGGAACACAACGCTCATGCTGGACACGTCCACCAGCGGACTCACACATCTCTGTTACTGCGATCAGCCGGTTCGGGTGACCCATGAGTCGATCCGGATCACCTCGTTACGCCACCACCAGGCTGCTCACGCCTCCACGCCGTGGTCCTAGACGAGTAGTTCCGATGTGCCTGGTCACCTCTGGTCGGCTTGCGGGGGGTGAGCGCAGGGCTGATGGCCTGCAACGGCATCATGAAGGTCCGCCCCTGAAGGAGTGCCGCCCGTGCGACTGGTTTTCGATCCCGTGTTCGGCGAAGTGGATCTCACCGCTTCAGTGGAGGAACTGGCCAGCCTGGCAAGGGCAGTGGCCGAGGGCTACGGGTTCATCGGCTCCACGTCACCACTGGGCGGTGGCACCTTGGCAGGGGTCGGCGTCAGGAAGGCTTCCGGCCCCGGGATTCGGATCGAACTGGACGCCTCACGGCAGGTTCTGGTGATCAGCGGCGCGCCCGGTGCCAGAGCGATCCTCGCGGCCAACCTCCAGAGCATGGCCACCGCCGAGGACGGTGGTCACCTCCACATCGACTACTTCCCTGGACACCCCTACCTCGTCGAAGGGTCTGTGCCGATCGTGGTCAACAGCCCTCACGGAGGGATGCCGACCCGATGACTGGCGGCAGGGCCCGCGGCGATCAGTGATCGTAAGCGACCAGCGAGCGGGTGACCGGTGCACCGATCCTGTTGTTGTGCCAGATCCCGGCCGCAATCGCCAGAACACGCTGGGCAACCCGGACAGCGACACCCTCGAAGGTCCGCCCGCTGTGTTGTTCCAGGTCGAGCTGCCCTTTCAGGGTGTCGTTGACGGACTCGATGAGCTGGCGGACCTTCTTGAGCATCGGCTCGCCGTGCCGCTGCTTCTCCCGCTTGAGTGGGGGCCGCAGCAGTTCGATGCCAAGTTCGGCGAGGGCCTTCTCGAAGGTTTTGGACGCGAAGCCCTTGTCCGAGATCAGCAGGATGCCCTCACGCTCAGCGACCAGGTTGGCGTGGACCTCCAGCATCGCGGCCAGAACCTCGCGCTCACCGATCTTCGGGTTGGCCAGGGCCCACATGATCGGCATCCCGGTCGGGGTGCAGACCAGATACAGGCGCAGGCCCCAGAAGAACCGCGAGTGGGAGGCGCAGTAGCCGTAGCCGGCCCATCCCGCCAGGCCCGAGCGCCGCACGGTAGGGCGGGACATCCCGCACGGCACCGGCGTGGAATCGGTGATCCAGTGGTTGTCGAACCAGAAGTCGCTGTCCATCGCCAGTTTCCGGATCAGCCGTTTGACCAGGGGCAGGGCCGCGCGCAGACGCTTGTTGTAGCCCGCTCGCTGCGGCAGGTAAGGGAACATGCCGGACAGGTGCTTGTTCGCGTAGCGCAGCCAGCGGGCTTCAGAGTGGTAGCCGAGCAGGGCTTGGGCCACCGCGAGGCAGATGAGTTCGGAATCGCTGAGCATCGGGGGTCGGCCGAGGCATCGAGTTCCTCCGATTTCGTCATCGATCTTCACGTATAGTGCGGTCAAGAGGGTGTCCAGGTCTGTTGTCACACACGGATCTTGGGCACCCTCGCCCCTTTGACAGACCGAAACTTCGGAACTACTCGTCTAGTCGTTCTCTGAACTACGCGGCCTGAGGATTCGATTGCTTCGGCACAGCATTCGGGCATTGTGTGGGTAGTCCAGGACGGCACCACAAGAGTGGCGCCAGAGAGCATGTACTCAAGGACTTCCGAGTTCTTGGACGCCCACTGCTTTTCAACGCGTTTATCGACGTATGCCCGGTCCGGTCGACCTGGGCTTCCGGACGACACCGCTCGTTGGCGCTGGGGTGTCGGAGAACCGAACGATTCTCAACACCCCAGCGTCGTGACGGACCTAGGGGTCTGGGAATACCCGGCAGGTGGTACCGACTCGCGAAACTATCTGCGGTGGCGCCTTACCGCCGGATCCCGCGGACGCGGACCCCACGCGCCGTAGATACGCCCGCAGGTGCCCGCTGGCGACCGGCCTCACCAGGGGGCCCGGCCAGTCCGGGACCCCTGGGGTCACGGCTACTGGAACCAGCTCAGGTTGTTGACCTGGTTGCCGCGCAGATCCCCGCGGGAGTGGTACCAGACGCAACCGCTGACGCAGTCGTACACCTCCCCCGGCCCGGTCCCCTGATAGAAAAGTGCATCAGTACCGTCATCGAACTGCTCACTGGTGGTGCCGGGCGCAATCACCAGCACCCTCAGGCGGGTCCCGCCACGGCTGGCCGCTATTACGGCGGTGACGGGGAGGTCCAGATCGTTGTGCAGCTTGTACCAGCCGACCGAGGTACGTTCCGCCGACTTCGATGCTTCGGACAACGTATCCTGCTTCACTTCGAGACCTTGTTCCGCTTTGGTCATTGTCTCCTCCTTCGATCGGGTGTTCGTCACACAAGGAAACGGTGGCGCGAACTCGCACAGCCACACCCGAGCCCACGCCGAGCTGCCGGTATCACCCCACGATCTGACTCCACCGGTCCTCGAGACGACGCATCAAGTCGCTGAAGAATCCGTTTACCTGACTTGCCTGCTGGGGCGTGTCCGTCAGCGATTGGAGGAAGCCGAATTCCTTGTTCAGCATGTCGATTAGAAGGTCGGTGACCGCCTGGAATACATTGAGGATCATCATTTGCCAGTCGGGGTGCTGGTGGCCGAGGCTTTGGAGTGCTGCCTTGGTCGAGCCCTGCAGCTGAGTGAACTGGGTTTGGGCGCTGTCCATCAGTTGACTGATCAGGTCCCCGAACTGTTCGCGTGAGATGTCACCGGCGAGGACGCGCTGAGCGTACGTGTACGCGGCGGCGCCGGTGTGGTCGAGCTGCTCAGCATGCCGGTCTCGGCGGGTTGAAGGGCGTCTCTGACCTCCTGCGGAACATCCGCCGTTCTGACCTGGGGGATGTGAGTGGAGGACTCCGCCGAAACTGTGCCGTCGCCGGCGCTGCGGCGCTGGGCGATGGTGTCGAGCAGGGTCGAGAATTCCTGTGGATCGGTCCTGGTCATTGCCCCTCCATCAAGATCGCGCACTGGGCCTAGCCATCGACGACACCAACCCGGCCACGACACCCGAGACTCCCGAGTCGTGTCGCGCTGAGCCGGTCGAACGGGTCAGCGCACACGGCAGACCCGCACAGTGGCTCCCACCTCCACGCGGCGCTCAATCACAGGCTATGAGCACCTCCCAGGAGCAGGGATCACCCCTTATGGATGAAACCCGCGGGATGTCGAGAACCGATCGCTTTACGACACCTGTACGGCCGGGCTATTGCTCGGGCAGCAGTTCGGTGATGAGCGCTTCGATGCGGGATCGGATCTGGTCGCGGATCGTGCGGACGGTGTCGATGTCCTTGCCTGCGGGGTCGTCGAGTTTCCAGTCGCGGTAGTCCACGCCGGGGAAGTAGGGGCAGGCGTCGCCGCAGCCCATGGTGATGACGACGGTGGAGGTTTCCACGTCCTCGGGGAAAAGGATCTTCGGTTTCTGGTCTGTGATGTCGATGCCGACTTCGGCCATCGCTTGCACCGCGGCGGGGTTGAGGGCGTCGCCGGGGACGCTTCCGGCGGAGCGGACCTCGATGGCGTCACCGGCGAGGTGGGTGAGGAAGCCTTGGGCCATTTGGGAGCGTCCGGCGTTGTGGACGCAGACGAACAGCACGCTGGGCTTGGTCGACACGGAGTTCTCTTTCAGCGGGTGGTGTGGTCCGGGTGGGGCACGACCGCGTCGTCGGCGGCCGAGGCCACCGAGCGCGGGTAAAGCACGACGATCAGCGCCAGCCCGAGTGCGGTGCCGGTGATTTGGGCGGCGATGAAGCCGGGGACCGAAGCCGGGGCGATACCGGCGAAGGTGTCGGAGAAGACGCGGCCGATGGTGACGGCGGGATTGGCGAAGCTGGTGGAGCTGGTGAACCAGTAGGCGGCGCCGATGTAGGCGGCGACCGCCGAAGCCGACAGGGTGGCGCGGCCGCTGCGGGCCAGGGCGAAGATCACCGCGATCAGCCCGGCGGTGGCGACCACTTCACCGACGAGGTGGCCGGTGGTGATGCGCGCGTGGCTCGAGATCTGGACGGTGGCGAGGTCGAACATGGTGTTGGCCAGGACCGATCCGGTGATCGCGCCGGTGATCTGGGCAAGGGCGTAGGCGGCTACGTCGCGCCCGGTCAGGCCGACGCCGTGACGGCGGCCGGCCAGCCAGTCCGCAGCGGAGACGACCGGGTTGAAGTGGGCGCCGGAGACGGGACCGAAGACCAGGATCAGCACGCCGAGCCCGAAGACGGTTGCGGTCGAGTTGGCCAGCAGCTGCAGCGCGAGGTCAGCGGTGAGTTGCTGCGCGGCGATACCGGAGCCGACGACGACCGCGACCAGGGCGGCGGTGCCGACGAATTCGGCGAGCAGGCGGCGCGCGTGGCCGCTCATCGTGCCGATGCCTGGGTGGCCGGGATGTCGAGCAGCCGTGCCAGCGGTGCCAACGTCTGCGGTTGGATCCGGTAGTACACCCAGGAGCCACGGCGCTCGCTGGACAGCAGCCCGGCCTCGCGCAGGACTTTCAGGTGGTGGGAGATGGTGGGCTGGCTCAACTCGAATCCGGCCGACAGTTCACACACGCAGGCCTCGCCGCCGCCACGGCTGGCGACCAGGCTCAGCAGCCGCAGGCGCACCGGGTCCGACAGCGCCTTGAACACCGCGGCCAGTTCGATCGCGGCGGCGGGTGGGAGCGGTTCACGAGCGATCGGGGCGACCTCACACGAGGGCGGGGTCGCCCCGATCCACGGCAGCGGCTGTTTCGACACACATCGATATTGATCGATGTCGATATCGCAGACAAATCGGAGACAAATCGACAGCCGTGAACAGTGCCCGGCGGGGCGGGGTCAGCTGCAGCAGCCGGCTCCGGCGGCGATGGCGTCCTGCTTGGCCTGCGGGGTGCAGCACGGTTGGCCGGCGGTCGCGGTGCTGGTGCAGCAGGCCTGCACCGCTTCGGCGTCGTCGGCCGCCGTTGCCGGTGCGGTGCCGAAGGTCTCGCTGTCGGCGAGCACGGTGTAGACCTCCCACCGCTCGGCGTCCGGGCCGCTCACCCACACCTTGTCCTGGGTGGCGAAACAACAGGTGGTCGCGATCTGCTCCTCGGTGAACAGCCCGGCCTGCGACAGGCGCGCGATCTCGCCGTGCACCTGCTCGGAGGTCTCGACCTCCACACCCAGGTGGTTCACGCTGCCACCGGCGCCGTGGTTTTCGATGAGCACCAGCTTCAAGGGCGGCTCGGCGATGGCGAAATTCGCATACCCCGGCTTGCGTTTGGCCGGTTCGGTGGCGAACAGGGTCGAGTAGAACGCGACAGCGGCATCGATGTCATCGACGTTGAGGGCGAGCTGGACGCGGGGCATGACGAACCTCCAAAGTTGTTCGGTATATATCGAAGAACTGCCAGGGCCGATTCTGCTCCACCTTTTCGACATATGTCAATAATCTGGGTACGGTGGGAACATGCCCAAGGCGCTACCCGTGATCGACATGTCCGCCCCCGTGTGCTGCACGCCCGTTGCCGCGGCACCGCTGGACGACGCGGCCGCCCTCGAGGTCGCCCTGCGCCTCAAAGCCATCGCCGACCCGGTGCGCGTGCGCCTGCTCTCACTCCTACTGACCAGCCCGGCCGACGAGGAGAACAGCGGCGCGCTGGCCGCAGCGGTCGGCATCGCCGAATCCACCGTCAGCCATCACCTCACCCAACTGCGCACCGCCGGCCTGGTCGCATCCGAACGCCGCGGCATGAACACCTACCACCGCGCCCGCCGCGAAGCCTTGGCCGCACTCTGCCTCATCCTGGACCCCAACTGCTGCCGCTGATCCACAGCACCGGTGCTGCCGGGAGGCGACGCGGGTGTCCCCGTCGGCGACGGACACGCTGTCGCCGATGTCGACGTCTTGACAGCCAACCGGCGGTCGAGGCGGCCATCTGTATCAGTGACATCGCCGCCGCCCCGCTGTCGATCACCGTGCAGGATGTACGACCATGACCGGGCAGCAAGCATGTTGCACCAACGTGTTGGCGGTCGAGCCGAGCAGCATGCCCGCGAATCCGCCGCGCCCGCGACTGCCGACGACCACCAACTGCGCGACCTTCGACCAGTCCAGCAGGTGGGGAGCCGGCGCGGAGATCTCGACCTTGCGGGTGATGTGAACGTCCGGGAATTTCTCCTGCCAGCCAGCGATGCGTTCGGCGAGGATCGCTCGTTCGACCTTGTCGAGTTCGGTCTCGGCCAGGTTGACGTGGCCGGCGAATCGACCGGAATCGAAGTCGGTCCAGACATGGACGGCGACGAGTCCGACACCGCGTTCGGCGGCTTCGGTGAAGGCCACCGCGATCGCCGTATCGCTGACCGGGCTGCCGTCCACGCCGACCACTACCGGGCCCGACGTGCGAACCGATCCGTCGGAATCAGGGTCGGTGCGCACGACGATCACGGTGCCCTTCGCGTGGGCAGTCACGGCCAGCAGCGTGGAGCCGAGGTGGGTGAGCGTACCGGCGTCTCCGGTCGCGCCGATCACGACCGCGTACGCCTCGGCGCTGTGCTCGATCAACAGATGCTTGCCGGTATCGGGGGTCGCACGAGCCGAGACCCGCAAGTCGGGCGCGACCGATCGCGCCACGCGTTCGGCCCGGGTGACCACGTCTCGCCCTTGTTCGCGGATGGCATCGACCACCGAGGGGATCACAACCTCGTAGTCGCTCAGCACCCAGCCGGTTCCCACCAGCTCCATGCCATGCAGGATCTCGAGTTCGCGTCCATGTTCGGCCGCGAACCGGGCTGCCCACCGCACGGCGGTCCACGAACCGTCCGAGCCGTCCACGCCGACGACGACCTTCGCCGCGGCGAGGTGATGCGGATCGTCGAATCGCTGTTCTGTCATGCCGGACCTCCCGAGCCTGTAATGGTGTCGCACCCAGCCGGGGCGCCGATGTCAACGGTATGAGCGGCCACATCGACTCGAATGCGGCTGATCGTCCTCGGCTGTGAGGACGAAAGACCGTATCGATGCCGTCGGCCATCGCGATTCGGGACCTTTGTCCCTCCCGGCGCACCAGCGACTACCACCAGACTCGAAAACGAACGGCTACAAACGACCGAGTAGAGGCGTTCGGCTATGTCTGAGGACATCGTGATGATCGATCGCGCTGGTCTGGATCGTCTAGTGGACGTGCTGCAGCAGCGGGGATACCGCGTCATCGGCCCGCAGGTGCGCGATAACGCTATCGTCCTCGACGAGCTGGACTCCGGTCAGCGGCTGCCCGCCGGGTGGGGGGTAGAGACCGCGCCCGGCCGGTATCGGCTGCATCGCCGCGATGACGCGGCGGTGTTCGCGCACTCCGCCGGACCGGGATCATGGAAGCAGTTCTTGCATCCGCCGCGCCGCAAGATAGCGCAATTCGGTCCGGATCTCGAGCCGGAATCCGTCGAAGAATCGCCTGTCCGTTCCGCGTTCCTCGGGGTCCGAGGCTGTGACCTCACCTCGATCGCGATCCTCGGAAAAGTACTCGGCGGCGGCGCGCACCCCGACGCATCGTTCACCGCCCGCCGGAAAGAACTCTTCATCGTCGCGGTCAACTGCACCGAGCCCGGAGGCGTGTGCTTCTGCGCGTCGATGGGTACCGGCCCCGGCGTCTCGGCCGGATACGACCTCGCCCTGACCGAGCGCATCGACGCCGAGGGGCACCGATTCCTCGTCGACGTCGGCAGCGCGGACGGCGCGGAAATCCTCGCCGAGATCACCACCGGCCCGGCCGAGGCGGAGCAGGTCGCCGCCGCCCGGGCCGCCGTGACCGCAGCAGCAGGCCGGATGGGCCGCGAGATGCCCGAGGTGGACATCCGCGCACTGCTGCACGAGTCCCGAGAGTCTCCGCACTGGCATGACGTCGCCGGCCGCTGCTTCACCTGCGGCAACTGCACAATGGTGTGCCCCACCTGTTTCTGTACGAGCACCGAGGACGTCACCGATCTCACCGGCGACCATGCCGAACGCTGGGAGCACTGGTCGTCGTGCTTCGAGCTGGACTTCTCCTACCTGCACGGCGGCAGTGTGCGGCAATCCGGCGAGAGCCGCTACCGGCAGTGGATCACCCACAAACTCAGCACCTGGTACGAGCAGTTCGGCAGTTCGGGGTGCGTCGGCTGCGGACGGTGCATCGCCTGGTGCCCCGCCGAGATCGATTTGACCGCCGAGGTGGCCCGGCTGGCCGAATCGGCCGAGGAAACCGACCATGCCGACCGGTGAGGAATTGTCCGGGTTCGGGCAGTTGGCGGCACTGAGCGAGGAAGAGCTGCGCACGCTGGCCCGCGCCGGGCGTGATGTGACTTTCCCCGCCGACCATCGGGTGATCACCGAAGGCGGGCAGGCCGACCGATGCTGGCTGATCGGCCACGGCCGAATACTGCTGGACGCCCACGTGCCGGGGCGCGGCGCCGTTGTCCTCCAGACGCTCGGAGGCGGCGATCTGCTGGGCTGGTCCTGGCTCGTACCACCCTATCGGTGGCATTTCGGTGCGGTGACCGCCGAACCGGTCGAGGCCGTCGAATTCGACGCGCGCGTATTGGCCGAACTGGCCGACCAGGACCCGCGATTCGGCCGCGCGCTGGCCATGATGCTTTTCGAGGCGCTGCTGGAACGGCTGCAGGCCACCCGGGCGCGGCTGCTCGACCTCTACCGCAACCCCACCGAAACGTGCGCCGCCGCTGCACCGCGCGGCACGGCCGGACGAGGTGCCCGATGAGCGTGGACACGCAGACCCGCACGGTGCCGTACGGCGACACGATGCTGCCTTACCGCGTGATAGACCGCGTCATACAGACCCCGGACACTGTGACACTGCGCCTGGAGCCGGTGCGGGATGCCGCGCGACGTTTCGGGGCGGGGCAGTTCATGATGCTCTACAGCTTCGGCGTGGGTGAGATCGCAATCTCGATCAGCGGAAATCCCGCCGCCGACGACGGCATCCTCGAACACACCATCCGTGCGGTGGGCGCGGTGAGCGCGGCGTTGCACGACACCGAGATCGGCGGCCGGATCGGCGTCCGCGGTCCGTTCGGCACCGGATGGGACCTGGCGTCCGCGATCGGGGGAGATCTGGTCATCGTGGGCGGCGGCGTCGGACTGGCGCCGCTGCGATCAGCGATCCTCGCCGCGCTCGCCGCCCGGTCGGACTATCGGCGGATCGTGCTGATCAGCGGAGCCCGCACCCCGGCGGACATGCTGTTCCGCGACGATCAACAAGTGTGGTCGGCGGCCGGTCCGATCGAACTCGAGCAGACCGTCGATCGCCCCGCGCCGGACTGGCGCGGTCGCGTCGGCTTCGTCACCGAGCCACTGGCCCACCTGACCGTGGACCCGGACAAGACCACAGCCCTCCTCTGCGGTCCGGAAATGATGATGCGTTTCTGCGCACAGACTCTGCTGCGCAGGGGAGTCGCCGCCGCCGACATCCAGCTGTCCTTGGAGCGCAACATGCAGTGCGGTGTCGCGCGCTGTGGTCACTGCCAACTCGGCCCGTTATTGCTGTGCCGGGACGGACCCGTGGTCGCCTACGCGACCGCCGAACCACTCCTGGCGGTGCGCGAACTATGACCGAGACACCGACCCTCGCGGTATGGAAGTTCACTTCTTGTGACGGTTGCCAGCTCACCTTGCTCGACTGCGAGGACGAACTGCTCGCGCTCGCGGGCAGGGTGCGCATCACCCACTTCGCGGAAGCGTCGAGCGCCATGGCACCGGGCCCATACGACGTTTCACTCGTCGAGGGATCGATCACGACGGAAGAAGAGCGCCGCCGGATCGTGGAAATCCGTGAGCGATCCAGGATCTTGGTGGCGATCGGGGCATGCGCCACACATGGCGGGATCCAGGCGCTACGCAATTTCGCCGACGTCAGCGAGTTCACGTCAGTGGTGTACGCCAGCCCGGAGTACATCGCCACCTTGGGCATATCCACCCCGATTTCCGCGCATGTACCGGTGGACTTCGAGCTCCGTGGCTGCCCGATCGACCGGCGCCAGCTTCTCGACACCCTGTGCGCGTTCCTGGCAGGCCGCGCACCCGACATCCCGAACACCAGCGTGTGCACCGAGTGCAAACGCCGCGGCACCACCTGTGTGATGGTCGCCGAGGGAATTCCCTGCCTCGGCCCGGTCACGCAGGCGGGATGCGGCGCCCTGTGCCCGGCCTATCACCGCGGGTGTTTCGGTTGTTTCGGTCCGATGGCGAAACCCAATATCCACGCGCTGCTTCCCATACTGCGCGTCAACGGCATGGAACCCGGCGACATCGACCGCGTTTTCGCCACTTACGCCGCAGCCGCGCCGGAGTTCGCGAACAGGAACGGCGATGATTCGGAGTAGGCAGCTGAAGGTCGGCTCGCTTGCTCGAGTCGAAGGCGAAGGCGCGCTGCGCGTCGTCATCGCGGACGGACAGGTGGAAAGCGCCGAGTTGAACATCTATGAGCCACCGCGATTCTTCGAAGCATTTCTGCGCGGACGCGCCTACACCGAGCCCCCGGACATCACATCCCGCATCTGCGGGATCTGCCCGGTCGCCTACCAGACCAGTGCCTGTAACGCCCTCGAGCAGATCTGTGGCGTGGAGCTGGACCGGCCACTGGCCGACCTGCGCAGGCTGCTGTATTGCGGTGAATGGATTTCCAGCCACGCCCTGCACATTCACCTGCTGCACATGCCCGATTTCCTCGGCTACCCGGACGCGATCGCGCTCGCCACCGACCACCGCGAACTCGTCGAACAAGGGCTGGCAACGAAGAAAGCGGGCAACGCGCTGCTGGAACTGCTCGGTGGCCGAGCCATCCATCCGGTCAACGTCCGGCTCGGCGGCTTCTACTCGGTCCCCGAACTCGCCGATTTCGCTCCGGTGATCGAGTTACTCCGCGACGCGCGGGACTGCGCGGAGCGAACCGGACATCGAGCGGCTGCGTTCGATTTTCCCGAGTTGGAACTCGATTACGCTTTTCTCGCCGCCGCCGCACCGGACCGATACGCCATCGACAGCGGCACGGTGCACACCAGCAGCGGGCTTCGGCTCTCCGCGGCGGAATTTCCCGTGCACGTGCGCGAGCACCAGGTACCGCACTCCACGGCCTTGCACGCCCTGCTCGACGGCGAACGCTATCTCACCGGGCCACTGGCCCGGTACACGCTGAACTACCACCAGCTGTCTCCGAGCGCCCGCCAGGTCGCGGCCGAGATCGGCCTCGGCACCGAATGCCGTAATCCGTTCCGCAGCATCCTGGTCCGCGTGGTCGAAGTCGTCTACGCCATCGATGAGGCACTGAGTCTCATCGCCGCCTACGAGCGCCCCTCCCGTGCGGCGGTGCCCGTAGCGCCCCGCGCCGGAACCGGCCACGGGGTGAGCGAAGCCCCCCGTGGACTGCTCTACCACCGCTACGAGATCGACGACCACGGCATCGTGCGCGCGGCCACGATCATCCCACCGACGTCCCAGAACCAAGCCGTCATGGAGGACGACCTGCGGCGCGCGGTCGCGGACAATGTCGACCTCGACGACGCCGCGCTCGCAGCGGTATGCGAGCGCGCGATCCGCAACTACGATCCGTGCATCTCCTGCTCGGCGCACTTCCTGGACCTCGACGTGGTGCGCCGATGACCGAGCACTGGGCCGTGGTCATCGGCGTCGGCAACGCCTACCGCAGGGACGACGGAGTCGGTTCCGCCGTCGCCCTCCAGATCGAAAAGCTGGACATCTCGGGTGTTCTGGTGACCCTGTCGGACGGTGAACCCATGAGCGTCGCCGACCTCTGGGCCGGTATGGACCTCGCCGTGGTGATCGACGCTGTGCGCTGCGAGCCGTCGGTTCCCGGCCGGGTCCGCCGCGGCGGTCTCGATCTGCTCCGGCACACCGGCACCGCGGCGTCCTCTCACACGCTGGGGATCCAGGACGCGCTACCGTTGGGCCGCGCGATCGGCCGCGTGCCCGGCCGGATCGTCGTCATCGCGGTGGACGCGGCACGCCTGGATCTGGGTGTCGGCTTGTCGGAGCCGGTCACCGCCGCCGTCCCACACGCGGTGGACGCCGTCATCACGGAGCTGTTCAGAGCCGAGCCGGCCAATCGAGTCCGGAGGTGAAACGGGTCAGTGTGTCTCCGGGCCCCGGATGCGATCACTTCGAGCGAATGGAATGACCGGTTCGAAGCTCACCTCGGTGGTGACCGCGGGCTCCTCGCCGCGCGGCTGGGCGTGCAACCCGTGCAGCCTCGGTGAGGATGCGTTCGCGTCCCTGCGCGTCCACTGCACGTCGGCCTCCCCAGCGAGACTGTGGTCCGTTTCCGCACCAGTACAAGTACAAGTACAAGTACATCAATGCTTGTCACCTCTTGCCGTACGACACATCTGTCGGTCCCATCGCGCGCTACGATGCCGTGCCAGTATCAAGACCGTCGCGTTCACCAGGCACCATCCACACACCCAGATCCCGACCAGGACGGAAACACCTATCTCGATCCCGGCCACCACCGCAGTGTCCGGGTGGCGCGATTGCGCGGTGGGCGCGCCGTCGGCGGCGAGCCACAGCTCGACATGATCGCCGAGTTGCGCCTTCTCCCGGACCGGCACGATGCCTCGCCCGTATGGCCGGACTCTTCCCATCGCACCCGGCCTTCGTATCGATGCGCCGCGGTTCGGACGGGCTGGTCGGTGATTACGGCGTGAACCAGGGATCTCGTCGCACTCTCGTAACGGATTTCGGCGGAGGCGCCGGCATACGCGTCCGTAGCGAGGGCACCCGCCACCGGGACCGCGATCAGTACCGCGATCGTGGCGATGGCGCGGACCGCTGATCCGATGTGGTCGGACGGGCGCATCAGTTGGTTCGCATTGCATGGTTGCAGCGACCACAGGCGGGTCAGCCGAATCCACCATCCGTCCAGCGCAATGACCACGCTTTCGGATATCGCCATCCACCGCCGCTTCTGACGACCGGCGCCATCAGCTTCGAGGATCGCGCTTCGGGTGGATCATCGACAGAGACGAAGGTCATGCATCGGACGGGACATCAGGCCCCGCCTCTACCGCCGCGCAAAGCCCCTACCTCGCTCGGCGGCATGCGCGAGCACGCCGCTGGCCAGTACTCGAGGTGAGCCCCGGAAGATCACCGCCCGGCCCGCCATGGCGAAAGTCCCGCGGGAATGGTCGGTTCGACTCTGTTGCCTCCTCTCTCCGCCGCCCTACCGTCGGAGACCTCACCCGGTAGAGCGCAGAGGAGAACATCGTCATGCGCGCGCGAATAGTCTACGAATCGATGTTCGGGAACACCGCCGCGATCGCGGAAGCCATCGCTCAGGGACTGC
>NZ_BDBC01000068.1 GCF_001612785.1 Nocardia beijingensis NBRC 16342
GCAGGCGCTCGGCAGGCTCCGCCGCCGCGCCCGCCACGTGGGCCGCAGTCCGGCGCGCTCCCGGCTGCCCCGCGACCGCCGCAGCAAGGCGCGATTCCGGCTGCCCCGCGGCCCCCGCAATCCGGTCCGATCCCGGCCGCACCGCACCCGCCTCGGTCGGGAGCGATTCCGGCTGTTCCGCGACCGCCGCAGTCCGGTCCGATCCCGGCCGCACCGCGCCCACCGCGGTCCGGACCGATGCCTGCCGTTCCGCCGGAATCCGATCGGGTGCCGCCGCCGCGCTACGCCCCGTCGCAGCCGCAGCAGTTCCCGCCGCCGCGGCAGCGGCCGGCCGCCCCGGTCCGGCACGAACCCGCGCAACCGGATCGCCCACGGACGAGTGAGTGGCCCGCCGCCACCGCCACCGAGGAGCCGCCGAAGACGGAGGCTTCGAAACAGAGTGCGACCTCCCGGCTGCTGAGCGATTCGGGCTCGATCGCGTTCGCGACGCTGATCAGCAGGATCACCGGGTTCGGCAAGCAACTGTTGCTGCTGACCGTGCTCGGCCCCGCCATCGCCAGCGCGTTCACCGTGGCCAGCCAGATTCCGAACATGATCGCGGAACTGGTACTCGGCGCGGTGCTCACCGCGATCGTGGTGCCCACGCTGGTGCGCGCGGAGCAGGAGGATCCCGATCGGGGAGCGGCCTTCGTGCGGCGCCTGGTCACCGCGGCTTTCGTGGTCCTCGCCGTCGCCGCGCTGCTGGCGACCGCCGCGGCGCCGGTGCTGACCACCTACGTCTTCCTGCCCGACGACGGCCAGGTCAACACCGCGCTCACCACGGCGCTGGCTTTCCTGCTGCTGCCCGCGATCCTGTTCTACGGGATGTCGGCGCTGCTCACGGCGATCCTCAACACCCAGCAGATGTTCAAACCCGGCGCATGGGCTCCGGTGCTGAACAACCTGGTCGTCCTCACCGTGCTCGGGCTGTACGTCGTGATGCCCGGTGAGATCACGCTGGACCCGGTCCGGATGAGCGACCCGAAGCTGCTGGTGCTCGGCGTCGGCGTCACGCTGGGCGTGGTGGTGCAGGCGGTCAGCCTCGTTCCGGCGATCCGCAGGGCGGGCATCGACCTGCGGCCCCTGTGGGGCATCGACGATCGTCTCAAGCAGTTCGGCGGCATGGGCGCGGCGATCATCCTGTACGTGTTGATCAGCCAGGCGGGTTTCGTCTTCGCCACCAGGATCTCGGCGCACGCCGACGAGGCGGGCCCGGCGATCTACAACAACGCGTGGCTGCTGCTGCAACTGCCGTACGGCGTGCTCGGTGTCACGGTGCTCACCGCGATCATGCCCCGGCTGAGCCGCAACGCCGCCGCCGACGACACGCCCGCCGTGGTCGACGATCTCTCCGCAGCCACCAGGTTGACCATGATCGCGCTGGTGCCCGTGGTCACGTTCTTCACGCTGGCCGGTCCGCAGGTCGGGCAAGCGCTCTACGGCTACGGCAATTTCGGATCGGACGCCGAACGTCTCGGGCTCGCGGTCAGCTGGTCGGCGTTCGCCCTGATCCCGTACTCGCTGGTGCTGATCCACTTGCGCGTGTTCTACGCCAGGGAGCAGGCGTGGATTCCCACCTGGATCATCCTCGGCATCACCGCGGCCAAGATCGTGTTCTCCGCGCTGGCCCCCGTCGTCACCGACGCCGAGCACGTGGTGGTCGCGCTCGGCGTCGCCAACGGCCTCGGCTTCGCGGTCGGGGCCGTCGTGGGTGGGTTCCTGCTGCACCGCAGTCTCGGTGACCTGCGCATGGCGAACGTCGGCCGAACGGTGACCCGTGTCGTACTTGCGTCACTCGCGGGCGGCGCGGTGATGTGGATCGTGGATCGGGTACTCGGCCTGGATCGGCTGACCGCGTCCTTCGGCGGACCCGGTTCGCTGATCCGGGTGGCGATCACCGCGATCGTCATGTTCGCGGTGGCCTTCGGCCTGATGCGACTCGCCGGTATTCCGGAGATCGTCGCCATCACCGTGGCCGTCTCGCGGCGCCTCGGCTGGACACCGCCCGCGCCGGAACTCGACCTGGAGAGCCCGGTCGAGGATCCGTACGTCACGCAGGTGCTGCGCAGGCCCGACCCGTACTTGGCATACCCGCGGTTCGATCCGTACATGGACGCCCAGACCATGGTGCTTCCTGTGATCAGACCCGATGCCGTTGACCGCACCGGCGTGGGTGAGTTCCCGTACCCTGTTCGGCAGAGAAGCACAAGTGGCGAATTCGCCGGAACCTCGACAAACCAGGGCGAAGGAGGACCGAGGGTGAGCGACGACGCGGTGGGCGGCGTCCCAGCCGCCGATTCTTCTGCGACCACGCCCGGCGGACTGTCCACCGATGTACCGCCGACCGCGGGGGAGCCGTTGGATCCCGCGTACGCGAACAAGGAACCGGGCACGGCCGGGCCGGAGCAGGACGCGGCGAGACCGCAGGACAACCAGCTGCCGCCACGCGATCCGATGTACGACACCGGGATGATTCCCGTCGGCTCGCCGGAGATGCCGCCGATGGGTGGCGAGAACCTGGGCGCACGGCGAATCCCGCGCGGTCCCAAGCTGATTCCGGGCGCGTCGGTGGCGGGCGGCCGTTACCGCCTGCTGGCGAGTCACGGCGGCGCCCGCGGCCTGAAGTTCTGGCAGGCGCTGGACATCAAGCTCGATCGCGAGGTCGCGCTGACCTTCGTCGACGCCGACCAGAAGGCGACGGAGAACTCCGGGCAGGACGGCCCCCAGGCGATCCTGTCCAGGACGCTGCGCCTCGGCCGGATCAACTCGCCCGGCCTCGCCCGCGTGCTCGACGTCGTGCGCGGCAGCTCCGGCGGCATCGTGGTCGCGGAATGGACGCCGGGCCGTTCGCTGCGCGAGATGGCCGAGACGGTGCCTTCGCCGATCGGCGCGGCCCGCGCCATCCGCGCGCTCGCCTCGGCGGCCGAGCTGGCGCACCGCGGCGGCGGATCGCTGTCCATCGACCATCCCGACCGGGTGCGCATCAGCGCGTCGGGTGACGCGGTGCTCGCGTTCCCCGGCACCTTGTCCGACTCCGACGCCCAGTCCGACGTACGCGGGCTCGGTGCGATGCTCTACGCCCTGATCACCGCACGCTGGCCGATCCGCTCCGGCGGTGTCACCGGCACCGCCGCGACCGTCGGCGGCCTGCGGCTGGCCGATTTCGGCCCGGACGGCACACCGGTGGAACCGCGCCAGATCCGTCCCGAAGTGCCGTTCGAGATCTCCGCGGTCGCCGTGCGCTCGCTGGAGTCGAACAAGGGCGTGCGGACGGCGGCGACGGTCCAGCATGTGCTGGAGCAGGCGTCGGTGGTCGATCAGAAGACCGATTTCATCCCGGTGCTTCGGCTCGGCCAGCGCGCTCCCGCGAGCATGGACGACTCGCTGGCCGATCCTGAGCTGCTCGCGGCCGAACGCGAACGCTCCCAGCGCATGATGTGGATCATGGTCGGCCTCGGCATCCTCGCCGCGCTGGTGGTCGGCGTCGTGATCTGGTGGATGGTCAGTGTGTTCGCGCCGAGCGCTTCCGACGCGCCGTTGAACGAGCAGCGCAATATCGGCCTGACGACGAACAACCAGCCGGCGCCGACACCCGCCGCCGCCGGTCCCGGCCTCACCTCGACGGGTGTGCCGGTCCCGGTGACCGGCGTGTCGGTGTTCTCGCCGGAGGGCACCGCCGACGGCGTCGCCAACGTCCACGCGGTGCTGGACAACGATCCGGGCACCCAGTGGCGCACCGATCAGTACTTCCAGCAGTTCCCGGCGCTCAAGAAGGGGGTCGGCCTGCTGGCCACGCTGCCCGCCCCCGCGAAGCTCACGAACGTCTCGATCAACTCGCCCAGCGCGGGGACGTCGGTGGAGATCCGCACCTCGCCCACCGGCTCCCCGACGCTGGATCAGACCCAGCTGATCGGCTCCGCCCGGCTGGACGACGGCGTCACCGACATCCCGGTGCGCGCCGACCAAGCCGCCCGCTACGTGCTCGTCTGGATCACCGGACTGGGGAATTCCGGAGGACAGTTCCAGACCGCCATCGCCGACATCCGTTTCGACGCCGCACCGTAGCCATGCTTCGGCCCCCGCCTTCGGCGGTGCGAGCCCCCTTGTCACGCGGTCCCGAGCGCCGCGCAATCCTCCGTATCCGGCCCGATCACTTGGTTGCTGCCAAAACGTTACGGGCGATATGATCTTCGAGCGCTCTCAGCAGGGGAGCTTCCCAGGTTCTGGCTTTTCGATCCTGGATGCTGCGAAGTCTCGGTGATGGTCGAATGCCCGTTGCCGCCGTGAGAGCCGTCCAAGGGGTTGGCATTTGTCGTCCGAAGTGAACGAGGAGCTCGGCAGGGGGGCGTCGCAGCCGGTGATGTTTCGCGAGCGCTCTCTGGAACTCGGTGAACGCACCGACGTGGAGTTGTTGCGAGCGCATGTCGCCGGTGAGCGGCACGCGTTCGCGGAGTTGCTGCGCAGACACAACGATCACTTGTGGCAGACCGCGCTGCGCACCTCCTACACCCGCGAGGATGCGGCCGATTCACTCCAGGATGCGCTCTTGTCCGCGCATCGCACCGCGGGCTCCTTCCGAGCGGAAGCGGAAGTGCGCAGTTGGTTGCATGCGATCGTGGTGAACGCGTGCCTGGACCGGATCCGGCGCAACAAGACGAGGCGCGCGTTGTCGCTGTCGCCGGAGTCGATGCCGGAGCCCAAGGACATCCGCGACGAGATGGCCGAGGTGGAGATGTCGATGGTCATCGACCGGGCGTTGTTCTCGTTGCCGCCGGATCAGCGGACCGCGCTGGTGGCGGTGGATGTGGAGGGGTATAGCGTGGCCGAGGCGGCGGCATTGCTCGGCGTGCCGGAGGGGACGATCAAGAGCCGGTGCGCTCGCGCACGGCAGCGGTTGAAAGAGCGATTGGATTTTCTGCGTGATCCCGGGAACCGGGGGTAGTTGGGATGCGTCATTAACAGTGACGAACCACTGAACGAATCAGAGACAGACCCCATCGGCGGAGGGGTCCCCGCGATGTCCTATGCGAACAACGGAGGTGCGATGGCTACCGAGTCCGTGCCGGAGCCCCCGTTCACGCCTGAATTGCTGGCCGACCTGCATGCCGGCAACGTGACGCCGGAGCAGCGCGAGCAGTTGTGGCCGATCGTCTCCCGCGACCAGGAGGCGGTGCGGTATCTGCACGCGCTGGACGACGTGAGTGCCGAGTTGCGTGCCCTGGGCCGGGACGAGCGCATCGTCCACGCCATGCCGGAAGACGTGGCGGCCCGGCTCGCTCGGTTCGTCGACGAGTTGGAGCCGCCCGATGGCGCCACCGTCCATGAGCTTCCGCCGCAACAGGGGAGCGAAAACCCTCACCGGGCAGACGTTTCCGGATCCGATCCGGTGGACTCGGCCGAGCGTCGCCACGGCAGGTTGCGATGGTTCGCCGCGGCGGCCGCGGCGATCGTCGCGGTCGTGGGCGCGGGCGTCTGGGTTTCGGCAACGCGCGGCGGTGACGACCCGGCGTCCACCGCGCAGCCGACCACCGGCGCCGACGACTGGGGCGACGATCTCACCGCCACCGTGGCCCTTGGCGCGCTGGGCAGGCACAACGTCACCGGAGCCCTGGCCGGCTCGGACGCGCTCGAACGGTGCGTACGGGCGAACGGTCTCGACCGCACGATCCTCGGCTCGACCGACATCCGATTCCAGGGCGGCAACGCGGTACTCATCCTGCTCACCGGCCCGCAGCAGCCCAAGATCACCGCGCTGGTCGTCGGGACCGGCTGCGGCACCGGCGATCCCCAGCGGAAGGCGCTGCAGGACATCGGCTGACCTTGCGATCTGGGCCACGTGCGGGGTGTGACCCCGCCGACGTGGGAACAACAGCCATTACCCTGTTGTTGACCGACACGTCCGAATCGAATCTCCCCGGAAGGGCCCCATGAGCGAGCGTAGCGAGCAAAAAAGCGACACCGGCGCGCCAGTTCGCGATCTGATCATCATCGGCTCCGGCCCCGCCGGATACACGGCCGCCGTCTACGCGGGCCGCGCCGAGCTTCAGCCGCTGCAGTTCGAGGGGACCCAATTCGGCGGTGCGCTGATGACCACCACCGAGGTCGAGAACTTCCCCGGCTTCCGCGGCGGCATCATGGGCCCGGATCTCATGGAGGAGATGCGCGAGCAGGCCAAGCGGTTCGGCGCGGACATCCGCACCGAGGACGTGGAGGCCGTCGACCTGAGCGGCCCGATCAAGAAGGTCGTCGTCGGCGGGGAGACCTTCCAGGCCTACGCCGTCATCCTCGCCATGGGCTCGGCCGCGCGCTACCTGAACGTTCCCGGTGAGCAGCGGTTGCTCGGCCGCGGTGTCAGCGCCTGTGCCACCTGCGACGGCTTCTTCTTCAAGGGCCAGGACATCGTGGTGGTCGGCGGCGGCGACTCCGCGATGGAAGAGGCGACCTTCCTGACCAAGTTCGCCTCCAGCGTGACCATCGTGCATCGTCGCGAGGAGTTCCGCGCCTCCCGCATCATGCTGGAACGCGCGAAGGCGAACGAGAAGATCAAGTTCGTGCTCAACGCCGAAGTGGCCGAGGTGCACGGTGAGAACAGCGTCACCCACCTGACCCTGCGTGACACCCGGACCGGCGAGACCTCCGAGCTGCCCGCCACCGGCCTGTTCGTCGCGATCGGCCACGACCCGCGCAGCGAACTGGTCAAGGGCCAGGTCGCTTTGGACAGCGAGGGCTACGTGCTGGTGAAGGACCCGACGACTGCCACCGACATCCCCGGCGTCTTCGCCGCGGGCGACCTGGTCGACCACACCTACCGGCAGGCGATCACCGCCGCGGGCACGGGCTGCCGCGCGGCCATCGATGCCGAGCGCTGGCTCGCCGAGCAGGGCGACATCACGTCCAACACCCTCGCCCACGCGGGTGAGTCGGTGGCCGCCAACTGAGCTCGCGCCGGACGAGCCACACACTTCCGTCTCGCTGTATCGCAAGGAGAACACTCATGTCCGAGTCCGCCAACACGGTCACCGTCACCGACGCGTCCTTCGCCGACGACGTGCTGCTCAGTGAGAAGCCCGTCCTCGTCGATTTCTGGGCCGACTGGTGCGGGCCGTGCAAGATGGTCGCGCCCGTCCTAGAGGAGATCGCGGGCACGCACGCGGACAAGCTGACCGTCGCGAAGCTGGACGTGGACGCCAATCCGAGCACCGCCCGCGATTATCAGATCCTCTCCCTGCCCACTATGATGCTGTTCCGCGGCGGTAAGCCGGTCAAGCAGATCGTCGGAGCGAAGGGCAAGGCGGCCCTTCTGCGCGAACTCGAAGACGTCATCTGAGGACGCGCCGTAGGATGCCTGGACCCGGGGATTGTCGAAACCCGGTCCAGGTCTGAGACAATCGACCGACGCTCCGGTCGTGCGAAGGTGTAGCCCATCGCATGAGTGGGTACCCGCGGGTTGACGGAAGGAAAGGGCTCTCACGCATGCACCGACTTCGTCACGGCGATTCCGGTCCAGCCGTAGCAGAGGTTCGGAGCACCCTGGCAAGCCTCGGGTTCCTACACGCGCACATCGGTCCCGACAACGCGGACGCACGCGAGTATTGGAAGGACACCGAGGTCTCCTTCGACCATCACCTCGACTCCGCGGTTCGCGCGTTTCAGCAGCATCGCGGTCTGCTCGTCGACGGTGTGGTGGGCCCGGCGACCTACCGTGCGCTGAAGGAAGCGTCGTATCGGCTCGGCGCGCGCACGCTGATCTATCAGCTCTCCGCGCCGCTGTACGGCGACGACGTGGCCACGCTCCAGCGCAGGCTGCAGGACCTCGGCTTCTACGTGCACCGGGTCGACGGCTACTTCGGTCCGCACACCCATGACGCGCTGACCGCCTTCCAGCGGGAGATCGGCCTGTCGGCCGACGGCATCTGCGGTCCCGATACGCTGCGCTCGCTGGATCTGCTCGGCGCCAGGGTCACCGGAGGCAATCCCCACCGGATCGCCGAGGAAGAGGTCGTGCACCGGGCCGGGCCGCAGCTGACCGGCAAGCGGATCGTCATCGATCCCGGTCTCGGTGGCCCGGACAAGGGTTGCGCCGTGCCCACCGAGTACGGCGACGTCTACGAGTCGGAAATCCTGTGGGATCTCGCCAGCCGGCTGGAGGGTCGGATGGCGGCCACGGGCATGGAGACCTTCCTGTCGCGGCCGTGGGGCGCCAACCCCACCGACGCCGAGCGCGCGGAGACGTCCAACGCCTTCGACGCCGATCTGATGATCTCGCTGCGCTGCGCCGTCAACCCGAGCCCGCTGGCCAACGGCGTAGCCGGGTTCTACTTCGGTAACTCGCACGGCTCGGTGTCCATGATCGGACAGGTGCTGGCCGGATTCATCCAGCGCGAGGTCGTCGCCCGAACCTCCTTGCAGGACTGCAGGACCCACGCGCGGACCTGGGACCTGTTGCGGCTCACCAAAATGCCCACCGTGCAGGTCGACATCGGTTATCTGACCAACGAATACGATGCCTCGGTCCTCACCAATCCGCGCATGCGCGACGTGATCGCCGAAGCCATCCTGATCTCGGTGAAGCGGCTGTACCTCCTCGGACAGGACGACCAGCCCACCGGCACATACACTTTCGCGGAACTGCTGGCCGAAGAGCTGGCCGCAGCCGACCGGATGTAGCCATCGGTCTTTCGTAAACCGAAGCGCCCCCTGCCCTTTCGAGTCGGCAGGGGGCGTTTCGGTGTTCAGCTCACCGTGCCCCGATTCGGGTGGGGGCGGTCATCGACGCCGCCGCCAGCAGCTGATCCAGCGCCCGTTCGACGTCTTCCTTCCAGCCGTGGTCGGAGTCGAGCTCCAAGCGCAAGCGCGGGAACCGGTGGTGCGGGGCCACGACCTCGAAGCCGACATCCTCCAGGAAATCGGCGTCGATCATGCAGCTCTCGGGTGAGCATTCGGTGGTCGCACCGGCCGGGCCCGCGTTCTTGATCGGCGCGCCGATCCGCTCGAGCAGCGTCATCGAGCCGGACCGATCCGACAACGCCTGCGTCGTCGGGTCGGTGCGGATGCCGAACGCCTCCAGGGCGCGCACGCCGCGGCGCACCAGATCGGCCACCACCGCCTGAACCAGGCGGTGGGCCACATCGGCATCCCGATAGGGGAATTCGGCCCGCAGCGTGGTCAGCAGGACGGCGTCCGGGCTCACGGGGGAGGTGGGGAAGAGCGTCGCGCGCGGCACGGCACTCGGCGGCGCGTAGAAGGCGCAGCCGGCGACGTTGCCGTCTACGTTCGCCACCTGCCCGCACGAACCCCACTCCAGCATGACCGTGGACAGCCAAGCTTCCTTCTCGAACACCGGATCGCTGAAGTTGCGCGAGTCCTCGGCCACCGCGGGGTCCATCTCCCAGAAGACACAGCGCCGCGCATGCGCGGGAAGTTTCTCCAGTCCGCCGAGGGTTAGTGCTGTGACGCTGGTCGACACCGCTCTGCTCAGCCTCCAGCTGTCCGATTCATCCACGCTCACGTCGCATCAAAGTTTGCTCGCCAGCAAGAATAAGCGATCAACGGGAACCTGCCTCATTCCATGTCGCTGTGCTGTTGGTCGGAAGAACTTGTGTTGCTCCGCCGGGGGTGCGGTACGCTCCACGGCCGCGCGGAACCCTGCCGTCACAGTGACGTTTCGGCCGGGAACCGCACCCTATCGAAACCACAAGTTAAATTTCGTCACTTCTGTCACACTCAGGGTGCGTTCCGCTCCATCAGGGCGACGATCCGTTCGAGGTCATCGACCGACCCGAACTCGACTACGATCTTGCCTTTGCGCTTGCCCATGCTCACCAGCACCCGGGTGTCGAAGGAGCCGGACAGTCGATCGGCCACGGCTTGTAGGCCTGGCATCTCGATCGGCTTGCGCCGGGCGACGGGGGAGGGCGCGGCCGCGTCCTGCTCCCGGTTCGCCAACATGACCGCTTCCTCGGTAGCCCGGACCGAGAGTCCCTCGGCGACGATTCGGGCGGCGAGCACCTCTTGAGCGTCCGCACCCGCTTCGAGACCGAGCAGTGCCCGCGCGTGCCCGGCGGACAGTACGCCCGCCGCGACCCGGCGCTGCACCGGGATCGGCAACTTCAGTAGACGGATCATATTCGTCACGACCGGGCGAGAGCGGCCGATTCGAGCAGCCAATTCCTCGTGGGTGACGTCGAATTCCTCCAGCAGCTGCTGGTAGGCCGCCGCCTCTTCGAGCGGGTTCAGCTGCACCCGGTGGATGTTCTCCAGCAGAGCGTCGCGCAACATGGACTCGTCCGCGGTCTCCCGGACGATCGCGGGAATCGCGGCCAGGCCCGCCTCCTGACAGGCCCGCCAACGCCGCTCGCCCATGACCAGCTGGTAGCGGTCCACGCCCGGTTCGGTCCGGCGCACCACGATCGGCTGCATCAAACCGAACTCGCGGATCGAGTGCACCAGCTCGGCCAGCGCGTCTTCTTCGAAGACCGTGCGCGGCTGCTTCGGGTTCGGCTCGATCTGGTCCGGCGGGATCTCTCGATAGACGGCGCCGCCGGCTTCCAGGTCGCCGTTGTCGGCCGGGTCGGGTACCCGATGCAAGTAGGTGGAGGGGGGCTGCGGCCCGACGGGATCCAGACCGATGACACTCGCCGCAGCACTGCTGAGGCCCGGTGCTGCCGTCGGTGTCGTCGGGATCAGCGCGGCGAGACCGCGCCCGAGCCCACCCTTCTTCGCCTGACTCATCGGTCTACCGACCCCTTCCTCGTTCCGCCACCAAACCCGACTGTGCCGAGCGTCGACCCGGCCGTCCGAGTCACTCCGCCGACTTCGTCGCGGCGACGCGCGGGGCCACCGCGCGGGCCGCCATCTCGCGTCCGGCGTCCAGGTAGCTCATCGCGCCCCGGGAGCCTGGATCATAATCGAGCACCGTCATGCCGTAACCGGGTGCCTCCGACACTTTTACGCTGCGCGGAATCACCGACCGCAGCACGACATCGCCGAAGTGGCCCCGGACCTCCTCGGCGACCTGGTCGGCCAGTTTGGTGCGTCCGTCGTACATCGTGAGGATCACGGTCGAGACGTGCAATTCCGGGTTCAGGTGCGCCTGCACCAAACCGATATTGCGCAGCAGCTGACCGACACCTTCCAGCGCGTAGTACTCGCACTGGATCGGAATCAGCACCTCTTTCGCCGCGACGAGCGCGTTGACCGTCAGCAGGCCCAAGGAAGGCGGGCAGTCGATCATCACGTAGTCGATGTCGTATCCGGCGATATTCGCCTCTTGGATCGCGGCTTTCAGGCGGCCCTCCCTGGCCACCATCGACACGAGTTCGATCTCGGCGCCCGCCAAGTCGATGGTCGCGGGGATGCACAGGAGGCGCTCACTGTGCGGACTCGTCTGGATGGCATCCCGGACCGAGACCTCACCGATGAGCAGCTCGTAGCTGGACGGGACACCCGAATGGTGCTCGATTCCCAGGGCGGTGCTGGCGTTACCCTGCGGATCGAGGTCGATCACGAGCACCGTCATCCCCTGATGCGCCAGGGCCGCCGCAAGATTCACCGCGGTGGTCGTCTTCCCGACGCCGCCTTTCTGATTGGCGATCGTGATGATCCGTTGCTCATGAGGTTTCGGCACAGTCGCCTTTCCTGGATGGAGGATCTGACTCGCACGCTGGGCTTCGGCGGCTATCGGGGTCTCGCTCGGAGAGATGTGCCCGAACGGTGTATTTCCGAATGCCTCCGTGTCGAAATTGCTGGAGTCCAGCATCCCCGGCACACGCGACGCTGTTTCCCGTGAAACATTCGCCGGACCGCTCGACATAGACAGCTCCTAACCCGAGAAACTTCAGAACACGCGCGCGCGACGGGACGGGTCGGCGTCGTATCTGCAACAGCCTTTGTCGGTTCGAACACGATGCACAACCGGCTTCGCGGCGCCCGATCGACCGAGTGGAGCTGCTCGCCGCTGGACCACCAGATCCCTCGTGGCACCTACGCTCACGCCCGACGGACACTAGCTTGCCAGCACGGAGCGGTTTAAGAAAGCTGAATCGCGGCGAGGCGCAAAGCGACACGCAAAACCGCACGAATTCGCCGCGACACGCGTGCTGTTTCACATGAAACATTGCCTCGGGGCGCGCGAGGCGATCGCCGTGTGGCCAGCCGAACGTCGGCCGAGGCGTTGGAAGCGAGACGGTCGAACAGCCACTGCGAGCAGCCATCCACGAACAGTCGGGCCGAACTGTGCGCCTATGCCGTGAAGGGCGGCGGTCTTGCCCATGCGCGAGATCCGGTGGACTCGCACCGATTCACGTGAACCTTCCGGCAGCAACCTCCGGTGCGCTCAGGAACCTCCGCTACTCCCCGTGTGCAGAGTCGGCATACCTTCGATTCACGTGAAACATCCCCGGGCGCGGGCGACTTCAGGTGCGGTCAGAACTACTCCCGCGCGCAGATTCGTCCGGGCTCTGATTCACGTGCACATCCCCGGGTGCGACTTCAGGTGCGGTTGCAAACTCTCGCTGTTCCCGCGCGCAAAGTCGTCCGGGGCTGATTCACCTAAGCATCCCGGGCGGGCGATGACTTCAGGTGCGGTCAGAAACTCCCGCTGTTCTCGCGCGCCGAGACTGCCGGTCGACCGCAATGGAGTCAGCTGCCCTTCGATGATCGGAGCGCGAACCTCTGATTCACGTGAAACATTCGCCTATAAGACGATCGCAGATCACCTGTCGACAGTCGGCCACGACAGCCCATCTTGATTCACGTGAAACATCGCCCGGGTGCGTATTCGTGGGCAAGCTCCAAGACGGGGCAGTGGTCAAATCCGTCTCCCACGCCGAACCTCCGCTTGGCGCATTCGAACTAGCCGCAGGTACACGCGCACACCAAGCCCAACCTCCGCGAGACGCTCGTTGCGTCCGACCGGACCGTTCCGTCAGAGTGACGAAACGTATCCGTGTCCGAGGTCGAACGTGATCATGCCGCGAACGATGCTTCTATTTGGCCTTGCGTGCCGCGCGCTTACGCGCACGCTCCGTCGTCGCGGCACGAGCCGCCTTTCCGTCCCGTTGGACCGCTCGTTCGGTGCGCCGCCGGGTAGCGCGCTCGGCACGGGGGAGGCGCTCCGCGCTGATCACCATCGTGGGTGGCGCCACCAGTCCGACGCCGCATTCCAGCACGACCGCGTTTCCCGCTCCGGCCTTCGCCAGCGCATCGCCATCACGCTCGAGTTCCTCGGCTGCGCTCGCGCCCTTGAGAGCGAGCATGTGCCCGTGGTCGCGGAGGAGGGGAAGGGACCACTGAGCGAGTTTCCCGAGCGGGGCTACCGCGCGGGATGTGACGACGTCCGCACCACCGGCTTCCTTCATCACGCCGGACTGCTCCGCGCGGCCGCGTACCACGGTCACGTCCAACCCCACCGATTCGATGAACTCGCTCAGAAAGACGGTTCTGCGCAGCAGCGGTTCGACCAGGGTGATCCGGAGGTCCGGCCGCGCGATCGCGAGCGGGATACCGGGCAGTCCCGCACCGCTACCGATATCGACCACGGACGCACCCTCGGCGATCAACTCGCCGAGCACCGCGCAGTTGAGGATGTGGCGATCCCACAGGCGAGGCACCTCGCGCGGGCCGATCAACCCGCGCTCCACGCCCGCGGTCGCCAGCGCCGTGCAATATCGACGCGCGAGATCGAGTCGGTCGCCGAAGACGGTGGCCGCCGACGCGGGTGGCTCCAGCTCCGCGGGTTCCGCGGTGGTTCCACCGAGATCTCGTTCCACGTGAAACATCCTTCCGAACTCGGGTCGATCTACAGCGAGCGATCGGGCTCCGGACACGAACAAGGCCCCCGGTCCGAAGACCAGAGGCCCTATCCAACCACTACCCATCCGGGCGGCGAAACATGCCGCCCGCTCCGGGATGCCCGCGTCTCAGCCGGGGACGACCACCACGTGCCGGTTCGGTTCGACGCCTTCGCTCTCGCTGCTCACGCCCGCCACGGCCGCCACGGCGTCGTGCACGATCTTGCGCTCGAAAGGGGTCATCGGCGCCAGCGACTCCGGCTCGCCGGATTCCAGCACGCGCTGCGCCGCGGCCGCGCCGAGTTCGCTCAACTCGGAGCGTCGCTTGGCCCGCCAACCCGCCACGTCCAGCATCAGCCTGCTGCGCACACCGGTCGCCTGCTGGACGGCGAGACGAGTCAGCTCTTGCAGCGCGTCGAGCACCTCGCCGTTGCGTCCCACGAGCTTCGTCAGGTCACGACCGCCATCGATGCTCACCACGGCGCGATCGCCTTCCACATCGAGATCGATATCGCCGTCGAAGTCCAAGACGTCGAGCAACTGTTCGAGATAGTCGCCCGCGATCTCGCCTTCCTCGATGAGCGCTTCCTCGGCATCATTCACGACATCGTCGGTGTCCGCTCCGGCGTTCGCCGTCGTCGTCGCCACGGTGGCGTCCCCTCCGTCGGTCTCAACAGTCATTTGATTTCCTTCATCTGCTCATCGCGCGCGCCGGGCAATCGCCGCCGGGCGGTATTCGCGATCAAGGGGTAGCTCAGTGATCGAGGTGGGCGCTCGGCCCACCGATCATGCGATCAGCGCTTGCGCTTCTGGTTCGCCCGGCCCCGGTTACCCGGCCGCTTCTGTCCGGCCGGACGCCGCGGGCCCGCCGACTGCTTCGCCGGCTTCGCGGTGCCGTTCGTCGACGCGACAGCACCGTCCTCGTCCTGCGCGGTATCGGCCGCGCCGGCGGGTGTCTGCTTCTTCTTCACGTTGACCGGTTTGGCGCCGGGCTTGGGCGCGTTCTGCGCGCGCTGCTCCAGCTTGGCCTGCTTCTTGGCTTCTTCTTCCTTCGCCATGCGACCGAACACGAGGTGCTGCTGCCCGTAGGTCCAGATGTTGTTGGAGACCCAGTACAGCAGGATGGCGATCGGCAGGAAGGGGCCACCCACGAGCACACCGAGCGGGAACACCCACAGCGCGAGCTTGTTCATCATCGCGGCCTGAGGGTTGGCCGCGGCTTCCGGCGTCTGCCGTGCGACCGACGCGCGCGCGTTGAAGTGGGTCGCCACACCGGCGATGACCATCAGGGGGATCGCGACGAGCGCGATGCTCAACTTGGTCGGCACGCCACCGTAGTCGGCGAACGCCTGCAGCTGAGGGGTGGGAATGGTGATCCAGGCCGAGATCGGCGCACCGAAGATGCGGGCGGCCAGGAATGACTGGACATCGGTCGCGCTGAAGACGTAGTTCGCGGTGTTCGCGTTCTGCTCCGGCGTCATGCCCAGCTGGCCGATGCCGTGCCCGGTGCGGTTGAACGAGCGCAGCACATGGAAGAGCCCGAGGAACACCGGCACCTGAGCGAGGATCGGCAGGCAGCCCATCAGCGGGTTGAAGCCGTTTTCCTTCTGGAGCTTCTGCATCTCGACCGCCATCTTCTGGCGGTCGTTCTTGTACTTCTTCTGCAGCTCCTTGATCTGCGGCTGCAGTTCCTGCATCTGCTTGGTGGTGCGCACCTGCTTGACGAACGGCTTGTAGAGCACCAGGCGCAAGGTGAACACCAGGAACACCACGGCCAGCGCCCAGGTGAGTCCGTTGTCCGCGCCGAACGCGAACCCGAAGACCCGATGCCAGAACCAGAGGATCCAGGACACCGGGTAATAGATGAAGTCGAGCACGGCTCTATGCACTCCCGTCGTTCGTGTCGCCGATCACCGCGTGCGGCGATCCTTTACAAGCTTTCGGCTCCGACCGCGGTCCGGCGGGCAGGCTCGTTTCCTGCGACGTCGCATCGGTCGCTGCCCCGTCCGCCGGCTCGGCGCCATGCGTGCTCCGCTTCCGCTCCGGGACGGGGTCCCACCCACCAGGGTGCCAGGGCGCGCATTTGGCCAAGCGCACGACCGTCAATACGAGCCCCATCAGCAGGCCGCGAGTGCGCAATGCGGTCACCGCGTACTCGCTACAGGTGGGGGTGAATCGGCACACCGGCATGCGGGTGGGGGAGACATAGGTCCGATAAAGCTCGATCGAGAAGATCAGCACGTTCGCGGGCAGTCCGGCGATTCTCGCCCAGAGGCTCATGCCGGGCCGCCCGTCGACATACCCGCCTTGGCGCCGACGCCGAGCTTGCGCAGTGCGGTGCGCAACTGGCGCAGCAGGTCGTCCGACGACGCCGTCGCGGCGCCGGGAAGCGCACGGATGACGACATCGGTCTCGGCGGGCAATTCATCGACCACCTGGGCGCACATATGACGCAGGCGGCGGGCGACGCGATGTCGAATCACCGCGTTGCCCACCGCCTTGCTGACGATCAACCCGAAGCGCGGTCCGCCCACGCGGACCAGCACATCGTCCGGGATCTGATCGTGTCGTCCATACGCGCCCACGACTCCGTCATACCCGTGCGCGAGCACATGTACGACCAGATCACGCCTCCCGATTCGCTGGCCACGGCGCACCGTCCGGGAGAAGTCGGCACGATGATGCAACCGATACGGCTCAGGCAACACCCGAGCGTCCGAGTGCGAGGATCAGGCAGTGAGGGAAGCGCGGCCCTTACGGCGACGCGCCGAGACGATGGCGCGGCCCGCACGGGTGCGCATCCGGAGGCGGAAGCCGTGAACCCGCGCCCGACGACGGTTGTTCGGCTGGAACGTCCGCTTGCCCTTGGCCACGGTCAACACTCCTCGAGTAGGCGGGCACCAAGTGATGCCCGAAGTTTTCGGTGATACGTATATGCGCGAATGAATCGCAGGTCTGGTCATCATCGGCGCGCGTCGGTCCTGGCGCACAGTCGGTCGATCACGACCTAAACGCGGTCAGCACAAGACCGCCACCGCACCAAGGGGTGACTGTACGAGGGTACTGATCGGCTCGGAACGGGTCAAACTCGGCCCATCCCTTCGCTCGCCTCGGTGACCTGGCCGAATCGGGGCGCGGACTCGGGCGCTCCGGCGATGACCGTGAGTTCGTCCACACCCCTAGCCATCGCGCGCCCCGCGCCGCTAAGGTACTTAGCCAGGCGATTGCTGCAGAACCGCAGGTCGTGGCGTTGCCCTTCCCGCGCGTGCGCGCGTTCCACAGCTCCCCAGGGTTCTCCACATCTGTGGATAATTGTGTGGAAAGACCCCTGGAGTGGCATATTCGTAGGGCCGACGGTGCCACGCCGCTGTCCAGATGGGGGACCCGGGCAGCGTCCGAACCGGTTACGGACGTACGCAGGATCACGGGACCGACCCCGAGCATCACACTCCCCGCGTGCCCCGGCCGTCTGCTCCTATCGACCTACTCCGGGGAGGAAACTGCATGGACGACGAGCAGAACGTGCTGGCCACGGTGTGGCCCGAGGTGGTCACCGAGCTGACCACCGGGTCGCCCGACGGCGCCATTCCTCCGGTGACCCGAGCACAGCAGGCCTGGCTCAAGCTGGTCAAGCCGCTGACGGTCGCCCAGGGATTCGCGCTGCTCTCCGTGCCGTCCTCGCTGGCGCAGGAGGCCATCGAGCGCGATCTGCGCGAGCCCATCCTCCGCTCGCTCGGCCGTCGGCTCGGCCCTCAGGTGGAAGGACTCGGCGTCCGCATCGCCGCCCCGACCACCCCGACGGTCGACCGGCAGAGCAACACACCGCGGCACGCGCGGATGACGAGCAGGCCGGAGCGCCCCCGGGACGGCCGGGCTCCGGCCGCCTACCCGGGTTCGGAGTTTCCTGGACGCGATGCCTATCCGGGGCCGCGTTATGCACAGCCCACCGACTTCCCCGCGGCGTCCGGGTACAACGACGGCTCCGATTACCCGGGCGCCGAATACGGGCAGGACTTCGCCGCGCCGGAGGAGTACCGCCAGCCGGAGTACGCGCACGCCGACTATCCGCCGCGCGGCGAGTACGCCACGACAGCCGAGCTGCCTTTGAGGTCCGGTCCGGACGCGGCACCGCGTCGCGAACCCGGACTTCCGCCGCGGCGGGAGCCCGCCATCCCGCCGGGGCAGGAGTCACTGTTCACTCCCGAGCCGTCGCCGGCCGGTGTGCGCGGCCCGCTGCGCGCGCCGATGCGCGAGACCGCCGACGACGACACGGGCCTCGCGCACGACCCGGTGCGCGAGCCGGTGGGTGACCCACGCGGCGAGCAGGACGACGAGCCCGTGGTGAACGTCCGCAACTCGTGGCCCACCTACTTCGCCAAGTCGCAGGAATCGCCCGCTCCGTCGACGTCCTCGGCCAGTCTGAATGCGAAGTACACCTTCGAGACCTTCGTCATCGGCGCGTCCAACCGCTTCGCGCATGCCGCGGCGGTCGCCATCGCCGAAGCCCCCGCCCGCGCCTACAACCCGCTGTTCGTCTGGGGTGCTTCGGGATTGGGCAAGACCCATCTGCTGCACGCGGCGGGCCACTACGCACAGCGGCTCTTCCCCGGTATGCGGGTCAAGTACGTCTCGACCGAAGAGTTCACCAACGACTTCATCAATAGCCTGCGCGACGACCGCAAGGTCGCGTTCAAGCGCCGCTACCGCGAAACCGACATCCTGTTGGTCGACGACATCCAGTTCATCGAGGGCAAGGAAGGCATTCAAGAGGAGTTCTTCCACACCTTCAACACCCTGCACAACGCGAACAAGCAGATCGTCGTCTCCTCCGATCGCCCGCCCAAGCAGCTGGCCACGCTCGAAGAGCGGCTGCGGACGCGATTCGAATGGGGGCTGATCACCGACGTCCAGCCGCCGGAGCTGGAGACACGCATCGCCATCCTGCGCAAGAAGGCGCGGATGGACCGGCTCGACGTGCCGCACGACGTGCTCGAGCTGATCGCCAGCCGGGTGGAGCGCAACATCCGCGAACTGGAGGGCGCGCTCATCCGGGTGACCGCCTTCGCCTCGTTGAACGGCCAGCCGCTCGATCTTCCGCTGGCGGAAGTGGTGCTGCGCGATCTGATGCCGGACACCGCCGCCCTGGAGATCAACGCGGCCACGATCATGGCCGTCACGGCGGAGTACTTCAACACCACGCTCGAAGAACTCACCGGTCCCGGCAAAGCGCGGCCGCTGGCCCAGGCCAGGCAGATCGCCATGTACCTCTGCCGCGAGCTGACCGACCTGTCCCTGCCGAAGATCGGCCAGGCGTTCGGCCGCGACCACACCACGGTGATGTACGCGGAGAAGAAGGTACGCAAGGAGATGACCGAGCGCCGCCGCGTCTACGACCAGGTGCAAGAACTCACAGCCCGGATCAAGCAGCGCTCCCGCTGACCGTCATCCACACCTGAGCACCGCCCCTGACCTGGGGCGGTGCTTTTTTGTGGGTTGTGGATTCCTCGAGGAATCCTTGTGGACTCCTCGAGGAATCCACCGGTTTGTCCACCGATCTGTGCACAGGGCGGCGCGATCACCCCCGCACGTTCCCTCACAGGGCGAATTCAACAGTTTCCCCAGGCAGACTTGCACACAGCCGCTGACCAGGGGAGTGTCCGGTCCAGCCTTGTGGATTCCTCGAGGAGTCCGTGTGGAGTCCTCGAGGAATCCTCGAGCTGTCCACGACTTCGTGCACATGTGTGCACAACCGGGTGAATTCGGTGGAACAACTCGAGGAGCGCTCGAGGATGAATCCGGGACAACTACGGAACCTCCACAGACCCCGGGTGTTCATCCTCGAGACACTCAGGCGTCATCCCCACGGCACCACGCCCCCTGAACAGCGGTTTCGGCCGCAGTCCACAGAATCCACAGCGCCTACTACTACTTCAGTTCTTCTCATTAGAGATCTCTCTTCAAAACAGGGTGTGTGGAAAGTCGGCATAGCGACGCATCTTCGCCATCCGCTCCCGTTTCCGGCAGGGAAGAGCAGGACGGACCAGGAGCCGGAGCACAGTCCTGATCGCGATCGCCACACAACGCCCCGCGCTTCGCGGTACGTCCGACTCGATCACCCCTCGCCCGCCGCTTGTCTTCGCTCACGGCTCGGCCGCCAGCGGCACCGGAGGGTCGGGCTAGGTGCACGTCCCTCGCGCGGGTACGGTTTGATGTCGGTCGCCTGTGCCAGACTTCGAAGGCGGCCGATTCGGCAGGACCCTTTCGAGCACCGACACTGACGAGCCGACAACAGATCACGGAACCGGGAGAGGACAGATCGGGCCATGGAGCTTGCAAGCATGAAGTTTCGGGTCGCCCGCGAGGATTTCGCCGAGTCCGTCGCCTGGGTGGCGCGCAGTCTTCCGTCCCGGCCGCCGGTTCCGGTGCTCGGCGGTGTGCTGCTGGTCGCCGACGAGGACGGGCTGACCGTCTCCGGCTTCGACTACGAGGTCTCCGCACAGGTGCGCGTCGCGGCCGAGGTCGCGGGACCCGGCCAGGTGCTGGTCTCCGGTCGCCTGCTCGCCGACATCACCAAGGCGCTGTCCAACAAGCCCGTCGACGTCTCCGTCGACGGCACCCGCGTGCTGATCACTTGCGGCAGCGCGAAGTTCTCGCTGCCGACCATGCCGGTGGAGGATTATCCCCAGCTGCCCGAGGTTCCCCAGCAGACCGGCGCGCTGAGTGTGGATGTTTTCGCCGAGGCGGTCGGCCAGGTCGCCGTCGCCGCTGGCCGCGACGACACCCTGCCCATGTTGACCGGTATCCGGGTCGAGATCGAGGGCGCACAGGTCGTGCTCGCGGCGACCGACCGGTTCCGCCTCGCCGTCCGGCACATCGAATGGCAGCCTGCGCGCGCCGATATCGAGACCTCGGTGCTCATTCCGGCCAGGACGCTGTCGGAGGCCGCCAAGACGCTCGGGCCATCGGACGCGCCCGTTCAGCTGTCCCTCGGCACCGGCGCGGGGTCGGACGGCCTGCTCGGCATCGTGAACGCCGGCCGCAGGACCACCACCCGCCTGCTGGACGCCGAATTTCCCAAATTCCGTCAGTTGCTCCCCAAGGAGCACACCTCGATCGCCACCCTGGCCGTCGCCGCGCTCACCGAGGCCATCAAGCGCGTCGCGCTGGTCGCCGAACGCGGCGCGCAGGTACGGCTGGAGTTCTCCGCCGACGGCCTGCTGCTGTCCGCGGGCGGTGACGACGCGGGCCGGGCGGAGGAGTGGCTGGAGGCGGATTTCCGCGGCGAATCCCTGACCATCGCGTTCAATCCGGGCTATCTGATCGACGGCCTTTCCGCGCTGCACTCCGACCGGGTCACCTTCGGCTTCACCACGCCGAGCAGGCCCGCCGTGCTGTTGCCCGCGTCCGAGGAAGAGCCGGAGGTGCTCGACTCCGGATCCTTCGCGGCGTTGTCGAGCCCGTACATCTATCTGCTGATGCCGGTCCGGCTCCCGGGCTGATCGCCTGTGCACGACCTGGTTTCCGGCGGATCCGCTCCACGTGATCCAGCGCGGGCGAGCGGCGACGACGCTGGAAACCGCGCAGCGACGTCGGAGGAACCGGTCGCCGCACCGCTGGGGACGCACTTTATCCACAGGTGTTCCACAGGCGTGAGGCTGGCCGCGCAGTCTGCGCACGGCGCGGCGGTAACGCGCCGAACTGCGGAAATGCCCGCTTCGACGCAGGCAGGAGCGCGATAGCGGATGTTCGTCCGAGCTCTGTCGCTGCGTGACTTCCGCTCGTGGGAGCATGCGGAACTGGAATTATCCCCAGGTCGAACCGTTTTCTTGGGATCGAATGGCAACGGCAAGACGAACCTGCTGGAAGCGATCGGCTACCTCGCCACACTCGGCTCACATCGGGTGGCTACGGAAGCGCCGTTGATCCGGACCGGGACCGAGCGAGCCCGGATCGGCGCGACGGTGGTCAACCTCGGCCGCGAACTGCGCATCGATGTCGAGCTCAATCAGGGCAGCGCGAACCGCGCGCAGATCAACCGCTCACCCGTCCGCCGGACCCGGGAGATTCTGGGGATTCTGCAGACGGTGCTGTTCGCCCCGGAGGATCTCGCGCTGGTTCGCGGCGATCCCGGTGAACGCCGTCGATTCATGGACGAGTTGTGCACAACTCGGCTGCCCAGACTGGCCGCGGTCCGCAGCGACTACGACCGGGTGTTGCGCCAGCGCTCGGCGCTGTTGAAAACCGCTGGCCGGCAAGCCAGGTCGAAGGCCGACCTGAGCACATTGGACGTGTGGGACGGACACCTCGCCGCGCACGCGTCCGTCCTGCTCGCCCAGAGGCTGCGGTTGGTGCACGATCTCGCGCCCTACCTCGCCCAGTCCTATGCGTCGATCGCCCCCGAATCGCGACCGGCCTCGATCGCCTACCGCAGCGCCGCGCTGCCACCGGAGTTCTCGGATCCGGCCAGGCCGCCGCGCCCGGAGGACCCCGAGGAACTCGAGGCGATCCTGCTGCGTGAACTCGCCGCCGCGCGACCGAAGGAACTCGAGCGGGGGGTCTGCCTGATCGGTCCGCACCGCGACGAACTGGATTTGATACTGGGCGATTCGCCCGCGAAAGGGTTCGCCAGTCACGGTGAGTCCTGGTCATTCGCGCTGGCTCTGCGCTTGGGCGCGTTCGAGCTGCTGCGCGCCACCGGCGCCGAACCGGTATTGCTGCTCGACGACGTGTTCGCCGAGCTCGACCGCCGTCGCCGCGCCGCGCTCGCGGCCGTGGCCGCCGACGCGGAACAAGTGCTGATCACGGCGGCCGTGCCGGAGGACGTGCCCGCCGAACTCGCCGCGGTGCCGCTGCGCGTCGAGACGGCGGGCGGCCCTGATGGCCGCGTTTCGCGAATTCTCGCCGAGCACCCGGCAGTCGGCGGCGAACGCCGGCACGACCACGCCATACCTTCGGCAATCGAGCGCGAAGGCGATCCGGTCACCGATTCGACGGAGCCGCAGGCACCGGAGCCATCCACAGGCGAAGGGCACAGGATCGCCATCCACCGCCCAGGTCCACTACAGTGACCTGTCGTCGGGAACACCGATCGAGTTCTCAACAGCCGAGACCGATTCCCCAACACCTGTGGAAAACTCGTCCGATCATGACTGCGCACGCTCCGTGCGACCTGATTCAGCAACAGCTGAGCAAGCTGTACGGCTTCGTCGGGAATCCGCCGTTTGGGCGGGGAACAGGCTATTCGGGTGGGTATCCGCGCCAGGCACCGGACCGGATTCGCGGCGCTGGCAATCTTGAGCGCCGGCTGGGGACAACTTGATCGAAGCTGTGGACAAATCATCGGACACGGAGGGATGAGGGTGATGAGCGATCCGTCCGGCGAGCCCGAAGCCCCAGGACCGGAACCCGAATTGCGCGGAATCGACCTCGCCCGGCGTGCCTTGGAGGAAGCGCGCGCGGCGGCGCGGGCGAGCGGGAAATCCGTCGGGCAGGGGCGTTCCTCGCCGCAGCGCAGGCTGCGGTCGGGCGCCCGCAGGCGTACCGGATGGTCGGGCGCGCGCCCGGACGACCGCGATCCCCAGCCGTTGTCCAAGCTGGCCGGCTCTATCGCGAGAAGTCGTGGCTGGTCGGGGAAGGTCGCCGAGGGCATGGTCTTCGGCCGCTGGGCGGGAGTGGTCGGCGAGGACATCGCCGCGCACGCCACACCGATGACCCTGAAGGACGGCGTGTTGAGCATCTCGGCCGAATCGACCGCATGGGCGACCCAGCTGCGCATGTTGCAGAGCCAGATCCTCGCGAAGATCAATGCCGCGGTCGGTCAGGGCGTGGTGACCTCGCTGAAGATCTCGGGTCCCGCCGCGCCGAGCTGGCGCAAGGGCGAGCGTCATATCAAAGGTCGCGGACCGCGCGACACCTACGGGTAATCCACGGTGGCAAGTACCTGATACTTGGTGTTACGTTTATCTGGAAGCGGCGTTTCACGTGGAACGCCCCGGTTCGGCGTGCACGGGAAGCCTTCGGCGTCGGATCGAACGCGTCCGCGCAGAAGGAATCTCGATGACGATCACCACCTCCGTCGGCCCGTTCCCGGCGACCGCGACCAGGACGGTTCGCCGGGGCGACGTGGAACTCGCGGTCTACGAGTGCGGCAATCCCGAGGGTGTGCCGGTGCTGCTGATCCACGGCTGGCCCGATACCCACTTGCTGTGGAACAGGGTGGCGGCGCTGCTCGGCGGCCGTCATCGCGTGATCGCCTTCGACAACCGGGGCGCGGGGAGTAGTTCGGCGCCGGCGGCGGTGGAGGCCTACCGGATCGAAGAGCTCGCGGCCGACGTCCGCGCGGTGATCGCCGCGGTCGCGCCCGGTGAACGGGTGCACGTCCTCGGACACGACTGGGGGTCGGTGCTCGGGTGGGAGGTGGTGGCCGCCGCGGATGCCGCTTCGGTGATCGCGTCCTTCACCTCGGTGTCCGGCCCGAATCTGGATTTCCTCGGCGCGTATCTGCGTGGTCCCCTCACGGCGGCGCGGCTGCGCGGCGCGCTGGCCCAAGCCGTGGCCTCGGCCTACACCGTCGCCTTCCAGATCCCCAAGCTGCCGGATCCGGTACTGCGCGTGTTGGCCGGCCGCTGGCCGCGCTTCCTCGGATTCTTCGACGGTCTCGACCCCGCGCTGGTGGAGACGGCGCCGACCCTGCGCGCCGATATGCTCAACAACCTGAAGCTCTACCGCGCGAACATCCGGCCCCACCTGCGCCATCCGCGACCGCGGCCGATCGAGGTGCCCGTCCAGTTGATCGTGGCCACCGGCGACCGCGCCGTGCGGCCCGTGGCGAACGCCGAGGCCGACCGGTGGGTGCGGCGGCTGAGCCGGGTCGAGATCCCGGCGCGGCACTGGTCGCCGATCTCACACCCGGCGGACCTGGCGCGCCACACCGCCGCGTTCATCGCCCGGATCGACGCGGCTGTCTGATCCCCGCACTCGAAACGGCCACCTGTCAACGCATCTCTCAGCCCACTTCTGATGGATCGAAACCGGCGGGAGGCGCAACCGAGTCGCCGAATTCCGATTTCTCGCATCCACGCCGCCGTGAGGGGTGTCGGAGGTGGGTTGTAAGTTGGCTGTACCAGTAGGATGGTGACGTAACTAGCGGCGATACCTTCGGCGCGTTCCGCACAGTCCGCGCGTGGACCCTAATTCTTCAGCAGGCATCACCAGGGCCCCACGTGTGCTGTCCGATCGCTCTATGCCGGGATCAGCAAGTAAGGAGAGCTACCGACCAGTGGCTGCCAAAGACTCCAACGCATCGGGTTCGACCAGAGCGACCGGGAAGCAGGACTACGGTGCCTCCTCCATCACGGTACTCGAGGGACTCGAGGCGGTTCGCAAGCGTCCGGGCATGTACATCGGCTCCACCGGTGAGCGCGGTCTGCACCACCTGATCTGGGAGGTCGTCGACAACTCCGTCGACGAGGCGATGGCCGGATACGCGACGAAGGTCGAGGTCACCCTGCTGGCCGACGGCGGCGTCGAAGTGATCGACGACGGCCGGGGCATCCCCGTGGAGATGCACGCGCAGGGCATCCCCACCATCGAGGTCGTCATGACCCAGCTGCACGCGGGCGGCAAGTTCGACTCCGAGTCCTACGCGGTGTCCGGCGGTCTGCACGGCGTCGGCATCTCCGTGGTCAACGCGCTGTCGACGCGGCTGCAAGCCGAGGTCGACACCGGTGGCTACCACTGGACCCAGGAATACAAGGACGCGAAGCCCGGCAAGCTCATCCAGGGGGAGCCGACGAAGCGGACCGGCACCACCATCCGGTTCTGGCCGGATCCGGAGATCTTCGAGACCACCACCTTCAACTTCGAGACCGTCGCGCGCCGGTTGCAGGAGATGGCGTTCCTGAACAAGGGCCTCACCATCGTTCTCACCGACGAGCGGGTCAGCGACACCGAGATCACCGACGAAGTGGTCAGCGAGACCGCCGAGGCGCCCAAGCACGCCGAGGACGCCGCCGCGCCCGCCGAGCACAAGGTGAAGTCCCGCACCTACCACTACCCGGGTGGTCTGGAGGACTTCGTCCGCCATATCAACCGGACCAAGCAGCCGATCCACAACTCGGTCGTCGCGTTCACCGGCAAAGGCACCGGCCACGAGCTCGAGGTCGCGATGCAGTGGAACTCCGGTTACTCCGAGTCGGTGCACACCTTCGCCAACACCATCAACACCCACGAGGGCGGCACGCACGAAGAGGGCTTCCGCGCGGCGTTGACCACGGTGGTCAACAAGTACGCCAAGGACAAGAAGCTCATCAAGGAGAAGGACGGCAACCTCACCGGTGACGACATCCGGGAGGGCCTGGCCGCCATCGTGAGCGTCAAGGTCGGCGAGCCGCAGTTCGAGGGCCAGACCAAGACCAAGCTGGGCAACACCGAGGTGAAGTCGTTCGTGCAGCGCACCTGCAACGAGCACCTCACACACTGGTTCGAGGCCAACCCGGCCGACGCGAAGACCATCGTCAACAAGGCGGTGTCCTCGGCGCAGGCCCGCGTCGCCGCGCGCAAGGCCCGCGAGCTGGTGCGGCGCAAGTCCGCCACCGACCTGGGCGGGCTGCCGGGCAAGCTGGCCGACTGCCGGTCGAAGGACCCGAGCAAGTCCGAGATCTACATCGTGGAGGGCGACTCGGCGGGTGGCTCGGCCAAGTCCGGCCGCGACTCGATGTACCAGGCGATCCTGCCGCTGCGCGGCAAGATCATCAACGTCGAGAAGGCGCGTATCGACAAGGTCCTCAAGAACAACGAGGTCCAGTCGATCATCACCGCGTTCGGCACCGGCATCCACGACGAGTTCGACATCAGCAAGCTGCGGTATCACAAGATCGTGCTGATGGCCGACGCCGACGTCGACGGCCAGCACATCTCCACGCTGCTGCTGACCCTGCTGTTCCGTTTCATGCGTCCGCTGGTCGAGCACGGACACGTGTACCTGGCGCAGCCGCCGCTGTACAAGCTGAAGTGGCAGCGCAGCGAGCCGGAGTTCGCCTACTCCGACCGGGAACGCGACGGCCTGCTCGAACGCGGCCTCGCGGCGGGCAAGAAGATCAACAAGGACGACGGCATCCAGCGCTACAAGGGTCTGGGCGAGATGAATCCGAAGGAACTCTGGGAGACCACCATGGATCCCAGTGTCCGGGTGCTTCGTCAAGTGACGTTGGACGACGCGGCCGCAGCCGACGAGTTGTTCAGCGTGCTGATGGGCGAGGACGTGGAGGCCCGCCGCAGCTTCATCACCCGCAACGCCAAGGACGTCCGCTTCCTCGACGTGTGATACCGCCCCGGGCGCGGCCCATGGCATGGCGCCCGGCAGTTTTCGCACGTCAGCCCGTTAAGGAGACTTCATGACCGACATCACCCTGCCACCGGACGGTGCGGGCGACCGCGTCGAACCGGTCGACATCCAGCTGGAGATGCAGAACAGCTACATCGATTACGCGATGAGCGTGATCGTCGGCCGCGCGCTGCCCGAGGTGCGCGACGGCCTGAAGCCGGTGCATCGCCGGATCCTCTACGCCATGTACGACAACGGGTACCGGCCCGATCGCGGGTACGTGAAGTCGGCCCGCCCGGTGTCGGACACGATGGGTAACTACCACCCGCACGGCGACTCGGCGATCTACGACACCTTGGTGCGCATGGCCCAGCCGTGGGCGATGCGTTACCCGCTGGTGGACGGCCAGGGTAACTTCGGCAGCCGCGGCAACGACGGCGCCGCGGCCATGCGCTACACGGAGTGCCGCCTGACGCCGCTGGCGATGGAGATGCTGCGCGAGATCGACCACGAGACGGTCGATTTCATCCCCAACTACGACGGCAAGACGCAGGAACCGGTGGTCCTGCCGAGCCGCGTGCCGAACATGCTGATGAACGGCAGCAACGGCATCGCGGTCGGCATGGCGACCAACATCCCGCCGCACAATCTGACCGAGCTCGCCGACGCCATCTACTGGGCGCTGGACAACCACGACGCCGACGAGGAAGCCACCCTCGCCGCGTGCATGGAGCGGATCAAGGGGCCGGACTTCCCGACCGCGGGCCTGATCGTCGGCACCCAGGGCATCCACGACGCGTACACCACCGGCCGCGGCTCGATCAAGATGCGCGGTGTCGTGGAGATCGAGGAGGACAATCGCGGCCGCACCACGATCGTCATCACCGAGCTGCCCTACCAGGTCAACACCGACAACTTCATCAACGCGATCGCCGAGCAGGTCAAGGACGGCAAGATCGCCGGCATCGCGGACATCCACGACGAATCCTCCGACCGCGTCGGCCTGCGCATCGTGGTGACGGTCAAGCGGGACGCCGTCGCCAAGGTCGTGCTGAACAACCTGTACAAGCACACCCAGCTGCAAACCAGCTTCGGCGCCAACATGCTGTCCATCGTCGACGGCGTGCCGCGCACGCTGCGCCTGGACCAGATGATCCGGTTCTACGTCAACCACCAGTTGGACGTCATCATCCGGCGCACCAGGTACCTGCTGCGCAAGGCCGAGGAGCGGGCCCACATCCTGCGCGGCCTGGTCAAGGCGCTGGACGCGCTGGACGAGGTCATCGCGCTGATCCGCCGCTCGGCCAACACCGACACCGCGCGCACCGGCCTGATGCAGCTGCTCGACATCGACGAGATCCAGGCCACCGCGATCCTGGACATGCAGCTGCGGCGGCTCTCGGCGCTGGAGCGGCAGAAGATCGTCGACGATCTGACCAAGATCGAAGCCGAGATCGCCGATTACAAGGACATCCTGGACAAGCCGGAGCGGCAGCGCGCGATCGTGCGCGACGAGCTGGCCGAGATCGTGGACAAGTACGGCGACGAGCGGCGCACCCAGATCGTCTCCGCCGACGGCGACGTGGCCGACGAGGATCTGATCGCCCGCGAAGACGTGGTCGTCACGATCACCGAGACCGGCTACGCCAAGCGCACCAAGACCGATCTCTACCGCAGTCAGAAGCGTGGCGGCAAGGGCGTGCAGGGCGCGGGCCTCAAGCAGGACGACATCGTCAAGCACTTCTTCATCACCTCGACGCACGACTGGCTGCTGTTCTTCACGAACAAGGGGCGGGTCTACCGGGCCAAGGCCTACGAGCTGCCCGAGGCCAACCGCACCGCGCGCGGCCAGCACGTGGCCAACCTGCTTGCCTTCCAGCCGGACGAGAAGATCGCCCAGATCATCCAGATCAAGTCCTACGACGACGCGCCGTACCTGGTGCTCGCCACCAAGAACGGCCTGGTGAAGAAGTCGAGGCTGACCGACTTCGACTCCAACCGCAGCGGCGGCATCGTCGCGGTGAATCTGCGCGACGAGGACGAATTGGTCGGCGCGGTGCTCTGCTCGGCCGACGACGACCTGCTCTTGGTCTCCGCGCTCGGCCAGTCGATCCGGTTCTCCGCCACCGACGAGGCGTTGCGTCCGATGGGGCGCGCCACCTCCGGCGTGCAGGGCATGCGGTTCAACGACAGCGATGCGCTGTTGTCGCTCAACGTGGTTCGCGACGGCACCTATCTGCTGGTCGCCACGTCCGGCGGCTACGCGAAGCGGACCGCGATCGAGGAGTACACGCCGCAGGGTCGCGGTGGTAAAGGCGTATTGACCATCCAGTTCGACGCGAAACGTGGCACCCTGGTCGGGGCGCTCATCGTCGACGACGATGATGAGTTGTACGCGATCACCTCCGGGGGCGGCGTCATCCGGACGGCGGCGAAGCAGGTTCGTAAGGCTGGACGACAGACCAAGGGCGTGCGATTGATGAACCTCGCCGAGGGCGATACCTTGCTTGCGATCGCGCGCAACGCCGATGAGCCCGATCCTGATCAGGTCTTCGGTGGCGGCGACACCGGCTCCTCCGAGAAGTAACCCAACAGCGGCGGCAACGAACGGATCTAAGGATTCCCATTGACCACTCCGAATCAGCCGAATGACGAGCGGCACCAGACGAACGGTGTGACCGAGCGGATCGCACCGTCACCGATCCCGCCGCGGCCGATCCCACGGCCGGTCGCCTCGGCCGAGAACGGTCAGGGCCAGCCCAGTGGCGGTCAGCCGGGCGGTCACCCCGGTGGCGGCCACCCTGGTGGACCGCAGCCCGGTGGACCGCAGGGCCAGCCGAACGGGCCGCAGTCCGGCGGGCATCCGGGTGGACAGCCGGTCAACCAGCCCGGCGGCAACCAGCCGAACGCGCAACCGCACGAGATCCGCGATCAAAAGGGTGATTTCGCGCCGCAGCAGGGAGCGCCGGACCAGGCTCCCGGGGGTGACGGCCAGAATCGCTTCGACCAGAAGACGACGCGGATCCCCAACCCGGCCCCGCAGTCCGCGCCCGAGAGCGAGGACAAGCAGCCGGTGGGCGCCGCCAACGGCGGACAGCAGTCGCAGTATCAGGACGGGTGGGCGCAGCTGCCGCAGCGGGAGCCGCAGTCCAACCTGTACCGGCCGGGGCAGGCCCCGGTCACCGGCCGCCCGAACTCCTCCGGTGGTGCGGGCGTCGGCCTCGGCGGCAGCACGTCCAACGCGCGTACCACCGCCGACCTGGCGGCCAAGGCGGCGCGCAAGGAAGCGGCGATGGTGAAGTCCGTCGGCATCGACGGCCCCACCCGTAGCATCGCCCGGCCGGAACTGATCAAGGACATGCCGGACCTGTCCGAGATCCGGCATCCGCTGCCACAGGCCGAAGCGGCGGGCCCCCAGTCCGGGCCGGTTTCGCCCGCGGTTCCGGTGGCGGTCGCCGCTGTCGCCTCCGGGGAGCCGCTGCGGGCCACCGTGCAGATCCGCCGCATCGATCCGTGGTCGACGCTGAAGATCTCGCTGGTCATCAGCGTGGCGATGTTCTTCGTGTGGATGCTCGCGGTCGGCCTGCTGTACATCGTGCTCGAGGGCATGGGCGTGTGGGAGCGGCTGAACAACACGTTCACCGACATGGTGTCCCAGGACAGCGGCTCGGTCGGCCTGATCGACGCAGGCACCGTGTTCGGGTACGCGGGCGTGATCGGCTTGATCAACGTCGTGCTGTTCACCGCGCTCGGCACCGTGGGCACCTTCATCTACAACCAGTGCTGCGACCTCGTCGGCGGCATCCAGGTCACCCTGGCCGACCCGGACTAGACCCCACAGCACTGCGAACGGTCGGTACTCGCCCAATGGGCTGGGTACCGGCCGTTTCTGTCGGTACGACGAGGCTGAGCAACCCTCCCCGGGAGCGCGGGACAGCGGCGCTCCACCGCCGCCAACCGAGCCCGGTAAGGCTCCTACCAGCCGTTTTGGTTCCATCGATAGGTGTTGTGTAGTCTCTACACGTTGTTGTTCACCGCGAACAACGCGAACTACGGGCCTATAGCTCAGGCGGTTAGAGCGCTTCGCTGATAACGAAGAGGTCGGAGGTTCAAGTCCTCCTAGGCCCACCTCTGGTGCCAGTTCAGGCACATTCCCTTACCCGATCCCCCGTCATCATCGCGTCGTCGCCTACCGCTTTCGACGCGGCGCGTCTTTTGGCGCGGAGACCATACCTTCCGCTCGCTCGTCGGTGCCGAACTGGCGGTGGCGCTGGTGGGTGAAGACAGCTACGCCGATTGGCTGATGAAGCACCACAGGGCGAGCGCGGGATGAGCGTCGCAAAGCCAGGGGCACCGTCGCCCGGCAATCGCCGGTGCCCTGCGCTCCACGTCGGCCGGTCGTCGATATCTCGGACACGGCCGTGTGGACTACTGGCAGAACTGGGGGCCCTGGTTCATGAGCATCAGTTTGATGATGGTGCACAGGATGCTTCCCGAACCGCTGGCCGATCCGCTGTCGCCGGCCACCGCCGAGACAGCGGGGGCGGGTTGCGGAATCTCGGCCTGCGCGGTCGCAGCGGGTGCCAGCACAGCCACGCTCAACAGAGCGCCCATGGTGAGCCGAGTGATTCGAGTCATGTCGAATCCGCCTTTCTAGCTTGAGTTTTCGGTCCGCTGTGGCGTACCACCAAGACCATCGTCGGCTCCGCGCCTGCCGTTACCGCGGTGTTATACAGCTACGTCGCTGCGTCGTTCGCCAGGTGAGCTCGAACTCCGCTGTGTGCGTCGCTGTAACGCCCGTGGCAGGCGGCTCGACATCTCTGACAACAGTTGGCCGACAAGGACATTCGTAAGGGCTGCGATGCCGTAGCGCGCCGGTTGCGGCGTGCCGAGGATCGCTGGCAAGACTGAACGCCGAAAGCGTCAGCTGTGCAACGACTTTCGAGGGGTGCGCGATGAACGTCAAACTATCGGCTGTGGCGTCGCTTGCGGCGACCGCTGTGATCGCGACTGCCGCGTGCGGGACCGACTCGGGCACATCGGCCGGGCCTGAGACGTCGGCGGGGCGTACGGCCACCGCATCACCGGCGAGTCCAGCGGTCACGCGGACCCCGGGGATCGGCGATCCGGCGACGACGCCGGAACGGGCTTCCGGAGCCACAGCGGCTCCCGGTACACCCGCGGCGACGATCTCCTCTCCCGTCACGGAGCAGCCACCGGAAGGAAGTGGCCACGGCCTGTGCTTCGACGCGAACTCGGCGCTCGCGGCGTCCTCGATCGCCACATTGGCAGCGCCCCCCGGCGGGTCTTGGACGGTTCAAGGGGCGAGCGAGGATCCGATCGTGGCGGGATGTTCCGGGGTGCTGTCGTGGATGACGGTGGAATGGCCGGGAATCCACCCCGGCACACATGTTCTGTTCTTCACCGGCGGGAAGTATCTGGGGACCGCGAGCGCGCGGCCGTATGCGTACACGACAGTTCTGGGCAAGACCCGCGACACCGTCTCGGTGCAGTACCGCTGGCCGGAGAAGAGTGACCCGCTGTGCTGCCCACAGGGCGGACCGAGCGTCGTCACGTTCACCCTGACCGGCACCACCGTGCAGGCGAACGGTCAGTTCCCTCCGGACAACTGATCCACCGACCACAAAGAGAAAGGCTCATGCTCTTCGTGAGCATGAGCCTCGGACGTGGAGCCTAGGGGAATCGAACCCCTAACCCCTGCCTTGCAAAGGCAGTGCTCTGCCAATTGAGCTAAGGCCCCGTGCGTACAGACGCCTGAAAACGGTACCTTCTCGCCGCTGACATGGTCAAAACGGCAGGTTGTCGCGTCAAGGGGAGCGCAGTCGGCGGCACGACCGCGTCGGGCCGCGTCGGCGCCTTTCCGCACGTCATCGAGGGAGGGCAGCGGAAGCGACAAGATGTCGCGCATCTCGTCGTCGGGGACGCCGAACATCCGCAGCAGGTCCTCGGTGACCTGATCGGTGGCGGCCGCCTCGTCGCGGTCGGGGTGGTCGTGGAAGTAGCTGGCCGAGGCGCAGCACGGCGCCCGTCACGATCGTCATGGCCAGTTCGGGGTCCCGGCTCCGGAACCGGCCGGTGCGAGCGGCGGCCTCGATATCGCGGCGAGCGCGCGGTGCGAGTCGGTCGAGCCGTTCTGGGCGGGCTTCGGACACCGCAGTAGGGTGGAAACCATGAAACTTCTTCTCACCGCCGGTGTCGTGGTTCTGGTTCTCTTCGGCATCTCGAAGCTGCGCCGGCGCAGCGACGCGGACATGTGGCACGAGGTGACCACCCGCTGATACCTGGAGGGGCCTTAGCTCAATTGGCAGAGCACTGCCTTTGCAAGGCAGGGGTTAGGGGTTCGATTCCCCTAGGCTCCACTGCATAGCCGGATCTTTGTGTCCAATTGGACACAGAGCCGAAGCGGCACAACCGGGACAAGGCGCCGCAATCAGACGATATTCGCCGATACTGTGCCAGACTGTGCCCCGCACAGTAATGCACTCCTCACCCTCGGAGGAACGTCTATGACGAATTCTGTTGCGCCACTCGAATTGCCCGAACCCCTGGTCATCACGCTGGGAAATCTCAAGGGCGGTGTCGGCAAAACGACATCAGCGTTCTTCTTGGCGAGCTACTTCGCTTCGGTACACGAATCGCGGGTGCTCGTGATCGATGCCGACCCGCTCAGCCAGACCGGATATTCCTGGTACCGGCGGCTGGTCAAGGGGGGAATCGACGTGCCGTTCCAGCTGGTCGCGTTCCCCTCGCGGCATGTCGGCGACTGCATCACCGACCATGCCGCCGATTTCGACGTCATCATCGTGGACGCCGGGGGTGAGTCGGCCGACATCTTCAAGGCCGCTGTTCCGGAGAGTGACGAGCTGTTGTTGTTGACGAGCGTGAGCCCGTCGGAGGTCAAACGCGTGCCCAGCACATTCAAAGCCGCCGAGGAGGCCGCGGCCGATTCCGACCGGGAAATCCGGGTGCGGGTGCTGATGACCAAAGTTCCGGTGATCATGAAGAAAGGGGTCAACGTCTCGACCGAATACCGCGCGCAGCGGGGACATCTGGAAAGCGCGGGCTACGACGTATTCGATTCCTACTTGAGCGCCTGGAAATGGTACCGGGAGGCAGCCGACGGGGAAGTGGGGGAGGGCGCCGAGAATCCGATCGAGGATCTGGGCGAGTATCGCAAGGTGGGCGACGAGTTGTTGAGCGCGTATCGCGTCCTCATGGAGGTGCCCGCCTGATGCCTCCGCAACGCAGGAAGGGTTCGATCGGCGGGGCCAATCCGCTATCCGACGGCGCCGAGCACACGCCACCGGTGTCCCCGCTGCGCGATGCCGAATGGCGGCGGGCGAGGCCGGTGAGCCCGAATGTCTTGACCATGCCGGTGCCCGATGCCGGTGACGGACCGCTGAGCGATCGGGAACGAGCGCAGCTGACCGCGTGCGAGTCGTCGATCGACACGCTGCGCATCGCGTTCTGGGCGGCGGGGCGCGCACTGCAGATCGTGCGGGACGGCCGGCTCTACCGGGACAGCCACGACACCTTCGACGACTACGTGGAACAGCGGTGGGATATGCAGCGGTCATACGCGCACAAGCTGATTCGAGCTTGGCCGCTGGCCGCGCGGCTGCATCCGATCGCGCCGGCGATCAACGAAGGGCAGGTGCGCGAGCTGCTGCCGGTGGCGGCCGAATACGGCGAAGAGGCGGCGATCACCGTCTACACCACCGTTGCGGCGAGCGCCGACGCGAAGGTCACCGCGGGAAGACTCCGGCAAGCGGTGGCTCTGCTGCCCGAACGCTATGACGAAGAGGTGGTGGTCGAGCGCCTCCGGGCGTGGCTGCGCGGCGAACTGCCGGGCGAGGGGATCGATCGTGCGGCCGACATCTTCACCGCCATGGAGTCCCGGCTCGCGGCGCTGACCAAGCGCGTGGTCAAAGGATCCAGTGACGACCCACGCGCGGCCCGCGAATTCGCGGCCAAGCTCAGGACGATCGCCGAACAGATCGAGGAACAGATCACCGCGTGAAAAACTGATTCGCCGATGGGCCCCGTTTTCCCTGCGGGGCCCTTCGCGTATCGGGAAACGAATTGGAAGCGGAAATTATGAATGAACTTCCACACGCCGGAACGAGTTATTGTTTCGTTATGGAAATAAAGGTGTGTTGTGCTTTACGTGATGCAAGCTATGCCGAAAGGTGAACACTCGGATCGGATCCGCTGGACTGACGAAGCACCGTGATGGTTTTCGAATCAATTCGAGGTCTTTGGTGAAGTCGGTCGCGCCGGGCACGGCGCGTCGTATGGCTCCGCCGGAGGCCGGCGATATGAGCATCGGAGGACCGCATCATGGCATCATCGACCGACGACCGATATCTCCGCTACCTGCGACGTGCTGTGCTCTGGGCACTCGCCACCGGGGCGGCCGCACTCATCGGCGTGCTGTGCAACGCGGGGGAGGCATCGGCCCAGCCGGTGACCATCCCCGGCGTGGGAACGTTCGAGATTTCCGGCGATATTCCACTTCCCGGATCGCCGGAAAAACTGCTCCGAAACAACGCGATACTTCCTGTCGACGAATCGCCGGTGGCCGCGGGATTCTCGGAATTCGAGAACATCGCCGCCGCACCGGTCCCCCGGATGGAGATCGCCCCCGCGACTCTCGGCCCGGCCATCGAGTCCCCGGTATCGGTGCACATCCCGGTGATCGAACTGCCGATGCCGACGATCGTGCCTGCGATCGAGCTCCCGCTGATCGGCGTGCTCCCGGAGATCGAGATCCCCTTCCTCGGCGACATTCCGCAGATCATGCCCAGGGCGCCCACCCCGCCCGCGGCCGTGATACCGCAGAGGTCCGCCGGTGAGATGGCAGTCGACGCGGCCCGGACCAAGATCGGTTCCGAGTACAGCTACGGCGCCGTCGGCCCCGACTCCTTCGATTGCTCCGGACTGGTGCAGTGGTCCTACGAGCAGGCCGGCGTCGAACTGCCCCGCACGAGCTACGACCAGCTCGCCGTGGGAACGCCGGTACCGCTCGACGAACTGCGCCCCGGCGATATGGTGTCGTTCTACGGCGGAAGCCACTCCGCCCTCTACGCAGGCGACGGCAAAGTCATCCACGCATCGACATACGGGACGGGCGTGACCACTTCCCCCCTCTCCTCGATGCCGGTGACAGGAGCCCGCCGATTCTGACTCTCTCCGGTGCGGCCGCACCGCCCATCGCCGGTCAGGGAGAGACCGCCGCCGCTTCCAACGCGGCCAGCGTCTCGGCATCCGGCCAGTGGCGAATCTCGTAGCGGCGAGGCGAGAGATCCTGGACCGGAGTGAGGCCGGTCAGTCCCACGACAGCATCGAACGGGACTTCGAAGAGACGCTCCAGCTCACCTCGGTCGTCGCGGCAGAAGGCGACGTAATCGGCTTCCGGGAGCAGGTATTCGACACCCTCCCCCCAGACGGTGATCGTGAAGGGACCGTTGTCGCCATGGCCGTACATGACCGAACCGACGTAGGCGGGTTCGAGGTCATAGGGCGTGAACTCCAGATCGCGTTCGACGATCTCGTTGAGAAGCTGCGCCTGCGCCTCGTATTCGGTGACCGCAAGGCCACATCGGGCGCGCTGCACGGCGGGCAGGTGGCGGTGCGCGGGCGAACGATCGAGCGGGATGATCGCGCCGCTGTCGTCCACGGTGTACCCCTGTGGCGAGATCGGGCGGGACGCGTCGCGGTACTGCTGTTCCACCACCTCGAAGATCGGCTCGAGATCGTCGGCGCCGGTCGCGATGATGAGCGTGTCCACATCGGGCATGAACGCGACGGGCGCCCGGGTGCCGAGGCCGGAACCGGCGAGCCAGCCGGGGAACAGCGGCCATGAGGTGCAGTAGCCGTCGCCGTCGTCGACGAATTGCAGGACGCTGTCTTCCTCGATATCGGTGAAAGCGACTATCGCGCCGAGATTCTCGCGCGCGGCGGTGAATACCTCTTCGGAACTCACGCCCCACTCGCGCAAAGACGCGTAGGTGACGATGGATCGGGTCTGGGGCATATCGATGGCGACCATCTCGTCCACGAATGGGAAAGCCGAGCGCGCGATCGGCCGCGACTCCGGCTCGACACCCACGCCGAAGCTGTTGGGACGCAACAATGGTCGCAGCATGGACCGCACCGCCGGCCAGTCCGGCGCTGGGGCGCGTAGCTCACGCAAGGCACCGCAGTGCTGCGCGATCCGGGCTTCGCGCTCGGCGAGATCGAGTTCACGGGTCTCGCGGAAGATGTTGTGCAGATCGAGAAAGAGATCGCCGATTCGTATCGCGAATTGGTCCGGATCGTATTCGGCATCCGTTTCGTCCAGCGTGGTCAGATGTTGCATGACGAGCGCGGCGAAGGCGGCGGCTTCGTCTTCGATGTTCTGCACGCGGCCACGGTAGTCGCGACGCCGGGCCGACGCCCCGCGCCGGCTTACCGGCTGAGGGGACCGTGCCGATCCAGGTGCAGGTAGGTGAAGCCGGTGACGAGCAGGCACACGACGGTGGCGGTGATCAGCATGGCCCAGCCCGCGACCACCAGGCTCAGCAGTCCGCCGAGCAGTGCGCCGAGCGAAAAACTGGCGTAGAGCAGGAAGTATCCGAGCCAGTCCGCGTAGTCGCCCCCGCTGAGATGGCGTTCGACGCCTTGGCCCAGTTTGACCAGCGTCCCGGTGACATAACTGAGCGGCACCGACACTTCACCGTTGCGCACGAACGACGTGTTGAGCGCGCCGACGCCGAAGGCGACGAACAAGATCGGCAGCAGACCGATCGGTCTACTCGAGGTCTGGTATTCGAGCACGTCGATGATCGAGGCCAGCGCCAGGCAGACGGTGGTCAGCAGGGTCGGTCCGTGCGGATGCCCCGACCAATAGCGTCTGCGGCACCATGACGCCACCACCACACCGGACAGGAACGACATCAGCAACGCAGCGGCCGCCAACCCCATATCCGTTTCGTCGTGGAAGTACCCGAGCACGGCCCGTTCGGTGTTGCCCGTCATGAAGGTGACGAAATAGCCGGCCGTATGCATGAACGCCGCCGCACCGATAAGCCCGGCGAGCGCCGCCAGTACCCAGGACAGTCTGGCTTCGGAGTCGAAGAGTGCCTTTTTGCGACTTTCTTCCGGTTCCGGCACGGGTCGAACTCCTTCCGGTACGGGGCGACGGTTCAGTCAAGCAGGCTCGTCGACGGAATCCGCCCACGCAGCGCCGACCGTTGCCCAGCGAACGCCGCCGCTTCGGGACGAGTCGGCCTGCATATGGTTCGACGCGTCAGCCGAAGCGCCGTCCCACCTGGCCGGCACGATGACGCCGGTCGGCCTTCCGTGGCATGCGGGCGAGCGCACTCCCGAGCGAGTCGCTGCTCGGTTACCGTGCAGAGGTGGATACTCTGCTCGACTTCCTGCTGACCGAGCCGGTGGCAGCGGCGCCGCTCGACGATGTCGCCGCGGCGTGGACGCGACATCGAGTGGCCGCGAAACGATTCGAGCAGCCGGTGGAGGTGGCGATCGCGGGCGGATTCGGCGCCGACCGGCTCGGATTCGCCTTCCTGTCCGGCTATCAGGAGGCGTTGCGGACGCTAGTTCCCGACCTGCCGGAAGACGAGCTGGTCGCGATGTGCGCGACCGAGGAGGGTGGCGGTCACCCCGCCGCGATTCGCACCACGCTCACCGAGCGGGACGGCGCTTGGGTGCTCGACGGCACGAAGTCGTTCGCGACCATGGGCTCCTACGCACGGCGATTGGTCGTGATCGCCAGTGCGGGCACGGCGCCGGACGGCCGGAATCGGTTGCGCGCCTGCATGGTCGAGACGAACGAGGCGGGCGTGCGCCTGACCGATCATCCCGCGCTGTCGTTCGCGCCCGAGGTTCCGCACGCCTCGGTAACACTGACCGGCGTGCCGGCGTCGCTGCTTCCGGGTGACGGATATCTGGACTACCTCAAGCCGTTCCGGACGATCGAGGACATCCACGTGCTGGCCGCCACGCTCGGCTGGCTGGTGCGGGTGGCCCGGGTGTCGGATTGGCCGCGCGCGAGCCGGCAACGGCTGTTGACACTGGTGGCCGCCGTGCGCGGCCTCGATATCGATGCGCCGGGCGCGGCCGGGGTGCACATCGCCCTCGGCGGCGTCTTCGATGCGTTCGGCGCCGTGCTGGCCGAGATCGAGCCCTTGTGGCAGTCCGCCGACCCGGTGACGCGGCAGCGGTGGGAGCGGGACCGGCCACTGCTGGCGACCGCTGGGCGCGTGCGCGCGCAGCGGCTCACCGCCGCGTGGCGGGTGGTGGAACCGGGCGGCGACGAAGCGGGAACAGGCGCCTGAGCTGGGCCGAAAATGGGGAGCGGGCCTCGGCGAAGGGGGGGAGTTAGCCGAGGCCCGCGTAGGGTCGGCCCGGGGGGGAGGGGCCGACGTGAACGATGCTACTCGATGATGTGCGTTTGTGTGTGCGTGGGGACGGCCGGGTTCCAAGTTTTTTCGGGTTGGCTTACTTTCCCGACACCACGTCGCAGTTGTCACCGGCCCGGCGGTCGCCCGCGCCGCTCCGGGCAGTTGGCTTGTTGTTTGCCAAAATCGTTGTAAGGCAAGCCTTTCCACGTATGCGCAGCGGTAGGACCTGCTGAGGCGAGGCGTTGCGCGCAACATGCCGACCGGTCGCCGCACCGGAGAAAACTATGACAACTCCGGGCGTGTCGGTCGTTCTGGGCGCGGCGGCGCCCGCGCGCATCGGCCGAACCTGTCGGACCCCGATGCGAACATGTGTTCGTGGTCATCGACTGGACTGTTCGCGCGGCGCGCCCCCGCTCGTCGCGCCGGCGCGCGTGCGCGTGTCCGCCATCCGAGTACGGGCTGCCGGCGATTCGGGTAGCCCGCTACGCGCGCTCCGATACCCGTGCACGGGGGACCATCGAACCGGTCGCATTCCGATCCGGTACCCCCGAGCACCACTGGATCGGAATGCGGCCTTCTCGCGTCGCACGGGTCGCCCGCCGGTGGCAGCCGGATACCCGGAAAAGAAATCGGATGAAATCGTCGGCGGCCGGGACAATACTGTCTCGGGTATCGGCCGGTCACCCGATCCAGCGAATTGATCGGCGCCAGGATCTCGCGGCGTCGCACCGATGCGCATCGAACTCGTCTACCTCAGGAGAATCATGCCCGACGCAATAGTCGCCGAGGGTCTGGTCAAGCGCTACGGCCAGCTGGTGGCCCTCGACGGACTGGATCTGCGGGTCGAGGAAGGGACCGTCACCGCACTGCTCGGACCCAACGGCGCAGGCAAGACCACCACCGTCCGCGTCCTCACCACCCTGCTGACGCCGGATGCCGGGCACGCGACGGTCGCGGGAATCGATGTGCTGCGCGATCCACAGACGTTGCGTTCCCGCATCGGGGCATCGGGGCAGTATGCCGCGGTCGACGAATACCTCACCGGTTTCGAGAATTTGGAAATGGTGGGGCGTCTGTATCACATGGGCGTGCAGCGGAGTAAGGAACGCGCGCGCGAATTACTCGAACGGTTTCGGCTCACCGACGCCGCCGACCGGCCGGTCAAGGGCTATTCCGGCGGTATGCGCCGTCGTCTCGACCTGGCGGGCGCGTTGGTCGCGAACCCTCCCGTGCTGTTCCTCGACGAGCCGACCACCGGGCTGGATCCGCGTGCGCGCCTCGATCTTTGGGACGTCATCGAAGAACTGGTCGCAGGCGGGACCACGCTGCTGCTCACCACGCAGTACATGGAGGAAGCGGATCGGCTGGCCGATTCGATCGCGGTGATCGACCACGGCAAGGTGATCGCCGAGGGCACCGCCGACGAACTCAAGACCATGGTCGGCGGCGACCGTATCGAGCTGACGGTCGATCGCGTGGAGAATCTCGCGACGGCCGAGGCCGCGCTGAAGAGCCTGGCCGACGGGGAGATCCATCTGGAACCGGCGTTGCGCCGGATCATCGTCCCGGTCTCCGACGGATCGCAGGCGCTGGTGGAGGCGGTCGGCCGGCTGGCGGAGCACAGCGTGCGGATCCACGATGTCGGCCTGCGCCGCCCGTCGCTGGACGACGTCTTCCTCACCCTCACCGGTCATGAAGCGGAGACGATCGCGGGCAACGAACCGGCGAACGACAAGCTGGAAGCTACGGAAGGAACGATCCGATGACCGCGACGGCACCGGCCAGGCCCGCGCTGGGCGCCCGACTGTCCATAGTGGTCAGCGACAGTGTGACCATCGCGAAACGCAACGTCATCAAGATCAAGCGGGTACCCGACGTCCTGATCTTCTCCACACTCTCGCCGATCATGTTCGTGCTGCTGTTCGCCTACGTCTTCGGCGCGGCGATCGACGTGCCCGGCCTCTCCGGCGGTTACCGCGAGTTCCTCATCGCGGGCATTTTCGCGCAGACCGTGGTGTTCGGCGCCACCTTCACCGGTGCAGGGCTGGCCGAGGACATGCAGAAGGGCATCATCGACCGATTCCGCTCGCTGCCGATGGCCTCGTCGGCGGTGCTGGTCGGCCGGACGATCAGCGATGTGGTGATCAACGTGGTCAGCCTGACGGTCATGTCGCTGACCGGCCTGCTCGTCGGCTGGCGCATCCGCGGATCGTTCCTGGACGCGGTGCTGGCTTACGTCCTGTTGCTGCTGTTCGCCTACGCGGTGTCCTGGATCATGGCCGTGGTGGGGCTGCTGGTGCGGGCGCCGGAGGTGTTCAACAACGCCAGCTTCATGGTGATCTTCCCGCTCACGTTCATCGCCAACACGTTCGTCCCCAGTGAGAAGCTGCCGACGGTGCTGCGGGTGATCGCCGAATGGAACCCGGTGTCCGCGCTGACCCAGGCGACACGTGACCTGTTCGGCAACACCAGTCCGATCGCACCGGCGCGCGACGCCTGGTCGTTGCAGCACCCGGTGATCACCTCGCTGGCCTGGGTGGTGGTGATCATGGTGGTGTTCGTGCCGCTGGCGTTGCGTCAGTACAAGAAGACGGTCAGTCGCTGATCCCGCTGCGCCCGAGTCAGCGATCGGTCTCCGCGCCGGCTTCCGCCAGTGGGGTCGGCGCGGAGCCGTTGCGGGAGTATCCGATGCGCGGCGGCGCGGGCGCTGGTTCCGGCGGTTGCGGCCGCCGGGTGCGAACCAGATACGCCACGCCACCCGCGAGCGCGACGGCGGCGGCGAGGAGAAGCCGATTACGTGAACGCGAAGAGACAGGCAGGCGCCCAGAGGTCATGGGACCACTCTAGGCACAGCCCTGCGATTCGCGCAGGAGGCCCAGCTCACAGCGCCGTCCGGCCCAGTTCCGCGGTCGCCGCGCCGACCGTGGCACGATGGGCGGCGTGACCTCACCGAATCAGACATCCGTGGCAACGCTGCACACGAATCACGGCGATATCAAGCTCGCGCTTTTCGGTAACCACGCGCCAAAGACCGTCCGCAACTTCCTGGGTCTCGCCGACGGTTCGGCGCCGTACACCACCGCGAACGCCAGCGGAGGTAACAGCGGCCCGTTCTACGACGGCGCCCTCTTCCATCGCGTGATGGCGGGTTTCATGATTCAGGGTGGCGATCCCACCGGCACCGGCCGCGGCGGCCCCGGCTACGAATTCGGCGACGAATTCCATCCGGAGCTGCGGTTCGACCGGGGCTACCTGTTGGCCATGGCCAACGCGGGGCCGGGCACGAACGGCTCCCAGTTCTTCATCACCGTCCGTCCGCAGCCGCACCTCAACCGCAAGCACACGATCTTCGGTGAAGTGGTCGACCCGGATTCCAGGAAGGTCGTCGACTCGATCGCGACCACCAGGACCGATCGCAACGACCGGCCACTGGAGCCCGTCGTCATCACCAAGATCACGATCGAATGAGACTATGAACCCCCAGCCGCCCGCACCCACGTGCGTCCGCCATCCGAATCGTCCGACCGGCCTGGCCTGCACGCGGTGCGGGCGGCCGTCCTGTGCGGAGTGTCTGCGTCCCGCGGCCGTCGGACAGCACTGCGTCGACTGTCTGCGCGCGGAGCAGCGCGACGTCGCCCCGGTGCGGACGGTCTCCGGTGCGGCAGCTCCCCGGACGTCCGCGCCCTACGTGACCTACGCGCTGATCGCGATCAATGTGGTGATCTACGCGATCACCGCCGCCCAGGCCAAGAGCCTGATGGACAATCAGCTCGGCTCCGCGCTGTTCTTCGACTGGGTGCTGTACGCACCGGCGGTCGCGGATGGCGAATGGTGGCGGGTGCTCGGTTCGGGGTTCCTGCACTACGGTCCGATCCACCTGTTGCTGAACATGTTCGCGCTGTACGTGGTGGGCCGGGACGCCGAGTTGGTGCTCGGCCGGTTGCGCTATCTGGCGGTGTATCTGGTCTCGCTGCTCGGCGGGTCCGCCGGGGTCATGTTGTTGACGCAGAACAGCCTCACGGCGGGTGCGTCCGGCGCGGTGTACGGCCTGTTCGGTGCGATCACGATCATCCTGCTCCGGTTGCGGCAGAACCCGAATCAGATGCTCATCATCATCGGCATCAACGTGTTCATCAGTCTGTCGCTGCCCGGCATCTCGCTCTGGGGGCATCTCGGCGGCCTCGCCGCGGGCACCCTGGCGACCCTTGGCATCCTGTTCCTGCCGGCTTGGCTGCGCGTGCGCACGCCGCAAGCGGCCCGGACGGTCGGCTGGGTCGCGGTGGCGCTTGTCGCGATCGCCGCGCTCGGGCTGGTGGTCGTGGGCGCGGTCACTTCCACTGCCTGACAGTGGGATTCGCTTCACGTGAAACATTCGCGGTCGGCCGCCGAATTTCCCGGCCGCGGCCTGGTCAGCGGGTTTTGTCCTGGGTGAGCCGCATGGCGGCGACCACGTCTTGATAGACGAACTCCGGATTGGCGCCCAGATCCCAGCGGCCGAAGATCAGCAGCCGGTCCGTGCCGTCCCGCTGGACGTCGAGTTCCAGCATCGGCATTTTGCGCCCCAGGCGTCGGTAGCTCACGACGCGGGCGCGGATGATCTGCTCCGGGGTGTACTCGTCCGGTCCCGTCAGTGTGCGGACGACCATGCGTGGCTGCGCGCCGGGCACCACGGACAGTCGCGGGCGTTGCCGGAATCCGAGCGCGGCGAGGGCGAGCAGCCCGGCGGCTGCCAACCCTACGAGCAGCCGGCTCGCCGCCTCGGTGCTGACAAGCGCCGCGACGGCCAGCGCGACGCCGCCCAGAGCGACCGCGACCAGCGCGGGGGTGGGCGTCGTCCAGGCCAGGCTCGGTTGGTCGCGGTCCGGCGGGCCGGGTACCGCGGACTCCGAACTCACCGCACTCCCCAATCGCTCCTCGAGTTGTCCACAGGCTCATCCACAGGTGTGCATGAATGACACGTCTGTAATCCGGTCGATGTCGCCGCTCAGCGCCAGCGCATCGTCATGATCAGGCCGACCACCATCAGGCCGAAGCCGATCAGGAAGTTCCAGGCGTTGAGGTCGTTCATCCAGCTGATCTGCTCGGCCGCCAAGTAGTAGACGAGCAGCCAGGCCAGCCCGGCGAGCATGAACCCGAGCATGATGGCGACATACCAGACCGGAGACGGCCCGGCCTTCACCTTCACCGGGGTCCGGCTGGCGGGGTTGATCGTGTAGTCGGTCTTCTTACGGACCTTCGACTTGGGCATGACGTCCTCGTATTCGGCGTGCAGGTCGTGGTCTCTAGGCTATCCCAACAGGTAATGGATGCGACGCGGTGCCGGGCGGGCACGTAATCTCGATGCCATGCGTGTTCTGGTCGTCGACAATTACGACAGCTTCGTCTTCAACCTGGTGCAGTACCTCGGCCAACTGGGTGTCGAAGCGGTCGTCTGGCGTAACGACGACCCGAATCTGGCCGACACCAGCGCGGTGGTCGGAGATTTCGACGGCGTCCTGATCAGTCCCGGCCCAGGCACGCCCGACCGTGCCGGCGCCAGTATTCCGTTGGTGCGCGCGTGCGCGGAGGCAAGTGTCCCACTGCTCGGCGTGTGCCTCGGCCACCAAGCGATCGGCGAGGCGTTCGGCGCCACCGTCACCAGGGCTCCCGAATTGCTGCACGGGAAGACGAGCGACGTCTTCCACATCGGCGCCGGCGTGCTGGCCGGTCTGCCCGATCCGTTCACCGCCACGCGGTATCACTCCCTCACCGTGCTCGAAGACACCCTGCCGGAGGAGATCGAGGTGCTCGGACGCACCGAGAGCGGGATCGTGATGGCCATGCGGCACCGCACCCTGCCCATCCACGGTGTGCAGTTCCACCCGGAGTCGGTGCTCACCCAGGGCGGGCACCGGATGCTGGCGAACTGGCTCGGCGTATGCGGTGAGCGTCCCGCAGAGGGCTTGGTGCGGACGCTGGAGGCGGAGGTCGCCGCGCTGGTGCTGCAGTGACCCGTCCGCATGTGCTGCTGTCGGTCGCGATGAGCATCGACGGGTACATCGACGACGCGAGTCCCGAGCGGCTGCATTTATCCGACGCGGCGGACTTCGATCGGGTCGACCAGGTCCGCGCGGAGTCCGACGCCATCCTGGTCGGAGCGCATACCCTCCGCACCGACAATCCGAGACTGCTCGTGGGCAGCGCCGAGCGCAGGGCGGCCCGGCTCGCCGCGGGCAAGCCGGAACATCCGTTGAAGGTGACGGTCTCGGCGAGCGGCGAGCTGGATCCCGGGTTGCGGTTCTGGCACCACGGCGGCGGCAAGCTCGTCTACACCACGGCAGCCGGCGCGGCGAAACTCACCGCCCGGCTGGCCGGACTCGCCGAGGTGGTGGATCTCGGCGCCGAACTCGACTTCGGCGCGCTGTTGGACGATCTGGGCCGCCGCGGTATCGACCGTCTCATGGTGGAGGGCGGCACCCGCATCCATACCGCGTTCCTCGCCGCCGATCTGGCCGACGAACTGCACCTCGCGGTGGCCCCGATCCTGGTGGGTGACGTCGCGGCCCCACGCTTCCTCGATCCGGCCGATTTCCCGGGCGCGCCACACCGCAGGATGCGACTGGCGGGCGTGGCGCAAGTCGGCGATGTCGCCGTGCTGCGGTATCTGCCGAAGGCCGACCGGACCTGACGCGGGAGTCCCCTCAACAGCGGAGCGACCCACCGGGGACGGCGGGTTCGCCGCCCGCGGCCGGGCGTCGGCTCACATGGCACCTCGGACCGGACTGTGGGTAACCACGGAGGGCCGTGCCGAAGTGCGTAGAAGAGGCCGGGAGGGCGGCGGGCGCCGCTCTCCGCGCGGGTGGGAAGTCTACGGACGCCCGTAGACGGCGGTCACGAACTCGCCGAGCTGGTTGTCGTCGAGATGCCGGGCCAAGTCCGCTTCGCTGATCATGCCGACGAGCCGCTTGTCCTCGATCACCGGCATGCGCTTGACCCGGTTGCTCTCCATTTCATCGAGGACTTCCTCGATGTCGGCGTTGGCATCGACCCATCGCGGCGTCGCTTCGCACAGTTCTTCGACGCGGCAGTTCGCGGGGTTCTTGCCCTGGGCGATGCACTTCACCACGATGTCGCGGTCGGTGACGATGCCGCACATCCGCTCGTTGTCGTCCGAGACGATCAGCGACCCGACGTTGAGCTCGGCCATGGTGCGTGCGGCTTGCTCGATGGTCGTGTCCTTGCCGATCCACTGAACGCCCGGTTTCATGATGTCCCTGGCAGTGGTCATGAGCTACCTCCTCGTGCTCAGCTGCGCTGATTGGGATGGAGCAGCATCATTCTCCCGCAATTCACACCGGATGGTCTCGTTTTCTGGATACCGCCGATCACGGCGGGCCGAGCACTCCCACACCGACCAGGATGGCGCTGTTCTTCTGGATCGAGCTGCCCGCGGACGGCTGTTGGCTGAGGATGCGTCCGACGTTGCTCGCGTCGAAGGTTCCCTGCGGGGACTGGCTGATCTGGCTGGTGCTTCCGGTCCAGCCCTCCGCCCGCAGTTTCTCCACCGCCTGCGAGACGGTGAGACCGACCAGCGACGGCATCTTCAGGTCGCCCGCCGATACCTGGATGGTGACCGTCGAGCCCTTCTCCGCGCTGCTGCCTCCGGCCGGGCTGGAGGCGACCACCTCGCCCTTCGGCTTCGAGGACTGCACCTCTTGCACGACGACCTTGAAGCCGTTGCCCTCGATGTTCGGCTGGGCCACGTCGATCGTCTGCCCGACGACGTAGGGAACGCGAACCGCTTCCGGGCCGGTGCCGACCGTGACGACGACTTCCCAGTCGACGTCGACCTTCGAACCCGGCGACGGATTCTGCTCGATCACCTGATCCTTTTCGGCGGTGCTCGACGGTTTGCGCTCGACGTTCGGGTTGATCCGCAGGCCCTTGGAATTCAGCACCTGCTCGGCCTGCTCCTGGGTCAACCCCGTGAGTTTCGGCACCTGCACCTGGGCGGGCCCGGAGGACACCTGCACCGTGACGGTGCTTCCCTCGTCGATCCGCGAGCCGCCCAACGGCTGGGTCGCGATCACATTGCCGGTGGCGACCTTGCTGTCCGGCTTCTGCTGGATCGCCACCGTGAAGCCGAGCTTCTGCAACGCGTCCTGCGCCTGCTGGGAGGACTTGTTGGACAAGTCGGGGACGGCGACCTGGTCCGGTCGGCTGCCAGGCCCGAGCAGCACCCAGAACAAGGCGAAAGCCACGGCGACGGCCGCGGCCGCGCCGAGCGCGATGTAGGCGGTCCGGCGTCCGCCGTTCGGCTCGGCCGGATCCTGCTCGGCGGTGTCGTCGTGCCGCTCGACGGTGCGGTAGTTGCGCGGCGGTGGCTCGTCCGCGCCCATCATGGTGGTGCGGTCCTCGTCGGTCATCACCATGGGGGCGCTCGGCTTCTGGCCGCCGAGCACCCGGATCAGATCGGCGCGCATCTCGGCGGCGGTCTGGTACCGGTTGGCCGGGTTCTTGCTCATCGCCTTGAGCACGACCGAGTCCAGCTCGCGCGGCACCCCCGAGTACACGTGCGACGGCAGTCGCGGGTCTTCCCGGACGTGCTGGTAGGCGACGGCGACCGGCGAGTCACCCGTGAAAGGCGGCTCGCCGGTGAGGATCTCGAACAGCACACAGCCGACGGAGTAGACGTCCGAGCGGGCGTCCACCGTCTCGCCGCGCGCCTGTTCCGGCGAGAGGTACTGCGCGGTGCCGATCACCGCCGCCGTCTGCGTCATCGGATTGGAGCTGTCGGCGATCGCGCGCGCGATGCCGAAGTCCATCACCTTCACCGCGCCGGAGCGGTTGATCATGATGTTGGCGGGCTTCATGTCGCGGTGCACGATCCCGGCCTTGTGGCTGAAATCCAGGGCCGCGCAGACGTCGGCGATGATCTCCATCGCGCGCCGCGGCGGCAGCGGCCCCTTGCCGCGCACGATGTCGCGCAGCGTGTCGCCGTCGACGTACTCCATCACGATGTACGGCAGCGGACCGCCGTCCACCTCCGCCTCGCCGGTGTCGTACACCGCGACGATGGCTGGATGGTTGAGCGCGGCCGCGTTCTGCGCTTCGCGCTTGAACCGCAGGTAGAACGTGGGATCGCGGGCCAGGTCCGCCCGCAGCACCTTGATCGCCACATCCCGGCTCAGCCGGACGTCGCGGGCCTTGTGCACCTCGGACATGCCGCCGAACCCGATGATCTCGCCCAGCTCGTAGCGAGACGAGAGGTTCTTCGGGGTCGTCATGGCAGTCCTTGCGAAGAAGTGGCGGATCCGCTGCGCGTGGCCGAAGGCCCCCGGGCACCGGGAATCTCCGGGAATGGTATGTCGAGCGTCGGGATGCGCGGGCGGGTCGCGGTGGCGGTGGGCGCGGTGGTCGTCGGCTTCGTCGTGCTCGGTGCCGTGGTGGTCGGCGGCGCGGTGGTCGTCGTCGGTTCCGGTGTCGTGGTCTTCGGCTCGGTGGTGGTCGGTTCGTAGGTCTCGGTTTCCACCGGCGCGGGTACGGCCTTGGGGGTGGTCGTGGTGGCCACCGGCGGAGCCGGCTTCGTATTCGGCGCGAACGTCGCGGTCGGTGTCGGCGTGGAATCCGGGTTGGTGTCGCCACCGAACAGCAGGTAAGCGGTGAGCGCGGCGAGCAATACGGCGCCGATGCCGAGGCCGGTCAGCCATTTCTGCGTGGTGCTGAGACCCTTACCGCCAGCGGGCGGTTGATCGGCGGCGCCGCGGCTCAGCACGGTGGCCGGAGCCGCGATCGTGCCCGCGCGATTCGCCGCGCCCACCGCACCCGCGGCGGGCGTCGAGTAGCGCACCGTCGCCCCGTCGAAGTCGGATGGCGTCGAGGGGATCACGGCGGTCGGGCCGGGCGGGAGCACGCGCGTCGCGCCGGTCAAGGGCGCGGCGGGGTGCATGCCACTCGGCGGCGGCGGACGGCGGCCCGCCCGCACCGCGGCGACCGCGTCGGCGAACTCGCCGCCGCTGGCGTAGCGGCGCGCCGGGTCCTTCTCCATCGTGATCTCGATGAGTTCGCGCACGTTGCCGGGCAGATCGACGGGCATCGGCGGCGGCGTCTCGCGCACGTGCTTCATCGCGACGGTGAGCGCGCCGTCGCCGGTGAACGGCCGCTGTCCGGCCAGCACTTCGTAACCGACCACGGCGAGCGAGTAGACGTCGCTCGCCGCGGTGGCGTCCTCGCCGACCGCCTGTTCCGGCGCGATGTACTGCGCGGTGCCCATCACCATGCCGGTCTTGGTCACCGGGGAGGCGTCCACCGCCTTGGCGATACCGAAGTCGGTGATCTTCGCCTGCCCGGTCGGGGTCACCAGGATGTTGCCCGGCTTCACGTCGCGATGCACCACGCCGGCGCGGTGCGCGACCTCGAGCGCGCGCCCGGTCTGTTCGAGCAGGTCGAGGCCCTGGGCGACCGACAGCCTGCCCAAACGGTTGAGCACCGTGTTCAGCGGCTCGCCCTGGACGAACTCCATGACCAGGTACGCGATTTCGCTGCCCTGCGGGTCGATCGTCTCGCCGTAGTCGTAGATGCCCGCGATACCGGGGTGATTCAGCTGGGCGGTGGTCTTCGCCTCGGTGCGGAATCGATGCCGGAACGTCGGGTCGGCCGAGAACTCCGATTTCAGCACCTTGACCGCGACCCTGCGGTCCAACCTGGTGTCCAGCGCTTCCCAGACCTGGCCCATGCCGCCGGTCGCGATCAGTCGCTGCAGCCGATACCGGTCGGCGATCATCGCACCGTTGTTCAGCATCGAGGTCCCCGTACCTTCACTCGCACATCCATATCGTTCAGCCCCCTCGAAGACCGGCGTCGAGAACCGCGCGAGCCACCGGCGCGGCGACCGAACCACCGGTCGCGGCAAGCGCCCGGTCCCCACCGTTCTCCACGATCACCGCGATGGCGATCTTCGGGTTCTGCGCGGGGGCGAACGCGATGTACCAAGCATGCGGCGGCGTGTTGCGCGGGTTGCTCCCGTGCTCCGCGGTGCCGGTCTTGGACGCGATCTGATAAGGGGTCCGGTTACCTCCAGCGGTGTTGCCCTCGGACGCGATCATCATGTTCGTCACGGTCGACGCTACATCGGCGCTGACGGCTTGGCCGACCGAGACCGGCTTGGTCTTCGACAGCTCGCTCAGGTCCGGGCCCTGCAACTGATCGACCAGGTACGGCTCCATCCGGACGCCGCCGTTGGCGATGGTCGCCGCGACGACCGCGTTCTGCAGCGGGGTCAGCGCGACGTCGCGCTGACCGATGCTGCTCTGGGCCAAGGCGGCGTCGTCGGAGATGGTGCCGACGGTGCTCTCCGCCACCGGCATCGGGATGCCGCGGTGCGGGCCGACGCCGAAGGCGGCCGCCTCGTCCTTGAGGTTCGCGGCGCCCACCTTGACGCCGAGTTCGGCGAAGGCGGTGTTGCACGAGCGCCGGAACGCCTCGAGCAGCGAAGCGGTGGGGTTGGGACCACAGGTGGAGCCGTTGTAGTTCTCCAGCGTGGTGCTGGTGCCCGGCAGCGTGATGTTCGGCGCCGCGGTGAACTGGTCGTCGGGCGTGGCGACGCCGTTGGCCAGCGCGGCGGCGGTGACCACGACTTTGAACGTCGAGCCGGGCGGATAGGTCTGCGAGATGGCGCGATTCAACATGGGGTGGTTCGGATCCGCGCTCAGGGTTTCCCACGCCTGGGTGCCGCGCGCGCCGTCGTGCCCGGACAGCAGGTTCGGGTCGTAGCTCGGCGTGGAGACCATGGTGAGGATCTTGCCGGTGCTCGGCTCGATCGCTACCACCGAACCGGTGTAGCCCTTGCTGGTCATCTGGTCGTAAGCCACCTGCTGCATCACCGGATTGAGCGTGGTGAGCACGTTGCCGCCGCGCGGATCCCGGCCGGAGATCAAGTCGACGAGACGGCTGCCGAACAGCTGGCTGTCGGAGCCGTTGAGCACCGAGTCCTCGGCTCGTTCCAAACCGGTGCTGCCGTACTGCATCGAGTAGAAGCCGGTGGCGGGCGCGTACGCCGCGGGCTCGCTCGGATAGGTGCGCAGGTACTTGTAGCGGTCATCGGTCGCGACCGAGCTGGCCAGCACGGTGCCGCCGGCCGAGATCTGCCCGCGCTGACGGGCGTATTCGTCCAGCAGCACCCTGGAGTTGCGTGGATCGGAGCGCAGATCGTCGGCCTTGATCACCTGGACGTAGGTGGCGTTCGCCAGCAGCGCGACGACCATCACCATCACCGCGATCGCGACTCGGCGTAGTGGAGTGTTCATGTCAGCTGCCCCGCCTCGGGTCGCCCGCCATCGCGCCGCAGCAGTTCGGTCTGCGCGTCGGCGATCGGCGCCGGTTCCTTCTTGCGCACCGGGGCGGGTGCGCGGGCGGCGTCGGAGATCTTGATCAGCAACGCCAGCAACGCGTAGTTGGCCAGCAGCGAAGACCCGCCGTAGGACATGAACGGGGTGGTGAGACCGGTCAGCGGAATCAGCTTGGTCACCCCGCCCACCACGACGAACAGCTGGATCGCGATGGTGAACGACAGACCGGCCGCGAGCAGCTTGCCGAAGCTGTCGCGCACCGCGAGCGCGGTGCGCAGCCCGCGCACCACGAACACCAGGAACAGCATCAGCACCGCGGCGAGCCCGATCAGCCCGAGTTCCTCGCCGATCGTGGTGACGATGAAGTCGGTCTTGGCGAACGGCACCTGGTTGGGCCTGCCGCTGCCGAGGCCGGTTCCGGCCAGACCGCCGGTGGCAAGGCCGAACAGCGACTGCGAGATCTGGTAGCCGGTGTTGTTGTAGTCGTCGAACGGGTGCAGCCAGGTCTCCACCCTGACCCGCACGTGGCCGAACAGCTGATAGGCGAAGACGAAGCCGAGCGCCAGCAGTCCGCCGCCGATGACCAGCCAGCCGACCCGTTCGGTGGCGATGTAGAGCATCACCAGCACCGTGCTGAAGATCAGCAGCGAGGTGCCGAGGTCCTTCTCGAACACCAGCACGCCGATGCAGACGACCCAGACGGCGAGGATCGGGCCGAGGTCGCGGCCGCGCGGGAACTCCATGCCGAGCACGTGGCGCCCGGCGGCGGTGAAGATCTCGCGCTTGGCCACCAGCACCGAGGCGAAGAAGATGATCAGCAGGATCTTCGCGAACTCACCCGGCTGGACACTGAACCCGGGCAGCCGGATCCAGATCTTCGCGCCGTTGGTCTCGGAGAACGCGCTCGGCAGCAGCGCGGGGATGGCCAGCGCGACAAGGCCGATGAGGCCGAGGGTGTAGCTGTAGCGGGCCAAGGTGCGGTAGTCGCGCAGTGCGATCAGCAGTGTGATGAACACGATCGTGCCCAGCGCGGTCCACAGGATCTGCTGATTGGCGTCGGGCGAAGGGGCCGCCCACGAGTTGTAGGCGGCGGTCTGCTGGTCGGCCAGGTCGAGCCGGTGGATCAGCACGAGACCGAGTCCGTTGAGCAGCGCGACGATCGGCAACAGCAGCGGGTCGGCGAACGGAGCGAATCGCCGCACGGCCAGGTGCGCCACCGCGAACAACGCCAGGTAGGCCAAGCCGTATTTGGCGATGTCCAAGGTGATCGACTGTTCCTGGCTGGCCTCGACCAGGAACAGGGACACGGTGGTGATCACCGCCGCCGCCCCGAGCAGCAACAGTTCGACGTTGCGTCTGGTGCTCGGCGGTGGCGCGGGAGCGAAGCCGCCAGGGGGACTGGGAAAAGCCCCAGCCGACGGCGGTGCCGGCGCGGACATCAGTCCGTCACCCGGCAGTTCTCCCCCGCGGTCTGGGGGGCGGGCGATGTGCTGGTCGGCGCGGCGGGAGTCGACGTCGTCGGCGTCTTGATCTCGGTGCCCCTGGCGTCGCCCTGCTCAGGCGCGGGTGCGGGTGCGGGCGCGCCGGTGGCCGGAGCGGGCGGAGCGCCGTTGGGCGCGGGCGCCGCGGTCTCGGCCGGCGACGGGACGACTCCCGGCTGCGGCGCCGATTCCTTGACCGCGCACGGCGGCAGCAGTTCGCGCTGGGCGAGGTAGGTCATCGAATCCCTGGCCTTGTCCAGCGAACCGGGCGGCAAGCCCTTGTCCACCTGGTCGCGGCCGGTCTGCTTCAGATCGGTCACCTTCAACGGCTTGCACGCCGACGGCACGTTCTCGCCGGGCTCGGTCAAGGTGAGTTCACCGTTGCGGGTCACGCATCCGACGAGGTTCACGTCGTGGATCGAGTAGCCGAGGATCGAGCCGGGCAACCCGCGCAGGATCACCACCGAACCGTCGTCGGCCCCGACGTAGTAGTTGCTGCGGATCATCTTGTAGCCGACCACGAGACCGACGCAGACCGCGACGACGAGCGCAAGCGCGAGCACGATCCAGCGCAGCCGGTGCGACTTCTTCGCGGGCGGCTCGGGCGCGGCGGCGGCCCGTC
>NZ_BDBC01000069.1 GCF_001612785.1 Nocardia beijingensis NBRC 16342
CCGGCTTCAGGATCTCGTCTCGTGATGCACATCGACCAGCGGGCCCAGGACACCGTCGATGAAGTGATAGTCCGATTGGCACAGGCCCGAAGCGACGAACCGGACGCGGACCTCGCCGAAGCCGGGCACGTCGACCTCCAGCTCGCGCAGCTCGAGCTCGGTGCTTCCCGCATTGATCACTGCTGCCGGCGTTTTCACGCCGTCACCACGTGTTCGGCGGGACCGCGCAGCGAAGTGGCGCTGGTGATCTCCGCACCGCCCGCGCGCAGCTCGGCCCAGTCGGTCGGATCGTGGCTGATCCAGACGGTTGTTCCGGGCTGGCTGGCCAGTAGTTTGATCTTCTGCAAGGAGCTGTGCTTGTTCGGCCGGTCGACATCGAACGGCATGCCGATGGTCAGGTCGACGTTGTCCCACTTGTGCGCCGCGTCGCTGGTGAGCACGAGCGTGCTGTCGTCGGGCATGCGCAGTTTCAGACCGAGTGTGCCGGGGGTGTGCCCGTGCAGCGAGAGCAGGGTGATGCTGCCGTCACCGAAGAGGTCGTGGTCGTAGCCTGCGGGAACCTCGTTCCAGGCAATCTTCTGCGCCGCCGCGATGTCGTCCTCCCGGAAGAAGGCCGCGTCGAGGTTCGAGGGCGTCTTGGCGTAACGCAGTTCACCGGCGCCGATGAAGCCCTGCGCGTGCGGGAAGAGATCGAGTCCGCCGGTGTGGTCGAAGTGCATATGCGACAACACGACCCGGCGGACATCGCGGGTGGTGTAGCCGATGGCTTCGATCTGGCGGTCGAGCCGGTACTCCTCGGGAAAGTCGATCCGGAACGCCGCGGCGAGCTCGCCGTAAGCGACGGCCGGGTCACCGGCGCCCACGGTGGCCAGACCGGCGTCGAAGATCAGCAGTCCCTCGTCGTGTTCTATGAGAAACGTCGGAGCCGGGATGGTTTCCTGCACACCGCCGGACCCGAGCATCAGAATGCCGCAGTCGACAGTGAGTTGCGGTGCGTCCAGTGCCCACACGCGGCGGACGGGCTTCGGTGTTGCCATGGGGACTCCAATGTCTTGCCAGGGATGCCCCGGCGACCCGAAAGGACCGCTAGGCATTATGTATTGTGTATTTTCAATCGCGCCAGTTCACCAGCACGAAACCACTCTTGTGTCCTGGGTCACAGGCTGAACGCATACTATCTTCGCGCTCATCGATTTTCAACAGATGAGTTGATTTTGCCTCTACCTGCAACAACATGGACGACCAGCACGCTGCCCCGACCGGAACAGACGCTCACTGCCGAGAGCCCACGCCGGACCCTGTCGAGGGGGTCGCCGCCAGCTTCTCGCCGAAATTGACAATATTTCGTGCACAATCTCGTAGGCTGGTATCGGGTACAGCCTCTGGTCCGAACTCTCGTCGATCCGGCATCCCGTTCCGAACCGCCACTCCCCTCCCATGGCAGCCCCGCCGCCTTCACCTGGAGCGCGCGGCATTCTCCGCAAAGCAAGGAAGACCCGATGAGTTCACACCCAACCCCCGTCACCGCCGGTCGCGACCGACGTAGCCAATTCGCGGTCGTGCTGTTCTGCGCGTTCCTGAACATGCTGGACGGATACGACGTGCTGGTGATGGGCTTCGCGATGCCCCACCTGCCGGACGGTTTCGCCTCGAACGCGCAGAAGGGCTACCTCGTCAGCGCCGCGCTCGCAGGAATGGCGGTCGGCGCGATAGGGCTTGCCCGGTTCGCCGACATCTACGGCCGTCGACGGGTCCTGCTGGTCGGCCTCGCGGTCAACACCCTCGGGCTCGCGGCCTCGGCGCTGTCCACGAACTTCGAGTCCTTGCTGGTGACACGGTTCGTCACCGGCATCGCCATCGGCATGATCAGTGTCGTGATCGTCGTGATCGGCCAGGAGAGCGCCCCAGAAAACCGCCGCAGCATCGCACTCGGCATCGTGATGATCGGCTATCCGGTCGGCACGATGCTGGCGGGCTTCGCCGGCGCGGGACTCATCACCTGGGTCGGTGGCGCCTGGCAGGGCATGTTCTGGGTCGGCGCCGCGCTCGGCGCGTTGTCGCTGGTAGTGACTGCCGTCTTCCTGCGTGAGTCCCCCGACTTCCTCGCTCGCCGGGCTGCCGCGCCGCGAGAGCGCGAAATCGTACTCCCGCGCGCGAATTCGCTTCTCGGGCACGCGCTGCGCACACGCACGGTGCTGCTGGCCGGAGGATATTCGATGCTGACCGCCGCCTACTACTTCGTGGGGACCTGGACACCGCAGCTGATCAAGAACGCCAGCGGTGACGCGGGCAGCGGCGCGCTGGCCGGCATCATGATCGGACTCGGTGCGGTGATCGGCGGTACGGCTTTCGGCGCGGTCGGACTGAGGTTCGCCGGCGCTCGCATAGCCGCGGTGACCTCGCTGGTGGCGGCCGTCGCGATCGCGGTGTTCGCGGTGACCCTGCGCGGGCCGCTCGCGCTGACGACGGCGACCGTGCTCGGCGCGGCGATCTACGCCGCGCTGACCGGCTACACCGCGACCTCCACAGCGGTCTACCCCGTACTCGCACGAGCCAAGGGATACGGGGCGATGATGGGCGTCGGACGCGCCGGGGCGATTCTGTCGCCGATCGTCGCGGGGTATGCGCTGAGTGTGCTGACCCCGCGCACGATGTACCTCGCGGTCATCGTCCCGTTGATCATCGCGGCGGTCACGGCGGTGGCACTGTCGCGCGTCCGCCGCGTCGGCGACGCCGCGGTGGGGGTGCCGGTGCCGGGAGCTTCCCCGGCTGCGGCGGATTCCTGAATCGCCGCCGCCTCGCGACCTCGCTCAGGATCCGGCGGTGAACATACCGACCAGTGCCCCGGACACCTCCTCGGCGAATTCCTCGACACCGAGACCGCTACTGGCGTCGAACCATTCGCCGATGAGGGCCAACCCACCCAGGGCGAGGTTCAGGGTGATGTGCAAGCGGTCGGCGGAGATGACCTCCGGCGCGGTGGCGAGTTCGTCGACCACGGCACGAAAGATCGACGTCTGCTCTCGCCGGAGTTCGTCGCGCCGCTGCTCGAGCGCCTGGATCGGCACCTGGACCTTGAGGAAGAGCGGAACGAATTCCGGATACTCGGCCAGGGTGATGACGGCTTCTTCGCGGAACATCCGCCGGAGCCGGTCGAGCGGTGGGCCTGCCGATTCCGCGATGACCCGCAAGCGGGGAAACACTTCGGCGGCCGCGTGCTCCATGCAGCGGAGGAAGAGTTCCTCTTTGGAGGGGAAGTAGTAGTAGAGGCTGGAGCCACGCATGTCGAGGACGGCACCGATGGCCTCGAAGTTGGTTGCCTCATAGCCGCCTTCGGCGAACAGCCGCGCCGCGGTGTGCTCGATCAGCCGGACGCGTTCGGCACGTTTGCGCATGGCCCTGGTCCGGGGCTCGCCGGCACCGATGCGCTCGGTACCTACGTGCGGCGCGCTCAACAGCAAACCTCCCTGTCCGACCGGGTACGCCCACGCTGTCGCGGCGATCCCCACACTGCGGTGATTCCACCGAACCTTACACTGCGGCAGCTTGCCACCGTCCAGCATAATATATAATCTACTCCACTATAGAATTTCTGGTTAGTTGAAGAGAGCTGTTCGCGGCTCTCCGCCGACCGTCACACCGGCAGAAGGTGGAATCGTGGAAATTTCCAGCGTGGACGTCGCGCACCCCGACGACGTGCTGATCGGAGGAACCTTGCGGCCCGCCACCGGGGATCGCTACACCATCGTGTCGCCCTCCACCGGCCTGCCGGTCACCGTCGTGCGGCACCCGTCGGTTGCTGACGGTATCGCGGCCATCGATGCCGCCGACGCGGCCCGCGAGACCTGGGCACGCACCGGCCTCGCCGAGCGGATCGCGGCGACCGCGCGCTGGTTCGATCTCCTCGACGCCCGCGCCCCGCAACTGGAGGTGGTGTGGGCAGTCGAGGCAGGAATGCCGCTGCGACACGGCCGCGCTTTACACCGGTTCGGCACGACCGCCGCGTGGCGCTCGGCAGTCGGCAGTGCCGAGGCGATATTGCGCGAGGACCGCCGTTCGTCCGAACTGGGCGATGTGCTGCTACGGCGGGAACCGGTCGGGGTGGTGGTGGCGATCCTGCCCTACAACGGCCCCGTCGTCACGATCGCGTCCAAGGTCGTTCCCGCGCTGCTGGCGGGCTGTCCGGTGGTGATCAAGGCAGCGCCGGAATCCCATCTCACGATGGCCCTGGTCGCCGACTGCGCACTGCGGGCGGGCTTTCCCGCCGGTGTGGTCAACATCGTGTGCGGCCCGGTCGAGGTCGGTCAGGCCCTGACACGTGATCCTCGGGTCGATCTGGTCTCGCTCACCGGCGGGCACGTCGCCGCGCAGGACGTCCTTGCCGCGACCCACGGACGCTACGCGCGAACCCAGCTCGAACTCGGCGGCAAGTCGCCGGCGCTGATTCTCGACGACGCTCCCCTCGACCGGACACTGCGGGCCCTCGTGCCCGGCGCCACCAACGGCACCGGTCAGGTCTGCGCCTCGCTGTCGCGGATCCTCGTCTCCGAGCGCCGCCACGACGAGGTGATCGATAGTCTCCGCTCCGGCTGGGAGCGGTTGACCATCGGTGACCCGCTCGACCCGAAGACCCATCTGGGTCCGCTGATCAACGAGGCGGCGCTGCGGCGCACCGAGAATTTCGTCGCCGCGGCCGAAGCCGATGGCGCGCGGCTGGTCACCGGCGGTCGCCGGCCCGACCATCTGAGCTGCGGATGGTTCCACGAACCGACCTTGTTCACCGGTGTCGGCGAACACTCCGACCTCGTGCAGCGAGAAGTGTTCGGGCCGGTCACGGCCGTGCAGGTCTACCGCGATCTCGACGATGCAGTGCGTCTGGCCAACGCGACAACCTTCGGCCTGTCGGGCGCGGTGTTCACCGCCGACACCGCCCTCGGTGTCGAGGTGGCGGGTCGCATCCGCTCCGGCGCCGTCGCGGTCAACTCGTTCGGCCCCGTGATGAGCGCGCCGTTCGGCGGCGTCGGCGCCTCCGGCTGGGGCCGCGAATCGGGACCAGAGGGAATTCTGGGATTCACCGAACTCAAGCAGATCCTCATCGGGGCGTGAACCCGTGACCCGCGAACCGATGACACCGTCCACCGATGCCGAGCCCGCAGCCAGGCAGGGCCCCCTACACGGCCTCAAGATCATCGAATTGGCCGGGCTCGGCCCGGGGCCGTGGTGCGGAATGCTGCTCAGCGACCTCGGCGCCGAAGTTCTGCGGATCGACCGGCCCAGCGCCGTGGGCGCTCTGCGCACCGACCTCGGCGCGAGCAACGGACGGCAACCGGCCTTCGTCAACGATCGCGGGCGCCGCTCGGTCGCCGTGGATCTCAAACATCCCGACGGCGTGGACACCGTGCTGCGTCTGGTCGAACGGGCAGATGCGCTCTTGGAGGGCAACCGGCCCGGGGTCACCGAGCGCCTCGGCGTCGGACCCGAGGACTGCCTGGCCCGCAACCCTCGCTTGGTCTATGGCCGAGCGACGGGTTGGGGACAGGACGGACCACTGAGCCGAACCGCCGGCCACGATCTGAACTACCTGTCGCTGTCCGGTCTGCTGGCGGCCATGGGTCCGGCGGGCGGCCCCCCGGCGATCCCGCTGAATCTGCTCGGCGACTACGCCGGTGGTGGACTCATGCTGGCGATGGGTTTGCTGGCGGCGCTGTGGGAAGCGCGCGGCAGCGGCCGCGGTCAGGTGGTCGACGCCGCCATGGTGGACGGGATCGCCCTGCTGGGCGGTGTCTTCTACGGACAGCGACAAGTGGGGATGCACGGACTCGAGCGCGGAACCAACATGCTCGACGGTGGCGCCCCGTTCTACACCGTGTACGAGACCGCAGACGGCGGCTGGATGGCAGTCGGCGCGATCGAGGCCGCCTTCTTCGCCGAACTCCTCGATGTGCTCGGGCTCGAACCAGAACTCGCCGACATCCAATGGGACCGCACGCAATGGCCACGGGTGCGTACCAGGCTCGCGGCCGTATTCGGCACCCGAACCCGCATGGAATGGGAAGCCGCCTTCGCCGGACGCGAAGCCTGCACCACCCCGGTCCTCGACCTGGACGAAGCCCTGCGACACGAACACGCCAGGGCACGACACAGTTTCGTCCCGGTGGACGGGGTCCTCCAGCCTGCCCCCGCGCCGAGATTCAGCCGGACACCCGGTGCCGTGCAGGGCCCCGCGGTCCCCGCCGGAGCGAATACCTCACGCGCACTCATCGACTGGGGCTTCGACCCACCGGACATCGATGCTCTTCGCGCCACTGGAGCGATCCTCTGACAGACAAGGAACACCGAATGAGTCACTGCCGCCTCACTCACCGGAGCACCCCATGGCGCTGAGCCTGAACTTCATCACCGACGCGATCGCCGCCCAGATGCCCGCGGTCGACCCCCACCGCCCCGCTGTCGCACTCGGCGGAGAAGCCGCACTGAGCTGGCTCGACCTGCGCGCCACCGAACTGCGCTACGCACGGGCCCTGCAGCAGGCGGGAGTGCGCAAGGGCGACCGGGTCGGACTGCTGCTGCGCAACTCCACCGACTACGTCGCGCTCTACCTGGCGATCGGGCGCGTCGGCGCGATCGCGGTACGCCTCAACTGGCGGCTCACCGCACCGGAACTGCAGTTCGCGCTCAACGACTCCGACCCCGGGGTGCTCGTGCTCGACGCCGAGTTCGCCGCCCTCGTGGCGGCCATCCGCGACGGCGTCACCGCCGGTACCTACGTCGTGCGCGGCGAGCCCGGAGCACTCGACGGAGCAACGCCACTGTCGGTCTTCGCCGCCGAGGAATCGGACGCGACCGGCTTTCCCGTCGTCTCCTCCGAAGACCCGGTGTCGCTGATGTATTCGTCGGGGACCACCGGACGCCCCAAGGGCGCCCTGTTCTCGCACGGCAACGCCCTGTGGATCGGCTCGATCCAGGCCCAGCGCTGGCGGATCGACAGCTCCACCGTGTCTCAGACCAGCGGACCGCTGTTCCACGCCGGCGGATTCGAGGTCCTGTTGCTTCCCGCCCTGCTCACCCACGGCACCGCCATCGCCTTCCCGTCGGGCAGTTTCACCCTCGAGAACTTCCTCCGCGTCGGCGACCAGCACAACGCCACCGACATGTTGCTCTACCCGTTCATGCTGTTCGAGCTGCTGCGCAGCGGCGAAGACATCACCTACCTGGTGCCGCAGACCCTACGGCGCATCGTCACCGGCGGTGACATCGTCATGCCCTGGGTCTACGACGAACTCGCCAACCGGCTACCCGGCGTCGAACTCGTCCAGTCCTATAGCCTCACCGAAGGCGGCGCGGTGAGCACCAGCCTGGAATTCGATGTCGCCCGCGGCCACGAGAGCAGCATCGGCACGCCCCAGGCGATGACCGAGGTCAAGGTCATCCGCCCCGACGGCTCACCCACCGACATCGACGAGGTCGGCGAGATCTGCGTCCGCAGCGGCGGGGTGAGCATCGGCTATTGGAACCGCCCCGAGGACAACCGCGCCACCTTCGTCGACGGCTGGTGCCACTCCGGCGACCTCGGCCGCGTCGACGCCGACGGCTTCCTCACCATCGCCGGACGAGCCAAGGACATGTACCGCAGCGGTGGGGAGAACGTCTACCCCGCCGAGATCGAGATGGTGCTCACCGGACATGCCGACATCGCCGACGCCGCGGTCATCGGGGTCGCGGACGATCGCTACGTCGAGGTCGGCGCGGCGCTGATCGTCGCCGCGCAGGGCAGCGCCATCGACGTGGCGGAGCTCCGGTCCTGGCTGGGCGAACGCCTGGCCAAATACAAAGTTCCCAAACACTTCTACTTCGTCGACGAGTTGCCCCGCAACGCCAACGGCAAGGTCCTCAAGAACGTTCTGCGCGACACCTACGGACAGACCACAACCACGGAGACGAACCCATGACACGAGCAGCACTGTTCGAACACGTAGGCGCGCCACTACGGCTCGCCGACCTCGACGTCGCCGACCCCGGTCCCGGTGAGGTCACCGTCGATGTGAAGGCGACCGGCATCTGTCATTCCGATGTCGGCGTCTTCTCCGGGAAACTCCCCGCGCCGCTACCGTTGGTACTCGGGCACGAGGGCGCGGGCGTCGTCACCGCCGTCGGCGCCGGTGTCGAGAACCTCTCGGTCGGCGACCACGTGGTGCTGTCGTGGCTGGCGAGCTGCGGCACCTGCTACTACTGCCAGCGTGCCGAACAGCACCTGTGCGGTCGGCCGCGCACCATGCTCGGCGCCCACACCCTGCCCGACGGCAGCACCAGGATGAGCCTCGACGGCACACCGGTGCGCCAGTTCTGTGGACTGGGCACCTTCTCCCAGCGCACCGTCGTCCCCGCCGGGGCGGCCATCCGGATCTCCGACCGGGTACCCATCGCTTCGGCGGCACTGCTCGGCTGCGGTGTGCTCACCGGATTCGGTGCCGCGGTGAAGACCGGCGGCGTCCGGGTGGGCGACGCGGTCGCGGTCATCGGCTGCGGCGGCGTCGGACTCAACGCCGTCCAGGGCGCTCGGATCGCCGGCGCCACCACCATCATCGCCATCGATGTCCACACCGACCGGCTCGCACTGGCCGACGAACTCGGCGCCACACACACCCTCACCGCGGGACCCGATGTGGTCAAGAAGGTGCAGCAGCTCACCGGGCGCCGCGGCGCCGATGTGGTGATCGAAGTGGCGGGTCGGCAGGAAACCGTCGATCAAGCCGTCGCCATGGCCCGCCGCGGCGGCACCGCCGTCCTCGTCGGCGCCGGACCGGGCGTCGCTGTCAGCGAGGTTTTCAACAACGTCGTCATGTCCGGCAAGACCGTCAAGGGTTGCCTGTACGGCTCGGCGCACGTCAAACGCGACATCCCCCAGCTCGTCGAGCTCTATCAGCGGGGCGCGCTCTTGCTGGACCAGTTGGTCACCGAGACCTTCGACTTCGGCGACATCGGCAAAGCGGTCGAATATTGCGCAGGCGAGAACGGCGCCCGGGCAGTCGTCCTGTCCTGAGCGCCGACCGGGCTCGGGGTCCGGGATACCGAGCTCCGAGCCCGAGGAAGGAACACGCCCATGACCGCCTGGGCGCCTTCCTCAAAGCGCGCCGCGCGGAACGCATGATCACGTACGGCGAAGCGGCCGTCCCGCCCGGAGCAAAACGGGCGGTAAGCGCAGGTAAGAAGGCAGAAAGCAGGTCAGACCCGGTCTCCGACCGCACCTGACCTACTACTCTGTGGAGCTACCGGACCCCTGACCCGCTCAGGAGTTCAAACACTTACGATCACCGCCCGGCCGTCTACAGCCTGTAGTCCGCTTCGATTCCCAACTGACCACGCGAAGACCGCAGGTCGTCCCCGTTCCCGTCTTCGGTGTGCCCCGCCCGGGAGCCTGGCGGGAACCGAGCAGGTCAGCACCTATCACGCCCGGACCGTGGTGGCGGCGCTCGCCTTCGCCGGTCTGCCGGCCGCTGTCGTGCCGACGACCACCGGCCCGCAAGCCTCCGCGGCTGGCCGGGACCCTGCACACCGGACCCGACTCAACCTTCTGGGTGATCACGACGACGTTGCTGACCGCAGTCGTGAACCCCGGCCTCCCTGCGTTTCGACCGGGATCTCATGTTCCGAACGGCGACAGCCGGGCCCGTCGGCAGACCAGCGGTGCTGCCGCCCCGGGCAAGGCCGCGGGCCCGGCACCGCGTCAGCGATGCCGCGCCCGCGAATCGTGTTTTCGGTCAAAGCTTTTCGGTGAAGAACGGTGTCAGCGCGGCGACCGCCTGATCGACGTATTCACGCTTGTCGTAGAGACCCACGTGGCCGGCGCCATCGACGAGGACCAGCGCGGTGGTCTCCGGCAGTCGCTTGTGCAGGTTCTCGGCCTGCCACAGCGACCCCGCCGCGGTGCCCGCGACCAGCAGGACCGGCCGGTCGAGGAGTTCCTCGGCGCGGTCGAAGGCGTCGAAGGCGAAGATGCGCGGCACGCTCGCGGTGAACAGCATCCGGTTGTCGGAGTTGGGGTGCTGACAGCGTGGCGTGCGGTAGTAGTCGTGCGCCTCGACCAGGTCGGCGGGAGTGGTCTCGTCCACGGTCTCGGGGACGTAGTTGATCTCGGCGACCTTCCCACCGGCGGCCTCGGCGGCCCGCTGCGCGGCCACCGCGTCCAGGGTGGCGATCTGGGTCTCGACCGGCGCGCAGCCGTCCCAGCCGTTGCGGAAGGTCGCGCCGATGTCGACCGGGCTGACGGCGCCGACAGCCTTGATCCGCCGGTCGGTCATGGTCGCGTTGATCGCGTACCCGCCGCCTGCGCACACACCGAACGCGCCGATCCGGTCCGCGTCCACGTAGTGCAGGGTGGACAGGTAGTCGACGGCGGCACGGATGTCGGCCACGCGGGCCGCCGGGTCCTCCAGGTGCCGGGGCAGCCCGCCGCTCTCACCCTGGTGCGAGGCATCGAAGGCCAGGGTGACGAAGCCCTGGGCCGCGAGTTCCTCCGCGTACAGTCCCGCCGTCTGCTCTTTGACACCGCCGCCAGGGTGCACGGCGACGATAGCCGGGTAGGTGTCGTCCTCGGAGAACTCCGCGGGCAGATACAGGGTGCCCGCCAGGGTGACGGTGGCGTTGCGGAACTCGATGTCCTCCATGTGCTGTCCTCTGCTCGCTCGTGTCGTCTCGATGACTCCACTCTGCGACCCGGTGACCGGTACCGACAGGACGAGCCTCTTCCTGGGAAGGATCCTTCCCCCGTTCGCCGCCGCACGGGCGGGCACGGCGGCGAACGGGCCGGTCAGTGCACCGCGGCGAACATCAGCCTGGTGTCGTCGGCCTCGTCGGGGTCGAACTCGGCGACGATGCTGCCCTGTTTGGCGACCAGGATGCGGTCGGACAGCGCCCGGATCTCTGGCAGGTAGGAGGAGATGACCACCACCGCGACGCCGTCGTCGGCCAGCGCGCGGATCATGGCGTGGATCTCGGTGATGGTGCCGAGGTCGACGCCGCGGGTCGGTTCGTCGATGATGGCCACCAGCGGGGTACGGGTCAGGCTCTTGGCCAGTACCACCTTCTGCTGGTTGCCTCCGCTGAGTTCCTCGAGCTTCGCCCGCTCCGGTTGCAGCGTGCGCACGTGGAATCGTTCGACGAATCTGCGCGCCACCGACTTGCGCTCCCCCGGCCGCACCAGCAGCGGCAGGCGCGCCGCGCTGCACAGGTGGCCGAAATAGATGTTGTCGGCGATGGAGAAGTGCCCGAAGAAGCCGGAGGCCTTGCGGTCCTCGGTGACGTAGACGATCCCGGCGCGGCGAGCGTGGCGCGGGGTGCGGAACCGCACCGGGCGCCCGGCCAGCCGGACGGTCCCGCCGCGCAGCCGCCGCCGTTTGGCCACCCCGCCGACGATCATCGCCGTCTCGCTGCGTCCCGCTCCGACGAGACCGTAGATGCCGACGATCTCCCCCGGATGCGCGGAGAAGGACATGTTGCGGACGGCGGGCAGCAGGGTGAGGTCGTCGACCTCGAGCACCGGCGCCGGGCCGGGTTCGCGCCCTGGCGGCACCCGCTGGTATTCGACGCTGCGCCCCACCATCATCCGCACCACCTCGGTGCGGTCGAATGCGGGTTTGTCCAGGGTGCCCTGGACCTGTCCGTCGCGCAGGACGGTGATGCGATCGGCTTCCTCGAAGGCTTCGTCGAGCATGTGGGTGATGAAGACGACGCCGATGCCGCGGCGCTTGAGCCTGCGCATGGAGAGGAACAGTTGGAGCCGTTCCTCGGGGGTGACCGAGGCCGTCGGCTCGTCGAGGATGACCAGGGTGGCGTTGCGGTGCACCGCGCGGGCGATCTCGACCATCTGCTTCTGCGCGATACCCAGCGCGCCCGCGGTCATCTCCGGCCGGATGTGGAAGTTGTGGGATTCCAGTAGCTCGCGCGCCACCACATTGAGCTGGGAGAGGTTGTTGAACGGCTTCTCGTCACCGAGGAACAGGTTCTGCGCCACCGTCATGGACTCCACCAGGGAGCCCTCCTGGTAGACCATGGCAACGCCGGCCTGGGCGGACTCCTTGGGTGTGGCGAAGCGGCGTTCCCGGCCGCCGACGGTGAGGGTGCCCGCGTCGTGGCCGATCGCGCCCGAGATCACCTTCACGAGGGTGGACTTACCCGCGCCGTTCTCGCCGAGCAGCGCGTGGATCTCGCCGGGACGCACGTCGAAGTCGACGTCGCGCAAGGCGTAGGTGCCGCTGTAGTGCTTGCTGACACCGGCCAGCCGGATGACCGGCTCGATGGTTTTCCCGGTCACGGCAGACTCCTCTTGTTCCGCGGCCCGGCGCACAGGAGGTTGCCGAAGCCGTTGGCCGCCAGAATGATTTTGTGCGGTCCCGCCGCCACACCGGTGATGCCGTGGCGGTCACCGTCGGCACGCGAGTGCAGGCTCTCGGTGATCCGGCCGCGGGCGTCGAGACGGAAGGCCAGGCCGTAGGATCGGGCCGGCGCCCAGGGTTTCACCACCCCCAGGACGCGCAGCTGCCCCAGTTGCAGCGTGTCGGTGTAGGGGTTGGCGCAGCGCAAGCGTGGCACGAACCATTCGTCGGGGCGGATGGTCGCCCGCATCTCGGCGAGCAGCTCGGGTTCGTCGAGCAGCAGTTCGGTGAAACGGTTGCGGGCATAGGGCGCCGCGACCCACCAGCCGTCGCCCGCGGCGCGAATGCGCCCCGGGTAGACCGGCAACCTGCTGCCGACTGGTACACCGGGCCGGTTCAGGGCGTCGATGCGCCTCCGTTCGATGCGGTGCTCGAAGCCCAAGGAGATCAGAACCTCCGTGTCCGAAGCGATCTCGATGCCGCTGGGGCGGGCGAGACCGTCGGCGGCGATTTCGGCGCGCGCGAGATCCACGCGCACGATCCGGCCGGATCGGTCGCCTGCGACCAGGGCCTGCGCCCAGTCCCGGTGCGCGGGTTCCACCGAGCCGATCGTCGCCAGCAGCGCGCCGTCGGGCAGCCGGGTCAGATCGGTGACACCGGTGGCCACCAGCGGGTCGGTGCACAGGTCGTGGGTGCCGCCGCGGCGGTCGATCCGGACCAGGCCAACGCCGTCGACCGCGACGATCAGATCGTCACCGGTGTCGAGGAGGCTGCCCGCGCGACCACCGACGACGGCGTGCGGCGCGGCCGTTCCGCCGTCGAGGGTGAAAACCGTGTTCCCACTGGAGAAGACGATTTGCCCACCGGGGCGCACGAGCACGTCGTCGGGTGCGTGATCCCCCGCGGGCAACAGCAGCTCGGCATCGTCGAGCCGCCGGTTCGGACGCAATCCGGCCTCGAAAGGGGGCACGCTGCGGTGCCGGGCCCAGCCGGGATTGATCCATTCCTTCAGGGTGGTCAAAGCACGATTCATCGGTCCGCCCCCGCCATCGGGCGGCCGGGCACGATCAGGCCGGGGACCTGCGCCGGATCGATGGAGCCGACCTCGCCCGGGTCCAGGGTGAGCCGGCCGATGCGGTTGTTGCTGACACCGCACAGATAAAGCTGCCCGGCGCGTTCCTTCACCGAAGTCACCATCGGGTGCGCCGCCAGCGTGGAATCCCAGAGCACTTGCAGGATCTCGCCCCGATCACTGAACTTCATCACGCACGAGACATTGAGCTGCGGCACCACCCAGCTGTCGAGAGGCACTTCCTTGGTCATCCTCCTGCGCACCGCCGGGTAGCGGTTGAGCAGGTCCGACATCGGCGTGCGCAGCGAGACGAAGGGCAGCCAGTAGTTGCCGTCGGAGGACCGGTTGAGGTTGTCGGGATTGCCCGGCAGGTTCTCCAGGACCGGCTCCAGCTGCCCCTGTTTCGGGCCTGCGATCCACAGCCGGTCCACCCGGCACAAGCCGGTGGAGGCGATGAGGATCGACTGCCCGTCGTGCGCGGTGCAGACGCCGTTGGGGAACACGCTGTTGGACACGACGACCTCGGCGCTGCCGTCGGGGTCGATCCGCACCACGCGGCCGTTGGGTCGCGATTCGACCAGTTCCACCAGGTATTCGGCGGCATTGGTGCGGGTGGAGAAGTCCGAGACGTAGATCGAGCCGTCCGGGGCGACGTCGAGGTCGTCGACCGCGCGCAACCCGGAGTCGTCGATCAGGGAGAACCGGCTGCGCGGCACCTTGGTGGCGACCGGTTCGGCTTCCCCGTCCGCGTCCAATCGGTAGACGCCCATACCGCCGACCGCGACCAGCAGCCGCCCGTCCCGGTCCCAGGCATGACCGAGCGGGAAACCGCCGGTGCGGGCGAAGATCTCGCCCTCGTCGGGGGCGTCGGCATGGAAACGCCAGACCCAGCCGCGGCGGTCACCGCAGTAGATTTCGCCCTCGGGTCCGACGGCGCAGTCCTCGGCGCCCTCGATCCGGCCGAGACCGATCGGGGTGGCGTCGGTCATCTTGTCGTTGATCGTCCAGACGGTGCCGGGCACGGTCACGTCGACGAGCTCGCCGAGGGCGATCCGGCCCGGGTCGATCTTCAGCTTCTCGGCGGTGCGCTGCCGGTACTTGCCCCACTGCTGATCGAGGACCGCGAAGACCAGCAGCGCCAGCGCGAGAACCACGGTGTACCAAGAACCTTCGAGGTGCATGACGACCGTGGCCTGCTGGATGATCTGCACGACCACGATGCCGACCGTCGCCCGCAGCACCGAACCGCGACCGCCCGCGAGGCTTACCCCGCCGAGTACGACGGCGGTCAGCGCCATCAGCTCCCACCCTTGTCCGACATCGGGATCGGTGCGCCCGACCCGGGCCGAGGTGAGCAGGGCGGCCAGCCCGGCAAGCGCGCCGGACAGCACGTAGACGAAGAAGGTGACCCGGTCGACCGGGATGCCGTTGCGGCGCGCCGATCGCCGGTCGCTGCCGACCGCGGCCACCCACCAGCCCCACCGGGACCGGGTGAGGCCGACGTGCGCCGCCAGCAGCACGCACCCGAAGAAAACCCAGGCCGTGGGAATCAGCGCGATCGAGCCCTCGCCCAGGAAGTCCCAGACGATATCGGGTTTCGGCATGCTCAGCTGGAAGCTGTAGGCGCTTTGCAGCGCCGCGGCCGCGCCGCCGAAGGCCACCAGGGTGACCAGGGTGGTGATGAAGGGCCGCATCTTCCGGTAGGCGATGAAGTATCCGTTGACCGCGCCCAGCAGCGCGCCGCACACGACGGCGGCGGGAGCCACGACAACCATCGGCCACTCCCATGCCCGCGCGGCCACCATGGCCCCGATCGCGGTGAATCCGACGATCGATCCGACCGACAGGTCGATGCCGCCCGCGACCAGCACGACGGTCAGGCCGATCGCGAGCAAGCCCTTCTCGGAGATTTCGTCCATGATGGTCGGCGCGTCCGCGAGGCCGACCGGTGTGCTCAGCACGACCAGCACGCTCAGTCCCACGGCGAGGCCCAGCGGCACCGCGCCTTCCATCCAGCGCTTCTCGAACAGGTCCGACAGCGTGCGAGCAGGTGCGAAGCGGTCGCGCCAGGAGCCGCCGGTCTGCCCGAACGCGTCGATGCCGCGTGCCATCACTGCCCCTTGTAGCAGGCGATGGTGGTGGCGTCGACGTTCCCGCGGTCCACCACCGTGTGCGGAACGAAGGCCACGGTGTGCGTGCTGCCCGCGGGCGCGCCGGTCTGTACCAGCTGCTGGGCGGCCACCACCGCCGCGGTGCCGACACCCTGGACGTCGTAGGAGGCCGAGGCGGTCACCTTGCCCTGGCGCAGCGCGTCACACCACAGGGTGTCGGCGGCCATGGTGTAGACCCCGAGCGAGTCGGCCGGGATCACCCCGCGCGCGACCGCGCTCTGCACCGCGTCACCTACCGCGATGGAGTTCAGGTCGTAGGTGACCAGGAAGCCGCAGACATTCGTCTTCTGCTGCTGGATGATCGATTCGGCGGCCTGCTGGGCGAGGGAGTTCTGCCACTGGCTGTGCGCGGTGGTCACCACCTCGAACCCGGCCGGGTCGGCGATGTTGTGCACGCCTTTGGACCACAGCAGCGAGGCGGCGTCGTTGCCGGGACCGTCGATGATCGCCAGTCGTTTGGGAGCGCCGCGCTTCTCGCAGTCCGAGACCGCCCGGCTGGTGATGTCCTCGGCGGCGGCGATGTTGTCCACGCCGATGTAGGCGTCGCCGAGCCGGCTCGAGATCATGTTGACCACGACCGTGTAGATGCCCGCCTTCTGGGCGTCGGCGATCTGCTTGGTGAGGACGCCGACGTCGGGGTTGTGCAGGATCAGCACGTCGGCGGCCTTGCGGTCGATGATGTCGCTGATGATGCGGGTCATCTTGTCGGTGTCGAAATTGGGGTCGTAGACCTGGAATTCGGCGCCGAGGTTGCCGAAGGCGCGCTCCATGGAGGCGCCCCAGTTCATCGTCAGGTTGTAACCCTTGTAGAGGATGGGCACGAAGGCGACCTTCTTGCCCCGCATGGACTCGTGCACCTTGGTGCTCGCGTCGAAGAGCTGAACGGTCTCGCCGAAGGTCTGGCCCGCGCCGCCTGCGGCGGGACTGTTCGCCGATCGGGCACCGGTGGAACAGCCGGCAAGGGCGATCGCCGAGGCCGAGGCGAGAGCGAGGGCGAGCATCTTGTTCTTCATCGTCGAAGACTCCTGAGAGAGAGGTGATTCGGGGATGGCTAGAGTTCGCCGCTCTTGGCGGTTTCCTCGTCGCGGGGGTGCAGCCAGGCGTCCAGGGCGACGGCCACGATGAGCACACCGCCACGGATGAGGTCCTGGACCGCGGTGGTGAGTCCGTGCAGGACGAGCAGGTTGTCGAGCACGGCGATGAACACCGAACCCGCGAGCACGCCGAGGATCGAGCCGCGCCCGCCCGCCAGGGAGATACCGCCGATGACGGTCGCGGTGAGCGCGGTGAACAACAGCGGGTCGAACGAGGTGACGGTGGTCTGCACGCTGCCCTGGATGGAGACCGTCAGGTACCCCGCCAGCAGTGCCAGCAGCGCGGAGATCATGTAGGTGCCGACTTGCAGCGGCCGCACCGGGGCGCCGGTGGCGCGGGCGGTGGCGAAATTGTCACCCATGGCCCGGATGAGCCGTCCGGCCGAGGTATAGGTGACGAACAGCCAGGCCGCGAGGAACACCAGCGCCGCAAGGACGACGGGGCGCGGGACGCCGAACACCGCGCCGTTGCTCAGTTCGGCGATCCGGGAACCGGCGGGCAGCGCGTAGAAGTTGCTGTCGAGCAGGAAGACGTCGACCCCGCCGATCACCAGGAGCCCGGTGGCCAGCGTGACGAACAGCGCCGGCACTTCCACATAGGCGACCAGCACGCCGTTGATCAGGCCCGTGACGAGCGCGATCACCGCCGCGATCGCGATGGCCTGCGGTTCGGGCATGCCGCCGGATATCAGGGCGAGGGTGGCCTGCGCGCAGCCCAGTGCCACACCGGCGATGGACAGATCGATGCCCTTGCCCAGGATGACGATTGCCGCGCCGACGGCGAGGATGCCGAAGGCCGCCGACAGCCGCAGCAGGCTGGCGAAGTTGCCCGCGGTGAGGAACCCCGGAGTGGTCGCCGCGCCCGCCGCGCACAGCAGCACGGTGATGCCGAGGACGAAGTAGGCCTGTTCGGAGCGGCCGAGCCGGGCACGCAGTCCCGGGCGCGGCGCCGCGACAGTCCGGTCGATGGTTGTCGTCATGGTCTCGGTCCTCAGAACTCGATGACGGCTTTGCCCGCCGCCTGCTGGTCGAACTCCGCGTAGGCGCGCACGGCGTCGCCGAGCGTCCAGCGGTCGGTGAACAGGCGATCGAGGTCGATGCCGTGATCGGCGACGAACCGGGCACAGTCGGCCTGGCCGGTGAGCGAGAAGGTGTAGGAGCCGAGGACGGTGAGCTGTTTACGGATGATGTCCGGGCTGACCTCGACGGTCACCTCCCCGCCCTCACCGACGAAGGCGACCCGCCCCCACTGCCCCGCCGCGCGAACCGCCGCGGCGCGGGCGACGGCGGCGCCGGAGCAGTCGAGGGCGGCGCTCACGCCGAGCCCGGCGGTCAGCTCCCGGATGACCGCCACCGGGTCGTCCGCGCTCGAATCGATGGTGTGGGCGGCGCCGAACTCACGGGCCCGGGCGACCCGGTCGGCCTGCACGTCGACGGCGATCATCCGCGCGCCCATCGCGGCACCCAGCTGCACCGCCGACAGGCCGACCGGCCCGAGACCGAACACCGCCAGGGTGTCGCAGGCGTCGACGCGCAGCCGTCGCAGCGCGCCGAAGGCGGTGCCGGTGCCGCACGAAATCGCCGCGCCCGCAGTGAAACTCAGTTCGTCGGGCAGCGGGACCAGGGTGCGGACGGGCACCCTGAGGAAGTCGGCGTGGCCGCCGTGGGCGGTGGCGCCGAAGATGACCGCGCCACGCCTGCACATCTGGGTCCAGCCGGACCGGCAGTTGTCGCAGGCGCCGCAGCCGTCGTAGTGATGGATCATGACCCGGTCGCCGAGCCGCACGGTGCGGGGATCGACGTTCACCCCCAGTGCCACCACCACGCCGCACGGCTCGTGTCCGCCGATGATGCCGCCGTCGTCGCCGGACAGGCCGAAGGCGGCCAACGCCTGCCCGGCGGGCGCCCGGTAGAACCGCAGATCGCTGCCACACATCCCCGAGGCCTTCATCTGCACCACCGCGTCGTCGGGGCCGGGTGTGGGGTCCGCGAATTCGGCGATCTCGAGGTTGCGATCCCCGTTGAACACAACTCCCCGCATGCCAGCTTCTCTCCTCCAGTCGGGACGGGCAGCAGCAGACTGCGTCGCTCCGTCGATCGGTCGAGGCAATATAAAATATTAAGTGTGGTGAATCACAAGCGTCGGGGCCCGAAGTAGACCGAACGGAGTACCCACTCCGACCTGGGCATGATGCCCCGGCCGACCAGGCGGGCCAATTGGAGCGATTCACAGCACAGGTGGCGAATATTGAATATTCTGTATCAGCGGAGGTAGAGGAACGGGAGCTGCGCGGTGATCGAGATGACGACTGCGAGCCGCGACCGGGCGGGCGGGGCGGATCTCGCCGCGCGCCTGGCCGCGCTGACGGCCGCCGCCGCCGAGTTGCTGGACCGGCCCATCGACGCCTCCGACGCCTCCTCCCCCGAAGCGGCCCGTCACCTGCTCGCCCGGCTCTGGGACGACACCCTCACCCTCGTGACCGAGGCGCCCACCGGCACCGACATCGCCCCCGCGGCCGCGCTGCTGACACGCATCCGCGAGGCCGAGACCGAACTCGCCGCGTTGCGCGGCGCCGACAGCGCCCACCACCTGCGGTCGGCCGCGAGAGCCGTGGCGGCGCTGCGTGGCGCTCGCGGCACCGACGAACTCCTGGCGCGCGCGGCGGAGGCGGTGGGCACCATGGGCTTCGACCGCGCCCTGGTCTCGACGACCGAAGGCACGACCTGGCATCTGCACACCATGTTCGTGGCTCGCGATCCACACTGGGCCGACGAGATACTCGCCGCAGGACGCGAATCCCGTCCCACCTTGGACGGACACCTGGTCGAGACGGACATCGTCAGCAAGGCCGAGCCCGGACTCGTCTTCGATGTCCAGCACAATCCACGAGTCGTGCGGCCGCTGGTGGAGTTCACCCGGTGCAGCTCCTACGGCGTCGCCCCGATCGTGGTCGGGGACAGCGTGGCCGGGCTCGTGCACGGCGACTACTACTTCCAGCGACGCGAAGTGGATGCCACCGCGCGGGCCATGCTGGCGGTGTTCGCCGAAGGACTTGGTCACGCCTTGGCCGGGGCGGCCTTACTCGACGGTCTCACCGCCGTACGCTCGGGACTGGACCGGCTCACCCGCGCCCATACACCCCCGAACTCCGCCACCACCCGGCTGCCGGCACTCTCCGATCGGGAAGCCGAGGTGATGGACCTGCTCGCCGCAGGCCGGGCCAACCGGCAGATCGCCCGCGACCTGTCCATCACCGAGGCGACGGTCAAGACCCACATCACCCATATCCTGCGCAAACTCGGTGTCGCCAACCGCGCCGAGGCGGTGGCTCGCTGGCTGCGCGCGACATCCCTGCCATGACGGCTCGAGCGGGTGAGGCGTCCGACGTTACCATCGATATAATATATAATGCGAAAACCTCCCGGCCCTGTTCGCGGCCGGTGGCCCGTGAGTGCGAGAGGAATCCCCCATGCCCGAAACGATTGCCGAGCAGCTGGCCCGCTTCACCACCGGCGCCGACTACGACACCCTGCCGCCCGAGGCGGTCCAGGAGTCCAAGCGGCTGCTGCTGGACGCGATGGGCTGCGCGCTGGGCGCGGTCGACGAACCCAAGGGCCGCATCGGCATCGAGTACGGCAGGCTCACCGGCGGCACCACGGGCGATGCCACCATCATCGGCACCGACGACCGCGTCTCGATCTTCGGCGCCTCCTTCGCCAACGGTGAGCTGATCAACGCCCTAGACTTCGACGCCGTCCTGCCACCGGGGCACGTCTCCCCTTACGTGCTGCCCACCACGATGGCCATGGGCGAGAGCCGCGCCAGCTCGGGCCGCGAGGTGCTGGCCGCGGTCGCACTGTCGCACGAGATGTCCTATCGCTTCTACAAGGCGATGGATTACTTGCGCGATGTGCAGAACGATTCGATGGACCTGTCCCCCGTGATCGGCTACAGCGTCACCGTTTTCGGCGGCGCGGCCGCGGCGGGCAAGCTGGCCGGGCAGTCCACCGAGACTCTCGCCAACACCCTGGGCATCGCGGCGGCGATCGCGCCGGTGAACTCGATGCGTCCGTGGATCGAGCACGCCCCGAGCGCCACCATCAAGTATCTGCTCGCGGGCACCCTGACCCAGGCCTCGCTCACCGCGGTGCACATGGCCGGCCTCGGCCATCGCGGTGACCTGCGGATTCTCGACGACGCCGAGGTCGGCTTCCGCCGCTTCATCGGCACCCGCCGCTGGGAACCGGACAACATCACCGACGGCCTCGGCACCGAATGGCGCTTCCTGGCCGAGCAGTCCTACAAGCCCTACCCGCACTGCCGCATCCTGCACGCCCCGCTGCACGCGCTCACCGAGATCATCGAGACCAACGATCTGAAGCCGGAGGAGATCGACGCGATCCGCTGCTGGGGGGAGGCGGCGGTCATGCACCCGCTGTGGCAGAGCCGGATCGTGGAGAAGCCGCACGACGCGCAGTTCGACGTCGCCCACGGCTTGGCCGTCGGCGCGCACCATGTCGTGCCGGGAAAGGCCTGGCACGCCCCCGAACTCGTGTTCAGCGAGTCCGTGCTCGGGTTGATGGACAAGGTCACCTTCGCCCCGCATCCGGACTACTTCGCCGAGTTGTCGGCGCATCCCTCGGCACGGCCGACCAAGGTCGAGGTCGACGCGCGCGGCACGACGTTCACCGCCGAGCGCCGCTTCCCCAAGGGCAGCCCGTCCCCGGACCCGACCACCCGGATGACCGACGACGAACTGATCGCCAAATTCCGGGTCAACGCCCAGGGCGTGCTCTCGGAGTCGCGGATGGACGAGGTGGTGGAGTCGGTGTTCGCGCTCGACTCCGTCGACGACTTCGGGGCGGTCATGCGGCTGCTGGCGCCGGATACCGCCCGCTGAGACACTGCCAGCCGCCACCGGGCCCGCTCGCCACGATCGCGAGCGGACCCGGTGGCGTCTCACGGCCACGACACCGTGCGCCCGCGGTTTCCCGGCCGGGATTCCCGCCGGCCGGGACCCACCTCACGCGATGCGCAGCGCCCGCATGCGGTTGTACAAGGTCGACCGGCTCACCCCGAGTGCCCGCGCGGCCTGCAGTTTGTTGCCACCCGCCGCCTCGATGGCCGCGACGATGATCTCCCGTTCGGCTTCGAGGAACGGCGAGCCGGGAACCTGAGCCGAGCGGTGCGACGCGGGCAGGTCGGTGGGGATGATGTCCCCGGCCGAGCGCGCCGCCGCGGCGGCCTCGACCACCCGGCACAGCTCGGTGAAATTGCCCCGCCACGGTTGCCCGGCCAGGATCCGCAGAGTATCGGAGGTGAAGCGGGTCCGGTTGTGGCCGGTGACTTCGGCGAGCATGCGCTGGGCCAGCTGCGGGATCTCGTGCCTGCGCCGCCGCAGGGGCAGCAGGTCGACCCGGTCGGTGCACAAGGCGGACAGCGCGGCGTGCACCTCGTCGAGGTGGTCGCCGGGTGTGGTGGTCAGCGCGACCTGACGCGGCGTCCGGCGCAGGGCACGAGCCAGCAACGCGGTGAGCGGCGCGGACAGCAGCTCGATGCTCTCGACCACCACCGGTGGTCCCGGAATGTCCAGCGCGGCACCGAGTTCCGTCGCCCAGGCCTGCTCGCCGACGAGGACGATCTCGGTCGCGTCCAGCACCGTCGCGGCGGGGCCCGCCACGCCGAGCGCCTCCGTGGTGCGCCCGGTGCCGGATTCGCCCACCACCAGCAGGGGCCAGTGCGCGACCCGTTCCGCGACGCCGCGACGCACGCGGCGTTCGTCGCAGATGTCGACCAGCACTCCCTGGGTGTCCTCGATGGGAGCGCACGTCAGCACGACCTCCCGGCCCGAGGCCAGGGTGAGCCGGTGGGACTCCTCGGCGCCGGGACGAAGACTCTCCGCGCAGGCCCGCACCGCGGCGTGGTCGGCCGGTGTCAGCAGATCCAGCGCCGAGGGGGTCGCCAGTACCAACCCCTCACCGACCACCACCACCGAACGGCCGCGGCGGCCCGCGGCCGCCCGGAAGGCGCTCATCAACCGGCTCTGCACCCGAGGCGAGTCCTGCTGCAGGCGGTCCTCGATGTCGCGGACGATGCGGCGGGCCAAAGGCGCCGACAAGCGGTGATCCTCGTCGAACTCTCCGCCGATGCCGAGGACGCCTTCGAGCCGGCGGGTCACCGGATGGACGATGGGGTGCCCGTAACAGGTGAAGGCGCGGAAGGCCGACAGAAAATGCTCCTCGCCGCGCACCAGCAGACTGCGCCGCGTCTCGAGCGGGGTGCCCATGGCATTGGTGCCGATCCGGTCCTCGCTCAGCCGCACCCCGGGCACGATGCCCACCGCTTCGATGGAGCGGCTCACGGCGCGCAGCGCGCCGTCGACCTCGAGGATGCAGGCAGCGTGATCGGCCAGCACCAAGGCGACCCGGCTGCCCTCGATCTCGCCCAGTGTGCGGCCGAGCACCGGCCGCGCCGCCCGGAGCAGACCACTGTCGGTCGCGACCGGCCCGGGCGTCAGACGTGGCGTCGCGTCGCGCCGTAATCCGTTGAGCCGGGACCGGCGCCAGGACGACGCGATGTCCGGACGGACCCGTTCCTCGGAGGCCTGAGGCGAAACTGTGTGCACGCGATACCACCCTGTCTCGACGCCGAGACGTCCTCGTCCGGCGATCCGAGCTGTGACTGAAGCAACATATTTTATACAGTGCGCTGGAGTCGGTGTCGAGAACGCGCAGATCGGCGCTACCGGGAGCCTGGGAAGGTTTTGTCCCAGGCGGCGGCGTCTCGCCGGGCATAGCGTGGTGACATGACGGAGAAGGCACCTCACCTCCGCGAGCTGGGCGGCTTCCTCAAGGCCCGCCGCGGCGAGCTCACCCCCGAAGACGTCGGCCTGTCGGTGCACAGCGCCACCCCCCGCCGGGTCAGCGGCCTGCGGCGCGAGGAGGTCGCCGATCTGGTCGCGATCAGCCACGACTACTACACCCGGATCGAGCAGGGCCGGCTCGCCCCGTCCGAGCCCGTGCTCGACGCGCTGGTGCGCGCGCTGCGCCTGAACCCCGACCAGCGTGAGTACGTCGAGAGCCTGGCTCGCCGTTCCGAACGACGTGCGCCCGCCCGGCGGCAGGCCAAGCCGGTGCGCCCGCAGCTACAGCGGCTGCTCGATCAGCTCACCGATACCCCCGCCCTGGTGTTCGGCCGGTATCTCGACATCCTGGCGTGGAACGACCTGGCCGCGGCGCTGATCACCGATTTCGGCGAGATGCCCGCGCGCAAACGGAACTACGTGCACATGGTCTTCACCGACCCTGCCATGCGCGAGCTCTATGCGGACTGGGAATCGGTCGCGCGGACCTGTGTCGCGATCCTGCGCATGGACGCGGCCGTCAATCCGACCGATCCCCAGCTGACCGCACTGGTGGGCGAGCTGTCGATCGCCGACTCACAGTTCCGGCAGTGGTGGGCGGCACGGCACGTCGCGCGCCAGGAGTTCGGCACCAAGACCCTGCACCATCCCGCCGTCGGCGACCTCACGCTGAACTGGGACACCTTCCGCGACACCGGCGACACCGACCAGCAGCTGGTGCTGTGGTCGGCCGATCCGGGCACCACCTCGCACGAGAAGCTGCGCATCCTGGGTTCCTGGTCGGCGGCGACACCCGCGCGCGACACCACCGAACACCGCCCCGCCTGAGGCGCCAGCCGCTGTTTCCCCCACCCCGCGCCACCGCCCGCTCGTCCCGGAAGCGACCATCGTGCCCGAGCCCCACACCGAAGTCACCGAGATACTCGACTATTTCGGCCGCTGCGCGGTCTGCGACTACCCCGCCTCGGCGCACCTCTACACCCACCACTTCGCCGATGGCTCGATCCATCGCGAGGTCATCGCCACCTGCGGCCTGCCGTGCGGCTGGCGGGGACCGGTGCCGCCACGCCGGATGACCGGACCCACTAGCGCATAATATATATTCCTGCGAAAGCCCGAAGGAGTGAGCGTTTGACACCGCAGCCAGTCACCATCGAGCCCCCCGCGCTTCCTGCCGCCCGGCGGGCAGGCGCATGAGCGAGCAGCCGCTGGCGGGCCTGCGGGTCGTCGAATTCGCCAGCTTCGTGGCGGGCCCTTCGGCCGGCATGACCCTGGCCCAGCTCGGCGCCCAGGTCATCCGGATCGATCCGCTCGGCGGCGGCCCGGACTACCGGCGCTGGCCGGTCGCGCGCGCCACCGGCGAGAGTCTGTACTGGAACTCGCTCAACCGAGGCAAGCAGTCGGTCGCGCTCGACGTGCGCAGTCCCGAGGGCCGCGAACTCGTGCTGGCGCTGGCCACCGCGCCGGGCGCGGACGCGGGACTGGTCGTCGACAACGCGGTGGGCCGCCCGTGGTTCTCCTACGAGGCGCTGGCCGCCCGCCGCCCCGACGTCATCAAGGTGCACATCGGCGGCCAGGCCGACGGGGGCCCGGCAGTGGACTACACGGTGAACACCGAGGTCGGCGTGACCGACCTGACGGGCCCCGCCGATACCCGCACTCCGGTCAATCATGTGCTGCCCGCCTGGGACTTCCTGGCGGGGACGACCGCCACCACCGCGCTGCTGGCCGCGCTGCACCGGCGCGAGCGCACCGGTGCGGGCGCCGATCTGCGGATCGCGCTGGCCGACGTCGCCCTCGCGGGCGTGGCGAACCTGGGCTGGCTCAGCGAGGTTCGCGAACGCGGGGACCGGCCGCGGCACGGCAATTTCGTCTACGGCACCTTCGGTGCGGACTTCGTCACCGCCGACGCCGAACGGGTCATGATCGTGGCGCTCACCCCGCGCCAGTGGGCCGCGCTGGGTTCCGCGACCGGGACCACGAAAGTACTTGCCGCGTTGGAGGAGTCCCTCGGTGCGGACTTCACCGACGAGGCCCAGCGCTACACCCACCGGGAGACGATCGCCGCGGTCATGCGACCGTGGTTCGGCGCGCGTTCCGTCGCTGCGGCCGCCGCCGCGCTCACCGAGGCCGGGGTGCTGTGGAGCCGTTACCGGCGGATGAGTGACGTAGTCGCCGATTTCGAGGACGGCACCGGTTCCGAGGTGCTGGCCTCCGTCGACCAGCCCGGTATCGGCCCGATCATCTCCGCGCACAACCCGATTCGCGAGGACGGCGCCTACGGACCCGTGGGCATCGCCTCGGCCTTGGGCGCGGACACCGAGCAAGTGTTCGCCGATGTCCTGGGCCTGGATACCGCCGAGCTGAACCGGCTGCGCCGTGCGGGCGTGCTCGGGGATTGATCACGCAAAACGCGAAAAGCGCCGCCCCGGTTCCGGATCCCCCGGACCCGGGGCGGCGCTGTCACTGTGACAGTTGGTGGTCACGCCCGGACACTGAGCAGTGCGGCCGACCGGTCCACCACGGCTCAGTCCTCAATGAACAGGACGCCGCCTGCCACGAGGTCGTCGATCTGATCACCGGAGAGCACTTCCCCTGCCACCGATCGCGTGTCGGCGCCGACGCGCGGCGCCACGCCGGGACGGTCGGGACGCTCGCCGTCGAACCGCCACGGCGGGCGCAGCAACGCCAGGGCGTCGGCCTGCGGCTCCACCATCCCCAACCAGCGGGTCTGCTCATGACCGACGTAACCGCTCATCGACAGCACCGGAGCGAAAGGCACATCGTGTTCGGTCAGCACCCGTTCCCAGTCGTCGAAGGTGCGACGCTCGAACTCCGCCTCGACGATCTTGACCAGTTCGAAGTAGTGCGCCTCGCGCGGGCGGTATTCGGCGAAGCGCGGATCCTCGGTGAGATCGAGACGGTCCATGGCCCGGCACAACGAGTGCCAGAACTTCTGCGACGACGACAGGTGGATGGCCAGGGATTCCCCCGAAGCGGTGCGGACACAGAAGTTCTGGGCCTGCGGGTGCCTGCTCTCCCGGGTCGGGTCGGCGCCGAGTTCGAAGGACTGGGTGATGCCGTCGGCGGTCAGGACGCTCACCGCCTCCATGATCGAGGTCTCCAGGTGCTGGCCCGCGCCGGTCCGCAATCGGCCGACCAGAGCGGCGAGCACGCCCGCCGTCGTCGTCAGGCCGGTCACCAGGTCGGCGCTCAGGCCACCGGTCAGCTGCGGGTGGCCCTCGTCGCCGAACAGCGAGTACATGCCGCCGAAGGCCATGCCGATGGTGTCGTAGGCGGGCCGGTCGGCCAGCGGGCCACCGGCGCCGAAGCCGGTGACCGACCCGTAGACCAGGTCTTCCCGCAACTCCCGGCAGACCTCTGGGCCGAGACCGAGGGCGGCGAGCTTGCCCGGCCGCATGTTCTCCAGCACCACGTCGAATCGCGGTATCAGCGCCTTGACCAGAGCCACGCCCTCGGGGCGCTTGAGGTCGACGGCGAGGCTGCGCTTGCCTGTGTTGTACTGCCGGAAATAGGGACTGCCGTCGTTCTGATGACGGCGGAAGTCCTCGCCCACGACCGGCCGCTCCACCTTCACGACCTCGGCGCCGAGTGCGCACAGCATCGACGTGCCGAAGGGAAGGGAGATGTATCCACCGATCTCGAGGATCCGGATACCATCGAGCGGCTTGTGCTGCATTGCCTGCCTCCTGTGGTCAGCCTGTTCATATTATATATTGTCGCCGCACCCGGAGTTGTCTCCGGCCACCTCGGCGCGACCGATATCGGCACGTGGCAGTAGGCGTGCCTAGGGCATCGAGCGGCCCGAGCGCAACGAAATCTTGGTCTCAGCGATTCAATATTATATAGTTTGTATGACCGGGATCACGACGGGCACTCTGCACCGCGGCCCGGAGACACCGGCGGCCGGGGCCGACACGCACCGGGAACGCCGCGATCGTGAGCGAGGAGCTACCCATGACTGTGCCGACGGACGTCCGGCAGGGGCAGTACGACAAGGTGTTCATCGGCGGCGCGTGGGTGACCCCCGCGACCGAGGACCGGTTCGCTGTGGTCTCGCCGGCCACCGAGGAGGTGCTGGCCCGGGTCGCCGAGGGTTCGGCCGCCGACATCGATGCCGCTGTCGCCGCCGCCAGGACCGCCTTCGACTCCGGTCCGTGGCCGCGCTCGGACCTGAGTGAGCGCATCGCGGTGCTCACCCGGGTGAGCGAGGTACTGGCCGCTCGCCAGGACGAGGTCGCCCGGCTCATCAGCGCCGAAATGGGGTGCCCGATCACCCTGTCCACGCGGATGCAGTCGATGGGCACGCGGATGCTGCTCGACGCCTTCCTCGAGCTCGCCCCGCGGTACTCGTGGAGCGATGTCCGTCGCTCCGTGACCGGCAACGCCTTGGTCACCAGGGAGCCGGTCGGCGTGGTCGCCGCGATCGTTCCGTGGAACGCGCCGCTGCAGATCGCGATCATCAAGCTCGCGCCCGCGCTGCTGGCCGGTTGCACCGCGATCCTCAAGCCGTCGCCGGAGACCGCGCTGTCGGCCTACCTGCTGGCGGAGATCTTCGCCGAGGCCGGTCTGCCCGAAGGCGTGCTGAACGTGGTGGTGGCCGGTCGCGAGGTCAGCGAGCACCTGGTCCGGCATCCGGGCGTGGACAAGGTCTCCTTCACCGGGTCCACCGCGGCGGGCCGCCGAATCGCGGCGATCTGCGGGCAGGATCTGCGCCGGGTGACCCTGGAGCTGGGCGGCAAGTCCGCCGCGGTGCTGCTCGATGACGCCGATCTGGACGCCGTGGTGCCGGTCATCCGAGCCCTTTCCCTGCGCAACAGCGGACAGGTGTGCAGCAACAAGACCCGCATCGTGGTCGCCCGCTCGCTGCGCGACGATCTCTACGACCGGCTGCGCGACATGGTCGGCTCGATGCCGGTGGGTGATCCGTTCGATCCGGCCACCGAGATCGGCCCGCTGGTCAGCGCCGCGCAGCGCGAACGTGTCGAGTATTTCGTGGCCGCGGCGAAGGCCGAGGGCACCGAGATCCTGGTCGGCGGCGGGCGCCCCGACGGCCTGGAACGCGGCTGGTATGTACAGCCGACCGTGTTCGCCGATGTCGACCCCGACGCCCGCATCGCCCAGGAGGAGGTGTTCGGCCCGGTGTTGACGGTGCACACCTTCGACACCGAGGACGAAGCGATCGCCATCGCCAACAACTCGCCCTACGGCCTCAACGGATCGGTGTTCGCCGCCGACCCGGCGCGCGCCCTGTCGGTAGCCCGCCGCATCCGGACCGGAACCGTCGAAATCAACGGCACCCAGGCCGGATTCTTCGCCCCCATCGGCGGTTTCAAGAACAGCGGCATCGGCCGTGAAGCCGGCTTGGAGGGCTTCGACGCCTACGTGGAACCGAAGTCCTACGGCCTGCCCCCGGCGCTGCTGGACACCCTCGGCTGATCCCACGCGAAAGGTTACCCATGTCGACCACTCCCCCGCTCGAGTCCGCCGTCGCCCGGCTGGTCACCGAGCTGGACTACGACTCGATTCCCGCCGCGGCGCTCGACGGAGCCCGGCGGCTGATGCAGGACCAACTGGCGGTGCAGATCGGCTGCGCGGCACTGCCGTGGAGCCGGGCCGTGCTCGAGCTGACGCTGGCCTCGCACGCGCCCGGCGCGGCGCACGTCACCGGCTCCGCGCACACGATGAGCGCCGCCGACGCCGCGTTCGTCAATGCCACCTATGGGCACGGCTTCGAATACGACGACGCGCACCGCTCCAGCTCCAGTCATCCCGGCAGCACGGTTGTCTCGGCCGCGCTGGCGGTCGGCGAGGAAATGGGAGCGACCCTGCGCGAGGTGATCACCGGTATCGCGGCCGGTTACGAGGTTTACACGCGCATCGGCATCCTGGCCGCGCCGGAACTTCTGGAGCGCGGTTTCCATCCGCACGGGCTGCTGTCGGCGTTCGGCGCCGCCGCGGTCGTGGCCAAGATGCGTGGATTCGACGCCGAGACAACCGTGCACGCCTTGTCGATCGCGATGAGCCACAGCGCGGGCACCACCGAGTACACCTCCTCGGGCGGTTCGGTCAAGCGCCTGCACGCCGGCATCGGCACCCGCAACGGCATCCGCGCCGCGGAGATGGCGGCGGCCGGGATCACCGGTCCCACCACCTTCCTCACCGGCCGGAAGGGCTTCTACCGCAGCTACGTCGGGCGGCCGGTGGCCGAGAACGCCGCGCAGCTGTTCGCGCCGGACGCCCCGTTCGAGATCACCCGGCTCTGGATCAAGCCCTACTGCTGCTGCGGTATCAACCACGCCTACATCGACGGCGCCCGGCAGCTGGCGGCGAAAGCCGGTGCGGTGACCGCCATCCGGCTCGGCATCCAGTCCGGCGGCGATGTGATCATCGGCAACCAGAACGCCAACGCCTACGCCCCGCGGATCATCGAGCACCTGCAATACAGCCTGCCGTTCCAGTTCGCGCTCGCGATCACCGGGCACGGCAACGGTTTCCGCGTCCACCACGACTACCTGTCCGGTGCGCTGGACCTGGGTCCGGACAGCGCGGTGGCCGAGATGGCCCGCCGGGTGAGCATCGAGGTCGACACCGAGCTCGACGCCGCCTATCCCGGCCGCTGGATCGCCGACATCACCGCCACCTACGACGACGGCTCCCGCGAGCACGTCTTCGTCGACAATCCCCTCGGCACCGCCGAGAACCCGATGTCGGCCGACGACCTCGACGCCAAGTTCCGTGATCTGACCGCGGTCGCCATGGGCACCGAGCGCAGCGAGGCCCTGCTGAAGTCGATCACCGCGGGCGACCCGGATCTGCCGGTCGCCGAATTCGCAGCCCTGCTGCGCCCCTAGAACCGGCGCCGTATCCGGGGTCTGCCGTCATCCCGGACACGGCGTCCCGGCCGGGCCGGGACGGAGAACCGGCGATCGAAGTACCGAGGGGGAGTCGGACTTCGATCCTGTCCGTCCCGGCCCGTTGCTGTGTCCGGATTCCGAAAGCTCTGCCTTACCACGGAGTCGGGCCCCGGCCGACCTGTTCGATCGACCGGGGCCCGGCTCGTCTTACCCGAGTGGGTCTTTCAGGCAGTCTCGAAGGTGGCGGCGAGCCCCTGCCCGCCACCGATGCACATGGTGGCCAGGCCACGGCCGCCGCCACGCCGTTTCAGCTCGTGCAGCAGGGTGGTCACCATGCGGGCGCCCGTGGCGCCGATCGGGTGTCCCAGGGAGATGCCGGAGCCGTTGACGTTGAGCTTGTCGTGCTCACGCCAGCCCCAGCCCTCCAGCACCGCCAGCACTTGGACCGCGAACGCCTCGTTCAGCTCGACCAGGTCCATGGTGTCGAGCAGTGACACGGTGTCGGAGCCCTGCCGCGCGGCCAGTTTCGCCACGGCGGGCACCGGCCCGATGCCCATGCGGGAGGGGTCGCAGCCGGCGGCCGCCCATCCGGTCAGATAGCCGATCGGTTCGAGGCCCAGCACGTCGAGCTGGTCCTCGGCGACCACGAGCATGCCCGCCGCGGCGTCGTTCTGCTGGCTGGAGTTGCCTGCGGTCACGGTGCCGCCGGGGGTGATGGTGCGCAGTTTCGCCAGCGACTGCGGGGTCGAATCGGCCCGGATGCCCTCGTCGGTGGCGAAGACGACCGGGTCGCCCTTGCGCTGCGGGACCCGCACCGGCACGACCTCGTCGGTGAAACGGCCCTCGGCCCAGGCCGCGGCGGCGCGCTGGTGGCTGCGGGCGGCATAGGCGTCGGCTTCCTCGCGCATCAGGTTGTAGTCCTCGGCGAGGTTCTCGGCGGTCTCGATCATCCCGGAGATCCTGCCGAACCGGCCTTCGGGCTGGGACCGCTCACGACCCCGGTCGAGCCGGTCGAACAGCTGCACGGTGCCCGCGCGTGCGCCCCAGCGGGTGGCGGTCGAGTAGTACTCGATGCGGCTCATCGATTCGACGCCGCCCGCGAGCACGACGTCGGCGGCGCCGGTCTGCACCATCATCGCCGAGGTGACCAGGGCTTGCAGGCCGCCACCGCAGCGGCGGTCGAGCTGCATGCCGGGCACGCCGATCGGCAGACCGGCGTGCAGTGCCAGCCACCGGCCGACACAGGGCACCTCCGAGCTGGCGTAGGACTGGGCGAACACCACGTCATCGATGCGTTCGGGGTCGACTCCGGACCGTTCGACGACGGCGTTCACCACGGTGGCGCCCAGATCCTCGACCGGGACGTCACGAAGCGCGCCACCGAAGGTGCCGACCGCGGTGCGGGACGGTGCGACCAACGCGGCACGGCGGAGACTGGAAGTCATTGTCGGAAACTCCGATTCGGGTCAGATCGCGTTGCGGGCGATCAACTGTGCGGCGATGACATTGCGCTGGATCTCGTTGGTGCCCTCACCGACGATCATCAGCGGCGCGTCCCGGAAGTAACGCTCGACGTCGTACTCCTTGGAGTAGCCGTAGCCGCCGTGCACACGGATGGCGTCCAGAGCGATCTGCATGGCGGTCTCGGAGGCATAGAGCTTGGCCATGCCCGCCTCCATGTCGGCGCGTTCGCCACGGTCGAGCTTCTCGGCGGCATCGAGGGTGAGCAGGCGGGCGGCACGCTGCTTGGTGGCCATGTCGGCCAGCAGGTTGCCGATCGACTGATGTTTCCAGATCGGCTTGCCGAAGGACTGCCGTTCCTGGGCGTAGCGCACGGCGGCGTCCAAGGCGGCCTGCCCGACGCCCAGCGCGCGGGAAGCGACCTGGATGCGGCCGACCTCGAGGCCGCGCATCATGTGCGCCCAGCCCTGGTTCGGCACACCGCCGAGGATCGCGTCGTCACCGACCCGGCGCCCTTCGAACACCAGCTCGCACGCTTCGACGCCGCGGTAGCCGAGCTTGGGCAGCTTCTTCGAGACGGTCAGTCCCGGTCCTGGTTCCACCAGGACCACACTCATGCCCTTGTGCGCGGGCTTCGCGCCGCGGTCGGTGACGCACAGCAGCCCGATCAGGCCCGAGTGTGCGGCATTGGAGATCCAGGTCTTGGATCCGGTGATCGACCAGGATTCCCCGTCGCGGGTGGCGGTGGTGCGCATGGCCTGCAGGTCCGAGCCGCCACCGGGTTCGGTCAGCGCCATGGTGGCGCGGATGGCGCCCTCGGCCATCTTCGGCAGGTAGCGGTCCTTCTGCTCCTGGGTGCCGAAGGTCTTGATGAGGTAGGTGATCACCGAGTGGCCGCCGATGGCGCCTGCCAGGCTCATCCAGCCGCGGGCGAGTTCCTCGGTGACGCGGGCGAAACAGGCGGTGCTCACGTCGACGCCGCCGTAGTCGGCGGGGGCGAGCAGGCCGAAGAAGCCCAGCTTTTTCATCTCCTCGATGAATTCCTCGGGATAGATGTCGTTCTCGTCGAACTCCCGGACGCGCCCGGACACCCGCTGGTCCACGAATTCGGCGACCAGGTCGACCATCTGCTGTTCATCGGCTGTGAGACTCATCGTCGGTCACCACTTCTTTCGGTTCGGTTCAGTTCGCGCGTCATGGGCGCGCGACGGCGGAAGTGCCCGCGACAGGCGCGAATTCGGCCCGCAGCGCCTCGGTGTGCGCGCCGAGAGCGGGGACGGCGCCGTGCACAGCGGGCCAGTCCCGGGCCAGGCCCGGCGGCAGCAGCGCGGGCACCGGGCCGGACGGGGTTCCGACCTCACGCCAGCGGCCGCGTTCGCGCAGCTGAGGATGATCGGCGAGCTCGCGCACCCCGTTGAGGCGCGCGTTGCCGATCCCGGCGGCGTCGGCCGCGGATTGGATCTCGGCGAGCGTGCGCTGGGCGCACCACCGCCCGACGATCGCGTCCAGCTCGTCGCGATGCCGGACCCGGTCGTCGTTGTGCGCGTAGCGCGGGTCGGTGGCGAGTTCCGGGTTACCCATGAGATCGGTGAGGCGCAGCCATTCGCGATCGCTGGTGGTACCGAGCACGGCGGTCTGCCCGTCGGCGGTCGCGTAGGCGCCGTAGGGGGCGATCATCGGCGAGCCCATGCCGACCGGCACCGGTTCGGTGCCCGCGTGCAGCACCTGGTTGAGCGCGAAGCCCATCATCTCCGAGACCACGTCGAGCATCGCGACCGGCACCACCGAGCCACGGCCGGTGTGCTCGCGGTCGTAGAGCGCGGCCAGGATCGCCGAATACGCGTAGAGCGCGGTGCCGATATCGGCCACCGGAATTCCCGGTTTGGCGGGGTGGCCCGGGGTGCCGGTGATCGAGCACGACCCCGCTTCGGCCTGGATCAGCAGGTCGTAGGCGCGCTTGTGGTCGAGGGGACCGCCGCGACCGTAACCGGAGATGTCGACCACGATCAGGCGCGGGAAACGTGCGGTCAACTCGTCCACGCCGAGTCCGAGGCGGTCCAGCGCGCCCGGTCCCAGATTGCTGACCAGCACGTCGGCCACGCCGAGCATGCTCTCCAGCACGGCCAGGTCGGCGGGAGCGCGCAGGTCGAGGGCCGCGGATTCCTTGCCGTGGTTGAGCCAGGTGAAATGCGCCGACAGACCGCCGACGACGGTGTCGTAGTGCCGGGTCGAATCGCCGTAGCCGGGCTGTTCGACCTTGATCACGCGGGCGCCGAGGTCGGCGAGGTGGCGGGTGCACAGCGGGGCGGCGATGGCCTGTTCGAGGCCGATCACCGTGACACCGGCCAGTGGGCCGTGCGCGCGGGGAGTGCTCATGAGAACTTCGGCTCCCGCTTCTCCCGGTGGGAGGTGACGCCCTCGATCACATCGGGGCCGGCGAAGTTGTAGAACTCCAGGCCCAGCGACGCGTCGAAGATCGGCATGGCCTGGCGGTACCAGCCGTTGAGGGCCATCTTGGTGCCCTGCAGACCGGCGCGCGACCCCGCGGCGAGCTTCTGCGCGACCTCGAAAGCCTTGTCCTGCACCTGATCGTCGTCCACGCACAGCGACACCATGCCGATGCGCTCGGCTTCCTCTCCGGTGAGCACTTCGTTGGTGAGCAGGTGGTACTTGGCCTTGGCCATGGAGGTCAGCAGCGGCCAGCAGATGGCAGCGTGATCACCGGCGGCGACACCGAGGCGCACGTGCCCGTCGACGATCTTGGCCTTGCGGCCCGCGATCGAGATGTCGGCCAGCAGCGCGGCCACCAGACCCGCGCCGACCGCGGGGCCGTTGATGGCGGAGATGATCGGCTGGGGCACCTCGATGATGTTGCGCACCAGGTCGCGTGCTTCGCGCATGACGCGGGTGCGGGAGGCGTAGTCGCCGATCATGTCGTCGATCAGGTCGAAGCTGCCGCCCGCGGAGAATGCCCGGTCACCCGCGCCGCGGATCAACACCGCGCGCACGGATTCGTCGAGCGCGACGACCGGCCAGATGTCGGCCAGGTGTCGATGCGCTTCGGCGCCCACCGCGTTCAGGTTCGGTCCGTCGAGCACGATGCGCAGCACGCCCTCCGCCGGGCGGTCGACCCGGAGCGCCGAGAATTCCTCGTAACCGGTCACTGTTGTCCTCTCATTCTCCGACCGACACGGCGTCGGTGCGAGTGGCGGCGGTCTCCCACCGGGCGTGGATGTCGGCGATGTCGTCCGGACCGGCGGGGGGAACAGTGGGCGTGCGGGCCGGCGTCCCGCTGAACCGCGGCGCGGGCGCGGGGTGCAGGACTCCCGAAATCCGGGTGTACACACCACGTTCCACGTTGTGCGGGTCGGCGGCGGCTTCGTCGAAGGTGAGCACCGGTGAGACGCAGGCGTCGGTGCCCCGGTAGATCCGCGCCCACTCGTCGCGGGTGCGCCGGGCCACCGCCTCGGCGATGAGCGCACGCAGCCGCGGCCACTGCGCGCGATCGTCCTGCTCGGGCCAGTCGGCGCTGTCGACACCCAGACGGCTGACGAACTCGGCGTAGAAATCCGGTTCGAGGGCGCCGACGGCCAGGTAGCGGCCGTCGGCGCACAAGTAGGTGTCGTAGAACGGCGCTCCGGAGTCCAGGAAGTTGGTGCCCGGTTCATCGGAGTACAGCCCGGCCGCCCGCAGCCCCTGCAGTTTGGCCGTCAGTACCGCCACACCGTCCACCATCGCCGCGTCGATCACCTGTCCCCGGCCCGTGCGCGTGGCCTCGACCAGCGCGCAGGCGATCCCGAACGCGCCGATCGCCCCACCACCGGCGTAGTCGCCGAGCAGGTTGATCGGCGGCCGCGGTGCGCCACCGGCGGAGGCGAGCGCGTGCAGGGCGCCGGACTGGGCGACATAGTTGATGTCGTGTCCGGCGTCCTGAGCGCGCGGCCCGGTCTGGCCGTAGCCGGTGAGCCGGACGTAGACCAGGCGGGGGTTGCGGGCCAGCGCGTCGTCCGGGCCGAGCCCGAGCCGTTCGGTGACGCCGGGGCGGTAGCCCTCGACGAACACGTCGGCCGAAGAAGCGAGGCGCAGCACGGCTTCGCGTCCCTGCGGATCCTTGAGATCGACGGCCACCGAGCCGACGCCGCGGTTGACGACGTCGGTCTGCTCGGTGAGACCGTCGGTCTGGCTCAGTGCCCGCGCGGAGCGGTGCGGCGGCCGCACGACGCGCACGACGTCGGCGCCCATGTCGGCCAGCAGCATCGACACATAGGGCACCGGGCCCATGCCCGCCAGCACGACGACCCGCACTCCCGCCAGTGGTCCCGTCATCGGTTCGGCTCCTCTTAGTACGACCGGGGCAGGCCCAGAACCTGCTGGGAGATGTAGTTGCGCACCATCTCCTGGGAGAACGGGGCGTTACGCAGCAGGCGCACCTCCCGCCACAGCCGCTCGATGTGATACTCCTTGGCGTAGGCGTACCCGCCCAGGGTGGAGAACGCCCGGTCACAGGCCTCGAACCCGGCCTCGGCGCCCAGGTACTTGGCCGCGGCGGCCTCGGGGCCGCACGGCAGGCCCGCGTCGAAGAGTTTCGCCGCCCGCAACGCCATTCCCTCGGCCGCCTCCAAGCGGATCCAGGAGTCGGCCAGCGGATGCGCCACGGCCTGGTTCCGGCCGATCGGCCGGTCGAACACGACCCGGCTCTTGGCGTATTCGCTGCCGATCTCGAGGGCGGCGCGGCCGAGGCCGATGCCCTCCATGCCGACCACGATGCGCTCGGGGTTCAGCCCGTCGAGCAGGTAGTAGAAGCCCTTGTCGACCTCACCGACGAGGCGGTCGTCGGACACTTCCAGATTGTCGATGAACAGCTCGTTGGTGTCGATGGCGGCGCGCCCGAGCTTGTCGATCTCGCGGACGGTGATCTTGGAGCGGTCCATGTCGGCCAGGAACAGCGACATGCCCCACAGCGGCTTGTCCTCGCGCCGCGGCGAGGTGCGGGCCAGCAGCAGGATCTTCTGCGCGTTCTGGGCGTTGGTGATGAACACTTTCTGCCCGTTGACGATCCAGCCGCCGTCGACCTTGGTCGCCTTGGTCTTGATGCGCGAGGTGTCCACGCCGGCGGTGGGTTCGGTTACGCCGAAGGCCATGAGCAGTTCGCCGGAGGCGAGCTTGGGCAGGTATTCCCGCTTCATCTGCTCCGAGCCGTACTTCACGACCGGGGCGGGTGGGAAGACATAGAAGTGAATGGCCGAGCCGCCGCTCATGCCGGCGCCGGAGGCCGAGATCTCGGCCATCATGACCGCGGCTTCCTCGAGGCCGAGGCCGATGCCGCCGTACTCCTCCGGGATCATCGCGCCCAGCCAGCCGCCCGCGGCGAAGGCTTTGACGAAGTCCCAGGGGTATTCGTGCTTGCGGTCTTTGTCGAGCCAGTAGTCGTTGTCGAACTTGCGGGCCAGCTCGCGGGTGGCCTGGCGGACGACCTCGACCTTGTCGTCGGTGTCGGGGGTGGTCGTCATGGACTACTCCTGTTCGTCGCCCACGGACACGGGGATCGCGTCGAGGGGGGTGGTGGGATCGAGGGCGGACATGTCGCCGATGGGCGCCCCGAGGAAGCGCGCGCGGATGGCGCGGCGCATGATCTTGCCGTTCTTGGTCTTCGGCAGCGTGCTGACGACGTGCACCGCCGGGGAGAACGAGCGGCCCGCGTTGGCGGTGGCGGTCTCCTGCAGGTCGGCGGGTGCCTCGCCGGCGGCGCGCAGCACCGCGAAAGCGACCGCGCGCTGGCCGCGCTGCTCGTCGGGCACGCCGATGACGGCGACCTCGGCGATCCGGTTGTCACGCAGCAGCGCCGTCTCGATCTCGGCGGGACCGACCCGGCGTCCGGACAGTTTGAGCGTGTCGTCGGACCGGCCGTGGATGCGCCACATGCCCGCCTCGTCGACGCTCGCGAGATCGCCGTGCACCCAGACGCCGTCCCAACGATTCCAATAGGTGTCGAGGTAGCGCTCGCGGTCCTGCCAGAAGGCGTGCGTCATGCCAGGGAAGGTGTTGCGCACCACCAGTTCCCCGATCTCGCCGGTCACCGGTGCGCCGTCCTCGCCGAACACCGCGGCGTCCACGCCGGGCAGGGCGCCGTTGAACGCGGCTGCCGCGGCGGGCAGGAACGGGTAGCCGATGAGCAGGCCGCCGCCGACCTCGGTGCCACCGCTGTAGTTGACGATCGGCGTCTTCTTCCCGCCGATCTCCTCGAACAGCCACCACCAGGTCGGCTCGTCCCAGGCTTCGCCGGTGGAGACGAAGGCGCGCAACGTTTCCAGCGACTGGGTGACCGGTTCGCCCGCGGCCTTGAGCGCCCGCGCCGCGGTGGGCGCGATGCCTGCGACGGTGACCCCGTTGCGATCGATGATCTCCCACATGCGATTCGGCGTGGGGTGCACCGGAAGGCCCTCGATCATGACGATCGTGGCGCCCAGCTGCAGCGGGCCGGTCATCAGCATGGGCCCGACCAGCCAGCCCAGATCGGTGATCCAGGAGACCACGTCCCCGGCGTGCACGTCGAAGCCGTAGCCGAAGTCCACCGCCGTCTTCACCGCGAAACCGCCGTGCGAGTGCACGATGCCCTTCGGGCGGCCGGTGGTGCCGGAGGTGTAGACGACGGTCAGCGCATCGTTCGCCTCGGTGGGCGCGGTCTCCACCGGCGCGGGCGCCGGGTCGAGTTCGTCGTAGTAGACATCGCGTCCGGCCCGCATCGGCACGTCCGAACCCAGATGCCGCACGACCACCACGGAACGCACCGCAGGCGCGGCGGCCAAGGCCTCGTCGAGGGTGGCCTTGAGCGGCACGGTCTTTCCGCGCCGGGTGGTGCCGTCGGCGGTCACCACGGCCACGGCCTCGGAGTCCTGCAGGCGGGTGGCCAGCGCGTCGGGAGCGTAGCCGCTGAAGGTGGGCACGGAGATCGCGCCGAGCATGGCGATGGCCAGGAACGCCACGGCCGCCTCTGGCACCACCGGCATGAACAGCAGCACCCGGTCGCCGCGGCGCACGCCACGGGCGGCCAGGTTCGCCGCGAATCGGCGCACCTCGGTGTCCAGTTCGCCGAAGGTCAAGGTGCGGCGCGCGCCTTCGTCGCCTTCGTAGACCACCGCGAGCCGGTCCGCGGCGGGCCCGCGCGCGTGCCGGTGCGCGGTCAGCTGCGCGACGTTGACGCGTCCGCCCGGGAACCACCGGGGGAACGGCGTGCCGCCGGACTCGTCGAGCACCCGCTCGAACGGCGTGGTGAACTCGACATCGAGGTCCGATACCACCGCCCGCCAGAACCATTCGGGGTCGGCGATGGCACGCCGGTTGAGTTCGGTGATCGCGGCGGCATCGGTGTCGAGGCCCCACGAGCGCATCGCCGCCAGCAGGCGGCTGCGTTCGCGGTCCCCGTCACCTGGCACCCAGGCCGGCTGGTCCTCGGTCATGGTGGACTCCCTCTCAGGCCTGCTCGGCCGGGCGCTTGAGCATCAGGCCGACGCGCACGGCGTCGCAGACGATCTCGTCGCGCTGGTTGATGCCCAGGTGGCGGAAGGTCACGATGCCGGAGTCGTCGCGGCTCTTGGACTCCCGGCGAGCCTCGATCTTGGTCTGCACGTGGATGGTGTCGCCGTGGAAGACCGGCTTGGGGAACTTGATCTGCTCGAAGCCCAGGTTGCCCAGGGTGGTGCCCTGGGTGGTCTCCGGGACGGTGATGCCCGAGACCAGGCCCAGGATGAACAGGCTGTTCACCAGGCGCTGACCGTAGATCGATTTCTTCGAGTACTCCGCGTCCAGGTGCAGCGGCGCCAGGTTCAGGGTCATGACACTGAACAGGGTGTTGTCGGCCTCGGTGACCGTCCGGCGGGTGGGGTGATCGATGACCAACCCGGGTTCGAGTTCCTCGAAGTACAAGCCCGGCATGTCGTGTCCTTTCGCGATACGTGCGGCCGATCCGATGTCACGTATGGGGTGGCGCATGGATACTGGATATATTATGTATCAAATGCCAACGGTGGACGGTTTCCGAGATCCCGCCTTGCCGCCGATCGTATGCTATACGATCATATATTATATTGGAAATGGCGAGAGGAGCCGAGGGTGTCCGAACTGAGCGCAGAGGATTTCGAACCGATCCTGGCGCACGTGCGCACGTTCATCCGCACCAAGGTGGTGCCGCGGGAAGCCGAGATCATCGAAACCAATGCCATCCCCGACGACATCCGCCGCACGGCCGCGGAGATGGGACTGTTCGGCTACGCCATCCCCCAGCAGTGGGGCGGCCTCGGCGCGGACCTGACCCAGGACGTCGAGCTGGCGATGGAGTTCGGCTACACCAGCCTGGCCCTGCGCTCGCTGTGGGGCACCAACAACGGCATCGCCGGACAGGTGCTGGTCAACTACGGCACCGATGACCAGCGCAAGAAGTGGCTAGAGCGTATCGCCACCGGCGAGGTGCTGGCTTCCTTCGCGCTCACCGAACCCGGCGCCGGATCCAACCCGGCCGGCCTGCGCACCCGGGCCCGCCGCGACGGGGACGACTGGGTGATCGACGGCCAGAAACGCTTCATCACCAACGCGCCCCTGGCGAATCTGTTCGTCACCTTCGCACGCACCCGCGAGGCCACACCCGGCGACCCGGGCATCGCGGTATTCCTCGTTCCGGCCGACACCGCCGGGGTGATCGTCGGGCCCAAGGACGCCAAGATGGGTCAGGAGGGCGCCTGGACCGCCGACGTCACCTTCGACAACGTCCGCGTTCCGGCCGACGCTCTGGTCGGCGGCGCCGAAGACGTCGGCTACAAGGCGGCGATGGCCTCGCTCTCACGCGGGCGCGTGCACATCGCCGCGCTGGCCGTCGGCACCGCCCAGCGGGTCCTCGACGAATCGGTCGCCTATGCCGCCACCGTCACCCAGGGCGGCACGCCCATCGGTGACTTCCAGCTGGTCCAGGCCATGATCGCCGATATCCAGACCGGTGTCATGGCCGGCCGCGCGCTGGTCCGCGACGCCGCGGCCAAATACGTCTCCGGCGAGGACCGCCGGATCGCGCCCTCGGTGGCCAAGCTCTTCTGCACCGAGATGGTCGGCCGCGCCGCCGACAACGGCGTCCAGATCCACGGCGGCAGCGGCTACATGCGCGAGGTCACCGTCGAGCACATCTACCGCGATGTGCGGCTGCTGCGCCTCTACGAGGGCACCAGCGAGATCCAGCGCCTGATCATCGGCGGAGGGCTCGTGCGCGAAGCGAAGAAGCGCGCATGAGCACGGTGAGAACCGGGCCGCGCGACCATACGGCGCCGACCGGCGCTCCGCCGGGACCCGCGACGCTCGATCGCGTCCGATCCGCCTCCACGCTGCTGTTCGTCCCCGCCGATCGTCCCGAGCGCTTCGACAAGGCCGCCGCGGCCGGCGCGGGACTGGTGGTGCTCGATCTGGAGGACGCCGTCGCCCCCGACGCGAAGGACGCCGCGCGCGCCGCCGCCGCCGAGTGGGTCGAGGCGGGCAATGTATGCGCGGTGCGCATCAATGCCGCCGGAACCGCCTGGCACGCCGCCGACCTCGAAGCCTTGGCACCGCTCGATTGCGCGATCATGCTGCCCAAGGCCGACGCCGGCTCGATCGGCTCGGTGGTCGCGGCCCTCGGCGCGGACACGAGCCGATCGGACCCGAACCGCACCCGCGCCGCGTCGCCGGCCTACGACGGTGCGGTCAGCCGGACTGATGGCACCCCGCTCATCGCCCTCATCGAGACCGCGGCCGGTGTGCTCGACGCCAGACAGATCGCGGCGACACCCGGTGTGCATCGGCTGGCGGTGGGCACCTTCGATCTGGCCGCCGAACTCGTCGTCGACCCCACCGACCGCGAGGCACTGGCCGGAACCAGACAGTTGCTGGTCCTGGCGTCTGCCGCGGCGGGACTGCCGGGCCCGATCGACGGGGTGACCGCCGCCGTCGACGACGCCGACCTGCTCACCGACGACGCCGCCTACGGCCGTCGCCTCGGCTTCGCGGGAAAGCTATGTATCCATCCCCGGCAGCTACCCCCTGTGACTACCGCCTTCCGTCCCACCGAGGCCGATATCGCCTGGGCGCGCGCGATTCTGGCGGCGACAACGGACAGCGCGGGCGTGGCCGTCGTCGACGGCGCGATGGTCGACAAGCCCGTCGTCGATCGCGCCCACCGCATCCTCGACCTGCTCGACCGACTCCCCTTCGATACCGAGGACACCAAATGACCGGACCACTCCTGGCGGGCAAGACCGCCGTCGTCACCGGCGCCGCCCAGGGCATCGGCTACGCCATCGCCGAGCGCTTCGTCAGCGAGGGCGCGCGCGTCGTCATCGGTGACATCGACGGCGCGGCCGCCGAAGCCGCCGCGGCGAAGCTCGGCGGCCCCGAGGCGGCGCGGGGCGTGCGCTGCGACGTCACCGTGGCCGAGGACGTGCAGGCGCTGCTCGACGCGGCCGCGGAGACCTTCTCCCCCGTCGACGTCATGATCAACAACGCAGGCATCACCCGCGACGCCACCATGCGCAAGATGACCGAGGACCAGTTCGACCAGGTCATCAACGTCCATCTCAAGGGCACCTGGAACGGCACCCGCCTCGCCGGTGCGGTCATGCGCGAGCGGGGCAGCGGCGCCATCGTCAACATGTCCTCGCTCTCGGGCAAGATCGGCCTGCCGGGCCAGACCAACTACTCCGCGGCGAAAGCGGGCATCGTCGGCCTGTCCAAGGCGGCGGCCAAAGAGCTGGCGCATCTGGGCGTGCGGGTCAACGCGATCCAGCCGGGCCTGATCCGTACCGCGATGACCGAGGCCATGCCGGCGAAGGTGTGGGACCAGAAAATGGCCGAGATCCCGCTGGGCCGCGCAGGCGAGGTGGACGAGATCGCCTCGGTGGCGCTGTTTCTCGCTTCGGATCTGTCCTCCTACATGACCGGCACCGTGCTCGAGGTGACCGGCGGGCGGTTCATGTGAGCACCTGGCAGCCGCACCTCGAGACCACCGCGGAACTGCTCGACCCCGCCCCCGTCGCGGCACTGGCGGCGCTGTTCGACGACGGACTGCCCGCCCCGGCGCCGGGTGAGCAGTTGCCGCCGCTATGGCACTGGGTGGCGCTTCCGCGCTGGGCCGCGTCCGGGGTCCTCGGCCCCGACGGGCATCCACGCCGTGGATCGTTCCTGCCGCCGGTCGCGCTCCCCCGGCGGATGTTCGCCGGAGGCGAAGTGCGATTCCACGCGCCGCTGACCGTCGGCGAGACCGTGCGCCGCGAAGCCGAAGTGGTGTCGGTGACCGAGAAGAACGGCCGTTCGGGCGCACTCGTCGTGGTGGACGTGGCCATCCGGTTGTTCACCGCCGCAGGCGAACTCGCGGTCGAGGAGCAGCAGAACCTGATCTACCGGGAGGCCGCGCCGCGGCCGGACAAGCCCGCCGCGCTCCCCGACTCACCCGAACCCGGCACTCCGCTGACCCGGATCTCCGGCACCGAATGGGCCCTGCGCACGGATCCCAGTCTGCTGACCCGGTTCTCGGCCGCGACAGCCAACGCGCACCGCATCCACTACGACTGGCCGTACGCGACCGGCGTCGAAGGCTACCCCGGTCTGGTCGTGCACGGTCCGCTGCAGGCGCTGGCCCTGGCGGAGGTCCACCGGCTCATGGCCGGCGAGCAGGTCCGGGAACTGCGTCATCGCGGCCGCGCGCCGCTGTTCTGCGGAGAACCGGCACGACTGCTGGCCACCACCGCGCCCGACGGCGTCGCGCTCGAACTGTTCGGTTCCCGTGCAGAATCCGCAGGACCGAACGCGACCGTCGACATCGTCACCACCGACAGGAGCCATACGTGACCCGGATGTTCACCTCGGTCGAGGACCTGCGCGCGGCGATCGGAGAGCCGATCGGTCCGAGCGCCCCGCTGCTCGTCGACCAGACGCGCATCGATGCCTTCGCCGAGGCGACCGGCGACCGGCAGTGGATCCACGTCGACCCCGACCGCGCCGCACGCGGCCCCTACGGCACCACCGTGGCGCACGGCTACCTGACGCTGTCGCTGATCTCGCACTTCCGGCAGGAGCTGCTGGAATTCGGCTTCGGCACGGCACGAGTCAACTACGGCGTCAACAAGGTTCGCTTCCCGGCCGTGCTGGCGGCCGGCTCGCGGATCCGCGCCACCGCGACCGTCACCGAGGTCTCCGAGACCACCGCGGGCACCGCCGTGACCGCACGGTACGTCCTCGATGCCGGAGCGGCCAAGCCGGTGTGTGTGGCCGAGACGGTCGTCCTGATCACCGGGTGAGGCGATGACATCCCGGAGCCAGCCACCGCCGCAGCGCCGTCATCAGCAACTGCCCGACCGGGTCGCCGCTCACGTACGCGAGCAGATCATGTCCGGCGCCATGCGGCCGGGCGACTTCCTGCGGATGGAACCCATCGCCGAGGCAGTCGGCGTCAGTGTGACGCCCGTACGCGAGGGTCTCTTGACGCTCAGCAGCGAGGGTTTCGTCACGCTGGTGCCGCGGCGCGGTTTCGTCGTCGCCGCGTTCAGCCGCCAGGACGTGCGGGACCTGTTCTGGGCGCAGAGCAAGTTGGCCGGCGAACTGGCGGCCCGCGCCGCGCAAACGGCGACCCCACACGATCTCGTACTCCTGCGAACCCTGATCGCCGCATCCGTCGCGGCGAGCGACGCGGGCGACACCGCGCGCATCATCGCGCTCGGCCACGAATTCCACCGCGCCGTGAACCTTCTCGCCGACTCGGATCGCCTGGCACGCCTGCTGGCGGGGATCGTGCACCAGCTGCCGAACAGCTTCTACGCCTCGCTGGAATCCGACGCGGCGACCACAGCATCCGAACACGCCGAGCTGGTAGCCGCGCTGGAGCGACGGGATACCCACAGGGCGCGCGCGCTCGCCGAAACCCATATCGCGGACGGCGCCGATTTCGTCGTGGACACACTTGATCAACGGGGAATCTGGGCCGAATGAACGTTCCGGTCAACCGACCGATCAGTATGTCCAATTTCTGGAACGCTTCGCGGTACGTTCGTTCGTAGTTTCGGTGCGCACAAGCCCACTGAGACACCGGGCGCGGGTCCGGCCGTCCGCACAATCTATCGCGAAGTCGCAGCCCCGCGACCGACGACCAAACCTGCAGGAGATCGCGATGGCAAGGGCGAAGCCGCTGGCCGGGCGCACGATGATCATGTCGGGCGGTTCCCGCGGGATCGGATTGGAGATCGCGCGCCGCGCCGCCGCCGACGGCGCGAACGTCACATTGCTGGCGAAGACGGACGCGCCCCATCCGAAACTACCGGGCACGATCCATGCGGCCGCGGCCGAACTGGAGGCCGCAGGCGGGGCGGTCCTGAAGTTCGTCGGCGACGTACGCAGCGACGAACAGGTCGAGGCAGCTGTCCAGCAGACGATCGACCGCTTCGGCGGCATCGACATCGTCGTCAACAACGCCTCCGCAATCGATCTGTCCTCGACCGACGACATCTCGATGAAGAAATACGACCTGATGCAAGACATCAACTGCCGCGGCAGCTTCCTGCTCGCGAAGCTGTGCCTGCCACACCTGCGGAAATCGGCCACCGAAGGTCGCAACCCGCACGTTCTCACGCTGTCCCCGCCGCTGAACCTGAACCCGGCATGGGCGGGTCGAATGCCCGCCTACACGATCGCGAAGTACGGAATGTCGCTCACCACGCTGGGTCTCGCGGAAGAGCTACGGTCCGACCGCATCGCGGTCAACTCGTTGTGGCCACGAACCACAATCGCCAGCGCGGCGGTACGCAACATCCTCGGAGGTGAACAGATGATCGCGAAATCGCGAACACCGGGGATCATGGCGGACGTGGCGTATCTCGTATTGACCTCTCCCGCAACCGAAACCACGGGAAACTTCTTCATAGACGACGACGTATTGGCCGCCCACGGTGTCACCGATTTCGAACAATATCGCGTAGTCCCCAGCGACACCGAGCTCGACCTCGACCTCTTCCTCGACGGCTGGCACATCACATCGACCCGCAGGTGAGCAACATGCAATGCCTCTCGCTTCGCTGACCGTCGACCGCCGGAATACCGGTTCGCGAACGCGCCGTGGCATAGATGTTGCCGGAGATCGGATAGGAGATGTCGGCCGAGAGTTCCCAGGACAGCGCCTTGACGCTGACCCCGTTCGAGTTGTCGGTATCATGATCGTCGCACTTCTCCTTCCTGTTTCACCTCGGTTCGGCGCACCGGCCTCCGCTCTGAGGTGATCAGTGGCATCCAGGCCCGCGCACCTTCCAGCATCCCCTCAGCTACTGGTGTTGCGGAGGGGATGACTCACAGGGTGCAGCTGTCACGCCGTGTGGAACTTTTCGGCGACTTCGGGTAATGAGCGATACGGTGCGTCCTTGGTTGCCGCCGTGGCGCCGCCGTGACAACTAGTCCGACCCCGGTGATCCACGCCGACAGATCGCTGGCGAAGAACAGCGCCGCGTTCGCCATGTCCTGCGCCGTACCGGCCCGCCCGATGAGCGTTTCACCGCCGATACAGTTGGCCACCTCGGTCAAGAATGCGGCTTCCCCGTCGGGCTCGATCTGGAACGTGGTCGTGATGATCGAGGCCAGTACCCCCGGGCGGGAGGGCGTCGGATCGTGCCGGTACGCAGGGATATTTAATATTGCCGCTGCCCAGTTGCAGCGTTACGTTTAATATAATATATAGTGACACCGAGCACACATCATCTCGGGAAAGGAACGTCATGGGTGGCGAACACCTGAACAAGACGGCGCGGCGAGTGATCGCGGGGCTGGATGCCGATGGCAAGTCGACGGTAGTCGCGGACGAGAACACCGCCACCCGGGTGGCCCTTCCGGCGTTCACGGTCAACGACGTCTGGCGGGTCGATTCCCTGCCCGGCCGGTACCAGGACGAGGACACGTTGAAACCGGATGTGGAACTCGATCCGCCGGCCAACGGCCTGGTGGTCCGGCTCGCCACCTTCCCCCCGGACAGCGAGATCGATCCCGCGGTGTACGCGGAGTCGATCGGAAACCTGCACGGCGAAGACGCCAACGCCGACAGTGAGGGCATCGTCGGCCTGCACGCGACGGAGACCATCGATATCGCCACGATCCTCGACGGTGAGATATACGCGCTCTACGAAACCGGCGAAACCCTGCTGCGCGCCGGCGACACCGTGATCAACCGCGGCATCAAACATGCCTGGAGCAACCGGACCGACAAACCCGTGACGATGGTCGCGGTCATGCTGCCGGCGAAGGACTGAGGAGTTTTCATGCTGTCATTCGACGGACGCGTCGCCGTCGTCACCGGCTCGGGACGTGGCCTCGGCGCCTCGCACGCCAAGTTCCTGGCATCCCGGGGTGCGGCGGTGGTGATCAACGATCTGGGCGGTTCGGCTCAGGGCACCGGGGCCAGTTCTGGTCCAGCGGAGGAAGTGGTGGCCGACATCGTTGCCGCCGGGGGACGCGCGGTGGCGAACTTCGACTCGGTCACCGAGAACCCGGAAGGCATCGTGCAGACCGCGATCGACGCGTTCGGACGCCTCGACATCCTGGTCAACAACGCCGGCATCAACCAGGCGCACGCCTTCGGCCCCGATATCCTGCCATCGATCCGGCAGCACATGGAGGTGCATTTCTTCGGCACCGCCGGGGTCACCGCCGCCGCCTGGCCGCACCTGATCGAGAGCGGATCCGGGCGCGTCGTGAGCACCACCTCCCCCACCCTGATCGGCTTCCCGCAGCAGACCCCCTACGTCGCCGCCAAGGGCGCGATCTTCGCCTTCACCCGGACTCTGGCCCTCGAGGGCCAGGAGGTGGGCATCAAGGTCAACGCGATCGCTCCGACCGCGGCGACCCGGATGTCCGACGAGGCGGATCTGCCCGACGAGTTCAAGCAGTTCATGCGCGACAACCTGCCGACCTCGCTGGTCAGCCCCGTAGTGGCGTATCTGGCGCACGAGGACTGCGCGATCAACGGCGAGGTGCTCCAAGCTCAGGGCGGCGAAGTGCAGCGGCTGGTACTCGGTTTCAACGAGGGCTTCACGAGCAAGGACCTCACCCCGGAGTTGGTGCAGCAGCACATCGACCAAATCCTCGATCCCGCAACACATGTTCCGTTCAAGACGATCGACGAGCAGGATCTCAGCGCGGTGGGCAAGTAGGACAGTCCACAGCTGTCGCGTCAGGGCAGCTGATGTCGCGACGAAAAGCGCGGCGGCCGGTACTCGCGGCCGACGCGCTTTCACTTGGCGCGCTCGACTTTCGGCCGTCGAAGTCAGCCCACGCTCAGCGGTGGCGACGGTGGGAACACGACGGGGAGCTCGGTCAGCGCCCGATGGAACGGGCCGGGGCGCCAGCTCAGTTCGTCCGCCGGCACCGCGAGCCGTATCTCGGGCAGGGCGTCGAGCAGTTGATCGACCGCGTCCTGCGCGACCAGATAGGCCACCGATCGGGCCGGGCAGGCATGGAGCCCGACACTCCACGACAGATGGGAACTGTTGTCGACGTATTCGCCGACTACGACCGAGGGATCGTTGTTGCACGCGGCCATGCTGATGACGACCGGCTGGTGCGCCGGCAGCCAGACGCCGTCGATGAGCATCGGCTGCCGGGGAAAGGTCGTGCACATATTGGCGAGCGGCGGGTCGGTGAACAGCACCTCGTCCAGTGCAGCTCGGGTGGTCATGCTGCCGCCGAGCAGCCCGCCCGCGAACCGGTCTTCGGTGAGCAGCATGCGCACCGTGTTGACGATCAGATTGTGCAGCGGTTCGATCCCCGCACCGTAGAAGCTGAACAACTGCGCGATCATCTCGTCCTGGTTCAGCTGCACCGAATGCCGCAGCAGCCGCGAGGTGATGTCGTTGCCCGGCTCCTCCCGGCGCAGCGCGATCAGGTCTGCCAGCGCCGCGATGAGCAGCGCCTCGGCCTCGTCGGTCTCGGCACCGTCGAATATCGCGGAGAAGGCGTCGGCAGCACGGCGGCCGATATCGGCGGGGCAGCCGAGCAGCGAATTGACCACCTGGAAGGTGAGCGGATAGGCGTACTCGGTGATGATCTCCGCGGTCCCGGTCGTGCAGAACGCATTGATCAGCGGAACCGCGATCTGCTCCACCGTACGGCGCAGCGCGAACATTTCTACCTCGCGCAACGCGGCCACGGTGGGGGTGCGATAGCGGGCGTGTTCGGCTCCGGCGTTGCGAAAGGCGTTGGGCCGCCATCCCATCAGCGGGAGTACCGGGCAGCCGGCCGGTATCCGCGGCTGCCAATGACGGGGATCGGCCGGGAAGTGTTCGGGGTCGTTGAGAATCCGCCGTGCGACCTGGTAGTCGATCACCAGGGTGGCGGGTACGCCCGGCGCGAGGTCGATCGGCACAAGCGCGCCGAACCGCTCACGCATCTCGCGGTAGATCCGATGCGGGTCGGCGGCGAACTCTTCGGTGTACAGGGGGATTCGAGGGCCACTGCCGTCGACCGGCGAACCGTGGCGGACCGGACCGGGAGGCTGCGATGAGGTGATCATGAACGTACTCCGGACTGTCGAGCAACCGATGCGGACCGCCGGTCGAGTACGACAGCGGCGGCCGATCGGGATGGTATCCAAAGACGCTCGATGCGCGTAGGAAGTTGAATATATCCCACACTTAATGTTATCCGTTGCCATTGTGCCGGGTCCCGTCGTCGACGAGCTCGATCAGCACGCCACCGGTCGCAGATCCGCCGACTGCGCCAGATCCACGGCCGCCTCGGTATGGCCGCGGCGAACGAGGACGCCGCCGTCCCGGTAGCACAGCGGGAAACATGTCCGAGCCGGTCCGAGTCGGCAGGCGTGGACGCCGGGTCGGCCAGCGTCCGGATCGTGCGCGCTCGGTCGGCAGCCGAAATACCCTTTTTCACACCGGTTCTCGTATAAACCGACACAGCGAACGCGGTGCTCATGCGGTCCTGGTTGTGCGTCGTCATCGGCGCTGGCCAGGCGGTCGAGCCACTCCCCCGCCATCGGCGCGCATATCACTCCGCTCGAGTGGCGGACAGCCTGCAATTCGGGCGTGGCGTGCTGGGCGGCGAAGACGATGTCGCCCTCGTTTTCGCGGCCCGCGTCGTCGATGACGACGACGGGACGCCCCGCCGCGATTTCGGAGGTCGCCCTCTCCACAATGTCCAGCCGATCTGTCGATCCATCACCTCCACCTTCCCTTCTCACCGCATGCCGACGTCACATCCTCCGCGACAGAAGCGCATTCGCCATGCCACCTGCCTCGCAGACCGTCTGGAATCCGAGGCGGCCTCCGGTGTCCTCCAACGCGTGCAGCGTGGTCATAAACATCGCATCCGGTGGCACCGAGCGGATAACCGCGCGCTATCGCCCCGCCGCGAGGATTCACCCGATCGATGTCGGTGCCCGATTCCGCGTGCCATGCCAGCGGAACCGAGGCGAATGCCTCCCGAAAAGTTCTTCCACCGCGCTGCAGCGGGTCGTTTGTAATAGATCCGCGGTAGCACACCGTGGTGCGGCGAGATTTCTGCACAGCCGTGAGCTGGGGATTCGATGAGCGGCTGACGGTGGTGGGCAAAACAAGACTGTTTGTTCACTGTGTTTCTCGGCATGCTGGCACAGCCGATCCGAGAGAGGAAACCGCTGATGACGACTACGTCCGACGCCGGCACGCCGCTGCATCTGGCCGGGAACAACGCCCCGGTCACCGAGGAAGTCAGTGTGGAACCCACCGAAGTGACCGGGCAGATCCCGCCCGAACTGGACGGGGTGTTCGTGCGCAATGGACCCAACCCGCGCACCGGATGGTCACCGCACTACTTCGCCGGCGACGGCATGGTCCACGCGGTCGCCCTGTCGGGCGGACGCGCACGCTGGTATCGCAACCGCTACGTGCGCACACCGCTGTACGCCAATCCCGGCCGATCCCGTGCGGAACTCGCCTTCGATCCCGTCACCGCGACGATGGACTACCGGGTCACCACCGCCAACACCCACCTCCTCGCCCACGCCGGCCGCCTTCTGGCCCTCGAGGAGGGCGGCTTCCCCTACCAACTCACCCCCGACCTCGACACCCTGGGGCCCTTCACCTTCGGCGACGCACTGACGACCCCGATGACCGCGCACCCCAAGGTCTGTCCCGCAACCGGGGAACTCCTGTTCTTCGGGTCCCGGCTACGACCGCCGTATCTGACCTATTACCGCGCATCCCCGGCTGGGGAGATTCTGCGAACGCAGATTGTCGAGATTCCGCGCGCGACGATGATGCATGATTTCGCCATCACCGAACACCACGTGGTGTTCATGGACCTACCGGTGGTCTTCGATCTCGCCGCGCCGGGCGGACCGGGGTGGCGATGGGAAGACACACACCGAGCCCGGTTCGGGGTGATGGCCCGCGACGGCGGCCCGGTCCGCTGGTTCGACGTTGAGCCCTGCTACGTCTGGCACACCCTCAACGCCTTCGAAGCCGACGGCATCCTCACCCTGACCGGCACGCGAGTGCCGAGTCTGTGGCGTGGCGGTAGCGCCGACATCAGCGGCGGGTTGCCCAACCTGCACCGATGGAAGCTGAACCTGATCAACGGCACAGTCACCGAGGAACAGATCGACGACGAAGCCGTCGAATATCCACGCGTGGCCGACACCGTCGTCGGGCTCCCCCACCGGTTCGGCTACGTGACCAGCTTCTCCCTCGAGGCCCGGCCGTCGCGGTCGTGCATCCACCGCTACGACCTCAGCGCCGATTCCATCCGGCACACCCACCGGCTACCGGACGGTCACACCTGCGGCGAAGCGGTCTTCGTCCCCCGCCACGGCGCCATCGGTGAAAACGACGGATACCTGCTCACCTTCGCCCACGACCGCGCCCGCGGAACCGGATACCTGCTGATCCTCGACGCGAGCGACCTCGCCGGTGCACCCCTCACCGAGGTCCACCTGCCCGTGCGTGTTCCCACCGGCTTCCACGGCATCTGGATATCCCATCCGTGGCAACCCCTGAAATAGGTGGCAATGCCGTCCTCCCGATCCAGGACGCTCGGTCAGGGCCTCGCTCCAGTCAAGCGATTGGCCGGATGCAGTTGTGCGCAACGGCTTCGAGTGCTGTCCGTGATGCCGCCGCCCGCACATTTCCGAGAAATCCGGAGCTGAGTATCTACACGGATAACGGTCTGTTGTCCGGGAATATCATCGGGTCGCATGCGCGAACTCGGGCTCAACGGTGTCGTGCGGGGTCGCAAGCATCGCACCACCATCCCGGCCAAGGACGGCGTGCGCGCCACCGACAAGCTCAACCGCGACTTCACCGCCGCAGCTCCGAACCTGGTGTGGGTCGCGGACTTCACCTATGTCTCGACGTGGTCGGGATGGGCCTATGTGGCGTTCGTGTTCGATGCCTACTCCCGCGCGATCGTCGGCTGGAGGGCCGCGGCCACGAAGACGACCGTGTGGGTGTCCAAAGCTTTCAACATGGCCGTGTGGCGGCGTGAGCGCTTCGGACACCCGGTCGAGCCCGGCCTGATATTTCATACCGACGCAGGCAGCCAATACGTATCGGCGAAGTTCACCCAATCGCTTGCAGTGCAAGGCTTGTCGGCTTCGGTCGGATCGGTCGGCGATGCCTACGACAACGCTCTGGCAGAGTCGATCATCGGCCTGTTCAAGACCGAGGTGACCAACCGGCACGGCCCGTTCAAGACTCTCACCGAGGTGGAGTTCGCGCTCATGGAAATGGTGCGACTGGTACAACAACGCCCGTCTACATTCCCGC
>NZ_BDBC01000070.1 GCF_001612785.1 Nocardia beijingensis NBRC 16342
ACCGAGCCGCGCAACAGCAGCCATCCCCATGTCGACAGCTCACGTGTCGTGGCAACAGACAGGCGCGGCTCGATACGGTCTGCCCACGACACCGCCAGGGTGCGGACCTGCTCGAACTGCCGTTCCACGAGTAGCAGCCAGCACAGAGTGATCACTGCCGACGCGGCGTCGAGTACGTTCCCGGTCGACTCCGCGTCCCTCAGTGACTGCTCGAGTGCGGTGCTCGCGGACTGTAGTTGCCGAGTCTGGACCAGCACCGACCCGACCAATTGCAGAATCCGGGAGCGCATGAGCGGCGTCGCGGCGCGTCCATCGACTATCAGGTGGGGAAGTAGCCGACTCAACTGCTCGTACTCGTTGTCGTGGTAGAGCTTCACGGCCGCGACCAGTGATTCGTTCATGCTCCGCTCGGCGGGAGTTTCGGCCGCGTGTCCGTCCGCGATCGACACGAGAGCCCGCCGAGTAGGAAGCCAGAGCTCGCCGCCCTCGGTCTCGGGTCGGCCAGGAGTGGGGCCGAGTAGCGCCGAGAGCGGGCAGCCCATCGCCACGGCCAGCCGTCGAAGCGTCTGAATGCGAGTGTCGTCGCGCTCGCCCTGTTCGATCTTGCGAATCAGAGACAGCGAAACCCCCGAACTCTGGGCGAGTTCACGTTGCGTCAGACCACTTCGCTTACGAACCGATCGCAGGCGTTCCCCGAGATCTGTGCTCATGGCCCGAGGCTACGGGACCTTCCGATACTCGTCAGGCTCCTGCTGAAATAACATGGCCGAATCCGTGGCGCCCGCCACCGTGGCCGGTGATCATCGTCTGGTGGGGAAGAACTCGGATACGGCCGGATTTTGTCGAGTGCCGGAATTGGCCGCGGCAGCAGGTGAACTGGTTCTTCGACCTTGGTCGATGTCGTCTGCGGATCTCGACTTGGTGCGGGAAGCGTCGGATGACGACTTGATCCCGTTGATCACCACTGTGCCGTCGATCTACACCGAGGACGCGGCGAAGAAGTTCGTCGAGCGGCAGTGGGATCGACCCGTGAGCGGAAGCGGGTATCCCTTTGTGATCGCGCGAGCGGCGGACGGAAAGCCGCTCGGGAGTATCGGTGTGTGGACAACGGATCTCGGCGAAGGCCGGGCGTCGGTGGGGTACTGGCTGGTGGGGTCCGCTCGTGGACGAGGTGTGGCCGCGCACGCGTTGCGAGCGGTGGCGGACTGGGCGTTCGAGCAGTTGGCCGTTGCCCGGCTCCAGCTCTATGTCGAACCGTGGAACACCGCTTCGATCCGTACGGCCGAGGGGGCGGGGTTCCGGCGTGAGGGGCTGCTGTGTGGGTGGCAGCAAGTCGGCGACAGGCGTCGTGACATGTTCATGTACGCGCGGCTCCCTCCGGCTCGTCCGTCGGCGAGCCCGAAATCGCCGACCGATCGGCCCACGGCCCGCGTCGCGCGGGAAGTCGACGTCGACGGGATCGTCCAGTTGCGCCTCGCGGTGGCCGGGGAGGGCAAATGGATCGGCGCCGAGGCGCCGTTCGACACGGAAGACACTGCCCGTCAGATCCGGGCGCACGTCAGTGACGAGAAGCATGGAGTCTTCGTGACGGCGAAGGCCGACGGCGGCATCGCGGGCACGGCGACGGTCTACTTCACCACACCTGGCGTCACCACGTTCGCGATGATGGTCGCGGCGGACCTACGCGGACGCGGCGCCGGGACGGCACTGCTCGAGCGGGTGATCCGTTGGTCTCGGGATCAGGGTGCCCACAAGGTGAGTCTCCAAGTGTGGCCGCACAACCAGCGCGCGATGGCGCTCTACGCCCGAGCCGGTTTCGAGGTCGAGGGCGTGTTGCGCGGGCACTACCGGCGGCGCAGCGGCGAGCTGTGGGACGCGGTGCTCATGGGGCTGCCGCTGAACGACGCGGCCTGACGCAGCAAGTATTTCGCGGAATTGTGGGGTTTTTATTGGCACGTCTGCGCCAAAAGAATTGAATGCGGACGTTTCAGATTGTGCAGCTCGAATTGCGCGAGAGCGACTTCGGTTCGGGACATAGTTTCGCGGTAACATGCCGAAATATCCACCGACAGAACGAATAACGTTTCGAGCCCCGGCGTCTTAAGGGACACCTGACTTCACATGTCTGTTAATAAGCCAGTGTAGGCGGCCGTGTCGTGCCTCGCGGCGTGTGGTACGCGCGCGTACGGAGCCCTACAGGCGAGCCACGCAGACGACGAAATGTCGTTGCTGATAAACGATTCCGCTGTCGGCCGAGCCGCAGGCGTTGACGTCGACGGTGTTCTGCTTGATGTCGATCACCCGGACCGCGCCCGGAGTGTGGGCGGCGCAGTCGAGGCGCTTGGGGCTGCCGGGTGTCAATTCCATGCAACCGCCGACGACCCAGTCGATGTCCAGGCACAGCGCGGCCTGGGTCGCCCCGTGCAAGGTTTCGTTGTAGGTGTGGTCGGCGTCGGTGGGACAAGTGGCGTTGGCCGGCGCCTTCTCGATCACCTTGTAGACCGAATTCGGGCTGCCACAAGCGGTTTTGTCGATCGCGCCCGCGCCGCCGAGCTGCACGCAGTCGCCGATGTTCACCTGCATGCTCGTCGCGCTCTTGTTCGACGCGCCGCGCAGCGCCGACGTGGTGGGCAATGCCTCCGTGGTGGTCGGCAGCGGCTCCTCGGTGGTCGGCGGGGGCGTCGATGCGGTCGAGGCGGTGGCGGCCTGGGCGGCGGCCTTGGCCGGCTCGTCGGCCGGACCGGACATCGACAGCGCGGCGACGACCACGAGGGTGGCCGCCACCCCGGTCCCGACCATGAAGGCGGCCAGGGTGATACCGGCGCGGACACGTTGGCGCGACACGTCACGTCCTCCCGAGCTGTAAACCCTTCGAACCCACCTAGCGACCCGAAGTTGTGAATCTTGCGTATCGAAGACCACGCCATGCTTACACTACGCGGCACGTCCGCGTCGAGTTTTCCTTCCCAGGAGCAGTGATACGCCATGGGAATTCACCAGTGTGCCCGTCGTCGGCGGTAGTGATCACGATCGGATAACAAACCGCTCGATCATGTGTGCCGGTCGCCGAGTCTGGAAACAAGTCACGGGCGCTGTACAGTCACACGCCATCCGGCCTCCGGAGCCGGTGTCTCGGTGAGAAGGAATTCCAGAATGAAGTTCGGCACTATTGCCGCCATTGCGCTCGGTGCGGTTGCCGCAGTGGGCATCACAGCGGGGGCCGCGAACGCGAAACCCGTGGAGCCGGAGCGTGAGATCACGACTACCGGCGTAGAGCAGGGGGTCGACTACCACACCACGGTCTCGCGCGAGACCGGAGCGATCACCACCGCCGTCGAGCACGGCGCCTTCGCGGTGGCCGACGACGGCACCAAGATCAGGCTGACCTCCGACACCGGAGCCGTGGTGGCCGAAGTGCCGCTGACCTTCCAGGTTTCCGGCAGCAAGCTGTCGGTCGCGCACGAAATCAGCGACAGCGGACGGCGTCTGGCGCTCACCCCGGTGGCAGGCGCCAAGGAGATCGGCGAGATGCAGCCGATCAGCTCGATGAACCGACTCATCGCCGAGCTGAACCAGAACGTGGTCGGCGTGGTCGGGGGCGCGCTGCTCGGCGGACTGCTCGGGGCCTTGATCGGCCTGGGCTTCTTCAGCATCATCACCGGCCCGATCGGCTTGGTCGTCGGCGCGATCGCGGGCGGAGCCATCCAGGGCGGGCAGCCGTTCATGGACGCGCTGATGGCGGTCGTCAACGGCGAGCCCTGATCGGCACCGCGGATCGGGTGCGGCAGGCGCACCGCAGCGCGCCTGCCGCACCCGGACCGGGTCGTCGATCGCCGTGGCGTTGAAGGTTCGACCCCACGGCGGAGCGAAGAAGAACGCGCGAACGCCGGATACCGCTGGACGCGTGCTATCGCGCGGCTGATGCGAAGCTCAGCGCTCGGCGGAACCGGACTCGCCGTCACGGTGCTGGCGGGATAGTCGCCAGAGGAACTCCGGGTCGTCGTCGGGTCCGATGACGCGCTTGCGCTGTGGTGAACGCGTCTGCGGGGCAGTGGGTCCAGTCCGCTCGGGGCCGAACGCCTTCCAGCACAACACCGCTATTGCCACCACCGCGATGAGTGCCAACAGGTACGTCACGTCGCTCACCTCCTGGTTACGAGGGTAGCCGCGGACGTGACTCCAGCACACCGCAGACGCGAAAATGGTCTGCGGGCGAGCGCGGACCCGAGCACGACAGGTCCGCGCGCCCTGCGATCAGCGTGCTGCGGTCGCCTCGGTGGTCAGCGACTTGAGCAGCTGGAGTACTTCCGATTCGCGGAACCGGCGATGTCCGCCCGGTGTGCGCAGCGACCCGAGGCGCCCGGCGTGAGCCCAGCGCGTCACGGTCTTGGGGTCGACGTGGAACAGGGCAGCAACCTGGCCCGGAGTCAGCAGGGTGTCCTGGCCGCCGACGGTGATCGCAGTCATAGCAAACCTCTCCGTTCTCGACAGTTCCCTCATCAGATGGCGCCATCGTCGCACTGAAACCCCTAGGTACTCGAACCACCTACAGTTGGTAAAGGGGAGGTAATAGACAAATCGGATGCGCGCCCCACCCCCGGCTGTTGGGCGTGCACCGGGGGCGGGCAACAGCTTCGCATAGGCTGAGGGATGTGCGTGACGCGAATCCACCAAAAGGTGCTTCCGGACAGCAAACGGCTGGCGCTGGTCGTCGTCTGGCCCGCAATCTGGCCCTTTACACCGTCGCGAGGTTGGGTCTCGTGGTAGTGCTCGCCGCGCTGATCGTGCTCGCCGCACGGCTGGTGTCGGTGGACATCCCCATCGTGGTCGCCGCCTTGTTCGCGCTCATCATCGCGATGCCGCTGTCGCTGGTGCTGTTCAAGCGGCTGCGAGCCAAGGTGAACGAGGACATCGCCCTGGTCGACGAGCGCAGACGCCGGGACAAGGCCGAGCTACGGGCGCGGTTGCGCGGCGAGGAGCCGCCCGCTGGGCCGGAGTCGGGGACGTCTTCGTGAAGTCCTGCGATCGCACCGCGCCGCGCGACTGGGTCGACAACGCGGTGCGGTTGATCGACGCCGACACCCAGCGCAGCGCGGACACTCACTTGCTGCGCTACCCGCTGCCCGCCGAGTGGAACATCCAGCTCTACCTGAAGGACGAGTCCACCCACATCACCGGCAGCCTCAAGCACCGCCTGGCCCGCTCGCTGTTCCTGTACGCGATCTGCAACGGCTGGGTCACCGAGGGGACGACCGTGGTGGAGGCGTCGTCGGGTTCGACGGCGGTCAGCGAGGCCTATTTCGCGAAGCTGCTCGGTCTGGACTTCGTCGCGGTGATGCCCGCGAGCACCTCTCCGCAGAAGATCGCGCTGATCGAGGCGCAGGGCGGTCGCTGTCATTTCGTGCGGCGCCCGCCGGACATGTACACCGAGGCGGCGCGGCTGGCGGCCGAATGCGGCGGGCACTACATGGACCAGTTCACCCACGCCGAACGCGCGACCGACTGGCGCGGCAACAACAACATCGCCGAATCGATCTTCCAGCAGATGGCGCTGGAGACCAATCCGGTGCCGGAGTGGATCGTGGTCGGCGCGGGCACCGGCGGCACCAGCGCCACGATCGGCCGCTACATCCGGTACCGCAGGCACGCGACGAAGCTGGCCGTGGTCGACCCGGAGAACTCCGCCTTCTACGGCGGCTACGAGACCGGGGACGCGGGTTACCAGACCGGAATGCCCTCCCGGATCGAAGGCATCGGCCGTCCGCGCGTCGAACCGTCGTTCGTCGGTCAGATCGTGGACCGCATGTTCGAGGTGCCCGACGCGGCGTCCATCGCGGCGGCGCGGTTCGCGAGCGCGCGGCTCGGCCGCCGGGTCGGCGGATCGACCGGCACCAACCTGTGGGGCGTCTTCGCGTTGATCGCCGAGATGCTGTCGGATGGACGCGGCGGCAGCGTCGTCACCCTGCTGTGTGACGGCGGGGATCGCTACGCCGGAACGTATTTCGACGACGGGTGGGTGGCGTCCCAGGGTTTGGAGCTCGCGGAGCCGACCGCCGTGTTGGAGAAGTTCGTGGCGACCGGAATCTGGGACGCCTGATCCGTTCGCGCCCCGGTTAGGGGTTCGTCGTTCGCCTGAAGCGGAACGGGGCTCTGTCATGTCCTGGATCGTCAATTTTTGTTGACATCGTGCGTGAGCGTCAACCAAAATTGACGACATGACGGAAGCAACCACACTCGCGGCGGCCGCGGGCAGCCCCGATCCCAAGGTCGGGCTGCGCGCGGTGCTCGCGCTACGCAGGCTGCTCGAACGTCTCGAGGCGATCCAGGTGGCCAACGCCCGTGCTCAGGGCTGGTCGTGGCAGGCGATCGCGGAGGCGCTCGAGGTCAGCAAGCAGGCAGTGCACCAGAAGTACAACCGGAAAGGCAGGATCCGCTGATGTTCGAGCGGTTCAGCAGGTCTGCGCGCACGGCGATCATCGTCGCCCAGGAGGACGCGCGCGAACTCCACGCGTCGAATATCGAGGTGGAGCACGTATTGCTCGGCGTGCTCGCGCAGGCCGAGCCGGAGTTGACGACGTTGCTCGCCGAAGCGGGACTTACTCGCGACAGCGTGCGCCGAGCGCTGGCCGAGCAAGGCAACGGGATACCGCTCGGCCCCGAGGACGCCGAGGCCTTGCGCTCCATCGGCATCGATCTGGACGCCGTCCGTGAGTCGCTGGAAGCGCATTTCGGCGAGGACGCGCTCGACCGGGCCGCGCCGGACCCGCGCCGCGGGCCGTTCCCCTGGAGCCGCGGTGGGTACTACGGGCACATTCCGTTCACGAAGGACGCGAAGAAGGTGCTCGAGCTCGCCTTGCGGGAGGCGTTGGGCCGCAAGGACAAGACCATCGAGTCGGGGCACATGCTGCTCGGCATACTGCGCGCCCCGAACCAGACGACGGAGCGCCTGCTCGGCGGTTCCGCCGCGATCGGTGAACTGCGGCCCAAGGTGCACGCCCTGCTCGACCGTGCGGCCTGAGCGGGCGGACATGCGCCGCCGGAGTTCGGGTTCTTCAGCGGCGCATGTCCGCCTCCGACGCCTAGCATTGGGCCATGCAGCTCGTGATTCGGTTGATCATCAACGCGGTGGCCATCTGGCTGGCCGCCTTCTGGATCGACAAGATCGATATTCTCGCCCCCGAAGGCGGCAACGGCGCCAAAATCGGGGTGGTCCTCGCGGTGGCCGCGGTGTTCACGGTGGTGAACGCCCTGGTCAAGCCGATCGTGCAGCTGTTGTCACTACCGCTGGTGATCGTGACGCTCGGCCTGTTCCTGCTGCTGATCAACGCGCTCATGCTGTGGCTGACCGCCGAGATCACCGAAGCCTTCACCGATTACGGCCTGCGCGTGGAGGGATTCTGGGCCGCGGTGTTCGGCGGCATCATCGTCTCGCTCGTGAACTGGGTGCTCGGCATCCTGGTCCCGGACGAGGATTAGTCCGCGCAGGCGCGAACGCGCGATGCTTCGTCGCGCTTCGCGTGATCGGGCCCACGCGGTCGACTCGATCCGCGAGGCCGGGCGTGCTAGCCCAGCCCGACCGCCAGCGCCGTGATCGCCGACCAGGCCAGCAGCGCCAAGCCGGAATCACGCAGCGCGGGAATCAGTTCCAGACCGCCTTTGCCGCCCCGCACCGGGGCGTTGGCGCGCACGGCGAGCGGAATCGCGAGCAGTCCGGCCAGCGCCAAGGGTGTGCGGGCGACCAGCGCCAACGTCACCAGGAACGGCACGGTGAGCAGAACCAGGTGCAGCGTGCGGGTGCGCGGATCGCCGAGTTTCACCGCGAGCGTGACTTTTCCCGAGCCGGTGTCGGTGGGGATGTCGCGCAGGTTGTTCGCGACCAGCACCGCGCTGGAGAACGCGCCCACCGCGATCGCGAGCAGCACGCCGACCCAGTCGATCCGGCCCGCCTGCACGAACTGGGTGCCGAGCACGGCGACCAAGCCGAAGAAGACGAAGACCGCGACCTCGCCGAATCCGCTGTAGCCATAGGGCTTGCTGCCGCCGGTGTAGTACCAGGCGCCGGCCAGGCAGGCCGCGCCGATCAGCAGCAGCCACCAAGCGCTGGTCAACACCAGCACCAAGCCGAAGACGGCCCCGACGACCAAGCTGACGATCGCCGCCGTCTTCACCGCGGCGGGCGAGGCCAGCTTCTGCCCCACCAGGCGCAGCGGGCCGACCCGGACGTCATCGGTGCCGCGGACACCGTCGGAGTAGTCGTTGGCGTAGTTCACGCCGATGATCAGCGCCAGCGAAACGAGCAGCGCGAGAATCGCTTTCCACCACACCGCGCCGTCGATCGACGCGGCGGCGCCGGTACCGGCGAGCACCGGGGCGATCGCGTTCGGCAGGGTACGTGGTCGCGCGCCCTCGATCCATTGCGCTGCAGTAGCCATGTTCGCAGCATAATGTGCGCAGCCGGACGGAGTCCGTCCTCAGCCCGCGCTTGGCAGCAGCGATCAGGCCGTTCCGGCCATCACCGCCTCCTGCATCCGCGCGAGTCCCTTTTCGAAATCCCGGCCGACGAACTTGTCCATCGGGATGAACTTGCCGATGACGCTCATCAGACCGGTCTGCCGCCCGGTCATCCGCCAGGTCACTTGGGTGCCGGTCTCGACCGGGTCCAGCAGGAAGGTCACCATGTTGGTGGCCTTCATAGGCTTCAGGAACTCCAAGCGCACGCTGATCTCCCGGTCGGCGCTGCCGATGATCTCCATGCTGCCCGCTCCGGCCTTGCGGTTGCCGCTCCAGGCATACCGCGCGCCGACCCCGGATTCCGCGCCGGAATAGCTGCGCTGCAGCTGCGGGTCGAGGTCCTCCCAGGGCGACCACTCGACCCACTTGTGGAAATCGTTGATCAGCCCGTGCACGCGCGCGGGGTCGGCCGTGATCACGGCCGATCGGACCACCTCGAACTCAGCCATGGGGGTCACACTATGCGACCGACCGCTCGCAGCGGCGGCAAAGAATTCGTGTCGAGCTTCTCCGGCCCGCTCGCCTACGATGACCGCGGGATGTTTCCGGAGCACAGCGGCCCGCACGGCCACAGTCGAGCAGTGACGACGCCCGCAGGCGAATCGGTCGTGGTGGCCTTGCTGGGCGAGGTCGCGCTGCGCCGGGACGGCCTGCTGACGCCCCTGCCCGGTGCGCGCTCCCGGCTCCTGCTCACCGCCCTTGCCCTGCGGCCCGGCCGTAGTCGCGGCGCGCAGGCCCTGATCGAGGACGTCTGGGGCGAACAGCCGCCGCGATCGCCGATGAACGCGCTGCACACCCAGGTCTCCCGGCTGCGGTCGGCGCTGCCCGAAGGAGCGCTGGAGATCGGTCCGGCTGGCTACCGGTTGACCCTCGGCGCGGATCAGGTCGACTTGTCCTCGGTGGGCGAGCGGGTGGCGCGGGCGCGCGAACTGCACGTGGCGGGCGACCTACCGGGATGCCTGGCCCAGATCGCGGAAGCGCGGGCAATGTGGCGCGGGGACCCAGGCGCCGATCTGCCGCCGGGCGATCTCGCCGACGAGCTGCGTGCCGCGGCCGGACGGCGCCTGGCCGAACTCGACGAGCTCGAACTCACCGCACGCGAGGACGGCGGCGACATCGACGGCGCTTTGGGCCTCGCCCGGCTGCGCGCCGCTGCCGAACCGCTGGACGAGCCCGCGCAGCAAACCCTGATGCGCCTGTTGGCGGCGGCGGGGCGGCCCAACGAGGCAGTGGAATCGTTCGCCGTGTTCCGTTCCCGCTTGGCCGAGGAACTCGGCACCGACCCGGGTCCCGCGCTCACCGAGACCCATACCGCCATCTTGCGTGGCGAGCGGGTCGGACGCACCGGGCCGTCGCGCTCGGGCAGCGCCGCAAGCGAGGACGGCGTTCCCCGAGGCGGGCTGGCGGCCGAGACGAGACCATCGCCCGACCACCCACCGCGGACCCCGCACCTCGCCGCCATCGGCCTGCGCGCCGCGCCCAACGCACTGCTCGGCCGGGACGCCGACATCTCCGCCTTGACCGAGCTGCTCCGCGATGCCCGGGTGGTGACCGTGCTCGGCCCCGGCGGTGCGGGCAAGACCAGGGTCGCCAACGAGATCGGCTGGCAGGCGGCGGCCGCCTGTCCGGTCGCGCTGGTCGAGCTGGCCTCGGTGCGTGCCGACGGCGACGACGCCAGGGTCGAGATCGAGGCGGCGATCGCCGCGGTGCTCGGGCTCAGCGAGGTCACCTTCGACACCGCCACGCTGCGGTCCGGGCAGCCCGTCGACCTGCGCAGACGGCTGCACGACGCGGTGTCGGCCCGCGCGATGCTGCTGATTCTGGACAACTGTGAGCACTTGATCGACGCCATCGCCGTGGTGGTCGCCGATCTGATCGGCGCCGCACCCCGGCTGACCGTGCTCACCACGAGCCGCTCGCCGCTGACCATCACGGCCGAGACGGTGTATCCCTTGCCGCCGCTGACCATCCATCCGGCGGGCTCACCCGCCACCGAGCTGTTCGCCGCGCGGGCGCGAGCGGTGCGGCCCGGCGTCCGGCTGGATCCGGACGTGGTCGCCCAGCTGTGCCACACCCTCGACGGGCTGCCGCTGGCCATCGAGCTGGCCGCGGCCCGGGTGCGCGTGATGAGCGTCGAGGAGATCAACGAGCGGCTGGCCGATCGGTTCGCGCTGCTGCGCCACGGCGACCGCAGCTCACCCGAACGCCACCGCACGCTGCACGCGGTGATCGACTGGAGCTGGAACCTGCTCGACATCGAACAGCAGGCGACACTGCGCCGGTTGTGCCGGTTCCCGGCCGGTTTCACGCTGTCGGCGGCCGAGGCGGTCGCGGGTGGACCCGACGTGACCGACGTCGCGGCGGCCGTCGACGGTCTGGTCAACCAATCGCTGCTCACCGTGCTGGACGACGAGACGCTCGGCACCCGGTACCGGATGTTGGAGACGGTGCGGGAATACGGTGAAGAGCAGCTCGCCGCCGCGACGGGAGAGCCGCAAACGGTCGATGCCCGGATGATGCGGTGGGCCAGGGACTACGCCGACGACGTGGCGGGCCGGTACATGACCGGCGATCAGTTCCACCTCGCGCTGGCCCTCGCGGCGGAGCTGGACAACTTGCTCGCCGCGCTGCGCTGCGCGATCGAACGACGGGACGCGGCAACGGCGTACACGGTGTTTCCGGTCGTCGGCGCGCTGTGGTTGATCCGAGGATCGCACTCGGAAGTGATCGCGTGGGCCGAGCGGGTCATCGAACTGGAGATGGCCGACCTCGGCCAGGACGGGCCACGTCCCGACCTCGTGCTCGTCACGTATCAGATGACCCTCCTGCATCTCGCCTATACCAACGGCGGCACCAGGGAACTCGCGCGGCTGCGCCATCGCGTGCGCCGGTTGCTCCGCACCTGCTCCGAGGTCAGCGAGACCATCCGCTTCGTCGGCCGTGTCGTGCTCACGAGAGCCGACGGACGCGGGCTGAGCAGGTTGCTCGCCGAGGCGGTGCGCTCGCCCGATCCCGAGACCAGGGCCTCGGCGCTGCTGTTGCGCGCCAACATCCGGGAGAACCTCGGTGACGTGCGCGGCTCCACCCTCGACGCGGACAAGGCGTTGCACGTCCTTGGACGCGACAACGTCTGGAGCGTCGCCATGGTGTCCAGGCATCTCGGCCAGGTTTGCGGACAGGTCGCCCAGTACGCCGAAGCGGTGACCTACTACCGCCGTGCGCTCGACGTGCTGCAACGGCTCGGCGCCTACGAGGACACCGTGGAAATCCACAGCTATCTGGTGGGTGCGCTGGTCGGCGCGGGCGAACTCGAGCAGGCCCGGCGGGACCTCGCCATCGTGTTCGGCACCCCGGACCTGGACAACTCGTCCTTCGGGCAGAATCGCTTGCTGTCCACCGTGATGCAGAGTTCGGCGGAGGTGGCGCTCGCGGAAGGCGACATCGCAGACGGGTTCGCCCGCTACGAGCGCGCGCTGGAGCTGTTCGGCTGGCCGGACAACAACTTCCTCAATCCAGGGCCCGGCGCCCTGATGCTGGCCGCGGCGGCGCTGGACGCGCGGGTACTGCACGGCGCCGCCGACCGGAGCGCGGCCCTGGCCGCGCAGCTGGCCGAGATCGCCGTGCCGATGATGTCCCAATACCGGGACCTCCCGCAGATCGGCGCCGTCTCCTGCGCGATCGGCTCCTACCTCATCGCCGTCGACCGTACGGCCACCGTCGGTCTCGACATGCTGGTGCTGGCTCCGAACGTTTTGTGCCGACAGGATTACCCCTCGATGCGGTGGCAACGGCACCTGGACGCGGCGATCGCGAAACTCGGCGCGGAGCGGGTCGACGAAGCCCGCCGCCGCCTCGGCCACCTGCGCCGCAACGAGTCCGCGGACCGCATCATGCGGATGCTCGCAAGCGTGGCCGACGCGCACTGACCTCCGCGCGGGATACGAGAACGGGCCGGGTGACGAGGTCACCCGGCCCGCATTTGTCGGACGGCTCACGCCCGGCGCATGTACGCCCGGACCGTGAGGGGGGCGAAGATCGCGATGACGACCAGCGAGCCGAGCAACGACCACGCCAGATCGCTGCCGAAGGCGGCGCCGTTCATCAACCCTCGGCACGTGTTCACCATGTAGTACACCGGGTTCACGTGGTTGAGGCCCTGCATCCAGCCCGGCATCGTGCTCACCAGTGCGAAGGCGCCGGACATGAAGGTCAGCGGGAACATGATCATCATCGAGATGCCCTGCACGCCCGCCGCGCTCTTGCCGGTGACCCCGACCAGCGCCCAGATCCAGCTGATCGCGAACGAGCAGAAGACGATGACCAGACCCGCCACGACGACCCCGAGCACACCGCCCTCCGGGCGATAGCCGATGGCGACGCCGACGACGATGGTGAGCACGGTGGCGAGGGCGTAGCGCACCATATCCGCCAGCAGGGCGCCGGCCAGCGCCGAGATGCGGGCGATCGGCAGGGACTTGAACCGGTCGAAGACGCCCTTGTCCATGTCCTCGCGCAACTGGGTGCCGGTGACGACCGAGGTGAGTACCACCGTCTGCACCAGGATGCCGGGGATCAGGACCGGCAGGTAGTCCTGCACGCTGCCGCCGATGGCACCGCCGAAGATGTAGGCGAACAGGGCGGTGAACAGGATCGGCTGGATCGTCACGTCGAACAGCTGCTCGGGCTTGTGCTTGATCTTCAGCAGGCCGCGGTAGGCCATGGTGAACGAGTTCGCCGCCGCCTGGACGAGCGGGACGCGGTTGCTCACTTCGGGAATGCTCGTCGGCGCCGTTCGGCGCGTCTCGGTCGCGGTGATGGTGGTCATGGTTGTGCTCCTTCTCGGCCGGCTCCGGGGTGGTCACACAGGCCGACGCCTGCGGTCCGGACGCTCATGCCGCGCTTTTCGCGGAATCGTCGGTGGTGTCGTCGGCGGGGTGGCCGGTGATGGTGAGGAAGACCTCGTCCAGGCTGGGCTTGGTCACGGTGATCTCGTCCACGCCGATCTCCCACTCCCGCAGGCGGATCAGCAGATCGGCGGTAACGCCCGCGTCCGTCAGCGGTGCGGTGAGCCGCCCCGCCTCCGGCGTGATCTGCGCTTCCGCGCCGAGGAAATCGCCGATGATGCGACGGGCTTCCTCGAGCTGGCCGCGATCGACCAGGGTCAGATGCAGCGACGAACCGCCCACGGAGGCCTTCAGCTCATCGGCCGTGCCGTCGGCGATCACCTTGCCGTGGTCGATCACCGCGATCCGGTCGGCCAGCTGATCGGCCTCGTCCAGGTACTGCGTGGTGAGCAGCACCGTCGCGCCCTCACGGACGAGGCGGCGGATGGTATCCCACATCTGGGCGCGGGTGCGCGGGTCGAGACCGGTCGTCGGTTCGTCGAGGAACAGCAGCGGCGGCGTCGCGATGAGACTGGCCGCCAGGTCGAGGCGGCGCCGCATGCCACCGGAGAAATGCCGCAGCGGCTTGTTCGCCGCCTCGGTGAGGTCGAATTCCTCCAGCAGTTCGGCCGCCTTGCGCCGGGCCTCGACGCGACCGAGACCGAGCAGGCGGGAGAAGACGATCAGGTTCTCGGTGGCGCTCAGATCCTCGTCGACCGAGGCGTACTGCCCCGTGACGCCGATGAGCGAGCGGACGGCCGTCGGCTCGGCGACCACGTCGTGGCCGAAGATGCGTCCGGTGCCGCCGTCCGGTCGCAACAGGGTCGCGAGCATCCGGATGGTCGTGGTCTTGCCTGCGCCGTTCGGTCCGAGCACGCCGTACACCGAGCCCTGCGGCACCGCCAGGCTCACGCCGTCGACGGCCCGCTGTTCCCCGAACACCTTGACCAGGCCGTCCGCCTCGACGGCGAGCGCTGAATGTGGTGCGAAAGAAGTCATGTGGACAACTGTGGATGCCCGCACTTGCACGGCTCTTGCGCAGCGCTGTCACATCGGCCGCGGCTGCGTCGCGGCCCTCTCGTGGCTTGCGTCGGGAGTCGTTGACCACCGGTTTTCAGGGGGCAGGCTGCGTCGCTGTACGGGTATGCGGGGGCGGCAGCCGGAACAGGTTCCGCAGTCGGCGCAGCGCCGCGCTGTCGCCGGTCGCCGACGCCTCGCCGCTCTCGATCGCTTCGGCCAGGGTGAGTTCCTGGCTGGTCAGGCGCAGGAACGTGGCAGTGCCGATGGTGACGGTCGCGTCCGGGTGTTGCGCGGGGCCGTGTAGCGCCTCGATCGTTCCGTCCTGGATACGGGCGTGGAAGACCTCGTCGTCGATGTGGAATTCGTAGACCGCGCGCAGGTCTGCCGCGGCGTCGGGGTCGAAGCAAGCCCGCAGGCCGAGCACGGCCCAGCCCGGGTGGAAGGCTTCGGTTTCCCGCGGTTGTCCCATCGCCCATTTCAAGCCCCATCGGGCCAGCGCCAGAATCGCGGGAGCGAGTTCCGCGCCGGCCTCCGTGAGCGCGTAGGCGGGAGTGCGGGCGGGCGGCGGAAGCGTGATCTTACGGGCGAGTCCTTCGGCTTCCAGGTGCTTCAACCGGGCCGCGAGAAGCCCGGTGCCGAGTCCACGCAGGGCCGCCTGCAGGTCACCGAACCGTTTCGGTCCGGTGAGCAGCTCGCGGATCAGCAACAGGGTCCAGCGCTCACCGACGAGGTCCAGGGTGCGCGCTGTGGCGCAGTACTGGTTGTAAGTCCGCTGGTCCACTTCATCACTCTAGACTTCGCACTTCTCGATTTTGAATGCGAGATGCGTCCAGCAGCATCCCGGCGAGCGATTCGGGGTGGGTGAGCATCACATCGTGGGGCCCGTCCAAGGAGCGGGTCCGGTATCCGAGGGCCGCGCCGAACCGCGCGAAGGGATACGTCTGCGGGCGGCAGTAGATGGCGGTGCCGGGGATGCGGTCGACGGCGCCGCCCAGGCGAGTGCCTTCGGTGAACGTGCGCAGCGGTTGCGGAAGCAAGCGCGCGGCCAACCAGGCCGCGTCGCCGGAGTCGACGATGCCGAATGCCTCCGTCGGCGGTGCGGGGATATGCCGGCCGTCCCCGCGCGACTCGGCCGCCGCGCGGACCGCCGAGACGAAAGCGGCGGGGGCCAGATCGAACATGCCGACGCCATCCCGCCCCGCCCATCCGTCCACGAGGACGATGTGGTCGACGGCCTCGGGCCGGGCATCGGCTGCTTCCCGCACGACCAGTCCCGCGTAACTGTGTCCGACCAGCACGATCTCCTCGTCGTCCGGTACGGCGTCGAGTGCGGCGGCGACGATGGCGGCGTGGTCGTGCAGGCCGTAGTCGCCGACCGCGCTGATATCGGGGGTAACAGGGTGCGCCGCGGCAGCGCGCAGCAGCGGGACGACCCGCTCCCAGGCCCAGGGGCCGTGCCAGGCGCCGTGGACGAGAACGAACGTGGTCATTGTGAATCCTCCGCACGCAGTAAAGGCAGCACTTGATCGGCGAATTGCTCGAGGCTCGCGTCGTGGTCCGCGGTCGCCAGCCTGATCACCAGGTGCCGGGCACCGGCCGCGGCATAGCCGGCCAGCCAGTCCGCGGCCTCGCGTGCGGTACCCGCGAAGATCGCCTGCACCGACGCGATGAATCCCAGCGGGGCGTTGTAATAGCCCTGGATACTCGTCCGCAGGCGTTCGCGTGCCTTCTCCGGGTCCTCGTCCAGACACAACGTCGCGTACAAGGCGCGCGTGACCGGTCGTGCCGGCCCCGCACGCTCGATGACATCGGTAGGTCGCGGCCTCGGTCGGATAGGGCAGCCACCCATCGGCGAGGCGGGCCACCCGCCGCATCGCCGGGCCGCCGCTGCCGGCCAGCCAGATCGGCGGACCACCCGGTCGCGACGGCGGCGGCGCGAGCCGCACGTCAGCGAAGCCGAAGTGCTCCCCCCGATAGGACACCGATTCTCCCGACCAGAGTCGGCGCATGGCGTCGATCGACTCCGCCATCCGGCCGACCCGGCTGGTGAATTCGACACCCAGCGCGGTGAACTGGGCCTCGGTGGCCGGGGTCGGAAACCCGCCGCCCATGCCCGCGATCACTCGCCCGTTCGACAGTCGGTCGAGTGTGGCGAGCTGGTGCGCCAGCAGGATCGGATGGCGCAGCGCCGGGAGCAGCACCGCGGTCCCCAGGGTGACCCGCTCGGTGGCCTCGGCCGCGGCAGCCAGCACCAGCAGTGGATCCGCGCGTGGCCTGGTGACCGGACTGTCGCCGGCCCACACCGAGTCGAAACCCAGGTGCTCCGCTCGCCGCGCCTGTGTGACAAGCCGTTTCGGGTCGTGGTCGCCGAGCACGGTTTGGTCACGTGTCGGCAGCAGGTATCCGATTTCCAACCTTGCCATCTCGCCTCCGGGTCGTCGTCCGGTTCCCGAGCGTAGCGCTTGACTTCCTGTTTTTGAAGTGGGAAGTTCAATTAAAAGTAGCAAGGAAAGGTATCGAGATGACGAGGGTGCTGTACCGAGCGCAGGCGCACGTGACCGGTGGCAGGAACGGCCGCGGACGAACGTCCGACGGAAGTCTGGATCTGGCTTTGCGCCAACCCAAGGAGCTGGGCGGTGACGGGGAGGGTGCGAATCCCGAGCAACTGTTCGCGATCGGATACGCAGCGTGCTTCGGGACGACGCTCGCCCTCGTCGGGCAGCGCGGCGGACTGAAGGCCGACGACGCGGAAATCGACTCGTCGGTCGCGCTGATCCCGATCGACGGCGGTCGTTTCGAACTCGGCGTCGAACTGCGTATCGGGCTGCCGTCGGTCACCGACGAACAGGCGATCGAACTGGTCCGAGCGGCCCATCAGGTCTGCCCGTACTCCAATGCCACGCGAAACAACATCGCCGTCGCCCTGGTGGTCAACGACGTCCGGCTGTAGCGACCGGCTCTGAAACCAGCTCGCTCGATCCATGCCCGGTTTCGGATCGAGCGAGCATCGAAGTGCCGCTGCCACTCGGTAGCTGGATCGAGTCAGTGGTGGCGCGGTCGCGGGCGGCGCCGGTGGTGGGCGCTGCCCCGGTGATCTGCTAGCGGTTCGAGTCGGCCAGCAGGTATTCGCGGAGCTTGGCGCGGTCGGGCTTGCCGGGGCCGCGGAGGGGGAACTCGTCGAGGACGGCGAGTTCGCGGGGGGCCGCGATGGAGTCCAGTTCGGCGGCGACGTATTCGCGTAGCTCGGACAGGTTGGGCGTGGCGCCGGGGGCGGGGATCACCGCGACGGCGACGTGCTGGCCGAGCCGTTCGTCGGGCAGGCCGAGGACGACCACTTCGCTGATGGTCGGGTGGTTGATCAGCACGGCCTCGACCACCTGCGGGATCACCAGCAGGCCGCCGGTGGTGATGGCCTCGTCCAGCCGCCCGGTGATGCTCAGTACGCCGTTGTCGAAGGTGCCCGCGTCTTCGGTGCGGAACCAGCCCGGTTCGGCGAAGGCGGGATGGTCGGGTTGATTGCGGTAACCGGAGGCGATCATTGCGCCGCCCAGCACCACCCGGCCCTCTTCGATCCGGACCTTCGTGCCCTCCAGCGGCACGCCGTCATAGACGCAGCCGCCGCAGGTCTCGCTCATGCCGTAGGTGCGCACCACGGTGATTCCCGCCGCTCGCGCGCGTTCGTAAACCGGCAGGGGAGTGGCCGCGCCGCCCACCAGCACGCCGTCGAGTTCGGCCAGCGCGGTGGTGGCGACCGGCGATTCCAGCGCTTTGATCAACTGGGTCGGGACCAAGGACGTGTAGCGCCGCTCCCCGCGCATGCCCGAGATGGCGCCCGCGAGTGCCTCGGGCAGGAATCCGCCGGACACGTCCAGCACGGTGGGTTCGGTCCCCGCCAGGATGCTGCGCAACAACACCTGGATACCGGCGATGTGATGGGTCGGCAGGGCCAGCAACCAGTTGCCGGGGCCACCGAGCCGGTCGTGGGTCGCGGTGCCGCTCGCGCGGAGGGCCGCCGAGCTGAGCATCGCGCCCTTCGGCACGCCCGTGGTGCCGGAGGTGGTCACCACCAGGGCGATGTCCTCGTCGATCGGCTCACCCGGCGACAAGGCGTCGCTCAGGCGTCTCGCCTCGCGCCGATCGCTGGTGGGAATGGGAAGCCAGGCCGTCCCGCTACCTTCCAGCGCCTCCCGCAGGTGCGGCATGACGTCGCCGAGACCGGAGCCGGTCGGCATCGGCAAGGTACGCAGTTTCTTGGTCATGCCATGCCTCGCCGCTCGCCCGGCTCGGTGCTGCCCAGAGCCGCAGTGCCTATGGCTCGCTCGCTGCACTCCCTCACGATAGGGATCGTGTCATGCCCGCGCCGCCGCGTGCGGAACGGGTCGGTTTGCCGGAGTGGCGCGCCCGTGGCGCGGCCACCCGGTGAGATCGGGGCTCAAGTACGACAGGCATCGATGCTGCGATTCACTCGTCGGATGGGACACGGACACAGCCGGCCCGGACGTCGGCGGTCGGGTGGCCATCCGAGCGTTATCGTCCTCGCCAGTTGACGCGTTGGCAACTCGATGCGGCCCGCCCTACTACCGAACGGAACCGTTTCTAGGGCTCCTGCCAGCGGGAATCCCGCCGGATGGGATGGGTCGGCGGGACCTCGACCAGAACGATCGGCACACCGTCGGGATCGCGCACCCACATCTCGTGCAAACCCCACGGCTCCTCGACCGGAGCCCGATCGATCGGGATGCCCTTCAGCGCCAGCTCCGCCGCCGCGTCGGACACATCGCGCACCTGAAGCCAGATCGCGCCGTCGAACGACGACGAGCCGCCCGACCCGCCGTGTCCGGCCACCTCGATCAGCGACTGTCCAGCGAAGAACACCGTTCCGCCCGGATACTCCCGCGCGACGGCCAGTTCCAGCCCGTCCCGATAGAACGCGAGCGTGGCCTCGTAGTCGGCGGGCCGCAGGATGATGCGGCTGCTGAGGATGTCCATCAGAAGTACCAGGGGTAGGGGGTCCAGTCCGGCTTGCGCTTCTGCAGGAACGCGTCGCGGCCTTCGACGGCTTCATCGGTCATGTAGGCCATCCTCGTCGCCTCGCCGGCGAAAAGTTGCTGGCCCACAAGACCATCGTCCAGCAAATTGAACGCGTACTTCAGCATGCGCTGGGCCTGCGGAGACTTGCCGTTGATGTCGGCGGTCCACTCCAGCGCGACGTCCTCCAACTCGGCGTGGTCGACGACCTTGTTCACCGCGCCCATCTGGTGCATCTCCTCGGCGGTGTAGGGACGGCCGAGGAAGAAGATCTCGCGGGCGAACTTCTGGCCGACCATCTTGGCCAGATACGCGCTGCCGTAGCCGCCGTCGAAGCTGCCCACGTCGGCGTCGGTCTGCTTGAACCGGGCGTGTTCGCGGCTGGCCAAGGTGAGATCGCAGACCACGTGCAGGCTGTGCCCGCCGCCCGCGGCCCATCCGTTCACCAGCGCGATCACCACCTTCGGCATGAAGCGGATCAACCGCTGCACCTCGAGGATGTGCAAGCGGCCGGCGCGGGCCTGGTCGACCGTGTCGGCCGTCTCGCCGCTGGCGTACTGGTAGCCGCTGCGGCCGCGGATGCGCTGGTCACCGCCGGAGCAGAAGGCCCAGCCGCCGTCCTTGGGGCTGGGGCCGTTGCCGGTGAGCAGCACCGCGCCGACGTCCGAGGTCATCCGCGCGTGATCGAGTGCCCGATAGAGTTCGTCGACCGTGTGCGGGCGGAACGCGTTGCGCACCTCCGGCCGGTCGAACGCGACACGCACGGTGCCCTGCTCGATGTGCCGGTGATAGGTGATGTCGGTCAGGTTCTCGAATCCCGGAACGGGGCGCCACAGCTTCGGATTGAACGTCACCGGGCAATGCTAGGTCTCGCTGGTCTCGAAAGTCGTGGTCGGGCCTGTGCACAGCGACGACCCGGAGCGTGTAGGCCATCGGTCTCGGAGGCAAGGGAGGCCAGCCCCTGATCCCGGATCTTCGCGCCAGGTCGCCGGGACCTCGATTTGACGGTGTAAAACTACGCGTTACCGTGCAGGTATGAGCGAGCAAGTGAAACCGGTTATCGACCGGAGCGCGGTGGACCGATCCCGGTACGAGAAGCACGGCGGGTTCCCGAAGGTCACGTCCGCGAAGGTCGGGCCGAACTTCGGCGGATTCGTGGACGCCATGCGGACGTTGCAGGATCTCGCGGTGTCCGTGGACGCGCCGGACGAGGTCTTCGGGGCCGCGCAAGCCAAAGCTCGCGAGCTGATCGACCTGCTCGAGCCCTACCGCGCGCCCGAATTGCAAGGCCCGGCGGGCCGCGCCGTCGAATTGCCAGGGCGGGGAAGCCTTCTGCTGCTGCCGTGGCAGGTGGTCGCGGCGGGGCCGGACGGCATCGAGATGACGGGTGTGTTCCGCCGATTCCATCTCGGCGGGAACGGAGCCGCGCACGGCGGTGTGCTGCCGCTGCTGTTCGACGACCTGCTCGGCATGATCGTGCACTACGCCGGACGGCCGATCAGCCGCACCGCGTACCTTCACGTCAACTACCGCAAGATCACTCCGCTCGAAACGGAACTGACGGTTCGCGGACGGGTCGACCGTATCGAAGGGCGAAAAACTTTTATCACCGCCGAATTGCTCGATGAGCAGGGCGATCTCCTCGCCGACTGCGAAGGACTGATGGTCGAGTTGCTACCGTGGCAGCCGTAGCCGGGTGAATGCTGGCGCGGGCACGTATAGTTGCCCTCGCTCGTTCATCGATACCGATCCGGAGGAACCTGAAAGTGGTTGCAGCACTGTCTGAATCCCTGCTCGACGACGCGAAGCGCCCGGCTTTCCTTGCCGATGCCGTCGAGGTTCTCGACGCCGAGGTGTCGGACAAGGGTGGTGCGTCCGGCCTGGCTGTGAAGGGTGGCTACGCGGCGGTCAAGAAGATCAGCCCGTCCATCGTGCCCGATGCGCTGGAGTCGTTGGCGCCCAAGCTGGTCGCGCAGCTGGAGCCGTTCTGGCAGGAGTACACGGCCTCGGGCACCGGCAAGTTCGCCGACCTGCTCGTCGCCAAGTCCGACGAGGTCGCCGAGGCGTTGCTCGCCGTCACCGACGCCCGCGCCGAGGCCTCCAGCCGCCCTGCCCTGCAGAAGGTCTACTCCTCGATGCGTTCCTCGGCGAAGAAGAACGTCATCGAGGCGCTGCCGCGGGTCGGCGACCTGATCGAGAAGCACGCGAAGTAATTCTCGGCCTCGTATCCGAGCGACCACCGCTTGCGACTTCGTCGCGGACGCGGCGGCCACTCGGATACGAGCCGGGCTGTGTTGGTTTTTCCAGCGCCTGCGGCGCTGGGTGTTCGCGGCCCCCTTATGGCTCGCATCCGAGCGACCACCGCTTGCGACTTCGTCGCGGACGCGGCGGCCACTCGGATACGAGCCGGGCCGCGAACGGCGCATGCTCGGTCTCGCTTCGCTCGAAACCGGTAGTTGTGCTAGTGCCGTTGCGTGACGAGGCAGGGTTGCGATTTGAGCCCTGCCTCTGGGGACTGCACGCCACCCCCGTGGGCGACGACACAGTGTGATTGCGAACCTCCCGCCGGGGACTTCCAGGTGACTGTCTGCCAGTCTGGAGGCGTGAACCCGTCTACAGCACAAGCGCAGGTCGTCGTCGACGAACTGGTGCGCGGGGGCGTGCGGGATGTCGTCCTGTGCCCCGGCTCCCGGAACGCTCCGCTGGCGTTCGCCCTGCAAGCCGCCGATTCGGCCGGGCGACTGCGCCTGCACATGCGGATCGACGAGCGAACGGCGGGCTTCCTCGCCATCGGGCTCGCGCTCGCGAGCAGCCTTCCGGTCCCGGTCGTGATGACCTCGGGCACCGCGGTGGCCAATCTCGGGCCCGCCGTGCTGGAGGCGAACTACGCCCGCGTCCCGCTGGTGGTGCTGAGCGCGAACCGGCCCTACGAGTTGCTCGGCTCCGGCGCCAACCAGACCGTCGAGCAGTTCGGCTTGTTCGGCAGCCAGGTGCGCGCGACCATCTCACTCGGTCTGGCGGAGGAGGAGGCGGGCGACGCCGAGCACCCGCCGTACGGCCAGCAGAACAGCCAGTGGCGTTCGGCGGTCTGCCGGGTGCTGGCGGCGGCGCGCGGCACCCGCTCCGGCAACGCGGGCCCGGTGCACTTCGACGTCCCGCTGCGTGAGCCTTTGGTTCCCGACCTGGCGCCGGGTGAGACGGCTCCGGTGGGGCGCGCGGGCGACTGTGCCTGGACCGAGACCCAGTACGCCACCTTGGACGTGCCACTCGATCTCGACCTCACACCGGACACGGTCGTGATCTCCGGACACGGCGCGGGTCTGCGGCCGGAACTGGCGGGCCTGCCGACCGTCGCCGAGCCCACCGCCCCCATGCACGGTCCCGCGCTCCATCCGCTCGCACTGTCGCTGCTGCGACCGGCGCAGGCGATCATCACCGGCCGCCCGACCCTGCACCGGCAGGTGTCGAAGGTGCTCGCCGACCCGGACATCCGGGTCTACGCGCTCACCACCGGTCCGCGGTGGCCCGACGTGTCCGGCAACGTGGTCGGCACCGGCACCCGCGCCGTCACCGTCGGGGCCCCGAGGCCGCAATGGCTGGAGCAGTGCCGCGAACTGAACGCGAAAGCCGACCAGGTGGTGCGTGCCGAACTCGCACGCCACCCGAAACCCACCGGGCTGCACGTGGCCGCGGTCGTGATGGACGCGCTGCGCGACGGCGACCAACTGCTGCTCGGCGCCTCGAACCCGGTCCGGGACGCGGCGCTGGTGTCGCATCCGCGTCCCGGCGTCAGGGTGCTGTCGAATCGAGGCGTGGCGGGTATCGACGGCACGGTCTCCACCGCGGTGGGCGCCGCTTTGCACCACGACGGGCGCACCATCGCGCTGATCGGTGACCTGACCTTCCTGCACGACGCGTCCGGCCTGCTGATCGGGCCGGGCGAACCGCGGCCCTCGGACCTGACCATCGTCGTCGCCAACGACGACGGCGGCGGCATCTTCGAACTGCTCGAGCAGGGCGACCCGCAATACGCGGGCGTGTTCGAACGGGTCTTCGGCACCCCGCACGGCATGGACCTGGCCGCCCTGTGCGCCGCCTATCGCATCCCGCACCGGCAGGTGGACCCGCAGCAGCTGGCCGTCGAGCTGACCGCGCACGCGCATGGCATGCGGGTGCTCGAGGTGGCCACCGAGCGGTCCAGCCTGCGGGAACTGCACGCGACGGTGCGGGCCGGAATTCAACCCTGACCGGGCGGTCAGAAGTCGAATTCCTCCTCGGGATCGTCATCCATCGGAACGGCGATGGACTGTTCGATCACGTCCGCCGGGTTCGCCTCGAAGGTGTCGCGCTCCAGAGCCGCCCGTCCGACGAACTCGTCCTGCTCATCCTGCTCGGGCAGGTCGTCGGCGAGCACCGGCTCCTCCGGATACGCCGGAACCGACTGCTCGGCGAGATCGGCCTCAGGGACCGCGTCGGCAAGGGGATCTGACATCGTGCGCTCCTCTCCGCGTAGGCCTCTCGCTCGGCATACCCGTCGTGGCACGCCGCAATCGAGGCGGACGATCAACTCCGACTGCATCGAGGATGCCCGCGGCCGGGCCACAGAGCAAGCACTACAGGCTTACGGTTGTGGCTCTTCGCCCGCCCGCGGCGCAGTCGCGTCCGCGGGGTGTTCGACCAGCGCGAGCATGCGCCCGGCCATGAACCGCGCGGTCCGCACCGCCGTCCCGGATCGCGTCACTTCGCTCACTTCGACCACCCCTCGCGCGATCCGTACCTCGACTCGCCGCCCCGCTCGGGTGGCCGCGATCTCATAACTCCTGGACCCGTCGCCGACGTCGACGACGATCTCCACCCGATCACCCTTCATCTTTCAATTGTCCGCTTTTCCAGGGCTTTTCGCTGCTACGGGTTGATCTCGGAACGGCTCGCCGATCAGTTTCGGCGCCTCGCGCCGTCTGTATATCCGGAGACGTCCCACACCCGAGGAGGCCAGATGAACCCCGAGTTCGACTTCGAGCCCGCCGCAGCCGCGTTGGCGACCGTGGTCGGCGGCATAACCGACGATCAGCTCGCCGCCGCGACGCCGTGCGTCGACACCACGGTCCGCGATCTGCTCGCCCACGTGGTCGATCTGACCGAGGCGTTCCGGCAGGCGGCCACGAAGGAGGCGGTCGGTGGTTCGGTGCCGCCGGCGCCGCCCGCGGAGCGCGCCCTGCCGGAGGATTGGCGTGAGCGCATTCCGGCGCAGCTCGACGCCTTGGTGGCGGCGTGGCGGGAGCCGGCGGCCTGGGACGGCGTGACGGAGGCAGGGGGAGTGAGCGAGCCCGCCCCCGTGATGGCCAGGATCGGCTTGGACGAGGTGGTCGTGCACGGCTGGGACCTCGCGAAGGCCACCGGCCAGCCCTTCTCGTGTGCCGCCGGAGATGCGGCGACCCTGTTGGACATGCTGCGAGACACGCCCGCCGAAGGGGTGCCCGGTCTGTTCGGGCCGGTGCTGCCGGTGACGGCCGATGCCACCGCTCTGGAGCGAGTCCTCGCTCTCACCGGCCGCCGCGCCGACTGGTCGGCGCGGGACAGCGGAGCGGTGCTCGGTTAGTCGGCGGTGGGCACGAACGTGCCCGCCCGTACGGCGTCGACGGCGGCGCGGGCGGCGGTGTCGGCCACGGCGTCATCGATCGGGTCGCCGCTGGCGAGCAGCCGGTAGTACAGCGGCGCCGACACCGCCGACAGCACGGCGCGCGCGTCGGTGCGCTCGGGCGCTTCGCCGCGCGTGATCGCCGCCGCGACACAGGCCGACCATTCGGTGAGGCGAACGTCGTAGAAGCGGCGCAGGGCGGCCGCGGCGGACTCGTCGCAGGTGGCGGCCGCGATCACGGCGCGGAAGAGCCTGCCCTGGCGGGGATCGGACAAGGTTTTCGCCACCAGGCGGGCGTTGGCGGTGAGGTCGCCGAGGAGCGAGCCGGTGTCGGCGTGCGGTAGCGACTGCTCGGCCATCTCGTCCAGCAGGTCGGCGATCAGGCCGGTTGGCGTGCGCCAGCGGCGGTAGACGGTGGTCTTGCCGACCTCGGCGCGCGTCGCGACCTCGGCGAGATCGAGGTGGGCGAAGCCTCGCTCGGCGAGCAGGTCACCCGCGGCTCGCAGGACGGCCGCGCGGACGCGTGCGGTCCGTCCACCGGGCCGGATCGAGCCGGGCGTCGCCTCTTCCATTGCCATAACGGGACTCCAGTTTCATTTATGCGCGGATGGGTGTACCGTTCGAAGTGTTAACGGAACTATAGACCCTTTAGGAGGGCGGTCCAGTGAACGTACGGACGACGGATGCGCAGATGGAGTACCGGCGGCTCGGCGCATCGGGCCTGCACGTCCCGGCCTTGAGCTTCGGCGCAGGCACCTTCGGCGGTCGCGGCGAGCTGTTCGGCGCGTGGGGCGACACCGATGCCGAACAGGCGCGACGGCTGGTCGACATCAGTCTGGACGCGGGTGTGACGATGTTCGACACCGCCGACGTCTATTCCGACGGAGCCTCCGAGGAGGTGCTCGGTGCCGCCGTCAAGGGCAGGCGGGATCGGGTGCTGTTGTCCACCAAGGCGACACTGCCGACCGGACCGGGGGCGCGGGACGCGGGTTCCGGGCGGGCCAGGTTGATCGGTGCGGTGGAGGGATCGCTGCGCAGGTTGGGCACCGACTACATCGATCTGTTCCAGCTGCACGCGTTCGACGCGGGCACACCGGTGGAGGAAGTCGTCGCCGCGCTGGACGATCTGGTGCGCGCCGGCAAGATCCGTTACGTCGGCGCGTCGAACTTCGCGGGCTGGCAGTTGATGAAATCGCTTGCCGTGGCGGATCGCAACGGGCTGACCAGGTACGTCGCGCATCAGGTCTACTACTCGCTGGTCGGGCGCGACTACGAATGGGAACTCATGCCGCTCGGCCGCGACCAAGGCGTCGGCGCGGTGGTCTGGAGTCCGCTTGGCTGGGGCAGGCTCACCGGCAAGATCCGCCGCGGGCAACCACTTCCGGAGGGCAGCCGCCTGCACCGGACCGCTGAGGCAGGCCCGCCGGTGGACGACGACAAGCTCTACGACGTGGTGGACGTCCTCGACGAGCTGGCCGCCGAAACCGGCAAGACCGTCCCGCAGATCGCCCTCAACTGGCTGCTGCGCCGCCCCACCGTCGCCACGGTCATCGTCGGCGCCCGCAACGAGGAGCAACTGCGCCAGAACCTGGGCGCGATCGGCTGGGAACTCGACGCCGACCAGATCGCCCGCCTCGACAAGGTCAGCGCCACCACCCCGCCCTACCCCTACTACCCGTACTACCGCCTCCCGGACTTCACCCGCCTCAACCCGCCCGCGGTGTGAACGGAATCGCTGTCAGTACACGTCGCGGACGTAACGCTTTTCGGCGATGAGCTGCTTTTTGAACGCCAGGGCGCCGTCCTCGTCGAGCTTGCCGTGGATGCGGGCGATTCGCAGGAGCGCTTCGTCGACGTCCTTGGCCATGCGGCTGGCGTCGCCACAGACGTAGAGGTGGGCGCCGTCGCGCAGCCAGGACCACAGCTCCGCGCCGTGCTCGATCATGCGGTGCTGCACGTAGATCCGCTCCCGCTGGTCGCGGGAGAAGGCCAGGTCGAGGCGGGTGAGGAAGCCGGAACGGAACATGTCCTCCAACTCGGCGCGGTAGTAGAAGTTGTGCGCCGCATGCTGATCGCCGAAGAACAGCCAGTTCCGGCCGGTGCATCCGAGGGCCCTGCGCTCCTGCAAGAAGCCGCGGAAGGGGGCGATGCCGGTGCCGGGGCCAACCATGATCATCGGTGCTGTGGGGTCGGACGGAGGACGGAAATGCGGTGCGCGCTGCAAAAAGATCGGCACCGGGGCGTCGGCGAAATCGGCCAGGAAAGTCGAACACACACCGCCGCGCCGCGCCGCCGAACCGGTGGCCGCCGGGTCGCCGTAGCGCACGATGCCGACGGTCAGCTCGACCTCGTCCGGGCTGACCAGCGGGCTCGACGAGATCGAATACTGGCGCGGCTGCAGCTTCTTCATGGTGCCGAGCCACTCCACCAGATCGGCTCGCACGGGGAAATCGCGCAGCACGTCCACGGCCTGCCGATCCCACAGGTAGTTCGCCAGCTCGTTGCGGTTGTCCCGGCGCAGCAGTTTGGCGAGTTTGCCGCTGGGGTTGCGCTCGGCGAGGAAGCCGAGCAGATCCGGGCCGACCTTGGTGATGTCGAAGTGCGTGCGCAGCGCATCGGCGAGGGGGATTTCCCGCGAGTCGACCTCGACCGTCCTGCGGCCGTCCAGCCCGGTGGCGGCAAGCCATTCGGTGACCAGAGCGGCGTTGTTCACCGGCCGCACGCCCAGCGAATCGCCCACCTCGTACCTGGCGTCCGAGCCACGCAGATCGAACGCGAAGCGGCGCACCTCTTTCGGTGATCCCACGGCCGAAAGCAACTCGTTGCGTACCAGAGCGGCCCGAACCGGCGCGTTGCGGGTGAACGGCGCGGTGCGAGTGCGGGCGGGCGCCGGGGCGACGCTCGGCAGCTCCACCGTGGCCACCCCACCGCCACGGGGCACTGGACGGCCGGGGCCGGTTTCGCCGCCCACCGGCACATCGGGCGAGGGGCCCTCGCCCAGAGCGACCAGCACGTCATCGAGCCAGCGCCGCGCCGCGTCTGCGTAGTCGGGCTCACTGTCGACGCGGGGGAGCAGCCTGGTCGCGCCCAGTTCGGCGAATTTGCGGTCGAGTTTGCGGCCGTAACCGCAGAAGTCGTCATAGGAGGAGTCGCCGAGCGCGAACACGGCGTAGCGCACACCGGTCAGCCGCACGACGCTCTCGGCCAGCCGATCCCAGAAATCGGCTCCGTTGTCCGGCGGCCCTCCGTCGCCGAACGTGCTGCTGACCACCAGCACGTCGCCCTGGAGCGCGCCGGGGTCGCAGGAGTCCAGATCCGATAGTCGCGGTGTGAAGTCGTGCTCGGCGAGGTGCGCGGCGACGGCGGCGGCGAACTCTTCGGCGGTGCCGGTCTGCGAGGCCCACAGGACGGTGACCGTGCGCGCGTCGTTCGCCTCCGTCGTGGTCGCCGCACCACGCGAATACATCCCGGCCAGCAGTCCGTCGACCCACAGCCTGGTGTGCGCGGACATCGGCGCCGAATCCGGCAGCACCGGCTGACCGGTCACCGGAAGCGCTTGCAGCGCAGCGAGATAGCCGCTGAGGTAGATCCGCTCGGTCTCGCTGAGCGTGGGTGCTGTGCCGCTGTCGAGACCGAGCACGGCGGCCAGCGGGTGCGCCGCCTCTGCCACGGGCAACGCGGCGGGAGCCTGCGGCTTCGGCACCGAAGCCACCCGGCGCAACGCCACCGCGCACGCCTTGAACTCCGGTTGCAGCGAGGCCGGATCGACCGCGTCGTTGGTGACCGCGTTGATGGTCAGGTATTCGCCGTGCTCGTCGTTCCAATGGAACGGCACGAAACAATCGCCCGGCCGCACCCGGTCGCTGATCCGCACCGGCAGCACGGCGCGGCCACGGCGGGAGGCGATCTCGAGCTGGTCGTCCGCGCGCAGGCCGAGCCGCTCGGCGTCGGCCGGATGCACCTCGACGAACGGCGTGCCGGTCAGCTTGGTCAGCTTGTCGATCTTGCCGGTCTTGGTCATCGTGTGCCACTGGTGTTGCAGGCGGCCGGTGTTCAGCAGGAACGGGTAGTCGTCGTCGGGCATCTCCTCCGGCAGCATGTGCGGGCGGGGCCAGAACACGGCGCGGCGGCTCGGCGTGGCGAAAGCCAGCCGGGGCCGGTGGCCGTTCTCGTCGACGAACAGCGTCTGGCTCACTCCGTCGTTGACGTAACGGATCGGATTGCGCCTGCGGTCCGGCTCCGCGCACGGCCACTGCATCGGCCCTTCGCGCAGCGCCGCATAACTCACGCCGCGCAGGTCATAGCCGGTGGCGGGATTCGCGAACCGCTTGATCTCGTCGAACACCTCGGCGCTGGAGGCGAAGTCGAAGCCGGGGAAGCCCATGGCGGTGGCGACGTCGGCGATGATCCGCCAATCCGGGCGCGCGTCGCCGATCGGCGGCACCGACTGTTGCAGCAGGGTCAGGTTGCGTTCGGAGTTCACCATCACCGCATCGGCTTCCGCCCAGAGCGTGGCGGGTAGCAGCAGGTCGGCGTAGGCGTTGGTCGCGGTCTCGGTGTAGGCGTCCTGGGCGATCACCAGTTCGGCCGCCTCCAGCCCCGCGATCACGGTCTTTCGATTCGACACGGTGGCGACGGGGTTGGTGCAGATGATCCAGGCCGCTTTGATCGTGCCTTCGGCCAGCCCGCGGAACATCTCCACCGTGCCGGGCCCGGCTTCGGTGCGCAGGGTGCCTGGCTCCAGTTCCCACACGGTCTCCACGAACGTGCGGTCCGCCGCGGAGAGCAGGCTGCGCTGACCGGGCAGGCCGGGGCCCATGTACCCCATCTCGCGCCCGCCCATCGCGTTCGGCTGACCGGTGAGCGAGAACGGCCCGCTGCCGGGACGGCAGATCGCGCCGGTGGCCAGGTGCAGATTGCACAGCGCGTTGGTGTTCCAGGTGCCGTGCGTGGACTGGTTGAGTCCCATCGTCCACAGCGACATCCACTCGCCCGCCGCGCCGATCCACTCGGCGGCGGTCCGGATGTCGGCCTCGGCCAAGCCGGTGATCTCCGCCACCCGCTCCGGCGGATAGTCGGCCAGGAACTCCGGCATCGCGTCCCAGCCCTCGGTGTGCTCGGCGATGAACTCGGCGTCGATGTGTCCGCCCGCCACCAGCAGGTGCAGCAGGCCGTTGAGCAGCGCGAGATCCGTGCCGGGCGCGATCTGCAGGAACAGGTCGGCGCGCGCGGCGGTCTCGGTGCGGCGCGGATCGACCACGATGAGCTTCGCTCCGGCCTTGAGCCGATCGGCCATCCGCAGGAAGAGGATGGGATGGCAGTCGGCCATGTTCGCGCCGATGACGAAGAACAGGTCCGCGTGCTCGAAGTCGTCGTAGGAGCCGGGCGGCCCGTCCGCGCCGAGCGACTGCTTGTATCCGGTGCCCGCGCCTGCCATGCACAGCCGCGAGTTCGCCTCGATGTGCACCGTGCGCAGATAACCCTTGGCGAGTTTGGTCGCGAGGTACTGAGCCTCCAGCGACATCTGCCCGGAGACGTACAGCGCGATCGCGTCCGGCCCGTGCTCGTCGAGGATCGCGCGCAACCGGGCGGCGGCCTCGTGGACGGCCTCGTCGACCGGAAACGGCACCGGAACCTGGCCGCGCTCGAAGCGCCGGTAAGCGGTCTCCATCCGCCCAGGCGTGCGCATCAACTCCGCGTGCGTCGCTCCCTTGGTGCACAGCCTGCCCGCGTTCGCTGGATGCAGCTTGTCGCCGCTGACCTTGGCGATCACCGGCTTGCCCGCGCCGTCGGCGGTCGACACGGTGATCCCGCAGCCCACGCCGCAGTACGAGCACGCCGTTCTGGCGGTGCCGTCGCCGCGGCCGGTCAGTGGATCGGTCATGTCTCCGATCATGCGGACCGCCGATTGCGCCGGATTTACCTCGCGTTAGCGGCAGGTGACATTCCTCCTCACCGCTTCCGGATCGGCCGGTGAGGTGTGATCGATGTCTCCGGATCAGCCCAGCTTGTAGGCCCGGTGCAGGGCCACCACGCCCCCGGTGAGGTTGCGCCACTGCACCGACGACCACCCGTTCGCCGCGATCCGGATCGCCAGTCTGCGCTGATTGGGCCACTCGGAGATCGATTCGGCCAGGTAGACGTAGGCGTCGGGGTTACTGCTCACCACGCGCGCCACCTTGGGCAGCGCTTTCATCAAGTACTCCAGGTAGACCGTGCGGAACACCGGCAGCACCGGTGCGGAGAACTCGCACACCACCAGCCTGCCGCCGGGCTTGGTGACCCGCAGCATCTCGCGCAGGGCGAGGTCGGTGTCGGCCACGTTGCGCAGCCCGAACGAGATGGTCACCGCGTCGAAGGAGTCGTCGGCGAAGGGCAGCGCCATCGCGTCCGCCGCCACCATCGGCACGTCGCGGAACCGTCCCGCGCTGAGCATGCCCTTGGAGAAGTCGGCCGCCAGGCACCAAGCGCCGGATTTCTGCAGTTCCAGCGTCGATACACCGGTGCCTGCGGCGAGATCGAGCAGCCGCTCGCCCGGCCGTGCCGCCAGCGCCTTGCGGGTCGCCCAGCGCCAGTAGCGATCCTGCCCGGCGGAGATCACCGTGTTGGTCAGGTCGTAACGCCGGGCGACGCCGTCGAACATCGCCGCGACCTCATGCGGCTGCTTGTCCAGCGAGGCACGGTTCGATTGCGTTTTCGCCACGCCAAGACCCTAACTCGCGGTCTGTTACGAACCGAGCGCGGCGCGTGGATACCTCCGTCACGTTCCGGCCGGGATCAAGCCGTATGCGGCAACCGAATCCGCGTGCCGGTCACTTCGGCGTAGTGGCCCATCAGCTGGGCGCAGATCGCGGGCCAGGTCCGGGACAGCACCGACTTCCGCGCCGCACCGGCGAACCGGGTCCGCAGCCGCGCATCGTGCAGCGCCCCGACGGCACTCGGCAGCAGCTCGCCGAACCGGTCCACCGGGAGCAGGTAGCCGTTGCGGCAGTGCGCGATCAGGTCGCGCGGGCCGCCCGCGTCGGGACCGATCACCGGGACGCCCGAGGCCAGCGCCTCCTGCACGCCCTGGCAGAACGTCTCGTGCTCGCCCGCGTGCACCATGACGTCCAGGCTGGCGTACGCCCGCGCCAGCGCGCCACCGCCGAGTTCGCCGGTGAACACCGCGGTCGGCATCAGCCGGGCCAGCCGCCTGCGCTCCGGCCCGTCGCCGACGATCACCAGCTGGATATCCGGGTCGGCGGCCAGCACCGCGAGCCGCTCGACGTGCTTCTCCGGTGCGAGCCGCCCCACGAAACCGACCAGCAGCCGATCACGACCGGCGAGCCAGGCGTCCCGCAGTTCGGCGCAGCGGGCGCGCGGCGTGAACCGCGCGATGTCCACCCCTCGCCCCCACCGGTGCACGCGCGGTATGCCGTGCCTGATCAGGTCCTCCGCCGCGGCACTGGACGGAGCGAGCGTACGGGTGGCGCCCTCGTGGATGCGCCGGGTCCAACCCCAGGCGGCGCGGCTGGCCAGCCCGAGCCCATAGCTCTTGGCGAAACCCGCCACGTCGGTCTGGTACACCGCGACCGTGGGCAGATCCAGCCGTAATGCCGCGCCGAGACCGCCGGCGCCGAGCAGGAACGGCGACGCCAGGTGGACCACATCGGCCCCGAAGTCCTCGATGGCCGAGACGATGCCAGGCTGTGGCAGCCCGACCGGCAGCGAACTGATCTTCGGGACCATGACCGCGGGGACGCGGTGGACCGGGAAGCGCTCGTAGTGGCGCGGTGCCGCAGGCTGCCCGCGCGGGGTGTCGGGCGCGATGACCAGCGCGTCGTGCCCGTTCCGGTCCAGGTGTTCGAGCACCCGCAGCACCGAGTTGACGACGCCGTTCATGTTCGGCAGGAACGACTCCGCGACGATCACTACACGCACGTCTTCCAGCCTGACCGTCGCACCGCGCCACCCCGCCACGGCGAAGTGAAGCGCACGGGAAGATCCGGCGAACTGTCGGAGCCCCGGAGAAACGGATCTCAGGCTTGCGGCGCGGGCCTGCCCACCGGCGCGGGATCACGCCTGCCCGCGCGGACGAGCAGCCACAGCGTGGGCAGCGCGAGCAACCACACCACGACGATCACCGACAACGCGGGCGGAATGGCGACGCGCACGTCCCGGCCCTCCACACGCACCAGGTCCGGGTCGCTGCGGCGGTACTCCACACGAATCCGCTCACCCGCGGTCAGGTTCGTCGGATACAGCACCCCGACCTTCGGATTGTGCGTCTCGCCGTCCGGCGTGACGTACATGACCGCCGAGCGCAGCCGCCCCGCCGAGAGCACCTCGCCCGTGGTGCTGCCCTTGTCCGAGCTGATCAGATAGTCGTTGCGCCACGCGGCCAGCACCAGCAGCCCGACGAGCACGCTCACCGCCGTCGCGGCGATGAGCACGCCGATCCTGGCCCGTCGCAGGCGGATCGGCCGCCCGGTGAACTGGCTGGTTTCCGACACCGCCACAGGCTACCGACCGGCTGGGCTACGGTGGCGGCCATGTCCCGAAAATTCAGCTTCACCGTGCCGTACACAGTCCCGGTCGAAGATCTCCACCGGGCACTCACCACCGACGACGTCTGGCGGGCCCGCTTCGCCGACGCACCGACGGCGACGCTAGACCTGTCGCATCCCGACGGCGCGGGCACCATTCGCATCCATATGACCGAAAAGGCCGCCGAGGACAAGGTGCCCGCGCTGGTCCGCAAGGTGCTCAAGAGCGAACTCACCTTCTCCCGCACCGACCACTGGCAGCCGCTGGTCGGGGAGGTCGCCAAAGGCACCTTCGAGGCGAGCACCGGCGGCATCAACACCGCGATGTCCGGGTCCTACGAGATCCGTTCCACCGCGGAAGGTGCCGAGATCGAGGTCGCCGGCACCGTGCAGGTGAAGGTCCCGGTGGTCGGCGGGGCGATCGAGCCGCTCGCGGAACAGTTGCACCATCGGGTGCTCAACAGCGAGCGCAAGTTCATCGAGGAGTGGCTTTCCGCCGAACCGACCGCATGAGCAGGCGCGTTGCCCCAGCTCGTGCCGGGGCAACGCCGTCGCGGCCTAGGCGAAGTCCTGCGGCGAGAACTCCTTCGGCTCCACCAGCACCAGCCAGTTCCCCGAGTTGTCCCGGATGATCGCCTCGGTGCCGTAGGGCCGTTCGGCGGGCGGCTGCACGAATTCCACCCCTTTCGCGGTGAGTTCTTCGAAGGTCTTCTGGCAGTTCTCGGTCCGCAGGCCCAGCGAGCCGTGCGTGCCGTTGGCCAGCGCGCGCCGGACGGCGTCGGCGTAGTTCTCGTCCAGCGGCGGGCCCGGCAGCATCAGCGTGATCTCCAGTTCCGGATGCGCCGGATGCGCGACGGTGACCCAGCGGAAGCCGTTGTCGCCCATCGTGACGTCGCTGGTCTCGACGAACCCGAGTTTGTCGACGTACCACTCTTTCGCGGCGGTTTGGTCCGTGACGTACACGGTGACCAGGGAAACGTTCGTAATCGTCGTCATGCGGCCAGGCTATGGCGAGCGCCGTGCCTGCGGCTTCTCCGAAATTGCGCCGTTCGCTCGGCCGGGCGGGGTGCGGTCGGAGAGCCCGTGCATGAACACGAAGCAGCCGGGGATGCGCGGAGCGCCGTCGGCGAACTTCGCCTGGTATTCCGACGGCGTGACCCCGACCAGCTGCCGGAACTTGCTGCTGAACGAGCCGAGGCTGCTGTAGCCGACCAGCATGCACACCTCGGTGACCGTGAGATTGGTCGCGCGCAGCAGATCCTGGGCGCGTTCGATGCGCCGCTCGGCCAGATACACGGCCGGGGTGCGGCCGTAGACCGCGGCGAACGCGCGAAGGAAGTGGTATTTCGACACCCCGGCGGCCGCCGCCAGCTCGTCCAGATTCAGGGGGTCGGCGTAATGGCGATCGGCCAGATCCCTGGCTCGGCGCAGATGCGGCAGCAGATCCAGCGGGGGCGATCCGCGCGTTTCACGTTCGGCCATCGCGCCGCCCTCTTCCCTAGGCGAACGGCGGACGCTCGTCGAAGCGCAACGACGCCAGGCCCGCCATGCGCCACGCCCGCGCGGTCAGATCGACGTCCTCGTCGGTGACCAGATTGCCCATCACCCGGACCGCGGTGCGCTGCAAGTACTTCGATCGCATCACCGGAGGACCGCCCAGCGGCACCATGCGCGGGTGCGTGGCAAGGCCGGCGATCCGCCGGGCCACCGAGAACGTGCGGCCGTAGCGAGCGCGCAATGTCTGCGGCCAGATCGTGGTGAAATCGGGTTCGTCCAGCAGGGCGGCCAGCATGTGGCCGCCCTCCAAGCCGTAATCGATGCCCTCACCGTTGAGCGGGTTCACACACCCGGCGGCGTCGCCGATCAGCACCCAGTTGCGGCCCGCGACGTTCGAGACCGCCCCGCCCATCGGCAGCAGGGCCGATGCCACCGCGCGCAGCGAACCCTCGAATTGCCATTCTTCGGTGCGCAGCGCGGTGTAGTGCGCCAGCAGCGGCTTCAACGCGATGTGCGAGGGGCGGCGTTCCGTGGCCAGCGACCCCACACCGATGTTCACCTCGCCATTGCCGAGCGGGAACACCCAGCCATAGCCGGGAACCAGGTCGCCGGAGGCGTCGCGCAACTCCAGATGCGAGGTGATCCACTGATCGTCGCTGCGGCCGGACTTGATGTAGGCGCGCGCGGCGGTGCCGTAGGCGTACTGCCGGTGCCAGACGCGCCCCAGCAGCCGCCCGATCGGCGAACGCACCCCGTCGGCGACCACCAGCGTCCGGCAGGCGATGGTGCGCGCGCCGCCCGCCGTACGCACCGTCACACCCGTGACCCGATCACCCTCCCGGGTGACATCGATTACTTTCGTGCCGTCCACCATGCGCGCGCCCGACTTCACCGCCGTCTCACGCAGCTTGTCGTCGAGTTCGGTTCGCGGGACCGCGCTTCCGTACGTCGGGAAGGAACCGCCCGGCCAGCTCAACAGCGCCTCGCGGCCGAAACCGGTCATCCGGAGCCCGTGGTTGACGACGTGCGCGCGCACCCACTCGCCCAGCCCCAGTTGCTCCAACTCGGCGGTCGCGCGCGGCGTGAGGCCGTCACCGCAGGTCTTGTCCCTGGGAAAGACGGCGGAATCGACGAGCACCACGTCCCGTCCCGCCCGCGCCGCCCAGGCCGCCGACGCCGATCCGGCCGGGCCCGCGCCGACGACCAGCACCTCGGCCCGGCTGGGCAACGCGTCCTCGTCGCGCGCGGGACTCGCTTCCGGTGAACCCATGCGGTCCATACTCGCAGGGCCGTCTCGCCCATGTCGACGGCGGTCACGCTCGCGTCGTCGGCGGTCACCAGCGAGCCGCTGCGGCACTGGGCGATCCACCACAGAGTGACGGTGTTCATGGGCCATCCGCCCGGGACACGCTAGGTTCTCTACCGTGGGGTCGGACGCATCGCTGGGAGAAGGAATGAGCACATCGGCCATGAGCGAGCGCAGCGAGCGAATCATGGACACGGCGGGCACGGTCGTGGCCGGGGTCGACCTCGGTGACATCGGACTAGCCGACACCGTGCGCAACGGCTTGGCCGACGTGGAGAAACTCCTGGTCGACGAGCTGTCCGACGGCGCGGAGTTCCTCCAGGAGGCCGCGCTGCACCTGGCCAAGGCCGGCGGCAAGCGATTCCGTCCGCTGTTCACCATCCTCACCGGACAGCTCGGCCCGCGCCCGGCCGATCCCGCTCTGGTCACCGCGGGCACGGTCGTCGAACTCGTGCACCTGGCCACGCTGTACCACGACGACGTGATGGACGAGGCACCCATGCGCCGCGGCGCCCCGAGCGTCAACTCGCGGTGGGGGAACAACATCGCCATCCTCGCGGGCGACTACCTGTTCGCGCACGCGTCCCGGCTCACCTCCACCCTCGGCCCCGACGCGGTGCGCATCATCGCCGAGACCTTCGCCGAACTGGTCACCGGCCAGATGCGCGAGACCATGGGCGCCCGCGAAACCCAGGACCCCGTCGAGCACTACCTGCGGGTGGTGTGGGAGAAGACCGGTTCGCTCATCGCCGCGGCGGGCCGCTTCGGCGGCACCTTCTCGGGCGCGGACCCCGAGCACGTCGAGCGACTGGCCCGCCTCGGCGACGCGGTCGGCACCGCCTTCCAGATCTCCGACGACATCATCGACATCTCCTCCGCCTCCGAACAGTCCGGCAAGACCCCCGGCACCGACCTGCGCGAAGGCGTGCACACCCTGCCGGTGCTGTACGCGCTGCGCGAAGAGGGCGCCGAAGGCGACCGCCTGCGCAAACTGCTGGCCCGCCCGCTGGAGACCGACGACGAGGTGAAGGAAGCGCTCGACCTGCTCGCCGATTCCCGCGGCATGGCCCTGGCCAAGGAGAAGCTCCAGGGCTACGCCGACCTCGCCTACGCCGAGCTGTCCGCCTTGCCCGGCGGCCCCGCCAACGACGCGCTGGAACGGCTGGTCCGCTACACCATCGAACGCGTGGGGTGAGCTGTGTTTGATTTGCCGCGACTTCGTCGCGGCGTGTTCGCGGCCCCTTTGTGGCTCGCGTGTGCGCGACCGCCGCTTGCTCCTTCGTCGCGTACGCGGCGGCCGCGCACACGCGAGCCGGGCCGCGAACGGCGGGTGCTCGGTCTCGCTTCGCTCGAAAGTCGTGGTCGGGGTGCGCTGGGCTCGTGAGTGTCCGAGGGCGGGACCCGGTGTACTGCCTTCTTCGTCGCTCAGGTGGTGCGCAGACGTGAGCCGGGCCGCGAACGGCAGATGCTCGGTCGGAAGATGAGGTCGCGGTGCGTTCGGCGTGGTCGCGGGGGAGTCGCAGGGGCCAAGGGCACACTGCCGTAGGCGGCAGCGGGGTGGGCTTCACCGGAACTTTGCCTGGGGCTTCTATCGTTTATCTGCTGTAAGGCGACTCGGTGAACGGGGGAGCGGCAAGGGAGACGTATGCACGGGCACGGGTTTGCGAACGGGCTGAAGACCTTCGGGCTGATGGTGGGTCTGTCGGCCCTGATCGTGTTCATCGGCGCGCTGTTCCGCAACCCGACGATCCTCGTCGTCGCGATCCTGCTCGCGGTGGGCATGAACGCCTACGCCTACTTCAACAGCGACAAGATCGCCTTGCGGGCCATGCACGCGCAGCCGGTCAGCGAGCTGGAGGCCCCCGTCATGTACCGGATCGTGCGCGAGCTGGCCACGCTCGCGCGCCAGCCGATGCCGCGGTTGTACATCAGCCCCACGAACGCGCCCAACGCCTTCGCCACGGGACGCAATCCCCGCCATGCCGCGGTCTGCTGTACCAGCGGCATCCTGCAACTGCTCGACGAACGAGAGTTGCGGGCCGTGCTCGGCCATGAGCTGTCGCACGTCTACAACCGCGACATCCTCATCTCCTCGATCGCGGGAGCGCTCGCCGCGGTCATCTCGGGTGTGGCGAACATGGCCGTCTACCTGTCCATGTTCGGTGGCAATCGCAACGGCGAAGGCCCGAACGTGCTGGCCGTGCTGCTGGTCTCGTTGCTCGGCCCGATCGCGGCCACACTGATCAAGCTGGCCGTCTCGCGCTCCCGCGAGTTCCAGGCCGACCAATCCGGCGCCGAGCTGACCGGCGACCCGCTGGCGCTGGCCTCCGCATTGCGGAAGATCGAACGCGGCGTGCACACCGCTCCGCTTCCGCCGGAGCCGCGGCTGGCGTCGCAGTCGCATCTGATGATCGCCAACCCGTTCCGTCCGGGCGAGCGGGTGGCGCGCTGGTTCTCCACACACCCGCCGATGAACGAGCGCGTCGCCCGGCTGGAGGAGATGGCGGGCGGACCGCGCCGGTACTGAGTCCCGCGGTCTCAGTCGTCCGCGGCCAGCTGGGCTTCGAAGGCTCGGAATGTATCGACGAACAACTTCCGCTGTTGCGGCGTGAGCGGCTCCAGCACCGCGCGCCAGGCGCGGGCGCTGCGCCCGAGCCATTTGTGGACGGATTTCTCATGCGCCGGCGCGATGGCGACGATGGTGCGTCTGCGGTCGTGCGGGTCCGCGCCGCGTTCGAGCACACCCTGCTTGCTGAGTTCGCCGACCATCAAGCTCACCGTCGTCGGCGCCACCTCCAGGCGGGCGGCCAGATCCGTCACCGTGGTCGGTCCGTCGAACACCAGGTTGGCCAGCAGCGACAGGTGCCGCGGCGCCAGCGAGAACGACTCCAGCTCCTTCGGGACGCCCAGCTTCTTGGCCCGGCCCACCACGCGGGGCATCAGCAGCAACAACGTCCTGATGCCCGCGTCCACACCGAGTCCGGCGCGCTCCTCGGTCGACATGCGCCGCGGTCGGCGTTCAGCGGTAGTTGACGAACTGCAGCGCGATCCCGAAATCCTCGCCCTTCAGCAGGGAGATGACGGCCTGAAGATCGTCGCGCTTCTTGCTGCTCACCCGCAGCTCGTCGCCCTGGATCTGCGCCTTCACACCCTTGGGGCCCTCGTCCCTGATCTTCTTGGAGATCTTCTTCGCGTGCTCGGAATCGATGCCCTGCACCAGCGAACCGGTGATCTTGTACACCTTGCCGGAGGAGACCGGCTCACCCGCGTCGAACGCCTTCAGCGAGATGTCGCGGCGGATCAGCTTCTCCTTGAACACCTCCAGCGCGGCCTTGACGCGCTCCTCCGCCTCGGCGGTGAGCACGATCTTGTCCTCGCCGGACCATTCGATCGACGCGCCGGTGCCGCGGAAGTCGTAGCGGGTGTTGAGCTCCTTCTCCGCCTGATGCAGGGCGTTGTCGACCTCCTGCCGGTCGACCTTGCTCACAACATCGAAAGACGAATCAGCCACGCTGCGCTCCTGTTCTGACGGTCCGACGGGTGAGCTGAATCCGGACGCTTCCAGCCACCGTCAGTTCTACCCGGAGACCCGAGGGTAGTCGCGTCGCACGGCCGATAGCCAGCCGGTTTGCATTCAGGGTGCGGGTTCGATGTATTCTGCTCAGCGCGCCGAGAAAGCGCGAACGGCAGGTTGCCCGAGCGGCCAATGGGAGCAGACTGTAAATCTGTCGGTGAAAGCCTACGTAGGTTCGAATCCTACACCTGCCACCGTCGTTCGCTGAGTGAGCCCTGTACGCAAAAAGCGCGTACAGGGCTCACTTTGTATGTCTTGTGGGGGTGCAACCCCCACGCCCCGCCCGGCGGGGCTTCGCCCCCCGGAACCCCCTTCCAGTGGTTGCGGTGGGCGCGGATCTTTCGTTCGTACGGCGCGTGTTCTCGAGTGCGGACAGGCGTGGGCGTATTGGTCTCATGCGTGCCGTTGTCTGGGTGCGCTGATCGCCTACCGTCATTCGTGGGTGATGGGTGGCCTCGCGTCCGGGCATGGCGGCCGTTTGGATGCCTTTCGGTCGTTCTCATCGGTTGCTTTGTTCGTCGATCGACAGATGTCGCGTGGAGATTTCGGTCACTTCGGGTAGGCGATTCGATCGGGTATTTGTCGAGAGGTGGCGCCTCGCGGTTCCGGGGTCACCGTGCGGTGTGGTTCGCCGGGAGGCTTCGCGGATTGCTCGTCGGATCGGTGTCGCGCATGCGGCATGATCGGGAGTGGTGGACGCTTCTCGGTGGGCCAAGAATGGCGGCTCGCCGCGTTCGCGCGGGGGGAAAATGCCCTTCTGACCACGCGGTTTGGTAGTGGGAGCGTCGAGTGTGTAACCTCGTTCAAGACTTCACCGCGCTGAGGTCGAGTGTTTGGGGCTCGGTGCGGAAGTAGTCATGCCCCCTTAGCTCAGTCGGCAGAGCGTTTCCATGGTAAGGAAAAGGTCAACGGTTCGATTCCGTTAGGGGGCTCGCCGGATTGCCGGTGGTGACCGACTCGGCATCGCTCCCGTAGTGCGGGCTCGGCACCATGGCAATGCGACGCCGTGGCGGTGTAGCTCAGTCGGTAGAGCAAACGACTCATAATCGTTGTGTCGCCGGTTCAAGTCCGGCCATCGCTACCACAACCGATACAAGCCCATCAGGTACCGGAAAGAAGGCATATCGTGGCCGCGAAGTCCACCGATGTCCGGCCAAAGATCACCTTGGCCTGCGAGCAGTGCAAGCACCGCAACTACATCACCAAGAAGAACCGGCGCAACGACCCGGACCGGCTGGAGCTGAAGAAGTTCTGCCCGAACTGCGGCACGCACCGGGCGCACCGCGAATCCCGCTAGTCATCCACGCGTGACCTACCGCGTGGTGTAGCGCCGGGAGTCGCATCCCGGTATCTCGGGCCGTGGCACCGCGAGGGCCGGACAACTGTCCGGCCCTGACGCATTTTCACGGTGTGGGTGCGGTGGTGAGCGCTCCGCAGACTCCGGTGACGGGGTCAGATAGGTACAGTCCTCCCGTGACAATCAACACCGGTACAGACGAAGCGGTCCAGACGGGCGAGGCGCTCGACCCCGCGACGAACGCCGCGGCGATGGTCGGACACCACTACCGCGTCGACGACTACTACGAGGTCGGCCGCGAGAAGGTGCGTGAATACGCCCGCGCCGTGCAGGACTACCACCCGGTGCACTGGGACGAGGACGCGGCGCAGGAGTACGGGTACGACAACCTGCTCGCGCCGGTCACCTTCATCTCCCTGGTCGGGATTCTCGCTCAGCGCAAGTTGTTCGAAGAGGTCGTCACCGGTTACGACCTCAGCCAGATCATGCAGACCGACCAGATCCTGGAGTTCCACCGCCCGATCAAGGTCGGCGACCAGCTCACCTGTGACGTCCACCTGCATTCGTTCCGGCAGGCCTTCGGCGGCGACATCATCGTGACCAAGAACATCGTCACCGCGCAGAACGACGAGTTGGTGCTCACCACCTACACCACCCTCGTCGGCCGCAGCGGCGGCGACATCGACCCGAACCTCAACGCCGCCGTCCGCAACGTGCTCATGCACGGCATCGGCGAGGACGCGCCGGGGCACCGCCCGCGTTCGCTCGCGGTGAGCCAGGCGCCCGCTCCGGTCGTGCCGCCCGCGGAGGGCGTGCGCACGAAGCACGCCCTGCGGTTCGAGGACGTCTCGGCCGGCGACGAACTGCCCACGCGCATCGTCCGGCTCACCCGCGGCGATCTGGTGAACTACGCGGGCGTCTCCGGCGACGCCAACCCGATCCACTGGAGCGACGAGGTCGTGAAGCTGGTCGGCCTGGACAACGTGGTCGCGCACGGCATGCTGACCATGGGACTCGGCGGCGGTTTCGTCACCTCGTGGCTCGGCGACCCCGGCGCGGTCAAGGAATACAACGTTCGCTTCACCAGCCCCGTATACGTCGGCTCCGAGGAGGCCGCCGAAATCGAGTACACGGGTAAGGTGAAGTCGGTCGATCCGGAGACCAGGACCGCGGTCGTCGCCATCGTGGCGAAGGCGGCGGGGAAGAAGATCTTCGGCCGCGCCACCGCGACGGTGCAGCTGGCCTGACCAGGGACAGCGACCCGGATTGGCTAATGGCGCGCACGGTAACGTACACTCAGGTTTCTGGGGTCGCCAGCCGCTGCGCGCTGCTCTGAGGGGCTGGTTCCAGGCGGTCCGCGCGGATCGCCCACGGGGCCGGCAACTGCCGGAGTGGCGCGCGTGTTGTGTGGCACCAGGACACAACTGAATATCGGAACAGTGGTTGGACAGCCGATATCGTCCGACCGAAGGGGCGTAGCTCAACTGGCAGAGCAGCGGTCTCCAAAACCGCAGGTTGCAGGTTCAAGTCCTGTCGCCCCTGCCCTGGATGCCAGCGACGAGAGAGGATCGACGTGAGCGAGCGTAGCGAGCGAGCCATTGGCACAGCGCGCATCGCGCACGACGGCACCGAGCGCAGCGAGGAGAAGGCGTGAGCGACGAGCGGGATATTCGCCGCGGCGCACATGCCGCCGACGACGGCGATGACACCGCCGCAGCGGCACGGCCGAGCGGAAAGCGGTCCGCGCGGCGGACTCGCGCTGGGTCCGCACAGGTCGACACGGGCGCTCTCGCCACGCTCGACCGCCCGTCGCGGAAGGCAACCAAGGCGACCGATCGGGCCGAACGCAAGAAGTCGGGTAATCCGTTCAAGCGTTTGATCAAGTTCCTGCGTGAGGTCATCGCGGAACTGCGCAAGGTGATCTGGCCCAACCGGAAGCAGATGGTCACCTATACGAGCGTTGTTCTGGTGTTCGTGATTTTCATGGTCGCGTTCATCAGCGGGTTGGATCTGGCGTTCATCAAGGGTGTCAACTGGCTGTTCGGCTAGCTGAACGACGCCGACGCCGGTAGCCGATCCCGGGGCGGACAGGTGGCAGTTGTTTCGCCGCGCGCCCGGCCCGGCACGCAGAGGATGTACGTGACGACACAGGAAGCGAGTGCCCCAGTGAGCACCCCGGAGAACGACACACACGACAAGTTCCCGGCCGACGACGCGGTGGCCGAGCCCACCGACTCCGTCGAGGAGATCGCGACCGACGAGCCCGCGGTCGAGGAATCGGAGCCCGCTGAGTCCGCCCCTGCCGCCCCCGTCGATGCCGAGCCCGCCGATCCGGTCGCCGAGATGAAGGCAGCGCTGCGGCGCGCCCCCGGCGAGTGGTACGTCATCCACTCCTACGCCGGCTACGAGAACAAGGTGAAGGCCAACCTCGAGACCCGCGTGCAGAACCTGGACCTGGAGGACTACATCTTCCAGGTCGAGGTGCCCACCGAAGAGGTCACCGAGATCAAGAACGGGCAGCGCAAGCACGTCAACCGCAAGGTGCTGCCCGGCTACATCCTGGTCCGCATGGAGCTCAACGACGAGTCGTGGGGCGCAGTGCGCAACACCCCCGGTGTCACCGGCTTCGTCGGCGCCACCTCGCGCCCGTCGCCGCTGTCCATCGACGACGTGGTGAAGTTCCTCGTCCCCGCCGCGCAGCAGCAGAAGAAGCCCGCCGCGGCGGCCGCGGCGGCCACCACGGAGACCGGGGGCGGCGAGGTCGCGCCGAAGCCGGTCATCGAGGTCGACTTCGAGGTCGGCGAGTCGGTGACCGTCATGGACGGACCGTTCGCGACGCTGCCCGCCAGCATCTCCGAGGTCAACGCCGAGCAGCAGAAGCTCAAGGTGCTCGTGTCGATCTTCGGCCGCGAGACCCCGGTCGAGCTGGCGTTCACCCAGGTCGCGAAGATCTAGATCGGTTCCGTCCACGACGGGACGATGCGCCCGCGCCGCGGGTCGACGCACCAGACTTGCAAAGAGCAAGGGACACCAACACCTAGGAAAGAAAGATGCCCCCCAAGAAGAAGAAGCTCGCCGGGATCATCAAGCTCCAGATCCAGGCCGGCCAGGCGAACCCGGCCCCTCCGGTCGGCCCCGCGCTCGGTCAGCACGGCGTCAACATCATGGAGTTCTGCAAGGCGTACAACGCCGCGACCGAGTCGCAGCGTGGCAACGTCATCCCGGTCGAGATCTCGGTGTACGAGGACCGGTCGTTCGACTTCAAGCTGAAGACCCCGCCCGCCGCCAAGCTGCTGCTGAAGGCAGCGGGCGTGCAGAAGGGCTCGGCGGAGCCGCACCGCAACAAGGTCGCCAAGGTGACCATGGACCAGGTGCGCGAGATCGCCAAGACCAAGCAGGAAGATCTGAACGCCAACGACCTCGATCAGGCGGCCAAGATCATCGCCGGTACCGCGCGTTCGATGGGCATCACCATCGAGGGCTGAGCGGAACCGCTCCCCGGTGGGAGGGCCGGCCAGGCCCGATAACCACGTCTGAACTAGCAACAAGGACAGAGAATCATGGCAAAACGAAGCAAGGCGTACCTCGCCGCGGCCGAGAAGGTCGATCGCACGAAGCTCTACTCCCCGCTGGCCGCCGCGCGCCTGGCGAAGGAGACCGCAACCACCAAGACCGACGCGACCGTCGAGGTCGCCGTGCGTCTCGGTGTGGATCCCCGCAAGGCGGACCAGATGGTTCGCGGCACGGTCAACCTGCCGCACGGCACCGGTAAGACCGCCCGCGTCATCGTCTTCGCCGCAGGCGAGAAGGCCGCCGAGGCCGAGGCCGCCGGTGCGGACGCCGTCGGCGCCGAGGACCTGATCGAGCGGATCCAGGGCGGCTGGCTGGACTTCGACGCCGCGATCGCCACCCCGGACCAGATGGCCAAGGTCGGCCGGATCGCGCGCGTTCTCGGCCCGCGCGGCCTGATGCCGAACCCGAAGACGGGCACGGTCACCACCGACGTGACCAAGGCCGTCAACGACATCAAGGGCGGCAAGATCAACTTCCGTGTCGACAAGCAGGCCAACCTGCACTTCGTCATCGGCAAGGCGTCCTTCGACGACAGCAAGCTGGTGGAGAACTACGGCGCCGCGCTGGACGAGATCCTGCGGGCCAAGCCGTCGACCGCCAAGGGCCGCTACGTCAAGAAGGTGACGGTCTCGACGAACACCGGACCGGGCATCCCGGTGGACCCGAACCGCACCCGCAACCTCCTCGAAGAGGACGCGTAAACAGCGGCTGAGCCGAACCACGACGGCGGGAACGCGTACTGCGTTCCCGCCGTCGCGCGTTCGCGGACTAATCCGGCCCGCCGCGCGGTTGGGCTCGATGTGACCGTCGTTCTCTTGATCTCGGGCAGCACTCGCGCCGCCTCCACCAATTCCGCCGCGCTGCGCACCGTCTCGGCCGTCGCCCCGGCGGGTGCCGAAACCGTCTGGTACGACGGCCTGGCGGACCTGCCCGCCTTCAACCCGGACGACGACGGCACCGCTCATCCATCGGTTGTCGCTCTGCGCGAACACCTTTCGCGCGCCGACGCCGTGCTGTTCTGCACGCCCGAATACGCGGGTACGTTGCCGGGCAGCGTGAAGAACTTGCTGGACTGGACCGTCGGCGCGGGCGATCTGCATGACAAACCGGTCGCCTGGATCACCGTCGCGGTCCCAGGGCGCGGTGACGGCGCGACCGCGACGCTGCGCAGCGTGCTCGGCTACGTCGGAGCCGACATCGTTTCCGATGCCTGTCTGCGGCTGCCGGTGCTGCGCGAGGACGTCGGTCCGGACGGATTGATCGCAGGCGCGGAATTCCGGTCCGGCGCCGTGGACGTGCTGCGCGAGCTGGTCCGGCATGCCGAGAGCGCGACGTCGTGAGAACCGTCACCGGCGGGGTTTCCCGTCGAGCGGCGTAGTGGAATACACGTCGGCACACAACGATTCGGCGGCCGGACGGTTTCGGTCCGGCATGCGGCCTGACCCCGTTTTGGCAGATGGAGGCCCATCCGGGTACATTGGAGTTCAGTTATCGACGAGTTCGATCGCTACCCAATCCGTTCTACCGAAGACCGTTGGTCGCCGATCCCGCATGGGTTCGGTCGAAGGTCCGGCGACATTGCCGGCGGCCCACGCAGGGAGAGCCGAGGCTGGGAATTGATCCGGGCGTGCACCGGATCGGTTTTCTGTTGCGCCCCGGAACGCTCTGCGTTCGGGGCGTTTGTTTTGTCGCCGGCCCCTGATCGGTAGTTCGCGTATACGAACCGACCAATCAGAGAGGAGGCGAAGTATGGCGAAACCCGAGAAGGTCACCGCGGTCGAGGAGATCGCGGAGCAGTTCAAGAGCTCGACGGCCACCGTCGTCACGGAATACCGTGGCCTGTCGGTCGGCAAGCTCACCGAGCTGCGGCGCGCGCTCGGCGCCGAAGCCACGTACTCCGTCGCCAAGAACACCCTGGTCAAGCGTGCCGCCGCCGAGGCGGGCGTGGAAGGTCTTGACGAGCTGTTCGTCGGACCGACCGCGATCACCTTCATCACGGGTGAGCCGGTCAACGCGGCCAAGGCCCTGAAGACCTTCGCGAAGGACAACAAGGCCCTCATCATCAAGGGCGGCTACATGGACGGCGCTCCGCTGTCCGTGGCCGAGGTCGAGCGGATCGCCGACCTGGAGACCCGCGAGGTGCTGCTGGCCAAGCTGGCGGGCGCGCTCAAGGGCAACCTCACCAAGGCCGCCGGTCTGTTCAACGCTCCCGCCTCGCAGGTGGCCCGCCTGGCCGCCGCGCTGCAGGAGAAGAAGCAGGCCGAAGAAGGCGGATCGGCCGCCGAGTAATACCCGTGCGGCACGACCTGCCCGCATAGACATCAACTACCGAAAGGAACACAACAATGGCCAACGTTGACGAACTGCTCGAGACCTTCGGCAACATGACCCTGCTCGAGCTGTCGGACTTCGTGAAGAAGTTCGAGGAGAAGTTCGAGGTCACCGCGGCTGCTCCGGTCGCCGTCGCCGCCGTCGGCGGTGCCGCCGCTCCGGCCGAGGCCGCCGAGGAGCAGGACGAGTTCGACGTCGTGCTCGAGGGCGCGGGCGACAAGAAGATCCAGGTCATCAAGGTGGTCCGCGAGATCGTCTCCGGCCTGGGCCTGAAGGAAGCCAAGGACCTCGTCGAGAGCGCTCCGAAGCCGATCCTGGAGAAGGTCGCCAAGGAGGCCGCCGAGGCCGCCAAGGCGAAGCTGGAAGAGGCCGGCGCCAAGGTCTCGGTCAAGTAATTCACGACCGAACACGCCGAACGGGCGGTCCCCTTGTGGGGACCGCCCGTTTTGCGTTTCTGGCAATCTCGCCGCTATCGCCGATACCGAAAGGATTGCGGAGTTACTACGGAGTCAGGTTGGGGTGTGCCCGATCTGTCCCATGAGTTACAGTGACCGAACCCACACGTGACGACCGTGATGACCGAGCGCGC
>NZ_BDBC01000071.1 GCF_001612785.1 Nocardia beijingensis NBRC 16342
GAGCCGGGCCGCGAACGGTGCTGGTAAGACTCGCACCCTTGGCGGGTCAAGAGTGTGGTCGAGCTGCGGATCCTTGCTCTACCGGGGCGAAAGGCACGGACGCAGCTGAGCCGATCACGTCCGGGGATGACCCCATTGGATACGTCGCACACGCTTCGGGCAATCAGGCATGGAGTGAGCCGCGACGGTCGCGGTGCGATTGCTGCGCCCTGCGCGACGCTCATGGTCAGCGATTACTGTCTGCCTGCGCGTTGCGCGAAGAATGCGCTGAGGCCACGCTCGAAGATGTCACCGCCAGCACCGTCGGGCGCGCCGCGCCGTCCTCCGCTGCGATCCTCGTGCTCGGCCTCGGCGCACCTTGGCGACGGGCACGGAGCCGGACATGTCCGATCGGTCCCGGATCGGCGGGCACATCCGCTTCCATAGCTCGCTGGCGGACGAATGGCCACGGCGACACAGCGCATCCCACGCGGGTGATATGCGGCGGGTGCGCCGTTATCCTCCTGAGATGGCCCGAAGTTGGAACTCTCTCGGCAAGCAGATCGGTCTCATCGCTAAGCAACAGGGGCCCAAGATCGTCAAGCAGCAGGGGCCCCGGCTGGTCGACCGGCTGGTGGGGTCGCTGGCCCAGCGGCGCACCGCGGGCGGTGTCGCGGTGCGGCCCGCCGCGTCCACGCCGGTCCCGACCGCGGAACGGGCGCGGCAGATCGTCTACTCGCCGCAACTGGACGGCCGGGCCGATCCCGGGGAGATCGTCTGGACCTGGGTGCCGTTCGAAGAGGACCCGAGCAACGGCAAGGACCGGCCGGTGCTGGTGGTGGGCCGGGACCGGCGCACGCTGCTGGGCCTGATGCTGTCGTCGAACCCGGAACGCGCGTACGACCGCAACTGGATCGGCATCGGCAGCGGGCCATGGGACCACGACAACCGGCCCAGCTGGGTGCGGCTCGACCGGGTGCTCGACGTGCCGGAGGCCGGCATCCGCCGCGAGGGCGCGATCCTGCCCCGCAAGACCTTCGACCTGGTCGCCCACCGGCTCTGCGCCGAATACGCCTGGCACTGACCGCCGATGTCGCGCGTGCTCGGGCCGACCAAGATCGCCATGCTGATCACCGACGTCGGTTTCCTGCTCTACTGGGCCATCGCGTTCGCCCACGTGATCCCGCCCGAATGGGCGTACAAGGACTACACCGACCCGATCCTCAGCGACTGGAACTACTCGTTCGTCGTGCTCGACCTGGCCGCGAGCGCCACCGGCTTGGCCGCTCTGTGCCACTCGCCCGGTCGGCGCACCCTGATGACCGTGTCGCTGACGCTGACCAGCGTGGCAGGGTTGCAAGCCATCGCGTTCTGGACGCTGCGCGGTGATTTCAGCCCGCTGTGGTGGGTGCCGAATCTGTTCCTGCTGCTGTTCCCCATCCCGGCGCTGGTCACCCTGGTGTGCACCGCACCGCCGGAGCGCACCGCGAGCTGACCGCCGCGGCGTCGCGTTCGTTCACGAGATCATGTCGCGGGAACGGCCGAACAGCAGGCCGTACAGCAGCGCGCCGAGCGCGCCGCCGATCAGCGGGAACACGATGAACGCCCACACCTGCCCCATCGCGCCGCCCTGATAGGGCGCCACGGCGAGGCTGCGGGCCGGGTTGACCGAGGTGTTGTCCACCGGAATGGACACCAGGTGGATCACCGCCAGCGTCACGCCGATGGACAGCCCGGCCAGCGGCACGTCGGAGAGCTGGTCGGTGGACGACAGCACCACGAAGACCAGCAGCGCCGTGAGCATGACCTCGACGATGATCATGGCGGCGATGCCGAATCCGTTCTGCACCACCACCTCGCCCAACGGTCCGCGGATCGCCGACGGACTGTGCTTGCCCCATCCGTTCGCCCCGAGGCCGTCGACGGACCGGTCGTACGACGGCAGGTTCTTGGCCAGCGCGAACAACACCAGACCGGCCAGGAGGCCGCCGATCAGCTGGGAGATCACATACCCCGCCGCGGACACGCCGCTGAGCCGGCCGAGCAGCAGATGTCCCACGGTCACCGCCGGATTGACGTGGCAGCCCGAGATCGGCCCGATCGAGTACACCAGGAACATCAGCGACAGGCCGAAGGCGAGCGCGATGCCGAGCGGACCGACCTTCTCCCCCGCCAGCACCGCGGTGCCGACTCCGCCGATCACCAGAACGAAGGTGCCGAGCGCCTCCGCGCCCCATTTCTTGCTCTCGGGCACCGGTTTGTTCTCGACAGCCTCTTCGACTACTTCCTGGGCCGTTGGAGACATCTGTCCACCTTCCGCGTTCCAGACATGTACTCGGACGAGTCGTGGTACCGCTTCGACAGCCAGCCGCACGAAAGCAACGGTTGCTAGGAGGACGCTACGCGAGTCGGGTGATCTCTACAACGACCGCGAGGACGGTCGAGCCGCGCCCGTCGACGATGCCGCTTCGGCCTCGGCACCGCACCCATTCGACAGGCCGCTGTTCTCCCATCCGACGGCCCACCGCACTTTCCCTCGCGCCTCCGGCCTGCTGGAACGGTCACGCATGACAGAAAGCAGACGGATTGCCGGGTGCCCTGCCCGCACACCGCATGAACGTAGGCGGCGTCCGGAGACACGGCGTTGCGTCATGCGCCCGCCGACTCCGACGTCCCGCGGAGACGCTCCGGCCGGTCGGGTGTCGATTTCGCGAGCCGAAGGCTGACTGGTACCCTCGACCTTCGGCGCTGCGTTACCCGTTGTCCTCGGGTATGTCGCGCGCCCGACGAACTTTTCCAGGACAGACCTACCAGACAGGAACACGAGGAACCGGCGTGGCCAACATCAAGTCCCAGCTGAAGCGGATCCGTACCAACGAGGAAGCGCGCAAGCGCAACCAGTCGGTCAAGTCCGCGCTGCGCACCGCCATCCGCAGCTTCCGCGAGGCCGCGGCCGCCGGTGACAAGGAAGCCGCCGCCGCGCGCCTGCAGTTCGCCAGCCGGAAGCTGGACAAGGCCGCCTCGAAGGGCGTCATCCACGCCAACCAGGCCGCCAACAAGAAGTCGGCCCTGGCGCTCGCCTACAACAAGCTCTGATTCACCCGGTACCGCGCGCCGGTACCGCGTTCATGGTGTGACGCAGCCGTCGTGGCCTCGATGACCACGGCGGCTTTTGTCGTGCCCGGACGGCAACCGCGGCGCCGAAGCCGTTCCAGCTGGTGTTTCGACATTCGGCCCGCGCCGTGTCAGAGGTTCCAGCTACCATTCCGCGCATGGTAACCGTGTATGCCAACCAGACGGTCGTTCGCGCCGAGGATCTGCCGGACGTGATCCGCGCGGCCGAGGTGCTCGGATTCGGACTGAAGATCGAGAATGTGCTCGTTCCCGACGACGACGGCGGTTACTCGTTGGAGTGGATCGTCACCAGGGACGAGGACGTGCCCGCCTACGAGGAGTGGGAAGGCCGCTACGAGGACGCGGACGACGACGGCGAACTGGTATTGAGTTCCACCACGGAATAGCGCCCGGTCACGGCGCGTCGAGAGCGGCGGAGAGCCGGTCGAGCGCCGCCTGGGAGTCCGCGTCCGCGGCGCGGTAGATGACGATCCGCTGGTCGGGATCCTGCACAGGCACGAGTACCTCGTAGCTGACGACCAGCGGACCCACCACCGGATGCCGCAGCGGCTTGTTCCCCCGTCCCTGCACCCGCACGTCGTGGCGGGCCCAGGCCTGTTCGAACTCCGCGCTGTAGGCGGTGAACTCGGCGATCAGGTCGGCCAGCGCCCGGTCGTCCGGGTGCGCGGCCCATGCCGCGCGCAGATCGGCGATGCCCTCGCGGATGACGCGTTCCCGCTCGACGTAGAAATCCCGCATGCCGGGGTCGAGCAGACACAGCCACATGGAGTTGCGCTGCCGCTCCGGCAGCGCGCCGAAGTCCGTGATCAACGCCGCCATCTCCCGGTTCCAGGCCAGGATGTCGTAGCGGTGGTTGACCAGCATCGCGGGCAGCGGGGACAGATCGCGCACCAGCATGGCCAGCGCGGGCGCGGGCACCGTGCTCGGCTTGCCGCTGTCGGGCTGCCGTTGTCGCGCCAGGTCGAACAGGTAGGCGCGCTCGTCGTCGTTCAGGCACAGCGCCCGCGCCAGCGCGTTCAGCACCTCCACCGACGGCCGCAGGCCCCGCCCCTGCTCCAGCCGCACGATGTAGTCGGTGCTCACGCCGGCCAGTTCGGCCACCTCTTCGCGCCGCAGTCCCGGCGTCCGGCGCGCCTGCCTGCGCTGCGGCAAGCCGAGGTCGTCCGGCGTCAGCCGCTCCCGGCGGGCGCGCAGGAAGGCGCCCATCTCTTGCACCCGATCCGCGCCGCTACCGGCTCCCGCTCGGCTGCGCGGCTTCCGGGCTCCCGGTCCGAGGTCGTGGGGCTCGGTCGAATCCACGCCGCTCCCCGGTCCGCTGTGGTTACGCGGGCTGCCGCCACCGGACCCGAGGTCGCGGCGCTGTGTGGGGTTCACCGTGCCAGTCATCACCCTCGATCCTACGGCTGCCTAGGACTGGCCTTCCCAGGATGAAGCTTCCCTTACTGGCCCGCGCGCGACGCTGAAGACTGGCTTCCGGCAACAAGGCATCACGAAAACACAAGGAGCTGGACATGTCCGGAGCCCGCACCCTCGACACCTACCGGCTGCTCGGCCGCTCGGGCCTTCGGGTGTCGCCCCTGTCCCTGGGAACCATGACCTTCGGCGCCGATTGGGGCTGGGGCGCGGACCGGGACGAGGCCCGCAAGATCTTCGACACCTACGTCGATCGAGGTGGCAACTTCATCGATACGGCCAACCAATACACCAACGGCACTTCCGAGCAACTGCTCGGCGAATTCACCGCGGACAACCGCGAAAGCCTGGTGCTGGCGACCAAATACACCATGCTGCGCCGCGAGGGCGACCCGAATTCCGGTGGCAATCACCGCAAGAGCATGGTCGGTTCGGTGGAGGCCAGCTTGCGCAGGCTGAACACCGACTACATCGACCTGCTCTACTTGCACGCCTGGGATTTCCTGACCCCCGTCGAGGAGATCCTGCGCGGCATGGACGATCTGGTCCGCTCGGGCAAAGTGCTCTACGTCGGCATCTCCGACGCGCCCGCCTGGCAGATCGCGCGGATGCAGACCATCGCGGACCTGCGCGGCTGGTCGCCGCTGATCGCGCTGCAGATCGAATACAGCCTGATCGAGCGGACCGTCGAACGCGACCTCATCCCCATGGCGCGCGAACTCGGCCTCGGCGTGATCCCGTGGTCACCGCTGGCCAGCGGGGTGCTCACCGGCAAGTACAGCCGCGCCGACCTCGACCACCAGGCGGACGGCTCCCCCGAAGGCAGCCGTAAGAACGTGGCCGCCGCCAACGGCTCGCTCACCGAACGCGGCCTCGCCATCGCCGACGTCGTCAAGCAGGTCGCGGCCGAGATCGGCAAGACGCCCTCGCAGGTAGCGCTCGCCTGGACGCTGCGCGAGCCCGGAGTCACCTCGCCGATCATCGGCGCGCGCACGGCGGCGCAGTTGGAGGACAACCTCGGCGCGCTCGACGTGGAGTTCGACGCCGCCCAGCTCGCCAGGCTGGAACAGGCCAGCGCCGTGGATCTCGGCTTCCCGCACGAGTTCCTGAACCGCCCGATGACCCAGAGCGTCACCTTCGGCGACCTGAAGATCGAAGGGCGCGGCTGAACAACGCTGGCTCTGCGGCGGTGCGAGGCGAAACATGCACCGCCGCATCGGCCTGTGCGGGCTCAAGCGTCTACATGTTCTACGCTCCGGCCGAATGATCCCTACCAGCCCGGCTCGAACCACGCCGTGCGCTTCGGCCGAGTGGAGCGGAACGGGCCTTGCTCAATCCGCGCCGTGCAGGTCGAGGATTTGGGTGAGGGCGTGTTCCAAGGCGTAGCCCGCGTCGGCGGCGCCACCTTTCACGTCGGCGTTGAGGGTCGCGACGACTTGAAGGGCGGAGCCGATGGTCGCTGGCGTCCAGTTGCGGGCCTGCGCTTGCGCCTTCTTCACCTTCCACGGCGGCATGCCGAGCTGCTGGGCCAGCTTGAACGGGTCGCCACGCCCGGCCGAACCGACGCGCGCGATGGTGTGCACCGAGTCGGCGAGCGCGTCGGCGAGCAGGACGTGCGGCACGCCGCGGTCGTTCGCCCAGCGCAGCGCCTCCATCGCGCCGGGACGGTCCCCCGCCACCGCGAGCTCGGCCACGTCGAAGCCGGAGACCTCGGCCTTGCCCGAGTAGTAGCGGCGCACGGCCGCCACATCGATCTTCCCTCCGGTGTCCGCGGCCAATTGCCCACACGCCGCCGCCAGCTCACGCAGGTCGGAGCCGACCGCCTCCAGCACCACTTGGACGACCTCGCCGGACACCCGCACTCCGGCGTTGCGGAACTCACCACGCACGAACTCGACACGCTCGGCGGCCTTGGTCAGCTTGGCGCAGTCGTGGGTGACGGCCCCGGCTTTCTGCAGCGCGGGCGCGAGTGCCTTGGCTCGTCCGCCGCCGGAGTGCACGACGGCGAGCACCACACCCTCGGGCGGACTCTGCGCCGCCTCGGTGATCACCGCGACCGCGTCTTTACCCGCCTCGGCCGCCGACTCCAGGATGATCACCCGGTCCTCGGCGAACAACGACGGACTCAGTAGTTCGGCCAGTTCCGCCGTGCTCGCGTCCCCGGCGCGCAAACGATCGACCGGCACCGCGTCCGGGTCCGGAGCCAACGCCCTGACCTGCGCGGTGAGCACGCCCAGCGCCCGCTCGATCAGCAACTCTTCTTCTCCGAGCACCAAATGCACGGGCGCGGGCCGCTCGCTCACGACAGCGCCTCCACGGTGCCGGAGGGCGTCGTGCTCGCGGGCTCTGCCGCCTTGCTCCATTCGCCGTGCTCGTCCACAGCCCGATCCTACGATCCATGGCCGACACCTCACCCCGGCCACGGGTGATCGCGGCACGCGAGACGAACCGGCGAAAGGTCCGGCCACACGACCCGTCCCAGCATCTGCTGCTCGACTCGGCCACCGAAGGTGTTCCTGCGCTGCCACACCCGGCGCCAGGCGACGCACGCGCCATCGCGGAGTACTGCGGGGGCGCGGGCCTCCGTCGAAGTGGCCCAGGCGGGGGATGCTGCCATCGCGCCGGTGGCAGGCCGTAATCACACCGTGCCGTTCTCGTCGTCGCTGGCGAGGGTGCGGCCGTCCGGACCGAATGCCACCGACCGAACGCCGCGAATGTGGCCGGTGAGAGGGTTCCCGGCCGGTCGGCGTCCGGGTGCGGTGCCATGTAGGCACCGAGTGACGCCCGCCATCCGGGTGTTCGCCGGTCATCGAGAACTCGTCATGCGCAGGTGCCCGTCGCCACCCGAGACCACGATGTCGCCTTCCTGGTCGGTTCGCAGCACCGTCGCGCCGAGGGCGGACAGGTCCGCGAGGACGGTGGGGGCCGGATGCCCGAAGGTGTTGTCCGCGCCGACGCTGACCAGCGCCAGACGCGGGCGCACCGCGTCGAGGAATTCCTTTGTGGTAGTGCGTGATCCGTGGTGCGGAAGTTTGAGGATCTCCGCCTGGATGGGAATCCCGGCATGCGTCAGGGCCCGCTGCGCTGCGGCTTCGATGTCTCCGGTGAGCAGAATCCGGCCCGCGGGCGTGCGGGCGGTGACGACCACCGACCGGTTGTTGGCGTCCTCGGTTTCGGCGCCGGGGACCGGTCGCGGACTGTTCCGGCCGGGCGCGAGCACCTCGAGTTCGATCGGCCCGAAGTTCAGCACGTGCCCCGCCGACAATTCCAGCAACGGCACTCCCGCGCTCCTGGCGATGGCCACGACCTGCGTGAGACCCGAGTCAGGGGCACGCGCGTCGCCCGATGAACGCGCCTGCCTCCCGCTCCCGTGTTCGCCGGGACGACAACCGGTTCGGGCAGGTCGCGGTATCCGGCCAGGATGATCGGCACTTCCCGGCGAACGACTTTGCGCGCCTTGCCACTCCGGCAAGAAAGCTGGGTTGCCGCTCGCATGGCCTTTCGCGGCACCGGCGAAGCCCTCCAGCTGCGTGGCAGGGGCGGCTGTCGGCACAGGAGAACACCCGGGAGCGCCGTCTCCGGCTGGAGCCGGCGGCGCGAGCCCCGCGAGTTCGTGGATGCCGACGGCGATCGCGTCGACCGTGCGGTCGTGCAGCGCGCCGCTGAGTCCGTCGATGTGGTCGGCGTGCGGATGGGTCAGGATCAGCAGTGGGATGCGCGAGACCCGCAACCGATCCAGGCAGGTGCGGATGGGACGCGGGTCCGGCCCGACATCGATGACAACGGCGGCGCCGGGACCGACCGACAGCGCCAGGCCGTCACCCTGGCCGACATCGCAGGCCGCCAGGACCCAGCCGGCCGGGGGCCAGCCCGGGTGCCAGAGCCGCACCGGGACCAGGACCACCGCCACTCCGACCACGACCGCGGCGGCGATCCGCCGTACGGCGCGCACACGCAATGCCGCGATCACGCCCACCCCGATGGCGCCCGCGATCAGTCCGCCCGCCGCTCCGCCCGGCACCGCGAGGGACGCGCCGGGCAGCGCGGCCGCGTGGCGGGCCACCCACAGCAACCACCACAGTGGCGGCGCCGCGCAGTGCAGCACCCAGACGGCCGGGGGTGACCACAGGATCGACAGCACCGCACCACCGGCCCCCGCGACGGTGATCGGTGCGATAACCGGGGCGACCAGCACGTTGGCGAGCACGGCGACCAGGCTGAGCTGCCCGGTGAGCGCGATCATGATCGGCGTCGTGACCACGAACGCCCCGGCGGACACGGCCACCGTCTCGGCGGGCACCCGCCACCACCCTTTGGCGTGCAACCAGTCGGCCCAGCTCGGCGCCAGCAGGATCAGACCACCCGTCGCGACGACCGACAGCGCGAACCCCGCGTCGACGGCGAGTCCCGGCCACAGGGCCAGCAGCGCGATGATCGCGGCGCACAGCGCGGGCAGCACCTGCTTGCGACGGCCGGTGAGCACGGCGAGCAGGGTGATCGCACCCATCGCAGCGGCGCGCAGCACGCTCGGGTCCGGCCGAGCGACGACGACGAACATGAGCAGCGCCGCGGCGGCGACGGCCGTCGCGCCGCGCGGCCCGAGCGTCAGCAGGCGCACGACGAACAGCACGACCGACAGCAAGATGGTGAAATTCGCGCCGCTGACCACGGTCAGGTGTTGCAGCCCAGCGACCTTGAAATCGTCGCGCACCTGGTCCGGCAGCATCGAGGTGTCACCGACGACGAGCGCGGGGAGCAGTCCGGCGGCGTCGGGTGGCAGCGCCCGCGTGGCCGATGCCGCGAAGTCGGCGCGCACCGAATCGGCGGCGCGCTGCCACCACGGCAGCGGCCCTGCGGCGGTGGGCGCGCCCTGCGCATGCAGCGTGACGACGGTGAGGTCGGATCGGCGCGGCATTTCCACCCGGGCACGGAACTCGACCGGCCCGCCCGGCACCAAGTCGCCCCACTCCGGGCCCGAAGCCAGGATGACCACCGCGCCACCGGCGCGCACCGTCCCCCCGCCGCGCCGGTACTCTCGCAGATCGGCCCGGACCACCCACTGACGATCTGCTCCGGAGACTTTGCTGCGCAACGGCTTCGGATCGTTCGTCGGAACGACCACGACGCGCAGGGACTGCCCTGTCACCGCCCGCAGCGGATGCGTCGCCACGCGATGTTCCCGCCACGCCGCCGCGGCCGCGAACCCCGCCCCGAGCACCACGGCCGCGAGCGCCACCATCGCCACCGCGCGCCTGCGTTCGCCGCGGTGCGCGATCGCCCACAGCAGCAGCGTCCACAATCCGATGGCCATGGCCGTCAACGCGACCGCCAGCGCGATCCCCGCCCGCCATCCCGCCGTCACCGCCACAATGGTCGCGCCCCAACAGCACAAGGCGGCGGGCAACAGCCGAGCGTCGAGTGCCGCGGCAGCGCCGGGTTCCTCCGGAGCCGCGCCCTCCCGTCGACCTCTTACGGACCCGGCGCCCGTACCGGCCTTCGGTCGCGAATCGGCGCCCAGCTTCCGTCGAACCAGTTCGAGCAACGCGCCGGCACTCATACCCGCACCAGATCACGCAAGCGGGCCAGGCGAGCGGGGCCGATGCCGTCGACCTCGCCGAGCTGCTCGACGGAGGTGAAGCGTCCGTTGGTCGTACGCCAGCTGACGATGGCCCGCGCGGTGACCGGGCCGACCCCCGGAAGAGCATCGAGTTCGGCCTCGGAGGCCGTGTTGAGGTCGATCCGGCCCGCCGGGCTCGAGGGACGGCTCGGCGCGGCAGCGGACCCGGTGGACGGACGCCCGCCCGCGCCGACCGTGGCACTGCCGTGCTGCGGCGGGCCCGGATTCGGCAGCACCGGCCCGACCAGCACTTGATCACCATCCGACAACCGCTGCGCCAGATTCAAGCCGGTGGTGTCGGCACCTTCGCTCGGGCCGCCCGCGGCGGCGAGCGCGTCGGCGACACGCGCGCCTTCGGGGAGCCGGACCAAACCGGTGCGGTGGACCAAGCCGACCACACTGACGACCAGCTCGGTCGTCGGCGGGCCTGGATCGATGCGACCCGGTGGCGCCGCGGCCGCACTCGTCGGTGCGGCAGCACTGGTGGTCGCCAAGGTGACGCTCTGCCCGACCGGCAACGGCGGCACCGAGTGCGTGACCGGGCGCTCGCGGAACACGACCACCCCGGCGACGACCATCGCGGCGATGCCCGCGAACGCGAGCGTGCGGACCCCGCGACGTCCAGGATCGAGCCGGGCGCCCCGGAATCGTTCCGGCACGAGGCAGTGCAGCCGATTCGCTCCGGGCGCCGAATCCTCCAGCCACCCGGGCGACCGGACGCGGCCGACATCGTCTTCGGCCTCCGGGCCGGGCGCGGGGTGACCGGGCAGCCGCACGAGATCCCATTTCGCCGCCGTGCCCGAACGACTCTCGGGCGGTGCATGACTCGCTTGGACAGCAGGATCGGAGTCGTCGCCAACGGGTGCCGACCGGCGCTCGTCATCCTCGGATTCGGTTGCGCTGGCATCCACCGCCGCTCCGACATCGGGTGCGAGTTGCGCCTCGCCAGCGGTGCGACCGGGATGGACGACAGGCGGCGTTCGGCTCGTCTGCCACCCGGTTCTCCTTGCAGACGAGGCTTTTTCGCCGCGTACGGCGTCCGTCGCCCGGACGGGGGCCGCGCGGCTCGGCCTATCGCGCTGTCCGGTCGCTCCCACGGGCACGCCACGCGGAGACCGCGCCGTCTCCCGTCCGGACGGTCCGTGCTCAGCTTCCGGCCCGGCCGCTCCGGCGCCCACACCGGCCGTCATGCTCGTGCCGACCCGGGCGGTCAGCTCACCCAATCGCCGCCGCACCCGCTCGCGTTCGTCCTGTCGTGACATGGCCGCGACGGTAGTGCGGGACCGCGCCGGAAAGATCCGTCCGACCAGCGCTTTCGACGAATCTGTTGACAACCGCCGACCTGTGCACAACTCGCACTCGAAAGTATGCCCACAGCAGCTTTCGGCGCTTCACTCGACGACGAGGTCGCGGCGAGCCATCCGGCGACGCGCCTCAGCCCAGATCCTTGGCGAAGCAGTTCGACAAAGGCAGTACCTCGTACGGCGCGAAGATCGGGATTCGGTGATAGCCGCTGCGTTCGTAGAAGCGGACGGCCTCCGGTTGCAGGTGGCCGGTTTGCAGGATCAGGCGGGGCCGTCCGACCGCGCGGGCGGCATCCTCGGCGGCGGTGAGCAACAGGGCTGCGGCGCCCGAACCGCGGTGCGCTGGACGGACGAACATGCGCTTGACCTCGAGGTCCTCCCCGTTCCACCGCAGGGCGGCATGACCGACCGGGCCGTCCGAATAGGCCACGAAAGTGCTGTGCACGGTGCCGGGATCCACCGCGTTCGGGTTCGTGGGCAGCTGCCTGGCCAGATGCGCGTATCGCGGCCCGACCTCGGCGGCCATCTCCGCGCGCAACGTCACCGCGTCCGGATGGTCCCAGTCCACCGTGGTGACGATGAGCGGCGGACGGACCGGTGGCTGCGCGGAACCCATGCTCCGACGCTAGCCGTATACCGGGCGCCACACCCGCATTCGGATCACCGAGATCGTTGACCCGCGCCTGATCAGTGACATCCGCCGGGGACGACGAGCACGCCGAGCGCCCCCAACCCGAGGTGCACCGCCAGCGCGGGCCCGAACTCGGCGACGACGAGTTCTTCGAGGCCGGGAACGAGTTCGCGTAACTGACCCGCGATGGTCTGCGCCGCGTCCTCGGCGCCCAGATGCTGCACGGCCACCGCGGCGCCGTCCTCGCCGGCCGCGTCGACCGCGGCGGCGACGAGTTTCGCGTACGCCTTGGACCGGGTTCTGACCTTCTCCCGCAGTTCCAACCGGCCCTCGACGATGTGCAGCAGCGGCTTGGTGACCAGCTCGCTGCCGAAGAACGACGCCGCCGACGACAACCTGCCGCCGCGGCGCAATTGTTCGGTGCGATTGACCAGGATGAACGTGCGGGCGCGCGCGGCGGCGGCCACGGCCGCGTCGTAGACCACGTCCAGCGGCGCCCCGGCCTTGGCTCGCCGCGCGGCGGCCAGCGCGGGCAACCCGGTGGCCAGCCCGGCCCCGAGCGAGTCGACCAGCCGGACGCGGTGGGCGGCGTCCATGTCGCGCACGGCCTGCCGACCGGCCTCCCAGGTACCCGACAGCTGACGCGAAAGGTGCACCGCGACAACGCCGTCCCCGCCGCTACGCTTCCAGGCCCGCTCGTACACTTCCCGCAGCTCGCCAGGAGAGGCGGCCGAAGTGGTCACGGTGTCGGAGGCATAGTCGATCTCGACCGGGTCGACGCCTTCCCGCATCGCGCGGTCACCGACCAGGACGTGCAGCGGGACGACGGCGATATCCAGCTCGTCGAGATGTTCGGCAGGGAGGCTGGCGGACGAATCGGTGACGACCACGACTGCCACGGACTACCGGACCTCCTGCAGGGTCTTGACCATCGCGTTGGCCACCGCCGTGTGACCGTCCCAGCCCCAATGGATGCCGTCCGGGTTCGCCTCGCCGGAGAAGATGTTGTCGCGCACCGCCTCACCCAGGTCGACCAGCGGCACCGAGGTCCGGCCGGACCAAGCGCGCAGCGCCTCGACCGCCGGTGGCCGACCGGAGTGCACGCGACCGTAGGCCGCGCAGTCATGCACCGATGGCAGCACCGCGACGACGGGCAGGTCGGGTCGCAGCTGCGCCAGCGCCGTGCGGCACTGTTCCAGATAGTCGACGCTCACCTTGGGCGGAAGCGCGACGGGCCTGCCGAGTTTCGACAGCTTGGGTTGCAGCCAGTTGTAGGCGGCGCGGACGACGCGGCGCGCAGCGGGCGGGCGCACATAGCGGATCAGTTCGCGCAGCGCGGTGGGCAGTGGCGAGGGCAGCGTGTCCATGCCGCCGACGGCGAAGACCACCGCACCCGCGCGCGGCACCGCGGCCCATACCCGGGGATCGCCGATCAGCGCCCAGTAGGCGTCGCGACAGGTCCAGCCGATCCGCGCGACCAATTCGACGTCCCAATCCAGCTCGGCCCCGACGAGATTGGGCCAGATGCGTGGATGGTCGGCGGGCAGCCCGCCCTTGGGTCCGAAATAGGCCAGGGAGTCGGCGATCACCAGCAGCACCGGACGCGTGGCTTCCCGCGATTCGACAGGCTTGTCCGCGACAGCGGGAGCGGACTCGTCCGAACCGAGTCCCGCTTCCCCGGTCACAGCGGATCCGGTCGTCGTGGCGGACTCGATCACGGTGTCGGTCGGCGCCGGCGATGCGGAAACCGCGTCGGCCGCGACCGATTCCCCCAGCTCTGCCACAGAATCATCCGCCACCGGAGCAACCGATTCCACCAGCGCTACCGCAGACCGATCCGCCCCTGTAGCAACGGTTTCCTCGGCCGCTGCCACGGAACCATCCGCCACCGATACGTCGTTCGTAGCGCCGACCGGCGAGGTATCGCCGCCGATGTGCACTTGGGGCGGTACCCCGGTGACGATATCGCCGGAACCGTCGTCCTCCGCGTCGGAATCCTCTCCGGAGTCCGACCCGCCGCCGGATTCGCCTGCCGCGCCGGAAGCCTCGGCGGGGGCGGCCTCGGGTTCGCGGGAAGCCGGTGGCGGACCGCCGAACAACGCGTCGGGCAACTGCCGTTCCGGCCTCGCCGACACCTTACGGAACAGTTCGTCCGGGACCGACCTGATCGGCTCTTCAGAGGACATCCGGTGCTACCTTCGCCGCTGCGTTCCACACATCCAGACGCCAGCCGGGCTGTTCGATGCTCGGGCCGTGACTGCTGAGCTGCACCCAGCTGGTGTTGGCCAGTCCTCCGAGGATCGGCCAGTTCTGCGGCGGCAGGTCGAGCAGCGCGGCCGTGAGGGCGGCGATCAGCCCGCCGTGCGCCACCAGGATGATAGTCCGGCCCGGCCAGTCCTGCCGTTCGGCCAGCAACTCCTGCACCACCGGCAGCGACCGCGCCCCGACCTCGAGTTTGCTCTCGCCGTTGGGCGGGGTGTAGCGCGCGTCCAGCCGCCACGCCATGCGCGCGCCCGGATAGTCGGCGTCGACCTCCAGGTGGGTCAGCCCCTCCCAGTCGCCGAGATTGGTCTCCCGCAATCTGACGTCGGGCACGACGGTGAGCCCGGTGTGTTCGGCCAGAGCCGTCGCGGTGTCGAAGGCCCGGCGCAGATCCGAGGAGTGGATCGCGATGGCGTTGCGCGAAACCAGTTCGCGCGCGGCCTCTTTGGCCTGTCTGCGACCGAGTTCGGTGAGATCGGTGTCGATCTGGCCTTGCATGCGGTCGGTGGCGTTCCACTCGGTCTGCCCGTGGCGCAACAGGATCAGGGTGCGCACGCCGGCATGTCTGCTCACGATCGCGCCTCGTCCTCCGTCGCCGCGGCGCGCGAATCCGGCCCGGCGATGCCCGCGACCGGCACCACGGGACAGTCCTTCCACAGACGTTCCAGCGCATAGAAATTGCGCTCGTCGTTGTGCTGGATGTGCACGACGACGTCGACGTAGTCCAGCAGCGCCCAGCGGCCCTCGCGGGTGCCCTCGCGCCGGACCGGCTTGTGCCCGGCGGCGCGGAGCTTCTCCTCCACGTTGTCGACGATGGCGTTGACCTGACGCTCGTTGGGCGCGGACGCGATCACGAAGCAGTCGGTGATCACCAGTTGCTCCGAGACGTCGAGCACCACCACGTCGGACGCCAGCTTCTCGTCGGCGGCCAGCGCGGCGACCTGCGCGATCTCCACCGACTCGGTCGACGCGGTCATGCCGGCACCTCCCAGGCGCTCGGCGCGGCCGCACGCACGGCTTCGTCGGTCGTTCGCTCGCTCATGCCCGCACCTTCGCTGCGCTCGCTCACGCTCAGCTACCTTCCGCTGCTCCGGGCACATACAGGTGCCGCTTCGATATGTACTGCACTACGCCGTCGGGGACGAGGTACCACACCGGCCGGTTCTCGGCGGCGCGGCGACGGCATTCGCTCGACGAGATCGCCAGCGCGGGGACCTCGACCATGGTCACCGCATCCGGCGGGAGATCACGCAGATGCTCCTCGAGATGATCGATGTTCAGCTCGTACCCCGGACGGCTCACCCCGACGAACTTCGCCAGTTCGAACAGTTCTGCCCAATCCTGCCATGTCAGGATGCTGGCCAGCGCGTCAGCACCGGTGATGAAGTACAGCTCGGCGCCGGGATGGGCCGATCGCATCTCCCGCAGGGTGTCCACGGTGTAGGTGACCTTGCCGCGGTCGATGTCCGCGCGGCTCACCGAGAACCGGGGGTTCGACGCGGTCGCGATGACGGTCATCAGATACCGGTCCTCGGCCGGGCTGACCTGCTTGTGCGATTTCTGCCACGGCTGCCCGGTAGGGACGAAGATCACTTCGTCCAGATCGAACCGGTGCGCGACCTCGCTGGCGGCGACCAGATGCCCGTGGTGGATGGGGTCGAACGTGCCGCCCATCACCCCGAGCTTGCGGCCGCGCCGACCTCTCTCGTGCATGACTGCCGAGCTTAACGGGTCGGGTGCGGCCGGCGCGGGGCCGGTAAGCGAGGGCGCGCTCCGAACTGAGGACGCCCGCCCGCACTTCGCCCGCGCCTCATGCGGTGGGTTCGGTGCCGCTCTCGCGCATCCTGGTCAGTCGCTCGCGGGTGCGCGCGAGTTCGTCCGCCGCCTCGGCCGAATGGTCCGCCGGCTCGTCGATCAATGTCCGCATCGAAGTCGGCGCGGGTTCGGGATCGGTTTCGCCGGACACGTGCAGCGAGGCGGCCGCCCGCAGGCAGCGCGCCCGCGCCGCCACTTCGCCCAGCCCGGCCCACAGTCGAGCGGCGCGACAGTAGGCCGCCACCGCATCGGCATCCTGCCCGCAATGCTCCAGCGCGGTGGCGGCCGACCACGCCAGCTCGGCATGCAACTTCGTCCGCTCCGGGTCGTGCTCGACCAGTCGCGCGCCCGTGAGGAACTGCCGCGCGGCCTCGCGATGACGGTCGAGTGCCTCCAGGGATCGACCGAACTGCGCGCGCACCACCGCCAGTTCACCGGACGGATACGGAATCGCATCGCTGAGCAGCGCCTGTTCGAACAGGGCCGCGGCCTCGCCGTGCCGCCCGGCGCGATGGAACGCGCGTGCGGCGACCACGGTGTGATGCAGCACGTCCGGTTCCGACAGCCCCTCCCAGCGAGCCGCGGCGCGCACCGCGGCGTCGGCGAGATCCAGTTCCCGGTCCGGCTGGCTCGCGATGGCGATGACCAGCTGCGCGCCCACCCGGGCGGCCTCCTCCCCCGCCAGCACAGGCGCACCGAGCGCGAGCGCTTCCCGCAGGTGCGCTTCGGCCTCCTCGGGCGTATCGGCGAGCCGGGCGGCGCCGAGTTCGGCCAGCCTGCGCACCTCGGCGGCCCGGTCACCGGAGAAGTCGTCGGCCGCGGGGACACGGTCCGGCACACTCGCCGCGCGCGGCAATGTGCTGCGCAACCCGAGTGGCAACCGATCCAGTAGCGGTTCGGCGGCGAGCCGGGCGGCGGCGCGCAGGGTGACCGCGCTGGTTCCGTTGCGGGCGTCGTAGCGGGCGCACAGCGCGCCGAGCTCCACCTCCAGCCGGGCGCGCACCGATTCGACCGTCCCGTCCGCCAGCGGGAGATCACCCAGCCGCAGCGCCACCAGCCTGCGCAGCAGCACGCACACACCAATGCCGAACCCCAGGCGCGCACCCGCGTCGGCGCCGGAATCGGCCAGCGCGCTCGCGTGCTCGGTGAGGATTTCCAGCCCGCGCGCCTCGTTGCCGGTCAGCGCGCAGAACTCCAGATGCAACGCCACCGACGGGCGCAGCTCCGCACTGTGACGGACCAGCGGATACCCGGTCAGGTGCGCGCCGCGCGCCGCCGCGACGCGGCCGGTGCGCACCAGCGGAAGCAATGCCAGCGCCAGCACGCGGTGCGGCTCATCGGCACAGGTTCGCTCACCCTCGAGCACGGGTTTCCACTGTGCGAGCCCGCCCTCGTCGTCGCCGCACGCCACGCTCGTCACGCCCCATTCGCCGCGTTCGCAGGCGTCGCAGTCGGACATGCTGTCGCGCGGAGCGGCCATCGACCGATCCAGCCACGCCGCGGCGGCCGCGCTGTCGCCGATCGCGCGGGCGAGCGCGGAGCGCAGCGCCAGCACCGGGCGCGGGCTGTAGCCGCGCTGCCGATAGCGGCTGTCCAGTTCGCCGAGCCAGCGATCGATCGTGGCCAGCGGCACGGCGGGATTGTCGATCATGCCCCTGGTCACCTGCTTCAGGTACCAGTGCACCGAGTGCGTCATCGAGCCCAGCTCGGCAGGGTGGTCGTCGTAGATCCGGAGCAACCTGCCGTAGGCGACGGGAGCCGGATCGGATTCGCCTGCCCAGGCGTACGACTGCGCCAGTTCCAGCAGTACCCGGGCTTCCAGGGCGCGATTCGATCCGGTGCGCGCGGCCGCGGCCAGAGTCTCCAGTCGCTCGGTCCGCGTCCGGCCGTGCGGCAGCGCGCAAACCTGCGCCAGTGCCGCGCCGATCCCGACGGCGTCCATGCTCACTCCGTCTCCACGGCGCGGGATGCGACGCGTCGGGTGACCCAGCCGAGGAATTCGCCGCAGGCGCGAGCGCGCGGGCTCAACGGAGGGTGGGTCATCAGCGGGGCGCGCGAGTCGACCCGGAACGAGGAACTCATGGCCGCCGATCTTGTCGGCGCACGCCAAAGATCCGCTTAACGAACCCTTTTCAAACGGTCGGGCGCTTGCTCTTCGGCAGCTTGCTCACGACCGCCTCGTAGGAGATATCCACCAGCTCGTACAGTTCGTTATCCGAGACAGCGCCACCGAACCGGATGACGTTCCAGCCGTAGCGCCCGATGTAGGCCGACGCCGACACGTCCTCGGGGTACACCCGGACCAGTTCGTCGGCTTCCTCGCGCGTCCGCCCGCATTTGAGCCCCACCGACGTCGCGCCGAGAAACGCGAAGATCTTGTCGCCGACCTTGGCGACGACGTCGCCCTCCCACGGTTCGTCCTGCCAGGCGCCCGGCTTGGCCAGGCAGTAGCTCAGCAGCGCGGCATCGTCCATGCCGTCTTCCTACACCGGCAGCAGCCGCGAGACCACCGCGGTGAGCTGTTTGGCCGAACGGCATTCGTGCATCTCGATCACGTCGCGGTATTTGTCCGCCGCGGAATCGCCTGACCCCCACTGGTTTCGCGGTTCCGGGTTCAGCCAGTGCGCGTGTTTGGCCACGTCGACCAGCGACCGCAGGGTGTTCAGCTCGGGGTCACGGTAGTTCGTGCGTGCGTCGCCGAGGATGAGCAGCGAGCTGCGGCTGGTGACGGCGTCCGGGAAGTCCCTGGCGAACCCGGCCAGCGCGTTGCCGTAGTCGGAATGCCCGTCCAGGCCGACGACGTTCGCCTCACCGAAGATCCGGGTCATCGCCCGGTCCAGCTGGGTGTGCGGGTCGAAGAACCGGGTCACTTCGTCGATCTGGTCGACGAACGCGAAGATGCGCACCCGGGAGAACTGTTCCCGCAGCGCGCTCACCAGCAACAACGTGAAGTTGCTGAAACCGGCGACCGAGCCGGAGACGTCGCACAGCAGCACCAGTTCGGGACGGCCCGGCCGCGGCTTGCGGTTCACCAGGTCGATGGGCACGCCGCCCGTCGACATCGACGCGCGCAGGGTGCGGCGCAGGTCGATGGCTCCGCGGCGGGCGTGCCTGCGGCGCGCGGCCAGGCGCGCGGCCAGGATCCGGGCCAACCGCTGGGTACTGCGCTTGAGTTCGCCGAGTTCGGCTTCGGAGGCGCGCAGGAAGTCGACCTCCTCGGCTTGCCGGGCGACGCCGTAGCTCGCCACGCGCTCGCGGCCGATCCGCTCGGCCACCCGCCGCCTGGTCTCCGCCTCCACGGTCGCGCGGAAACCGGCGATACGCTGGCGGGCGGCGCGACGGGCGATCTCGGCGTCGAACTCGCTCGCGTCCGGCCCGAGTGCCATGCCAGCGAGGATCTTCGCCAGCAACGTCTGCGGCTGCACCTCTCTCAGCGCCTGATACGACGAGAAGGACGGACCGCGGGCGGATTGATACTGGCCGAGCTGCTCGACCAGCTGCGCGGCCAGCGCCTCCAGCTGCGGGGTCGCCGACTCCTGGGCCAGCAGTTCCGCGAGCAGTTCGCGCAGCGCCGGGATGTCCACGTCCCCCGAGGGCGTGTGCGGGATCTCGAGCTCGTCCTGGCTCGCGGCGCGTTGCCCGACGGCGACGGGGAACCACAGGTCGAACAGCCCGTCGAAGGTCGCGCGGTGGGTGGTGCGCCGCAGCAGCGCGCACGCCAATCCCTCGCGCAGGACCTCCCGGTCCATCAGGTCGAGAACGGTGACCACGCGGCCCGCGTCCACCGTCTCCGAAGGTCCGACCGGTATCCCGCGCGCCCGCAAAGCCTCGACGAAGCCGACCAGATGCCCCGGAATGCCGTGCGGCGCGCTCAGTGCCGCGACATCGGCGGGGACCGGCCCGGTCGCCATGGCTCAGGCCAGCTTCAGTTCGGCCAGCGCGCGCTGATGGTCGCTCTGGTGTTTGAGGACCACACCGAGCGTGGCGCGGACGGTCGTGTCGTCCAGATCGCGCAGGCCGAGCGCCAGCAGCGTGCGACCCCAGTCGATCGACTCCGCGACCGAGGGCAGTTTCTTCAACTGCATGCCGCGCAGCACGTGCACGATCCGCACCAGCTGCGCCGCGACCGCCGCCGACAGTTCGGGCACCCGGCTGGCCAGGATGCGCCTCTCCAGCTCCTCGTCCGGGAAATCCAGGTGCAGGTACAGGCAGCGGCGCTTGAGCGCCTCGGACAACTCGCGGGTGGCGTTCGAGGTGAGCACGACGAACGGTTTGCGGCTCGCGGTGATCGTGCCCAGCTCCGGCACCGTCACCGCGAAGTCGCTGAGCACCTCGAGTAGCAGGCCCTCGATCTCGACGTCCGCCTTGTCGGTCTCGTCGATCAGCAGCACCGTGGGATCGGAACGCCGGATCGCGGTCAGCAGCGGACGCGACAGCAGGAACTCCTCGGTGAAGACGTCGGCCTTCGTCTCCTCCCAGTCGTTCTCGCTGGACGCCTGGATGCGCAGGATCTGCTTGGCGTGGTTCCACTCGTACAGCGCGCGGGCCTCGTCGACGCCCTCGTAGCACTGCAACCGCACCAGCTCGGCGCCCGAGGTCTGCGCGACCGCGCGCGCCAGCTCGGTCTTGCCGACACCCGCCGGTCCTTCGATCAGCAACGGCTTGCCCAGGCGATCGGCGAGGAACACCGAGGTGGCGGTGGCCTTGTCCGCCAGGTAGCCCGTGCTCGCCAACCGTTCGATCACATCGTCGACCGACGTGAAGATCGGCTCCTGTACTGCGCTCTCCGACACCACCCGGCACCTTCCTTCCGAACCATCCCCCACGCTACGGCAGCGCGCCGCCGACGCCGACTCGGCATCGGCGGCTGCCCCGCACCCGGGGTCAGACGGGCCGGATCTGTCCTTCGCCCCAGACGATCCACTTCGTGGAGGTCAGCTCCGGCAGGGCCATCGGCCCGCGAGCGTGCAGTTTCTGGGTGGAGATGCCGATCTCGGCTCCGAAGCCGAACTGCTCGCCATCGGTGAACGCGGTGGAGGCGTTCACCATCACCGCGGCGGCGTCCACCCGGCTGGTGAATTCTCGGGCCGCGGCGAGATCGCCGGTGACGATGGCCTCGGTGTGGCCGGTGCCCCACGTGTTGATGTGCTCCACCGCCGCGTCCAGGCCGTCGACCACTTTCAGCGCGATGTCCAGGGTGAGGTACTCCTCGCCCCAGTCGGCGTCGGTGGCCGGAACCTGGCCGGGCAGGTCGCCGTGGATGGTGACGCCGGAACGCTCCAGCGCTTCGGTGAGCCGGGGCAGCGCCGTGTCGGCGATCCCGGCGTCGATCAGCACGGTCTCGGCCGCGTTGCACACGCTGGGACGGCGGGTCTTGGCGTTGATCAGGATCCGCTCGGCCATGTCCAGATCGGCGGCGGCATGCACGTAGACGTGGCAGTTGCCGGTACCGGTCTCGATGGTCGGCACCTGCGCGTCGCGCACGACCGCGTTGATCAACCCGGCGCCGCCGCGCGGAATGACCACGTCGACCAGGCCGCGAGCCTGGATCAGATGGGTGACGCTGGAACGGTCCCCGCTCGGCAGCAGTTGCACGGCGTCGGCCGGGATAACCTGTGCGGCAAGCGATTCGCGCAGCACCGCGACGAGCGCGGCATTGGACCGGGCCGCCGAGGACGAGCCGCGCAGCAGGGCGGCGTTACCCGATTTGAGCGCGAGCCCGAACGCGTCGACGGTGACGTTCGGCCTCGCCTCGTACACCATGCCCACCACGCCGAGCGGCACGCGCACCTGCCGGATCTCCAGACCGTTCGGCAGGGTCGAGCCGCGCACCACCACACCGACCGGATCGGGCAGCCCCGCGACCTGACGCAGACCGGACGCGATGCCATCGATGCGCGGCTTGGTCAGCCGCAGCCGGTCCAGCAGCGATTCCAAGGTGCCTGCGGCCTGCGCCGCGGCGATGTCCTCGGCATTGGCGGCCAGCACCCGATCGGCGGCGGCAAGCAGGGCGTCGGCGGCCGCGTGCAGAGCCTCGTTCTTCTGCGCGGTCGTCAGCTGGGCGAGCGCCCGCGACGCGACCCTGGCCTTGCGCGCGGCCTCGTGCACCACCTCGCGGACATCGGGCTGGGTGGTCGTTCCTACCGTCATGGGTACAGCCTACGCACCGGGTACACCGCCGATCCCACCCGCCGCGACGCGGGCGCGGTCGCGTGCGCGCCCCGGCCGTGGCGACTACCGTCCGGCGCTATGACGGCCGAATCGGACGCTCCCGCGATCGTGGTGCTCGGCAGCATCAACATGGATCTGGTCACCACGACCGCACGCAGACCCGACCCCGGTGAGACGGTCCTCGGCAGCGGTTTCGCCATGGTGCCCGGCGGAAAAGGCGCGAACCAGGCCATCGCGGCCCGGCGGGCGGGCGGCGAGGTCAGCTTCCTCGGGGCGGTCGGCGACGACGTCTTCGCCGGTGAACTGCGCGCCGCCCTCACGGACGCCGCGGTGCGCACCGACCGGCTGCGCACCGTCGCCGGGCCGAGCGGCGTCGCCACGATCGTGGTGGACGACGACGGCGAGAACAGCATCATCGTCGTCGGGGGCGCCAACGCGCGGATGACCGAGCTGGCCGAAGACGACCTCGCGGCGATCGCGGCCGCCGAGATCTTGTTGTGCCAGTTGGAGATTCCGATCGAAACGGTGGCCGCCGCCGCGAGCCACGCCCGCGCGAACGACACCACCGTGCTGGTGAACCCATCGCCGGTCCGTCCGCTGCCCGCCGACCTGTGGGCGAATATCGATGTGGCCGTGGTGAACACAGGCGAGGCCGAGCGACTGGGCGCTGATCTCGACGCCGTCGCGCACCTGGTGGTGACCCGAGGAGCGGCGGGCGCGGACTATCGCGGACCGGGCGGAGCGCGCCTGTCCCGGCCCAGCCCCCGCGTCGATGTCGTCGACACCACCGGCGCGGGCGATGCCTTCACCGGCGCGCTGGCCTCGGCCTGGCACCGGGGTCCGGAATGGGCCTTGACCTGGGCTTGCGCGGCCGGAGCGCTGGCGACGACCCGGTTGGGCGCGAGCAGTTCGATCCCGGCCAGGGAGGAGATCACCGCCGCCCTGGTCGCGGAGTAGCGCCGCGTCGGCTCCCGGTGCGCCCGAGCCGATATCGTGATGGGCATGGCCACCACGCCGGATCGCATCCCCGCCGATGGCGACCCCGCGCCGATCGACCGGCTGGACGCGTCCATGGTCGCGCTGAGCTTCGTGGACAACGCGGGCATCACGCGGGTCAAAGCCGTCCCGGGGCAGCGGCTCGAGCCCGCGGCCCGGTACGGCGTCGGGGTGTCGCCGTGCTTCGAGACCTTCGCCTTCGACGACCTGATGGCGATCGGGCGCTATCTCGGCGGGCCCGACGGCGATCTGCGGCTCATCCCCGATCTGAGCATGCTCACCGAACTGGCCTGCCAGCCCGGCTGGGCGTGGGCGCCCACGGACAAATACAACCAGGACGGCACCCGCTTCGCCGCCTGCCAGCGCCACTTCGCGGCCCGCCAGACGGCGGCGGCGCAGGCGGCGGGCCTGCGGTTGTCCATGGCGTTCGAGACCGAATGGGCGGTGGGCCGCGCCGACGGCGCCGACGGCTTCACACCCGCGATCCACGGCCCCGCCTACGGCCTGATCCGGCTCGGGCAGGTGGCCGATTACGCCGCCGAGCTGGTCGCGGCACTCGAGCGGCAGGGCGTCGCCGTGGCCCAGTTCCATCCGGAATACGCGCTCGCGCAACTGGAGTTGTCCGTCGAACCGTCCGAACCGGTCGCGGCCGCCGACGAGGCCGTGCTGGTCCGGCACACGATCCGGCAGGTGAGCGCGCGGCACGGCTGGCGTGCGCTGCTGGCCCCGTGCATCGAACCGGGCGGCGCCGGTTCCGGAGCGCACCTGCACCTGTCGGTGACCGACGCGGACGGACCGTTGTTCGCGGGCGGCGACGGCCCGCACGGCATGCGCCGCACCGGCGAGGCGTTCCTCGCCGGCGTGCTGCGGGAACTGCCCGCGCTGGTCGCGGTGGGAGCGGGCAACCCGGCCAGTTTCCTGCGGTCGGAGCCATCGCGCTGGGCCGGGGTCTGGCAGTGCTGGGGCCGCGAGACCAGGGAGGCCGCGCTGCGCTTCGTCACCGGGGTGCGCGGCACCGAGTCGTGGGCGGCCAACGCCGAGATCAAATGTTTCGACGCGACCGGCAATCCGTACCTGATCGTCGGGTCGGTGATCGCCGCGGGGCTCGCCGGTGTCGCCGAACAGTTGCGGCTTCCGGTCGAGATCACCGGCGACCCCGCGACTTTCGACGCCGAAGCACGCGGGAGGTCGGATGTGCGCCGCCTGCCGACCACCCCGTCCGAAGCCGCCGACCACTTCGCCGCGTCCACGGTGCTCGCCGAGGCCATGGGCGTCGAGCTGCACGACGCGTTGCTCACCGTGCGCCGCGCGGAGGCCGAGCGGTACGCCGCCGCGAGCGCCGAAGAGCTGGTCGCCCTCACCCGCTGGCGGTTCTGACATGCTCACCGACGATGTCCGGCTCACCGACCACCACTGTCACGGGGTGCGCACGGACGACCTGGATCGGGCCGGCTTCGAGCGCTTGCTCGGCGAAGGCGCGCGCGGCAGTTTCGACTCCGCGATCGGGCTCGCCGTGCGCCGCTGGTGCGCCCCGGCGCTGGATCTGCCCGCCCATGTCGGCCCGGATGTCTACCTCCGTCATCGCGCCCGGCTCGGCGCGCGCGAGGTGGCCACCCGCCTGCTGCGCGCGTCCGGGGTGAACCGGTGGTTCCTGGACACCGGAATCGGCGGAAGCACCGCTGATTTCGCGAATCTCGTGGACGGAGAGGTGCGCGAGGTGATCCGGCTGGAGGAGGTGGCCGAGCAAGTCGTCGCGCAGGTCGGCGCGGTGTCCGGGGTGTACGAGCGGATCGAGGCGGAACTGCGGGCACGGGCGGCGGGCGCGGTCGGATTGAAGACGATCGTGGCCTACCGATGCGGTCTGGACTTCCCGCTGCGGGATCACCCGCCGACCAGTTTCGCGCCCGAGCACCGGCTCACCGATCCGGACGTCCTCGGCTGGCTGGTCGGTCTCGGCGCGCGCATCGGCGCCGAACTGGGACTTCCGCTGCAATTCCACACCGGATTCGGTGACCCGGACCTGCGCCTGCGGCACGGCGACCCACTGCTGCTCACCGACTTCCTGCGCCGGACCGCGGGCACCGGCCTGTCGGTGATGCTGCTGCACTGCTGGCCCTTCCACCGCCATGCCGCCTACCTCGCGCACCTCTTCGACCACGTCCATCTGGATCTCGGCCTGACCATCCCCTACGTGGGACAGCGGGCCGGCGCCGTGCTGGCCGAGACGCTGGAACTGGCGCCGTTCCGGGCGCTGTGCTACTCCTCCGACGGTTACGGGCTGCCGGAGCTGCACTACCTCGGCGCCCTGCTCTGGCGGCGTGGCCTCGGAAAGCTCGTCGACGAATGGCTCGCCGACGACGCGATCACCACCGCCGACGCGGAAGCACTGGTGGGCGCCATCGGCCACGGCAATGCCGAGCGCGTCTACCCCGCGCGGTTCGAGCAGACGGTCGGCTGACCGCCGCGACCGGGCGGTCGGATATTCGGGTGCGCCGGGTGTGCTCGGTACCTACCGTTGATGGCAGAGACCAACGGAAGGACCGAGACCATGTTTCCCGTCGAGCTGCGCGGCACCAAGGCGCAGACGCTGATGTGGGCCGATGAGCACGATGTCGAGCAGGCCGCGCTCCAGCAGCTGCGCAACATCGCCGCGCTGAAATGGGTCCACGGCGTCCGCGTGATGCCGGACGTGCACCTCGGCAAGGGGGCCACGGTCGGCTCGGTGATCGCGATGAAGGACGCGGTGTCGCCCGCCGCGGTCGGCGTCGACATCGGCTGCGGCATGGAGAGCGTGCGCACCGATCTCACCGCGGCGGACCTGCCCGACAGCCTGCGTTCGCTGCGGTCGCGCATCGAGGCGGCGGTGCCGGTCGGCTTCCAGGCGCATCACGACGCCGTCGATGTCACCCGGCTCGGCCACCAGGTCGCCGGGCTCGGCGCGAGCACCGCGACGCTGCGCGCGGGCTGGGATCGCTTCTGGGGTTCGTTCGGCGCGCTGGACGGCCGGGTGCATGCACGTGAGTCCAAGGCGCACAAGCAGATGGGCACGCTCGGCGGCGGTAACCACTTCATCGAGATCTGCCTGGACACCGACGACCGGGTGTGGGTCCTGCTGCACTCGGGCAGCCGCAACATCGGCAAGGAACTCGCCGAGCGCCACATGGCTATCGCGCGCTCGCTGCCGCACAACGCCGACCTGCCCGACCGCGACCTGGCGGTCTTCGTCTCCGGCACGCCGGAGATGGAGGCCTACCGGCGCGACCTCACCTGGGCGCAGGAGTACGCGGCGCGCAACCGCGCGGTGATGCTGGCCCTGGTCTGCCGTGCGGTCGCGGCCGAATTCGCCGACCGCGGAGTGCGTTTCGAGCAGCCCATTTCGTGCCACCACAACTATGTGGCGGAGGAGATCATCGACGGCGTGCCCATGCTGGTCACCCGCAAGGGGGCCGTGCGCGCGGGCGAGGGCGACCTCGCGCTGATTCCCGGCTCGATGGGTACCCGCTCGTACGTGGTGCGCGGCAAAGGCAACCCGGCCTCGTTCCAGTCCGCCTCGCACGGCGCGGGACGGCGGATGAGCCGCAACGCGGCCAAGAGGCAGTTCACCGTGGCCGATCTCATCGCCCAGACCGAGGGCGTCGAGTCGCGCAAGGACGCTGGCGTCGTGGACGAGATCCCGGCCGCGTACAAGGACATCGACGAGGTCATCGCGGCACAGCGGGACCT
>NZ_BDBC01000072.1 GCF_001612785.1 Nocardia beijingensis NBRC 16342
ACGACGCAGGCTGGGCACCACCCGTCCGAGCATCCCATCGGTAGAGCAGCTCGAGCATGACGCGCGACTCGCACTCGCCGCGGTAGCAAGTCGGGTGCTGTCTCCACGACATAGGCCTCTGCTCGATCATCTGGTCGTTCGAGTTCCGGCGTTCCCGCCCGCTCCACCGAGGATCACCTGCTGCCGGGCACTCGAGCCCGTCCCGATCGGTGTCCCCGACGAGCGCGTAAGCCGAGGTCCGTGTTGGTCTCGTTGTCCTGGTGGTTTGGTCGATACCATCGGATATGTCTTGGCGGCCTTCGTTCCTCTCGCCCCCTCCCGGGTCGGACCCGGCGGCCGGTCCGCCGGAGATTCCCGGCGTGCGGCGCTCCTACGTCACCGCCCGGGGCGTGCGTTTCCACGTGACCGAGGCGGGCCCGCCCGACGGGCGCCCGGTGCTGGCACTGCACGGCTGGCCCGAGCATCACTACGCCTACCGTCATCTGCTGGCCGATCCGCCGGACGGGCTGCGGATCATCGCGCCGGACCTGCCCGGCTACGGCTGGTCCGGTCCCCCGCCGCACCGATGGGCCAAGGACGACGTCGCCTCCGACCTGCTCGCGTTGCTGGACGAACTCGGCTGCGGGCGCGTCCTGCTGGCCGGTCACGACTGGGGCGGCTATATCGCCCACCTGCTCGTGCTGCGCGAACCGGAGCGATTCGACGCGCTACTGGCGCTCAACATCGCGCACCCGTGGCAGACCGCGCGCACCTTTCTCCCGCATGCCTGGCGGTTCCTCCTCTACCAGCCTGCCGTCGCGGCGTTCGGCGACTACTTGCACCGGCGAACCCGCTTCCTGGAACTCGTCTTCGCCGGTTCGGTACGCGATCGCGCGAAGTTCGGGCCAGAGGCGGTCCGCGTCTACTCGGACCGTTTCCGCGATCCCGTCTGCGCCCGCGCCGCGACCGACACCTATCGCACGTTCCTGCTGCGCGAAGTCCCGCGTTCGGCCGGACACGGTGAACGGCGCCGAGCGACGATCCGGATCCGCACGCTGTTCGGGGTCGAAGACGCGGCGGTCCACCCCTCGCTCGCCGCCGAGGAAACCGCGCGTGCCGACGACTACCACCTAGAATTGGTCCGGGACTGCGGCCACTTCATCCTCGAGGAACGTCCGGATCTGGTCCGGGCCCGGCTGGCCGAGCTGGCGGCCGCTACCGCGCGACCCGCCTGATCACGTCGCACGTCGACGACGCACCCGCGGTGACGAGTATGTGGCCGGAAAGCGCCGGGCGCGGCTGACCGACCGGCGGCGCACCGGCGCACCCGTCGCCTGTCGGTGACGTCGGGCACGATGGAGCCCATGACCACGGCCACCGACGCGTCCCCGATCGACCTCACGGCCCCCGACCTGCGCGAGCACGCCGAACAGCTGCTGCGCGAGCTGGCCGGGGCCGACGCCCGGCTGCGGGAGGATCAGTGGACCGCGATCGAGGCGCTCGTCGTCCGGCGGCGCAGGGCCCTGGTCGTGCAGCGCACCGGCTGGGGCAAGTCCGCGGTGTACTTCATCGCCGCCAAGCTGCTGCGCAGGGCCGGGCGCGGGCCGACGGTGATCGTGTCGCCGCTGCTGGCGCTGATGCGCAACCAGGTCGCCGCGGCGCACCGTGCCGGCGTGGTCGCCGCCACCATCAACTCGGGCAATGTCACCGAGTGGGACGATATCCACGCCCAGGTCGCCGCGGGTGCGGTCGACGTGCTGCTGGTCAGTCCCGAACGGTTGAACAACCCGGACTTCCGTGATCAGGTGCTGCCCCGGCTCGCCGCCGACGCCGGGTTGGTGGTGATCGATGAAGCACACTGCGTCTCGGATTGGGGCCACGATTTCCGGCCGGATTACCGGCGCATCCGCACGCTGATCGCCGACTTGGGCTCGGACGTCCCGGTCCTCGCCACCACCGCGACCGCCAACGACCGGGTGGTCACCGACGTCGCCACCCAGATCGGCACCGACACCTTGGTGCTGCGCGGCACGCTGGACCGCGAGTCGCTGCACCTGTCGGTGGTCCGTTTCGACGATGCCGTGGAACGCACCGCCTGGCTCAGCGGGCACCTCGACCGGCTGCCCGGCTCCGGCATCGTCTACACGCTCACCGTCGCCGCCGCGCACGATCTCGCCGACGTGCTGGCCTCGCACGGCCACACCGTCGCCGCCTATACGGGGCAGACCGACCCGGCCGAACGCGAGGCGCTCGAAGCGGCGCTGCTGAACAACGAGGTGAAGGCGCTCATCGCCACGTCCGCGCTCGGCATGGGCTTCGACAAGCCCGACCTGGGGTTCGTGGTGCACATCGGCGCGCCGTCCTCCCCCATCGCCTACTACCAGCAGGTGGGACGTGCCGGGCGCGGCACCGAGCGAGCCGAGGTGATCCTGCTGCCCGGCCCCGAGGACGCGCGGATCTGGAGCTACTTCGCCTCCGTCGCCTTCCCCCGCGAGCACATCGTGCGTGCCGTGCTCGACGCGCTGGACTCCGACCGGGCGCTGTCCACCGCGGCGTTGGAACCGCTGGTGGAGTTGAACCGCTCCCGGCTGGAGATGGTGTTGAAGGTCCTCGACGTGGACGGCGCGGTGCGCCGCGTGCGCGGCGGCTGGATCGCCACCGGACGGCCGTGGACCTACGACACCGAACGGTACGAGCGGCTGTCCATCGCCCGCGAGGCCGAGCAGCAGGCCATGATCGACTACCAATCGACCACCGATTGCCGCATGGAATTCCTGCGACGTCAGCTCGACGACCCGGGGCTGTCGGCGGATTCGCCCGGCTGCGGCCGGTGCGACAACTGCACCGGCCATCGCCCCGACCGCACCGTCGCCGCCGACGCGGTGGCCGCGACCAAGGCCAGGCTCGACCGTCCCGGCCTCGATCTCGCGCCGCGCAAGCAGTGGCCCACCGGTATGGCCAAGCTGGGAATTCCGTTGTCCGGCAAGATCACCGGCGGCGCCGAGACCGGTCGCGTGCTCGGCAGGCTGACCGACCTCGGCTGGGGGCAACGACTGCGTGCGCTGCTCGACGGCCCCGACGACCCGGTCCCCGACGCCGTCTTCGACGCCTGCGTCGCCGTACTGCGCGAATGGGATTGGGCAGCCCGCCCGACCTCGGTGCTCGCCCTGGAATCGCCGCGCCACCCCGTGCTCACCGCCACCCTCGCCGCCCGCCTGGCCGAGGTCGGCCGCCTGCGCGACCTCGGTACGCTGCGCACCCGCCCGGACCGCCCACCCGTCTCGGCTGCCAACTCCGCCCACCGCGTCGCCGGCCTGTTCGACTCATGGGAGGTCCCCGACCTGCCCCAGGTCTCCGGCCCGATCCTGCTGGTAGACGCCATCACCGACACCGGCTGGACCTTCACCGTCGCCGCCCACACCCTCCGAGCCGCTGGCGCCGACGCCATCCTGCCCTTCGCCCTGGCCACACCGACATAACGACAACACTCGGCGCGCCCGAGCGGCTCCGCTGCCGCCGAACCCGCCCACCGGCACACCGGCCTCGCCTACGACGCAAGCAGCGAGATTCCTCTACGGAACCTGGCCCGACGACCATGGGCTCGCAGGGCCGAGTACAGCCCGAGCGCCCCTACCAACCCAGCGGCAGCCAGCTTCCCGCCGGCAGGTAGGCGTCGACCAGGGATAGCCCGGTGGCGAAGGCATGCGCCGCTCGCGGCCGCGGCCTCCGCGACTCTCGCCGCGATGCACCGACTACTCCCTTCCAACCGCCCACTCGACACCAATGCTTCCCACACAACCCGCCCAGCGCACCGCAACTCCGGCTTCGAGCGAAGCGCGACCGCGCACACGCCGTTGCGGCCCGGCTCGCGTGTGCGCGGCCGCCTCGTAGGCGACGAAGGAGCAAGCCGCGGTCGCACGGACACCAGCCATTAGTGCGCTGCGAACGCCGAGTGCGAGGCCCGGCCGAACAGATCAGGCTTTTGAACCGCGCGCCCTGTACCCCAGCGTTCGACACCAACGCGCCCAGCCCACCGCCACCACGACTTTCGAGCGAAGCGAGACCGAGCACCCGCCGTTCGCGGCCCGGGTCGCGTGTGCGCGGCCGCCGCGTACGCGACGAAGGAGCAAGCGGCGGCCGCGCACACGCGAGCCATCAGAGGGCCGCGAACACCCAGCGCCGCAGGCGCTGGAAAACAAACACAGAACACGCCGCGCCGAAGGCGCGGCAATCAGAGACTGAGCGTGGCCCGTAAGCGCGCGTCCAGGGATTCCGTTTCCTCCTGGGTGAGCACGCCGAGGTGTTCGGTGAGCCAGGGGCGGTAGGCGCGGTGCAGTTTCAGGGTGTCGGCCCAGCCGTGCTCGGTGTGGGTGGCGAGCACGTGGCCGGGGTCGGCGTCGCGTAGCGGAACGACTTGCAACCAGCGGTAGCGTGAAGTGATCACCGCCGAGTCGGACACCAGTACCACCGTCATGCGCCGCGGGAAGGGGGTGCCGTCACTGAGCGTCGGGGCGTAGCGCCAGACCTCGCCGCGTCTCATGCGGCGCCGTCGGCGTCGTCGTCGGCGGCCTGGGTGAGCGTCACGTCGTCGTAGGCGGCGGCCAGCTCGGCGTCCTCGTCGATGGGCAGCGCGGTCAGACTGTCGTGCACGAGCGTGGTGCGCAGGGCGGCGTTGATCACCGCCGAAAGGCTGCGGTTCTGGCGATCGGCCGCCTCTCTGGCCCATTCGGCCACTTGCGGGTCCAGCGTGACGGTCACGCGCGTCGCCTTGCTCATACCGGTATGCATACCAGAGCGGTGCGGCGGCGGTGAGCGGTACGGCACATCCGTCGCGACGGCTCGCGCTCGTGCACGGATATCCTCCGGCTCGGCCGTTAGAGTCGACGCGTGGCAAGCAAATCCACCGGGTCGGCGATCGAGTTGGAGGTCGGCGACCACACGCTCCGCGTCTCCAACCCGGACCGCGTCTACTTCCCGGATTCCGGCGCGACCAAGCTCGACTTGGTGCAGTACTACCTGAGCGTCGGTGACGGCATCGTCAACGCGCTGCGCGACCGGCCCTGCATGCTGCACCGGTTCCCCAAAGGACTCGCGGGCGACAAGGTGCATCAGAAGCGGCTTCCTTCGGGCGCGCCGGAGTGGATTCCCACTGTGCGGGTGTATTTCCCGCGCTACGGACGGCACGCCGACGAGTTGTGCGTCGAGAAGCTCGCCGACGTCATCTGGGCGGTGCAGATGTCGACCGTCGAGTTCCATCCGTGGAATTCCCGTGCCGCCGACACCGAGCGTCCGGACGAGTGGCGCATCGACCTCGACCCGATGCCGGACTGCCCGTGGCCGCGGGTGCAGCGCGTTGCCGGGGTGGTGCGGGAGGTCCTCGACGAGATCGGCGCCGTCGGATGGCCGAAGACCTCCGGCGGCAGAGGCATGCACGTGTACGTCCGGATCGCGCCGAACTGGGGATTCCAGGAGGTGCGCCGGGCGGCGCTCGCGTTCGCCCGCGAGGTCGAGCGCCGCGCTCCCGATGACGTGACCACCACCTGGTGGCGTCGGGACCGCGATCCGAAGCTGCTGTTCGTCGACTACAACCAGAACGCGCGCGATCACACCATCGCCGCCGCCTACTCGGTGCGCGGCGTCCCCGCCGCCACGGTGTCCACACCGGTACGCTGGGACGAGATTCCCGACATCGATCCGCGCGACTTCACCATGTCCTCCGTTCCCGCTCGCTTCGCCGAACTCGGCGATCTGCACGCGGGCATGGACGACGCGGTGTTCCACCTGGATCCTCTCCTGGAGTGGGCCGAGCGGGACAAGGTGGACGTGGAGCTCGACGACGAGCAGAGCGGGGCCTGATGCCGCGCACGGGCGGTGCTACGGTCGCAACGTCCACCCGCTCGCGACCACGTCCTACTGCTCTGAAGGAGGTCCAGCCATGAACCGGCAGGCAGTGACGATCGCGATCAGCCCCATCGACCCTCCTCCCACGTTGCTGGAGAAGGCCGTGATCGAGGCGGGCGCCGCCATCTCCGATCTGGACGAGGCGCGGGGACTGATCTGGGTCGGTGGTCCGGGCGAGTTCCCGGAGCAATTGCCCGCCGGTGTGGAGTGGGTGCAGCTCCCGGCCGCCGGTATCGAGGAATGGTTCGCCGCGGGCGTCATCGCCAGGCATCCCGGCGTCCGGTTCACCTCCGCCGCAGGCGCTTTCGCGGCCAGCGTGGCCGAGCACGCGCTCATGCTGCTGCTCGCGGGCGTCCGTTACCTGCCCGAGCACCTGCGCGCGGCGGACTGGCGGCAACAGGACTTCTTCCCGCACGTCGACACCCTGCGCGGCAAGACGGTGACGATCGTCGGCGCGGGCGGCATCGGGCGCGCGCTGATCCCGATGCTGGTGCCGCTCGGCGCGCACATCATCGCGGTGAACCGCAGCGGGCGCCCGGTCACCGGCCCCGGCATCCCGTCGTCGGTCGAGACGATCTCCGCCGAGCATCTCGGCCGGGTCTGGCCGCACACCGATCACGTGGTGGTCGCCGCGCCCGCCACCCCTGCCACCAGGCACCTCATCGGCGCGGACGAACTCGCGCGGCTCAAGCCGTCCTCGTGGATCGTCAACGTCGCCCGCGGCAGCCTCATCGACACCGACGCGCTGGTGGCCGCGCTGCGCTCCGGCGCGATCGGCGGCGCCGGGCTCGACGTCACCGACCCCGAGCCGCTCCCGGCGGGCCATCCACTCTGGTCGCTGCCGAATGCGATTATCACTCCGCACGATTCGAATCCCCCGCAGCTGCGCTTGGCGGCCTTCGCCGACCACGTCCAAGCGAACGTCGAGCGCTTCATCGAGGGCCGCCCGTTCCTCGCGCCGGTCGATCCCGCGCTCGGGTACTGACGGAATCCGTTCCGGCGGCGCAATATCCGAATGCTCAGCCGGACAGTGCCCGCCCGAGGATTTCCTCGATGACCTCACTCCCGGCGTTGGCGTAGTGCTGCACGAACTTCCATCGACGCTGCGCCAGTTGCCGTTTGGCATGCTCGTAATACGCTCGATCGTCATCGGATGTGCGCAGCCGGTCCCGGAAGGCCAGGATCCGCTCGATCTCGGGCGCGCCCGACTCGGGCGAGAGTACGTGCAGGTTCACGCTCCATGGCGCACCGCTCTCCACACGACGAACGAGACAGCGATGCTGATACCAGTCCGCTTGCCGGATACGCAGCGCGTATCCGGCAGCAGCCTCCAGTGCCGGTAGATAGGCGGCTTCCTCGGCGGCATCTGGAACCAGGAGCAGGATGTCGATCAACGCCTTGGCCGCGAGTCCGGGAACCGACGTGGACCCGGTGTGCTCGATCCGCACGGCGACATCGCCGAGCGCCGCACGTATCGCGGCTTCTTCTTCCGCGTACCAGGTCGGCCACGCCGGGTTGCATTCCTCGAGATGCACCGTGACCGCATAAGGCTGCAGTTCACCGATAGTCGCGGCCGCGATGTCGGCGTCGTCCAACGTCGCCATAGCCTCCACGGTAATCCCATCGGCAAATCACCCTTCCAAAATGTGCCATTGACAACTGGCACATTCATCACTGATTCTTAGCGCATGACAAGGTCGACGAGGACCTCGGTCCCCGGTGTTCCCACCGCGCCCTCGGCACGCGCCACCCTGACCGCGGCGGCCACCAGGCTCACCCTGCGTCCGGTGAACTGCGCGGTTCCGATGAACGCGCCGGGCGTGTGGTTCGCACGCAAGCTCATCGCCACCCTGATGGCCGTCGGCGGCCCCGTTCCGGCGGGCACGTCCGTCACCCAGGTCCGGTCGGGCGCGGTGCGCGGTGAATGGGTCCGAGCGGCGGGCGTGCCGTTCGGTACGCGCGCGGTCTACTACATCCACGGCAGCGGATATGTGATCTGCTCCGCCCGCACCCATCGCGCACTCGCGGCCCGGCTGTCGGCCAAGACCGGACTGCCGGTCTTCCTCACCGACTACCGCCTCGCCCCCGAGCACCGGTTCCCGGCCGCGGCCGACGACGTCGAGGCGGGTTACCGCTGGTTGCTCGGTCGTGGCATCGCCGCGGGAGACCTGGTGATCGCCTGCGACTCCGCGGGTGGTCATCTCGCATTGGACCTGCTGGTCGAGAACGGACGGCACCGACGACCACAACCCGCGGCCGTGGCGATGTTCTCCCCGCTGCTGGACCTCACGCTCGGCCTCGCGGCCGAGCGGGAACGCGTCCGGACCGATCCGCTGATCTCCGCCGCCGCCGCGAGCAGGCTGCCCGCGGCCTACACCAGCGGCCACCCGGCCGACACCGCACGCCTGCGACTGACCATCCCGGACGGTCTCGCGCTCCCCCCGATCCTGGTGCAGGTCGGCGGCACCGAGATGCTCGGCGCCGACGCGGAGGCGCTGTGCGAGATGGTCCGGCGCGCAGGCGGCAGCTGCGAACTCGAGATCTGGCCCGGCCAACTGCACGTCTTCCAGGCCCTTCCCATGGTGGTGCCCGAGGCCGACCAGGCCCTCGCCCGCGCCGCCGACTTCCTGCGCGCGGCGCTGGTCGCTACCTCCGGCACGAAAAAGGTGAGCTGAGATGTTCGGATTGGACAAGTTGGCGGCTCTGGGCCGCCCCCGGCGCACGCACGGCGCGCGAGCCGTGGTCACCGGCGCGGGCAGCGGCATCGGCCGGGCGTTCGCCCTGGAGATCGCCGCCCGCGGCGGCCGGGTGATCTGCGCCGACATCGATGAGGCGCGCGCCGACGAGACGGTCGCCCTGATCGAACGCGATCACCCCGGCGCCGCGCACGCCTTCCGCTGCGACGTCGCGCAGCGGGAAGACGTGGAGTTGCTCGCCCGCTTCGCCGAAACGATTTTCGAGGGCCCGGTCAGCTTGGTGATCAACAACGCTGGCGTAGGTATCGGCGGAAAACCGGTGGGCAACATCGGTTTCGACGACTGGCAATGGGCCATCGGCATCAATCTGTGGGGCGTGGTGCACGGCTGCGAAGTCTTCGCCCCGCGCCTGCGCGACGCCGGGCGCGGCGGCATCATCAATGTCGCCTCGGCCGCCGGATTCGCCGCCGTTCCCTCGATGGCCGCCTACAACGTGTCCAAGGCGGGCGTGCTGTCGCTGTCGGAGACCATGGCGGCCGAACTGAGCGGCTCCGGCGTCGCGGTCACGGTCCTGTGCCCGACGTTCGTCCGCACCAACGTCGCCCGCGACGGCCGGATCACCAAGGAGTCGGCGCAGCTGGCCGACTTCCTCATGCGCTGGACCGGTTTCTCCCCCGAGCGGGTCGCGCGCACCGCCCTGGACGCGCACGACCGCGGGCAGCTCTACGTACTCCCGCAGCTGGACGCGCACGTCGTGTGGCTGCTCAAGCGGTACTTCCCCGCGCAATACACCTTCGCCCTCGGGCTCCTGGAGCGGCTGCTGCCCCAAGAGGACCCGAGCCCCGCCGACCGCACGCCGGTCACCGACAAGACAGGAGTCTGACATGGCCGCCATCGCGATGGACTTCGACGACATGCTCCGCAAGATCAAGGACCGCCAGTGGGCGCTGGCCGACATCGACTGGGACGCTCCCGGCGCCGAGACGATCACGCCGGAACTGCACGCCAAACTCAAGCCGTTCATGGCCGATCTGATGTGGATCGAGAACGTGGGCGCGCGCGGCTTCGCGGCGATGGCCAAGAAGGCGCCGAACGAGACGCTGCGCGAGATCTACCGCTACTTCCACGCCGAGGAGCAGAAGCACGCCAACGCCGAACTGGCGCTGATGCGCCGGTGGGGCATGTTGGAGGGTGACGAGATCCCGCAGCCGAACGTCAACGTCAAGCTGGTGATCGACTTCCTGGACAAGTACTCCGACGACATGTCGCTGTCGTTCCTCGGCACGGTCATCCCGATGCTCGAGGTCGCGCTCGACGGCGCGCTGATCAAGTTCATCATGGACGAGATCGAGGACCCGGTCTGCCAGGAGGCGTTCAAGAAGATCAACTCCGACGAATCCCGCCATCTGGCCGTCGACTTCGCCGTGATGGACCTGCTCGGCCACGCGGAAATGCGCAAGCTGCTCATCGACCTGGTCGGTGGCTGGGCCAAGCCCTCACTGATCATCGGCGTGCTCAGCTACGTGCCGCTGCTGAACAAGATGCGCGACAACATCGTCGCGATGGGTGTGGACGAGGAGAAGCTCTACGGAGCGCTCAAACGGTACGCGAACGTGGGCGAGCGCAGCGAGTTCGCCCGCAGGCTGCCGATGTACCAGATCGTGAAGATGCACGGCAGCTGGGTGATCGACCGCGGCCACCCGTATCACCTGGTGGCCGACGCGCTGGTGAAGATCACCGGGTTGGTGCCGAAGACGCTGCTGCGCAACAACCCGACCTGGTCGAAGGAACTGACCTACGAGCCCGCCGCATGACAGGGAATCCGATGAGCACGCACACCCTCGACGTCGCCGTCATCGGCGGCGGCTTCGCCGGAATCGGCACGGCCATCCGGCTGAAGCAACGCGGGATCCGCGATTTCGCGATCCTCGAACGCGGCACCGCGATCGGCGGCACCTGGCGCGACAACACCTATCCGGGTGCGGCCTGCGACATTCCGTCGCGGCTGTACTCCTACAGTTTCGCGCCGAACCCGAACTGGTCGCGCACCTACTCTGGCAGCAACGAGATCCTCGGCTACATCGAGGCGATGGCGGCGGAGTTCCGGCTCGGTCCGCATATCCGGTTCGGGCACAACGTTTCCGGCATGGTGTTCGACGAGCAGGCGGGAGTCTGGGAGATCGCGGTCGACGGCCACGCGGAGCCGATTCTGGCCCGCGCCGTCGTGCTGGCCTCCGGCCCGCTGGCCAATGCCAGTCTTCCTGACATCCGCGGGATCGAGACCTTTCGGGGCCACAAGATCCACAGTGCCCGTTGGGATCACGACTACGACTTCGCCGGCAAACGCGTCGCGGTCGTCGGCACCGGCGCCAGCGCGGTCCAGATCATCCCGGAGCTGGTCGAGAAGGCCGCCTCGGTGAAGGTGTTCCAGCGCACGCCCGGCTGGGTGCTGCCACGGGTGGACCGGCAGACCAACGGCTTGACCAAGGAGCTCTACCGCCGGGTGCCCGCGGCCGAGCAGCTGGCGCGGCGGGCCTGGTTCTACGGCCACGAGTCGGTGGCGCTGGGCGTGGTCTGGAACACGCCGCTGACCAGGGTGGTCGAACTGGTCGGCAAAGCCCAGTTGCGCAGGCAGGTCAAGGATCCGTGGCTGCGCCGCCAGCTCACCCCCGACTTCCGCGCGGGCTGCAAACGCCTGCTGATGACCGACGACTACTACCCCGCCCTGCAACGGGACAACTGCAAGCTGATCACGTGGCCGATCGCCCGGATCTCCGAGCACGGCATCCGCACCGCGGAAGGCATCGAGCACCAGGCGGATTGCATCGTCTTCGCGACCGGTTTCGACGTCTCGAAAACCGGCACGCCCGTTCCTGTGGTCGGACGCGACGGCCGGGTTCTCGCGGACGAATGGTCACGCGGGGCCTATGCCTACAAGAGCGTCGCCGTCTCCGGGTATCCCAACCTCTATCTGACGTTCGGACCCAATTCCGGGCCGGGACACAACTCGGCGCTGGTGTACATGGAAGCCCAGATCGACTACCTCGTCGGCGCGATCGGCATCATCCTGGACCGGAACCTGCGCATGCTGGACGTGCGGCGCGACCGGCAGGACCGTTACAACGCCGCCATCCAGCGCAAGCTGTCGGCCACCACCTGGAACTCGGGATGCCGCAGCTGGTATCTCACCGAGGACGGCTTCAACGCGACCATGTACCCGGGATTCGCCACCCAGTACGTCCACCAGCTGCGCAAGGTCGATCTCGACGACTACCTCGTGGTCGAATCGACCGCCGACCAGCGGCGACAACGAGTGGCGCCGGTTTCCTAGGTGCCGGAGCGCCGGCGGCGCGGACGATAGACTTGACCGTCCGCAGGGAGTTCTACAGCGCGCCGCCGGTCCATCGGCGCCGTGGTCAGCGAGGGAGGTGAGGTCGACGCCGGAGTACCGGATCGATGACCTCGCGCGCGCCGCGGGCACCACCACCCGCAACGTGCGCGCCTACCAGGAACGCGGGCTGCTGCCGCCGCCGGTCGGCAAGGACGGCAGGGCCAGCATCTACGACGACGCCCACCTCGAGCGGTTGCGCTTGATCGACGCGCTGCTGCAGCGCGGCTTCACCACAGCGCACATCGCCGACTTCATCACCAGCTGGGAGACCGGCAAGGACCTGACCGAGGTGCTCGGCCTGCAACACGCCGTGACGGCGTCTTGGGCCAAGGACGAGACCTTCGAGGTGCCGCGCGAGCTGATCGGCACCATCCTCGGCGCCGACGCCGACGAGCTGGTGGACCGGCTGCGCGAGATGCGGCTGGTCCGGCTGGAGGGCGACACGGTGGTGTTCACCGAGACCCAGTTGCTCACCTCGTTCGCCGAACTGCACGAGTACGGCCTCGAGCTGCGCACGCTCATCGAGATCTACGCCAAGGTGGCCGACCGGATCGATGACATCACGCACATCATGATCACCGCGGCCAAACAGCACATCATCGACGAGCACGGCCCCGGCTGGATGCCCGACACCAGCAGCGAGATCGCCGAGACCACAACGATGCTCAACAAGATGCGCGAGCTGGCGGTGGCCTCGGTGCACGCCACGCTGGCCCGCTCGCTGGACGTCACGCTGCGCCGCGAACTCGGCGACTATCTCGCCACCGCCGCCGAGCGCGACAAACAGCGCAGCGAATCCGGGCGCGACGTACCCTCCTAGACGAAGCGCAGAGTGCCGACCTTCGACGGATGGAGTCGCCGTGGCGTCCGATCGACCGAGAATTCCGCCGCTGCCGCTGGTACGGGCCGTCGAATCGGTGCGCGGCGCCATGGCCGTCGCGTTCCGCAAGCTGGTGCCGGGACACCTCGCGCTGATGGAGCTGATCGCCGCGGGATGGATCACGCAGGCCATCCACGCCGCCGCGGCGCTCGGCGTGGCCGACGCGCTCGCGGCGGGGCCGCGGCGGGGCGCCGACCT
>NZ_BDBC01000073.1 GCF_001612785.1 Nocardia beijingensis NBRC 16342
TGCGCCGGCCGTTGGCGAGCGCGGTGCGCAGACCGCGGCGCCGGCCGGTCACCGGATCGATGGTGGCCGTGGTGCTGCCGCCGAATTTGCGCTCCGAGGCGGTCTCCGGGGCATCGTCGGCGGTGGCTCGCAGGTACTTGTTCGGCAGCGACAGCTTGAGGATGGTGCGCCACGCCTTGAAGTACTGCACCGGCAGCGAGCCGGTGGTGTACGGCAGGTCGTACTTGTCGGCCAGCTCGCGCACCCGCACGGCGATGTCGGCGTACCGGTTGCTCGGCAGATCCGGGAACAGGTGGTGTTCGATCTGGTGGCTCAGATTGCCGGTCATGAAGTGCATGACCGGGCCGCCGGAGATGTTCGCGCTGCCGAGCATCTGGCGCAGGTACCACTCGCCCTGCGTTTCGCCGTCGATGTCGGCCTTGGTGAACTTCTCCGCGCCGTCGGGGAAGTGCCCGCAGAAGATCACCGCGTTGGACCAGACGTTGCGGATCGCGTTCGCGGCCAGGTTGGCCGTCAGCGTGGAGAAGAACGCGCGGCCGGTGAGGGCGGGGAAGATCACGTAGTCCTTGAGGACCTGCTTGCCCATCTTGGTGAGCGCCTCGTCGCGCCTGCGCTCGAAATCGGCCCGCTCGGGGGTGCCTGGCTTGTACCGGCCCGCCACCAGCTTGCCCAGCTCCAGGTGCTGGATCGCGACGCCGTACTCGAAGAACAGCTGCAACACCAGGTTGTAGAGCGGGTTGCCCAGGTTGAACGGCTTCCAGCGCTGGTCGCGGGTCACCCGCAGCAGGCCGTAGCCGATGTCGTCGTCCATGCCGAGCACGTTGGTGTACTTGTGGTGCAGGTAGTTGTGGGTGTGCTTCCAGTGCTTGGCCGCGCCGGTGTTGTCCCATTCCCACGAGCTGGAGTGGATCTCCGGATCGTTCATCCAGTCCCACTGCCCGTGCATGACGTTGTGCCCGATCTCCATGTTCTCGATGATCTTGGCGGTGCTGAGCAGGGCGACGCCCGCCAGCCACGCCGGGCGCTTCGGGCTCGCGAAGAGCACCGCCCGGCCGCTGATCTCGAGAGCGCGCTGCAACCGGATGACAGCGCGGATGTATTTCGCGTCACGCTCGCCGCGTGAGGCTTCGATTTCCCGCCGGATCGCGTCGAACTCCGCGCCGAGTGCTTCCACGTCGGCCTCGGTGAGGTGCGCGTATTCCTTGACATCCGAAATCGCCATACGGGTTACTTTACCGTAAGTTACGAGAGCGTAGGTTGCGAGATGCGGCTGAGGGATGTGTCAAATACCCTATTGCGATACCGATGCTCGACTGGTAAGTTAGCGCGCCCTTCGCTGGAAGCGAAAACGCCTGTCCCGCTTGGCTTTCTCGCGCAGCGACGCCTGTTCCTGGCGGGCTCTTTCCTGGAGCGCGACCCTGGCGTCGCGCAGGACCTGCCGCTCGTGTTCGGCCTTCTCCTGCAGGGCCGCTTTGGCCTCGCGAAGCATCTCCTTCTCCTGCCGCGCCTTCTCGCGCAGCACGATCTTCGCTTCGTGCAGCGCCGAACGCAGACCGCGCCGCTTGCCGGTCTCGGGATCGATGCGCAGCCAGTGCGTGGACTCCGTCCCGAGCGACGGGAGCGTGATACCGGCGAACTTGCGTTCGGACGAGGTCTCCGGTGCGTTGTCGGCGGTGGCCTTGAGGAACCGGTCCGGCAGCGCCAGCTTGTGGATCGTGCGGAAGGCCAGCAGATACTGCTTGCCCAGCGAACCGGTGGTGTAGGGGAGGTCGTACTTGTCGCACAGCTCCCGGACGCGCACCGCGATCTCGCGATACCGGTTGCTCGGCAGATCGGGGAACAGGTGATGCTCGATCTGGTAGCAGAGGTTGCCGCTCATGAACGCCATGGCGGGCCCCGCCTTGAAGTTCGCGCTGCCGAGCATCTGGCGCAGGTACCACTCGCCGCTGGTCTCGTTCTCCAACTGCTCGACGGTGAACTTCTCCGCGCCGTCGGGGAAGTGGCCGCAGAAGATCACCGCGTACGCCCACAGGTTGCGCACCAGGTTCGCCGTCGCGTTGGCCTTCAGCGTGTGCTTGAACGCCGGGCCGGTGAGCGCGGGGTGGATGAGGAAGTCCTTGGCCACCTGACGGCAGATCTTGCGCCCGAACGCCATGTTCGGCTCCGAGGTGATGTCCCAGCGCGGCGTGTCCGACAGCTGCTTCTCGATGCTCCAGTCGTGCAGCGCGATGCCCCACTCGAAGGTCGCGGCCAGCAGCAGGTTCGCCAGCGGCTGCACCAGGTGGATCGGCCGCCACTGCTCGTCCCGCGTCATCCGGAGGATGCCGAACCCGAGGTCCTCGTCCTTGCCGAGGACGTTGGTATAGGTGTGGTGGGAATAGTTGTGCGCCCGCCGCCACTGGGCGGAGGGGCCCGTCATGTCCCATTCCCACGAGCTGGAGTGGATCTCCGGATCGTTCATCCAGTCCCACTGCCCGTGGCTGACGTTGTGCCCGAGCTCCATGTTCTCGATGATCTTCGCCACCGAGAGCAACGCGGTGCCGGTCAGCCAGGCCCAGCGATTGCGGCTGCCGAACAGCACGGCCCTCGCGACTACCTCGAGACCGCGTTGCGCCGCGATCGCGCGCCGGATGTACTTCGCGTCGCGCTCGCCACGGGACAGCTCCACCGAACGCCGGATGGAATCGAGTTCCTGCCCCAGTGTCTCGATATCGGTAGCCGTGAGGTGGGCGAACGTCTTGATGTCGGTGATGGCCACCGGGGTCCTTTCCCTACTCGATACACCTCGAGGGTACCTGGCGGACTACACGTCCAGGGTGCAGTCGCCCGCCGCGGCCGAGATGCAGGTCTGCACCTTGTCGCCTTCGCGGCGCTCCTCACCGTTGCGCAGGTCGCGCGCGTGCCCGGAACTCAAGGTGACCACGCAGGTCTGGCAGATGCCCATCCGGCAGCCGAACGGCATCTGAACGCCCGCCGACTCGCCTGCCTCCAGCAGGCTGGTCGCGCCGTCGGCCGCGACGGTGCGACCGGTCTTGCCGAAGGTGACCGTGCCGCCTTCGCCGACCGAGGAGCGCTCGATCTCGAAGCGCTCCACGTGCAGCCGGTCCGACAGGCCCGCGTCGCGCCAGTGGTGCTCGATCTCGTCGAGCATCCCGGCCGGGCCGCAGGCCCAGGTCTGGCGTTCGCGCCAATCCGGGAACTCGGTGTCGAGGTCGGCGAGGGCGAACTTGCCCCGCTCGGCGGTGAGATGCAGCCGGGTGTCGAAGCTCGGATTGCCCTCGCGCAACGCGGCCAGTTCCGCGCCGAACATCACGTCGTCGGCGGTGCGGGCCGAGTGCAGGTGCGCCACGTCGGTGAACACCTCGCGACGGTCCATCGCGCGCAGCATCGACATCACGGGGGTGATGCCGCTGCCCGCGGTGAGGAACAGCACCTTCTCCGGCGGCGGGGACGGCAGCACGAAGCCGCCCTGCGGCGCGGCCAGCCGGACGATGGTGCCGACCGGAACGCCGCTGACCAGATGGCTGGACAGGAAGCCCTCCGGCATCGCCTTCACGGCGATGGAGATCAGCCGCTTGCCGCCGTGGCCGGGGTCGGACCAATCCGGCGGGCAGGTCAGCGAGTACGAGCGCCAATGCCAACGGCCGTCGACCAGGAGGCCGATGCCGATGTACTGGCCGGGCCGGTATTTGAAGTCGAAGCCCCATCCCGGCTGGATCACCAGCGTCGCGGAGTCGGCGGTCTCCTTGCGCACCTCGACGATGCGCCCGCGCAGTTCCCGTGCCGACCACAGCGGGTTGGCCAGGTGCAGATAGTCGTCGGGCAGCAACGGCGTTGTCACGCGCGCCACGGCGCCGCGCAGCACGTTCAGCTTGCCGCCGCGCTCCGCGACGCTCGCCGCGGGCGCCTCCAGCCACGCGCGGACACTTCGCACGGAGAAGCTCCCAATTTTCGAACCCATCGCTGCCGTTGGTCTCCCTGTCGTCGGATGCGCGGGCCGCCGACTCGCCGATCGGAGGCCTCGCCAGCAAGGTTACGGCATCGTAGGTTACGACGGTGGGCCGGTGGCGCGCCCGCCGCCGTGATTCAGAGCAACTCGAGCAGGAACGGCAGCTCTTGGGCCGCGTACCAGGCCAATTGATGGTCCTCGGCGTCGCCGAGGACGAACTCCGCGTCGGTGTCGCCGAGATCGGCGGCGTCCACCACGTCGACGGCCTTGGCCACCTGCGGTTCGGCGTCGGCCAGGTCGACGTGCACCGAGGCGATCTGCTGGTAGCCGATCGGGCCCGCCAGCCGGACCACCGCGTCGTCGAGGTCGGGCCGCAGTTTCGCGCCGGTCACATCGGCGGCGATCACCGCACGGCGGTAGACCGGGCTGCCGCCCGCGACCGGCGCGGCTTCGTCGCCGGAGTCCTCCGCGACCGCTTCGCGTTCGGCGGCGAGCAGTCGCAGCGAAGCGCGCGCGGCCTCGTTCATGGCGACTTCGCCGAGTTCCTCGTCGTCGCCGGAGGCGTAGGCCTCGCGCAGCGTCGGCGTCACCGCGAACGCGGTCCCGCCGACGGCGGCCAGCTCCCGGTTGTCGACCAGCTCGCGCAGCATCGGCACCGTAGCCGGGATGTAGACCCGCAGCTTCTTCTGATCAGACGCAGGCACCGAGCATCTCCTCCATGGAATCGCGCACCGCCGTGGCGAGCACGCCGATGTCGGCCATCGCGTCGCGGTCGGCGTTGAGACCGTAGAAGACACGTCCGTCGTAGGACGTGATCCCGATGCTCGACGCCTGATTGCGCAGCAGTGGCGACACCGGGTACATCTCCAGCATCCGCGCGCCGCCGATGTACATCGGCGCTTGCGGACCCGGCGCGTTGGTGATCACCAGATTGAACGTGTGTTCTGCGAACGTACTCGCCGCGCGCACACTCATAGCGTGCAGGCTGGCCGGAGCGAACCCGGCCAGGTGCACGAGCGTACGCGCGCGGACGCCGCGCCGCTGACGTCCGTTGAGTTCGGTGGCGTGCGCGATGTGCGACAACCGCATCACCGGGTTCGGTTCGCCGACCGGCAGATCGAGCAGGAACGACGACACCTCGCTCGCCGAGTGCGTCGGGTCGCCGTCGTTTCCCTCGACGTACACCGACATCGGCACCACCGCCCGCAGCGTGGTGGACTCGATGAGCGCTTCCCCGCGCGACAGCAGCCAGTTGCGCAGCGCGCCGGTGACCACGGCGAGGATGGCGTCGTTGGTCGAACAGCCGAACCGGCCGCGGATCGTGCGGTAGTCCGCCAGGTCGGTGCGCACCACGTCGAAGCGCCGGTTCCGCGAGGTGCGCGTGTTCAGGGGGCTGGCGGGCGCACCGGTCGCCGCCGTGCGCACCGCGCCGATCACCGACTCGACCGCCTTGCCCGCCGTCCCGAGCACCGCGAACGCGCCCGCGCTCGCGTCCCTGGCCACCTCGACGGCCTTGCGCGGCCGTGCGGCGAGATGGGCGAGCGCGCCGACCAGCAGCTCCATCTCGCCGGGTTCGCGCGGGGCGATCCAGTCGTCACAGGCCAGTTCGCGGGGCGCGGGCCCGGTGTCGAGGATCACGTGCCCGATCTCGAGCGCGGTGTCCCCGTCCACCAGGGCGGCATGCGTCTTGGTGAAGATGGCGCAGCGGCCGTCGGCCAGCCGTTCGATCAGGTACATCTCCCACAGCGGCCGGGCCGGGTCCAAGGGGTGGGAGACGAGGCGGGCGACCAGATCGTGCAGCTGTTCGTCGGTGCCGGGACCGGGCAGCGCCGAACGTCGGACGTGATAGGTGATGTCGAACCGGCTGTCCTCGACCCACACCGGCCGTCCGAGCGACAGCGGGATCTCCCGCACTTTGCGCCGGTATCGCGGCACCAGCGAGAGCCTGCTCTCGACCAGATCCACCAGCCGGTCGTAGTCCAGGATCGCCTCGCCCCCTCCGTCGCCGGGTTCGGTGTTCCGCACGATCGCGAGAGAGCCGATATGGATCGGATTGCTGCTCGACTCGAGCCGATAGAAGGCCGTGTCCTGCGGCGATAGTCTCGTGATCACGCTGCCCGGTACTCCTTTTCCCGATGCCGCCCCCGCTTCATTGTGCTGCCGCATCGACCATCGGCCCGGCCGTTGCGCCATTTCTGATGAATTCCGTACACGTTTTTCCGCGCCGGAGTTCCATGACACGCTGGCCGACTCGAGTTCTGCGAACCGATTCGATCACAGGGCGGACCGAGGTGCAGGGCAAAGATCCGATCGAGCCGGGCCGCGCTACCGGAAACGGCCCAGGCCCGTCGACCCGCCCGAAGCCGCACCCCAACCCCTCGCTGCCAAGGAACCCGAGGGAGGCATGACAGGCCTGGTTCCCGCGCGGGCCGGTCATCGCGCTCGCCAGAAAGCCGCAAGCAGTGCCGTTCCCACAACTCCGCCCCGCCGCGTCCGACGGGGTTTACCGGCGTGGATGAGGTGATCCAACTCTCGGCCCCGACCCGAACCGAACGACCACCTCCGCCGAACCAGGAGCAGCGATCACCTCGGCACAGCTGGCGGAGGGGAGTCGGCGTCGGTCGCGGCGGCGTGATCGCTCCTGCGAAACCGCTCAGCTATACCGCTTCCCAGCTCCGCAGGGCCGCATACACCGAGGTCATGCCGCTGCCACCACACGCAACCACCCACCTCGACCACGTCTTCCGAGCAAAGCGAGACCGAGCATCCGCCGTTCGCGGCCCGGCTCGCGTCCGAGTGACCGCCGCGTCCGCGACGAAGTCGCCAGCGGCGGTCACTCGGACGCGAGCCACGAGGGGGCCGCGAACACGCAGCGCCGCAGGCGCTGCAAATTCAACAGAGCATTACCATGGGGCATGCAGCGGATTCCGCGCAACCGCGTGGGCCGCACCGGCCCGGGGGCCGACGACAGATTTGACACACCGACCAGAGGACTGACGAGACCCGTGCCTGCGCTGACACTGACGAGGTTGCTACGGATTGGTGAGGGTCGCATTGTCAAGCGGCTCTCGCATTTCGCCGACCAAGTCCTCGCCCTCGAACCGGAGTACGAAGACCTCAGCGACGCGGAACTACGGGCCAAGACCGACGAGTTCCGCGAGCGGTACGCCGAGATGGTCGAGGACGGCGAGCCCGATCCGCTCGGCCAGTTGATGGCCGAGGCGTTCGCGGTCGCGCGGGAGGCGTCCTGGCGCGTGCTCAGCCAGAAGCACTACAAGGTGCAGGTCATGGGCGGCGCCGCGCTGCACACCGGCAACATCGCCGAGATGAAGACCGGTGAGGGCAAGACCCTGACCTGTGTGCTGCCCGCGTACCTGAACGCGATCAGCGGCGACGGCGTGCACGTCGTGACGGTGAACGACTACCTGGCCAAGCGCGACGCGGAGTGGATGGGCCGCGTGCACCGCTTCCTCGGCCTGGAGGTCGGCGTCATCCTGTCCGGCATGAGCCCGGCCCAGCGGCGGGTGGCCTACAACGCCGACATCACCTACGGCACGAACAACGAGTTCGGCTTCGACTACCTGCGCGACAACATGACGCACTCGCTGGACGATCTGGTGCAGCGCGGGCACAACTTCGCCATCGTCGACGAGGTCGACTCCATCCTCATCGACGAGGCGCGCACCCCGCTGATCATCTCCGGTCCCGCCGACGCCTCGTCGAAGTGGTACGCCGAGTTCGCGCGGATCGCGCCGCTGCTGAAGAAGGATGTGCACTACGAGGTCGACATCAAGAAGCGCACGATCGGCGTGCACGAGGCGGGCGTCGAGTTCGTCGAGGATCAGCTCGGCATCGACAACCTCTACGAGGCCGCCAACTCGCCGCTGGTGAGCTACCTGAACAACGCCATCAAGGCCAAGGAGCTCTACACCCGCGACAAGGATTACATCGTCCGCGACGGCGAGGTGATCATCGTCGACGAGTTCACCGGCCGCATCCTGGTCGGGCGCCGCTACAACGAGGGCATGCACCAGGCGATCGAGGCCAAGGAAGGGGTGGAAATCCAGCCGGAGAACCAGACCCTGGCCACGATCACCCTGCAGAACTACTTCCGCCTCTACGACAAGCTCTCCGGCATGACCGGCACCGCCGAGACCGAGGCCGCCGAGCTGCACCAGATCTACAACCTCGGCGTGGTCCCGATCCCGACCAACAAGCCGATGATCCGCGCCGACCAGTCCGACCTGATCTACAAGACGGAGGAGGCCAAGTTCTCCGCCGTGGTCGACGACGTCACCGAGCGGCACGAGAAGGGCCAGCCGGTGCTGATCGGCACCACCAGCGTCGAGCGCTCGGAGTACCTGTCCAAGCAGTTCACCAAGCGCGGCATTCCGCACAACGTGCTGAACGCGAAGTTCCACGAGAAGGAAGCCGAGATCATCGCCGAGGCCGGCAGGCCGGGCGCGGTGACCGTCGCGACGAACATGGCGGGCCGCGGCACCGACATCGTGCTCGGCGGCAACCCGGACATCATCGCCGACATCCTGTTGCGCAAGCAGGGCCTCGACCCGGTCGAGACGCCGGAGGAGTACGAGCGCGCCTGGCTGCCGACGCTGGACCAGGTCAAGGCCCAGACCGCCGAGGACGCCGACGCGGTGCGCGACGCGGGCGGCCTCTACGTGCTCGGCACCGAGCGCCACGAGTCGCGCCGCATCGACAACCAGCTGCGCGGTCGTTCCGGCCGTCAGGGCGACCCGGGTGAGTCCCGCTTCTACCTGTCGCTGGGTGACGAGCTGATGCGCCGGTTCAACGGCGCCGCGCTGGAAGCGATCATGACGCGGCTGAACCTGCCCGACGACGTGCCGATCGAGGCGAAGATGGTCTCCAAGGCCATCAAGAGCGCGCAGACGCAGGTCGAGCAGCAGAACTTCGAGATCCGCAAGAACGTGCTCAAGTACGACGAGGTGATGAACCAGCAGCGCACCGTCATCTACGGCGAGCGCAACCGGATCCTGCGCGGCGAGGACATGGAGGGCCAGGTCCAGAGCATGATCACCGACGTGATCACCGCGTACGTGGACGGCGCCACCGCCGAGGGCTATGTCGAGGACTGGGATCTGGACAAGCTGTGGACGGCGCTGAAGACGCTGTACCCGGTGAGCCTGGACTACCGGGACCTGACCGGCGAAACCGAGATCGGTGAGGCGGGCGAGCTGACCCGCGAGGAGCTGCTGGAGGCGCTGCTGGACGACGCGCACGCCGCGTACGAGCGCCGCGAGGCCGAGATCGACGGTCTGGCGGGCGAGGGCAGCATGCGCAATCTGGAACGGCAGGTGCTGCTTTCGGTGCTCGACCGCAAGTGGCGTGAGCATCTCTACGAGATGGACTACCTCAAGGAGGGCATCGGCCTGCGCGCGATGGCCCAGCGTGACCCGCTGGTGGAGTACCAGCGCGAGGGCTTCGACATGTTCACCGCGATGCTCGACGGCCTCAAGGAGGAGTCGGTCGGCTTCCTGTTCAACCTGCAGGTCGAGGTGCAGCAACCGCAGCCGGAAGGCGTCGCCGTCGGTACCGGTCTTCGTTCGCCGGTCGGAGCCATGACCGCCCCGCGTCCGCTGCCCACCGAGGAGGCGCAGGTCGCCAACGGGCACGGCGCGCCGGCGGCCCTGCGCGCCAGGGGTATCGATGACACCGCTCCGCGCGGTTTCAGCTACTCCGGTCCCGACGAGGGCGGCCGTGCCGCGGTGCACAGCGACGCCGAGGAGTACGGCGTGGACGGCGGGCCGCAGCAGACCCGTCGCGAGCGCCGCGAGGCCGCCCGAGCGGAGGCGAAGGGCCGCCGCGGCCCGAAGTCCCGCCGCCGCCACTGATCCGCTGAACTACGAAGGCGCCCAGAGCTCTCTGGGCGCCTTCGTCGTTCTCGGATAATCCGGAGGGTCAGATGCTGTTCCACGGACAGTACGCATCGATCGCGGCGTCCAAGAAGATGTAGGGATACTCGACGGCGTCGCGAGAACTCTCGGCGAGTGTGATGTGATTGCGGGCCGAATTGCCGTGCGCGTCGAGCCAGTTGCACTCCGAATGCGCCAGCGCTATCGCCGCGTCTTGGACGTCGTAATCGGCTCCGGCGTAATAGCTTTCGCGTAGGAACTTCCGGTCCGCGGCGCTGCGGGCAGGTCCAGAGCTTCCTCCCGCCGATCCGGAGCTGCCGGACGCCGATCCGGAACTGCCGGAGGCCGAGCCGGAACCAGGTGCGGCGAGGGCGGTCTGACTGCCGCCGAGCAGCAGTGCGGCTGCCGTGGTGGCGACGAGAAACGTGTTGTACATGGTGGCTTTCGCGCGGGCAGAGCTGTCCATAGGTCCTCGAGACAAGGGATAGGCGGACTGCCTTCGGAGGGCATGGACAACGCTCCGAGCCCTCGGCGGCAGGGCCCGAACGTTAGCGGGAAACGCTGTGCGGTAGAGACTTTCGCCCGATCACGAGGGGGCGTTCGGGAGCTCCGGCTGCATCCGGTCCGGACTCGCCGGGGCCAGCGCGCATCGAGGCCGGAAACGGCGGCGCGAACCGGATGGTCCCGCACCGGCGCGGTAGGCCGAGGCGGTTACCAGGGGTCGTTGGACATGAGGGCGACGAGCAGACGGCGGATGGCGGCCACCCGGTGTTCCTTGCCCGGCAGCTGGTCCAGCGCGCATTCCGGATCGGCGGGCGGGCCGAGATGGGTGCAGCCCCGCGGGCAGTCCTCGATGGCGTCGGCAAGGTCGGTGAAAGCGGCGATCACATCGTCGGGGGTGATGTGCGCCAGGCCGAACGAGCGCACGCCCGGTGTGTCGATGACCCAGCCGCCTCCCGGCAGGGGGAGCGCGACCGACTGGGTGGAGGTGTGCTTGCCCTTGCCCACCCCGGACACCTCGCCAACGGCCCGCTCCGCCTCCGGCACAAGACGATTGACCAGCGTCGACTTGCCGACGCCGGAGTGACCGATCAGCGCGGTGAGGTGATCGGTGAGCAGATCCAGCACCGGATCGAGCGGATCATCGATGCCGCCGTAGACGATGGTGAGATCGAGATCCTCGAACGTCGCGGCGAATTCGGAATCGGCCGCCAGATCGTGCTTGGTCAGGCACAGCACCGGCCGCAGCCCGCCCGCGTACGCGGCGACCATGGCGCGTTCGACGAAGCCGGTGCGCGGGGGCGGGTCGGCGAGCGCGACCACGATGAACAGCCGCTCCGCGTTGCCGACCACGATGCGCTCGAACGGATCGGTGTCGTCGGCGGTGCGGCGCAGCACCGTACTGCGGTCGGCGACCCGGACGATGCGCGCGAGGGTGTCCGGCCGCCCGGACAGGTCGCCGACCACGTCCACCTGGTCGCCGACCACGATCGGAGTGCGGCCCAGTTCCCTGGCGCGCATGGCGACGATGCGGCGATCCGGGTCGCCGCCGAGGACACATCCCCACCGGCCCCGATCGACCGAGACCACCATGGCCGACTGGGCGTCGTTGTGCTGCGGCCGGGTCTTCGTGCGCGGACGGGAACTACGCCCCGGACGAACCCGGACGTCGGATTCGTCGTAGCTGGCCGCGGATCGTCGTCCCCGGCTCAGTGCGCCGCTCCTTCGTCGGACAGCGCGGGCTCGAGCATCCGCTCCCACAGGGCGACGAAGTTCGGCAGGGTCTTGGCCGTGGTCCCGATGTCCTCGATCTCGACGCCGGGCACCCGGAGGCCGAGAATGGCCCCGGCCGTGGCCATCCGATGGTCGGCGTAGGAGTGCCATTTGCCGCCGTGCAGGTCGGCGGGCACGATCTCCAGTCCGTCCTCGGTCTCGGTCACCTTGCCGCCGAGGCGGTTGATCTCGGTGGACAGCGCGGCCAGCCGGTCGGTCTCGTGCCCACGCAGATGCGAGATGCCGCGCAACACGGACGGGGAGTCGGCCAGCGCGGCCAGCGCGGCGACGGTCGGCGTCAGCTCGCCCACGTCGTGCAGGTCGATATCGATGCCGGCGAGCCGGTCGGGGCCGTGCACGGTGAGCACGCCGTCGAAGATCCGCGCTTCCGCGCCCATGCGCACCAGGATCTCGCGGATCACGTCGCCGGGCTGCGTGGTCAGCCGCGGCCAGTGCGGGATGCTGACCGTTCCGCCCGTGATCGCGGCCGCGGCCAGGAACGGTGTCGCGTTGGACAGGTCCGGCTCGACCTCCCAGTTCACCGCGCGGATCGGCCCGTGCTCGACGGTCCAGGTCTGCGCCTTGAAGCTGTCCGCGGGCGCCTGCACCCGCACGTCGGCGCGGCGCAGCATCTCCACGGTCATCTCGATGTGCGGCATGGACGGCAGCGCCTTGCCGTCGTGGTGCACCACCAGGCCATCGTCGAAGCGCGCGGCAGACAGCAGCAGACCCGAGACGAACTGCGACGACCCGGACGCGTCGATCGTCACGGTGCCGCCGCGCAGCGCGCCCTTGCCGTGCACGGTGAACGGCAAGGCGTCGCCGTCGATGTCCGCGCCGAGCGAGCGCAGCGCGTCCAGGATGGTGCGCAGCGGCCGGATCCTGGCCTGCTCGTCACCGTCGAAGGCCACATCGCCCGATGCCAAGGCGGCGACCGGCGGCAAGAAGCGCATCACCGTGCCCGCGAGCCCGCAGTCGACCGTGGCGCCGCCCAGCGGGGCCGGAGTGACGGTCAACGTGTCGCCCTCACCCTCGATGCCGACGCCGAGCGCGCACAGCGCGGCGATCATCAGGTTCGTGTCCCGGCTGCGCAGCGCGCCGGTGATGGTGGAGGGACCGTCGGCAAGAGCGGCCAGGATGAGCGCCCGGTTCGTGATCGATTTCGACCCGGGCAGGGTCACGGTCGCGTGTACGGGGACCTCGACATGGGGCGCTGGCCAAAAGTTCACCAGTCCATCATCACACGGTGTCGAATTGCAGCGCCTTCGGCGCTGCGTGTTCGCGGCTGTGTGGTTTGGCCGCGACTTCGTCGCGGCGTGTTCGCGGCCCCTTGTGGCTCGCGTCCGAGCGACCGCCGCTTGCTCCTTCGTCGCGTACGCGGCGGCCACTCGGACGCGAGCCGGGCCGCGAACGGAACATGCTCGGTCTCGCTTCGCTCGAAACCGGGAGTTGCGGTGCGCTGGGCGCGTAAGTGTCCGAGCTCGCCATCGAGTGCAAGCGGCTTGTTGTGATCCCGTGCCAAATCGGTCCGGCCGCCGCTTGTTCGCTTGTGCCTGCGGTGCTGGGTGTTCGTGGCGGCTTTGGTCGCGAATAGCTGGTGTTCGGCTTCGCTGCGCTCGAAAGGAAAGTTGTGCGGTGTGTTGGGGCGTCGGTATTGACGCTTCCTTACTGGTGCACGGTTTGTAGTGGCTGGTCGTCGGCTCGGCTGGGCCGTGCTATTTGTTGCCTGCGACGTGGTCACTCGGATGTGAGGGGGCGGCGAACGGCGCGGGCCAGGGCACGCCTTCTCGGACCGGGGGTCCGGCGAAAGTTGTTGCGCCGGAGGACGTGCGCGGCATCGGGCATGCGCGCGTGGCTGTGCCGGTCGAGTGGCCCGGTTGCGCGGTCAGCCGGGATGATGCCCGGCCGACTTCGTCCGGTCTCATACGCCGCGCCGGCGCGTTTGCCTGGCGGATGGTCGCACCCATTGCACGGGGCCGGGCACTAGATGAGGTCGAGTGCCCGGCCCCGGCCGTGGGGTTCCTACTTGTGCCGTCCGTGCAGGAACGGGACGAGCTTGCGCAGCAGCTTCATCGTGGAGTCGGTGCGGCTGTAGCTCAGCAGCGCCATGCCGGGAACGGTGAAGCGCTGCACCGCGATCGAGTGCGGGCGGGTGAACTCGCGCAGACCCGGTTCGCCGTGGATGCGGCCGATGCCGGAATCGCCGACGCCGCCGAAGGGCAGGCCGGGGATGGCGGCGAAGGCGAGCACGGAGTTCACCGAGGTGGCGCCGACGCGCAGCTTGCGGGCGATGTCGAGGCCGTTCTTCTTCGAGTAGACCGCGGAGGACAGGCCGTACTTGGAGTTGTTGGCCAGTTTCACCGCCTCGTCGACGCCGTCGACGCTGCGGATGGTGATGGTGGGGCCGAAGGTCTCCTCGGCCACGGCCTCGGAGTTCTCGTCCACGTCGACCAGCACGACCGGCTCGATGAACGGCGCCTTGACCGATTCGGGGCCGCCGAGCACCGCGGTGCCGCCGTTCTTCAGCGCGTCCTCGATGTGGCGGCGCACGATGTCGACCTGGCTCGGCATGGTCATCGGGCCGTAGGCGGCCTTGTCGTCGGAACCGGGCTTGATGTCGGTGAGAATGCGCTTGACCTCCGCGACGAACTCCTCGCGCACCGAACGGTCGACGTAGACCCGCTCGACGCCGGCGCAGGTCTGGCCGCTGTTGGCGGTGGCGCCCCAGGCGACCGCGTCCGCCGCGGCCTTGATGTCGGCGTCGGCGGCGACGATCACCGCGTCCTTGCCGCCGCACTCCAGCAGCACGGGGGTGAGCCGCTCGGCGGCGGCGGCCATGATCCGCTTACCGGTGGCGGTGGACCCGGTGAACGCGATCTTGTCGATGTCCGAGCGGACCAGCGCCGCACCGGTGGCGCCGTAGCCGTTGATCGTGATGAAGACGCCCTCGGGCAGTTCACGGTTGGCTTCGGCGAACGCGTCGGCGAGGAAGTTGCCGATGCTCGTGGAGTACTCGCTCGGCTTGAACACGACGGTGTTGCCCGCGGCCAGCGCGTAGGCGATGGAGCCGTTCGGTGTGTAGACCGGGTAGTTCCACGGACCGATCACGCCGACGACGCCGAGCGGGCGCTGCTCGAGCCGGGCGCTGAAGTTCGACATCAGCGCGCCGGGGGAGACCTTCTTCGGGCCGAGCACCTTCTTGGCGTTCTTGGCCGCCCAGGAGATGTGCTCGAGCGCGAGCATCAATTCCAGGAACGCGTCGTCGACCGGCTTGCCGTTCTCGGCGTGGATCAGCTCGCAGAATTCCTCCGATTTCTGCACCAGCTTGCTCGACCAGCGCAGCAGATGCGTGCGCCGCTGGTCGAAACTCAGCGCGCCCCACGTGGTGGCGGCGGCGCGCGCCTTGGCGACCGCGGCGGCGACCGCCGCGTCGTCGGCGATGACGTGCGTGCCGATCACCTCGCCTGTCGCCGGATTGACCGACGTCAGTGCCGTGTCGTGATCGGCGGGTTTGGTGTCGGTGGATGTCACAGTGGTTCTCCTCTTGCCGTCTGCGGTGGACGGTCGATGCGCGGGTCCGAGTGGACGGGCAGCCCGCCCTTCCGATGAGAGAATGCTATGTCACAACTCTCAACAGGTCATCAGCTATGCACCAATTCTTCCCGACGCTGTCGGTGGCAAGTGGGACTATCGGGATATGTGCGGACGATATGCGACCACGACCAACCCCGGCAGGCTCGCGGTCGAGTTGGATGCGATCGATGAGACCGGCGCGGCCGACCAGGGTTCGTTCACCAATTACAACGTCGCTCCGACCACCCAGGTGCTCACCGTGGTCGAGCGGCACGACCAGGGCCGCGAAGACGACGACCCCACACTGCGTATCCGGCGCATGCGCTGGGGACTGATCCCGGTGTGGACGAAAGCGGCCGAGCCCGGCGTCCCGGTCAAAGGCAAACCGCTGTTCAATGCCCGCGCCGACAAGGCCGCCACCACGCCTTCCTTCCGTGACGCGGTGAAATACCGGCGCTGCCTGGTGCCGATGGACGGGTGGTACGAGTGGGTCGTCGAGCCGAACGGCGACAAGGGCGGAAAAGGCAAGGTCGTCAAGCACCCGTACTACATGGCCAACGCGGACGGTTCCCGGCTCTACATGGCCGGTCTGTGGTCGGTCTGGCGCGACCGTGCACAGCCGGAGAGCACTCCGCTGCTGTCGTGCACCATCCTCACCACCGACGCGGTCGGCGACCTCACCCGCATCCACGACCGGATGCCGCTGCCCATGCCCCGCGAACACTGGGACGCCTGGCTCGACCCCGATCACCCGGCCCCCGCGAGCCTGCTGGAGACCCCTTCTGAGGATGTCGTCGCCGGAATCGTGCCCCGCCCGGTGCCAGCCCTGGTCAACAGCGTCCGCAACAACGGCCCGGAATTGCTCGCCCCAGTGGACGAACAGAAGGAGGCCGAGCAGATCAGCCTGCTGTAAAGGCTCCTGGCACACGCCCGGACTCCCACGCCGCTGCAAACAACGGTGCTCTGCGTGCGGAGTGACGCGCAATCGGATATCGGCCCGACTCGGATCTCTACCGCGAAGACGTCGCGTGCACGATGGGCGATCGAAGGCCGAGCTATGCACCGCGCTCACGTCTCGGTGACCACCCCTGCACAAACGACAACGGCTCAACTCCGGCCTCGATAGCGAGACTGAGTATCCGCCGTTCGGGGCCGGACCCAGCTCCATCGGTTGCAGCCACATTCCGAGCGCCGTGGGTGACGGTCGACTGGACGGTCGCGGTAGGGCGCGCGCTGAATCGTGACTAAGACCGCTGACGTGCCCAGCCGACCTCCACCCCGTCTTCCGAGCGAAGCGAGACCGAGCATCCGCCGTTCGCGGCCCGGCTCGCGTTCGACCGGTCGACGCGTAGGCGACGAAGGAGCAAGCGTCGGCCGGTCGAACGCGAGCCATAAGGGGGCCGCGAACACGCAGCGCCGCAGGCGCTGCAAAAAATTACAAACTGCACTTCACGCTTGGTGAAGCGATATTCAGCCCGCACTTGATGATTCCGGCGACCAAGTCGATCAGCTTGGTGGTGACGGTGCCGCTCAGCTTCTCGGCTTTCCCGGCCTTGTCGTCACTCTTCGAACCCTGACCGTCGAAGTCGAACACGGAATCGCTGACCTGCGTGACCTGCGGGCTGTCCGGTGCGGCGGCTGCCTCGGGGGCGAGGAGCGTTACCGAACCGAGAGCCACGACGAGAGTTCCGAACAACGCGACGATCACGGTGCGCAAACGCTGCTGCGTAGACATTCGCATCACATCCTCGAGTCGGTTCGATCTGGCCTGTTCAGTAACGCACAGATCGCGGCGATCGTGGCCGAATTACGCGGATGTCACGGGCGCGGTCACCGCGCCGGTCAGCCGGATCAGGTCGGCGGGCGCCAGTTCGATCTCCAGTCCGCGCCTTCCGGCGCTGCACAGCATCCGGTCCCAGGTCAGCGCCGATTCGTCGATCACGGTGGGCAGCCGCTTGCGCTGACCGAGCGGGGAGATGCCGCCGAGGACGTACCCGGTCGTCTTCTCCGCCCGCGTCTTGTCCGCCATGCTCGCCTTGGACGCGCCGAGCGCGGCCGCCGCGGCCTTGAGCGACAACGTGTTCGGAACCGGGAGCACTGCCACCGCGAGCGAGCCGGTGGCGAGTTCGATGACCAAGGTCTTGAAGATCTGCCCGGCCGCGACCCCCAGTTCGGCGCCGAGCGCGTCGACCGCCTCGGTGCCGTAGGAGTCGGAGCGCGGATCGTGCTGGTAGACGTGCACCCGGTGGGCCACCTTCGCCTGGGTCAACGCGCGGATCGCCGGAGTCGAGCCTGCTGCCATGTGCCACACCCTAACGACGGCCGCGGCCCCGCCCGCAACGGGATTTCGCGCGAATTCGCCGGGCGCCCGTGGGCCGGTGGGAACACCGGACGGCTCGAGCATGTTGTAGCCGGTACACCGCGCTCGGAATGCTTTCCACCGGTGAGCAGGCCCTATGGAGACGACAAGGAGATGCCTGTGCCCGTGCTGCTCGACGACCGTCCGGTGGGGACCGAGGTGTCCCGGACCGACGGCGGATTCTCCTTCGATGTGCCGATGCCGGTAGATTTGGCAGGTACGGCGATCGAAGGGACAGGTGTGACGAGCGACGATGACGTGGCGGCCGACGATGTCGCCGCCGTCGACGATGCCGAGCTGGCACAGCGGTTCGAACGGGACGCGCTCCCGCTGCTCGACCAGCTCTACGGCGCCGCGCTGCGCATGACCAGGAACCCGGCGGATGCCGAGGACTTGGTCCAGGAGACCTACGTGAAGGCCTACCAGGGCTTCAAGTCGTTCCGGGAGGGCACCAACCTGCGTGCCTGGCTGTACCGGATTCTGACCAACACCTACATCAACTCCTACCGCAAGAAGCAGCGCCAGCCCGCGCAGTATCCGACCGACGAGATCACCGACTGGCAGCTGGCCGCGACCGCCGAGCACACCTCGCAGGGCCTGCGCTCCGCCGAGGTCGAGGCGCTGGACGCGTTGCCGGACGACGACATCAAGGCCGCGCTGCAGGAACTTCCGGAGGAGTTCCGCATGGCGGTGTACTACGCCGACGTCGAGGGTTTCCCGTACAAGGAGATCGCCGACATCATGGGCACGCCCATCGGCACGGTGATGTCCCGGCTGCACCGCGGCCGGAAACAGCTCAAGGGTTTGCTCGCCGATGTCGCGCGGGAGCGCGGATTCAACCGTTCGGGGGAACGCCAGGAGGTCAAGCAGTGAGTACCGAGCGGGACCCCGACATGGAACTCGACTGCACGGCGGTGCTCGCCGACGTGTGGTTGATGCTGGACGGGGAGTGCGACGACGCGACTCGGGAACGGTTGCAGCACCACATGGAGCACTGCAGCCCTTGTATCGAGGCCTACGGCATCGAAGAGAAGATCAAGAGCCTGCTCAGCCGCAAATGCGGCGGTGATCGCGCACCCGCGTCGCTGCGTGAACGCCTGACCATCGAGCTGCGCCGGACGTTCGTGACGAAGGAGACTTCGGTCGAGACCTCCGACTGACCGGTCCGATCGGTGAAACGCGAGCGGCACGCCTTCCTGCTGGAAGTGCGTGCCGCTTCGTGCTTGCGGGCCGAGCGTCGCTCAGGCGTTGGGCCGCTTGCCGTGGTTGGCTGCGTTCCCCTTGCGGCTACGCTTCTTACGTCCGCGCTTACCCATGAGTAGTCTCCCTTCTGGTTGAAGGCCATTCTTTCACGTGTGGTTGGCTGTACCGTCAGCGGATGCAGGCCAACGAGGATATGGGGTGTCATGGCTGAGGAAGTGCTCGCCGAACTGGTGTCGGTCGTCTACCAGGTGGTCGCCAAGGAGGGCGACGAGGTGAAGGAAGGCGACACCCTGGTGATCCTCGAGTCGATGAAGATGGAGATCCCGGTGGTCGCGGAGTCCAGTGGCACGGTGACCTCGATCGGCGTCAAGGAAGGCGACGCGATCAAGGCGGGCCATCTGATCGCGGTCATCTCCTGATCGATTGCGGCGGTAGATCTGCATGGCGACACTGAGCGAGCTGCTGGCCGAGCACACCGATCTCCCCGGCGTCGCCGTGGATCATCTGCAGCGGGTGGTGGGGGATTGGCAGCTGCTGTCCGATCTGTCCTTCGCCGATCTGCTGCTGTGGGTCGGCGCCGGACCGGTGACCGACGGTGCGGACATCGTCTGCGTCGCGCAGTGCCGTCCCACCACCGCGCCCACCGTGCACCAGGAGGACCTGGTCGGCACGGTCGCGCTGCGGGCCGACCATCCGCAGGTGTTCGACGCACTGGTCACCGGCGAGATCGTGCGGGCCGACAGCGAGGTCGAGGCGTCCGGCGTCTACCACCCGCATCCGGTGCACGCGGTCCGCGAGGCCATCCCGGTCCGCTGCGGTGACGACGTGATCGCGGTGCTGAGCCGGGACATCGATCTGCAACGTTCCCGGGTGCGCAGCCAGTTGGAGAGCGCCTATGTGGCGTGCGCCGACGACCTGTGCCAGATGATCGCCGACGGCACCTTCCCGACCACGGAGGATCGCGCGGCCACCCATTCCAGCCCGCGCGCGGGAGACGGGTTCATCCGCCTCGACACCGAGGGCATCGTCGTCTACGCCAGCCCCAACGCCCTGTCGGCCTATCACCGGATGGGTTTGCAGGCCGACTTGGCGGGCCAGGATCTCGCCGTCACCACTCGTTCGCTGATCACCGACCCGTTCGACGCCCAGGAGGTGGTCGGCGACATCCAAGCCGCCCTGGCCGGGCGGACCGGGCGGCGGATGGAAGTCGAGGCGCGCGGAGCCACCGTGCTGCTGCGCACCCTCGTGCTGCGCCCGCACGGTGAGCTGGCCGGCGCCGCGGTGCTCGTGCGCGACGTCACCGAGGTGAAGCGGCGCGATCGCGCGCTGCTGAGCAAGGACGCCACCATCCGGGAGATCCACCACCGGGTCAAGAACAACTTGCAGACCGTCGCCGCGTTGCTGCGCCTGCAAGCCCGCCGCACCGAGAACGAGGAGGCGCAGGTCGCGCTCACCGAGTCGGTGCGCAGGGTCACCTCCATCGCCTCGGTGCACGAGATGCTGTCGATGTCGGTGGACGAAGAGGTCGATCTCGATGAGGTCGTCGACCGGCTGCTGCCGATCATGGCCGACGTGGCCACGGTGCACACCGCGCGCATCAAAGTGCGCCGCGCCGGTTCCCTGGGCGTCTTCTCCGCCGAGCGCGCCACCCCGTTGGTGATGGTGCTCACCGAATTGGTGCAGAACGCCATCGAGCACGCCTTCGATTCCGGCGAAAACGGCACGGTGACAATCCGTTCCGAGCGTTCGGCCCGCTGGCTGGACGTGATCATCAGCGACGACGGTCGCGGTCTTCCCGCCGGGTTCAGCCTGGAATCCTCCGATCGGCTCGGCCTGCAGATCGTGCGCACCCTGGTGACCGCCGAACTCGGCGGATCCATCGGCCTGCACCCTGGCGCCGACATCGGCACCGATGCCGTCCTGCGTGTCCCGCTGGGGCGTCGTTCCGGCCGCTGACCTGCCCGTACGGACCGGCGAGCAGCAGCATTGCCTGGCAGCGCGGTAGCTTCTCGCCGAGAGCGGGTGGCGGCGGATCCATCGCCGCGATATCGGTCGTGTCCGCTCCGCAGCGCGCTGTTGCTCGGATGTCGCGGGCGGGCCGCCGGTGCGGTGTGGTTTGCGGCTTGCCGCGCGCCGACTTCGTGAATGTCCACATCGAGCGGAATGCGAGGTCTGGCATGGATTGGCGACCGTGCCAACCCGCTTGGAAACCAACTACTTTCCCACAGGTTCCGCTGGATCGCGAGTCCGGCCGCGGCCGTGTCGCGCCGTAATCCGCGCCGCCGATATTGCGCGTCCGAGGCAACCGCATTGATCGGCTTCCGGTTTCGTCGCGAAGCGAGACCGATCATTTCCAGTTCGCGGACGAGCGTACAAAAACAACACAGCCCGGCACCTTCTGGTGCCGGGCTGAAATGCGTTACCGGGCCGGGCTGAATGGCCCGGTAAGGCTGGTCGTCTGTCTGGAGATCAGACGACGGTGCGCGTGCGGGTGCGCGCGTTGCGACGCTTGAGCGCCCGGCGCTCGTCTTCGCTCATACCACCCCACACGCCGGCGTCTTGTCCGGACTTCAGGGCCCAGGACAGGCAGTCGGCGGTTACGGGGCAGCGAGCGCAGACCAGCTTGGCATCGGCAATCTGCGCGAGCGCCGGACCACTGTTACCCACGGGGAAAAACAGCTCGGGGTCCTCATCGCGACAGATGGCCTTGTGGCGCCAGTCCATTCCTCTGCTCCTTTGCTGGGCGCC
>NZ_BDBC01000074.1 GCF_001612785.1 Nocardia beijingensis NBRC 16342
CGTTCACTTGTGCGACTCGAATGTTTCCGCACGGTTGCTTGTGAATGCTTTCACGAACACCGTAGATGTCAATAGGCACGCGGTGCACCGTGGGGAAGCTCACGCTCTGAAGGCCCCCGCTGTGGGGAAGCCTGCCCGGTCCTTTGTACTCGCTCTCCCCGGATTTTGCAGCACTACCCGCGATGTTTTTCGCGGTGTTTCGCCGGTCAGCGCGGTCGCGGGGCGACGACGGCGAGCACGTCGGGGACGGCAGTGAAATCCACCACGTTGCGCTTGCCGATGAAGTCGCCATCGATTTGCAGGCCGATCGGTTCTTTGGCCTCGATTCGTACGGCGGGAACGTCGTCTTCGCGAAATAAATTGCGGGACTTGGGATTCCCGTCGGCCGCGAGGAGCTGGCGCGCGAGCAGGAGCGTCGGGAGGACGGCCATCGAGCGCACCGCGAACACTCCGAGGCCGGTTTCGAACCGGGTGCCCGGGTTGGTGTGCACCGGCGTGGCGTTCAGATACGTCCACGGTGTGGTGTTGGTAACGAAGGCGTAATGCACCCCGTCCACGAGATCCCGGCCGGGAATTTCGACCTGAACGCCGGGTTCCTTCCGTTTCGCGCGGAAGAATTGTCGCACGGTTGTTCGAACATAACGGCTCGGAGTGGCGGCGCGGCCGCGGGCGCGACTGGCGTCGATCGCCTCGCACACGTCGGCGTCGAGCCCGACGCCTGCGCTGAAGCAGAACCAGCGGTCGTCGGCCAGCCCGAGACCGATCCGGCGATCGGCGTCCAGCGTGAGCAGGTCGATGAGCTGGTTGGTCGCTGTCACCGGGTCGGGCGAGATGCCGAGCGCCCTGGCGAAGACGTTGGCCGAGCCGCCGGGGATCACGCCGAGACGTGGCAACCAGGCTTGACCGTCGTCGAGGACGGGCAGCGGCAGGAAGCCGTTGATGGTCTCGTTGACCGTCCCATCCCCGCCGTGCACGACGATCAGGTCCATTTCGTTGGTGGCCGCCCATTGGGCCAGTTCGGCGGCGTGGCCGCGGTGCTGGGTGTGCGCGACGGTCAACTGGGTGCGGCTCTCCAACGCGTGCGCCAGTAGGTCCCGGGTCGCCGGTGTGGTGGAGGTGGCATTCGGGTTCACGATCAGCAGCGTCCGCACGGATGGCAGCCTAGTTGCCCGCCGACCGGCGCTGGAAAAGCGGCGAGCGATGCGCCGGATGGCGTCGCGCGGGCGTACGGCGGGACGACGACGCGGACCAGCGTGGTCGTAGGCTTGCCGCGTGAACGAGCGTCAGCAAGGGAAGCGAGGACATCGTGCGCCGCGGCGCACGACGGAGCCGGAAGCGCGCGGGGCGCGATCGTGAGCGACAAGAGCGCGGCCGCGGGAACGGTGCCGACGACGGTGCGCGCGGCCGGGGGACTGGTGACGCTCGAGGGCGTCGTCGCCGTGGGAGTCGCGATCGTGCTGGTGGTGCGGGGAGTACTCGGCCACGACCAGTCCGCCACGAGCGGCTACGGCACGGCGGCGTGGTTCGGCGTCCTCGGCGGCGCGGTGCTGGCCGCCGGCGTCGGGCTCCTGGTGGGGAAACGCTGGGGACGCGCCATCGCCGTCATCGCGCAGCTGCTGCTGCTCCCGGTCACCTGGTCGCTGCTCACCGACTCGCATCAGCCGGTCTACGGCACGGTGCTCGGTGTGGTCGCGGTCGCCGCGCTGGCGCTGCTGTTCGCGCCGCCGTCCACCCGCTGGATGGCGCAGGACTACGGGGTCGAACCGGATTAGTTCCCCGTCGCCGTGCGCAACGCCGCGCGGCAGAGGTGGTCGGCGTGCCTGGTGGTCTCCGGCAGCCGGTAGCGCGGGGTCAGCGCGAGCACCTGCGCGCAGGCGGTGTCGAGGTCGATGCGATGTCCCACGGAGACGTACACCGGCTTGACGCCCGCTCTGGTGCGCAATGCCCGCCCGACCACCGCTCCGTCGATGGTGATGTCGGTGGCCGCGCCGCGTTCGGGTCCGGGTTCGGCATGGTCGCCCCACACGGTCTTCGCCACGCCGATCGTCGGCACGCCGGTGAGCAAGCCGACGTGGCAGGCCAGACCGAAGCGGCGTGGGTGGGCGAGCCCTTGCCCATCGCAGACCAGCAGATCCGGTGGGGTGTCCAGCTTTTCGAGCGCGGCGAGAGTGGCCGGAATCTCCCGGAAAGCCAGCAGGCCGGGCACGTACGGGAAGTCGGCGACGCCGTGGGCGACCGCTGAGGTGACCGGTCGCAGGGTGTCCGCCGCCAGGACGACGGCGGCCGCGGCCACGGCGCCGGTGTCGTCGTAGGCCGAGTCGAGCCCGGCGATCGTGCGGAACCGCGTGCCGGTCGGGGTGACCGGAGCGATCAGCGGCCGCAACTCGTCCTGTAGCGCCATGGCCTTGTCGGCGGTGCTGGGCCAGGACGCGAGATCCAGCGGCGGGAACCAGGACATCCGGGCTACCGAGCGTCGGCGGCCAGCTTGCCGAGGGCGTCGCCGGCCAGCCGGTAGCCGAGCCAATCGTCCTGGGCGACGGCGCCGATCGATTCGTAGAAGTCGATCGAGGGCTTGTTCCAGGTCAGCACCGACCAGGACACCCGGCTGTAGCCGTGGTCGACCGCCTCCTTCGCCAGGGCCGTGAGCAGGGCCTTGCCGTAGCCCTTGCCCCTGGTCTCCGGCCGGACGTAGAGGTCCTCCAGGTAGATGCCGTGCACGCCGTCCCAGGTGGAGAAGTTGAGGAACCAGATGGCGCAGCCGAGCAGACCGGACTCGCCCGCCACCACGTGCGCGAACAGCTTCGGCTCCGGCCCGAACAGCGCCGAGCGCAGCTGCTCGGCGGTGACCGTGCACTCGTGGCGCGCCTTCTCGTATTCGGCCAGGTCGTAGATGAGGTCGACCAGTCCTGGCACGTCGGAGGCGACGGCGCGGCGCAGCACGGCGGAGCCGAGGTCGACGGCGGTGGGATCGGTGTCGGGTCGGGTCACAGTGACGCTCCGTCGGGTACCAGGTTGTGCGCGCGGATCGCGCGCGCGTCGTGTTCGTAGCCGAGCACGGTCAGCGCGCCGGTCGACATGGCGAATCGGCGGCCCTCTTCGACCTCGAATTCGGCCCAGCGGGCGATCAGCGCGCGGGAGAAGTGGCCGTGCCCGACCAGCACGATATCCCGCTCCGGCAGCGCCGCCGTCACGGCGGCCAGCACCCGGTCGGCACGTGCGCGCACCTGCTGGGCGGTCTCGCCGTCCGGGACCGGGCCGGTCCAGATGGTCCATCCCGGTACGGACTCGCGGATCTGCGGGGTGGTCAGGCCCTCGTAGGCGCCGTAGTCCCATTCGGCGAGGTCGTCCTCGACCACGGCGCCGGTGAGCCCGGCCAGCTCGGCGGTGCGCATCGCCCGTAGTCGTGGACTGGTGCGCACCAACGGATTCCGCAGTTTCAGCGTGGCGAGCATGCCGCCTGCCGCCCTGGCCTGTTCTTCCCCCCGTTCGGTGAGCGGGAGATCGGTGCGGCCGGTGTGCCGTCGCTGTGTGGACCAGCTGGTCTCGCCGTGCCGGAGCAGCACAACGCGGGCATCGTCGAGTGCGGACATGCCTCCATCATGGTGCACGGTTGATCATGCGGCGGCACGGGCGGTCTCCCCGCGACGGTGCCGAAGCGGGCTACGACCCGACCGGCTCCCCGAGTTCCAGCACTACCAGCGGCAGCGGCCGCGAGACTTTGGCCTGGTAGTCGGCGAGCAACGGATTGTTCGCGAGCGCCCACGCGGCGAACTCGTCGTACTCGGCCCCCTCCAGCGCCCGCGCCGTGCCCCGATAGGTGGTGCGCCCCAGCTCGATGGTGACGCCGGAATGCGCTTTGACGTTGTGATACCAGGCCGGGTATCGGTCCTCGATGAACGAACTCACGTACATCGTTTCGCCGCGGCGCAACAGGCCCAGCGGAACGACATGCGGTTTGCCGCTCTTGGCGCCGGTGGTCGTGAGCAGCAGCAGCTCACCGCCCGCGTAGGCGCCGCCGACCTTGCCCGCGTTGTCGCGGAACTCTTGGATCACGCCGTCGTTCCAACGCGCCATCTCCTCCTCGGAGTGCTCCTGGTTCCACGGTGCGTCAGGATCGTCGTAGGACGTGATGGCAGCTGCGTTTTCGTTTGGGGCGGCGTGGGTTTCGCTCATTCCCTGAGTGTGCTGCAAGGCACCGACAGATTTCGCCGGGCGCCTCAGCCGAACGCGTGCAGTTCTCCGTCGCGCAGTTCCAGCACGGTATTCCCGATCACGGTGAGCGAGATGGGATTTCCGGTGTAGCCGGGCCGCTCCACCGGGACGCGTCCCGCTTCGGCTCCCGTGGCCGGGTCGAGGACGGTGAGCGCGCCGGCGGTGGGCAGCAGCAGTTTGCCCGCCATCAGCGCGGGCGAGCCGAGCGCACCGCCCGCGGTCCACAGCGGGTCGAAAGTGCTGCCGTTCAAAGCGATCACGCTGTTCCCGGTGAAGACCAGATAGGCGGATCCGATCCGGGTGGTGGTGGCCGTCTGGCTCAGCGGCGCGGAAAGCTGATGCACCACAACGGGGTTGCCGTTCCCGTCATAAACGGCCAAGCGGGGCGGCAGCGATTCGGCGGCCGGGAAGTAGAGCACGATCCGGCTGTCGGACACCGCGAGCACCCGCGCCTCCGCGGAATCCGTTCCGGGACCGGTCAATACGTGCGAGCCGTACTCCTCCGGCACGGTGTTGTCCTTGGGGGCCGGGTTGAGCACCGTGAGCCGCTCGGCCGGGTCGGCGGGGCAACGCTCCAGCACGGCGAGCCGAGACGGACTGGAACTCGACGACAGCAGCGCGCACCCTTTGCGCGGCTGCGTCTTGACGTTCACCGGAGCGTCCACGAAGCCGTACTCCACCGTGCGCACCAGATCCGAGCGCCACATCTCCAGCCGCTGCGGCCCCTGCGCGAGCAGGTAGGTGCCGTCGACCGACAGCCGCACGTCCTTGTCCATGTAGCTGCTGCGCGCGGTGCGGCGGGCGCCGCTGTCGCCGGCCAGCATGGTGGCCTGGCTGCAGCCGCGCTCGTCGCGGTAGACCGCGATCACCATGCCGTATTGGCCCTCGACCCCGCACAGCGGCATGTCCCGCCGGTACTTCCAGAGCTGCTCGCCGGTGCGCGGGTCGCGGCCGGTGACCGTGGCGTCGTCGCCGGTCACCGCGACACCGCCGGACACAAGCGCACGCGCGCTCGCGCGGTCGGGCGCGTGCCACAGCTCCCGCAGCGCGGTGGGCACCTGATCGGCCGCGGCCGGCGTCGGCACCGTGGACGACGCGGTCACCGATTCGGTGCCGTGCGCGTCTCCGCGCACCCACACCAAGGCCCCGGCGATCACGACGAGAACCGCGATCGCGACTGCGGAGATGATATCGGCGCGCGTCCGCCGCTCGGGTGCGAGCACGAATGCGAGACTAGCCGATCCGGGTCGTCAGGCCGACGCGGCGGCCGCGGGCTCGGCCGCGCTCCCGGTGTCCTCCGCGGTGACGTCTCCTTCGCCCGAACGACGCCGCCTGCGCCTGCGGCGAGCGGGACGGTCGGCCGTGTCGGTCACTTCGGCGCCGCTGTCGTCCGCGGCCTCGGGGCTCGACTCGTCGGTGGCGGTGACATCGGTGGCGTCTCCGGCCGACTTACGCCGCCTGCGCCTGCGGCGGGCGGGCTTGTCGGCCGAATCCGCGTCGCCGGCCTGCTCCGGGTCGGCCACGGCGGTGTCGGTGCCTGTGTCGGCCGAGTCGGCGGTCTCCGGCGTGCCGTCGATCGGCTTACCGGCGCGGGTGCGCTTGCGGTTGCGCTTGCGCGGCGTGCGGGCCGGGCGTTCGACCACCTCCGCGTCCGGATCGCGCTCCGGCTTCGGCTTGCGGATCACGCCGGTCACGCCCTCGGGAATGCCGAGGTCGGTGTACAGGTGCGGCGAGCGCGAGTACGTCTCGACCGGCTCTGGGATGCCGAGCCCGAGCGCTTTGTCGATCGCCGACCAGCGGTTGAGCTCGTCCCAGTCGATCAGCGTCACCGCGACGCCGGTGCGCCCGGCCCGGCCGGTGCGCCCGATCCGGTGCACGTAGGTCTTCTCGTCCTCCGGGCACTGGTAGTTGATGACGTGCGTGACGTCGTCGATGTCGATGCCGCGCGCCGCGACGTCGGTGGCGACCAGCACGTCGATGGCGCCCTTGCGGAACTTGGTCAGCGCCTTCTCGCGGGCGATCTGGCCGAGGTCGCCGTGCACCGCGCCGACCGCGAACCCGCGCTCGGCGAGATCGTCGGCCACCTTCTGCGCCGTGCGCTTGGTGCGCGTGAAGATCATCGTGGCGCCGCGGCTCTCGGCCTGCAGGATGCGCGCGATCAGCTCGCTCTTGTCCAGGGCGTGCGCGCGGTAGACGAACTGCGCGGTGCGGTCGTGCACCGCCGAGTCGTGCGGCTCCTCCGCCCGGATGTGCGTCGGCCGGTTCAGGAAGGTGCGCGCCAGGGTGATGATCGGCCCCGGCATGGTCGCGGAGAACAGCATGGTCTGGCGCTTGTCCGGGACCATGCCGAGGATGCGCTCGATGTCGGGCAGGAAGCCGAGGTCGAGCATCTCGTCGGCCTCGTCGAGCACCAGCACGCCGATCTTGCCGAGGATGAGGTGCTGCTGATCCGCGAGGTCCAGTAGTCGGCCCGGCGTGCCGACCACCACGTCGACGCCCACGCGCAGCGCCTCGATCTGCGCCTCGTAAGGGCGGCCACCGTAGATGGAGGCGACGCGCAGCGGCCCCTGGTGGTTGGTCAGGTACTTGCTCGCGTTCTCCAGGTCCTTGGTGACCTGGATGCACAGCTCGCGCGTCGGCACGATGACCAGCGCGCGCGGCGTGCCGTCCAGCGGCGTCGTGCCGGATTCCGCGGTGGCGATCCGGTGCAGCAGCGGCACGCCGAATCCGAAGGTTTTGCCCATGCCGGTGCGGGCCTGACCGATGAGATCTTCACCCGCGAGCGCCAGCGGGAGGGTCAGTTCTTGAATGGCGAAAGTACGTTCGATTCCGATCTCGCCGAGTGCGCGGACGATTTCCGCGCGCACGCCCAATTCGGCGAAAGTCGGGGCGGTGTGCGTTGCGTCCAGTTCGGCCGTCAACAGGGTCTCCGCCAGACCTGGTTCCTGATCGACTGTGATCTTGCTCAGGGTTCGTGCCTTCCTCGTAATCACGTCCCGCGCGCACGAGGTGGGGCGGACCGGGCGGTCCACGACGACCACGACTCCGCAGGCGATACTTCACCCGGCCACGCTCCGGATGCCGGGCGCCTGCCGTGAAAAACGGCGGCTACCTCGCAAAACATCGGCGCGGCGCAGTGGTGACGCGGATTGGTGCGCGCACATTTTCGGTGTCCAACGAAAACTTCGCACTCGAAACCGGTCGGCGGTCGCAGCGGCGTCCGCGCGGTGTGCGTGAGCGCGACGTCCGGCAACTCTGTCGAGCGAAACTTTCCGTTGTCCGACGCGATTGTAGCGTGATATTGTGCCCCGCTCGAATTGCCACCGCGGCGCGCTATCGGAAATGCTCCTGACCCGCGGTGTGCTTTCGCCGCGCCCGGCGTCCACGTACGCTGCGCCACATGGGAATTCATCCGGCGCGGCAAATCTGGGCGACGCTCGAACCGCTACACGATGTCGTCTATTTCGGAACCGGCGTCAAGGATGCGGGCGTCGGGATCGGATTGCGCGGCTACTGGCAGACGTACTTCGCTTTCCGCGCCGCGCCGCTGGGCGCGGTGACGCCCGCCGCCGTGCAGGCGGTCTTCGCCGGATTCCACCCCGACATGGTGCGTCGCGCGCTGCCGGAGGCGTGGGAGCGCGCCACCCCGCAACGCTGCCTGGCCGCTCGGCTGGAACTGGCCACCGGCCTGCTGCGCGGCGTCGGCGCGGGTGACGCGGTGTCGGCTCGCGCGGTCGAACTGCTCGCGCCGGTGCAGCGCGCGGCGGATCCGACGGGGCGGGCGCTGTTCGCCGCGAACGCGGCCCTGCCGCTGCCCGCCGACCCGGTGGCCGCGCTGTGGCAGCTGACGACCTCGCTGCGCGAGCATCGCGGCGACGGCCATGTCGCGGCCCTGGTCACCCACGGTCTCACCGGACGTCAAGCGCTGATCGTGCAGGTGGCCGCGGGCAAGGCCCCGGAATCGGTGATGCGCCCCGCGCGCGGTGTGTCGGAGGCCGAGTGGGTGGACGACTTCGACGAGCTGCGTGCCCGTGGCTTGGTCGCCGGGGAGCCGGTCACGCCAACCCTCACCGGCAGCGGCGCGGAGTTGCTGGCCGCGGTCGAGGCCGCTACCGACGAAGCGGCGTGGACCGGCGCGCTCGCGGTGCTGTCGGCCGACGCGATCACCGAGCTGACCACCTCGCTCGCGCCGCTGGTCCGCAGCGTGCAGGAGTCGGTGGTGCCGCCGCTCAACCCCGTGGGCATGGGGCCGCGGTAGCGCGGCGGGGACTTGCCTGTTACCGGCGGTACCGAATATGAGAATCTCTTCGCTGTGAGCCTTGCCGACACTGTCACCATCGCCGCGCGCAACGCCTGGGCGCTGACCTTCGGCTCCGGCATCGAGGCGCCGGACCCGACCCCCGCGACGATCCTGTGGGACCAGCCGCACCGGCAACTGCGGCGGTTCGAGCGGGTGGACGGCGACGCGGTGGAAGCGGATTCGGCCGTCCTGCTGGTCCCGCCGCTCGCCGCGCCCGCGACCTGTTTCGATCTGCGTCCCGACCAGAGCCTGGCGCGCTTCCTGCTGGAGATCGGCCGCAGCCCGTACGTCGTCGACTACGGCGAGATCACCTTCGCCGACCGGCGCATGGGCTTCGAGGACTGGATCGACGACATCCTGCCCGAGGCGGTGCTGCGCACAAGCGCCGACCGCGACGGAGGCGCGGTCGATCTGGTGGGCTGGTCGCTCGGCGGCACGCTGGCCCTGCTCACCGCCGCGGCGCATCCCGAGCTGCCCATCCGGTCCATCACGGCCGTCGGCTCGCCGCTGGACTACGACCGGATGACCGGCGTGCCGCAGCTGCGCGCGGTCGCGAAACTCACGGGTGGCCGGGCCACCTCGACCGTCATCCGCGCGGCCGGTGGCGTTCCTGCGACACTGACTCGAATCGGCTACAAGGTCACCGCGTGGGATCGCGAGCTGACCCGGCCCTGGTTCGTCGCGAGCAATATCGCGCGCACCGAGGCGCTGGCGAAGATGGAGACGATCGACCGGTTCATGGCCGAGATGCCCGGCTATCCCGGCCGTTTCTACGGTCAGCTGTGGGGCCGGTTCATCCTGAACAACGACATCGGACGCGGTGTGGTCCGGCTCGGCGCGCGCCGCATCGAACTGGCGAAGGTGACCGCGCCGGTGCTGTTGATCGGCGGGCCGTCCGACGTGATCACGCCCGCGGCGGCCGTCGAGGGCGGTGCGCACGTGCTCAGCGGAGCGGCCACGGTCCGTTACCAGACCGCGCCGGGCAGTCATCTCGGCATCTTGGCCGCGCCCACCGCGCGTGACACGACATGGAGTTACCTCGAGAAGTTCCTCGCCGAGACCGCCTGATCCGCGGTGAGTACTACGCTGGGGCGCATGGGAGCACAGTCACCTGCCGCGTTAGGTGTTTCGTCGACCGACCCAGCGAGCCTCTCCATCCCCGCGAGCCATCCGGGCGTGACCGACCTGTTCGCGGTGCTCGCCTACGGCGAGATCTCCGCGTTCTACCGGCTGGCCGAGGAGGCCAAGCTGTCGCCGACCCTGCGGGGCAAGGTGGCGGTCGCGGCGATGGCCGCGGCCGAGATGGAGCATTTCAAGACACTGGAGTCGGCGCTGGCCGCGCGCGGCGCCGACGTCTTCGACGCGATGGCTCCGTTCGTGCGCGCGCTGGACGACTACCACGCGTCCACCGACCCCTCGACGTGGCTCGAGTCGATGGTGAAGTTCTACGTCGGTGACGGCATCGCCGCGGACTTCTACACCGAGATCGCCGGCGCGCTGACCCCCGATGTCGCCGCGGTGGTCCGCGACGTGCTCGCCGAGACCAGTCACTCCGAGTTCGTCGTGGAGGAGGTGCGCCGCGCGGTCACCGAGAGCCGCTCCGAACGCGACCGGCTCACGCTGTGGGGCAGGCGGCTGCTCGGCGAGGCGATCACGCAGGCGCAGTTCGTCATGGCGCAGCGCGACGAACTCACGGATCTGGTGCTCACCGCCACCGGTGATCTCAACGGCATCGCCGCGCTGATCGAGCGGATGCAGGACAGTCACGCCGAGCGCATGGCGGTCCTCGGGATCTGAGCTATTCGTTCGCCGCGCGGTTGGGCACCAGCCGCAGACCGGGCGCGTGGATGCTGGCCCGGTCGACCAACCAGACGACGACGCTCTGATCCCTGCGGTCGGCTTCCAGCATTTCGAACGGCACCTCCACCATGCCGTGTACGGGATGGTCGAGGTGCAGTGTGCCGGAGCCGGGCGCCCCGACCCGATGCGGCTTCCAGCGGCCGGCGAAATCGGGAAGCCCGCGCAGCGCTTCGATGGTCTCGAGCAGTGCGTCGTCTCCGGGCCAGTGGAGTTTGGCGCGGCAGAGGGCGGCGGTGAAGGTGTCGGCGGCTTCCTCCCAGTTGCGCAGGACGCGCCGCGCGGCGGGATGCGTGAAGGTGTACAAGGCGAGATTGGGTTGATCCGGTCCGTCCAGCATGCCCAGCGGAGCGACGAAATCGGCCCATCCCTGGTTCCAGCCGAGCACATTCAGCCTGCGTCCGACCACGAAGGCGGGGATCGGCTGCAACGCGTGCAGGATCGTCTCGATCGTCGGAGCCACCTGCTCCTCGGGGGATTCGCTTCCGGGGCAGCGGGATTCGTTGCCGGACGCCATCGCGAGCATGCCGAAGTACTGACGGTCGTCGCCACGAAGCAGCAGCGCGTCGGCCAGCGCGTCGATCACCGCGAGCGACGGGTTGGTGTCGCGGCCCTGCTCCAGCCGGGCCAGGTAGTCGGCGCTGACGCCCGCTCGGACGGCGACCTCCTCGCGCCGCAGCCCCGGCGTCCTGCGGCGTCCGCCCTCGGGCAAGCCGACATCCGACGGCCGCAGCTCGGCGCGCCGGGCGATGAGGAACTCCGCGAATCCGTTACTTGCCATGGTTTCCATCGTGCCGGGTCCGGGGACGATTAACCGCGCCCTGTCAGGTCCAGGATAACGGCGGTCTGGCTACCGGACCGCGGTCCGGCCATTGTCGGAGGCATGACTTCTACTTCGGAATCCACCACGCTCAAATCCGGTTCGTGGGCACTGGACGCCGCGCACTCCTCGGTCGCCTTCACCATTCGTCATCTCGGCATCTCCAAGGTGCGGGGCAGATTCACCCGGTTCGAGACCGAATTCGTGGTCGACGAATCGGGCGCGGCCACCGTCGGCGCGACGATCTACCTCGACTCCTTCGACACCGGCAACGCCGATCGGGACGCGCACATCCGCACCGCCGATTTCCTCGACGTCGCCAATCGCCCCACGCTGACCTTCCGCGCCGACCATCCCGTGATCGTCGCCGAGACCTTCGAGGTTCAGGGACAGGCCACGCTCGGCGCGATCACCAAGCCGGTGACGCTGGAGGTCGAGTGGGGCGGCGTGCAGGACTTCGGTCCCACCGGCGACCGGCACGCAGGCTTCTCCGCCACCGGCACCATCAAGCGTACGGACTTCGGCGTGGGCGGCCCGCTGCCCGGCATGCTCAGCGACACCGTGAAGATCGAACTCGAGATCCAGCTCGTCGAGCCCAAGTGAGCGCCACCCGCGGCCACCACTAGCCTTGGAATCGACAGCACAGGACTCTCAGGTTCGGAGGTTGGCCGTGGAGGTCAAGATCGGTATTTCGGATAGCCCGCGCGAGCTGGTGATCAGCAGCGCGCAGACCCAGGAAGAGGTCGAGGCGCTGGTGTCCGGTGCGCTCGGCGGCGATGGTGGCGTCTTGACGCTCACCGATGAGAAAGGCCGCAAGTTCCTGATCCAGGCCGCGAAGGTCGCCTACGTCGAGATCGGCTCGACCACCGGTGGCCGCGTCGGTTTCGCCGCCGTCTGACGTCTGCTTCACACGCAGCGAGCCCCTGCCCCCGAGTGATATCGGGGACAGGGGCTCGTTCGTCGTCGGACCCGCTCAGTCGATGGGGTGCAGCGGCACGTGCTTCAGGCCGCCCCACGCGAGCTGGACGGTGGTGTCGACCGCCTCTTCCTTCGGGATCGGCCGATCGGCCTCCAGCCAGTAGCGCGCCGTGAACTGGCTCGCGCCGACCAGGCCGACGGCCAGGATGCGGGCCCGGTAGGGGTCGAGGCCCGAGTCGTGCGCGACGAGGTCGAAGACCGCGTCCACGCAGGCCTCGGTGGCCTGCTCGACCCGGCGCTGCACCTGCGGCTCGCTGGTCAGGTCGGACTCGAAGACCAGGCGGAAGCCCTGCATCTCGTTGTCCACGAAATCGAAGTACGCCTGCACCGCCGCGCGCACGCGCTGCTTGTTGTCGGTGGTGGAGCGCAGCGCTTGGCGCACGCTGGAGACCAGCATGTCGACATAGTTCTGCAGCACCGCGAGATACAGCTCCAGCTTGCTGCTGAAGTGCTGATACAGCACCGGCTTGCTCACTCCGGCGCACTGCGAGATCTCGTCCATGCCCGCGGCGTGGTAGCCGCGCTGCACGAAGACTTCGCTTGCCGCCGCGAGTAGCTGTTGACGACGCTCGTCGCGCGGAAGCCGGGTACCGCGTTTGGCGGGTGCCATGGCCTCGGACGACGATCTACGGGACGTCATCCGGTCCACGAGGTCAGTCATTTCGGCTCTCCCAGTCGATTCCCCGGCAAAGGGGTGTGCACCGGGTTATTCCAAGCACGATACCCGGTTGTCGGCCGCCCGCGGATCGGGGCCGGGCAACTGGTGTCACCCGAAGACACATTGTCGCACCGACCGGGCCGCTGGTGTGCCCGTCGGTGGGGATTCGCGGTTGTGAGACGCTGGTCGACGTGACCGACCGACCGGAAAGAACACCCGCCGGACGGCGCGGTGCGCCCGGCCCGGCTGGCTCCGACGGGCCCGGTTCCGTAGGGTCGGATCACATGGCGAGAACCTGGCCAGAGGCGCGATCCGATGGTGCGGCTCGGACCGGCGCAGCCAAGCGGTCCGGGGCGGGCGGCGGGCCATCCGGTCGCCAGAAGAGCAAAGGCAAGCGCGGCAAAGCGCCCGAACCTCCCGCGCCGCAGCCCGATTCCACCCCGGCGCAGGGTGAACCGGATGCTGCCGACGATCCGGCGGACCTGTACTCGCACCGGGCCGAGCGCTCCCACCAGCCGCTGCGCGCCCGCTGGGATCCCACCGCTCCCGACGAAGGCCGGACGAGGGCGCGTCCCGAGCGGGACGCCAAGAAGCAGAGCGCGCTCGGCAGATTCGTCTCGACCTACGGCTGGCGGGCGTACGCGTTGCCGGTTCTGGTCGTGATCACCGTTCTGGTCGTGGTCGACGCGATCCGCGCCGCCGACGAGATCAACGCGGCGGGCTCGGACCCAGGGCTCGGGCGGCTCAGCCCGGCCACCGCCACCGCGGGCATCATCGGCGCCCCGCCCGGGGACGGGCACTTTCCCACCGATCTACCCACCGGCGCCCTGCCCGAGGGCGGCGCCTTCGCCGAATCCGGCGCGGGCGTCTGGCACGTGGTGCCCGGCACGACCGCCCAGATCGGCACCGGCACCGCCACCGCCTTCCGCTACACCGTGGAAATCGAGAACGGCGTGGACACCTCCGGCCTGGGCGGGGACGAGGCCGTCGCCAAGATGATCGACTCCACTCTGGCCAACCCGAAGAGCTGGACACACGACCCCAAGTTCGCGTTCCGCCGGGTCGACCAGGGCGAGGTCGACTTCCGCGTCTCGCTCACCTCGCGGGGATCCAGCCGCAAGGAATGCGGTTTCGACATCCCGATCGATACCTCCTGCTACAACGCCGACGACCGCCGCGTGGTGCTGTCGGAGGTCAGATGGGTGCGCGGCGCGCTCGCGTTCGAAGGCGACATCGGGTCCTACCGGCAGTACCTGATCAACCACGAGGTCGGCCACGCCATCGGCTACCACCAGCATCAGGCCTGCGAGACCGACGGCGGGCTCGCGCCGGTGATGATGCAGCAGACCTTCGGCACCAGGAACGACGACATCGCCGCCCTCGATCCGCACGGCGTGGTCCCGATGGACGGGAAGCGCTGCCGCTTCAACCCCTGGCCCTACCCCAGGGGATGAGGGTGGTTGTCGCCCTCGGCCGGGTATACGCAACGATGGGCGGGAAGAACTGCCCGGTCGTCGGTGTTGCACAGTTGAACGAACCCGCCGCGGGCGTCATACCGCCGCAGCGATCGGCCGAGCGATTCGAGGAGTCCTGGACGTGTCATCACCCAAGTCCCTGCCGCCACTTGTCGAGCCGGCCGCGGAGCTGACCAGGGATGAGGTAGCCCGCTACAGCCGACACCTGATCATCCCCGATCTGGGTGTGGACGGGCAGAAGCGTCTGAAGAACGCCAAAGTGCTGGTGATCGGCGCGGGCGGCCTCGGCTCGCCGGCCCTGCTGTACCTCGCCGCCGCTGGCGTCGGCACGCTGGGCATCGTCGAGTTCGACGAGGTCGACGCGTCGAACCTGCAGCGTCAGATCATCCACGGCGAGTCCGACATCGGCCGCTCCAAGGCCGACAGCGCGCGCGACTCGATCCTGGAGATCAATTCCGGCATCGATGTCCGGTTGCACAAGATCCGGCTGGAGCCGGAGAACGCGGTGCAGCTGTTCGAACAGTACGACCTGATCGTCGACGGCACCGACAACTTCGCCACCCGCTACCTGGTCAACGACGCCGCGGTGCTCGCGCGCAAGCCGTATGTGTGGGGCTCGATCTACCGCTTCGAGGGCCAGGTCTCGGTGTTCTGGGAGGACGCCCCGGACGGGCGCGGCCTCAACTACCGCGACCTCTACCCGGAGGCCCCGCCGCCCGGCATGGTCCCGTCCTGCGCGGAGGGCGGCGTGCTCGGCGTGCTGTGCGCGTCCATCGGGTCGGTGATGGTCACCGAGGCGATCAAACTGATCACCGGCATCGGTGAGCCGTTGCTCGGCCGTCTCATGGTGTACGACGCACTCGACATGAACTACCGCACCATCAAGCTGCGCCGCGACCCGCAGCGTCAGCCGATCACCGAGCTGATCGACTACGAGGCGTTCTGCGGCGTGGTGTCGGAGGAGGGCCAGGCGGCCGCGGCCGGATCCACCATCACCGCGCGCGAACTCGAGGAGCTGCTGGCGTCGGGCAAGGACATCGAGCTGATCGATGTGCGGGAGCCGGTCGAGTGGGACATCGTGCACATCGAGGGCGCGAAGCTCATCCCCAAGGACCGCATCCTGTCCGGCGAGGCGCTGGCCGAACTGCCCCAGAACCGCCCCATCGTGCTGCACTGCAAGACCGGCGTGCGCTCCGCGGAAGCCCTGGCCGCCCTCAAACGCGCGGGCTTCTCCGACGCCACCCACCTGCAAGGCGGCGTGATCGCCTGGGCGAACCAGGTGGACAAGTCCCTGCCGGTGTACTGAGCGGGCAGAACGTCTACGCCTCGCCGTCAGCCGGGGCGTAGACGGCGGCTCGCGATCGCGCAACACGATGCCCAGATCCAGGCGGACGAAGTTGAGCGGGCACTCGTGAACCTGGATCCTCGCGCGCTTGGTGGAATGACGGCAGTCGAATTTCGGGTGTCAAGGGCCGAGTCCCGAGTTGGAATGCCAACGCGCCCGGCTGAGCCCAGCTCCGGGTTTCGAGCGAAGCGAGACCGAGCATGCGAACACGCAGCGCCGCAGGCGCTGCCAAACAATACGGCGCGCCGGAGGCCCGCCAAAACCGACACCACGTACGGTACGGCCGTGACTTCTGTGGAACCTCCCGAGCATGTGCGTGCCACGTTCGGTCTGCGCGAAGTGACCCCGGTTGCGCTCGGCGACTGGGAAGGCGGCTGGCGCTTGGGCGATGTGGTGCTCAGTCCGGTCACCGATCACGCGCGCGCGGCGTGGTCGGCGAAGGTCCGTGAGGCGTTGCGGGTGGACGGGCTGCGACTGGCCCGTCCGGTGCGGGCGACCGACGGCCGCTACGTCGTGTCCGGCTGGCGCGCGGACACCTACCTGGACGGAGTGCCGGAACCACGGCACGACGAGGTGGTGTCGGTGTCGCTGCGCCTGCACAAGGCGACGGCGGAGCTGGAGCGCCCGCGCTTCCTCTCTCAGCCACCGGTGGTGCCGTGGGTGGACATCGATGTCTTCGTCGCGGCCGATCGCGCCGCCTGGGAGCCGGTGCCGCTGCGCAGCCTGCGCGCGGGCGGCGCGTCGCTGTCGACCTCCCCGGACGGGCGGCGCAGCATCGAACTGATCGGCCAGCTGGCCACCCTCCGCAAACCGGTGCAGTCGCCGCCGCAGCTGGTGCACGGCGACCTGTTCGGCACCGTGTTGTTCGCGGGCGCGCAAACTCCCGGGCTCACCGACATCACCCCGTACTGGCGGCCAGTGCCATGGGCGGCGGCGGTGATCGTGGTGGACGCCTTGTCCTGGGGCGGCGCGGACGACGGTTTGCTCGATCGCTGGGCGGACCTGCCGGAGTGGCCGCAAATGTTGTTGCGCGCGGTCATGTTCCGGCTCGCGGTGCACGCGCTGCATCCGAGGTCCACTCCGCAGGCCTTTCCCGGCCTGGCGCGCACGGCGGACATGGTGCGCCTCACCCTCTGAATTCGAAGCGGCGCAGTGCGCTTCGCGGAGCTGGTCGGCGGCGCACCGGCCCGAGGCGGATGGGGCGGACAGTTGCCAATGCCGGGAATGCCCGATACTCGGCATTACAGCTGCGTCTGCCGCCACAGCGTCCGGCGGCATCGGCCGAGTGAGGTACGGATAATGCTCGTTGCGCCTTTCGGCATGTGTGCCTTGGCCAGAGGAAGGGGGTGCACATGACGACCACCCGTGCCGAGCTGATCGGGTTCGTCGAAGACCTGTATGTTCCCCGTATCGCCAGTGGGGGACTGAAATCCCTGATCCAAGCGGCGCAGGAATTCATCGAGACCTCGATTCTGCTGTTCGCGTCCGGGCAGGGTTCCAAGCAGCCGGATCTGCTGGCGTGGTTGGACAAGCAAAAGTTGCTCAGTGACGACGGCCTCGAAGAACCTTCGGGAGAGTCGGTGCTGATCGACAACTACAGCGCGCGCAAGGGCGAAATCGACACCAAGAAGAAGGAGATGGATCGGCAGGGCCGCAACGTCAAGGACGCGGCCTTCAAAACCTTCGACCTGACGAATACCACCTATAAGTCGATCAAGGAGCGGGTCGGCGAACTCGATGGCAACCTGCGCAGCATCAGGGAGCGCACGGACAAGGAAGGCGCGTACCTGCCGCTGACGGCGGAGGAGGAAGGCCGCGCGATGCGCTACGTCATGCACGCCATCGACGACGTGCACGACGCGGTGGCGGACGCCTACGGGCAGATCCAGACGCACGCGAACGGCATCGACGCCTCGCGTCCGTCCTACCAGAGCCGAACGAGCCATCAGCCCCGGACCCTGTCCACTCCGTGGTCGAGGGGTGGTAGCTCGGTACCCGCGAGCACCGCGACCTATGCGACCGGCGACGGCACCGTGGACGACATCCTGAAGATGGCGCGCAACGAACTGGGCGTGCGGGAGAACGGCACGAACCACGTCGACCGGCCCTACAACATCGACGACGCTTGGTGCGCCTCGTTCGCCACCTGGGTGTGGAAGAAGGCCGGGTACAAAGTCGACTGGACCAACAAGAATCTGGTGTCGGCCATCTGGTCCGATGCCAAGAAGCTGGGACTGCAGCGGTCCACCTCGAAAGCCCAGCCCGGCGACATGGTGATCTTCGATTGGAACAACGACGGCAACCCGGATCACGTCGGCATCGTGGAATCCGTCAACGGCAATACGATCACCACCATCGAAGGCAATTCCAGCGACCAGGTGAAGCGCAATCACTACAACATGGGCAACTCGGATCTCGTCGGTGTCGTGCAGACGCCGTCCAAGAAGGCCGTAAGTGTCTAGACGCGCCGCGCACGGATCGTCGTGACTGATCCGTGCGCGGCGTGCTCAGCACCGTACGGCGGTCCCGATCAGCTCGACAGGTCTTCCACCGACGCGGATTCACTGCCGGACAGTGAGATTCCCAGATTGGCGGCGGTGCGATCCACCTCGTCGTCACCGTGCTGGAATTCGATGGCCGACCCCGC
>NZ_BDBC01000075.1 GCF_001612785.1 Nocardia beijingensis NBRC 16342
ACCGAGCACGAGCATAGTCCGCGGTTTCCAGCAGGCCAGGTACGACAGATGGTTGGAATTGGGTGAGCTGAGCCGCCGAAGACTCCAGTCCCATGTACACATCGAACGCCGGTGTGATCAACGATCCATAGTCGTGCCACCACGATTTCACCGGTATCTGTTCAGCCAGCGACAGCAGGTCCGCAGTCCGCTCATCGCCTAGCTGGTACTGCTCGCATAGCAGCCGGATGTCGTGCGACCTGATCTTCTCCGTCTGCCCCTTCTCCAGACGTTGCAGCGTGCTCTTGCCCCACTCCATGAGCTTCGCGGATTCGATCAAGGTCATGCCGAGCGCTTCTCGCGCGTCGCGCAGATGGCGGCCGAGTTGGCGACGCGGCAGCGTGCTGCCGGTCTCGTCCTCTGACAAGCCTTCCCTCCCGAGGTCGTCCGAGTTCCCTGTCGGGGAAATGGTGACACCTCCCGTGGGCAACCTGCTGGGAAATGGGCTGTCTTTCTTGGGTTCCCACATTCCTTCTCCCAGGACCAAGCACTTCTCGTCTGCTTACCCCGCGTCTTGGCGAGAGCGATTTCTCCCGACCGGGGAGACCTCTCCGACTTTGGGCGCATGACCAGCAACAGATCTGAGGGGAGCGCAGATGGCGATGCAATCGTTCGGGGACACACCGCGATCCAGGTGTCAGTACTATCGGCGCGAGTGCGATCTACCCGCGGTGATCGACCCGCCCGAGTTGGGGCGGATCGTCCTGCGAGCTGGGTACGTGTCCGGGGTGACGATGCCCACCCGCCTGGGGCAAGCCGTGAAAGCTCATATGCAGAGCCGGAGCGCTTCACTCGGACCCGTTGTGGCACACCCGCGTTCGGGGCGCTGGACGTTTCTCGTCGTCGCGGACCTGCCCGAGGACGACCGGCTGTTCGCGGAACTGTTCCGGCTGGACGTGAGCGTGTCCCGGTGCGGAGCGACGATCGCGCTGCCCTCGCCCACTGCCTCGTCCGGCGCGATTCGCCAGTGGATAGTGCCGCCGCGCGGACCGTACCGGTCGTCGGGGCGCGTCGTGCTGGAAGGCATTCGCGCATGGGCTGATCAGATGCCGAACCGCCGTCGAGGGCTCAGGGCGGTGCCCGGTGCTCGATGACCGCGTCATCGTCCCCTTCCGCACCGATCGGCCGCGTCCAGTGCGGTCCCGGTTCGCCCACGACAACCCGCACTGGCCGGTGTCCGGCCGCAAGAACGCGATACGAGCCCTCGACCTGCACTGTGACTGCGACTACCGCACCTGCTCCACCCTCGTCGCCGCCGTGATCGTGAGCCGAGACGGCTTCCGCTACTTCCGCGACCGCGAATCGGAGCGCCCGTGACATCCCCACGCCCCGACGAACCCGATGTCCGCCTGTCCATATTCCTGCACGGCATGCGCTTCGACTTCGTCGCCTGCCTCACCGCCGCCCTGCTGTTCCTCCAGGAACACCAGACCCGCCGCTACACCGATTCGGTGACCGTAGCGATCACCGACACCAGCGGCAAACCGCCTACCGAACGAACGACTGTATCTGGAACCCTGAATCGACGGCGGCTCCTTCGATCACCAGTCGCACGCCCACCAGCTGAACAGTGCGCCCCTGACCAGGCGCAGGAAACCGGGTACAGACCCCGCCGGTTCGCGACCGGGTTTCCACAGAAGCGCGGAGATTCGGGATTCACACCCCGGTCGGCCACCGCCGATAGCTCAAACCGTAGAGCCCCGCTTCGTGATCGTGCCCCCGTACTCCGGCGGCGGGCACTCTGCGCCCTCGACGCGAACGTCCGGCCAGCTCGAGGCAGGATTGCGGGCAGCATGACGGACAACGACGGCTCCTTTCGCACCGAACGGCGGCGGCACATCGCGCGGCTGGCGCTGTTCGTCGTGTTCCTGTTCGGGATGTTCTATCTGGTCGCCGTCGCCGGAGTGATCGACGTCGAACGCGTGCGGGACGCGATCGCCGCGACCGGACCCGCGGCCCCGTTCGCCTATCTTGTCGCCTCGGCGGTGCTCGGCGCCATCTTCGTGCCCGGCCCGATGCTGGCCGCGGGAAGCGGTCTGCTGTTCGGTCCGCTGGTCGGGACGTTCGTGACGCTTGGCTCGGCGGTGGGCACGGCGATCATCACCAGCTTCCTCGGGCGGCGGGCGGGCCGCGAAAGCGCGCGCGGATTGCTCGGGGCGGAACGCGCCGAGCGCATCGATGCGCAGATCGAGCGGCGCGGCTTGTGGGCCGTCGTCGGCCAGCGCTTCGTGCCCGGCATCTCGGATGCGCTCGCGTCGTATGTGTTCGGCGCGTTCGGAGTTCCGCTGTGGCAGATGGCCGTCGGCGCGTTCATCGGATCGGCCCCACGCGCCTTCGTCTACACCGCGCTCGGCGCGTCCATCGGCGACCTGTCGGCCCCGCTGGCCTACACCGCCATCGCGGTCTGGTGCGCCACCGCGATCATCGGAGCCTTCGCCGCGCACCGCGGATACCGCAGCTGGCGCGGCGGCGCGAACCGCGAGCCAGAAGCTGCGCCGGATCCCTGCGGCGACTCGGACAAGTAGACCTACCTGCCCGACTGTTGCGATTCACCCACACGATGTGGCCGTACGCCTGACCCGGCTCGGGCACCGAGAAAAACCGATCGGTCAACCGTTACGTCCATCACCGCTTGCCCCATTGTTGACGCGAGACGGCAAGCGCCGCTTCCCAATACGCGACCCCCGATGACTCCAAGCGTGTGCTGCTGCGAAGCGGTCGGCGTGCTTGCTAGCGTTTGTCGCGAACGTTTCGTTCCGGCCGACGATCCGGGGGTGCGGCTTGCGCAGTGACGGTGTGGATGAAATCGCGGTGTCGACTCGCTGGGTGGTGCTCGCGCTCGCGGGTGGCGTGTGCGCGCTGATCGTGCAGGCGGTGTTGGTCCCGTTGTGGGCGGCTCCGCAATTCGGATTGCTGGTCAATCAAGGCGATCTGGAGATCTACCGCAGCGGCGCGTTGCAGCTGCTGCATCGGGACCCGCTGTACGCGGCTCCGGTGCCTCCGGGTGGCTGGTTCACCTATCCGCCCTTCGCGGCGATGTGTTTCGTTCCGCTGGCGCTGCTCTCGTTCGACATGGCCCGGATCGCAGGGTTCGCGATCACCTGTTTCGCCTTGTGGGCCACCATCTGGCGATGCTGGCGGGTGCTCGGCTACCGCGCCGATGTGCGCCTCGCGGTGTTCTGCCTCGGCTTGGCGGCGGTCGCGGTGGATATCGAGGCGGTACGCGGGACGTTGTGGCAGGGCCAGGTGAATCTGGTGCTCATGGCGATCATCGTGTGGGATCTGACGCGGCCCGCATCCGCCCGTTTCCGTGGGTGGTCGGTCGGAGTGGCGACAGGCGTGAAACTGACCGCGATCGTGTTCGTGCCATATCTGCTCGTCACGCGACAGTGGCGTGCGGCGGCCACGGCCCTGACGACCACGGCGGCTACCGTGCTGTTCGCTTGGCTGGTCGCGCCGTCGGACTCTCGTGAGTATTGGTCGCACGCGGTGCGCGACACCGATCGGATCGGGCCGGTGACTCATCCGGGCAACCAATCGATCAACGGGGTCTTGGCGAACATCTGGGCACCGGCCGCAGCGCCGACCTGGATATGGCTGCTGTGCGTAACAGTCGCGGCGGCACTCGGTTTCGCCGCCGCGTGGGCGGCCCACCGACTAGGCCAGGAACTGCTCGGGTTGGTCGTGACCGGACTGATCGGCTGCGCGATCCCGCCGTTGGCCTGGGGACATCACTGGGTATGGTTCGTGCCGCTGCTGATTCTGCTGTCGCACTACACGATTCGCGAGCATTCCCGTATCCGGCCAGTACTCTCGGCGGCCACGGCGACGAGTGCCGCCGCCGTCTCGATGTGGTTCACCACCGTCGTTTTCGCCGAAATCCAACGACTCGACCTCACCGGCGCACCGAGTTACGTCCCGGCCATGAACGCCGCAGTGGAACGAATGCCGCAGTGGTGCCGCGCTGTCGTCTGCGGTGTTCCGCCGACGGTCTATCTCACGGTGGTGATCGCTATCCTCGCCTGTCGGCTCCGGTCGCGCCGAGCCCGGAACACCGTCGACGCACAGCCGCCGATCCCGGTCTCGAGCCACAATTAGGGCACGTTCGAGAATCCGCGGCCGTCCCTGTGCCGGTGTTCGAGACCGCTGCGGCGCGGTACTTTTGGTCCGGTGAGCAACCGGGAGCCACTTGTCCGGGCATTGGTCGAACAGGTTGAGCCGAACAGGGCTCCTGGGCCGATTCACCTGGCATTCACTTTCGTTCCAGTCGTTGTGTTGGTGTGCGTCTACTACGACTGGTGGCCGTCCCGCTACGGCTCCTTGGCCTGGGTTGATCCGCTGTTGTCCGGCGCTGCGGCCGTACTCGTGCTCCTCATCTGCGGTGCGGTATGGGCGGTCCGCACGCTGTATGTCGTAGGTAGAGGCCGAACACGGTCATGGTGGATCGCGGCTGCGCCCGCGCTGATTCTCGCTGTTGCAGGCACAATTTCGCTCCTGCCCCGCCCGTCGTTCGAAGACACCCGTCCGCAGTTCGAGCAGGTGGCCCTTGACCTGCTGGCGAGTTCGGAAGCTTCACGCTCCCATGTCGAAATCGGCCGGTTCGACCTGAGCTCTGTAAGGAAGGACCCCGACGGAACCGTCTACTTCATCGAGGATGGCGGCCTCGGGCTCACGGTGAGCAGTGGGTGGGCGTACTCACCTCATGGCACACCGGTTGGATTCGACGACTTCACCGCAACCCACCTCGGTGGCCCGTGGTACGAGTTCACTGCTGTATGGCGTAGCTGACGTCGCCGCCTCCTCACCACTGGGAGCATCGAGCGTTCCAGACCAGCTGGTATGACACGCTGTCGTCATGTCCACCCGGCCCACCACCTCGCCGAACCTCACAGACCAGGGACGTATCGCCTCGATTCTGCGGTTCACCACCGAACTGATCGCCTGGATCGCCACCCCATGGGCACTGGCCGATCACTCGGTCGCGCTCGCGGTCGCGGCATTGGTCCTGCTCATCGGGCTGCCGACTCTCTTCGCCACCCCTGGCGACAAGAGGCAGGTCCTCATCCCTGTCCCCGGCGTAGTCACCATCGGTCTCGTCGTTCTCCAACTCGCCGCCGCCGTGCTCGCGTCCTGGGCCGCATGGCCCGCATGGGCGGCCGTCGTCGTCACGACGCTGACGGTCGTCACGGTAATCACCGAACTGCCGCGTTGGCGCTGGCTACTCGGGGCACCGGCCCATCCCGACGATCGGTGACCCTGGGACCGGCACCGGTCGAATTCCTGCGTGATGCCGACACCATTACGGTGCCCGCGCCGCCGGATCGCCCGACCGCCGCTGTCCGGACGCCATCGCGCAGCCGCCGCAATCGCGACCGACCGGTCCTACGCGCAGGCCGGGGCGGGTGCGTCGACGAACAGCGGTTCGCCCGTGGGCGGGGCGTAGACGACGTCGAGGACGAGCGGCTCCGCGCCGAGGTTCCGGCCGATGTGCACATTCCATTCACCCGCCGGTTCGTAGATGAACTCGCCGGTGCGGAAGACCGGAGCGTCGCAGTCGGGGCCGGGGTGGGTGAGCGTGCCCGAACGGACGAAACCGAAGACCGGGCCGAGGTGGTAGTGCCAACCGGTGGAGCCGCCGGGGCCGATGGTGATCTCGCGAACGACCAGATCGGTGCCCGCCACGAACGGCACCAGCCCGGCGGGTATCTGCGCCTGGCCGAGGGTGACGGCGGTGATGTCGCTACCGGGCGTCGCGTCGGCGGGCGCCGCGCTCACCAGCGCACCGGCGAGCGCGACCGGCACCGCGGCGACGCGGAGAAAGAGCGTCATCCTGGCAGCTTAGCCACGGCGGCGGCATCGGAACACGCGTTCGCCCAACGCCGCCGTGGTGACGAGCACCCGCGCCGCGATCCTGGATTACCGTACGTACGTGGCCCGGACAGACGAAGCGGATTCCACGGCGAACATCCTCGACGCCGTGGTGTCGATGCTCGAATCGGACGGCTACGACGCCGTCCAGTTGCGCGCGGTCGCCCGGAACGCGCACGTCTCGCTGGCCACGGTCTACAAGCGGTACCCCACCCGCGACGATCTCATGCTCGCCGCCGTCGAGCGATGGATGGCGACCAATACCTACGCCACCCCGGCCCCGCGCATCGAGGGCGAGGCACTGGCCGATGGCCTGATGCGGTTGCTGCGCTACGTGTTCGAGCCGTGGGAACGAAATCCCCGGATGCTCGAAGCCTACTATCGCGCGCGCTCGGGCCCCGGTGGCCGGCGACTGGACGGGCAAGGCTTCGACGCCGTGCTGCCCGCCGCGAGCGCCTTGCTCGCCGATCTCGATCCGGACTACACCGCCGACATCGCGCTGGTGCTGACCAACATGATCTACGCGCTGATCGGCCGCTTCGCGCACGCCGATCTCGACATCGCCGAAATCCTGCCCGCCATGGAGCGCACGGTGCTCAGGCTGACCGGGAACAACGAACCGCTGTCGGCTGCCGCCGGGTCAGCGCGGCCGGACGCGCCGGAGTTTCCGTGGAGCGCTTCGCTGGTCTCCCCGTTCTCCCCAGGCCCTCTCCCGGATTCGAAGCAATCGCCGGAACAGGAATAGCGAAACCCACTGTTCACGAGGTATTCCCGCCCGCGGCGCGACGCCGAGTTGCTCGGCGCGCCCGCCCGGTACAGCATCTGCGATATGCCGTCCACACCGCTGAATCCAGCAGGCGACATTCCGGACACCGGAATTCCCGGCCGTCTCGCTGCCCACATGACCATGGCCGAGCAGCACGAATGGCACCGCGCCTACCTGCGCCGCCGCCCGGTGTCGCGGCGCAACATCCTGCGTGGCGCGGCCGCGGCGGCAGCGGTGGCCGCGGTCGGCACCACGCCGTTCGGCAGGCGCGCCTACGCCGAGGAGGCGCAGCTCGCGGTGGGTGGACGCCGCGTCGCCTTCGGGCCGGACGCGGCCAGCCAATTGCGATTCGCGGCGCAGCTCTCGCGGCGTCCGGCGGGCGCCGCGGTGTATCTCGACCACGGCCCGACACCGGCGCTGGGTGCGACGGTCGAGGCCGAGGTGCGCAACCTGCTCACCCAGTTGCCCACCGCCGACGGCGGCGTGCTCGCGGCCGAACAGTTCTACGTCCACGCGCCGGTGGACGGCCTGCCCGGACGGGTACCGCACTTCTACCGCTGGCGGACCTCCGACGGATTCGCCGGCGACATCCGCGCCGCCGCGCCCGCGATGCCGAGCGCACGCCCCTCGGTCCTTCCGTTCCGCTTCACCATGATGGGCGACCAGGGCACCGACGAGACCCCGGCGCTGCCGGAGGGCGTCGCTCCCGGCGACTACGACGACAAGTACTACAAGGCCGACAACGATCCCGCCGCGCCGCACGCGAGCAATGTGCTGCGTCAGATCGCCGCCGCCCGGCCGGACTTCCACATCCTCGCAGGCGACATCGCCTACGCCGACCCGTCCGGCGCGGGCAAACCGGGACAGTTCGCCCCGCACGGAACGCGACCGGCGAGCGGTTTCGACAAATACAACCCGTACGTCTGGGACGTCTACCTCAACGCCATCGAGTCCAGCGCCGCCCAGACGCCGTGGATGTTCGCCACCGGCAACCACGACATGGAGGCGACCTACGGCGACCACGGCTACGGCGGGCATCTGGCGCGCCTGGACTTCCCCGGCAACGGTCCGGCGGGCTGCCCGTCGGCGTACACGTTCACCTACGGCAACGTCGCGGTGCTCTCGCTGGACGCCAACGACGTCACCTACGAGATCCGCGCCAACAGCGGGTATTCCGGTGGGGCGCAGACCAGTTGGGTGGAGCGCACCCTTGCTGCCCACCGCGCCGACCCCGACATCGACTTCATCGTCTGCTTCTTCCATCACTGCGCGTATTCGACCACCGAATCGCACGCCAGCGACGGCGGCGTGCGCGATGCCTGGGTCGGGCTGTTCGACCGCTACCAAGTGGACCTGGTCCTGCAGGGCCACAACCACGTCTACGAGCGCACCGATCCGCTGCGCGGCGGACAGGCGACGAAGGTCGCGGGCGACAACTCGATCGTCTACCCGGAGACCGACGGCACCGTCTACTACACGGTGGGCGGCGGCGGACGCCCGCGCTACGAATTCCAGCCCGGATCGCAGGAGACCTTCCGCGGCAACGAGCTGGCCGACACCTCGGTGCCCAACAGCTATGTGTGGACGCCGGGCGGCGGCAAGCAGGACGAAGCCGCGCCGTGGTCACGGGTCCGCTTCCGCAACTACTCGTTCCTGCGCGTCGACGTCCGGCCGGGCGTGTTCGCCAGCGAGATGGACGTGGTGGCGGTGGACGAGTACGGCCGCGAATTCGACCGCGTGCTGTTCCGGCGGCAGGTCAGGGCCTGATCAGGGCTATTTCTTCTTGGGCGGGATGGTCCGGGCGTAGGCGACGCCGCGCTCGACCCATTCCCGCAGCGCTTCGTCGTCGTCGACGGCAGTGACCCGCAGCCAGCCTGCCATCTCGCGCCCGCCCATGACCATGGGCTGCACCGCGTCACCGACGAGCCGCTCGCCCTCGTCGGGATCGACCCGCACCAGCAGCCCGCCCTGCCCGCTGGCGGCCACCGCCAAATTGCCGCCGATCAAGAAGGCCAGGCCGCCGAACATCTTCCGCTCGGTGAGCTCGGGGCCCGGCGGGATCAGTTCCCGGATGCGCTCGGCCAGCTCCTCGTCGTATGCCATGACGGCATTGTTCACCCGGTGTCCGACAAGTTGGGCGATCCGGCGACCGGAAACGGCCGCGTGTCCTCGTCCGGTCGTCGCCCACGGCACACGCCGATGACGCGGCATGTGACCGGCATGGGCCGCGCGCATTCAAACACCCTGTATCCCAATGACTTCCGCCGGAATGACAAGTAGGCGGAAAAGGCACGTACGTACACTCCCGAGCCTCCTGGATGTCATTGGACGTTCAAGCGGTCGTTTCCGTCCCTGTCTGTAATACAGGCGTGAGACGGAGGCGAGATGCCATCGGCGTTCGCGCGCAACCCGTTTCGGTAGTCGCCATAGATCGCGCCCCAGAGACGGGACGAAGGACCCTTTCGTGCACATCTGCCTCCAGGCGGTGCGATCACGCACTGCCCGCCTCAGTTCGACCGAGCGGCATTCGATCGGAGTCCCCCGCGAGTTCCCCACAGCGGTATCGCGCATCGGCGCTCCCCGCCGACGGCCGCTTTCCGGGACGAGCGCTTGGCGGCGACGGTTGTTCTGGCTCGCGCTGACCGTCTTCGCGCTCTTCGTCTTCCCCGGCTTCCTCGGTGCGCTGGCCTTCGCCCAGGACGCGGCGGGCGGCACGTCCGGTACCTCCGGCATCGACGGTCTCAGCTGGATGAACATCCACGACTCGTCGGGCATCCCGCTGTCGGACTACCGGTTCGCCACCGGTGACGAAAGCCTGCTGAAGCCGCGCACCACCATTCTGTGGGCCGTGCTCGGCCTGGAGTTCATCGGCTACATAGCCATCGTGACGACGGCGATCTGGTTGATCGGCTACGCGTTGAGCTTCCGGTGGCTGGACATGTTCAGTTCGGCCCTGCACGGCGTGGCCGACGCGCTCACCGCGCAGATCGCGACACCGATCATGCTGGTCACGGCGGCCACCATCGGCGCGGTCTGCGTCGGATGGTTCATCGCGCGCGGCTACCACGCCAAGGCGACCATGCAGGTGGTGACGATGGTCGGCGTCGCGCTGCTGGGTCCGTTGTTCCTGGCCGAGCCCTTGGCGGACGTGCTGTCCTCGCACGGATTGCTGGCGCAGGGCCGCGACCTCGGCATCTCGGTGGCCGCCGGACTGAACGGGAACGCCGACCCGAACCCGACCCAGTTGGTCGCGACGATGCAGAGCGATCTGGCCGACAATTTCGCCCGGCAGCCGCTCCAGGTGTGGAATTTCGGGCACACCGTCGACCAGCGGCCCGCCTGCCGATCGGCATGGTCGTCGGGGGTGGCGGCAGGCGACGACTCCCGGGTGATCAGCGGTCTGAAATCCTGCGGCGACACCGCCGCGCACGCGAAGGCGGAGAATCCCTCCATGGGGCAGGTCGCCACCGGGTTGATGCTGTTGGTCTGCGGCGGCATCCTGCTGGCCTTCGCGATGTATCTCGGCATGAAGGTCATCAAGGCCGCGCTGGACACGATCTATCACGGGTTCATGTCGATCTTCGGCTTCGCCGCGGGCGGATTCGTGTACGGCCCGACGCAGACGTTCCTGGTGCGCAATATCGTCGACAGTTTCGTCGCGGCGGCGCGCATGACGACGTACACCATCTTCCTCGGGGTCTACGTGTTGTTCATGGGCAATCTGTTCGCGCAGGCGCGCGGGCAGGTCATGGCCGTGATCATCATCGCGGGCACCGTCGAGATCGTCGCCGTGTTCCAGCTCAAACGCCTCAGCAGCGGCCTCAGCCGGGGCAACGAGTGGATCGCCAACCGATTCGCGCTCGCGATGCAGGGCAGTGCGGGCAAGTCGGCGAGCGGCGGCACCGCCCTCGGGATGGGTGGCGGCGGTGGCGGTGGGAAGTCCGCGCCCGGCATGGGGTGGGTGACCACGCTCGCCACGCTCAACACCGTCAACTCCTCGCCGGTGACGGCGTGGCTGGCCGGCGGGCGGGTCAATCCGTTGAATCCGCTCTCCGGCACCAGGAGGACGATCGAACGCTCCACCAGAAGGATCCTCGCCAGCCGCGAGGCGGGATACGTCGAGCATCAGCTGGCCCGGACCAACTGGCGAGGTGTCGCGATCGACGCGGCCCAGTCGGTCGGGGGCATACACACCCAGCTCGGTGTCTCACGGGCGTTGAAGGTACTGCGCGACAACAAGGTTCCCGATTCGCGCGTACATGCCGTGCTGCTGTCCTCCGGCGCGACCCACGAGATGGTCACCCATGCGTTCACGGCACATTCCGTCCAGGAGTCGACGGCGTCGCAGAACCCGTACAGTTTCGCCCCGTTGCAGAAGGCGATCGCGGCGGCGTGGGCGGTGGACAACCATGTCGACCACGAGGCCCGCGACGCCTTCGCCGCCCAGGCGGTGATCGCGGCCGACAGCTTCGTCCGGCACAGCAACGCGCCCGCACCCAACGCGAACATCGATCACGCGTTCGTGCGGCGGGTCGAGCGGAATTGGCATTCCGACCGCGCACTGCGAGCGGCGATCACCCCGGACGAGTGGGACAACGCGGGCCGGGACACCCGGTGGGCGATCGGCCACCGGGTCGCGACCATGCACCAGGAGGCCGCCCGCGAGTACTACGCGAACCCGAACAACATGACCCGGGAAGCCCTGATGCGCTCGGCCAGACGCGTCGCCAATCTCGACCACCTCGATCCCGAGGGCGGCCTCGACCCGTGGAACCCGTAACGAGCCGGGCTGTCCCGTGCACGGGCTCCTACGGCCGCCATTCTTCGACGAGTGCCCCGGCCCGCCGGACGACGCGGTAGCGTGACCGGATGCGCAGCGTCGAACTGCCCAGCCGCGTCAGGCTCGGGCCGCGCGCACGACCTGCGCGAACACCTCGTTCGGATCGGATGCCTTCAGGCCGAACGTGTCCCGGATGGCGGAGTCGTCGACGGTGAAGCTCGCGTGCGACATGTGGTAGGTCTCGAACAGCTCGGCCCAGAACGGGTCGGTCAGGCCGAGCAGCGTCAGTTCGCGATCGGTCATGACCGCCAGCCGCGGCTCCGGCGCCCCGGCCGCCGCCGCGAATCGCCCGGCCAGGTCTCGCACGGTGGCGGTGATGACCGGCGCATGCCACGCACGCCCCCACGCGCGCTCGTCGCGGGCCACCGCGACCGCTGCCGCCGCCGCGTCGCCGATCGCGGTGTAGGGGTGCGGCAGGTCGAGTTCCTGCGGCAGCAACGCCAACTGTCCGGCCGAGATCTTGGGCTGAGCGAGCAAGGAGAACACCGAGACAGCGCCGGCGCCGATGAACTGCGATGCCCGAACTTCGGTGACGCGCACCCGGCCCGCCCGGTGCGCCTCTTCGGCTTCCCGCCACATGCGGGCGCGAACCTGCCCTTTCGGCCCCGTGGCCGCCAGCGGCGACTGCTCGGTGACCGGCCCGTCGGCGGGGCCGTAACCATAGAGATTGCCGAGCATCACGTAGTTCGCGCCGGTCCGCTCGGCGGCGGAGCGAATGGAGCCGAACAGCGGCGGAATCATTTCCGGCCAGGTGTGATAGGCGGGCATCGCCATGTTGAACAGTGTTTCGGCGCCCTCGGCGACGGCGGCCAGCGCGGCCGTGTCCAGAGCGTCCAGGGCGACTCGCTCGATGTTCGGGTGCTCGGGGCCGGCACCGCTGCGGCTGACGATCCGTACCCGATCGCCGGACTCGGCCAGTAGCGCGGCGGTGGCCGAAGCGGTCGCGCCACGTCCGACGATGACATGCGAAGGCATGCGACTTCCTCTCTACGACAATGCGATTCACGCGATCATGGGCACCGTGCGCGCCGTTCGCCGATCGCGTGCTACTCAGCCTGCCGTGGCGCGGCGGGGTAGGCTACTGGCCGGATTGCCAACTATCCCAAGGATCAGGCCATGCAGACTGTCGCCGTCGTCGCGGTTCCTCCGGTGAAGGCTTTCGACCTGGCCATGCCGGAAACGGTGCTGGGCGCGGCGATGGTGGACGGCGAGCCCGGCTACCGCGTCGTCGTGTGCACCGCCGTGCCCGGTGTGCTTCCCGCAGGGCTGGGTGGATTCGACGTGGTGGTCTCCCGGGGGTTGGAGGCGATCGAGGATGCGGACATCGTCATCGTGCCGAGCACGGGCAGCCGCGCCGACGCGGACGCGGCCACGCTCACCGCCCTGCGCGGCGCGGTGGCCGCGGGCAAGCGCGTCACCTCGATCTGCAGCGGCGCCTTCGTGCTGGCGCAGGCAGGTTTGCTCTCCGGTCGCACCGCCACCACGCATTGGGCTCTCGCCGACGAACTGGCGGCGAACCACCCGGACGTGTCGGTCCGCAGCGACGCGCTGTTCATCGAAGACGGTCCGATCACCACGGCCGCGGGCGCGGCGGCCGGGATAGACCTGTGCCTGCATCTGATCCGCGCCGACTACGGCGCGACCGTCGCGAACGCCGCCGCCCGCACCGCCGTCGTCACCCCGGTGCGCCCCGGCGGGCAGGCGCAATTCGTGGATGCCCCCCTACCCGCGGAGAACGGCGTGACACTCGCCGACACCCGCGCCTGGGCGCTGCGCCGTCTGGACCGACCGCTGTCGCTGGACGACCTGGCCGCCCACGCCCGCACCAGTGTGCGCACGCTCACCCGCCGCTTCCACGAGGAAACCGGCCTCAGCCCGCGGAAATGGCTGCTGCACCAGCGCCTGCAACGCGCCAGGGAACTGCTGGAATCCACCACGCTGCCGATGGACCAGGTGGCAAGGCACAGCGGCATCGGCTCGGCGGAGTCGCTGCGTCAGCACATGATCCGGCACGTCGGAGTGCCGCCGAGCAGCTACCGCGCGTCGTTCACCCGCTCGCCTGTACCGCCCGACCGCGCGGGAACGGCGGCCAGGATTGGCCTGCCGACCACCGGTAACCAGTGAAGGAGTCGGTCACGCTCAGTGGGCAACAGCAGTGGAGGACGCCCTAAGGACAGCGAGCTCGTGCAGGCCGCGCAACCCCCATCAAGGCGCTCCATTCGGTGTCGGTGAGATCGGCGCCTGCGTGCGCGCAAGCGGTCCGAATCAGGCCCTCCGGTGAGATATCCCGTACGGTCAGCGTTCCATCGACGCCGCCGGAGAATTTTGGACCGGGATTCACCGTCACGAGATACCGTCCGTCAGCGGACAAGGCGACGGCGGATGCGACGTGCCAGATGGAATCCGGCTCGAGTTCACCCAGATTCGTGCCGTCGGTGAAGAGAGTGATATAGCCCGCTTGGTCTTTCGCGGCGACTACGGTCGCGTCCGCCGCGGCGGCGAGCTGAGCGGAGGCGTCCCGAGTGCTGCGGAAAGGGATCGTCCGCTCACGATGCGAGCCGGTCCGATCCCATATCTCGATGCTGTCTTCCCGGCGGATCAGCAGATGCGGCCCGGCGAACAACACCGCCTGCACGTCCTTGCCGTCGATGTCGTGTGTGTCCTGCTTCCCCGACAAGTCGTAGACCGATATATGGTCGGCGTCGCGCATGACCAAGAACTCTCCGGTCGCGTCGATCCCCGCTTCCGCGACAGGGAGGGTGTCCACGGCGCCACCCAGCGGAATGAATTCCGTATCGATGTGGCCGGTGGCCAGGTTGTGCAGATATGCCCGTCCACTGCTGTCCACAGAAACCGCGGTCGGTGACGAGGACGACACTCCCGCCGCCGCGACGCTGACATGCGGCGGCGGTGAGGACAGGACCGCCACCTCGAATGGAGTCTCGACCTGTGGCCGGTAGGCGGATACGCGTTGTTCGTTCCCGAGCGCCGGATTCGCGGCGATAGCCAACATGGCGCCATCCGCGCGCCACGCAGGAACACCGGACAGGCCTGGTATGGAGAGCTGCCGGGATGAGTCCGGCCCGAGTTGCTGCAGGATCACGACGTCGTTGTCCAGCGCCGAACCATCCGGGTCCTTGGCCTTGCCGGTGATCACCGCGGTGCGTCCGTCCGGGGACAGCGACAAGCTGGGCGGACAGTTATTGCATCCTTTGACGATCGGCACTGGAATAGATTTCGCCAGCCGGTCGCGCTGCGCGAGATCCCACAAGGTGATCAGTCGCCCGGACGCCGAAACCAGCTGCGTCTCGGAGGTTCCGAGGAAACGCAGTAGCTTCCGGTCGAAGTCGACGGCAGTACCGGTGATCAGCGGCGGCGGCTCGGGAGGCCTCGGCTCGCCGGTGACGGGCCCTACATAGAACCCGGCGTCGGCACTTGGCACCGCTGCTATCCGCGCCGAGTGGCTGAGCACGGCGGGAGCCGATCGCCTCGGCATCGCGACGCCCACATATCCGGGCTCTGGGCGCACAGCGCTCGGAGTCGGAGGCAGCCGGAAAACCGGCACCGGAATGCCGGGCAAGACGGCGCAGGTGAACGAGGACCCGTCGGGCGACAATTCCCCGACGTCCTGGCCGTTGCCACAGGCGTTGTCGGTGTCGAGAGGTGAAAGATCCAGGTCGGCGCGGCCGCGAAGCGAGATCTGCCGTACCTTGCCGCCGGTTTCGAGGAGACGCAACGCCGTGTCGTCGGTGAACACCATGCTCGTCACCGCGCGTTCGATCGGATGTGACGAGAGAACCCGTCCAGCGGCATTGTCGATGATGTCGACCGTCCCCGGGGTGCCTTCCACCGCCTTGGTCTCCTTGCGATGGACCGCACCGAACTTCCCGGACGCGGATACGGCGACGACATCGACTTCGCTCGCGTCGGGCACGCTCAAGTCCGGCCGATCGGAGTTGCTGCCCCACAGTGTGATCGAGGCGCCATCCGTGGCGAGAACCGTCCGGCCGTCCGCGGCGACGGCCAGCGAGCGGATCTCGCCGGGCAAACGCGCGACCGAGGTCGTCGCCGAGCCTCCCTGCGCCCATGTCACGACTTGTCCGTCGGCGAGCCCGGCAACGACGGTTCGACCGTCGGCGCTGCTCTGCAAGGCCGTGACCTCCGCAGGCGCCGCAACGTAACGAGCGACTTTCGGACTGGCCAGATTCGCGCGCAGCAGGGCGGCACGGTGCGCGGGGCTCGGGTCGAGGCGGTACGCCGCGACGGCCAGCAGCAGGGCCGCGCGGACATCGGTGGCCGTCCTGGTGTCGGCGACCGAGGCCATGAGCCGCGCCGTGGCGATTCTGGCCTGCTCCTCGGCGCGGTTGCTCTGCACCCAGGCGATGAACGCCGCGACCAGCGCGGCGACCAGCAGCATGACCAATGCGCCGATGGCGATGTTCGCCACGCGCAAGTTTCGCTTGGTCTGCTGATAGCCCTCGGATTTGAGGTCCGCCTCGGAGACGCCGCGAATCACCGCGGCGATGCCGATCGCGATGGCGTCGATGTCCGGACGCGGGACTCCGTTCGCGTCCGCACGCCACTTGATCGTCTTGTACACGGGTTCGGACGCGAAGACCCCGAACAGGCGTGGCGGCAGCGCGGTCGAGCGCGCCCGGTCCCAATCTCCGGCTTCTTCGTCCCAGAACAGGGATCCGGCACTGAGGACCAGCAATATCGTCTCGGGAGATCGATGCGCCAGCCACCACTCGATTTCGCGGTCCACCCACTCGGAGCGGGCAGCCTCGGGTGAAGCCACCACGACCAGCCACTGGGACCGCGACAGACCTGCGACGATCTTGTCTTCCAGTCCAGGACCGATCGAGACGCCGCTGTAGTCGAGGAAGATGCGCATGCGCGGGAAGCGGTACCACGGGCGTGGCAACTTCTCGATCGCGTTCTGGACCAGCGGGAGCACCGCCCGGTCCCGATCGCCGCTGTAGGACAGGAACGCGCCGTAGCCGGTATCCGCGCGTGTGGTCCGCCGTCTCAGCGCCACTTTCACCACGGCGCCACGCGTCCTGACGGGTTCGCCAGCGCTATCCCGCCACCGAGACGTCGCCGGTCGCGTCCGTCGACGCGAGAACTCGGCGCGCCCGCGCCACGACAATGTAGGGCTCCCGGCGCCACCACATGCGCCGGAGCATCCGGCGCCGACGTTCGCCGCCCGCCACCACGAACTACGCCTTCGACCGTCATCAGGCCCCTCCTCCCGATTCTCGGGGCTCCGGCACTCGCCCCGAACACCGATTCAACCACCGCACCGGTGCTCGACACTAGGGACAACCATTGCCTCGCAATTGTTTTCGCTGATACCGGGACGAAGATGAGCAAGTCCGCGGTGACCGAGCACCCATCGCGGCGAAAAAGGTCTGGGAGACAAGTCGTGTCGCCCGAGCACTCATGTCGGAGCGACATCGGCATGGAACTGCGACGACGTCTCGCCCAGCGCTTCGCGAATCACAGGTAGCCCGCCAGGATGCGGCCAGCTGATCGTCGGGTACATCTGGGCGACGCACCGTCCGACAGGGACCTCCTGCGCGCCGGCGAACTCGGGCGGTAGAAGTGGTCCATGACCAAGATTCTCGTCACGGGTGGAACCGGCGCGCTGGGCAGGCTCGTGGTCGACCGGTTGCGTGCGGCGGGCCATGACGTACGGGTGCTGTCGCGTCGCCCCGGGGCGGGCACGCACGTCGGCGACCTGCGGACCGGTGTAGGTGTGGCGGAGGCGGTAAGCGGGACCGAAGTGATCGTCCACGCGGCCTCGGATGCCCGCCGGGCGGGTAGGGCCGACCTCGAGCAGACCGAGCATCTGCTGCGGCACGCGCGCGAGGTCCGGCACCTGCTCTACGTGTCGATCGTCGGGATCGACCGGATCCCGTTCCGGTACTACCGCAACAAGCTGGCCTGTGAGCGAGCCGTCGTCGACAGCGGCGTGCCGCACACCATCCTGCGGGCGACCCAGTTCCACGAGCTGATCGCGGCGGTCTTGCGGACCGTCGAGAAATGGCCGGTGGCGCCGTTGCCGCCGAGCTTCCGTTTCCAGCCGGTGGCCGCCGCCGACGTGGCGCGCCGAGTCGCCGAGGTGGCCGTCGGCGAGCCGCTCGGCCGTGCGCCCGACTTCGGCGGTCCGGAAGTGCTCACCCTGGCGCAGTTGACGGAGGTCTGGCGCGCCGCCCGGCAGCGGCCGCGGCGAGTCGTGCGGCTGCCGGTGTTCGGCCGCGTCGCCAACGCCTTCCGAGCGGGAGTGAACACCTGTCCGGATCATCCCGACGGCACGCAGACCTGGTCGCAGTTCGTCGCTTCCGGACCGACGAATGTCTACGCCACCGGCAGAAGGCGTCGGTGATCGGTCGAGCCTTCCGCGCCGGGTCGGACGACGCCGTGACTTCGACGAGGCCGAACGGCCACCGGATGTGCGGGCCGAACAGCCTGCGCCGCACCGATGTTCGGTGGACCGCCGATGCTCAGCGAACCCGCGCCCGCACCAGCTCGCCCGCGGCCAACCGGTAGCGTTCGGCGATCAACCGGACCACCGCCGGGTGCACGCCGATGGGCTCGGCGACGCCGTCGGCGCCCGACTCGTGCAGACGCTGCTGGAACAGGCCGTGCGCGAGCAGATACGAGGCGACGAACACCCGCTCAGCCCCCGCCGCGCGCGATTCCGCGACGACGTCCGGCACGCGCGGCGCACCGGTCGCGACATAGCCGATGCGAACAGGAACACCCAGGCATTCGGCCAGCAGTGCGGCCGCGCGCCGCACGTCCTGACGCGCACGGGCGTCCGATGAGCCGGCGGCGGCGAACACCACCGCGTCACCCGGCCGCCAGCCCGCCGCGCGCAGACGCATCGCCATGATCCGCGCCAGCGCCGGATCCGGCCCCATGGCCGGCGTGACCGTCACCGCGGGATGCTCGCTCTCGGCGACCTCGCGCGGCACATCCTGGTAGACGTGATATCCCGAGGCCAGGAACGCCGGAACCACCACCGCAGGCACGGATTCCCCGGCCGGGGTCACCAGATCGCGCAGCACTTCCGAGGGGGATGGACCGAGCACGTCTACGAAGGCGGTACGCACCCACGGTGTCTCGGTGCCGGGCCCCGAAATCCCGGCACCGAGCTCCTTCGTCACGGCCTCGGCGAGCGCGGCGATCATCTGCACGCCCTTGGTGCTGCGGGTCCCGTGGGCCACGAGCACCAGGGCGGACGCGGTCACCAGCTCCCCGCAGCCTGGATGTACCGAGGTGCCCGGGTCGGAATTCCGACGCCGGGCACCTGCGGTCCTCCTGTCGCGGTGGGCCGTGGGTTGTTGTCGATACATTCCGCCGGGTCCAGCGCGAGCCGGTAGCCACGTTTGACCACGGTCTGGATCGCTTTCGGCGTGCCGAGACCGGCGCGCAGCCTGGCGATGGCGGTCTCCACCGCGTGCGTGTCGTCCCCGCCGCCGGGCAACGCGGCGAGCAGGTCCTCGCGCGAGACGACCCGGCCGGGCTGGCGGGCCAGCGAGCGCATCAAGGCCATCGGCGCGGGCGCCAGCTGACGCACCTGACCGTCGACCACCACACAGGCGCCGCGCACGCTGATGATGTGGCCCGCGGCGTGAATGCGGTTGGCCCGCCTGGGCAGTTCCTCGGCGACGTGGCGGGCCAGCGCGCCCAGCCTGGCCCGGCCCGGCATCGAGGTGGGCACCCCGAGTTCTTCCAGGGGCGCGGCCGTGATCGGGCCGACGCAGGCGGGCAGCACCCGGCCGCGCAGCGCGTACAGCAGCCCTTCGAGCAGCCCGGTTTCCTTGGCGCGCATCAACATCGACGCCACGGCGGGGGCGCTGGTGAAGGTGACGCAGTCCATGCCGGAGGTGACGATGGCCTCGATCAGGTGGTCCATCGGCCCCTGGTCGTCCGGCGGCACCCAGCGGTACACCGGCACCGGCACGACATCCGCGCCCGCGCACCGCAACACCTCGCAGAAGTCGGGCACCGGCTCCCACTCGGTGGTGGCCCCGTGCAACTGCACGGCGATGCGCACGCCCTCCACGCCTTCGGCGAGCAGGTGATCGAGCACTTCGGCGGACGACTCGGAGGCGGGCGACCACTCCTCGCGCAGTTCCGCCGCGCGGATGGCGCCTTTGGCCTTCGGGCCGCGCGCGAGCATGCGGGTGGTGCCCAGCGTCGCGCGCAGGTCCTCGGCGAGGCCCCAGCCCTCGGCCGCCTCCATCCACCCGCGGAAGCCGATTCCGGTGGTGGCCACGGTGATCTGCGGCGGGTCGGCGACCAGCTGCCGGGTCACCCGCTCCAGCTCGTTGTCGTCGGCCAAGGGGATGATGCGGATGGCCGGTGCGGAAACGATGTTCGCGCCCCGGCGTTCCAGCAGCGTGGCGAATTCCTCCGCCCGGCGGGCGGCCGTGATGCCCACCGTGAATCCGGCCAGGCTCGCGCCCGCGTCAACTGTTGTCATTGGCGTTCATCCATCCGAGGACGCGAGCGCGGTGGCGACCGGCTCGTTGGAAATCGAAACGATGCCGTCGTCCACGCGCACCGCGTACACCGGCAGCATCGCCGATTCGTCGTCCAGGCAATGCCCGTCGACCAGGGAGAAGGCCTGCTTCAGCAGCGGCGAGGCCACGACCGGCACCCCACCGCGATCGCCGACGATCCCGCGCGACATGACCGCGGCCCGTCCGATCGGATCGATATTGCCGACGGCGTACAGCATGCCGTTGTCCAGCAGGAAAAGTGCGGCCTGGCGGCCGCCTCGCAGCAACACCGCAACGCCGCGGCCGGGGATCAGGTAGTCGAGACGGCAAGCCTGCGTCCACCCCGTGGTGGTTGCTGCGGCGATGCCGGGGGTATCGATCACGGTCATCGGTGTCATCCTCCAAACGCCTTACTCATTGGTACCGACGTTCTGTTTCCATGCGGTTAAGCGGTCATTTCCCCTGCGTGGCAACCGGAACTTCCGGCAGTCCGAGCAGGACGGGAACCTTCCGCTCCCCGGATTCGTCGAAGGAAATCGTCGGATCGGTCTCCTCCGGGGCGTTGACGAACGACACGAAGCGAGACAGCTTCTCTTCGTCGTCCAGCACCGCGGCCCACTCGTCGCGGTAGCCGGCGACGTGCTGGGCCATCGCCGCCTCCAGATCCTCGGCGAGGCCGAGGCTGTCCTCGCAGATCACCTGCTTGAGGTAATCGATGCCGCCTTCCAGCGCCTCCTGCCAGGGGGCGGTGCGCTGCAAACGGTCGGCGGTGCGGATGTAGAACATGAGGTACCGGTCGATGTACTTGATCAGCGTCTCGTCGTCGAGCTCACCGGCCAGCAGGACGGCGTGCTTGGGGGTGAGACCGCCGTTGCCGCCGACGTAGAGGTTCCAGCCGTTCTCGGTGGCGATCACGCCGACGTCCTTGCCGCGGGCCTCGGCGCATTCGCGGGCGCACCCGGAGACGGCCAGCTTCAGCTTGTGCGGCGAACGCAGTCCGCGGTACCGCTTCTCCAGCAGTACGGCCATGCCGACCGAGTCCTGCTGGCCGTAGCGGCACCAGGTGGAGCCGACGCAGCTCTTCACGGTGCGCAGCGACTTGCCGTACGCGTGACCGGATTCCATGCCCGCGTCGACCAGCCGCTTCCAGATCAGCGGCAGCTGTTCGACGCGCGCGCCGAACAGGTCGATGCGCTGACCGCCGGTGACCTTCACGTACAGGCCGAATTCCTTGGCCACCTCGCCGATCGTGATCAGCTGCTCGGCGGTGACCTCACCGCCCGGCATCCTCGGCACCACCGAGTAGGTGCCGTTCTTCTGCAGGTTGGCCAGGAAGTGGTCGTTGGTGTCCTGCAGCGCGGCCTGCTCGCCGTCGAGGATGTGGTCGCTCGAGGTGGAGGCGAGGATGGAGGCCACGGTCGGCTTGCAGATGTCGCAGCCGGTTCCCTTGCCGTACTTGGCGATCAGGCCGGAGAAGGTGCGGATGCCGGTCACCTGGACGATCTGGAACAGCTCGGCGCGCGACTGCTCGAAGTGCTCGCACAGCGCCTTCGACATCTCCACGCCGGACTGCTCGAGCAGCTTCTTGAGCATGGGCACGCAACCGCCGCAGGAGGTTCCCGCGCTGGTGCAGCTCTTGATCGCCGGGATGTCGCAGGCGCCGTCGGCGATCGCTCCGCAGATCGCGCCCTTGGACACGTTGTTGCAGGAGCAGATCTGCGCGTCGTCCGGCAGCGCGTCGGCGCCGAGCTCGGCGCCCGCGGGCGAGATCAGCGCGGCCGGTTCGGCGGGCAGCGGGCGGCCGACCAGCGGGCGCAACGCCGAGTAGGCGGTGGCGTCGCCGACCAGGATGCCGCCGAGCAGGGTCTTCGCGTCATCGGAGACGACCAGCTTGGCGTAGGTGCCCTTGGCCGCGTCGTGCAGCACGACCGACAGCGCGCCCTCGGTGACGCCGTGCGCGTCACCGAAGCTGGCCACGTCGACACCCAGCAGCTTCAGCTTGGTGGACATGTCGGCGCCAGGGAACTCGCCCGCGCCGCCGAGCAGGCGGTCGGCCACGATCTCCGCGGTGCTGTAACCCGGGGCGACCAAGCCGTAGCACACGCCCTCCACGGCGGCGCATTCGCCGATGGCCCAGATGTTCGGGTCGGAGGTCTGCAAGCCCAGGTCGGTGACGATGCCGCCGCGCGGAGCGATCTCCAGTCCCGCGTCCCGGCCGATCTGGTCGCGCGGGCGGACACCGGCGGAGAACACCACCAGCCCGGCGTCGATCACGCTCTCGTCGGAGAGGGTGACCCGCACGCCCTGGTCGGCGGGCTCGATCGAGGAGGTGCCGACACCGGTGTGCACATGCAGGCCGAGGTCGGTGACCAGGCGCTCCAGGATGGCGCCGCCACCCTCGTCGACCTGGGCGGGCATCAGCCTGGTGTTGTACTCGACCACGTGCGGGGTGAGCCCGAGCAGCCGCAGCGCGTTCGCCGCCTCCAGGCCGAGCAAGCCGCCGCCGACCACGACGCCGACACCGCCGGGACCGGCGGCTTCGGCGGCCGCGCGGATGCCGTCGAGGTCCTCGATGGTGCGGTAGACGAAGCACTCCGGCCGGTCGTGGCCGGGCACCGGCGGAACGAACGGGTAGGAGCCGGTGGCCAGCACCAGCGCGTCGTAGGCGAGGATGTCGCCCGACGACGTGGTCACCTTGCGCGCCGCCCGGTCGATCGACTCGGCGCTCTGGCCCAGCCGCAGCTCGACCAGCGCGTCACCGGCGTACTCGTTGCCCGGCAGCGCGAGCGCCTTGGGGTCCCAGGCGCCGACGTAGGACGACAGGCCGACGCGGTCGTAGGCGGGCAGCTGCTCCTCGCTGAGGATGATCACCTGCCACTGGCCTTCGGTGTCGCGCGAGCGCAGCGCCTCGACGAACCGGTGCCCGACCATCCCGTGGCCGACGACCACCGCGGTCTTGCGAGCGACTGTGGGGTTCATCTGTTGTCCTCCTGGACTGGATCGGGTGTCAGGCGCGGGCCGAGCCGGCGGACGGGGACTGGGACTGACTGGCCTCGGCTTCGAGGACGAAGGCCTCGGCTTCGGTCACCACCTCGGAATCGGCGGGCAGGGCGCGCAGAGCGGGACGGCGCAGGAACACCGCCCAGACCACCAGGGCGCACAGCACGTAGAAGGCCATGAACACCCAGAACGCGGTGGTCGCGGACTTGGTGGACGCGTAGGAGGAGCGCAGCACCAGGTTGATGCCGACGCCGCCGAGTGCGCCGATGGCGCCGACGAAGCCGATCAGCGCGCCGGAGGTGTTCTGCGACCAGGCCGCCTGCTGGGCGGGCGTGCCGTCCAGGCTCTTGGACTTCGCCTCGAACACCGACGGGATGATCTTGGTGACCGACCCGTTGCCGATGCCGGACAGCACGAACAGGGCGATGAAGCCGACGACGAGCGCGGTCATCACGCCGCCGCCCGCCACGCCGTTGTTGTTGTCGGCCAGCGTGCTGGCCACGGTGACCAGCACCGCCGCCGCCATCATCGCGCCGAAGACATAGAGGGTGACCCGGCTGCCGCCGATGCGGTCGGCCCATTTGCCGCCGTACGGGCGGGCCAGCGAGCCGAGCAGCGGGCCGATGAACGCGATCTGCGCGGCGTGCAGCGCGGCCTGCGCGACGCTGTCGCCCCCGGCGCGGAAGCTGATCTGGAGGACCTGGCCGAAGGCGAAGCTGTAGCCGATGAACGAGCCGAAGGTGCCGATGTAGAGGAACGCGATCGCCCAGGACTGCGGCACCTTCAGTGCCGTGAGCATGTAGGACAGATCGGCCTTCTGGTTGGGCAGGTTGTCCATGAACAGCGCGGCGCCCACGCCCGCGATCGCGATCAGCACCAGGTACACCGCGCAGATCAGCGACGCGTAGCCATTACCGAGGGTCGCGATGACCAGCAGGCCGATCAGCTGGATCACCGGAACGCCGATGTTGCCGCCGCCCGCGTTCAGGCCGAGCGCCCAGCCCTTGAGCCGCTGCGGGTAGAACGCGTTGATGTTGGTCATCGAGGACGCGAAGTTGCCGCCGCCGAAGCCGGCGAAGGCGGCCACCACCAGGAACGTCGTGTACGAGGTGCCGGGCTGGTTGACGAAGTACAGCGTGAGCAGCGTCGGGATCAGCAGCATCATCGCGCTGAACACCGTCCAGTTGCGGCCACCGAACCGCGCGGTCGCCACGGTGTAGGGAATTCGCAGGAACGCGCCCACCAGGGTCGGCATGGCGACCAGGAAGAACTTGCCCGCCGGGTCGATGCCGAACTTGTCGGTCGGCATGAACAGCACCATCACCGACCAGATCGACCAGACCGAGAATCCGACGTGCTCGGCGAAGACCGACCAGATCAGGTTGCGGCGGGCGATGTCCTTGCCGCCCGCTTCCCAAGCGGTGACGTCCTCGGCATCCCAATGCTCGAGGCGCGGCCTGCGGATCTTCGTCCGTCCCAGCGCTTCCAGACGGTTACGCGTCAGCGTGCTCAACGGGGCCTCCCAAAGTCGGTTGGCCCCACGGTAGGAAATGGGTATTGCCGAAATGCTGCGCGAAATGACCGTCAAATCAACGGTTGCTCACGATTACCGGTGATCCGAGGTGAGTTCCGAGCGAATGTTTCAGGCATGTGACACAACGGTTTCCGTCCGTCACAAATAGGCCGAACTCGAATTCGACGGCCGGTGAGGTGTGACGCGCGCTACGTCGCGTAAATCGAATGCGCCAATCCTGGACCTGTTCGCACAGCCGCGCAACCGGAACTGTGAGATTTCCGGCCCGCGGCCGCGCGCGTCAATTCCAGGTGTCTTCGAGTACGCGCGGCTTGCATGCCTGCCAGGCGCCCGCGAGCAGCACGAGCACGGCGAGGCCGAGCATGGCGAACGGGACGAGCCAGCCGCCCGTCGCCGTGTGCAGCACGCCGAACAGCAGCGGACCCACGCAGGCCACCGCGTAGCCGACGCCCTGGGTGAAGCCCGACAGCGCGGCCGACCCGGCAGGGGTGCGGGTGCGCAGATTGATCAGCGTCAGCGCCATCGGGAACGTACTCGGCCCGAGGCCGAGCACGACAACCCACAGGATCGGCGCGGCCATCGGCGCGATCAGCAGCCCGGCGAACGCGATGAAGAACAGCGCCGCGCAGCCGACCACCACCGGGAACGGATTGCGGAACCGGGCCATTACCGTCGGCGCGGACAGCGCGGCGACCAGGCCGACCACGGCGAACAGCCCGACCATGGCTCCGCCGTACGCGGCGCTCGCGCCCGCTTCGCTCAGGATCTTCGGCAACCAGGTGAACATCGCGTAGGTGGTGAGCGAGGTCATGCCGAACATGCCGGCCATGCCCCAGGCGATCGGCGAGCGCCACACCCGCCCGTTGTGCGGCGGCTGCTCGGGCACCGCCGTGCGGTCCGCGCCGTCGTGTCCGCGACGGCCGCGCAGCACCGCAAGCCACGGCACCGCCGCGGCGAAGCCGAGCAGGCCCCACACGCCGAGCGAAACGCGCCAGCCGTGCGCGTCCGCGACCGGGACGGCGGTGAAGGCGGGCACGACCGTGCCGAGTTGCACCATCACGATGTACAGCGAGCTGATCACGGCCAGGCGATCCGGGAAGTACCGCTTCACCAGCGGCGGGATCACCACGTTGCCGATGCCCATGCCCGCGAGGGCGAGCGCGGAGAAGATCAGCAGTTCCACGGTGCCCGACATCAGCACCCGGATCGACATGCCGACACCGGCCATCAGCATGGCCGTCAGCGCGGTGCGCTCCAGCCCCAGCCGGACCGCGAGAACCGGCGTGAGCAGACCCGACAGCGCGAACATCGCGGTGGGGAGCATCCCGAAGACGCCGACAACTGCGGCGCCGTAACCGACTTCGGCGCCGATCCGCTCGGCAAGCGGGCTGAACGCGGTGACGGCGACGCGGAGCGTGAGCGCCGACATCACGATGGCGGCCAGCACCAGCACCCGGCCCTCGGTCAGCGCACGTCGACGGCGCTCGACCAAGACGGTGTCCTGGCGAGTCTCGGTTTCCGGAATGGTCACAGTCACCGAGAAATCATAGGATGACCGGATGAAGTGCGGCAACGATTTGTGATGGGCGGTACTCTGTCGAGGTGCAACCCGTCCGGCGCACCAGCCTCATCGCCCAGGTCACCGAACAGCTGCGTGCCGAAATCCGTTCCGGCCGTTGGCCGATCGGCTCCCGCATCCCGACCGAGCCGGAGCTCACCGAGCTCACCGGCACCGGCCGCAACACGGTGCGCGAGGCCGTGCAGGCCCTCGTGCACGCGGGCATGCTGGAGCGTCGCCAAGGCTCTGGAACGTACGTGATCGCCGCATCGGACCTGGGCGGAACTCTCGGCAAATACTTCGCCGACGCCGAGGAACGCGACGTGCTGGAGCTGCGCCTCGCGCTGGACGTCACCGCCGCGGGCCTGGCCGCGCGCCGCCGCGACGACACCGACATCGCGAACCTGCTGCGCCTGCTGGCCGAACGCGACAAGAAGTGGGACGAGGACCCCACCGCCGCGATCGAGGCGGACGTCCAATTGCATCGCGCGATCGTCGTCGCGAGCCACAACGCGGTGTACCTCGAGTTCTACGATTCGCTGCTGCCCATCATCGAACAGGTCATCCGCGCACGCACGGCCAAGTCCGACGATTCCTACACCGACGAGCACGCCGCGCTGGTGCACGCCGTCATCGACGGCGATCCCGAGCGGGCCGCCTCCGCGACCCGCTGCTTCCTCGACTCGCTCATCGCGGAATATCCCGACGCGCGATAAACGGCGTCAGGTAACCGAGTGGTCACCATTCCCCGCCGCGTGATGTGAGTCGGAATTGCCGGGAACGTCATCGAGGGCCACGGGGACGCAACAAGCGGCTCATACCTTTGTCTCGACCGTAGCTAGGCACTCGACAGCCGCCGGCGGCACTGCGCCGCGATGAGGGCCGGTCGAGCCGAATCGAGAGGAAGCCGATGACCGCCGTAGCAGCCACCGGCCAGCAGTCGCAGACAACGACTTTCGAATATCAGAAACGTGGACGCTGGCTCGACCACTGGGATCCGGACAACCCGACGTTCTGGGCATCCGGGGGCGCGAAGACCGCGCGCAAGAATCTCATCTTCTCCGTGTTCGCCGAGAATCTCGGCTTCAGCATCTGGGTCATCTGGGGCACCGTGGTGACCAGCATGGGCGCAGCCGGATTCGACTTCCTCGCCGGTCTCGGGAAGGGCAACCCCATCGCGGTGAGCAACGCGCTGTTGCTGACCTCGACCCCCACCCTGGTCGGCGCCGCGCTGCGCATCCCGTACACCTTCGCCATTCCCCGGTTCGGCGGGCGGGCGTTCACCGTGTTCAGTGCGGGAATGCTGCTGCTTCCCACGCTCGGCCTGGCCTACTTCGTCAACCAGCCGGGCACCCCGATGTGGGTGTTCCTGGTGCTCGCGGCGCTCGCGGGCGTCGGCGGCGGCAACTTCTCCTCCTCGATGGCCAACATCAACTTCTTCTTCCCGGAGGGCAAGAAGGGTGCGGCCCTGGGCATCAACGCGGCCGGCGGCAACCTCGGCGTCGCCCAGACCCAGCTGATCCTGCCGTTGGTGATCACCCTCGGCACCCACATCATGGCCAAGGACCCGGGCGGCTATCGCTTCGGCATCACGCTGTCGGTGCTGGTCTGGGTGCCGTTCATCCTGGCCGCCGCGTTCGGCGCGCTGCGCTACATGGACAGCATCGCCACCGCCAAGTCCGACGGGAAGTCCTACCGACTCGCGCTAACCAACCGGCACACCTGGGTGATGGCGATCCTCTACATCGGCACCTTCGGCTCGTTCATCGGCTTCTCCTTCGCCTTCCCGACCCTGATCAAGGCCAACTTCCCCGACCTGGCCAAGATCGGCTGGATCACCACGCTCGGCAACCTGGCGTTCCTCGGCGCGCTGGTCGGGTCGTTCAGCAGGCCGTTCGGCGGGTGGGTGTCGGACAAGGTCGGCGGCGCGAAGATCACCCTCTACGTGTTCGGCGGCATGGCGATCGCCGTCGCGCTGATCATGGCCGGGCTGGAATTGAAGAGCTTCCCGCTGTATCTGGTCGCGTTCCTGTTGCTGTTCGTGCTCACCGGCATCGGCAACGGCTCGACCTACCGGATGATCCCGACCATCTTCAGCGCGGAGTCCAAGAAGTACGCCGCCGAGCACGGCATCGACATCGCCGAAGCCGCCGTCTCCGCCAAACGCCAAGCCGGCGCAGCGATCGGCGTCATCGGCGCGGTCGGCGCCTCCGGCGGCTGGCTGTTGCAGCAGGCGCTGCGGTTGTCCAACACCCACCTGCACAGCATGGCTCCCGCGTTCTGGGCCTACGCCGGCGCGTTCCTGGTGATGGCCGCCGTGACCTGGTGGTTCTACCTGCGGTCCTCGTTCGCCATCCAGCGCGTTCCCTCGCTGGCTTACGCGAACGTCTGACCGTCCCAGCCTGTCCCGCGGTCCGGACCCCGCGGGACACGGGCGTCGCATCCGCCGTCCCCCCTCCGGCGGAGCCGACCCCGATACCGAACGTCCGCTCGTCGCCCGGATGTGATTCCGGGTCCCGCAACGGGTTCCGGCCTGCACCGGGACGACGGGCGGACGTTCGGTTCGCGCGTACCGGCGAGCACGAGCGATGCGATCAGCGCTCGCCAGCGGCCAGATCGACCAGCCTGCCCGCATTCGACAGGGCGGTGACCAACGCAAGTGCCCAGGGCATCGGCGCGGTCGTAGAGACTCGCGGTGCCGATCGAGATACCGCCGGCGGCAACGGCGCGCATACCGACCCCGTAGCCACCCGGCAGCCGCGACATGGGTCAGTAATGCGGTTGCGGCCGCGCGAGGATGGCGGCTGAGCGCCTCGCCGCTAATACGGTAGGTGGACTCCGTCGCGGACTTCCTTGACCGTTCTGGCGATCATCTGTTGCAGGGTGGCGGCGATGCGCTCCGGCGTGGTGGGTTTGATCGTCAGCAGGTCGGTGCCGAAGGTGACGTAGCGACCGTCGTTCGCGACGTCGTTGAGTTGGAAATCCTTGCGGCCGTGGGTATGCCGGTTGTCGACGCTGCCCATCGCGTAGACGCCGACGTGCCCGATCAAGGTCATCGCGCGGGTGAAGAACCGCTCGAACTCCTCCCGTGGCGTCGGTCGCCACGCGTCGCGGACCGGCGGTCTCGGCCGCGCCAACTCCTCGGTGGAGATTTGCAATTGCTTGCCCTTCCCCGGGGCACAGGCGGGGAACACCTCGACCACAGCGCCCGCCACCTCGCCTGCGGGCAGCAACGTCAGCACCACGTCACCGCCGTGTTCGGGTTCCGGTCCAGGTTCCTGCACCGCGATCGCGCCGTGTTCGTAGTGCACCCCCGCATGAGCGCGCAGCCTGCGGTCGCGGCGTCTACCGGCGAATCCGGCCACTTCGACCCGCGCCTCGGGAGCCAGCAGCACTTCCACCGCGCGCAACAACCCGTCATCGATGCGGGGGCGCAGCGACTGCGCGGCCGCCTGCCGCAACCGCAAACTCTCCGAACGGAATTCGGTCGTGTACTGGTGCTGCAAGGGATACGGCAGTACGTCCCGGCCGGTGGACTCCCATAGGGTCCGGAATTCGAGCGCGGTGAATCGCCAGTGCTGTACCTCGGGCATGGGTGAGGTCCTTATCGCGGGTTGTCACCGATGACCGGCGGAACCGTTCTCGGCAGCTGGTCCAGCCCCGTGAGCTCGTCACCGTGTTCCTGAGTGATCAGGTAATCCGGGATGCCCTTGGTCGATTCCTCCTCCGACTTGCCGCCGCGCGCACCGGGCGACATTCCGCTCATACCGCTGGTACCTGCGCGTCCGGGCGAGGCACCGGTGCGTGCGGCCGCGGCCGAGACGGCGCTGGGATTGTTCGGCGCGCCTTTGAACGGCACCGAGACACCCGGGCCGCCCGGCGTTCCGGGATTACCCGGCGTGCTGAGGTGCGGGCTGCCAGGACTGTGCGGCGATGTGCTCGGCGTTGGCGTCGTGGAGGCAGGCGTTGTCGAAGCCGGAGTGGTGGACGCCGGAGTCGTCGATTCCTGCGTGGTCGACGCCGGGTCGGTACTGGTCGACTCCGCCGTCTCCGAGGCATTGTCCGAGGGTTGATCGCTCGACTGAGTCGCCGAATCCTCGCTGGGATTCTTGCCGGAGGGATCCGAGCTGGGCGATGAGGTCCCCGAGGGGTTCTGACTGCCGTTGCTCGTCCCTCGGGGACTGGTGCCGTTATCGGTGCCACCCGGATTCGTGGAGGAAACCGGACGCGGAATCACAGGGACATTGGTATCCGATTCCATGACAACCGGGGCGTAGACGGTTCGTAGCACCCGCAAGGCTTCGGTCTTCGCGTTGTACTCGGCGACGTCGTCGTTGCGCCATCCGCGCCCGGCGACGAAGGCGAGGGCGTTGCCGATTCCACTGCGGTGCTGCGGCGCGTGCGGGACCAGTTGCTTGGTCGGTTCCAGCCCGGTCAGCAACTCGGACAGCTTGTTGCCGGTCAGCCGGGCCGCATTCGAGACCTGCGCGCCTTGGGCGGCATAGTCCGCGACCGCACTTGCTGCGGCATTGCGCGCCTCACCCCGCCACACGCTGTCATCGGTGGCCCGCGCCATCGCCTTCGTGAAGGTATCCAGAGAGGTCTGGTGCCGGTCGGCGATGGTGTTCCACGCGGCCACCAGATCGGTGACCGCCTTCAAATCGATCTGATCGACCTTGCCTCGCAGCGTCGCGACATCGTGCCGCTCGAACTCGTCGGCGTCGAGCACCTCCCGCGGCCGGAATTCGCCCTGGAACCCGACCTCCGAAGCGCGACTACGCACACCATCACGCTGCCGGTTGTACTTGTCCTGCACCCCGGCCACATTCACCTCGGGCTGCAACTCTTCACCCGAGATCCAATTGGTGACGTTGCGCAGCATCGTCGAGCCCAGTTGCCCCATATCGAAGACGCGCAGGGAGTCGAACGGGTTACCCATCAGCGCACCTGCTCGGTGGTGTTCGCGAACTGCGTCGCGTTCTCGATGTCCTGTCCGGTGATGCGCTTGAACGAGATCGCCATGACCTCACGCATGTTCTTCACGGTCTCGATGTGCTCTTGGATGACTCGGTCGATCGAATGGGGCTCCCCTATAGCCTGCTTCAAGAACTTCTTGGTCAGGCCCTCGGCCATATTGAAATCGCCAAAGCCAGAGACATTCTGAGTAGCTCGCGCCAACCGAATGAACTCCTGCAGCTCGGATATGCGCTGGTCGCATGCTTTCGCACAAGCGTATGCAGCGTTCTCGTCATCGAGGTAAAGTTCCCCACTTCGTGCCTGGCCGGCGAGCCGACTCCAGAGCGCCGCATCGTCCTCACTCATAAGATCCCTCCCTGATCAATGCGGTAGCGAAGGCACGATCGACTGACCAACGCGATAGAGGACCGAGCACGGGTCGTCCAGGCCGTCCATGCCAGCACGGTTCAGAACACTCAGTTGCACAACCCCCTGCGATGCAGGGAAAAGTACGTCACAACCGAGATTCTTCGACGCGCCCTCGACTTTGAATTGCCGACCTTGCCGACCCGCAACCGTGACATCTCGAAACTCGACGTTCCCAGGCTTATGCTCGAACTCAGCCACAGTACGACTGGTGGAGTACACCGTGATAAAGTATTTCGGTCCATCCCAGGCGCAAATTTCCCAGCCGGACTGGTGCACGCCTGCGATACCACTCTCTTCAGATGCCGGATCAACCCCAGCTGCCCGCAGCGCGTCATCGGGAATCCCCGTGCACGGGTTGAACAGCGCCTGCGTCGCACTGGTGCTGGACCCCGTCGTGGGCGACCCGGTCGTGGTGCCCTCACATCCCACGGTTCCGGTCGCCAGTGCACCGATGAGCAGTGCCAACAGGATTCGACGACTCATCCCCACCCTCTCGACCCGTGACGACTCAAGTGCGCCAACAGTAGCAGACGGGCTGGGTGGTGCTTCCTGGTTGCGCTGGTCGGTGTGGGTATCGAGCTCGGGCGTGTGGGGCGACGGTGGGCCGGGGGTTGGAGAGGCTTTCCGCAGTGGGGCATAGGGGTTTGGGGAGGGATCTATGGTGGCAGGGCAGTAACGGGATGGATGAAAGTCAGGACATAGGACTGAGTTCGACGAAGATTCGAAGGGGTTGGAATGATGAAGTTCGGCAAGATCATGGCGGGGTTCGCGCTGGCTGCCGCCGCGGTCTCGATCGCTCCCGCCGTCGCCTCCGCTGACGATCCGGAGTTTCCGCGCAACGGCGTCATCCCGCCGGGGACCTACCACATCGGGAGAGGTCCCTCCAATGTGATCGGGTCGCCGATCGAGAACTGCGATCTGCAAGTGTTCGGTGATGGCAGCGCTGTGGCGCTGGTTTGCGGCGCCACGAGCCGGAGCGGACATCAGACGCCGGTCGGCCCGGACGAGACCTATGTTTCGTTCGACTTCGTGCCGCTCGGCCTCGACCTGCATGACATCGACCCCCGGCAGGGGCTTTGGAGCGGAACGGTAAATATCGCCGGGACTCCGATCATTGCCCCGTACCCGCTGGCAGCAGTCTGGCTCAGCCGCCGCTGAACTGGATACGCGGGTGGTGCGTTGCTTCGCTCGCGCCGCGACAGATACGGCCTGGACATCGGCTGGGAGCCGAAGTCCGGGCCGTATTTCGGCTACCGCCGGTTCACAGATCAGATTTCGGGTCGAACGCGCACGCTGCGACGCTGGCCGTGAAGGCGCTCCATTGGCCCGGCGTGAAGATGAGCGCTGGACCGCTCGGGTCTTTCGAATCACGGACGCCGACGTGACCAGCCGCGAGCCACGCGACTTCGACGCACGCATCGGCCTCACCACTGTGGACAGACTTGAACCACTTGGCTCTGGATAGGTCGCTGCTCATTATTCGTATCCCCTGGCCATATTCCTGAGCAAGTCTCTCGATCGTTGCTCGTCTAGTGCAGCACGCTCGACGGCTGCGTGGATCACCCGGAAGCGGTTCACATCGTCCGCCTCCTCGAAGATCATTGTGCCGATGGCACCTTCGGTGTAGACGACGGACGGTTCGTTATGAGGGAAGTCGATGATGATGTACGGCGGGACCGCCAACCCGCCCGGGAAGCCAGCAGCGAAGGGAACGACCCGGATCGAGACATTCTCCCGCGTACCCATGTCGGCAAGATGACGGTATTGCGAAGACATGATCCGTGCAGAACCGACCACAGTGCGCAGAGCCGACTCATGTACCAGGAATTCCGCCTGCATCGGCTTGTGCTTTCGAGTAAGTATTGCTGATCGCTGGATTCTCCGTTCCACCAGCCAGTCGGCATCCTCGGAGGAGCCCCTCGACGCAGCGGAACGCACGCTGCGAGCATAGTCGGGAGTCTGCAAGAGGCCCGGAATGATAAGCGCTTGGAAAAAGTGCAATCCTGTTGCGGCAGCCTCCAATTGCAGATACGTGTTGAACCCGGGTCGCACCAGATCCCGGAAGTCCTCCCACCACGGTTTCACACGCGCATGCTCGGCAAGGGATTTCAAATACTCGGTCCGCTCGTCCGGCACCCCGTAGTACTGGCAGAGGTACTCGATGTCGCGGACTTTGATCTTCTCGTTCTGCCCCAACTCCAGCCGCCCGAGTGAGGATCGGCTGATCTCCAGGACTTCGGCTACCTGCTCGAGGGTGTAACCGTTTGCCTGACGCGCGTCGCGCAGTGCGCGGCCCAACTGGCGACGCGGCAGCGTCGTCCGGCCGACATCCGACTTGGTACCGACCATTTCCGTTGCGTCCTCCCCTGCTATCCCACGGTGTGACCTGCTTTTTCCCACGGCGAGAATCGATGTCGGCCCACTCGGGAGGCGCTCAGCGCGTACGCGCCGTTTGCTGGGCACCGGCCGATTCGAGCTCCCCGTCGTGAGCACGTTCGCAGCATATGCACATGGCCGAACAACACGGAACGGAACTCGATTTCGTCACGAATTTCCGCGCGCCGGAGTCAATTACGCAGGATCCCCAGCCGACGGGACCCGGCGCCGAGCCACACCGGCGCGGGCGTGGCGAGGTGACGGAGGGCCTATTCGTCCCGCCCGGCATCTGCGCGCGCGCCGACGTGCGGCTGGCGCACGAGCAGATGCGGGTTCACCTGACTTGCCGGGTCGAGCGGTGTGCGTGGAAGGCGGCGGCGTACCGCACGCTGGTGCTCGCGGGACGGCTGACGCCGCAGGCGGTGAGCCACCGGGAACGCGCCGCGGCGCGCGGAATCGGGTTCCCGTCACATGACGAATGCGGCAACGCCGGCCACACCCTCGACGTGCACACGATCCAAGCGGTGCTGGAGCGATTGTCGGCCTTGGCGGCCCCGCCCGACTCGCCGCGGGGGTGAGCCGATTGCACCGCACCACGATGGGAGCCGTGCAGGCTTCCTGGCGGGTGGTGGGAAGTCGCATCGAGATCGTGTTCTTCCGCGACGCCTCCGACCCCACGCCCGCCTACCGGCTGCGCAACAACGGCGGCACGGTGCCGATTCCGCTGGGACAGAATGGTTTCGTCGCCTTCGACGAGCGCGCACTCCCGGATCTGGCGCAGGTCCGCGAATGGTTCCCGCGCCACTTCCGGCTGTGGGACGCGGTCCGCGCCGAGTTCTGGGATGTTCTGCTGCCCGCCCACGGGGCGCGCACCGCGGACCTTCCCGTCCCGCGACGGCCGGACGAGTCGGCCTGATCCACTACTACAGGTAGCCGAGAGCTGAATGTCCAAGCGACGAAATCGACCGCGACCCGAGTCGCGCAAGCAGACGAGTCCCACCATCGGATACCCATCCAGGGCCACGATCGACGCCGTGCTCGCAGCCATGCTGGCCGAGCGCCGAGCGGACGCGGCCGATATGGGCACCGTGCACTTCTGGGGATTCGCCCGCACCGAGAACCCCTCCGCGCACGACGCGGCGCACGTGCCGATAACCCTCGATCCCGAGGCCGAACGGTCACCCATCCTGGACTCGGCCGAATGGCTGATCCGTCGATTCACCAGCCGCATATGGGGTTTCGGGTTCGCTTACCTGACGGTGGGCGAGCTGTTCACCGACGGCGTCCCCCAGGACGCGATCCAGGCCGCGCGGGCCGGCCGACTGAGCGAACGCCCGACGGCCGATCCCGTCTGCGCGGCAACCATATTCGACGCCCGAGCACGCGCCTACACATCGCTGACCTACACCCATCTACCCGAACTCGGACCGGCACCCACCTGGGTGAGCGACACCCGCGAGTCCACCGACGCCTGGGTAGCCCTCTTCGACCAGCGGGCCGTCGCGGCACAGGTGTGGGCGGCGGCCATAACGCTCGATCCGTCCGCGAACCGCGCCGCCATAGCCCGCCTACGGGGGCATTGAAAATCCCGTTGGACTCGTCCGGGTGCGTTGTTATGGTGTGGTCGTGAATTCTCCGGAGGCGTCCAGACGATAGCCGCCCGGCATCTGCGCCGGGCGGCGTTGTGAATGCGCAACCGCTGGTCGAAATGCGGCCCGTGGGTATTTCGCGACGCCGGACAATGCTGGTTTCTCCGCATCGGGTGACGATTCGCCCGATTCCGCGACCATCTCGGGCGTCTCGACTGCGTGGCGCCCTCTTCCGGGGAGTTCCTCTTATGCCCATCGTGGTGTTCGTGCTGGCTGTGGCGGTGTTCGCGCAGGGCACGTCCGAATTCATGGTGTCCGGGTTGCTGGCGCCCATCGCCGTCGATGTCGGGGTTTCGCTCGGCGCCGCCGGTCTGTTGACCTCGCTGTTCGCGGCGGGCATGGTGCTCGGCGCGCCGGTGCTGGCGATGGCGGCGGGCAGGTTGCCGGTCCGGCATTCGGTGGCGGCGTTCTTGGCGGTCTTCTGCGCCACTCATGTCGTCGGCGCTCTGACCAGCGATTTCACCGTACTGCTGATGACCAGGGTCGTCGCGGCCGTCGCCAACGCCGGGTTCCTGGCGATCGCGCTGGCCGCTCTGCCGGGCCTGGTCGGCCCGGCCGCGGTGGGTCGCGCGACCTCGGTGGTGGTGTCCGGGGTGACGGTGGCCTGCATCGCGGGCGTGCCGGCCGGGACGCTGCTGGGGCAGCTGTGGGGCTGGCGTGCCGCGTTCGTGGCCGTCGCGATCGTCAGCGGTGCGGCGGTGATCCCGGTGTGGGCGATGATGCCCGCAGCACTGCGCGCCGGTGATCGCCCCACCACACAACAGCCCTCCCTCCTGCGGGAGTGGACCGTGCTCGGCGAACGGCCGGTCCGCACCGCCGTCCTTGCCGCCGTACTGGTCAACGCCGCGACGTTCGCGGGATTCACGTTCCTCGGTTCGATCACCACCGGGGTCGACGAGGCGAGTGACCGTTGGGTTCCGGTCGTGCTCGCCTTGTTCGGCATCGGCTCGTTCGCCGGCGTGACGCTCACCGGCCGATACAGCGACCGTCATCGAGAGCGGATCGTCACGCTCGGAACGACGGGACTCGTCGCGGTGTGGCTGCTGGCCGCTCTGACCGCGCACACCCTGCCCGGCGTGGCGGTCATGGCGACCGTGTCCGGGGCGGTCGCGTTCGGCGTGGGATCGACACTGATCACGACGATCGTGCAGGCCGCGTCGCCCGCCGCGCCGCGGATCGCCGGTGCGGCGGCCACCACGGCGTTCAACATCGGCGCGGTTCTCGGCCCCGCCACCGCCGCGCTCGTCGTCGGCCATACCGGTCGGCCCGCGCAGGCGTTGTGGTGCGGCGCTGTCTTCGCCTTCGTCGCGGCAACCGTCGTCTGGAGGACCAGGAAACCGGCCGGATCGGAGGCCGTCGCAGCCGCTGTGGACTAATCCTGGCGAATTACCGCTAATAGACTTGACGAGCGGCGCATCGAGATGTCACTATAAATATGGGAAGACACAAGAAATCATGTGTCTATTTTTTGATGTTCTCGACATCGGTCTAATTCGGGTGTAACTTAGGACTTCGCGCCGGGTCGCGTGCTGTCCAACTCTCGAAATACGAATTGACTGTGGAAAGCGGCACAATCTGCGTGCCGCCCTCCACCCGTTGTTGTCGAGCCACGTTCGGACACTGTCCAGCACGGTGCGCCATGTGAAATACCGACCACAGGACAAGCAGATACCGTGACGCCCACGCGACCGTGTGGGCGTCACGAGGTGCTGGAAGGACGCATCTTGACAGTCTCGAGTCAGACCGACGTCTACACCGCGACGCCCGTCGATGCCGGAGTCTCCCGCGCGCCGAAGCGACTCTCGTTCGCGAAGATCCGCGAGCCACTGGAGGTTCCGGGCCTGCTGGAAATCCAGACCGATTCGTTCGAATGGTTGATCGGCGCGCCCGCCTGGCGCGAACGGGCGACCGCGCGCGGGGAATCCGGCGCGGGTGGATTGGCGGAGCTGCTCGCGGAAGTCAGCCCGATCGAGGACTTCGCCGGAACCATGTCGCTGACGCTGTCCGATCCCCGCTTCGAGGAGGTCAAGGCCTCGATCGATGAGTGCAAAGACAAGGACATGACGTATGCGGCTCCGTTGTTCGTGACGGCGGAGTTCATCAACAACAACACCGGTGAGATCAAGAGCCAGACGGTCTTCATGGGTGATTTCCCGATGATGACCGACAAGGGCACGTTCATCATCAACGGCACCGAGCGGGTTGTGGTGTCGCAGTTGGTGCGTTCGCCGGGTGTGTATTTCGATCACACGGTCGACAAGGGCACGGAGAAGGATCTGCACAGTGTGCGGGTCATTCCGTCGCGTGGCGCGTGGCTGGAGTTCGACGTGGACAAGCGCGACACCGTGGGTGTGCGCATCGACCGCAAGCGCCGCCAGCCGGTCACCGTGCTGCTGAAGGCGCTGGGGTGGACGAGTGAGCAGATCGTAGAGCGGTTCGGCTTCTCGGAAGTGATGATGACCTCCCTGGAGAAGGACGGCACAGCGGGCACCGATGAGGCGCTGCTCGATATCCATCGCAAGCTGCGTCCGGGTGAGCCGCCGACCAAGGAGTCCGCGCAAAACCTGCTGGAGAACCTGTTCTTCAAGGAGAAGCGCTACGACCTGGCGCGCGTCGGCCGCTACAAGATCGACAAGAAGCTCGGCATCCGCACCGGCGGCGGCGCACTGGCGCTCACCGAGGACGACATCGTCACGATCATCGAGTATTTGCTGCGCCTGCACGCGGGCGAGAAGACCATGACCGCCCCCGGTGGCGTCGAGGTCCGGGTCGAGGTCGACGACATCGACCACTTCGGCAACCGCCGCCTGCGCACCGTCGGCGAACTGATCCAATCCCAGATCCGGCTGGGGCTGTCGCGGATGGAGCGTGTGGTCCGCGAGCGGATGACCACGCAGGACATCGAGGCGATCACGCCGCAGACGCTGATGAACATCCGCCCTGTCGTCGCGGTGCTCAAGGAGTTCTTCGGAACCTCGCAACTGTCGGTGTTCCTGGACGAGCGCAATCCGCTGGCGAGCCTGACCCAGAAACGCCGCCTGTCGGCGCTCGGCCCGGGTGGTCTGTCCCGGGAGCGCGCCAGCCTGGAAGTGCGCGATGTGCACTACAGCCATTACGGCCGCATGTGCCCGATCGAGACCCCGGAAGGCCCGAACATCGGCCTGATCGGTTACATGTCGGTGTACGCGCGGGTCAACCCGTTCGGTTTCATCGAGACCCCGTACCGGAAAGTGGTGGACGGCCGGGTCACCGACGAGATCGACTACCTCACGGCCGACCAGGAAGACCTGCACGTCGTAGCGCAGGCGAACGAGCCGCTCGACGCCGACGGACGGTTCGTCAACGCGCGCATCCCGGTACGCCGCAAGAACTCCGAGGTAGAACTCGTCGCTTCCGCCGACATCGACTATATGGATGTCTCGCCGCGTCAGATGGTGTCGGTCGCGACGGCGATGATCCCGTTCCTCGAGCACGACGACGCCAACCGTGCCCTCATGGGCGCGAACATGCAGAAGCAGGCCGTTCCTCTGATCCGATCGGAAGCGCCCCTGGTCGGTACGGGTATGGAGTTGCGCGCGGCGATCGATGCCGGAGATGTGGTCGTCAACGAGAAGGCCGGTGTGGTCGAGGAGGTTTCCGCCGACTACGTGACCGTGATGCACGACGACGGTACGCGTAAGAGCTACCGGATGCGGAAGTTCAACCGGTCGAATCAGGGCACGTGCTCGAATCAGCGTCCGATCGTGGACGA
>NZ_BDBC01000076.1 GCF_001612785.1 Nocardia beijingensis NBRC 16342
AGAGCACGCCGGTGTCCACGTCGGCGCCGGGTCGCGGCAGCACATAGGCCACCAGGGCGGTCGCGCCCGAAGGCAGCGTCTTGCCGAGGGTGGCCGCGAAGTCGATGTCGGGATGGCTGGTGAGAGCGTTGTCGATCTCGCCGAGTTCGATGCGGAAACCGCGGATCTTCACCTGGAAGTCCGAGCGGCCCAGATATTCGATGACCCCGCCGTCCTGGCCGCCGGTCTCGGTGCGTCGCACCAGGTCACCGGTGCGATACAGCCGCGCGCCGTGGTTGCCGCTCTCGGCGCCGAACGGGCTGGCGACGAAGCGCTCCGCGGTCAGGCCGGGCCGGTTGAGGTAGCCCTGCGCCAGCGCGGGGCCGGAGAGATACAGCTCGCCGACCACCCCGGCCGGCACCGGGCGCAACCGCGAGTCCAGCACGAACGCGCCGACTCCCGGGATGGCCGTGCCGATCGTGATCGGTTCGCCCGGCGTCATCGGTGGCGTGCTGGTGGCCAGGATCGTCGCCTCGGTGGGCCCGTAGCCGTTGTAGAACTCGCGCTCGGCCGCCCAGCGTCCGACCAGCTCGGGGCCGAACTTGTCACCGGCCACCACCACGGCCTGCAGGTCGTCCAGCCCGTCCGGATCCACCGACTCCAGCGCGCCCGGCGTGATGAGCATGTGCGTGACGTGCTCGCGGCGCAGGAGATCCGCCAGCTCGAAACCGCCGAACACATCCGGCGGCGCGATCACCAGCGTCGCGCCGGAGGAGAAGGCCAGCAGCAGTTCCAGCACCGAGACGTCGAAGTTCGGCGAGCAGACGTGCAAGACGCGGGAGTCCTCCGTCACGCCGTAGTGCTCGCGCTCCGCCGCGACCAGTCCGGCCAGGCCGCTGTGGGTGACCACGACGCCCTTCGGCTTGCCCGTCGACCCGGAGGTGTAGATGACATAGGCCGGGTGCCGCTCGTCCAGCGGGCGGACCCGGTCGGTGTAGGAGATGGGATGCTCGGGGCGCGCGGCGATGCGCGCGGCCTGCACCGGGTCGTCCAGTTCGATCCAGTAGACGCCGGTGCCGAGCACCGGGCGGTGCGCCGAGGTGGTCAGGCCCACCGTGGCGCCGGAGTCGGCGACGATGTGGTTGATGCGGTCGGTGGGGTAGGTCGGATCCACCGGCACGTAGGCCGCGCCGGTCTTGGCGATCGCCCAGACGGCGAGCACCGACTCCACGCTGCGCGAGATTCCGATGGCGACCACGTCGCCGGGCCCGACACCGCGCTCGATCAGCTCCCTGGCCAGCCGCGAGGACGCCGCGTCCAGCTCGGCGTAGGTGAGTTCGCGATCGTCGGCCGGGTCCCCCGTCGGGTTGAACCGGATCGCGACTTCGGTGGCGGCGGACTCGACGGCGGCGGTGAGCAGCTGCGCGAAGAGCGGACTGCCCGACCTGCGGCGACGGCTACCGCGAGCAGAGCGACGGGCGGTTTCCATTCGAGTGCATTCACCTCTCGCATCGAGCCAGGACCCGGGCTCTACCCTGCTCAGGGCTTGTTATCCGGGGCCAGCGCGGACCGAGCAATCATATAAGGGGCTGACCACTGAACCCGCGCGCTGTATTGGATTGCCGCGGGTGCCGTCGCTACGGTCCCGCGCCCCCTGGTTGTGTGCGGTCCTCTCGTCGCACACCAGCCGCCCCCTGGAATCGGTGTCTTGCCTGATTCCTGCCGTTATATCGGTGCGGACGCAGTCGTGTTGCAGGACCACCCGAATCGGTGAGTTTGCTCACAGCCAGCCGCGCCGCGTGGCTTGCACCCCCGCCTGGAATCTCGTGCTCGCCCCGAGACGCTCCAGCAGCCGTGCGGTCCGGCGGACCACCGTGCGCCGGGACATCCCGAGCCTGCGCGCGATGGTGTCATCGGTCGCGCCGAGTCCCATCAGGGTCAGGATCGCGCGGTCGCGTTCGTCCAGCGCCTCGGCGGCCGGATTCACCGAGATCGGCGCGGCCATGGTCCACAGCACGTCGAACGTCTTGATCAGCAACTCGAGCGTGGGCGATCCGGTGATGCGCAGACCCATCGGGTCGGGCCTGCGGTCGTCGGCGTGCAGCACCAGGCTGGCGCGCTGGTCGTCACTGATGATCAGTTTGAACGGCGGGTCGGGCAGGGTTCTGGCCTGCGCGCCGCCCGCGTTGGTCGACAGCGCGTGCCGCAGGCGATCCGGGTCCTGATAGACGGTGTCCTGATACAGGGTCTGGTAGCGGATGCCTTCGGCGAGCCTGGTCCGTTTGAGTTCGAACAGCCGGCGCTCGCGCTCGGGATCGCTGAGATAGGGCCCGCGCTCGACCAGCTTCACGCAGCTGCGCGCGCCGGTCTGCATCTCTTCGAAATCCGCCAACATCTCCAGCCGCTCGTACACCGGCACCACCGCGCCGTTGCCGCGCGGCGAGCGGCGCACCGAGCGGAACGTCTCGCTCAATCGGGCTGCGGCAGCGTGCATCTGGTTGATCTCCTGCTGCCTTCGCCGTGCCTCGGCTTCGGACAGCGATTCCGGCGCGTGCGCGTCCCACAACGGTTCGCCGTCGGGCGACTCGATGCGGATCGCGGCGTGCAGTTCACACAACACATCCAGCGATTCCGCGGCCAGGTCTTCCGAAACGCCCAGGTACTGCGCGATATCGGCGAGACTCGACCGGGGATGGTGCACCAGCACGGCGTATGCGCGGCCGTGCGGTGACCCAGGCTCGAAGATGTCGCCCAGCTCGATCACGGCCCGAGCCTAGCGACCGACCGGTGCCCATGGGGCAGGTCCACGAGACCCGCGCGCGAACCGCCTCGCACGTCACCTGAACGCGGGAGGCTACGCTGCGCGCAACCGTGCGCTGATCGGAATATCAAGCCGGACAGGGAAATCAGTGCGCGGACGGGCCCCACTCCAGAGGCACGCCCTTGGCGGCGAGGTAGGGCATCGGGTCGATCTTGGTGCCCGACTGGTCCCAGATCTCCAGGTGCAGGTGCGGACCGGTGGACTGACCCCGGTTGCCGACGGTGGCGATCACGTCGCCCGCGTTCACCCGCTGGCCCGCGTGCACGAACATCTCGTTCACGTGGCCGTAGACCGCGGTTGTGCCGTCGTCCTGCAACACGCGCACCCACAAGCCGAAGCCGGAGGCCGGTCCCGCCTCGATGACTTTGCCGCTGCTGACCGAGTGGATCGGCGCGCCCAGCGCGTCGGCGAAGTCGAGGCCGTAATGCATGGCGCCCCAGCGGCTGCCGAAGCCGGAGCTGATCTCCCCGGCCACCGGGCGCACCGCGGGCGCCGGGGCGACCTGCTGCTGCACGCCCTTGAGGGCCTCCTCGGCCTGCGCCAGGGGACCGGCGAGTTCCGGGGGGAGATTGGGAATGCCGAACGGCGCGGCGACCGGGGCGGCGATCTGCCCCGCCACCGCGGCGGGCTCCGGCGCGGGCTGCGCCACCGGCGTGGCGGCGGCCTTCGCCTCGGCGACCGGAAGGATGCTCGTCCCCTTCACCGTGGCGGGCGCGGCCTGCGTCTCTTCCTCGGTATCGTGCGAACCGGGCAGCAGCGGCGACGCGTAAGCGAGCGCGGGAGCGACCTGGCTGGCAGCGCCGATCAGGGCACCCGCCGCGACCGCGGCGGTGGCGGCGGCCTTGACTCGCTCGGTGGCGGACGGCTCGGCGCGGTGCCGCGTCGGACGGCCCGTTTCGCCGCCGTCGCCGAGGAGGCTCTGGACGGTAATGGAACTGGGGCCTACACGGTGCTGCGACAAGCTGAGTCCTCGGTCGTACAACAGGGTCCGGGATGCCGGAGCCCGAGCCGAACCGGTTCGATAACGATCCGGTAGAGCCGGGCGAAATAACGGTTTGGCATCCGTTGTGACGGGAACTCTACCGCGTCGTGACCATTCCGCAACCTTCCGGCGGAAAAACGCTGGTGAGGCCCGGGTCACATGTCCAAATCCGCGAATGCGCGACAATCGGACCGTGATCATCGACCAGTTGGACGTCCCGATCGCGCTCGCCCCGATGGCGGGCGGCCCATCCACCCCCGAGCTGACCGCCGCGGTGACCGAGGCGGGCGGTTTCGCCCAGTTGGCCGCCGGATATCTGAGCGCCGCCGACACCGCGGCGCGGATCGCGGCGACCCGCGCGGCCACCGGCAAGCCGTTCGGCGTCAATCTGTTCGTGCCCGGCCCGCCGACTCCCGCCGCCGACCTCGCGGACTACTTGAACGAACTCGGCGCCGAGCACGAACTCGGCGATCCGCGCTTCGACACCGACGACTGGGACGCCAAACTCGACCTGCTCGTCGCCGATCCGGTCGCGGCCGTGTCGTTCACCTTCGGTTGCCCGAGCCCCGCGGACATCGACCGGCTGCACGCCGCGGGTTCCGAGGTCTGGGTCACCGTCACCTCGGTGGCCGAGGCGCGCGTCGCGGTCGAGGCGGGCGCCGACGTGCTCATCGCCCAGGGCGCGGAGGCGGGCGGCCACCGCGCGACGTTCACGGATCGCCCCGCCGATGACGCCACCGACCCACTCGGCCTGCTGGCGCTGCTGCAATTGCTCACCGCCGCCACCGATCGGCCACTGGTGGCCTCCGGCGGCCTCGCGACGGGCGCCGGCATCGCCGCCGCGCTGGCGGCGGGCGCCGCGGCCGCGCAGCTGGGCACGGTGTTCCTGCGCTGCCCCGAGGCGGGCACCAATCAGGTGCACCGCGCCGCGCTGACCTCCGATACTCCGACCATGCTCACCCGCGCGTTCACCGGGCGCAGGGCACGCGGGTTGCGCAATCGATTCCTGGTGCGCCACACCGCAACAGCGCCGACCGGTTACCCGGAGATCCACTACGCCACCGCCCCGCTGCGCGCCGCCGCACGGGCCGCGGGCAACCCCGACGAGGTCAACCTCTGGGCGGGCCAAACCCACGAGCTGGCACCCGAGCTACCCGCGGGCGAATTGGTCGCGACCCTGGCCGCCGACACGAAAGCCGCACTGGAAAAAGCGCTTTCACGCCGAATCCAGCATTATTGACAACGACTTTCGTTTAGACTTCAGTGGCATCGCATCGACGTCCAGCACTGGAGGAGAGCGCCATGTCCCTTGATGTCCCCACCGCACTACTCGAACGCGCCGAGCGCGGCGAGGTCGACGACGCCGACTTCGTCGAGGTCGTGCGCACTTCGCTGCCCTACGCCTGGGAAGTGGTCAGCCGCGTGGCCGACGACCTGCGCTCGGGCACGGCGGAGTTCGCCGACAACACGATCGCGCCGCCCGACGAGACGGCGCGTGGACAACTGCTGCGCGCCATGGCTTCCGACGCGATTCGCGGCGGACTGGAACGGCATTTCGGCGTGAAGCTCGCCTTCCAGAACTGCCACCGGGTCGCCGCGTTCCCGCTCTCCGCGGTCGGCGGCGAGACCTACACCACGTTCATCGGCACCAGGGCCCAGCTGCTCAACCAGAGCCCGGAACTGCGCAACTGCTGATCCACGAACCGAACACCCGGCGCGGCAAACAGTTTCGCCCGCGCCGGGTGTTCTCGTGTATCCGGCGCCGTGCCCGCGCGTCGCCGCCGCCCGCCGCGGCGGTCTGCGCGTAGGGTGAACCGCCATGAGCAGCAACGATCTTCGCGATGAGGTCGAGGCCCGGCTCGCGCCGTGGCGCGAACAGCTCGGGGCGGACCGCGCCGCCTACACCAATCACGTGCTGCGCGTTCTGTCGCTGTGCGACCTCATGGCCGACGAACGGCAAACCCCGCCGAGCACCCGCGAGGAGTTCCTCACCGCGGCCGTCCTGCACGACATCGGCATCTGGTCGGCGGGCACCTTCGACTACCTCGCCCCCTCCTGCGATCAGGCGCGCGCCTGGCTGGCGAGCATCGACCGCGACGACCTGACCGCACTGGTGGTGGCGATGATCGACCAGCACCACAAGCTCCGTCCCGCAGGACCGCCGCACGACCCGGTCGAGATCTTCCGGCGCGCCGACGCGATCGACGTCGAACTCGGCTTGCTCGGCCGATTCGGCATCTCCCGCGGAATCTATCGCGAGCTGGCGAAGCGCTATCCCGACCACGGCTTCCACCGCAGGCTCGTCACCCTTGCCGCGCGGCGGCTGCGCAGTCACCCCACGTCACCACTGCCGGTGCTGAAGTGGTGACGTAGGGCGGCGATCTCAGGCGAGCGTGGTGACGTCCAGGTCGCCGTCGGCGTACTGGCTGCGCAGCCGCTTCTTGTCGAACTTGCCCACGCTGGTCTTCGGCACCTCGGCGATGAAGGTCCAGCGTTCCGGCAGCTGCCATTTGGCGAACTTGTCGGCGAGGAAGTCGCGCAACTCCTCCGGCTTGGCCTCGGCTCCCTCGGCCAGCACCACCGCGACCAGCGGGCGCTCGTCCCACTTCTCGTCCGGCACGCCGATCACCGCCGCCTCGGCGACCGCGGGGTGCCCGATCACGGCGTTCTCCAGATCCACCGACGAGATCCACTCGCCACCGGACTTGATCACGTCCTTGGACCGGTCCACCAGGGTGAGATAGCCGTCGGGGCTGATCTTGCCGACATCGCCGGTGCGCAGCCAGCCGTCGTGGAACTTCTCCGGATCGACCGCGGCGCCGTCCGGCGAATAGTACGAGCCGGTGATCCACGGGCCGCGCACTTCCAGCTCGCCCAGCGACTCACCGTCGTTGGGCACCACGCCGTTGTCGCCGACCAGACGCGCTTGCACGCCGGCGGGGAAGCGGCCCTGGGTCACCCGATAGGCCCACTTCTGCTCGTCGGTGACCGCCGTGGCGGGCGGATGCGCCACGCTGCCCAGCGGCGAGGTCTCGGTCATGCCCCACGCGTGCAGCACCCGCACGCCGTGCTTGTCCTCGAAAGTGCGCATCATCGACGGCGGCACCGCGGAGCCGCCGACCACCACCGCGCGCAGATGCGTGATGTCCTGCGGGTTCGCCGCCAGCGCCGCCAGCACCCCGCCCCAGATGGTCGGCACCGCGGCGGCGAAGGACGGCTGCTGCGCGGCCATCATCTCCAGCAGCGGGCCCGGCTGCAGGAACCGGTCCGGCATCAGCAGATTCGCGCCCGACATCAGCGCCGCGTACGGCAGGCCCCAGGCGTTCGCGTGGAACAGCGGGACGATGGCCAGGATGTTGTCGCTTTCGAACAGGCCCATCCCGTTGTTCGCGGCGACCTGCATGGCGTGCAGCCAGTTCGAGCGGTGCGAGTACACCACGCCCTTCGGGTCGCCCGTGGTGCCGGAGGTGTAGCACATCGCCGCGGCGGAGCGCTCATCGATCACCGGGAAGTCGTAGGTGTCCGGCTGCCCGCCCAGCAACTCGGTGTAGGCGTGCACCTGCACACCCTCCGGCGCGGTGAGCGTGGCCGCGTCGCCGTTGACCACGATGACGTGGCGGACGGTCGTCAGGTGCGGCAGGATCTGGCCGAACAGCGGCACCAGCGTGCCGTCCACCAGCACCACCTGGTCTTCGGCGTGGTTGGCCACGTACACGACCTGGTCGGGGAACAACCGGATGTTCAGCGCGTGCAGCACCGCGCCCATCGCGGGCACCGCGATGTAGGCGACCAAGTGCTCGTTGTTGTTCCACATGAACGTGCCGACCCGGTCGCCGACGCCGATGCCGAGCCCGCGCAGCGCGTTCGCCAACCGCGCCGATTCGGCGCCGACCTCGCGATAGGTCATGGTGCGCACGCCGGTGCCGGTCCACGTGGACACGGTGGAATCCCCGGCGAACGTCGATGCGTAGCGCAGCAACGTGGCCAACGACAACGGCTCGTCCTGCATAGTGCTCAACATCGGAACTCCTTTTTCTTCGGTGACTTCCCGTCAGAAAGCCAAGTCGGTCGCGGCCTTCGTGGCTCCGATGTGCTCCCGTGCGGCAACCCCGCCCCGCGGATCACTTCGGGAGACAGAACGAGCGCGTGGCCCGGCGTCCGGTGGACAACGACTCGCCCACGGACCCGGAGGTCTTGATGCGCACCGATGCGATACACCGGCCGCATGCGCCGCAGTCCGCGCTCGGAGCGGTCGCGGGCGAGGCCGACCTCGGCCGGATGCACCGCAGAGCCGATCGACGCGCCTGCGTCGCGATCTTCCGCGTCGGGACCGCGGAGCACCAGGGCGGGCAATTCAGGGAAAGTCGGAATACGCGGCGGCATGGTTCAGCACGCATCGACCATGAGCCACATCACACGGGGGATGCTACCCAACGGTAAGCCGCCGCGGGCAACGGTGGCGAGGCAAGACCGCACGCCTGAATCGAGGGCATACGCCATCAGTTTCTGCTGGTCAACCGCCGACGCCTCAGGTCCCCACCGTCCCGTCGACCGCCACTTCGGCATGCGCCGGATACGCGTGCACCACCGCCGTGTCCAGCTTGGGCACCACATGGGTCAGGGCGTGCTGGGCCTCGTGCGCGACGCGATGGGCTTGCGCCAGCGTGATCGTCGGGGCCACGTCCAGCTCGACGTCGGCGTGCAAGCGGTGACCGATCCACCGCATCCGCAGGCTGCGCACGCCCTGCACACCCGGCTCGGCGGCCAGCACCCGCTCGGCCGCGGTGACCATCCCCGGCTCGACGGCGTCCATCAGACGACGCAGCACGTCGCGTGCCGCGGTGCGCAGCACGGCGAGGATCGCGACGGTGATGAGCAACCCCACGATCGGGTCGGCGAGCGGGAAACCCAGTGCCACTCCGCCCGCACCGAACAGCACGGCCAGGGAGGTGAACCCGTCGGTGCGCGCGTGCAGGCCGTCGGCGACCAACGCCGCCGAGCCGATCCGCCGGCCGACGCGGATCCGGTACAACGCGACCGTCTCGTTGCCGATGAACCCGACCAACCCGGCCGCGGCCACCCAGCCCAGATGCTCCAGCGGCACCGGATCGAGCAGCCTGCGCACCGCCTCGTATCCGGCGATCAACGCCGACAAGGCGATCATCGCGACGACGAAGAGACCGGCCAAGTCCTCCGCGCGGCCGAAACCATAGGTGTAGCGACGGGTCGCGGCCTTGCGGCCGAGCGCGAACGCGATCCACAGCGGGACCGCGGTCAGCGCGTCGCCGAAGTTGTGCACGGTGTCCGCGGCGAGGGCCACCGAGCCGGACGCGGCGACGATCACCAGTTGCAGCACCGCGGTGCACCCGAGCACGACCAGACTGATCCGCACCGCCCTGATGCCGATCGCACTGGCTTCCAGCGCGTCGTCCATGCTGTCGGCGGCGTCATGGCTGTGCGGGACGAAGATCTCCCGCAGCACGCCGAACGGACCGGAACGATGCCGGTGATGTCCGTCGTGATGGTGGTGGTGCCGATGGGTCATGCGCTCGCCTCGTCTCGGCCGGGGAGTTCGCGCAGCGCGCCGGCCCCACGATGATGCGCGGGAACACCGGGCCCCGCGTGCTCGGCGTTGTACACCGCGTCCACCACCAACTGACGGACGTGCTCGTTCTCCAGGCGATAGAAGATCGTCGTCCCCGCTCGGCGGGTGTTCACCAGCCGAGCCATGCGCAGTTTGGCCAGATGCTGCGACACCGAAGGCGCGGGCTTGCCGACCTGTCCGGCCAGGTCGTTCACCGACAGTTCGCGGTCGACCAGCGCCCAGAGCACTTGCACCCGAGTGGGATCGGCGAGCATTCGGAACACCTCGACAACCAGTCCGACCTGATCCTCCGCGAGACGCGGACGCAATTCCTGGTTATCTGCATTCATACGCAGATATTAGAGCAGAACTGGGCGCCGTTACCAGCGCTCCGGGCCGATGTGGCGGCGGCACCCCCTGCGTTGCCGCCGACACACCGGTCGACCCCGAAACCCGAACAGGTCTTCTGTCTTAGCCGACGGTGGCTTCGGTGCGCCAGACGAGCGGAGCGATATCACCCGAATGAGACAAACCGATCGGCACGACATTCCCACCATTCGGGCATGCGTCCCAAAGGGCGGCGGTGACCAGCGTGAATGCCTCAGAGTCGCAGCGATGTTCACGCGCACCTGTGCACACAACTGCACGTGCAGTACGGCCCTTCCGGCGCTGCACCGCGCTCCGATCGGAACATTCTGCACCGGATCCGTGGTATCCGGCGCGATCCGGCCCGAGCCGTGCGGCCCGGCCGCGACCCGCTCGACGGCCACCCGCCGACATGAACGAGCCATCGGGCGCCCGACCACACCCCGTTACTGTGAATCACGAGAGACGCATCGAGCGACCGTGGAGTAGACGACATGCCAGTGGACCGAATGCTGCCCACCCCCGAGGCCAGGGACCTGCTGGAGCTGACCCGCGACATCGCCGACAAGGTGCTCGAACCGCGCGTGGCCGAGTGCGAGAAGACCGGGATCTTCCCCGACGGCGTCTTCCCCGCCCTGGGCGCGGCCGGGCTGCTCAGCCTGCCGTACCCCGAGGAATACGGCGGCGGCGCGCAGCCCTACGAGGTGTATCTCCAGGTGCTCGAGGAACTCGCCGCCCGCTGGGCCGCCGTCGCGGTCGCCGTCAGCGTGCACAGCCTGTCCTGCCATCCGCTGTTCACCTTCGGCACCGAGGAGCAGAAGCAACGCTGGCTGGCCGACATGCTCTCCGGCGAGACCATCGGCGCCTACAGCCTGTCCGAGCCGCACGCCGGTTCCGACGCGGCCGCGCTGCGCTGCCGCGCGACACCGGTGGCGGACGGCTACCGGATCACCGGCGCCAAAGCGTGGATCACCAATGGTGGCCGCGCCGATTTCTACACCCTGTTCGCCCGCACCGGCGAAGGTTCTCGTGGCATCTCCTGCTTCCTGGTTCCCCGCGACACCGAAGGGCTCAGCTTCGGCAAGCCGGAGCAGAAGATGGGCCTGCGCGCCGTGCCCACCACCACCGCCGCCTACGACGACGCGTTCCTGCCCGCCGAACGTCGCGTCGGCGCGGAGGGACAGGGGCTCTCGATCGCCTTCAGCGCCTTGGATTCCGGCCGGCTCGGCATCGCAGCGGTCGCCACCGGCCTGGCGCAGCGCGCCCTCGACGAGGCCGTCGCCTATGCCAAGGAACGTGAGGCGTTCGGCCGCCACATCATCGACCACCAGGGTCTCGGCTTCGTCCTCGCCGACATGGCCGCCGCCGTGGATTCCGCTCGCGCCACCTACCTCGATGCCGCCCGCCGCCGCGACGCGGGCCTGCCTTACTCACGCCAGGCCAGCGTGGCCAAGCTCGTCGCCACCGACGCCGCCATGAAAGTCACCACCGACGCGGTCCAGGTCTTCGGCGGCTACGGCTACACCCAGGACTTCCCGGTCGAGCGCTACATGCGCGAAGCCAAGGTGATGCAGATCTTCGAGGGCACCAACCAGATTCAGCGCCTGGTCATCGCGCGCCAGCTCGCCGGAAACTGATGCCGCCGGTGGCCGTAAATGCCGATTGAATGACCGCGGATGTCTTCGGACCTGCGGATACCGGCTCGTACCCTGAGCAGATGACGACGCCGTCCATCATCATCATCGGGGCCGGATTCGGTGGGCTCGGCATCGCGCTGGAGCTGCGGCGGGCCGGGCTGGACAACTTCACCATCCTGGAGCGCGCAACCGACCTCGGCGGCGTCTGGCGCGAGAACACCTATCCCGGCGCGGCCTGCGACGTGCCTTCCCCGCTGTACTCCTGGTCCTACGAGCCGAAATCCGATTGGCCACGGCGTTTCTCCGAACAGCGCGACATCCACGACTACATGCGTGGCGTCGCCGACCGGCACGGCCTGCGGCGCTTCATCCGCTTCGGCACCGAGGTGACCGACGCGGAGTTCGACGAGCGCACCGGCCAGTGGACCGTCCGCACCGCCGACGGCACGCAACTGACCGCCGACATCCTCGTCCCCGCGGTCGGCCAGCTCTCCCGCCCTGCGCTGCCGAACATTCCCGGCATCGACACCTTCGCCGGTCCGGCTTTCCACTCCGCCGAATGGGACCACGACGTCGACCTGACCGGCAAGCGCATCGCCTGCATCGGCACCGGCGCCAGCGCGATCCAGTACATCCCGCGCATCCAGCCGGCCGCGGGCCACCTCACGCTGTTCCAGCGCTCCGCCGCCTGGGTGCTGCCGAAGGCCGACGTCGAGTACAGCGCGGTGCACCACGCGCTGTTCAAGTACTTCCCGCCCAGCCGACTCGCCGAGCGCTTCGCCATCTGGTCGATCTTCGAATTGCTCGCCCTCGGCCTGACCGACATCCCGTCGATCAAGACCCCCGTGATCGCGTTGGCCGACCGGCACCGGGAAAAGCAGGTGCCCGACCCGGAGCTGCGCGCGAAGCTGACCCCCGACTACGCGGCGGGGTGCAAGCGCGGACTGTTCTCCAACGAATACTTCCCCGCGCTGGCGCAGCCGAACGTCACCGTGGAGACCACCGCCATCGAGGCGATCACGCCGACCGGCATCCGCACCGCCGACGGCGTCGAGCACGACGTGGACGTCATCATCTTCGGCACCGGCTTCAAGGGCACCGAGTTCCTGGCGCCGATCAACATCTACGGCCTCGGCGGCCGCAAGCTGGCCGATGTGTGGGGCGACGAAGGCGCCCGCGCCTACCTCGGTCTCTCGGTACCCGGGTTCCCCAACCTGTTCATGATGTACGGCCCGAACACCAACGTCGGCGCGGGCTCCATCATCTACATGCTCGAGTCCCAGGCCCGCTACATCCGCCAAGTCGTGCAGTACCTGGCCGATCGGCCGGGCCGCTACCTCGCCGCCCGCCCGGCCGCGGAGCAGCGCTGGGACGACTGGTTGCAGAAGCGGTTGAAGGACACACCGTGGAACTTCTGCTCCAGCTGGTACCGCAACGCCTCGGGCCGCATCACCAACAACTGGCCCGGCGCCACCGTCCTCTACCGCTGGAAGACCAGGACTTTCGATCCGGCCGACTACGACGAGGCGCAGGCGCCCGCGACGCCGTGACCCGCACACTCAGCGGGACCTCAGCTAGCCGACAGTAAACTGGCATTGTCCGAGATCTCGCGGAAGAGGTGCCCATGTTGTGGCTGCTTATCGCCCTTGTCCTCGGCGCGCTGATCGTCTTACTGATATGGCAGTCACAACAGGGCGAACAGCGTAGAGCCACCGAGCTGGCCGACGCGCTCGCCGACGCCAGGCAAGTGAACGAACGGCTGGGCGGCCAGGTCTACAGCCTCTCCGGCAGCAACGACGCCGCCACGCAGGCGCTGGCCGACGCCGCCGAACGGCATCTCGCAGCCGGCGCGCAGCTCGACCAGGCCCGCACCCCCACCCAGGCACGGCTCGCGAAACAGACCGCCGTGGAAGGCCTGTACTACATCAGGGCCGCGCGTACCGCCATGCACATGGACCCCGGCCCCGCGATCCCCGGCCTCGACGGCCAGGACACCGCCGGACAGGTAACCGAAAAACGCGTCGTCGAATACGAGGGCAGGCAAATCGCGGCCGCCCCCGACCCCTCTGCCTCGACCCCGAACTACTACCCCGGCGGCCGAGTGGCCGGACGCCCCGTACCCGCCGGGTGGTACTCCGAGCCCTGGTGGAAGCCCGCGATGATCGCAGGCGCCTGGGGCATCGGCTCCGCCCTCCTGTTCACCTCCCTGTTCTCCGGAATGTCCGGAGTCGGCTACGACGCCCACGGCTTCGAGAGCGGCTACGGCGAGGGATTCCAAGACGGCCTGGCCGCGGACAACGGGGGGTATGACCAGGGTGGGGACTACTCCGGTGGGTACGACGGAGGCGACTACTCGGGTGGCGACTACTCCGGGGGCTATGACGGCGGCGGCGGCTACGACGGAGGCGGCTTCGACGGCGGCTTCTGACCCCTCCACCAGCCCTCCCCGACAGCGATGCGGACTCCGAGCCCGATACCCGGTAGACTGCGAACGTCCCGGGCGGGCCACAAACCCACCCACCCAGCCTTCGTAGCTCAGGGGATAGAGCACCGCTCTCCTAAAGCGGGTGTCGCAGGTTCGAATCCTGCCGAGGGCACCAACATCATGGGCAACTTTTTCAGTTGTTGCCCTACCTGTGACGGGCCGTGTGCTGGTTTGGTTTGATGCTGGCGGCGGCTCGACGGCGGGTTCCGGGGGTGCGATAGCGGTCAGCGCGGCGGTGGCTTGTGCGGCGGCGGGGAGTGTGTCCGTGGTCAGTGTGGCGTGGATGGTGGCACGTTTGGTGTTGTGGTCGTAGACGATCTTGAGACCGAACGCCTCGTACAGATCGCGTTGCAGGGCGTCGGGGGCGATGGTGAGTTGCAGCGCGAGTCGGGGTAGATCTTCGATCAGGTCGGGCGCGTTCGGTTGTCGTCGGGCGGCCTGTTCGCGCAGCGCCTCAAGCGCGGTGTTCTTGGTTCGGCGTTCGTGTTCGAGTTCGGCGAACCGGTGACGCAGTCGTCCGGCCCAGGCGTCGGCTATCTCGTCACCGCTGGAGAAGCTGCGGGATTCGCGCTCGTCGAGGAGGTTGTTCTGACGGCGGGTGATCTCGGCGACCGCCTTCTCGATCGCGGCGATCTGCTGTTCGATGTCGCCGCGGTTGCTGGAGTCGTGGTCGCGTAGTTGGTGGCGTAGCAGCGTGGCGCGGTCGGGACCGAACACGCGCTCGTTGAAGAAGGTTTGTACGCACTCTAGTAGTGCGTCTTCGCGCACGTACACCGTCGGGGGGTGGTCGGCGTACGCCTCGGGGTTGCCGACGCGGTCGAGTTGCGGCTGGCAGGTGTAGTAGCCGTAGCCCTTACGGGTTTTGCCGAACATCCGTTTGTGGCATTGCTGGTGGTGCACGTAGTAGCGCAGCACGTAGGTGCGGATGGTGGCGGGGTGGGAGTTCTTGCCGCTCATCCGCGATCCTTGCCGGATGGTGCGCTTTGCCTGTACCGCTTCCCACATTTCGCGGGTGACGAGTGGTTCGTGGGTGGGCTCGGGTGACCAGACCCATTTCTCAGGTGGGTTGAGCTTGCCGCCTTTCTTGGTGGCTCGCCGGTTCCACACCATGTAGCCGGTGTATTTAGGGTTGATCAGGATCTCGCGCACCGACGATCGCGTCCAGCATCCCCGGGCTCGCTCGGGCCGGTTCGGTTGCGGGGGCGGGTAGCGGTCGAGGTCGACGTTCAACCGCGCCGCGATCACTTCGTAGGCGAGGTGTTCGTCGTGTCGCAGCTGGAAGATCCGCACGACCGCCGGTGCGCGTTCGGGGTCCACGACGAGTCGGGATTTGGTGCGTCCCTCTTCTCGTTTGGCCGCGACCGGGTGCGGGACCCGCTCGTTGAGGTAGCCGTAGAGCGGTTTGCCGATGTTCCAGCCTTGTTTGGCATGTTCGCGGTAGCCTTCCCAGGACTGTTCGAGAGTGTGGCGCAGGAACCATTCGGCCACACCTTGTTTCATGCGCCGCACCAGGATCTGGGTGGCGCGTTTCTCCGACAGCGAGATCGGCCCCTCATCGGCGGCGTACAGCGGCACGCCAACAGTTTCCAACTCGTGTTCGAGCTGAGTGGACTGATGGGTCCACCGCGCGGCGCGTTCGATCTCCTCCACCACCACTGCCTCGAACCGGCGATTGGGGTGGCGTGCTTCGGCCAGCAGGTCGGCCAATCCCCCGTCGCGGGGAATCGGGATGTCGAACGCCTCGTGCGCGTTGCCGCGACCGCGCTGTTCGAGGTCCTTGCGGGAGGACTCCACATCGTAGAAGAACGCCACGATCACGAACCCGGACGGTAATACTTTGCGGCAGTTGTCCAACTGGCGCGGCAGCGACAACGTCGGGTCCTGCAAGTCCCGGGTCGAGGTCCGCAGGAACACCGCCACCGGTACCGGCGCGGTACCACCGATCCCGAGCACGTCCGGTCCGGGAGAACCGACATATCCGGGCATTCCCGCGTTAAGGAGGCTCGCGCCGCCGGGACCTGTGTATTCGGGCATGTTCACGCGGCTTTCCCTTCTTCGACATCCTCATCCGCAACATCGAGCTCGACTACCGCCGGTGCGGGAGCGGTCGTCTGCGTTCGGTCCTGGGTGGCCAGCCAATGCAGCAGGGCGGCCACCGCTTTCGCCTGGTTGGCCGCGATCCCGTCTGCCTCGGGGCCGTGGACGTAGCGGATGCGGAACGACGCGGTCAGCCCGCCCGCGTGTGCGTCGACCCCTGTCGGTACCGGCCCGCCTGCGGGTCGGCGCGACCGGCGCGGCCCACTGGGGCGGTGTAGTGGCGTAACCGTGTGCCTCGCTGATGATTCGCTGTCCATGAACACCTCTTCTTTCATTTCCGACCGTGCGCCACCACACCTACTGCGGGTGGCACTGTCACCGGGTATCGGTGGTTGCTGTGTCCGGGTGTGCCGATCGGTCGGGGTTGCGGGGGTCTATCAACGCTCCGTAGGTGTCGAGTCGTCAACTGTCTTCTCCCCCCATGCTTCTGACGCCGCACCGACCCGAACCGGTCCCACGGGCCCCGCCACGGCCCCGCCATCGCGACCAGCGGCCGGATCGGGGGCCGGAATTACCCGACCACGCCACCAGCCGCCCCTGGCGCGTCGCGGGCGCCGCCCGCGACGCGCGGAGACGACAGTCGGGGGACGGGAACGCCCGAATCCGCGCTCATGCCACCTGCCCGTCCACAACCACCTCTTCCCCGACGTCGTCATCGCCGAGACCTGCCGTTGCCGTGGTCGTGTCGCCGGGGTCGGGTTCGGTGAGCGGTGCCAGTGGCCGGACCCGGTCGAGATCGATGTCGGTGTCGACGCTGTCGGTGGTGGCGAGTTCGCTGGGGTCGGTCGTGATCAAATCGTTCTCGGTGGGTGAGGCCAGGGACCCGAATACGGCCCGGTCGGCACCGACTGCGAGTAGGCCGCTGCCGCGTGCCGCGCAGAGCAGGAACTGTTGTTCGCCCTCGGAGAGCCGGAACGCGGCGGCGACCTCATCGATGGCCTGGGGTGCCTGACGCAGCAGGATCTGGGTGGCGGCGTTGGAGACGATCGCGCGCCCCAGTTCGGTGGACAGGACATCGGCGCTGTCCTGGGTGGCGACGGTGAGTCCGGCCCAGTGTTTGCGGAAACTCTTCGCGGCCCGGAACAGGAACTCGGCGGCGGCGGGTTGGCGCATGAGCAGCCACGCTTCGTCCACGGTGATCATGCGGGGCCGCCGATTCGCCGGGCTCGACACTCGCCGCCACGTCGCGTCCAGCACGAGCAGGGTCCCGATCGTCTTCAACTCCTCCCGCAGCTCGCGTAGGGAGAACACGATCAGTCCGCCCTCGGGGTCGGTGGTGGTCGGCCCGTCCACCAAATCCGCATATGCGCCGCCACCGACATAGGGGTGCAGGGCGGCAGCCAACTCCTCCGCGGCCGGTGTAGCAATGCGAGCTAGCTCGTCCCGTAATCGGCTCAGGGTCGGGGCGGGCCGCGTCCAGGTGGCGGGGTCGTCGGTGATCCCGGCAGCGGCATAGGTCTCGGCGAGAGCGGTGTCCAATGCCGCCCGTTGGGCAGGGGTTTGGTCGCCGAGCAGGACCGCGACAAGGGTGTGCAGGAACAGCTTTCGCCGTGTGAGGGCGTCGGCGGGGGCAGTGCGGCGGCCATCAGGGCGGGTGTGGATCTCCAGGTCGAACGGATTGAGCCGTCCCCCGCTGGTACCGAGTCGGATGTGGGTGCCGCCGACCGCTGTAGCGAGACGGCGGTATTCGTCTTCGGGGTCGATGACGACCTGCTCGATACCGCGATACAGCGACCGCAGGATTTCGGTTTTGACCAGGTAGGACTTGCCCGCCCCGCTGCGGCCGAGGACGACCATGTTGTGGTTGTGGGCCTCGGGGGCAAATCGGTCCACGAACACCAGCCCCGAGGCGGCGTCGCGGCCGTAGAGCACACCTTCCGGGCGTGTGGCCTGGGCCGGGTCGGGCACCGGCAGTTGCGGGGAGTCGAAGGGGAACGCCGCGGCGAGCGCGGTGGTGTCGAAGGTGCGCCGCACGCGGATCAAATCGAGCCCGAGGGGCAGGGTGGTGGTCCAGGCTTGGGCGGCGCGGTAGGACAGGGTGCAGGTGTCCACGAGCAGGCTCGCGGCCAAGGCCCGCACGGCGGCGACCTCGTCGGCCAGCTCGACTTCTGTGTCGGCGTGCACGGTGAGGTACACCCCGACCCGGAACAACCGGGCCTCCGCACGCGCCACCCGCGCGGACAGGTCGGCGGCGTCCTCGACCGCGACATCGACCTGCGGGTCGGACAGGCGGCCCCGGCTGGCGTCGTGCATCCGGGAGGACTCCAACCTGGCAAGTTGGTGGCGCAGCCGGGTGGCGGCGGTGACCGGGTCGACGGGGTCGATGTGCACAGCGACTTCGACGCGCCCAGGATGCGACAGCAGCGGCGCGAGCCACCCGGCGGTCACTTCTCGCGGGTATCCGGTGACCGCGACAGTCGCCGCCCAATCGCCACCGATTTCGAGGTGGCGGGTGCCGATCGTCAATGCTTCCGGCGCGTAGCTCGCCCCGCTCTGGCGGGCGAACGGGTCCTCGGGGAAGGAGTCGGGATCGGTGTCGGCGAATGCGGTGGTGGTGATGATGGCGTCGCGGGGTGTGGTGTCGGCGGTGGCTGAGACGAGTGTTTCGGGGTTGGCGCAGGCGGTCAGGACAGCGGTGGCCTGGATGTCATCGAGGGCGGTGACCGTGATCCCCAGCGGGGCGAGGACGTCGGCCGCCTCGGTCATGCGACGCAGCAGGCGCGACTCCGCTCCACGACGCGCGGCGGCCGACAAGCCGCGGCGAGTCCGGCTTCGCCCGAGCAGCCGTCGTCCGGGTGAGGTCGCGGCGGCGGGGCTGTCGAGGGGTTCTCTCCAGATCAACAGGACCTGGCGGCGGGTGAGGTGGTCCCCGGCCGCCAGCTCGGCCAGGTGCGCGGCGTGGTCGTGGGCGGCGGCAGCCAGGTCCGGGGACATGTCGAGTGCGGCAGTGTGCAGGGACGCGAGGTGCGCGGACAGGTCCAGGCGGGCTGAGCGGATGAGGATCTGGACGGGTTGGCGCAGGGTGTGTAGCCAGCCCGCGAGTTGCCCGACGAGGCTGTCTTGTTCGGCCGGGGTGCGCAGGGCAAGGTTGAGGGTGCCCGCGACCGCGACGACAGCCAGCCCGTCTTCCCCGAGGTGGATAACTCCGACACCGCCACCACTGGGGGTGATCGACTGCGGTAGCCGCAACTCTCGCGCCGACAACGCCGCCGGAACCGGTGGTTGAGGCCGACCTCGGGTGGCGCGGTCGGTGACCCACCTCGGCGCCGCGAGCACACCTGTCTCGGATTCGGCCACGAGGTGACGTGACCGGAGGCGGTGTCGGATCGCGGCTACCAGCAGTAGGTCGGCGGGCAGTCCGTCGCGGCGGGTGAGGATGGCGACGGTCACCACGGCGGCGATCGGGGCGACCACGGCCAGGTACACCAGCGGGGCGACCACGGCCCGGGTGGCGATCCATGCCGCGTACAACAGCAGGGCGGTGGTGGCGAGGATGGTGAGCTGGCGGGCGGTGAAGGGGCCGAGTAGCCGGTCGCTGCGTTCGACATCGGCGGGGATTCGCACGGTCGTGGTCATCGAAGCTTTCCTCCTCGGGGAGCGCGGGGGGCGCGTCGGCGCACGGGCAGGTCGGGCAACGGCAGATGCAATTGCCGCCCGGCCGAACGCACCGGCGGCGGGGGCGGTTGCGGTGGCGTGCGCGGCGGCGGTGCGGGTTTCACGCGGGTCACCGGGAACGGCAGCGGGTACTGACCGCTGCGCGTCGGCCGGATCCGCTCGTAGGGGTCGGCCGGGGGTGACGGTGGTGCGAAATCGAAGGCGAGTTGCTCGGGTCGGCGGGCTCGCGGCACCGACACCCGCGTCGGTGCGCGAGGTGGTTCGGGCGAGGGCATGGGTTTCACGCGGGCAACGGGGATCGGCAACGGGTACTGACCGTCGCGCCCGGGACGGATCCCCCGGTAAGGGTCGGGCGGGGTGAAGTCGAAGGCGAGTTGCCTGCCGCGCGGAGCGCGGACCGCACGAGCCGAGGCGGTGCTCGTCGCGTCGGGGTGCGCGGCGTTGTTCGGGTTCGGTGGCCGCCGGGCCCGGCGCACGCCTTCCAGGGGCAGCATCAACTGGCCGTCGCGGGTGGCGCGTACCCGGCTGTAGGGGTCGGATGGCCCGGTCACAGCGGCCCGCCGGGGTGGTCGTGGCTGGCGGGGTGTGGCCGCAGCCGCACGCGCCCCGCCGGGGGTGTGCCCGCCGCCCTTGAGCAGGCCGAAGGTTTTGTAGACGACGTAGCTGCGCGCGATCGAGCCGACGAGGCTGCGGCCGTGCCCGATCTTGAGAACCGATAGCAGCCAGAACGGGGTCTTGATCAGCACGCCCATCAGGGCGAGTGCCACGATCAGGTCCACGATCCCATTGGCGTTGGGGCCGAAGAATTCCCATCCGCCGGGGGTGAGGAACACTCGCAGCACCGTCACCAACGTCAGTGACTGCACCACCTGGATCGCCAGGCACGCCGCGAACGAGTGCCACCACCACCGCGCCACCGCCTCGGTGCCCGGCAACCCGTGGCACATCAACGCCAAAGGGGCGGCGACGATGAGCAGGACGGTGACCGCGACGCGCACCACGTAGGCGACCAGCAGCACGACCAGCATCACCATCAGCGCGACCATCAACAGCAGCGCGAAGACTCCGCTCTGGGTGCCGCCGGTCGCGGTCAACTCGGTCAAGGCCGCTGCCGCCGAATCGGAGTCGACGCCGTTGCCGGCGAGAGCTTGGGCGAGGGCGTTGGCGAACCCGATCGCGGTGGTGGCGATGACCATGCTCATCGCTCCGGCGATGAACCCCACCGCCAGTCGTGGTGCCAGCTCGCGGATCGACCACCGGGTCTGCAGGGTCTCGCGCACCATCAGCAGCACCCCGGCCGCCATCACCACCAGCACATACATCGCGGCCACCAACTGCCACGACTGCGACCACAGTGCTCCCACCTGCGGCAGCTCGCCGGGTTCGGGGGTGGTGAGCAGGGTGTGTGACAGCAGGTCCAGCAGCGGGTTGAGCGCGGAATCGACCAGCCGCTGGAAGAACCCGTCGATAGCTTTCGCTACGCACCCGGAGATGTTGCTCACCCCGCACTCACCCGCCCCCGCCCCCGGCGTGGCCGGGGTGGGGGCCGTCGAGTCGGGAGCACCTGGAGTGGGCGATGCCGGGGCGGTGGTGGGTGGAGGCGTGACCCAGCGTGACGGTGGCACCCCCGAGGTCGGAGCCGGTGTGGTGGTGGGTGCGGGTGTCGTCGGAGCCGAGGGCACCGGCACGGGCGGCGTCGGTGGTTGCGCGGCGGCGCTCACGATGCTGGTGAGGGTGAGCAGTACCGCGGCGAGCGCCACCGCCATCGTGGCCGCGACGGCGCGGCCCGTGCGCTGTGCCCGCAGCCCGCAAGCGGGCGCGGCGCGGGTGGGGACCGGGGCGTTCACGGTCAGGCTCCGACGATGGATTTGAGGACGGTGACGATGACCGGGGCCAGCATCGCCAGCGCGTACCCGAGGCAGGCCGCGCGGAAAGCGCTTTTGGCCTTCTCCATCTCGGCCGGGTCGCCCGCGCCGATGAGATAGCGGGCTCCGGCGACGGTGAGGCACACCGTTGCCAGGGCGGCGAGGATGCCGATCAGCCAGTTGCGCAGGTTGTCGAGCACCTGGTCCAGCGAGGACGCGATCGCCAGCACCGGCGGCCCCGGTGGTGTGGCCGCCGCCGAACCGGCCGCCACCATAAGGACGACGGCGATGGTGCAGGCGGTCGCTGCGAGCGTCGCCCACCGCCGAACGCGGACAACGCGCGCCTGGCGCTGCGGTGTTGTGGCTGTGTCGAAGTGTCGGTTTATGCGCATGAGTGCACCTCCTGGTCGTCGGTGTCGGGGCGGGCCGGTGTGGGCGAGGTCTGCTCGATCGCGCGGGGCTTTGGTGTTCGTGTGCGGTGGGTGGCTGTCCGCCGATCCCCGTGCGTCGCGTCCGTGTCGGCGGTGGCGGTGGGGTGGTTGTGGGTGGGCAGCGTGTTCAGGACGCGGGTTTCGGTGGTGGCGGCTGCGGTGTCGCGGGCGCGATCGGCCAGCCATGCCACGAGTCGCGCTTCGGCGCGCTGGCGTCGTTTGCGCAACGCCCAGTGCGAGTCGCCGCGTTCGGCGGCCAGGCAGTTCAGCGGGCGGTGCTCCCACCGGGTGAGGGCGATCAGCTCGGCGGCCCCGGCTGTGAGGACTCCGTCGGCGACGGCCAGGGCGAGAACGGTCTCGGGGTGACCTGGCTCGCTCACCATCACCCGGCCGTACTTCGCGATCAGATCGAGGTCGTCGTGGTCGGCGACCGCCTCGGTGAGCACGTCCTGTTGAGGGACAGCCCTGATCGCGGCGCGGTAGCTCGCCCACCGCAGTCGATGCCACACGCCCGGCTGATCCAGCTCGACGCACCCGAGGTGGGTGAGGAATCCGGTCAGTACCTCGGACTCGATGTCATGGCGCTTGGGGCTGGCGGGGGCGGCGAACAATCCGGCCGTGCCCGCGAGCATCGGATACGCCAGGCTCGCGCACACCAGGGTCGCGTCCTCGCCGTACGCGCGGGACCGCTCGATCAGCCACACCCAGATCTGGTCGACTCGAACGGTCGTCACGCCGGGCTGCCACAGCAGCTCGCGTAACCCGCTCCAGGACTGCACCCGCCTCCACGGGACCGGTTGCGGTACCGGGTGCGGGTCGGCGGGCAATTCCTGCGCGGCAATACGGTCGAATGCCGAGGACGCCACCGATAAGGGCGAGCGCACCGCCACGATCGGCTGTGATGAATTCCCGTACTTCGATTCCGTCACCATCTACTCCTGCTCGGTGGAAAACGCGAAAGATTCCGACCCGACAAGGACACCGGAGACCCACCCCCAAAACACCCCCAGAACACATCTAAAACACCCCCGTGACACATTTGAACAACACCCACGGCACCCCCACTCGGGTAAGTAACCCTCTGGCACACCACCGTCGCCCGGCCAGTCACACCCTCACGCGCGGCTCCTACTACCAGGGGTTGTGTATGTACCGGGGTGGTTTGGGGGCGTTTTGGGGGTGGTTGGGTATCGGCTGTGGCAACTCTTCGGATGCAACGGAAAAAATATCTTTCCAACCGAACACGAGGGCGCTACGCGCTTTCGTAACAGCGGTGCCGAGAGCTGATTGCGAAGCCGGGAAAAACTCGCGCGAAGAAATATCGGTAGCGGGTGTCCAAAAATGGGGTTTTCGGCGGGATTACTTCAGTAGATACATCTTTCTCCCACCGTCAGGAGCACACCCCATGACCGCGACATCTCGTCAGCGTCCATCCCGGTCCGTCACCGCCGCCACCCGCGCGGCGGCTCCGGTAGCGGTCCCCTCGACCCTGTGGGCCGCCGGAACCCAGACCCTCGATCCCGGCGACCGCTGGCCCGAACCGATCCTGTCCCGCGCGGTGCGCGAGTTCTCCGCGCCCGGGGACCGGGTGTTGTTGATCGGCTGGCCCGCTCCCGCCAGTCGCGGCGAGCTACGGGAGATCGAGCCGGACACGGCGGCGGCGCTGGCGACGGTGGCGGCGCTGGGCCGCCACGGCGGAGACGACCCCACCCCACGCACCGCTGCGGATGAACCGATGGATCTGGTCGTGGTGAGTTTGCTGGCCGATCACCTCGACCCGGTAGCTGCCGCCGAACACCTCGCCGCGCTCGCGGTGGAGCGGTTGGCGGCAGGCGGGTTGCTGGTCGTACTCGGGCGCTGCCGCCACAGCCGCGACGGGGTCCTGATCGATCCGGCCGGTGCGGTCGTGGCCGCCGCTCAGGCCGCCGATCTGCTCTACCTCCAGCACATCATCGCCGTGCCCGTCACCGGCACCACCATCACCGCGACATTGCCCGCCGCCACGCCCGACTCGGGCGCCGCTCGGCATGTGGTCGCGCACACCGACGTGTTCGCGTTCCTCCAGCCCCGCTCCGACGAGTCCGCCTCGCCGCGGTGACTCCTCCCGCCATGCCCGCGCAACGACCACCGACCGACCGATCTCGCGAAGGACACTCGATGACACTCGACTCCACCACCGACACCGACACCACCGGCACCGTCGACTCCGGCACCGCGACCCCGACCGGTCCCGCCGCCGTCCCGGTGTCGGTGTGGGCCACCGCCCAGACCCCGCCTGCGGTGCAGCGGCGGGGCCGGTATCACCCCGACAGCGTCAAGCACCCGGCGAAGATGTTCCCCGCGATCGTGCAGCACGCCGTCGCCGTCTACACCCGCCCCGGGGACCTCGTGCTGGACCCCATGTGCGGGATCGGCACCACACTCGTCGAAGCCCTCCACACCGGCCGCCGCGCCGTAGGTGTCGAGTACGAGAGCAGGTGGGCCGAACTGGCGCGCACCAACATCGGGCTCGCCCGCGACGCCGGTATCGACCTCGATGCCGCCGTCTACAACGGCGACGCCCGCAAACTCCCCACCCTTCTCCCAGAGGAGGTGCGTGGCCGGGTGGACCTGGTGATCACCTCCCCGCCCTACGGCGACTCCACCCACGGCCACGTCCGGGTCCGCGCCGGGGAAGGCGTCCACAAATACAACCACCGCTACGGCGCGGTCCTCGATCGCGGCAACCTCGCCAACGTCGGGCTCGGCCGCCTCCTGTCGGGGTTCACCCGCATCCTCACCGGAGCCGCCGAATACCTCGCTCCGGGCGGGCATGTGGTGATCACCGCCCGGCCCTGGCGGCAGCACGCCGAGCTGGTGAACCTGCCCGCGCACCTGATCACCTGCGGCACGCTGGCCGGGTTGGTCCCTGTCGAGCGTTGCGTCGCCCTGTTGGGGCGGCTGTCGGAGGGTGACCTTGTCGCGCGCAGCAGTTTCTTCCAACGCGACTTCATCGTCAAACAGCGCGCGGCCGGGCTGCCGATGCACCTCATCGCGCACGAAGATGTCGTCGTTCTCCGCAAGCCGCTGACCGCCTCGGCCTCGGCCTCGGCCGAACAGCGGGGCACTCGCGGCCAGCTCCAGTACGGCGCTGCCCCGTTCTGGGGCACGCCCACCACCGCCACTGTGCCGGGGCAGGTGGCGGCGTGAACACCACCGCGAGCCCTGAGCAGGGGTGGCTGGGCCGGGCGCTGCTCGCGCCCGGCGCGACGCTGCGCGATATCGCCGCGACGATCGGACACAGCGTGGTCTCCCCGGCCACCCTCGTGGTGGCGCTGGGAGTGGCCGGTGTGCTCGCCGCGGCGCGGGCACTGGTGCGGCGGCGAGGCCGCCGGCTGCGCGCCCAGGCTCGCCAGGTCACTCTGCTCACCCCACCCGTCCTCGACGCGAAGGGCGCGCTCGCGTTCTGGTCGCACCTGATCGGGCAGCTGCGCCCGGCGTGGGCGCGGCTGCTGTTCGGGCAGCCGCATCTGGGGTTCGAGTACACCGTGACTCCCGAGGACGGAGCCGCGATCCGCCTCTGGGTCCCCGGTGCCGTTCCGCCCGGATTGATCGAACGCGCGGTCGCCTCGGCCTGGCCCGGCGCGCACACCGACACCACCCGGTCTGCCCGGTCTCCGCTACCAGACGCCTCGGACGGCACCCGGCGGATCATGGCGGGCGGTGAGTTGCGGCTGGGTCGCCGCGAAGGTCTGCCGCTGCGCACCGATTACAGCGGCGATCTGGTACGGGATCTGATCACCGCCGCCGACGACCTCGCTCCCGGCCAGGCCGCGTGCGTGCAGATCCTCGCCCGCCCGGTCACCGGCCGCCGCGTCGCCCGCGCCACCCGCAACGCCGCGACTGCCGGGTCGGCGGGGGCACCGGCCGGGGTGGTGCGGGCGCTGGCGCGCGAGGTGTTGAACCTGCTCCCGCCAGGACCCGTCACCCGGCCTGCACGCACCAGCGGCACGGGCGCGGCGTCGAGAGACCGGCAAACGACGATGGAGCACACCGCCGCCGCCCGAGCGGCGGCCACCAAGGCGCGAGGCGCGCACTGGGAGAGCGTCGTGCGCTACGCGGTATCGATACCGGTGCCCGGCGACCGAGGCCGTGGCGAGGCGCGGGCGGTGGCACGTGGACGTGCGGACGCTCTCGCGACGGTGTTCGGGGCCTGCACCGACCACAACTACTACCGGCGACGCCGCCGCCTCCGGCTCGCACTGCTGATAGCCGAGCGGCGACTCGGGCGCGGGGACGTGTTGTCAGTACCCGAACTCGCCACGATCGCCCACTTGCCCACCGACGACGGGCTACCCGGCCTGCAACGCGCCGGAGCCCGCGCCCTCACCCCGGCACCGCAGATCCCCACCGGCGGCCCGTACACCAAACCCCTCGGCCTCGCCGATACCGGTGGCCGCCGCCCGGTCGCGGTCAAGGTCTCCGACGCCCGCCACCACCTACACATCCTCGGCCCCACCGGCGTCGGCAAGTCGACACTGCTGGCGCGGCTGATCCTCGATGACGCCGACGCCGGGCGCGGGGTGATCGTCATCGACCCTAAAGGCGACCTCGTCACCGATGTGCTGTCGCGGCTGCCGTCGCGCTTCGGTGACCGGGTCGTGCTGTTCGACGCCGACTCCACCGCGCCGCCGCCATGCGTGAACCCGCTCGACATCGGGCGGGCGGGACTGGATTTGGCGGTGGACAACCTCGTCACGGTGTTCCACCGGATCTTCCACCAATGGTGGGGGCCGCGCACCGACGACATCATGCGCGCGAGCCTTCTCACCCTGTGCGCCCAACCCGGCACCGCCACCCTCGCCGACCTGCCCCGCCTACTCACCGAACCCGCCTTCCGCAACCGTGTCACCCGCACCACCCCCGACCCCGTCCTGCGCGGATTCTGGGACAGCTACGAACAACTCAGCGACACCGGCCGCGCCCAACTCATCGGGCCGCTACTGAACAAACTGCGCGCGTTCCTGCTGCGGCCGTTCGTGCGCGCCGCCATCGCGGGCGGACCCTCCACGGTCGAGTTCGCCGACATCCTCGATGAGGGCGGAATCTGCCTGGCGAGGCTGCCGAAAGGCTCACTGGGGGAGGAGACCAGCCGCCTGGTCGGCTCACTACTTGTCGCACGCACCTGGCAGGCCGTCACCGCCCGCGCCCGCGTCCCCGCCGCCGACCGCCCCGACGCGGCTTTGGTGTTGGACGAGGCGCAGAACTTCTTGAACCTGTCCACCCCGATCGAGGACATGCTCGCCGAAGCCCGCGGATTACGCCTGTCGCTGCTGCTCGCGCATCAGAACCTCGGCCAGCTCTCCCGGGAGTTGCGCGACGGTATCTCCGCCAACGCCCGCAACAAGATCATCTTCGCGGTGTCACCCGACGACGCCCGCGATCTCGCCCGCCACACCCACCCCTGGCTGTCCGAGCACGACCTGACCCACCTCGACGCCTTCCACGCCGCCGCGCGGCTATTGGTCGATGGACAGAACGCCCGACCGTTCACCCTCACCACCCGCCCGTTGCCGCCGCCGACCCCCGGTCGTGCCCGCGAGATCGCCGCCGCCGCCCGCGCCCGCCTGTTCACACCACCCGACGCCGCACCTGGCGGCAAACCCGCCGTCAGCGGTACAGCACCCGGCACCGGCGAGCCCCGGCTGATCTAGACCCCGCAGCCGAGGGCGGTGACGCGCCCCGGCGACGCCGCTGCCCGTGTCCTCATCTCCTCGAAAGGCTCCCCTCGCTGATGATCGCCCACCCCGATCGGCAAGCCGACCTGCGCGCGCCGCGCCCCGCCCGGGCCCGGCCCTCGGGGTCGGAGAAGGTCCCGTTGGTGCCGCCGCTGACCGGCCGTGACCGCTGGATCCTGCGAATGCTGCACGAGCATCGTGTTCTGACCACCAACCAGCTCGCCGAGCTGGCCTTCCCCACCCCCAAGATCGCCCGCCGCCGCCTGGCGATCCTGAACCACTACCGAGTCCTGGACCGGTTCCGGCCCCTGCGCACCCGAGGCAGCGCCCCCTCCCACTGGGTACTCGCCCCCGCCGGAGCCACCGTGCTCGCCGCGGAAGCCGCCGCCAGCGTGCGCGACCTCGGATACAACCACCAACAGGCCCTCGCCGTCGCCCACAGCCTGCACCTGACCCACACCCTCGGCGTCAACGAATGGTTCACCACCCTCACCACCCACCACGACCCGGACGGGCGGGTGACGGCGTGGTGGTCACAGACCCGCTGCCAGCGACTGTGGGGCGACCTCGCCCGCCCCGACGCCTTCGGCCGCTACACCCACACCGGCACCGTCTTTGACTTCTTCCTGGAATACGACCTCGCCACCACCGCCCTGAGGCGTGTCGCGGCGAAGCTGCACGGCTACGGCGAGCTGGCCCGCACCACCGGCGTCATCACCCCCGTCCTGTTCTGGGTACCGACCACCGCGCGGGAGACCAACGCTCGCGACACGGTGCGCAAGAGCTGGGAGCAGCTGCCCGACCCCGGCGCGGTGCCGGTCGCCACCGCCGCCGCCGAACTCCTCGCCCCCTTCACTGATCCCAGCCCCGCCGACCGGGTGTGGCTACCCCTCGATGCCACCCGCGCGAGCCGTCTGCACCTGCGCGAGCTGGCCGCCGTCTGGCCCCGCCGCACCCCACCCAGCAGCGATATCGACGCCGAGCCGACCACGACCGCCCTCGGCGGGCAGGTCATGCTCGCGCCACCACCACCCCGACCGCCGACAGTCCAGGGCTGGTGAAAAGGCGATGCTGGTCAAAGCGCTCGGTGCGGGTGGTGCTGCGGTGGTGTTCTGCGTCGTCGTGATCGCCGCCGTGGTCGCCACCGTCATCGTCTACGACCAGCCGCTACTGGCCCCCGCACCCTCGGCGGGTGCGGGCAGCACCCCCAGCCCGCAAGCGCGAGAGGACATTCCGCCCGATCTGCTGGTGCTCTACCAACAGGCCGCCGGGGATTGTCCCGGCCTGGACTGGTCGGTGCTCGCCGCGATCGGCAAGATCGAGACCGACCACGGCCGCTCACCCCTGCCGGGCGTACGGTCCGGGGAGAACTCGTCTGGAGCCGCCGGGCCGATGCAGTTCCTCGAACCAACCTTCGAGGGCGTGGTATCCCGGCACCCCTTGCCTGCGGGCGGGACGAGCCCGCCCTCGCGCTACAACCCCAGCGACGCCATCCACGCCGCCGCCCACTACCTCTGCGACTCCGGCGCCCCCGCTGATCTGCGTGCGGCGATCTTCGCCTACAACCACGCCGACTGGTACGTCGAGCAGGTACTCGACCAAGCTGCCCGCTACCGCGCCACCGCCCCCTCCGGCAGCGGTGACTGCCACACCATCCAAGCCGCGAGTCCCGCCGCCGCGCAGGCGATCTCCTTCGCCTGCGCCCAGCTCGGGGTCGCCTACGTGTGGGGCGGCAACGGTCCCGAAGTCAACGGCGGCTGGGACTGCTCCGGGCTCACCCAGGCCGCCTACCGCGCGGCCGGAATCACTCTGCCCCGCACCACCTACGACCAGATCCACACCGGCCCCCAAATCCCCGAAAATCAGCTCATCCCCGGCGATCTCGTCTTCTACGGCGCCGCCGACAACAACGTGCACCACGTCGGCCTCTACCTCGGAGGCGGACGCATGGTCCACGCGCCGACCTTCGGACAGCCCGTCCAGGTCAGCGCCTACCGCTATCCCGGCGACGACTACTACGGCGCGACCCGACCCGCCGCGATCAACTCACCCGCACAACATGATTCGCGTGACTCACCGTAGCGCGCCACCACGACGCCTGTTCCGAACCGACACCGACAGGAGAACCACCATGCGCATCCGCCACCGGATCATCCGCCCCCGCCGCCACATCGTCCGCGCGCTGTTGTGTGCCGCCGTCGCTACCGCGACCGGCGTCGGGGCCGGTGTCGCCGCCGCAGACCCGACCGCGGCCCCCGCCGCCGCGTCCTGCCCGCGCTGGACCGCACTGCTGGTGCCGGGCACGTGGGACACCGCACCGGCCGCCGACCCTACCCGCCCGGTCGGGATGCTCGCTCCTATCGCGCAGGGCCTGGCCGCTCGCTACGGCAGCAATATCGACGTGCGCACCCTCGCCTACAGCGCCGACGTCGCGCCCGACACCACCTCTCAAACACACGGTGCGCAGACGCTCACCGCCACCCTCGCGGGTTTGTGCTCGACCACGCGCGTGGTGCTTGTCGGCTACTCCCAGGGCGCCGATATCGCCGGCGACCTCGCCACCGCCATCGGCAACCATCGAGGGCCCATCCCCGCCTCGAGGGTCGTGGCGGTCGGACTCGTCTCCGACCCCCACCGCGACCCGGCCACCACCCAACTCGGGAACTCGGTGCCCGGACGAGGCATCGCCGGTCCCCGCCCGCTGGGCTTCGGCGACCTCACCGACCGCGTCCGCACCCTCTGCGCCGAAGGCGACCTCTACTGCTCGACCACACCCGAGACCCCACCGGTCCTCGCCGCGGTCGGCCACGCCGTGGCTTCGGTCCCCGACTCGGCCGGGGCCCCGCCGTCTCCCGCCCCGGCCCCGGCCACCTCGGCGCAGGTCCCCAGCTCGACATCGGCATCGGCCCCCACCACCGGCGCGGGCGGGACCCCACCGGCCTCGACCGGGGTCTCGATCGGAGGTCTGGATCCTTCTCAGGTACTCGCACAGGTGATCACGGTGCTGGGCGGGCTGGCTGAGTTCGCCACGAACGTGCCCGCCATCGCGGGCGATCTCGCCCAGCTGCCCGCCCTCGTCGGCGCCGGCGACATCCCCGGCCTGCACCGGCTCGCCGGGGACCTCAACAACCAGTTCGCCCCGGTCGTGCGCATGGCCGCCGGCATCGACCTGCGGCTGGTGGCTCATGTGTTGGCGTTGGCCGCGCCGCTGGATACCTCCGGATGGGTCGGGGTCGCCGCTCAGATCGTCGGCATGCTCGCGGGCCTGGACATCGCGCGGATCGCCGCCGACATCGGGCGCGCCCAGGAGATCGCCTGGACCGCCGTGCAGGCACTGGCCGCCGGTGACCCTCTCGCCACACTGGCCGCGTTGACCGGATTCGCCCCGGTCGCCACCGACCTCCTCGCAGCCACCGCACAAGCGTTCACCGGGACCCGGGTCGGGTCGCTGGCCCAGACCTACACCGCCACCACCCCACCGGCCACCGGCGCCGCGCTGGCCCAGCAGGGCAGCGACGCCGCTGGATTCGCCGCCAGCGGGGTCCACGCCACCGGCTACACCACCGCCGCCACCACGACGCTGCTGGGCTGGCTCGAGAACGCCATCGACCACACGACATAGATGTTGGTTCAGGTGGAGCAGGGATGCGTGCGGTCTGGCGTGGCCACTGTGGCACGCGGTCTGCTCGTCGTATGGACTTGCCCAGACGATCGCACTGAGGCGATGCTGGAAGGACGGGAAGCTGGCAAGAGGCTCAACCGGGTGTCAGCAGCGTCTTCTCGGGCAAGGTGCGCTAGACGGTCGGCGCTCCTCGAAACACGGTTGAACTGTGACGTGCCCGTTCGCCCGCTTCTGCCGGGTGGGCGTTTCCAGCGGGCGGCAATCCCGCCGTAGACCGCTGGCTTCCATCGACCCCAGGTAACGGCCGCCGGTAGTTTGCCACGCCCTGGGGCTCGACCAACGGTCATTCCGCATCGCGCCGCGGGGCGGGCTCCCTCTTCATGATTGGAGACCCGTCATGGGCAAGGAATGGATGGACCGGGAATCAGCCGATCGTATCGGCGCCGCCGCTGAGCGGGACCCTTCATCGCCGACAGCGACATCGGGGTTCGCGGAGCGTGCTGATGCTGCCGCAGATCGCAACGAGGCTGACTGCCTCGAAGACGACGATTGAGCACTCGGTGGCGCCGAGATAACCGGCACGACGAGAAACCACGGCTTGTGGCCTCGCCGTGCCGGGGTAGCGTCGGTTGATGTCCTCGAAGCGAGGAGATGGCCGATTGGCCGATCGAAGCTCAACAACCACGCCAGCGAATAGGCGGTTCTGCCACGCGTGCGGCCGTCCCCTGTCGTCGGCCACTCGTGCTGACGCCCTGTATTGCTCTTCGGCTTGCCGGGCGCGTCACTGGCGGTGGTTTCAGCAGACTCGAAGCCGAGTCAGGGCTATCCACAACCGCGCAGCACCGCGGGCAACCTGCCCCGAGTGTCGACGGACGTGGGTGATCGGACTGGATCATCGCTCGTCGGCGATCTACTGCTCCCACCGCTGCCGCACGCGCGCGTGGCGACGAAGACGTTCGGCGCAGGTGTCACGGTGACTGTATCCCGAACGGCTGGCCGCAACTCATTAAAACTAGCCTCTACCTGGGAAAACATGGGACATTCATGCTTGCCGCAGCGGTAGGCTGCGCGCATAATTGGTCCGGCCTATTCGTTATCCGTTCGCGCTCGCATAGCCTCCGGCTCCAGCGCAATGCGACGGATCCGCCAGGTGGGCGATCGGCGAACGGTCAGGCAAGATCAAGGAGATGGTGGCGATGCCCACCAAGATCGGAAACGTCACCGAACGACAGTACCAGCGATTGGTTCAGCATGCGCGCGGGCTCGTCGAGCAGCAGTCGCACGCGCAGTTCGGACTCGGCGACGACGCGTTGAAGGTTGCTCCGATGCAACAGTATGGCGGAGCACACGCCAGCGAACCGTTGATGACGGTGTCCTACAGCATCGAAAGATTCGCCAACGACATCGGCATCCCCCCGGCGACACTCAATACCTATCGGTGGGTGTCCTCACGGTGGCCGAAGGGGAAACGTCGCAAAGGGGTCTCCCACTACATCCACAGGGTCTTTGCCGGACTGGACGAAGACGATCGTTACGAGGTGATCAAGCACCCCCCGGACGGCGAGGACCGCTGGAACTACGAGAGTGCCTGCCGCTACGTCGGTTGGAAGGCTCCCGTGCCCAGGACCGCGCAGGAGAAGGTCGATCGAATCCACGAACTGGCCAAGGACGACTCGGTCGCCACCACAGTGACACGCAACTTCCTCAACCGGCCGAACGTCGCGTTCGAGGCGATGGCCGACCACACCGCTCGCCACGCCGTTAACACCGCGCAGGTCGACCGTGCGCGGCAATCGAACGAACGCGCCCGCCAGCGCCATCCCGTGATCAGGAAGCTCGAACACGGTGCCGAGTACATCGAGCTGGTCGGCATGTGCGCTCAGTTCGTCGCCGCGGCCGGACGCATCGTTCCCACGTTGCGCGGCCACGAATTCACCGACGCCGAACGCGCAACGATCCACATGAACACCGCGCGAGTGCGGAGCACCACGGATTGGATCGAAACCGCTGTCGATACCGGCGATGTGTCCCTGGACGAGGGGCTGGCTCGCCTCCTATCGGAGGAGTGAACATCATGTCGAAGCGACTGCCAAAGCACATCACCGGCGAACGAGTACTGGCAGCTCTGCTCGAAGCGAGACCGGCACGCTTGACCACACAACAGCTCGCCGCCACGACCGGGCTCACCCTAAGCCAGGTCCGAACCGGCCTGGCATGGATCAAAGACACCGGTGCCTTCGAACGTATGCAACCGCTCACCTGGCGGCGCGCGGGAGGGCACGGCATGACCGACGACGTGGACGACTGGATCGCCCAGGAACGATCCATTGTGCACACTCTCTATACCCGCACCAAGCGGCTGATTACCGGCACGGCTGCGCCGCACGCCGAGCGACGCCCCGACGATGATTGGATCCGCCTGTTCCTGGACCAGGTCAACGGAGTTAGAGCCATGCTCGAAGCCGTGTCTCGGCTTTGACGGCCGGTCGCTGTAGCCCGGATCGCAACCGGAAGTCCCATCCTGCCCGGTCAGACGACGAACGGCCAGTGGAGCCGAGCATCTGCTCGGCCCCACCGGCCGTTTCAGTGTGCGGGAAGGCTAGCCGTTCATCGGGGTCGCGGTGGGCGGCTCGACGGGCCGATCCTGTGGGGCCGGGTCGGTAATGAGGCGAAATCGCCAGGTCGGAACCAGGGGCAGCAACTCGACGACGTCGCGCTCCTCGCCGCCCCAGTCGATGTCGGGGGCTGGGGTCGGGTAGGCGGTGACGATAGCGCGGGCCGCGCTGTCGGGGTCGGTGTAGGTGATGCCGCTCAGCGGCCCGGTCGTGATGCGTACGGCGGCGGTGGCGAGGTGATAGTCGGCCTCGGTGCGCTGATTGCGGTAGCAGGCGAACACCGGAACCAACGGCCCCGCAGAGGATTCAGTGGTTGTGGCGAGTTGGTGGGAGGCCTCGGCAGTGACCGCCAGCCACAACTCGAGGCTGTCGGCGGCGTGCGGGGAGCACGCGAACACACGGTGCAGTGCCGCCGCGACGGCGGCCGAGGTGGAAGCGCTGTACATGAGAAACCTTTCAAGAAAAATGACGAACGAGTCGAACGTGACCGCCTGGTGCCCCGGGGGGCCGAGGCGAACCCCCGGCCCCTGGGCACCTACGAGAGTCAGTCCTCGGCGAGGGCGAATCTCTTGGGGGCCGCGCAGGTCTGGCGGGAGATCTCGCTCTTGGTGAGGCTGACCAGCGCGTTGTGCACGGCACCGGCTGAGCGGCCGAGGGCCTTGCCGATCTGGTGCGGGGTGAACTCCTCGCCCGCGTGATCGTGCAGCCACTGCTCGACCAGCCCCCGCAACGCCCCCGAAGCCAGCCGCTCGGTCGTCTCGGGTCCGCCCGCTGCCGCGTCCGGGGCCGGTGCCGGGCCATCGGTGGAGGGTACGGCGGTTTCGTCGGCCGTAGGGGCGGCAGGGGCCGATTCCGGCAGTGCCGCGTCCGGGCCGGGGTCAGCGGGCGCGGTGCCGCTATCGGGTCGGTTCGTCGCGTCGGATTCCGCGGGCGCGGAGCCGGTCTCGGGTTCGGTGGCGTCATCGGCGGCCGGTTCCACCGGTTCGGCGGCATCGGGTGCGCCCATGTCGGCGGGGGCCGTGTCAGCGGGTTCGGGCGCGGCGGGTTCGGCGGAGGTGGTCGGTTCGGCGGTGGTCCACGTCTTGGCCGCGCGCGGGTTCTCCGCATTACGGTGGGACCGGGCGGTGCCCACGCTTTCCCACCCGGTCAGGATGCGCCGGGTGGTCGAAGCCGAGATACCGGCGGCACCGGCCAGTTCATCGATGGTGAATCCGGGATTGTCGCCCAGCACCGCCCACACTGCCTTCTCGGTGTCGGTGCCCAACGCGGGCGTACCCAGTTCACCCGCCGGGGCGGCAGCGGTAGGGGCGGGGGTCGGGTCGGTGGTGCCCGATGCAGGGCGCGTGGTGGGGGTCTTCTTCTTACGTGTGGACATGACAGGTCCCTCCATAAATAACGGGAGTTCGGGTGTTCGGTCATGTCCCGGCCGGGACGGAAAACCACGCCGGATCCGGGGAAAATTCCCCGCGGGTTCGGCGTCGTTCCCGCTCCTATGGACGCTCGATACCCGTGCCGATGTCAAGCGGATCATGAAAAGAAGATCCGCGTCCCGAATTCCTCTCGCTGTCGCCGGAATTCGAGTAATGCGAGAGGAATTCGACTTTTACGCGCGAGAGCGACGCGGCACGACCGAGTCGGCCCGCACCGTCCTTGCCAGTCTCGATTCGTCCGGGGACACACCGATGAGGTGCAGTCGATAACCTTCGCCGCACAGCTGGCATCGGTTCGCACTCAGACCGGCCATGTCAGGTCGTCCAGCGACATTCCCTCGCATTCGCCGGTGTCGGCCCATTCAACGACATACACGTCCTCCGAGTGGCCGGGATCGATACCGACGAGATATCCCTCGCGGCAGATGTCGGCGCGGTCGGCGACCGTAACGCCCGGATTGATGTCACCGACGCGCAGCTGCGGCACGGTTGGCGCACCGCCCGCCCCGCACACGGCCTGTTCTCCTGCGGTGGCAGCTGTTTCGTGGGGCTGGTCGGTGGGCGGGGTGGTGTGGTTGCCGGTCATGGCGGGTGTGTCTCCTTGCTGTGTCGAGGTGGCCGGTGTGTCCCCTTGGGGGCGCGGGGCGGGTGCCCCGCGCCCCCGGGGCCGGTGGGTTATGCGGTGCGTACGGCGGCGGTAGCGGCGCGGGCGATGGCTTGGGCGGTGGTGGCGGGGTCGGTGATGCGGTGGACGGTGGCACCGGTGAGGGGTCGGGCACTGCGCGTGTTGGGGGCGAGCCACAGCACCGCGCATCCGCTGGCGCGGAGCCGGTCGAGGCGCTGCTGGGCGCGTCGGCGGGGTTCGGTGCTGAAGATGCCGTCGGAGATGATGACCAGCAGGCGGGTGTTTTCTCGGCGGGATAGTCCGAGCGCGCCGTCGAGGGCGTCGATGGCCTCGTCGATGGCCTCGTAGTTGTCGCTGGATTTGAACTCGGTGACCTTGGCCGGTGCGGTGCCGGGGCGGGTGACGGGGTGCACGTCGTTGCCGAAGGTGAGGGTGGCGGTGTCGGCGGGCATGGTGGCGAGTTGGGCGGCGTGGGCGATGATCCACGCGGCGGAGGCGACCGGTTTGGCGTAGGAGGTCATCGATCCGGAGATGTCGCAGGCGATCCCGACTCGTAGCGGGGGCACGGGCACGGTTTTACGGGTGGTGCGGGTGAACATCTCGGCGGTAGGGATCGCACCGGCGGCGCGCTGAGCCTCGCGTGCCATCGCACCGCGCATCCGCACCCGCCCCGGCGGCAACACCGACCCGGTTTTGACCACGGCGCGTTCACGGCGGCTGGCGGTGCTCAACGCGCGCGCCAGCACACGAGCGGCGGCCCGTTCATCCGGGCGCGGCGTGCGAGGGGTGCGGCTGACGGGAGTCGAACCCCGAGTGCCGAACACCTTGCTCGCGGCGGCCTCGGCTTCCAGTTCGGCCATGAGTTCGGCGGCAGCGGCGGCGGCGGCGATCTCCGCCGGATCGAGCGGGGCGGGTTCGTCGGCAACTGCTTTGGTGATTTTGGTGATCGTCGCGTCGATCGCGGCGGCCAGTATCGAGGCCGGGTCGGGTTCGGCGTGCGGGTCGGGGCCGACCAGGTCGAGCCAGCGCTGCCCCAGTTCGAGCATCCCTGCCGTGTCGTCGTCGGCGAGGGTGTGCGCGTGCTGCCAGATCGCTCGAAGGTTGGCGAGTTTCGTAGCACCGAGGATGGCTTTTATCGCGGTGGCGGCGGGTGCGGTCTCGATCTCGGTGAGGATGCCGCCGTCTACTCGGCCCAGGATCAACGCGGCCGAGTGCGCGGCGGCGTATTCGGTGGCGGGTACCGCTGCCATAGCGGCGGGGCCGCCGGTGTCTCCGATGACGATCTCGGTGGCCGAGGCGCGCAGCCAGTGGCGGTCGGCGGGGCGGCGGCGGATCTGCGCGGCCTCGATGCGGGACTCTTCCAGCAGCATCGCGGCCTCGACCACGGCCGGATTCGCGACGGCGGGCGGCTCCCAAGCCGAGTGGCGGGCATGGGCGCATTCGTGCACGAACGCACCGAACAGGGCCGGGTAGCGGGCGCGGTCGCTGTTGCGGTCCGGGCGCGCGGTGGCCGGGTCGATCTTGAGGTGGGTGCCGTCGAGTTCGATGGCGGCGCGATGCGGCATGAACACCGCCGGGTGCCCGTGCGCGGCACCGGGGGCGATCGTGACCACGAGGTCGTCGCGGTCGGCGATCGGAGGTGCCTCATCGGTCAATGCGGCGGACAGGGCAGCCCATCCAGTGGTGGCAGGCGGAGCGGCGGGTGTGGTGGCAGGGTCAGCGATCACGTGAGCAGTCACGGCGGATGTTCCTTCCGATCAGGCGGTGGGTGAGTGGGGTTCAGTCCGGCAGCCGGGTGGACAACGGGGCGGGTGCGCTGTTGGTGTAGACCTGCGCGGCGAAACCCGCGTGCCGGTTGCGCATGACACCAACCGCGCCCGTCGCGTATTCGGCGATGTCGTCGGGATTGACCAAGTGGATACGCGGGGCGGCAAGGGGGGCGCTCACGTGCGCCACGGTGAACATGCCCGCATCGTCGGCGGCGTAAATGATGAATTGGTCACCGGTGACAGGGTTTTTCACCTCGTAGATCGGGGTGAGCGCGGCGGTGGTCGGGCGCGTCCGGTTCCTCGATTCGGTCATTGCAATGGCTCCTATTCGAACTCAGCTGTCGCCGCCCGGGTTTGGGCGTTCGGGGTCGGTGGTGGCAGTAGCGGAGGGTCGCCTAGAGGCGGGTGCCCAGCGACAGGGGCTCGAGGGTGGTGCCGAATACGGTTTTCACGACCTCGGCGACGATGGCGCGGTCCTCTTCCGGCGCGGTGCCGATGAGGTTGGCGGCGGCGGTGAGTTCGGTGGTGGCGGTGGAGATCTTCTGGAAGGCCAGAAGTTCCCGCAGTTGCGGTGCCCACCCGATCTCGCCCTTGGCTTGGCGGGTGGACAGATTGCGGGCCACCCGCACTGCTTTCGGGTTCACCCCGAGACTGGCGGCGAGGTCGTAGTCACTGGAGACCTGGACCTGGAAGGCGAACCGGCTGGCGAGCGCGTCCGACAGGATCGCCCCGTGCACTCCGGGGTTGTGACCCGCGCAGATGTAGAACCCGGGCTCGGCTTTCACGACCTCGCCACCGTTGGCTTTGATCACGATCTCCCGCCGCCCGTCCATCGCGGGGTATACGCACGAGAGCACGGTCGGGGCGATGAGGGTCGCGTCGTCGACGAACAGGACCCGGCCCTCGCGCATCGCGCGGACCAGCGGCCCGTGCACGAACACGAAGGTCCCGTCCGGGGCTTGGGTGTACTCGCCCACGAAATCAGCGACCGTGGTGTCGCCATCCCCTTGCACGGTCAGCAGGTCACCGAACGCGGCCTCGATCAGTGAGGTCTTCCCGGTTCCGGGTGGCCCGTACAGCAGCACGGGCACCTCGTTGGCGCGCATCGTGCGCAACACATCCACATCGGCGCTGCCCGCCAGCTTGCGCGGGTGATACATCTGCCCATTCGGACGCGCCACCGGCCCACTCGTCGTTTTCGCCGCACGGGGCCGCCTACGCGGTGCGCTTGCGGCCGGGGCCGCCGGGGCAGCGGGCGCGGCGGGTGCCGCCGGGGGCGTAGCGGGTGCGGCCGGGGCGGGTGTGGCGGATGCCGCCGAGGC
>NZ_BDBC01000077.1 GCF_001612785.1 Nocardia beijingensis NBRC 16342
ATCATGTCGATCCAGTTGGTCAATCGGGCCAGGGCGGCGGGTGTGGTGTTCACCCCGCGCGACGTGTTCGACCGCAAGACGGTCGCCGGGCTGGCCGAGGTCGCCGTCCGCGGCGGCACCGCGGCGACCACGCTTCCGGCCGAACTGCCCGGCGGAGGCGTGGGGCCGGTGCCGGTCACGCCGATCGTCCGGTGGCTGCTCGAGCGGGCGGGGTCGGGATTCGGCCGCTTCTCGCAGGCGGTGTTGCTCGGACTGCCGCCGGGGATCGACCGGCGGCGGCTGGTGGGCACGGTGCAGGCGGTACTCGATCGGCACGACATGCTGCGCGCGCGGCTGCGCCCGACCGACGACGGAAGTTGGGCGTGGGAAGCCTTGCCCGCCGGGGCGATTCGAGCCGAGGACGTCATCCGCCGGGTGGCGATGCCGGATGCCCCGGGAAGCGCCGAGTTCCGTGCTGCTGTGGCGGCGCAGTTGGACGCCGCCGCGGACCGGCTCGATCCGGGCGCCGGGATCGTGCTGCAGGTGGTCTGGTTCGACCCGGTAGCCACGACGGAGCCGGGCCGGGCGCTGCTGGTGGCGCACCATACGGTCGTCGACGGAGTGTCCTGGCGGGTGCTGGTGCCGGATCTCGCGATCGCGTGGGCGCGGATCGAGTCCGGCGAACCACCTGAGCTGGCCCCGGTCGGGACGTCCATGCGCAGGTGGGCCCACGGGCTGGTCGAAGCGGCCGGAAGCGCCGAGCGGCGCGCCGAATTGGGGTTCTGGAAAGCGATGGCCGCCGGAGACGATCCGGTGATCGGATCCCGCTCCCTCGACCCCGCGATCGACGTCGCCGCGACTGCCCGCACGGTCGAGATCGATGTTCCCCCCGAAGTGACCGAGGCGTTGTTGACCACCGTGCCCGCGGCATTCCACGGCGAAGTGAGCGACGGGCTGCTGGCCGCGCTGGCGGTGGCGGTGACGAAGTGGCGGCGCGAGCGCGACACGGTCGCGTCCGGCGATCTCGCGGACGTCGTGATCGGTTTGGAAGGGCACGGCCGCGAGGAGCACGCGGTCCCCGGCTCGGATCTGGCCCGGACGGTCGGCTGGTTCACCACGACTTTCCCGATGCGCCTCGACCTGTCCGGCATCGATGTCGACGACGCGGCCGCGGGTGGGCCCGCGCTGGGGGCAGCGGTCAAGTCGGTGAAGGAACAGCTGCGCAAGGTCCCTGACCACGGGATCGGCTACGGCTTGCTGCGGTATCTCAACACCGATACCGGACCGGAACTCGCGAGCATGCCGACACCGCAGATCGCGTTCAACTACCTCGGCCGCGTCGCCACGAAGGTGCCCGGAGCAGCACCGTCCGCCGGATGGCTACCGGTGGACGACGGCGGGGAGCTCTCGGGCGCCGAGTTCACCGGTGCGCTCGACCCGGACCTGCCGATGTCGGCGGTGCTCGACATCAACGCCCTCGTGCTGGACGACGGCGATCGGCGGCGGCTGCGGGCGAGGTGGTCGTATCCGGCCGGGGTGCTCACCGCCGACCAGGTGCACGAGGTGGCGGAGTCGTGGCGCCGGGTACTGATCGCATTGGCGGCATCCAGCCACCGCGCCGGGACCGGCGGACGGACGCCATCCGATCTGGACCTCGTCGATCTCACCCAGTCCGACATCGAACGGCTCGAGACCGCATATCCGGCGCTGAGCGATGTGTGGCCGTTGACTCCGTTGCAGGAGGGCTTGCTGTTCCATGCGCTGCTCGCCGAGGAGTCGGTGGACGCCTATGTGGTCCAGCTGGTCCTCGAACTGGGTGGGCGAGTCGATGCGCAGCGGCTGCGCCGAGCCGGGCAGGCGCTGCTGAACCGGCATGCGAATCTGCGCGCGGCGTTCGTCACCGACACCGGGCCGGTGCAGGTGGTCGACGAAGACGCCGAGGCGCCATGGACGGAGCTGGACCTGTCCGGGCTGGACGACGCGGAACGGGACCGAGAGTGGACTCGGCTGATGGCCGCGGACCGCGCGACCCGGTTCGACCCGTCGCGCGCCCCGCTGCTGCGCTGGATGCTGGTCACCACCGGGCCGGAACGCTTCCGGCTGGTGCTGACCAACCATCACCTGCTGCTGGACGGCTGGTCGATGCCGCTGCTCCTGAAGGAGTTGCTGGTGCTCTACGCCACCGACGGCGACGACACGATGCTGCCTCGTGTCCGACCCTATCGGGACTTCTTGGCGTGGCTGGTGCGGCAGGACCCGACCGCTTCGCTCGACGCCTGGGCCCGTGCGTTCGACGGCGCCGACGAGCCGACCCTGATGGCTCCGCCCGACCCCCGCCGCCGCTACACCGAATCACGAGACGTCCTCGGCGAATTGACCGAGGAACAGACCGCCGACTTGACGAAACTGGCGCGGGCACGCGGAATCACCCTCAACACCGTGGTCCAGGCGGCCTGGGCGATCGTGTTGGGCGCCTCGACATCCCGGACGGACGTCACCTTCGGCACCACTGTCTCCGGACGGCCTCCGCAACTCACGGACGTCGAATCGATGATCGGGCTGTTCGTCAACACGCTGCCGGTGCGTGTCCGGCTCGCCCCCACCGAAAGCTTGGGGCAGCTGCTCGACCGGGTGCAGACCGAACAAGCCGCGCTGCTCGATCACCACTACGTGGGCCTGACCGACATCGAACGAGTGGCCGGGCCGGGAGCGATGTTCGACACGATGACGGTGTTCGAGTCCTATCCGGTCGATCGTGGCGGGCTCACCGCCGATACCGACATCGCGGGCATGCGGCTGCTCGATGTGAGCGGCGCCGACGCGGCGCACTACCCGATCGGCCTTGTCGCCCAGGTCGACACGCGGTTGCGTCTCGACATCAAGTACCTGCCCGACCTCTTCGACCACGACATGATGGACGCGACGCTGCGTCGAGTCCTGCGCGTGCTGGGCGCGGTCGCCACCGACCCGGATCTACCACTGTCCCGGCTGGATCTGCTGTCCCCCGCGGAATACCGCGAGTTGGCGCCGGTGTCGGGTCGTCCGGCGGTGCCGGCGCAGGTCTTGCCGGATCTGCTGGCCGCGGCGGTGGCGAACGATCCGGGTGCGGTCGCGGCGGTGTGCGGCGACCGCCGGTGGACCTACGGTGAACTGGATGCGGAGTCGAATCGGCTGGCGCGCATGCTGATCGGGCTGGGAGCGGGGCCGGAGACCAGCGTCGCGGTCGGATTGCCGCGGTCGGTCGAGTCGGTGCTGGCGGTCTGGGCCGTGGCGAAGTCCGGGGCGGCGTTCGTGCCGATGGACCCCGAGTATCCGGCCGGCCGCATCGCGTACATGCTCACCGATTCGGGTGCGGCGGCGGGGATCACGCTGTCTCGGTGGCGGAATCGTTTCCCCGGATCGGTGCGATGGCTGGTGCTCGACGAACCGGCGGTCGAAGCGCAGCTGGCGGGATTGCCGGCAGCGCTGGTGAGTGACCAGGAGCGAACCCGGCCGGTGCGGGCCGACCACGCGGCGTACGTGATCTACACGTCCGGGTCGACGGGAGAGCCCAAAGGGGTGGTGGTGTCGCACAAGGGGTTGGCGAATCTGGTGGACGATCAACGTACGCGGTTGGGTGTCGGGCCGGGCACCCGGGTGCTACATGCCGCGTCTCCGAGTTTCGACGCGGCGGTACTCGAATACCTCTGGGCGTTCGCGACGGGCGGGCAACTGGTGATCGCGCCGCCGACTGTGTACGGCGGGGACGAGCTGGCGCGAATCTTGACGCGGGAGCGGGTTTCGCACGCGGCGCTGACGCCGACGGCCTTGGCGACGGTCGATCCGGCCGGGCTCGGAGGCCTTGGGACGGTCGTGATCGGCGGCGAGGACCCCCCACCGGAGTTGGTGTCGCGGTGGGCGCCGGGCCGGAGATTGTTCAACACCTACGGTCCTGCCGAGGCCACGATCCAGACCGACGCCGGGCGCCCACTGGTGGCGGGTGAGGCCGTGACGACCGGCAGCCCGATTCGCGGGGTGCAGGAGATCGTGCTCGACACCTGGTTGCGGCCGGTACCGGTCGGAGTCGTCGGCGAGTTGTATCTGGCGGGTCCCGCTTTGGCGCGCGGCTATCGCAACCGGATGGGCACGACCGCGTCTCGGTTCGTCGCCAACCCGTTCGCGGAGCCGGGGCAGCGCATGTACCGGACCGGAGACCTGGTGCGGTGGCTGCGGTCGCCGACCGGGCATCTGACGCTGGACTACCTGGGCCGCACGGATTTTCAGGTGAAGATCCGTGGTTTCCGCATCGAGCTGGGCGAGGTCGAATCGGCGCTGCTGGCGTACGCGGGTGTCGCGCACGCGGTGGCGGCCGTGCGCCGAGGCGCGGTCACCGGCGACCGGTTGATCGGGTACGTGGTTCCCGAATCCGGGGTCGAGCTCGACACGGCCGCGGTTCGCGAGTTCGCCGCGGAGCGGTTGGCCTCGCATATGGTGCCCGCGACCGTCGTGGTGATCGACGCGCTACCGATGACGGCCAACGGCAAGCTGGACCGCACCGCTCTGCCCGAGCCCGACTTCACCCCTCGTGCCGGAACCCGGCCACCGGCCACCGAGCTCGAGACGACGCTGGCCGGACTGTTCGCGGAGGTGCTCGGACTCGACGAGGTCGGGGCGGACGATTCGTTCTTCGCCATGGGCGGCGACAGCATCATGGCGATTCAGCTGGTCGCGCGCGCCAAGGCGGCGGATCTGCTGTTCTCCGCGCGCGACGTGTTCGAGCACCGAACGGTCGCCGAGCTGGCCCGGGTCGCCGTGCGCGGCAGCACCGAGGCCACCGCCCTGCCCGCCGAACTGCCCGGCGGAGGCGTGGGACAGATACCGCTGACGCCGATCATGTGCTGGATGTTCGAACGCGGTGGCTTCGACCGTTTCAGCCAGTGGGCGATGCTCACGCTGCCCGCCGGTATCGACAGAGCCGGAATCGGCGCCACCGTCCAAGCGGTGCTCGAACACCACGACATGCTGCGAGCCCGGCTACGCCCGGACCCCGCGCACGCGTCCGGCTGGGCGCTGCACGTATCGCCGACCGCCGCACCCGCCGCGGAGCTGATCCGGCGCGTGCCGGTAACCGCGGCGCCGGACAGCAGCGACTTCGCCGCGATCGCCGACGCCGAGGCGAACGCCGCGGCCGAGCGCCTCGACCCCGCGGCAGGAGTCGTGCTGCAACTGGTCTGGTTCGAGTGGGCGCGCCGGCCGGGACGGCTGCTGATCGTCGCGCACCACCTGGTCGTCGACGGCGTTTCGTGGCGCATCCTGGTTCCCGACCTCGCGATCGCGTGGGCGCAGCTCAGCGCGGGGCAACCACCGCGGCTCGCACCGGTCGGCACCTCGATGCGACGCTGGGCGCATGCCGTGAACACCGCCGCCGTGCGCCGGGACGAACTCGAGTGGTGGCGCACCACGCTCGACGCCGCGGACCCGCCGATCGGCGCACGCCCCATCGACCCAGCGGTGGACGTGCAGGCCACCGTCGCGACCGTCGAGGTGAAGCTGTCCATCGCGGTGACCCGCGCGGTGCTCACCACGCTGCCGGAGGCCTTCCGCGGCAACGTGGACGACGCGCTGATCGCGGGGCTCGCTCTGGCGCTGACCCGGTGGCGGCGCGATCACGGCGACACCGTGCCGGAAACGCTGCTCACCCTCGAAAGCCACGGCCGCCACGACACGGTGCTCCCGCACGCCGACCTCTCGCGCACCATCGGATGGTTCACCACCACCTATCCGGTGCGACTCGACTTGTCCGGCCTCGACATAGATGACGCGTTCGCCGCCGGACCCGCCGCCGGGGCTGTCGTCAAATCGGTCAAGGAACGTTTGCGGCAGGTCCCCGATCACGGGATCGGCTACGGACTGCTGCGATACCTCGACGCCGATACCGCCCGCATCCTGCGTGCGCTGCCCGCACCGCAGGTGAGCTTCAACTATATGGGCAGGTACGACACCATTCCCGCAGCGTTGCGCGAGGCCGGGTGGATGCCCGCCGGAGGCGGTGGAATCCAGAACCCCGACTCGACCGTCGCGTCCCTGCTGGGAGTCAACGCGGTCGTCACCGACACCGCGGACGGGCCGGTTCTGACCGCCGCCTGGGATTATCCGACCGGCCCGCTGACCTCCGACGTGGTCACCGAGCTCGCGGAACTGTGGCGCGACGCGGTGACCGCACTGGCCGACCACGCGTCCCGGCCCGGCGCCGGCGGGCTCACTCCCTCCGACCTCGACCTCGTCGATCTGAGCCAGGACACGATCGACCGGCTCGTGCGCCTGCACCCGGCTGTGGAGGACATCTGGCCGCTGACGCCGCTGCAGACGGGATTGCTGTTCCACGCCCAGCTCGCGGACGGCGCCCTCGATGCCTACATCGTGCAACTGTGCATGGAACTCGGCGGACACGTCGACGCCGATCGGCTGCGCCGCGCCGCGCAGGCGCTCGTCGGACGGCACCCCAACCTGCGGACCGCGTTCGTGCGCGACGGCGCGGGTGAAGCGGTCCAGGTCGTGCACAAGCACGTCGACGTGCCGTTCACCCGCATCGACTTGGCCGAGCACGAGGACTCCGCCGCCGAACTGGAGCGGTTCACGGCCGCCGACCGGCGCGCCGGCTTCGACGTGACCGCGGCGCCGCTGCTGCGAATGACGTTGGTGCGCAGCGCCCCTGAGCGATACCGGCTGGTGTGGAGCATGCATCACATCCTGATCGACGGCTGGTCGACGCCACTGCTGATCCGGGAACTGCTGACCCTCTACGCCTGCGACGACGCCGCCGCGGCGCCCGCTCCGGGCCGTCCCTTCCGTGACTACCTGACGTGGCTGCACGCCCAAGATCAGAGTGCGGCGGAAACCGCGTGGACGCGGGCACTCGAGGGCGTGTCGGAGCCGACTCTCCTGGCGGTCGCGGATCGCGGCCGCAGGCACACCACCGCCATGCGCGACGTGCGGGTCCAGCTGAGCGAACACCGCACCTCGGCGCTGGTCGCCACCGCACAGCGGCAGGAGGTCACGCTCAACACCCTCGTTCAGGCCGCCTGGGGAATCGTGCTGGCCAACGCGACCGGCCGCGAGGACGTGGTGTTCGGCACCACCGTCTCCGGGCGCCCGCCGCAGATCGCCGGCATCGAATCGATGATCGGGCTGTTCATCAACACGGTGCCGGTGCGGGTCCGGTTGGACCACCGCGAAACCCTCGCCCAACTGGTACGGCGAATCCGAACCGAACAAGCCGCGCTGCTCGACCACCACCACTTGGGCCTGGCCCAGATCCAGCACATCGCCGGTCCTGGCGCGATGTTCGACACCGTGACGGCGTTCGAGTCCTACCCGATCGACTCGGCCGGGTTGTCGGAAGACACCGATATCGCGGGAATGCGTGTCCTGGGTGTGCACGGACAGGATGCCGCGCATTATCCGCTCGGCCTGATCGTGCACCAGGACAACAGCTTGCACCTGACCTTCAAGTACTTGCCCGATCTGCTGACCCGGCAGCAGATCGACGCCATCGCCGACCGGGTGCTGCGCGTGCTCGACGCCGTCGCGGAACACATCGACCTGCCGCTGACCCGGCTACAGCTGCTGTCGCAGGCCGAGCAGGCCGCGCTGGTGCCCGTTCGCGGGCCAGACGGGGCGGCGATGTCGGTGTTGCCGCAGGTGCTGACCGCCGCGATGGATCCGGCGACCGAAGCGGTGGTCTGCGACGGCGCGCGACTGTCCTACCGCGAACTCGACGAAATCTCGAACCGGTGGGCGCGGGTGTTGATCGATACCGGGATAGGACCGGAATCGTTCGTAGCCATAGCGCTACCTCGCTGCATCGACGCGATGATCGCCGTGTGGGCGGTCGCCAAGACCGGCGGCGCGTTCGTCCAGGTCGAGCCCAGCCATCCGCGCGAGCGCAGCACGACCATCCTGACGGACTCCGGTGCCGCAGTAGGGCTTACGCGTGAGCTCTACCGAAACCGGTTGCCGGACACCATCAGGTGGCTGGCCCTCGACAGCTCCTCCTTCGCCGCGACGTCGGCAGCGGCCTCCCCCGCGGCGATCAGCGATGCCGACCGAACAGCCCCACTACGACCACAGCACCCGGCATACCTGGTCTACACCTCCGGCTCCACCGGAACCCCGAAGGGCGTCGTCGTCACACATACCGGGATAGCGAACCTGGCCGCGGACACACGGGAACGGTTCGGCATCACTCCGTCCTCTCGCATACTGGCTGTCGCCTCGCCGAGCTTCGATGTCTCGATCCTCGAATGGATCAGCGCCGTCTGCGGCGGAGCCACGCTGGTCCTCGCCCCCACACCGGTTGGCGCCGGACTGTCCGAGCTGGTACGGGCGGAACACGTCACCCATGCCGCGCTCACCCCGACGATGCTCGCCGCGATGAATCCCGACGGACTCGAAACCCTGGTCATCGGCGGTGAGCCGTGTCCAACGGAGCTGGCGGCGCGATGGACGCCGGGCCGCACGGTGCTCATCAGCTACGGGGCCACCGAGACCACGGTCGCGAGCTGCGCGGGCACTCCGCTGCCCACCACCGTCGACGGCCCGATCGACATCGGCGGCCCGATCCGCGGATTCACCGCCGTCGTACTCGATCGCAAGCTGCGGCCCGTTCCGTTCGGAGTGGTCGGCGAACTCTATCTGTCCGGACCGGGCCTCGCCCGCGGCTACCACAAGCAACCCGCGACCACCGCGAGCCGATTCGTCCCCGCCCTGTACGGGCGGCCCGGGACGCGGATGTATCGCACGGGTGACCTGGTGGCATGGACCGCCGACCGAAGACTGCAATACAAGGGCCGCAGCGACCTGCAGTTGAAGGTCCAGGGCAACCGCGTCGAACCCGGCGAGGTCGAATCCGCGCTGGCCGGCTACCCCGACATCGCCTATGCCGCGGTCACCGTGCACACCCGCCCCGACGGCACCGGTCAACTCACCGGCTACGTCGTACCGACGCCGCACACCACACCCGACACCGTCGCCATGACCACCTACCTCGCAACCCGCCTGCCGACCCACATGATCCCGACCGCCATCGTCGTCCTCGACCGGATTCCGCTCACCAGCACCGGCAAATTCGATTACAAAGCCCTGCCCGCGCCGGACCGCCCCCCGTTCCGCGCGCCGTCCACACCACTGGAGGCCACCGTCTGCGAGGCGTTCGCGCGAACGCTCCAGCTCGAACGAGCCGGTTGCGACGACGGTTTCTTCGCTCTCGGCGGCAACTCGCTCGCCGCGACCCAACTGGTGGCGCGACTGGAGGAGTCGACCGGGGTACCCGTGCCGATCCAGTGGATCTTCAGCGACCCGACACCGGAATCGCTGGCCCGCCGCATCGAGGCTCGGCTGCGCGGCTTCGAGGAACCCGACCCCCATGACGCGCTCGCGGTGCTGCTCCCCCTGCGCGCGACCGGCGCCGAACCGCCACTGTTCTGCGTCCACCCGGCCATCGGTTTGGCTTGGGGTTTCAGCGGACTCGTGCAGCACCTCGGCTCGGAGCGGCCCGTCCACGGGCTGCAATCCCCGGCGCTGACCGACCCCACCGCGCGGTTCGACACGCTCGACCAACTCGCCGCGCGCTACGTGCGGGAGATCCGGTCGGTCCAGCCGCACGGCCCGTATCACTTGCTCGGCTACTCATTGGGCGGCACCATCGCGCACGCGATCGCCGTGCGACTCCGCCGCGAGGGCGAACCCGTCGCCACCCTGGCGATGATGGACACGCGGGTAGTCGACGCGGGCAGCGCGCAAGCTCCCCTGCCCACCCTCCGGGACATGCTCACCGAGTTCGGCGGCGTGGCCGGTTCCCGGATTCCGGCCGACCTCACCGTCGAGGCCGCGACCGACTTGCTGCACCGGCAAGGCGGTCTCTTCACCGCCCTCACACCCGAGCATCTCGCAACCCTGCACGGCGACTACACCCGGCTCATCGACCTCACGCGGGATCATCGACCGGCGCTCTTCGACGGTGATCTGCTCTACTTCAGCGCCGCCGACGGCCACCCGGGCGACGGCCCCTCTCCGTCTCTCGCGTGGCAGGACTACCTCACCGGCAGCATCGTCGAACACCGTGTCGCGGTCCCGCACGAAAGGATGACCGACCCCGAGGCGCTACGCGCCATCGGATCAACCCTGACCGAACATTTCCGCCGCACCCTCGTCCCCTCACCGGAGCCTCCGACCTCAGCAAGGACCAACCGATGATGAACACCGACCCCATAGTCGGGACACGCTCCGGCGTCCAGCCGGTCAGCCTCTTCGCTCCCGACGCGGAAACCGGCCCGGCCGACCATCCCTCGTCCGCCGAACTCCGCCGGTGGACCCGCGAATACCTGTGCCATCCCCACCCGGATCTCGGTCGGCCCGGTCCTGTGTGCCCCTACACCAGCCATGCCATCACGCACAGGTACCTGTGGGCCGCCTACTTCGATGGGCACGACATCGATATCGGGCGCATCACCGCGATCGCCGACGATCTGTTCGACCTGTTCCCGGCCCTGCCACCGCAGGAGGCGCCCGAGTCGCTGTTCAAAGCCGTTCTCGCGGTCTTTCCCGACCTCACCGACTACGGCTCGATCGACGCGGTGCAACGACAACAGAAGACCAAATTCGTCGACAAAGGTCTGATGATCGGGCAGTTCTATCCGGGTTGCACCTACCCCGGACTGCACAATCCGGCGTTCCCGGCGCTCGACGCGCCCCTGCCCATCCTCGCGGTACGCCACATGGCCCCTACCGACTATCCGTTCCTCGTCGCGCGCCACGAATGGATCGATACCTACCTCAGGCTCTTCGCGCCTACCATTCCCGGATTCGTCGCCGCGGCCATGTCCGTCAGACTCGAGCAGGCGATCGACGCCCGGAACGACACTCCGTGAGTCGGTGGTGTGGGCGGTGCGGACGCCCGGTGACCACCGCCGAGCCGGTCCCGGCGACCGGCTGGACAGCGCTCAGTCCGCCACCAGTTCCACCGGGACCGCGATGACATCGACCATGGCCCCATTGCGCAGCACGGTGACGGGCAGTTGTACACCGATCGCCTCGGCGAACAGCTGCCGCTGGATGCCCTGGGCGTCCCGCACCTGCGACCGGGCCACGCTCAGCACCAGGTCACCGCGGCGCAGCCCGGCCTCCTCGGCGGGACCGCCGCGGACCACCTCCATGATGCGCACCCCGGCGGCCTGCCCGGTGCGCTCGGCGACCGGCTCCGGCAATGGCGCGGGCACGCCGACCAGGCCGAGATACGCGCGCCGGACCCGCCCCTCGGTGTGCAGCGTGCGGATGATCCGGCGCGTCGTCGCGTTGATCGGGATGGCCAGACCGAGCCCGATGCCCGCGACCGCCGTGTTGACGCCGACCACCCGGCCCGCCGAATCCGACAGCGCGCCACCGGAATTACCGGGATTGAGCGCGGCGTCGGTCTGGATCACGTCCTCGATCACCCGCCCGGCACGCCGCGATGCCACCGGAACCGCGCGTCCGAGCGCGCTCACCACGCCCGCGGTGACCGAGCCGGCCAGCCCTAGGGGACTCCCGACCGCGACCACCAGCTGACCGACCACCAACCGGTCGGCATCCCCGAGCGACACCGCGCCGGGCGCGCCGCCGCGTGCGCGCAGCACCGCCAGATCCGACAGCGGATCGATCCCGACGACGTGGAACCGGGACTCCACCCCGTCGGCGAAGACCACCTCTCCCTCGCGGGCCCCGCCGACGACGTGCGCGTTCGTCAACAGGTATCCGTCGTCGGTGAAGACCACCGCCGACCCGCTCCCCCGCCTGGTCCGCACGCTGGCCACGTGCGGCGTCACCGAGGCCGCCACCGCGATCACCGTGCGGGAGTAGGCATCCATCGCGGCGTTGTCCACGCCGACCACCACCCTGTATGCCGGAATTGCGCTCCTGGGTCCAGGATGCCCCCGGGCGACGGACGACGCACCGTGTTCGCCACAGGCGCAACCCGACCGCGGGCGAGCCGGGCGTGTCGCCGGGAGGCGGATCGCCGGCCGAGCTTCCGCGCCACGAGCCCCACGGACTCGAAGGGATCCGCCGCCCGGCGCCGGTCCGCGCGCCTACGCCGTCGGCACCCGGTCGAGAAAGCCGTGCACGCTCGTGATCCGGCCATCGGCTCCGAGGGTGATCACGTCCGAGCCCGCGACGGGGGCGCTGCCGTCGGCCGTTGACACCAGTTCCCAGGAGAAGCGGGCGATGTCGTGATGGCCGTCGACCGGGCCGAGACGGCGGAACTCGAAGCCGGGGAACTGCGCTTGCACGCCTCCGATGGCCGCCGTCAGCTGGGCGTGCCCGCTCACCTCCGCGAGGGGATCGGTGTAGCTTCCCTCCTCGGCCCAGGCGGCCGCGACAGCCGCGGTCCTGGCGTCGTCGTCGGTGGCATTCCACGCGGCGAAGTACCGATCGACCGCTTCCTCGTAGCGCGTCATGATGAATCCTCCTGTGCGGTAAAGGTTTTGGCTCGCCGTACCGGTGTTCCGATCGGCTGTCTCCAACCTTGCCGCGCCGCGAGCGCAGAGTCGATTACGCGCGAGGTAATGATCGAGGGACATCGGCGCTCGCCGTGTGACTCAGCGCAGCAGGCCCTTTCGCTTCAGGTAGGCCAGCGGAAGCAGCGCGGCCACCAGGGTCAGCAGTGTGGTGAGCAGAAGCCCGGTCTGCCAGGACGACTCGGCGATCAGGTCGACGCCATAGCAGGTGGCGATCAGCGCGGGCGGCAGGAAGACCGCGGCGACGGCGAACCTCTTGACGATCTCGTTGTGTTGGGCGTCCAGCCAGGCCAGCGCGGATTGCTGCTGGTAGCGAGCCTTGTCGTACTCGATGCTCGCGTGCCGACCCACCCCGTCGATGTCCGCGAGCAGAACGCTGATGGCATCGTCCAGCTCGGCGCCGCCGGACGGACCTTCCACCCGCAGGTGGCGCGCGGCGCGTGCCAGTTGCAGCTGCGTCTGCCGAGCGCGGGCGATGATTCGTTCGGTCGCGTTCATCCGCGCCAGCGTGCCCCGCACGTCGGTGATCGCGAGATCGCGCCGGTCGTGGCCGGAGATCGCCCGCTCGATCTCCGCGTGCGTCGCCTCCAGCGCGGCGCCCGCATGGTGGAGCACCCGTTCCGACGCCTCGTTCAGCGCCCACAGCAGCGCGTACATCACGCCGTGCGCGGAGCCTGCGAGTTCCGGGTTGCGGCGCATCTTCGCGACCGCCTTGTCGAACGGCACGAAATGCTCCGCCGGTTGCAGCGTCACGAGGAACTCCCCGCCGAGGGCGAACACGATCGTCGCCCGTTCGATCGTCTCACCGCGCTGGTAGTCGGCGACCACCGGGAGATAGAGGAAGGTGCCGGTCTCCCACACCTGGTCGCGGGCGGCGGTGAAGTCGATGCCGAGCCGTTCCCGGAGCACTGCCGCCGTGTCGGCGTCGTCGGCGGCGAGTGGAATCCAATGCTGCTGAAGCACTTCGGTGTCGAAGTGATCGGCGGTCACGGCGCTGAGGAAGGTCGTCATCGCCTACCGCTGCCCGGAGGAGGATCGCATCGACGAGGAGCCGGTCGGCTCGCGTTCCGGCCCCGGTGGGTGAGGCGATGTTCCGGCTTTCTCGGGCAATGTGGCCATAGCGGGGGCTCCAATACTTACTGTCGTGCGGGGCTGGCGCACCCCTCCGGGACAGAGGACGCGCGCACAGGGGGCGAGCAGCGTCGAAACCATCGTCGCGCCGCGGCAAAGGACTGTCGGGCGGACCCGGACCGCCGTCCGTACGCGTCGTGGCACACCGGGGTGGCGTTCGTGCCGCATCGGCCGACCGGGGCGCCGTTGCCCGCTCGCCGATCACGGACACGGATCAACGACGCGGCGGCGCAACCCGTTTCTCGAGGGCGGCGCGGTTGCCGATGTCGATACTGTCATCCGGCATCTGCCGCTCACCTCGCTTCGTCGATCGACCGGCGCACGAATTGCGCCATCCATCATTAGAAACCCGCCGATCGGGATACGTCAATCGATGGCTCAAGTGTTCGACAGCGCGCCATCCGGTGGCAATCTCGCGGCACGGAACGGCCGGATGACAGCGCGGGACAGCGATTTTCGGAACCGAGGCCGCACCGGCGGTCACACGGTCGCACAGCCTGCGCCCGACTCGGACGTTCACTCCGCCACGTCCACCCCATCGCGGCGACATCCGCCGGACAGCTTCGGGACGCGATCGGATTCCCCGCACAGCCGCCTCGGCGTGATCATGATCCGAGTGTCGCGGCGATCGCACGAACCGGCGTCCCGCCGAACCGTCCGACGGCTCAGTAGCAGGCCATCGATACCGCCATCCGATCAGCGGTGCCAACCCTGACGACGAAGCAGGCCGAGTGGCGGCGCGGACAGGGCCGCCACTCGCCGGGCGCTCAGTGACTCCGGTCGGCGCGGCCTCGGACTGACCGCCACCAGGGCCGCCCGCTCGTTGCCGACGTGGTCGCCCGTCCAACTCAAGCGGAGGCGATCGGTCCGGTTCGCCGCACCGGATACCCCGGCCGCCGCTCTCGCACAGCTCGGGGCGGGATTCTTATTCGCGCAGGTAACGAACCGATGGGTACCCTTCGCACCGCACCGGCGGACCGCGCGCACCGAACCCGCCAGTAGGGTTGACCACGACGTTGCCAGGCCGGATGCTCTTGGTTGGCCGAACAGCTCGAAGCCCGATATTCGAACGATCTCCATCGTCGTAGCGCCGAGTTGTGGCGGCGACGACGCCGGTGCGGACCCGCCCCGGTGTCCGGTACTCGAGGGGAGATTCGCGTGACCCACCGCCTGACCGATATCGATTGCGTGAGCGCCCGTGGGCACTCCGCGCTGGGGGGAACCCTGGCGATACAGGCGGTCTGGCGTTACGACCGTCCGGTGGATCTCGCGGCGCTGGAGCATTTCCACGAGGCATTGCGGCACGGCAGGCTGGGCAGAGCGGTCGCGCCGGCGATGATCCCCGCCGCCGGGGACCGGTGGACGACGCGAGTCGACTTCAGCCCGCTCGAGGTCGCGGACGAGCCGATCGCCGCGGGCGATCTGGAGACCTGGATCGCCGAACAGGGGAACGCCGAGCTGCGCACCTTCGGCGGCCCCGCGTGGCGTTTGGCCGCGACCCACCTCGACAATGGGGAAAGCGCGGTGTCGCTGCTGGTTTCACACACCCTCGCGGACGGCCACGCGTTCTGCGCGGCGGTGACCGACGCCGTCGCGGACAAGCGGCTCGACCTGGCCTACCGCACCGACGAGTTCGGCCGGATGCGCCTGCTCGCCGCCGACGTTCGCGATGCTGCGCGACGAGCCCGTTCGCTGCCCGCGGCAGCCGGTCTGGCGCTGCGGTTGGCCGTCGGTGGGCGCGGCGGGGCCGTGTCCACCGACGAGGAGGCGCGGGACTTCCGGCTTCCCACCGTCACCGCGACGGTCCCGGCACAGCTCTGGCATGCGGCGGCACGAGCCAGAGGCGGCACCGGCACCACCTTGGCGGTGGCGATGATGACCGCCATCGCCACGCGACTCGGCCGCACCGACGAGGCGGGCCGGGTTCGCATGATGATGCCGGTCAGCACCCGCACCGGCGACGACCTGCGGGCGAACGCTCTGACCTCGATCGCCTTCGAAGTGGACGTGCGCGACGGCGAACCGGCCGACCTCGCCGCGCTGCGCGCGGTCATGAAGGAGAAGCTCACCGAGGCCGCGGCCGGCGGACCGGACGTGCCGCCGCTGGTCCCGATCGCGGTGGCGCTGCCGCGCGGACGCTACGCCCGCCTGGCGCGGGAGGCCGCCACCGACCCCATCTCCACGGTGTGTTCCAGCCTCGGCAAGCTCGATCCCGACATTCTCCGCATCGACGGGCGCCCGGCCTCGGCGATGATGCTCGGCTTGGTCAATCAGAGCCTGAACTCGCGCAGCGTCGTGACCGAACGCGGCGGCAACCTGTACGTCGCGCTGATCGAGGCCGGGGAGCAGATCACGCTGCGCGTCATGGGTTACCACCCGCCCGAGTTGCTCGACGCCGAGCAGCTCACCGAACTGGTGCGGGCCGCGCTCGCCGAGTACGAGCTCGCGGCGACCTTCTGGTAGCACCCCGATGCGGCCCGCTTGTCACCGCCATGTGGCACGATCGCGTAAGTGACCAGCAGACCCGCCGCCACGCAGCACCTGCGGGACCTCGCGCGGCTGCGCCGCGTCCGCGACCGCATCGATCGGGAGTACGCGCGGCCGCTGGACGTGGAGGCGCTCGCGCGCGACGCGCACATGTCGGCCGGGCACCTCAGTCGCCAGTTCCGGCTCGCCTACGGCGAGTCGCCGTACTCCTACCTGATGACCCGCCGCATCGAACGCGCGATGTCGCTGCTGCGCCGGGGCGACCTCAGCGTCACCGAGGTGTGCTTCGCGGTCGGCTGCTCGTCGCTGGGCACCTTCAGCACCCGCTTCACCGAGCTGGTCGGCGTGCCGCCGAGCGTCTACCGGCGCGAGGCGGCGCGCGCCACGGCGGGGATGCCGTCGTGCGTGGCGAAACAGGTGACCAGACCGATCAGGAATCGAGAAGCGCCGGTTATCGAGCCGCAATTAGCCTGACTGCCATGGACATCACCATTCACGCGAGCTTCCTGCCGCACGACGACGCGGAGGCGGCCCTCGCCTTCTACCGCGACATTCTGGGCTTCGAGGTCCGCAACGACGTCGGATACGAAGGAATGCGGTGGCTCACCGTGGGCCCCGTCGGTCAGCCCGAGACGTCCATCGTCCTGCATCCGCCGGGCGCCGATCCCGGCATCACGGACGACGAGCGTCGCACCATCACCGAGATGATGGCCAAGGGCACTTACGGTGGCATCCTGCTGGCTACCAAGGATCTGGACGGCGCCTTCGAACGGCTGGCGGCGAGTGACGCCGAGATCGTCCAGGAGCCGACCGAGCAGCCGTACGGCGTGCGCGACTGCGCCGTCCGCGATCCGGCCGGCAACCTGATCCGCATCCAGCAACTGCGCTGACCCGCCCGAAGCGAACGGGTCGAATCCAGCCCGGCGACGCCGAGGGAGACCGCCGAGGCGGCCCCGCCAGAACAGATGGAGACACGATGAGCACGGCCACGACGACGGACACGCGGGCGCGAGCGCCGCACGCCGCGGACAGCCACGACCTGATCCGCGTGCACGGCGCGCGCGAGAACAACCTCAAGGATGTCAGCATCGAGATCCCGAAGCGACGGCTGACGGTGTTCACCGGCGTCTCCGGCTCGGGCAAGAGCTCGCTGGTGTTCAGCACGATCGCCGCGGAGTCGCAGCGGCTGATCAACGAAACCTACAGCGCGTTCGTCCAGGGCTTCATGCCGACGCTGGCGCGGCCCGATGTCGATGTGCTCGACGGGCTGACCACCGCGATCATCGTCGATCAGCAACGCATGGGTTCGGATCCGCGGTCCACGGTCGGCACCGCGACCGACGCCAACGCCATGCTGCGCATCCTGTTCAGCAGGCTGGGAAAGCCGCACATCGGCTCGCCGCAGGCGTTCTCCTTCAACGTCGCCTCGATCAGCGGCGCCGGCGCGGTCACCACCGAGCGCGCCGGAAGGACCGTGAAGGAGCGTCGCAGCTTCAGTGTCACCGGCGGGATGTGCCCGCGCTGCGAGGGCAGGGGTTCGGTGTCCGACATCGACCTCACCCAGCTCTACGACGATTCCAAGTCGCTCGCCGAAGGCGCGTTCACCATCCCGGGCTGGAAGTCCGACAGCTTCTGGACCGTGCGCGTGTACGCGGAGTCGGGGTTCGTCGACCCGAACAAGCCGATCCGCAAGTACACCAAGAAGGAGATGCAGGACTTCCTCTACAAAGAGCCCACCAAGGTGAAGGTCGAGGGCGTCAACCTCACCTACGAAGGCTTGATCCCCAAGATCCAGAAGTCCTTCCTGTCCAAGGACCGGGAGGCGATGCAGCCGCACATCCGCGCGTTCGTGGACCGGGCGGTCACCTTCGCCACCTGTCCCGCGTGCGACGGCACCCGGCTCACCGAGGCCGCTCGATCGTCGAAGATCGACGGGATCAGCATCGCCGACGCCTGCGCGATGCAGATCAGCGACTTGGCCGAATGGGTCGGCGGGCTGAACGAGCCGTCGGTGGCGCCGCTGCTGACCGCGCTGCGCCACACTCTCGACTCGTTCGTGGAGATCGGGCTGGGCTACCTCTCGCTGGACCGGCCGTCGGGCACGCTGTCGGGTGGTGAGGCCCAGCGCACCAAGATGATTCGTCACCTCGGCTCCTCGCTCACCGATGTCACCTACGTCTTCGACGAGCCGACCATCGGCCTGCACCCCCATGACATCCAGCGGATGAACGAACTGCTGCTGCGCCTGCGGGACAAGGGCAACACCGTGCTCGTCGTGGAGCACAAACCGGAGGCGATCGTGATCGCCGACCATGTCGTCGACCTCGGTCCGGGGGCGGGCGCGGCGGGCGGCACCGTCTGCTTCGAGGGCAGCGTCGAGGGGCTGCGGGCCAGCGGCACCGTCACCGGCCGCCATTTCGACGACCGCGCCACGCTCAAGGCCACCGTGCGCGAAGCGAAGGGCAGGCTGGAGATCCGCGGCGCGAACGCGAACAACCTGCGCGACGTCGACGTGGACATTCCGCTGGGGGTGCTCGTCGCCATCACCGGCGTGGCCGGCTCGGGCAAGAGCTCGCTGGTGCACGGGTCGATCCCCGCGAGCGAAGGAGTGGTGGCGGTGGACCAGACGCCCATCCGCGGCTCGCGGCGCAGCAATCCGGCGACCTACACCGGGCTGCTTGAGCCGATCCGCAAGGCGTTCGCGAAGGCCAACGGCGTGAAGCCGGCGCTGTTCAGCGCGAATTCCGAAGGCGCGTGCCCCACCTGCAACGGCGCGGGCGTCGTCTACACCGACTTGGGCATGATGGCGGGCGTCGCCACCACCTGCGAGGAGTGCGAGGGCAAGCGGTATCAAGCGTCGGTGCTGGAATACCATCTCGGCGGCCGCGACATCAGCGAAGTGCTCGCGATGTCGGTGCTCGAGGCCGAGGAGTTCTTCGGCACCGAAGCGGCGCGCACCCCGGCAGCGCACGCCATCCTGCGCAGGCTCGCCGACGTCGGTCTGGGCTACCTCAGTCTCGGCCAGCCGCTCACCACGCTGTCCGGCGGCGAGCGGCAGCGGCTCAAGCTGGCCACGCACATGGCCGACAAGGGTGGGGTCTACGTCCTCGACGAGCCGACCACCGGCCTGCATCTCGCCGATGTCGAGCAGTTGCTCGGCCTGCTCGACCGGCTCGTCGACTCCGGCAAGTCCGTCATCGTCATCGAGCACCACCAAGCGGTCATGGCGCATGCGGACTGGATCATCGACCTGGGTCCAGGGGCCGGGCACGACGGCGGCCGGGTCGTCTTCGAGGGCACTCCCGCCGACCTCGTCGCCGCTCGCTCCACCCTCACCGGCGAACATCTCGCGGCCTACGTCGGCGCCTGACCGGGCGCACGGGAGCGGGTAACGGCCGACGCTACCCGAGTATGCGTGCGGTCAACGCGAGGACACCCTCGCGGTGACGGTGCGGGGAGGTCATGTCGGTGATCTCCGGACGCATGGCGGCGAAGATCGCCATGGCGAGGAATTCCGCGTCGGAATCCGGAACGACCTGGGCGATCAACTCCGCCAGCAGCGCCCGCCACGGCGCCCAGGTCTCCGACCGGCAGCCGTCGGGCATGGCGCGCGTCAACGGTTGCAACTCGACCACGGTGAGGTCGAACACGGTAGCGACGAACGCCGATATCCGCTCGCGCACAGGCACATCCGGGTCCGCGGCGAGTTCGCGGACGTCCGCCAACGCCCGGCCGGTCCGGTCGTCGAACAGCGCGCGAATCAGCCCATCGCGGTCGGTGAATCTGCGGAACAGCGTGCCCTTGCCGGCCAGAGCATCAGGCGCTCGCGCTGCTCGGGCAAGGCGCGACCGCCGTGGGAGTGTTCGAAACCGCCGAGATCGGCCCCGAGGACACGGTGCTGGTGGAGGCGGCGGGCGGAGGCATCGGAACCCTGCTGGTCCAATTGGCCAAGCGAGCCGGAGCCAGGGTCGTCGCCGGTGCGAGCGGGGCCGCGAAGCGGCGGCTGGCCGCCGATCTCGGCGCCGATGCCACGGTGGACTACACGCGGCCGGGCTGGACCGAGGAGGCCGGTCCGGTGTCGGTGGTGCTCGAGACCGTCGGCGGCCGGACGGCTCGCGAAGCCTACGGCCTGCTCACGAAACCCGGTGCGCGCATGGTCGTCTTCGGCTCGGCCAGCGGTGTTCCGGTCGAGATCGGCTCGCAGCAACTGCTACCGGTCGGCGCATCGCTGATTCCGTTCAGCCTCGGCTATCGCCCGCAGCGGTGGCCGGAGCTGGCTCGCCGCGCCGAGGAGCTGACCGTGCGCGGTGAGATCACCCCGGTCATCGGCACGGTGCTCCCCCTGGCCGAAGCGGCGGCCGCGCACCGAGCGTTCGAGAACCGCACGGCGATCGGGAAGACCATCCTCACCGTCTGATCACGTGTTCCTCCGGCCGCGCGTCCGAGAACGAGCGGCCGGAGGGCAGCGGGTCAATTCCAGCTGTCGATCTTGACGTCGTCGGGATCCGGCGCGCCTTCACCGGTTTCGATCAGCGACTTCAGGCTCAGCAGGAAGACCGCCCATTTGGTGCTGCAGTGGTGCATGAAGTCCACCGGTTCCCGCCAGCCTCGGTGCGCGAAGAGGACGGAGGTGTAGTCGCCCTCCTGACCGAGGCTCCAGTCCACCTGGGTGCCGATCCATTCCTCGGGTCCGCCGACCACCTCCCACAGCACGCGCTTCGCCGGGTCGAGCTCGCGCACCCGCATGTCGAATCCACCCGCCGCGAAGCGGAATTCGAGCAGGCCGCCGATATCGCCGCCGTCTCCCTTCGTATCGGTCGTCCACCACCCCGACAGTCCCTCGGTGGTGGTCAAGGCGGCGTAGACCTCGTCCACCGGCGCCTCGATGCCGACTTTGTGCAGGATGTCCACCATGTTCGATTCCTTTCACTGCTGGTCTTGTTTGCGCTGAATCGCCTCCGCGATGCGCTTGATCCGCCGGAGCCTGGCGTCCCACGCCGCCCCCACCGAGGACAGCTGGGCCACCGCGCGAGCGAGTTGGGCCTCGTCCACCCGGTACCGCCGCTCGCGCCCTGCGGGCGTCGCGTGCACCAAGCCGACCCGGTCGAGCACGCCGAGATGTTTCGCGACCGCCTGCCGGGTCACCGGCAGCCGCTCGCTGAGGCTGGTCGCCGTGCCATCCCCCTCCGCGAGGAGCAGGTCGAGCATCCGCCTGCGCGTCGGATCCCCGATGGCGGACCACAGGTCGTCGTCGACGGCGGCGGTCACGGCGTCGACACCAGCCGCGCGATGTACTCCCCGAGCCGGGGCACGAAGGTGTCCCACCCGGTGGTGTGGTCGCGGTAGAGCTCCTCGAGCTTCGCGGCTTCCCAGCCCATCTCCCGGAAACCGGTCTCGGTGAGCCGAATCCTGGTACCCGCACCGGACGGGATGAGCTCGAACGTCACCAGCAGCGAACCGGCCGGATCGTCGACCACTCCACCCGGATGGCACCAGCGGAACGAGAACAGCCGGGGCGGCTCGGCGCGTTCCACTTTGATCGGCGCGACCTCGGCCCGGTCACCCCAGACGAGTTCGCCGACGGCGCCGGGAGCCGCGGTGAAGTCGGCGTCGTCGCTCCACCACTGCGAGATGTGCTCCGGGCTGCTGACGACCTCGAAGACCACCTCGGGCGAGGCGTCGACGTGTATCTCCCGTTCGATGCTGCCGTACTCCATCATCGCGACCTCCAATGTGCAACGTTTGGTTGCACATGACGCTAGCCGACGGTCGGTCCTCACGCAACCATTGGTTGCGTTCGGCTCCACTCGATCACCCGCCTTGTGTGCGACATATGCGACATTTATAGTCATTTCGTCGCACCATGAGAGAAGGGGTCGAGGATGACCGCACACCCGGAGGCCGTGCCGGACCGTGCCACACTGGAAGACCCGCAGCTCGGGCCCGGCACGCTGCTCTGGCGCTACCTCGGTGACCTGCGACTGTTCCTGGTCGCCGCGCCGTACGGCATGTTGGAGCTGATGCATCCCGCGGTGGGGGCGGGCGTCACCGAGCACTCCGATTTCTTCGGCGATCCCTGGGACCGGGTACTGCGCTCGATACCCGAGATCATCGGCACCGTCTACGACCCCGTCGAACGCGGCACCGGCGCACGGGTCAGGGACTACCACCGCGAGATCCGGGGCACCGACGCACACGGGGACCGCTACCACGCTCTCAATCCCGAGACCTACTACTGGACCCACGCCACGATGGTGCAGGCGGTCATCGATATCGCCGACGTGTTCGGCGACGGACTGACCGGCGCCGAACGCGAGCAGCTGTACCAGCAGAGCAAGACCTGGTTCCGGCGATACGGCGTCAGCGACCGGCCGATGCCCGCCGATTACGCCGCTTTCCAGCGGTATTTCGACAACGTCTGCCGTGACGTGCTGGAAGCCACGGAATCGGCGCGCTGGCTGACCGATCGACTGCGGTTCACCAGCGACATGCGGCTGCCGTATCTGCCGCGACCGGTCGAGCGGCTGCTACGGCCCGTGCTCATATCCGAATACCGGGTGCTCACCGCCGCCCTGCTGCCCGAGCCGGCCCGCGACAAACTCGGCCTGCGCTACAACCGGGCCGATCAGGCGCACTTCCGCGCCGTCGCGACGCTGATCCGCAACGCATGGCCGCTGATCCCGGAACCGCTGCGCTACCACCCCCGGGCGCGCGCGGGCATGCGCCACGCCCGCGCGGTCGGGCAGTATTAGCTCCATGCGCAGTGCCCGGCAGACGACCGCCGCCTTCGATGTCGACCGGCTCGCCGCAGGCATCGAAGGCGACCCGCAGGCCAACCGGATCATCGACGCGGCTCTGGCGGAGTTCCGCGACCACGGCATCGACCGGGTCCGCATGGAGCACATCGCCCGCCGCGCAGGCCTGCACCGCGCCACCGTCTACCGGGCGTTCCCGAACAAGGACCTCCTGGTCACCACCGCGCTGACCGTGTGGTTGCGGCGGGTGCTCTCCGGCATCACCACGGCCGTCGCCGACCACACCGACGTCCGCGACCGGGCCGCGGAGGGCTTCGCGATCGCCCTGCGCACGCTGCGCACGGATCCACTCACCACCCGCATCCTGCTCGCCGACGAAGGCGGCCAGCCCTTCGTCATCACCTACGGCGCGACGCTCCTCGCCGCCGCGCGCGCGTTCTTCGCCGAACAACTCCGCCGCGCCGACGACATCGGCGACATCGATCCCGACGCGTCCGCCGAAATCGCCGCCCGCCTCTCCCTCACCCTCCTGCTCATCCCGGACAGCTACTTCTCGCTCGACACCGACGAGGACGCCCGCGCCTTCGCCCGGCACCACCTCATTCCCACCGCCATTCGCTAGCGGCGACCGGGCCGTACCGCCGTCGTCCGTCGAAATGTCCGCGGCGACCGAACATTTCGTGATCGCTACGACCGCGGGGTTCGCCGACCTGGCATGTGATCACCGGTATTCGCTGTCACCGCACGACCATCTCCCAGCGTGAAGATGGTCACGCCGGGTCCGGCGCGGGGACAACCGTTCGCGTCGCCCGCCTGCCGACCACTTCGCTCGCCCATTCCCGGCAAGTGGAATCCGGATCACGAGAGCGCCGTTAGGACCCGGGATTTCGGGGCAAGTCTCCCCCTTGTGACCGTCCTGCCGCGCCAGAGCCTTGCCGTCCCCGCCGAAACGCGCCGCGCCTTCGTGTTTCGAGACGTCGGGGTGGTGATCGGTAATGTCGGACGGGTGAGTAGCTGGGTGCGCCGGAAGTTCCACGGCATCGGACGAATCGATCGAGCGATCGGCGGCGCGGTCGCCGAACTGCCCGCCTCGGCGATCGATCACGGTTTGCTGCGGCTCACCAGCAGCGCCAATTTCAGTGGATTGTGGCTGTTTCTGGCGACGCTGCTGGCCACCCGGCAAGGCGCGCCGCGGCGGGCCGCGCTACGCGGAGTCGTCTCCGTCGGCGGAGCCAGTCTCGTCGTGAACGTCGGCCTCAAGTCGCTGATCGCGCGGCGCAGGCCCGCCGCCGAACTTCTGCCGGTGCACCGGCGACTCGTCCCGGCCCCCAGGTCCTCCTCGTTCCCCTCCGGCCACAGCGCCTGCGCCGCGGCATTCGCCACCGCGGTCGCTCTCGAAAGCCCGCGTACCGCGCTGGTTGTCGCCCCATTGGCCGCCACCGTCGCCTACTCGCGGGTGCACACCGGCGTGCACTGGAGTTCCGACGTGCTCGTCGGGGCGGCCGTCGGCTCGGGTGTCGCCCTGGCCACCCGTCGCTGGTGGCCGGTGCGCGAATCCGACGAGGCGCAGGCCCGCCCGGTCCGCGAGGTGCCGGTGCTGGTGGAGGGCAAAGGCCTCGTCGTCATGGTGAATCCGATGTCCGGCGACCCGAACTACGATCCCACCGACGACGTCGTCGCCGCCCTGCCCGCCGCCACCGTGCTGCGCACGCAACCCGACCTGGACTGCGCCGAGCAGCTCGAGCAGGCCATCGCCGAGCACGGTGAACCGGTGCTGGCGGTCGGCGTCGCCGGTGGTGACGGCACGGTGGCCGCGGTGGCCGCGGTCGCGTTGCGCCACGAACTGCCGCTGGTCGTGATCCCCACCGGCACGCTCAACCACTTCGCCCGCGATCTGGGCGTCTACGACCTGCGCGAGGTGATCGATGCCACCGGCGCGGGCGAGGCGGTGGCGGTGGACATCGCCGCCGTCGAATGCGAGGACGACACCGGCTCCCGCACCAGGCACCTGATCAACACCGCCAGCCTTGGCGCCTACCCGGACCTGGTACAGCGGCGCGAGAAGTGGCAGTCGCGCTGGGGCAAGTGGCCCGCCTTCGCCGCCGCGCTCGTGGTCACCCTGCGCCGCGCCGAGCCGATCGAGATCTGCCTGGACGGGCAGTGGCGGCGCGTGTGGTTCCTGTTCGTCGGCAACGGTCCCTACCACCCGCACGGCGCGGTGCCCGCCTTCCGCGACCGGCTCGACGCCGGGCTGCTCGACATCCGCTGGTTGCGCGCCGACCTGCGCTGGTCGCGCACCCGCGCCGTGCTGGCGCTGCTGCTGGCGGCGATCGGCCACAGCAAGGTCTACGGCGAACGCCAGTTGCCGGAACTCCTGGTGCAGGTACCCACGCCGCAAGCGCTCGCGACCGACGGTGAGGTGGTCGGCACGGCCACCCGCCTGCGCTTCGCCATCGCCGGACAGCTCGCGGCCTACCGCCGCGACGAATCCAATCCGCTCTGGGCCGACCGCAGCCGTCCGCACCACCGCCGGGCGCCCTGGCTGCGGGATGTCTTCCGAACCGGGCGGCCGTTCCAGCGGCGCGCGGGCGAGGACTGAGCGAACGCGTTACTTCATCGAGCGAAGCAACCCGAGTTCCGGCTCCAGCGCGCCGTCCTGACCCAGCGCCAGGAAGTCCGCCTCGACCGCACCGCGCTCCAGTGCCCCGGCCCGCACCGCGTGGTAACGCACGAGCGACCAGAGGAAGACATCCAGGTCGTCGAAGCGGGTGCCGCCCTCGACCACTTCCTCCTCGTGGAACCAGATCGCGATCTGCCCGTTGGTGAGCACCACGTACAGGTTGCCGCCACCGTCCGCGCCGATCGAGTAGACGTCGTCGTCGGCGAGTTCGGTCTCGTAGTCGGAATCCGTTATCCCGCAGTCGTTTCCGGCGAAGTCGAAACCATAGGACCAGTCGTGGACATCCAGGAACTGCGGCATGCGCCCTGACCGCACCCTGCGGTCGAAAGCGGCCAGCGCCGCCGCGGACGCGGGCGCCAGGCGCTGGAGAAAGGGCGCCACCGGCCGGGTCTCCTCCGGCACGACGACCGGCGGGCGATCGGCGAACCATCTCGCCAGATCGGCGTCCAGGTCGCGCTCGACGTATCCGGCCAGGTCCTCACGTGTCAGTGTCACCGGCGAATCCTATGGCTCGGCACCGACATCCGTTGGATGCGGAGTTGCGGGCGCCGGACCGATCCGGCGCCCGAAGGAAGCTCGCCCCCGGCCGACGGCTCCGGCGGCATTAAGCTCCTGCAGCTATGGCACTCAGCGCGACACTGCACACCTTCGCCGTCCAGTTGGCCGATGTCGATCGGGGCGTCTACCAGGAGCTGGAGTTGCGGGTGGCGCGGCATCCGTCCGAATCCGCGGAGTTCATGCTGACCCGGGTGCTCGCCTACTGCCTCGAATACGAGGAGGGCATCGCCTTCAGCGACGGTGGCGTCTCCGCGACCGACGAGCCCGCCGTGCTGGTGCGCGACCTCACCGGACGCCTGACGGCCTGGATCGAGATCGGCGCACCCGACGCGGAGCGGGTGCACCGAGGCAGCAAACTCGCCGACCGCGTCGCCGTCTACACCCACCGCGACCCGGTCAAGGTACTGGCGCAACTCACCGGCAAGCGTGTTCACCGCGCCGAAGCGATACCGCTCTACAGCTTCGATCGCGCATTCATCGATGCCGCCGTCGCGGCGACCGAACGCCGCAACACCGTGACCGTATCCGTCACCGAGCGTCAGCTGTATCTGGATCTCAACGGCGTCGCGTTGAGCGCACCGATCCACGAGCACCGGCTCACGTAGGTTTCGATCCGTTCACGGGGAACGGAATCGACCGATCACCGGATCCGGCTTTCGCACTCTTCGAAGTCGGCTCCCGTCGCGAAACAGTCGGACAGCCCGCTTTGCACGTCGCCACTGGTAGGCGGCTCTCCGCACAGGAGGCCGCAGCGCTGATAGTTCGGGACGGCGCTGCCGTCGGGCCGGTGGCAGGTGTCGCTGTCGCAGGTGTAGTCGCGGGTATGGGGATCGCGAGGGATCGGGTCCCGGCTATAGGACCACACGAACGTGTCGGTGTTCTGCACCTGCGTGCAATAGGCCTTCCGGCCGTCGGCGAAGTGACCCACCGCCCCGTGCTCCTGGCAGTAGTCGTTCAAAGTGACGGTCGAACTCGCCGCCGCGCTGCCGGACGACAGCGGTGTGGCAGCCGATGCCGCGAACATCGCCGCCGCAAGCGTCCCCGCCCCCACCAACCCCACCACCACTCGGCGCCCAACCCCACGCTCGCCCGCTCGAGGCATCCTGCCCTCCCTTCCTCCAAGTCCAGCGGACTATACGCCCCGCCCCGGTTCCCCACGAGTGGCACACCATCGAGACTTCTTCTCGCGATTCCCCGCGGCCATGGGCCACCCGCGGGGGTGTCAGAAGAGGAAGTAGCGCTGGGCCATGGGGAGGGAGGGGGCGGGGTCTTCGTGCCAGACCTCGCCGTCGATGCGGACGGTGAAGGTGTCGGGGTCGACCTCGATGCGGGGCATGGCGTCGTTGTGCGGCAGGTCCGTCTTCCGCACGCCACGGACGTCGCGGACCGGCACGAGTCTGCGCCGGACCCGCAACCGGTCGGCGAGGCCGTCCTCGATCGCCTGCTCGGACACGAAATGCAGTGAGGTCGCGGCGGCGGCCGCCGGGGCGGCGCCGAACATGGGGCGCGGCAGCACGGGCTGCGGCGTGGGAATGGAGGCGTTGGCGTCGCCCATCGCGGCCCAGGCGATCGCGCCGCCCTTGAGCACGGCGTGCGGGCGGACGCCGAAGAACGCGGGCTCCCACAGCACCAGATCGGCGAGCTTGCCCACCTCGACCGACCCGATCTCGTGGTCGAGGCCGTGCGCGACGGCCGGGCAGATGGTGTACTTCGCGATGTAGCGCTGAACGCGGGCGTTGTCGGCGGCGCCGTCACCCGGCAGCGCGCCACGGCGGCGCTTCATCACGTGCGCGGTCTGCCAGGTGCGCAGCACGACCTCCCCGATGCGGCCCATGGCCTGCGAGTCGCTGCCGATCATCGAGATGGCGCCGAGATCGTGCAGCAGGTCCTCGGCCGCGATGGTGGAGGGGCGGATCCGGCTCTCGGCGAAGGCCAGATCCTCCGGGATCGACGCGCTCAGGTGGTGGCACACCATGAGCATGTCCAGGTGCTCGTCGAGGGTGTTGATCGTGTGCGGGCGGGTCGGGTTGGTGGAACTGGGCAGCACGTTGGGATGGGCGGCGACGGTGATGATGTCGGGCGCGTGCCCGCCGCCCGCACCCTCGGTGTGATAGGCGTGGATGCCGCGGCCCGCGATCGCCGCGAGGGTGTCCTCGACGAAACCCGCCTCGTTCAACGTGTCCGAGTGCAGCGCCACCTGCACCCCCGCCGCGTCGGCCACGGTGAGGCAGGCATCGATCGCGGCGGGCGTCGAGCCCCAGTCCTCGTGCAGCTTGAAACCCGCTGCCCCGGCCCGCAATTGCTCCCACATGGCCTCTGCGCTGACGGTGTTGCCCTTGCCGAGCAGCACGATGTTCACCGGCCAGCCGTCGGTGGCCTCCAGCATGCGCGCCAGATGCCACGCGCCGGGCGTCACGGTGGTCGCCTTGCTGCCTTCGGCCGGTCCGGTGCCCCCGCCGATGAGCGTGGTGATGCCGCCGCCGAGCGCCTCCTCCAGCAGCTGCGGGCAGATGAAATGCACGTGACAGTCGATCGCGCCCGCGGTGAGGATGCGGCCGTTGCCGGAGATGACCTCGGTGGACGGCCCGACGACCAGGTCGGGATGCACCCCGGTCATGATCTCGGGGTTGCCCGCCTTGCCGATCGCGCTGATCCGTCCGTCCCTGATACCGACGTCCGCCTTGACGATTCCCCAGTGATCGATGATCACCACGCCCGTGATCACGGTGTCGGGAGCGCCCTCGGCGCGCGTCGCGCGGGATTGGCCCATGGATTCGCGCAGGACCTTGCCGCCGCCGAACACGGCCTCCTCGCCCGCGCGTCCCGGTCCCCCGCTGCGGTCCTCGGTGATCTCGATCAGCAGATCGGTGTCGGCCAACCGGATCCGATCGCCCGTCGTCGGCCCGAACAGTTCGGCGTACCGCGCCCGGCTCAGCTCACTCATCGCGTCCTACCTCCGAGCCCTCCGCATCGATTCCGCGCTGGTCGTCGAGTCGGCCCGGTGGTGTCCGGCTGATCCCGTGCACCTCACGCGCGCCGCCCAGGGGCACCAGCCACACCCGTTGCCCGAGGCCGGGTTCGAAGCGCACCGCGGTACCGGCCGGGATGTCGAGGCGGTGGCCGTGCGCGGCCGCTCGGTCGAACTCGAGTGCCGCGTTCGCCTGCGGGAAGTGCACATGGCTGCCGACCTGCACCGGCCGGTCGCCGGTGTTGAGCACGTCGAGTTCCAGGCGCACGGCGCCCGCGTTCAGTTCGATGGCGCCCTCGGCGCAGAAGTATTCGCCGGGGATCACACCGGGCCTCTGTCGGTCTCAGGGGCGCTGGCGCACCGCATCCGGCCCGCCTAACCGATCGGGTGATGCACGGTGACGAGCTTGGTGCCGTCCGGGAAGGTCGCTTCGACCTGGACCTCGGGGATCATCTCGGGCACACCTTCCATCACGTCGGCGCGGGTGAGGACCGTCCGCCCGGAGGACATCAGCTCCGCGACGGTGCGGCCGTCGCGCGCGCCTTCCAGCACGTGGTCGGTGATCAGCGCGACCGCCTCGGGATGGTTCAACTCGAGTCCACGCGCCCGCCTGCGCCTGGCCAGCTCGGCGGCATAGCTGAGCAGCAGGCGCTCCTGCTCGTGCGGTGACAGTCGCATCCGGGCTCCTCACCGGTTCACCGTGACGGGTGAGGCACATTCTGGCACGCCCGTTCCGCCGCCGCCGGTCGAGCGGTCAGGACCGATGCGGCAGATTCTGCAATCGCACCTGTCCGCGGGCGACGGTGCGGCCCTGCTCGTCGGTGATGACGACCTGCCACAGCTGCTGCAGCCTGCCCCGGTGCAGCGGCGTCGCCTCCCCCGTCAGGGTGCCTTCGCGCACCGCCCGCAGGAAATCGGTGTTGTTGTTGACCCCGACGACCGTGCCTTGCTCGCCGAACCAGATGCCGCCCGCGATGCTGGCGAGCGTCTCGATGACGGTGCAGTACACGCCGCCGTTCTGGATGCCGGCGGGCTGGTAGAGGTGCGGTTTCACGACCCATTCGCCGCGCACGCGCTCGGGGCTCAACTCGGTGTAACGCAGGCCGATCAGGTCGGCGAAGGTGCCTTCGCTGTAGGAGTTCATCTGCTCGGGCGTGACATCCGCCAGCGAGCCGAACCGACGGGTTTCCTGCTGTGTCATGTACTCACTGTCGCACAGCGCCCGGCCCAGGCCGGCGCGGCCTCACCCGCCCGCCAGCGTGACCGTCCGGCCGTTCAGCGGCTGGGTCGGCCGGTTGCTGTGCGCGAACAACGTCCGGTACCGGTCGGCGTCGGCCGGGGCCACCGCGACGGGACTGCCCAGCACCGTCCACGAAACGCCCTCGCTGCACGGCGGGGTCGTCAGCGAACCCTGATAGCGGTATTGGTCGGTCGCGCCGGGCAGCATCGCGCGCAGGTCGATCGGGCCCGGCACGACGGTCTCGGCGTCGACAGCCCGCGGCGCGACCGAGAGGATAGGCGCGAAGGCCGACGGTTCCGGCGCGGCTCGCAGCAGCACACCGAGCACGGCCACCGCGCCCGCCGCGCTCTTGTGCACGAAGTGCGCTTCCATCGTCGTGCCGACGCCGTCCACGGTGTGCTCGCTGGGCAGGTGGAAGTGGAATTGCACGAGATCGTACGGAACACCGTCGACGACGATGCGATTTCCGTTGTCCGCCGGGAGATTCGCCTGCACCGTGTGCCCGTTGTTCCGCAGCGTCACCGCGGGCGCCGCGTGATAGTCGATGGTGATGTGCTCGGAGGGCTCGAGTTTCGCGTGACCCGGCAGGTCGACGGGCGACTGCTGGTGGCAGCTCTTGCAGGTCAGATAGTCACGATCCAAGTCGGCCCAGTGGTCGGGGCCCTCGGCGTCGTAATCCCAGTGCGGCGCGGGCGTGCTGTGCGCCCGCTGCTCACCGGATCCGCAAGCGGGCACGGCGAGTACCGCGACAGCGGTGAGCACGGCAGCGATCGAACGGAGGGGAGACGGTCTGGCGGTGGACAAACTGACAACCTCGAATTCCGTGGAGCCATCCCGAAGCCGGTCCGGAACGGGCGGACATCGGCGAGGCTCGGAGACGGCGCGCGACGATGAGCACGACACGACATCGGGCAAATCCCCCGGTGCGGCGGTGGCCGGTCGAGGACGGCCGGACGACGAATACCCTTGCTGTGCAGGGAGTTCGCGATCGTGTCCGCGTCAGCGTAGATCCGGGACCGGACGGCGCGCCAGAGCCGGCGACGCAGTTCACAGACAGAGCGGCGGGCCCCACCGGAAGTGGAGCCCGCCGCGGCAAGGGATCGGGGGTCACCGCAGCCCTCGGGACGCTCACGCGATCCGTACGCCGGAATGGAGTATAGGTCAGGCTTACCTAACCAAGCAAGAACCCGACCGCCGCACGGGAAGCCCGCGCTCGGCCATCGCCGCCAGCAGGGCCTGGCCGCGACGCGCACCGCTGACGGAATCGGTCCCCGCCAGATCCGGCACATAAGTCGAAGCGCCCGCGACGGATTCACCGACCAGGGACCAGAACCGCCGGGCGCTCAAACCGGAGCAGCGCGTCAGGTTCCGCTGGACGACGGTCAGCGCGGACTCGCAGCGATGCGCGAGCCAGACGTACATCGCCTCCGGGCACGGCAACGCGACCACACCCGGCCCGCCCGCCAGTGGATCGCCGTCTACCACGCGAATCGTGGTGTCGGACAAGCCCGCCCAGTCGATCCCGCCGTCGTTGTCGGTATGGATCCAGAGATTCTCCAATCCCGGATCCCACGCCCGCCCCTCCGCGACGAGCAGCGCGACCACCCGGCCTGCGATCGCGTGGATCAGCGCGGTCGCAACGACTTCCGCCGCGATGTCGGCGCTGATCATCTCCGCGGCATGCCGCCGGTACATGAGTTCGACGCGACCCTCGCGCACTCCGTCCGCCAGTTGCCACCAGCGGCGTTTGCCCTGCTCGGCGATCGCGGCGACGGCATAGACCCGCGGATGCTCCGGTTGCAGCGCGCGCAGCCGGGCACAGGCGCGTCCGAACTCCGTCGTCGAGCGATGTGGCGTGGTGATGAGCTCGGTCATCGAACCTCCTCGGGGTCGGCTCCGTCGCGCGGCGCGGCGGACCTTCGGCCGTGCCCGTCCGTACAGCGAAAGATAGGTTAGGCTTACCAGACCTAGCAACCATATCGTTGATTTCAGGAGCAGCTCGTCGCCGTGACCTCTCTTGCCACCGTGAGGCGGCGACGTCTTTCCGGACTCCTCGTCTCGACCGTCCTGCTGCTGCTCGCCGTGCTCGCCGGTGTCGCGGTGGGCGCTCGCTCGCTCGCGCCGGGGACGGTGTACGACGCCGTGCACCATGCGCTCACCTGCCCCGGCGGACCGTTCACCTGCGCGGCCGGTTCCACCGAGGAAGAGATCGTGCGCGGACTGCGCCTGCCGCGCACCGCGTTGGCGCTGGTCTGCGGCGCGGCGCTGGGAATCGCGGGCGCGCTCGTGCAGTGCTACACCCGCAATCCGCTCGCCGACGCCGGGCTGCTCGGACTGAACGCGGGCGCGGCGTTCCTCGCCGCGCTGAGCGTGTACCTGTTCGCCTTCAGCGCGCCGGAGCAATACATCTGGTTCGCGCTCACCGGAGCGCTGATCGCCGGGATAGCCGTGTTCGCGACCTCTTCCGTCGGCGGTGGCAAGGCCGGCCCGCTCACCCTCGTGCTCGCGGGCGCGGCGGTCACCGCCTTCCTGCAGGCCATGACGAACGCCGTCGTGCTGTTCGACGCCGCCGCGCTGGACACCTATCGGTTCTGGGTGATCGGCACCGTCGCCGGCCGTGACGCCGCGGTGTTCTGGCAGGTGCTGCCGTTCCTGGCCGCGGGGATGCTGCTGGCGGTGCTGGCGGCGCCGGGACTGAATCTGATCGGCCTCGGCGACGACGTCGCGCGGGGGCTCGGCGTGCATGTCGGCCGCAGTCGCGCGCTCGGACTCGCGGCCGTCGTGCTGCTGGCGGGCGGCGACGGCGGCGGCCGGGCCGATCGCCTTCCTCGGCCTGGTCGTTCCGCATCTCGCGCGGACGATCACCGGACCGGATCATCGGTGGCTGATTCCCTATTCCGGGCTCTTCGGCGCGTTGCTGCTGCTGATCGCCGATGTGGCAGGCCGAGTGGTGGCTCGCCCCGGCGAGCTGGAGGTCGGCGTGGTGGTCGCCGTGCTCGGCGTGCCGTTCTTCCTCGCGTTCGTGCGCAGGCGAAAGCTGGTGAACCTGTGACGATCTCGCTACGCACCAGGAGTGCGCGACCCGCGCTGCGCGTCGGTCCGGTGTCGACGGTGCTGCGACCGCGGATGATCCTGATCGTCGCCGCTGCGATCGCGCTGGCGCTCGCACTGTTCTGCCTCGACATCGCGGTGGGCGAGTCCCACTTGCCGCTCGGGCGCGTACTGGACGTCCTGACCGGCGGCGGCACCAGGGCGCAGCGCTTCATCGTGCTGGAATCCCGGCTGCCGCGCGCGCTGACCGCGCTAGTGGTCGGCCTCGCGCTCGGGCTGGCGGGCGCGATCACCCAGTCCATCCTGCACAACCCGCTGGCCGCGCCGGACATGCTCGGCATCACCTCGGGGGCGAGCCTCGGCGCGGTCGCCGTGCTGGTCGGTACCGGCGGCGCGAGCACCGGGCTGGCCGCCTCGGTCGGCGCCCCGGTGGCGGCACTGGCGGGCGGCCTGCTCACCGCGGTCGCGATCTATCTGCTCGCCTGGGGACGCACCGCCACCGGCGCGTACGGCGCCACCGGGCTGCGGCTGGTGCTGATCGGCGTCGGGGTGAACGCCCTGCTGACCGCGGGCATCAGCTGGCTGCTCACCCGCGCCAGCCTGGCCGATGCCCAGCGAGTGCAGTTGTGGCTCAACGGATCGCTCAACGCCGCCGACACCGCGCACCTGACGCCCGCGGCGATCGCCGCCGGGATCGCCGCGCTCGTCGCGCTCGCCGCCGCCCGCACGCTCGCCGCGCTGCGCCTCGGCTCCGACACCACGCGCGCGCTCGGCGTGCGCGTCCAGACCCAGCAGGCCATCCTGATCGGAGCGGCCGTGGTAGCCGCGTCGGTGGCCACCGCCGCCGTCGGGCCGGTCGGATTCGTCGCCCTCGCCGCGCCGCAGATCGCCCGCCGCCTGCTGCGCACGCCGGGCGAGCCGCTGGTCGGCTCCGCGGTGACCGGGGCCATCCTGGTGGTCGGCGCGGATGTCGCGTCCCGCACGGTGTTCCCGGTCGACCTGCCCCTCGGCGTCGTCACCGCGGCGCTCGGCGGGCCGTTCCTGCTGTACCTGCTCGTGCGTATGAACCGGAAGGCGACGCTGTCATGACGATCGCAGACCTCACCCCCGCCCAGGCCACGCAGCGGGCGAGCGCTCCCGGTCACCGGCTCGGCGCGGAGGATGTCACCCTCGGCTACGGCGACCGGGTGATCGTCGACGGGCTGAGCTTGACCATCGCTCCCGGTGTGATCACCACGGTCATCGGCCCCAACGGTTGCGGGAAGTCCACCCTGCTGCGCTCGCTCGGCCGCCTGCTGCGTCCCAGGGAAGGCCGGGTGATGTTGGACGGCAAGGCCATTTCGACGATGAAGACCAAGGACGTCGCCCGCATCGTCGGCATGCTGCCGCAGTCGCCGGTCGCCCCGGAAGGGCTCACCGTCGCCGATCTGGTCGCCCGCGGACGTCATCCGCACCAGTCCTGGTTCCGGCAGTGGTCGGGCGCCGACGAATCCGAGGTGACGACCGCGCTGGAGCGCACCGGGATCGCCGACCTCGCCGACCGCCCGCTCGACGAGCTGTCCGGCGGCCAGCGTCAGCGCGCCTGGATCTCGATGGCACTGGCCCAGGGCACCGACATTCTGCTGCTCGACGAGCCGACCACCTACCTCGACCTGGCGCACTCCGTCGAGGTGCTCGACCTGGTCGACCGATTGCACGCCGATCTCGGGCGCACCGTCGTCATGGTGCTGCACGATCTCAATCTCGCGATCCGCTACAGCGACCAGCTTGTCGTCATGCACGCCGGGCGCGTCGTCGCCGCCGGCGCGCCCGGCGAGGTGGTGTCGGTCGAGCTGCTGCGCGAAGTGTTCGACCTGGACGCCAGGGTGCTCGAGGACCCGGTGTCGGGGCGGCCGATGATCGTGCCGATCGGGGCGCGACACGTGCGCGGAAAAGTGGGCGGACCGGCTGCCACAGCGCCCGAGACCGCGCCGTATGAGAAATGACACACCAGCTACTCCATAGTTACGACACCCTGTAGTACGCGTCCTCGTCGTTGAGTCCCTAAAATTAGGGAATGGCAGGTCTTGGTGAACTCGAGAAAGCGGTCATGGACCAGTTGTGGTCGGCCGACGAACCACAAACTGTCCGGCAGGTGCACGAGGCGCTCGCCGCACGCCGTGAGCTCGCGTACACCACGGTGATGACCGTGCTGCAACGCCTCGCGAAGAAGAACCTCGTGGTGCAGCGGCGCGACGATCGCGCGCACCGTTACGCGCCGGTGCACACGCGCGACGAACTCGTGGCGAGTTTGATGGTCGACGCGCTGCAACAGGCCGACGCGGCGGGCAGCCGGGCCGCGGCACTGGTGCACTTCGTCGAACAGGTCGGAAAGGACGAGGCTGCCGCTCTCCGCGAAGCACTCGCTAAGCTCGAAGCAACCGAGGACTCGGCGCCGCCGCCGCAGTAGACTCCTCGGGCGCCCTGGCCCCACAACGCAGTGAGCTGAGTCGATGAACGCAACCGCGCCGGTATTCGCCGGACTGGCATTGCTTCTCGCGGGGCCTGCCCCGGCCTTGCTCAGCCGGGCGACCTGGACCTACCGGACGCCCCGCGCAGCGCTGGTGCTCTGGCAGGCCATCGCGCTCGCCGCCGTGCTCAGTGCGTTCGGCTCCGGGCTGGCGATCGCCGCCGAACTGCTCGTTCCCGGCCCCGACGGCCGCCCCACCACCGCGCCGACCAGGGAGATCGACGCGCTGGGGTTGCCGTTGTGGCTGGCGTACGTGTTCGTCTTCGCGCTCACGCTGCTGATCGGCGCCCGGTTGATCTACGCGATCATCCGGGTCGGCGTGCACACCCGCAGGCGGCGGGCACGGCACCGCATGCTGGTCGACCTGCTCGACCAGAGCGGTCCGCACCGGCGCGCGGCCGACATCAGGGTGCTGGCCGCCACCGAGCCCATCGCCTACTGCCTGCCCGGCCTGCGCCAGCGCGTCGTGCTCAGCGAGGGCACCCTGACCAGTCTGGCCGACGCCGAGGTCACCGCCATCGTCAGCCACGAGCGTTCACATCTGCGGGCCAGGCACGATCTGGTGCTCGAGGCGTTCACGGCCGTGCACGAGGCGTTCCCGAGGGTGGTGCGCAGCAAGGCCGCGCTCGGCTCGGTGAAACTGCTCATCGAACTGCTCGCCGACGACTCCGCGGTCAAGGTCACCGGCCCGAAACCGCTGGCCCGCGCTCTGGTCGCCTGCGCGAAGTCCACCGCGCCGCAAGGCGCCCTCGCCGCGGGCGGTCCCACCACACTCATCCGCATCCAACGGCTCAGCGGCCGGATCGGCGACCTCCGCATCGCCACGGCCGCCTATCTCGGCTCGGCCGCCATCCTGGTGGTGCCGACGCAGGCGGTGGCCGTACCCTGGCTCGTGGAACTGAGCCGGCTGTTCCACGGCTGACTTCCCGGCACGTATCCTGGACCTTCGGCCCGCCTCCGGTCGGCCGCATCCTTCTCGCTCCACCCGGCGCGCGTCATCGCCCGCGCCACCGCGCGGTGAAACCGCATCGCGCGCCGCTCTCCATCCCACCGAACAGCGCGTTCCGCGTGGAACGCGCCGTGCGACGAAAGGCACATCCTCCTCGTGACCCCCTCGACCACCGTCGCCGCGGCGGCCCCCGCAACTTTCGCGGAGCTGGGCCTGCCCGCCGTGCTCGTGCAGGCACTGCGACGCGACGGCATCGAGATGCCGTTTCCCATCCAGGCCGCGACGACGCCCGACGTCCTCGCGGGCAAGGACGTGCTCGGCCGCGGGCCGACCGGCTCCGGCAAGACCTTGGCCTTCGGCCTCCCGATGCTCACCCGGCTGGCGGGCGGGGCGGCCAAGCCGGGCCGCCCGCGCGGCCTGGTCCTGGTGCCGACCCGCGAGCTGGCCGCGCAGATCGAGCGGGCGCTGGACGAACCGGCGCTCGCGCTCGGCCTGCGCGTGGCCTCGGTGGTGGGCGGCGCGCCGATCAAACGCCAAGCCGACCGGCTCGCCCGCGGCGTGGACCTGCTGATCGCGACGCCGGGACGGCTCGCCGACCTGCTCGCACAGGGTTCGGCCGATTTGTCCGACGTGACGATCACCGCGCTCGACGAGGCCGACCACATGGCCGACATGGGGTTCCTGCCGCAGGTGACCAAGCTGCTCGACCGCACCCCGCGCGACGGTCAGCGCCTGCTGTTCTCGGCCACGCTGGACGGCGAGGTCGACAAGCTGGTCAAGCGTTACCTGCGCTCGCCCGTCACGCATTCCACCGCACCGCCGTCGGCCTCGGTCGCCACCATGTCGCATCACCTGCTCTACGTCGGCGACAAGGTGACCAAGCGCGCGGTCGCCACCGAGATCGCCGCCCGCGACGGGCTGACCATCATGTTCGTCCGCACCAAGCACGGCGCCGACCGGCTCGCCAAACAGCTGCGGGGGGCGGGCATCCCGACGGGCGCGCTGCACGGCGGCAAGGCGCAGAACAACCGCACCCGTACGCTCGCCGCGTTCGCCGACGGCTCGGTGCCGGTGCTGGTCACCACCGATGTCGCCGCGCGCGGCATCCATGTCGACGGCATCTCCCTGGTCGTGCACGTGGACCCGCCGCCGGAGCCGAAGGCCTATCTGCACCGGGCCGGGCGCACCGCCCGCGCGGGTGAGGACGGCGTGGTCGTCACGCTGGTGATGGACGAAGAACGCCGCGAGGTGGAGGCGATGGCGCGCAAGGCGGGCGTGGAGGTCGACGGGGTCACCGTCCGTCCCGGCGACCGCGCGCTGGTGGAGATCACCGGCGCCCGCCGCCCGTCCGGTGTCCCTGTGGCCACGGCTTCCGCCACGCCCGTGACCACCCAGGCGCCGCAACCCGCGCGGCGCCGATCGGATCGGCGGGCGGAGTCGGCTCCGGCCGGTGGCCGCGGCGCCGGGAAGCAGGCCTCCGGCTCGGGATCGAGCCGCAGTGGCGAATCGGTCACCACGTCGGGACGGCGTCGCGGCCACGCGAAGGTCAGCGGGAAACCCGCCGGGCACGGTGCGGCCAAGGCCGAGGGCGCGTCGGTCCGCCGGTCCGGCGCG
>NZ_BDBC01000078.1 GCF_001612785.1 Nocardia beijingensis NBRC 16342
GGCCGCGATCGCGGCGGGCGCGCCGGCGTCGCCGCGGAACTGGACGGCGTCACCGACGTCTACGAGCCGATCGCGCTGGACGAGGACGAAGACGACGAGGACGACTTCGACGACGAACCTCGGCCCGTCACCAGGGCCGCCTCGCCGCGCCGGTCCAGGGCGGCCAAGAAGTCGGAGGACGAGGAGAACCGGCGCCAGTGGATGATCCTCGGCGGCCAGAGCACCGGCGCGGCCGTCGCGGGCATGCTGCTGTTCAAGGGCTTCGAGCGGATGTGGGAAATGCTTCCCTGGGTGGCGCTGGCCCTGGCGATGATCGTGATTCTCGGCCTGGTGGCCCTCGTGCGGATTCTGCGCAGGACCGACGACATCCTCAGCACGGTGATCGCCGTCGTCGTCGGCATCTTCGTCACGCTGGGACCACTGGCCTTTCTTCTCAGTACGAACTGAGCGGGGAGCGACGCGTGGTGAATATCGGGCAGGCGAACGAGACGGGGTCGAGGTCGCACACGGGCGCCGGATCGCAGGGAGACGCCGGGGACGCTTCCCGGCCGAGGCAGATCCGGGTCGGCCTTTCGACCGCCTCGGTGTATCCGCAGAACACGGAGGCGGCGTTCCGCTATGCCGCCGAACTCGGCTACGACGGCGTCGAGCTGATGGTCTGGGCCGAGCCGGCCAGTCAGAGCATCGCCACCGTGCAGGCCTACTCGCGCCGGTACGGCGTTCCGGTGCTCGCGCTGCACGCGCCGTGCCTGTTGATCTCGCAGCGGGTGTGGGGCTCGGATCCGGTGGCCAAACTCGAGCGCAGTGTGCGCACCGCCGAGGCGCTCGGCGCGAGCACGGTGGTGGTGCACCCCCCGTTCCGCTGGCAGCGCCGTTACGCGGCCGGGTTCGCCGATCAGGTGGCCGAGCTGGAGGAGAACAGCCCGGTGATCGTGGCGGTCGAGAACATGTTCCCGATGCGGGCGGACACGTTGTTCGGCCGTCGCGAAGGCGCGGTGCGCAGGCTGGAGCGCCGCGGTGGCCCCGGTCCCGCGCTCACCGCTTTCAGCCCCTCGTACGACCCGACCGACACCGGGTTCGGCCACTACACCCTCGACCTGTCGCATACCGCCACCGCAGGAGCCGACCCATTGGCGCTGGCCGAGCGGATGGGCTCGGGTCTGGCCCATCTGCACCTCGCCGACGGCAGGGGCGCCGCGCACGACGAGCATCTCGTCCCCGGCGATGGCACCCAGCCGTGCGTGGAGTTGTGCGCGAGCCTGGTCCGCACCGGTTTCACCGGCCAGGTCGTCGCGGAGATCAACACGCAGAACGCGCGCACCACCAAGGACCGGGCCGAGATGCTGCACCGCACGCTGGCCTTCGCCCGCAAGCATCTGACCGAGGCCGCCGCGCCCACTCCCGCCGGCGCGCGCCACAGCTCCTCCGAGCCGCCGATGTGACGCTCGTCGCTCCTCCGGTATGCGGCCATGGGGTCGCTCGCCAGGTGCGTTGTACGTTGTACGAACCCGGTGTGGCCGCGCGGCCGCGCAGTGCCTCATCGGGTGAGGTCGACGCAGGACAGGAGTGAGGATGACGACGGAGCTGACGGCCGACTTCGGCGCGGCGGCCACGACCGACGCACCGTTCAGCCAGGTGTGCGCGCTGGAACCGGCGCCGCCGACGGCCGCGGACACCGGCCGCTACCTGGGTTTCATCGACGACATCTGGACCATCGGCCCGAAGGTGCACGGCGGAACCATGGTCGCAGGTAGCGCGGCCGCGGCGACGAATTGGCTGCGCGCGACCGATCCGGCTCTGGTCGGGATGGCGCCGGTCGCCGCGAGTTCCGATTTCCTCGGCGCGCCGAACCCGGGCGAGGTCGAATACGAGGTGCGCGTCCGGAAGATCGGCAGGCAGATCTGCCTGGCCGACACCGATCTCGTCCAGGACGGCCGCGTCCTGGTGCGCACGGCGCTGACGTTCAGCCGCCTCGACGACGCGAACCCGATCTACGCGCCGGAACACTCCGATATGCCCACGGAGCCGCCCGCCGATGCCATCGGCTACGAGCCCGGCTCGCAGATGGGCGACATCGTGCACGTCGGCCGGGGCGCCGACATCCATCTCGACCGCGAGTGGGCCCGCTTCCTGGCGGGCGCGAAAGGCGAACCGCGTTTGCGGATGTGGATACGCCCGCGGCCGGGCGACGAGCAGGACCCCGACGTCGCGATGTACTTCGCCATGATGAGCGCCGACATGAGCCCGCCGGTGCCGATGAACCTCGGCCACTTCGGCTGGGCGCCCACCGTACAGATGACCACCTACCTGCGCCGCAGGCCCGCGCCGGGCTGGCTGCGGATCATCGCCACCACGCACGAGGTGGGCGAGCGGATGTTCGACGAGGATCAGCTGGTGCTCGACTCGACCGGCGCGGTCGTCGCGCAGAGTCGTCAGCTGGCGCTCGTTCCCCAGCGCTGAGCCCGGGCGCGCGCCGTCTAGCCTTGAGGCCCATGACGAGAATTGCGGTGATCGGTGGCGGGCGCATCGGGGAGGCGTTGGTCGCCGGGTTGCTGGAGTCCGGGCGGCTGACCAAGGACTTGGTCGTCGTGGAGACCCATCGGGAACGGGCCCATCAGCTCGCCGAACGCTTCGGCATCCGGGTTACCGACGACCTCACCGATGCCGCCGTCGGCGCGGATCTGCTGGTGATCGCCGTGAAACCGGGCGACGTCGACGCCGTGCTCGCGCCGCTGGGCAAGGCGGAGATCGGCAGCGACCGCGATCAGGTGCTGGTGTCGCTGGCGGCCGGGGTGCCGACGGCGCGGCTGGAGGGCAAGATGCCCGCCGGGTTCCCCGTGGTGCGGGTGATGCCGAATACGCCGATGCTGGTCGGGCAGGGGATGAGCGTCATCGCGCCGGGGCGCTACGCGCGCGAGCAGCATCTGGAACTGGTGACCGAGGTGCTCGGCGCGGTGGGCAAGGTGGTCACCGTGGCGGAGACCCAGATGGACGCCGTCACCGCGGTGTCCGGATCGGGGCCCGCCTACTTCTTCCTGGTCGTCGAGGCCATGGTGGACGCGGGCGTCGGGCTCGGGCTCACCAGGGATGTGGCGACCCAGCTGGTCGTGCAGACCATGGTCGGCTCGGCCGCCCTGCTGGACAGTTCGACCCAGACCGCCGCCGAATTGCGCGCCGCGGTGACCTCCCCCGCGGGCACCACCGCGGCCGCGATCCGCGAACTGGAGCGCGGAGGACTACGCTCGGCGTTCTGGGAGGCTCTCTTCGCATCGAGGGAAAGATCGGCCGAACAGGGCGCGTCAGCGGAGTGACCGTTCGGTTCGAAATCGGAAAACCCGATTTCTCACTCCCGTCGCAGTAACACCACTGGTCCCGCTAAGCTCTCAAGTAGCACGTGCGTGTCTGTTCCGCCGGTGGGGAAGCCGGCGGCGCGGACGTGCCGGAGGTCAATGGTGCAATGATGTCTGCGAACAAGATGTCTGCGAATTCCGGAGCGTCCGGCGGCTCCGGTCCAGCGGGCGGTCGGGGGAATTCCCGCACACAGCGTGAGGCCGCGACACAGGGGCAATCCGTGCTCGGCGGCGGCACCCAGTTTCTCACCGTCGCCGAGGTGGCGAGTCTGATGCGGGTGTCCAAGATGACGGTCTACCGGCTGGTGCACTCGGGCGAGTTGCCCGCCGTGCGTGTCGGGCGATCGTTCCGGGTGCACGCCAAGGCGGTGCACGACTATCTGGAAACGTCTTACTTCGACGCCGGATGAGGCGGTTTCGAGACCGCTGGGGCGTGACGGTACGATAGCTCCTCGGTTCGTGTTCGCCCGCCGGTGGCATCGCTGTTCGTTGCCCCGTGGTATCCGGCGGCGCGAACACGGGGCGTGAGGCTTGCCAGCGTGACCCCGGCCCGTCGGCCGGGGCCGGGGCAGACGGGCGTCCGGCAATCGCGCACGGGCAGCGTGCGCGCCGAGTAGAGAGAACGCGAGGACAACCCTATGGGTTCTGTGATCAAGAAGCGCCGCAAGCGCATGTCGAAGAAGAAGCACCGCAAGCTGCTTCGCCGCACGCGTGTTCAGCGGCGCAAACTCGGCAAGTGAGCTTCGCTGCGTGGTAGCCGCGCGAGCCCGTCACCAATAGGTGACGGGCTCTTTTATTTGAAACTTGAAATTTTGAAATCGCCATTTGTATCACGTGACTGAAGTCATCGTTAGATCCTGGTTAATACTCTCGGCGGAAGGGTAGCTACCCGCTACCCTTGGCACTGGGAATAATCACAAAGGCGGCTGGCAAGGGAAAGCGGGTGCCGGTGAGTTCTGAGGGTCGGGAAGCGCACGCGCCGAAGGTCGTGCTGGTCACCGGGGCCAGCCGCTTCTTCGGCGGCACGGTCGTCGCCCGCCTCGCCCAGCAACCCGGGATCGAGCGGATTCTCGCCGTCGACACGATGACGCCGAGCCGGGAGTTGCAGCGGCGCATGGGCCGCGCCGAATTCGTGCGCGCTGACATTCGAAACCCGTTGATCCGTAAGGTGATCGATGGTCACGAGGTGGACACCGTGGTGCACACCGCGCTGCTGACGCGCCCGCCGGCGGGGGGCGGCCGCGCGGTGATGAAGGATCACAACGTCCTCGGCGCGATGCAGCTGTTCGCGGTCTGTCAGAAGGTGGCGTCGGTGCGCCGGGTCGTGCTGCGGTCGTCCTCGGCGGTCTACGGGTGCAGCGCCAAGGATCCCGCGAAATTCACCGAGGAAATGAGCGCGCGCACACCTCCGCGCGGTGGGTTCGCGCGCGACATGATCGATATAGAGAGTTATGTTCGCGGGCTGGCCCGGCGACGTCCCGATATCGCCACCTCGATATTGCGCTTCGCCCCCATCGTCGGCCCCCGGCTGGCCGCTCGCGGCGTGCAATATCTGCGTTCGCCGGTGACCCCGACCGTATTCGGCCGGGACGCCAGAATGCAGCTGCTGCACGAGGAGGACGCGGTAGCCGCCTTGACGCACGCGTCGCGCGGCGCTGCGGCGGGCACCTACAACATCGCCGGCGACGGCGCGCTGTCGTTGTCGCAGGCGGTCCGGCGGGCGGGCCGGATCGAGGTGCCCGTTCCCTTCACGGTGTTCCGCACCGCCGGGCGCCTGCTCATGGGCCCGGTGATGCGGGAGTTCTCCGCCGAACAGCTCGACTATTTCCACTTCGGTTGTGGCCTGGACACCACGCGTATGCGCAGCGAATTCGGTTTCGTGCCACGCTGGACGACGGTGCAGGCGTTCGACGACTTCATCGGGGGCGCAGCGTTGCGGCCCGTGGTCGATCCAGCGTGGATCGACGCCGCAGAACACAAACTGCTCGGCCTGCTCGGGGCCGGTACGGGAGCACACCAATGAACGACGTAGCGAAGGTCATCCAACTCCACGATCTCCAGATCGAGGCGCGCCAGCGGCCCGCGCCACGGCGGCAGGCCGCTCCGAGTCCGGTGACGTCGCTGGCGGAGCGGCGCGCGGCGGTCACGCCCGCCGCGCCGCAGTCGCTGTCGGGCGCGCTGCGCGGCGCGCTCGGCAAGCAGATCGCCAAGACGGCCGACTTCGCGCGCCGCAGGCTCACCGGCGATTACCAGATCGACGAGTTCGGTTTCGACGAGCACCTGCTCGAGTCGGTCATCCTGCCCGCCCTTCGCCCGCTGTCGGACCTGTGGTTCCGGGTCGAGGTCAGCGGGATGGACAACCTCCCGGAAGCGGGCGGCGCGCTGATCGTTGCCAACCACGCGGGCACCGTGCCCCTCGACGGCCTGATGTTGCAGTTGGCCGTGCACGATCGGCACCCCAAGCAGCGCGCGCTGCGGTTGCTCGCGGCCGATCTGATCTTCGAGACGCCCGTGCTCGGCGTGCTCGCTCGCCGGGCGGGCCACACGCTGGCCTGCCGGGAGGACGCCGAACGACTGCTGCGCGCGGGCGAGCTGACCGGTGTGTTCCCCGAAGGGTTCAAGGGCGTCGGCAAGCAGTACACCGATCGCTACAAGTTGCAGCGCTTCGGCCGTGGCGGCTTCGTCGCCGCGGCGGTGCGCACCGGCGTGCCGATCATCCCGTGCTCCATCGTCGGCTCCGAGGAGATCTATCCGAAGCTGGCCGACATCAAGCCGCTGGCCCGGCTGCTCGGCCTCCCGTACTTCCCGGTGACGCCGCTGTTCCCGCACCTGGGCCCGCTCGGCGCGGTGCCGCTGCCGTCGAAGTGGTACATCGAATTCGGCGCCCCCGTCTCGACCGCGCCGTACGAGCCGGAAGCCGCCGACGATCCGATGACCATGTTCGAGGTCACCGACCAGGTGCGCGAGACCATCCAGCAGACGCTCTACAAGCTGCTCACCAAGCGCCGCAACGTCTTCACTGGTTAGATCTGCCGCGCCGCCGCGAACGGCGCATGCTCGGTCTCGCTTCGCTCGACAGACGTGGCTGAGGTGAGGTGAGCGCGTCGCCTTTCAGTGATCGTTGTGGCGGCGAGTTACCGCCGCCGCGACGGCACCGCCCGCCGCGCCCAAAGCCAGTGCGGTGGGCACGCCGATTTTGGCCGCCTTGCGCCCGGTGCGGAAGTCGCGGATCTCCCAGCCCCGGTTCTTCGCGACTTCGCGTAGATCCGAGTCCGGGTTGATCGCGACGGCGGTGCCGACCAGCGAGAGCATCGGCACGTCGTTGTGGCTGTCGGAGTACGCGGTGCAGCGCTTGAGGTTCAGGCCCTCCCGGATCGCCAGGGTGCGCACCGCGTGCGCTTTGCCGAGCCCGTGCAGGATGTCGCCGACCAGCCGCCCGGTGAACTTCCCGTCCACGCTCTCGGCCACGGTGCCGAGCGCTCCGGTGAGCCCGAGCCGCTTCGCGATCACCTGCGCCAGCTCCACCGGGGTGGCGGTCACCAGCCACACCTGCTGGCCCGCGTCCAAGTGCATCTGCGCGAGCGCGCGGGTGCCCGGCCAGATCTTGTCGGCGATGATCTCGTCGTAGATCTCCTCGCCCAGCGCGGCCAGTTCGGCGGTGGAGCGCCCGGCGATGAACGCGAGGGCCTTCTCCTTGCCGCTGGCCATGTCGGTGCTGCTCTCCTTGCCGGTGACCCGGAATTTCACCTGCTTCCAGGCGACGTCCACCAGATCGGAGGTCTTGAAGTACTTGCGCGCCGCGAGACCGCGGGCGAAATGCACGATCGAAGCACCCTGCACCATGGTGTTGTCGACGTCGAAGAACGCCGCCGCGGTGAGATCGCGCGGCGCCTCCGGGCCCGCGGCCTCCGCCTCGCCCGCGGCCAGTTCGGCGTCGTGCAGGGTCAGCGCCGCGTCGGCGCTCGCTTCACCGGCCAGATTGGCCCGCAATTCCTCTTCGGTAGGGCCGAATGGGCTGCGCGAGATGCGGGCGAGCTGGTCCTGCAGCCCCTGGCCCATCTGGCTCAGATTCCATCGCGCCGGAAACTCACCGAATCGTCCCGCGATGAATCCGGCCCTCGCCACCCTCGATCGTTCCGGCACCAGTACCTCCGCCCGTCGCGCGAACCATGTCAACAGTAGCCGGATCGGCCGACAGTCACGGCGGAAGGCGGCGCGCGACACATTCGCGTGGCGCGCACCGAGCCTTCGCGGCGTTCGGCGGCGGATTAAATTCCGGTCATGACCAATCACACACATTCGGTGACATTGCTGACTCGCGCGGGCTGCGGACTGTGTGCGACGGCACTGGAACAGCTGCGCGCGATCTGCGCCGAATTCGGTATCGAACCGGGGACCGTCGACGTCGACGAAGCCGCCGCTACCGACCCTGGCCTGCGCGCGGAGTACGGCGACCGGCTTCCCGTCGTCCTGCTCGACGGCCGCGAACACAGCTATTTCGATGTCGACGAGACCCGATTGCGGGCCGACCTGAAGCGCTGAGCGCGCCGTTTTCCGTCCGATTCGGCCGCTGTGCTGGTCGCGGCGGAAAATGAGGCCAATTTCACCGACTTTGTGCAGGGCTTCACAAGCAGTTACGGTGGTGGCAACGCGACCCGCATGCCGAGGCTGCGGAGCCGCCCCGAAATCCGAACTTCGACCCCATGGCACCGGACCGTCCCCGGGTCAGAGGGGGTCGAGCGACGAACCGGAGCCCGAGGCCCGGGACGAGGAGCCGACGACGTGACAGAGCAGCATGAGGCGCCAGGCGGCGTCTCCGGCAGGGCTCTGCAGAAGGACATCCCGCAGGCCACCGTCGCGCGGCTGGCTACCTATCTTCGGGTCCTCGCCATGTTGGCCGACGACGGTGTTGCCATCGTATCGAGTGAGGAACTGGCTGTCGCGGCGGGTGTCAATTCGGCCAAATTGCGCAAGGATCTGTCCTTCCTCGGCCCCAACGGCGTTCGCGGCGTCGGTTACGACGTGGCCAAGCTCCGCTCCCGGATCGAGGACGTGCTCGGCCTGTCGGAAGGCCACCGCGTCGTGCTGGTCGGCGCGGGGAACCTGGGCCGGGCGCTGGTCGGCTACGGGGGGTTCCGGCGGCGCGGTTTCACGGTGGTCGGCATCCTCGACAGCGACCCCGACGTGATCGGCATGGTGGTCGCGGGCCTGGTGGTGCGCGACGTCGCCGAACTGCCCGCGGCGGTCGCCGAGCTGGAGCCGACCATCGCCGTGATCACGGTGCCCGACGACGCGGCCCAGGAGGTGTGCGATCGCCTCGTCGCGTGCGGATTGCAGTCGATTCTGAGCTTCGCGCCCTGCGAGCTGGTCGCACCGGCGACGGTCGAGGTCCGCCGCGTCGATCTGGCCGTCGAGATGCAGATGCTGTCGTTCGAACGGGTGCGCAACGCGGAGCAGGCTCCGCTGCCGGAGGTCGCGCACGCCGGATCGGGTCGCATCGCCCACCGCCTGCCGACATCGCACGCGGCGCAGGCGCACCCGGCGCTCCAGCACTCGGCAACCTCGCATACGGCAGCCCCGCATTCGGCAACCTCGCATACGGCAACGGAGCCAAGCAGCAAGGGATCGGTGGTCACACCATGAGCGTTCTTCTCGTCGGCATATCGCACCGCAGCGCGCCGGTCCCGGTGCTGGAGAAGGTGGCCGTCACCGATGCCGACCGGCCGAAGCTGATCGACCGCCTGATCTCCTCCAGTCACGTGTCCGAGGCGATGATCGTCTCCACCTGCAACCGGGTCGAGGTCTACGCGGTGGTCGACGCCTTCCACGGCGGTCTCGCCGAGATCGGCGACCTGCTGACCAAGCACTCCGGCCTGCCGATGCCGGATCTGACCAAGCACGCCTACGTCCGCTACTCCGAGGCCGCCGCCGAGCACCTGTTCGCGGTGGCCAGCGGGCTGGACTCGATGGTGGTCGGCGAGCAGCAGGTGCTCAGCCAGATCCGCGGCGCCTACGCCTCCGCCGACGCGCAGCGCGCGGTCGGACGGACCCTGCACGAGCTGGCCCAGCACGCGCTACGGGTGGGCAAGCGGGTGCACGCCGAAACCGGCATCGACCGCGCGGGCGCGTCGGTGGTGTCGGTCGCGCTCGATCGCGCGCAGCAGGTGCTCGGCCCGCTGGCGGGCCGGACCGCCGCGGTGGTCGGCGCGGGCGCGATGGGCGGTCTCGCGGTCGCGCATCTGTCCCGCGCCGGCATCGGCCGGATCATCGTGGTGAACCGCACCATCGCGCGGGCGCGCAGGCTCGCCGAGACCGCGCGGTCGCACGGCGTCGACGCCGAGGCCATGGAGCTGTCGCGGCTCACCGAGGCGATGTCGGCGACCGATGTGGTGATCACCTGCACCGGCGCGGTCGGCGCGGTCGTGACGCTCGCCGACACCCACCGCGCGCTCACCGACCGCGAGCGCGGCGAGGAATTCGCCACGGTGGAGCGGCCGTTGGTGTTCTGCGACCTCGGCTTGCCGCGCGATGTGGAGCACGCCGTGGCCGGGCTGCCCGGCGTCACGCTCATCGACATCGAGACGTTGCAGCGCGATCCGGCCGCGGGCGCCGCCGCCGACGACACCGCCGCCGCCAGGTCGATCGTCGCCGACGAACTCGCGAAGTACCTGGCCGGACAGCGGATGGCCGAGGTCACCCCGACGGTGGCGGCGCTGCGCCAGCGCGCCGCCGAGGTGGTGGAGGCCGAACTGCTGCGCCTGGACTCACGGCTGCCCGGCCTCGCCGACCCGGAACGCGACGAGGTCGCGCGCACGGTGCGCCGGGTGGTCGACAAGTTGCTGCACGCGCCGACGGTGCGGGTCAAGCAGCTCGCGTCCACGCCGGGCGGCGACAGCTACGCCGAGGCGCTGCGCGAATTGTTCGAACTGAAGCCGGGCGCAGCCCAAGCGGTCGCCGCGCCGATGGAGATCACCGCGCTCGCGGGCGATCGCGCCGACATCATATCGGCCGACGGGGAGATCGCCCTGGCCGACGACTTCACCGCAGGCCATCGCGGCGAGGAACAGGGGCAGACGGCATGACCATGGTTCACCAAGAAGGCAACGCCACCGCGGGCGGCACCCGGGCGCCGTGGCGCATCGGCACCCGAGGGAGCCTGCTCGCGCTGACCCAGGCGGGCACGGTGCGCGACGCGCTGATCGCGGCCGGGCAGCCCGCCGAGCTGGTCGTGATCAAGACCGCCGGTGACCTGTCCTCGGATCCGGTGCAGAAGATCGGCGTCGGCGTGTTCACCTCCGCACTACGCGACGAGCTGGCGGCGGGCACGATCGACATCGCCGTGCACTCCTACAAGGACCTGCCGACCGCGCAGGACCCGCGCTTCACCATCGCTGCCATCCCGCCCAGGGAGGACCCCCGCGACGCGCTGGTCGCGCGCGACGGGCTGGTTCTGGGCGAGTTGCCCGCCGGCGCCAAGGTCGGCACCTCCGCGCCGCGCCGCGCCGCTCAGTTGCGGGCGCTCGGGCTCGGCCTGGACATCGTCCCGCTGCGCGGCAACCTGGACACCCGGCTGCGCAAGGTCAGCGAGGGCGAGCTGGACGCCGTGGTGGTGGCCAGAGCCGGACTGGCCCGCATCGACCGGCTGGACGCGGTCACCGAGTCGCTCGAGCCGGTGCAGATGCTCTCCGCTCCCGCACAGGGCGCGCTCGCGGTGGAATGCCGCAGCGACCACACCGCGCTCGTGGACATCCTGTCCGGCCTGGACGACGCGGCCACCCGGGCGGCGGTCGTCGCCGAGCGGGCGCTGCTGGCCGAACTGGAGGCGGGCTGCACCGCACCGATCGGCGCGGTCGCCGAGGTGGTCGAATCGCTCGACGACGAAGGGCGGATCGTGGACGAGCTGTCGCTGCGCGCGTGCGCGGCGGCCGTCGACGGATCCGACGTGCTGCGGGCGTCGGTGGTCGGCGCCCCCGGCGACGCCGCCGAACTCGGCCGCGCGCTTGCCCGCGAGTTGCTCGACATGGGTGCGCGTGAGTTGCTCGCCACCGAACCGGACGACGGTTCCACCCGGGCGGTGAGTTCGCCCGCCACAGACTTGCCCAACCCCAGCCCAATGGAGAACAGCCGATGAGCGGAAGCATAGGCACCGTGCCCGCGGGTATGCCGGAGCCGAGCGCAAGCGAGGTGCAGGCATGAGCCGAGCCACGAAGAAGCACCCCGGTCGCATCCTTTTCGTCGGATCGGGTCCGGGTGACCCAGCGCTGCTCACCGTACGGGCCCGTGAGGTGATCGGACGAGCCACGCTGGCGTTCACCGATCCCGACGTCGACAAGGGCGTGCTCGCCCTGATCGGCACTTCGGTCGAGGCGGGGCCCGACGGGGAACGTCCCGTCGACGTGCGGCCCGCGCTGGGCGAACCCGCCGAAGTCGCCAAGACGCTCATCGCCGAAGCCCGTGCCGGGCACGACGTGGTGCGCGTGGTCGCGGGCGACCCGCTCACCACCGACTCGGTGATCGCCGAGGTCAACGCCGTCACCCGGTCGCACATGGTCTTCGAGGTGCTGCCCGGCCTGCCCAACGGCTCCGCGGTGCCCAGCTACGCGGGCATCGCGCTCGGTTCCGGGCACACCGAGGCGGACGTGCGCGGCGAGGTCGACTGGGCCGCGCTCGCGGCCGCGCCCGGCCCGCTGGTGCTGCACGCGACCTCCGGCCACCTCGCCGAGACCGCGAGCGCCCTGGTCGAGCACGGCATGGCCCCGCAGACCCCGGTCGCGGTGACGGTGCGGGGCACCACCCGCCAGCAGCGCACCATCGAGGCCACCTTGGCCACCCTGAACAGCGCGGCCTCCGAACTGGTCGGCCCGCTGGTGGTGACCATCGGCAAGGTGGTCGCGCAACGCTCGAAGATGTCCTGGTGGGAGTCGCGCGCGCTGTACGGCTGGACCGTGCTGGTGCCGCGCACCAAGGACCAGGCCGCGGAGATGAGTGAACGGCTCGTGACGCACGGCGCCATCCCGATGGAAGTGCCGACCATCGCGGTCGAGCCGCCGCGCAGCCCCGCCCAGATGGAGCGCGCGGTCAAGGGTTTGGTCGACGGGCGCTACCAGTGGGTGGTGTTCACCTCCACCAACGCGGTGCGCGCGGTGTGGGAGAAGTTCGCCGAGTTCGGTCTGGACGCGCGGGCATTCTCCGGTGTGAAGATCGCCTGCGTGGGGGAGGCCACCGCCGACAAGGTGCGCTCCTTCGGCATCAACCCCGAGCTGGTGCCGAGCGGCGAGCAGTCCTCCGAGGGTCTGCTGGCCGACTTCCCGCCCTACGACGACGTGTTCGACCCGGTGAACCGGGTGCTGCTGCCGCGCGCCGATATCGCCACCGAGACGCTGGCCGAAGGTCTGCGCGACCGCGGCTGGGAGATCGACGACGTCACGGCCTACCGCACGGTGCGCGCGTCGCCGCCGCCCGCGGAGACCCGCGAGATGATCAAGACCGGCGGTTTCGACGCCGTCCTGTTCACCTCGTCCTCCACGGTGCGCAACCTGGTCGGCATCGCGGGCAAGCCGCACGCACGCACCATCGTGGCCTGCATCGGCCCCAAGACCGCCGAAACCGCCATCGAATTCGGCCTGCGCGTTGACGTGCAGCCCGATGTGGCCCAGGTCGGTCCCCTGGTCGAAGCGCTGGCCGAGCACGCGGCCCGGCTGCGCGCCGAAGGACTCCTGCCGCCGCCGCGCAAGAAGAGCCGCCGCAGCAGGTAGTTGTGTTGGATTTGCCGCGAATTCAACGCGGCGAACGGCGGCTGCTCGGTCTCGCTTCGCTCGAAACCTGTGGTCGGGGTGCGCTGGGCGCGTGAGCGTCCGAGGTCGCGACCCGGTGCGCGGTTAGGGCGGCCGATTGTCGGGAGCGACGCGCGATTCGGCGCGGGGTACGGCGGCCGCTCGGCCGCGAGCCGGGATGTGGTTGTTTTCCAGCGCCCCCGCCGCTGGGTGTTCGCGGCCATCTGAGGGCTCGCGAACGGCGGATGCTCGGCCTCGCCTCGCTCGAAACCTGTGGTCGGGGTGCGCCGGGCGCGTGAGCGTCCGAGGTCGGGACCTGGTGCGCGGGTGAGGGCGGCCGGTTGCCAGGGGTGGGAGCTTGGCTCGGCGCGGGTGCTGCGGTCACTTGGACGGCAGCCGGGCCGTGAGCGGCGGATGCTTGGTCTCGCTTCGCTCGAAACCGTGGTCGGAGTCGATGGCCGCGTGAGGGTCCGAAGTCGGGACCCGGTGCGTAGGTGAAGGCGGCCGGTCGCCATGGAACCTGTGGTCAGGGTGCGCTGGGCGCGTGAGTGTTCGAGGTCGGGACCCGGTGTGCGGGTGAGGGCGGGCCGATTGTCAGGGGCGGGAGCCTGGCTCGGCGCAGGGTCCGGCGGCCGGTGGGGCGAGCCGGGCCGCGAATGACGGATGCCCGTCGCGCTTCACTCGAAGACATGGTTGAGCTGGTGTATTCGGGGGCGAGTGGGCTCATTGGTTGAGGGAGGCCGTCATTCGAGGCCGGAGCGAGGTCGGATGTGGCCGGGTGCCGCGTCGAGAAGCGGGCTCGCTTGTCCATCCTGATTCGACCTTCCACTGCTCTCGGCAGGTCTCGGTTCTACTGGCCTGTCAATGTATTTGAACTTACTGGTTTTCCCTTGCCGTTGCCTCGACGGAACTATTAGTTTGGACCAGTCAGTTCAAAATAGGAGACCAGGATGATCGTTCATCAGCTGCGTTTCAAGTTCCGCGAAGGTACTACGGAGGAGGAGAAGGACGCCGTTCTCGCGCTCATGCGGCGGACGGCGTCGGTGGAGTCGGTTTCGTTCTCGACAGTCGGTCAGCACCTGGGCGATCCGTCGGAGGGCCTGACGCACGCTTACTGTGTCGGCCTGGCGGATCTCGATGCGGTGGAGCGGTATATGTACGACCCGGTGCATCTCGCGGGCGATCCGCAGATCATTCCGCATCTGGACACGCTGATCATCGGTCCGGATGCCTCCGATGATCCGGATCCCGATCTCGGCGCGAAACTGCAGGCGCTGCACGAGCGTAAAGTCGCCGAGTACCCCGAGTGGGGACGATTGATGGAAACGATTCCGAACGTCCGGATGGCTTGACACTCGAGCGTGACCGCACTCGACATCCGGGTGGGTGCGCGATTGTCAACGCGGCCACGGCATGTCGGTCGCGACCGAAGGCGCGGCCGCCGCGAAAGACTGAGGCGGCGTCGATCGACTTCGGCCCTTTGGGTCGGCGGGCCGTCGCTCGGGTGTGGGCCGGCCCGCGACCGGGAGCATGCGCGTCGCTCGTAACGAGTGGTCGAGCTGCCGTGGGTTGGTGGATTCACCGTGCCGCGTCACTCGGAGATGAGCTGGACCGGCACGCCGACTCGGGTCGGCTGTGCCGGGTCCAGCGGTATGGATCAGCGCGGGCCGCGCCACTCGAAGGTCAGTACCGCCTGCGCATCAAGGTGCGGACCATGGCGCAGGTGGCATCCGACGGTGGGCGGATGCCGATCACCTCGGCGGTGTGCCTGATCCGCTTGTTCGTCGCGTAACTCGGTGCGTAGACACCGGAGTCGAGCAACGCGATCGCCAGGCGCATCGCCTTGAGCCGCCGGTTGTGCATGACGTACCACGCCCGGGGACGGCCCGGTGGCAGCGGGCGCTTCTGCAAAGGGGTGTAGGGGCGATCGATGAGAACGGTTTGCGGTGTGCGCATTGGCATCCCTCCCGTGGCGATCGGGGGCGGACGAGCCCCCTCGAACGTACCTTCGATTCTACCCGGGGGTACCGACAAACTTGGCTGGCCAGAAGGGTTTTCGAGACATGCGGCGGTCACAGATCGTGCAACAGCCGTAGCGACTGCGGATGGCCCAGCGCGGCCGCGCGTTCGAGCCACTGCCGCGCCTCCAACTGCGCCGGGGTGCGGCCGGTCGCGATGGCGGCGGCGGTCCGCAGAACTTCGGGGTCGGCGAAATCTCCTGCGAGGTAAGGAGTGTTGGCGGCGCGCAGCAACAACGCGAGGTGGAACATCGAGTCCGGATCGCCCGCTTCGGCGCCCTTGCGCAACCACCGCTCGCCCTCGATCGGTTCGCCGCGGTCCAGATGCAGGGCGCCGAGCACCGCCATCGCATCGGTTCTTCCCCGTCGCGCGGCCTCGGTGAGCAGGTCTATCGCGCGGTCGAATTCGCCGCGGCGCGCCAGGCGCAGGCCGAGACTGCGCATGGCCGTCGGGTTTCCGGCGCGAGCGGCTCGCTCGTACCAGTGCTCGGCCTCTTCGTCGTTTCCGCGCCGGTTGGCGATGACGCCCATGTTGCACAGCGCCTCGGGCAAACCGCGCTCGGCGGCGGGCCGCAGCCAGCGCTCGGCCTCATCGATATTCCCGCGTTCGGTGTGCAGCAGACCCAGCTGCATGCCCGCCGCCTCGTTGCCCCGCGCGGCGGCGGTTTCCAGCCAGTGGATGCCCTCGCCGATCCGCCCGTCGGCTCCCAGCAGCGCGCCGAGCATGCCCATCGCGGGCGCGCTGCCACCCGCGGCGGCCCGGCGCAGCCACTGTTCGGCGCCCGCCGCGTCGCCCGCGTCCCACAGCGCTTCGGCGCGCCGTTGCATGGCGAGCAATTCCATCTCGCTCGGCGGCTCCGTCATCTCAGCAGCCCGTCTCGCGGTACCCCACGGCATCCATCATCGCGCTTGTTCCATCGGGACGCGGTACCCGTTGGCGTGCGCGTACGCGGTCAGCTGCGCGTCGTAGTTGCGGAGGCTGTCCAGCAGCCAGGTGTGCCCGGTGTCCTTGACGACCACGATCGGCCCTCGGCTGCCCGGCGGGAATGTGGGCACGGAGCCGTCGAGGTACCAGGACGTGGTCGACCACGGGAAGATGAAGGCCCAGCCGATGTCGGCCACCCGCTGCGGCGGGCCGAGCTGTAAGGGATCGGCCGGGGTGGCATGCCGCGCGCTGTGCTGGGCGAGCAGATGCCGCGCGCTGTTGCGGGCGACGCGCACGTCCAGCGGGCCGGAGGTGGTGTCCGGAAATCGCAGGCTGGTCTCCGCCCCCGCGCACAGTCGGCGGCCCGCCGCCTCCGTCACCTGGCACGGCCTGCTCTGCAGGCGGAGGAAGACACTGCGGGCGCTGTCGGAGAAGCGCAATCCGACGGTGGCGTCCTCCGTGCCGCCGACCAGGTGCGTCCCCCGGCTGCGTATCCATTCCGGCTCGTCGGGCCGGATGCCGAGCATCCGGAAGGCGACGTGCGCGCCCGGCATCACCTCGGGCGGCGCCGACTGCCGCGCGACGAACTCGACGGCGAAGTTCTGTCCGGTGGCGTCGGTGGCGCGCCAGACCCGCAGCACGGACGCGGGCGCGGGCAGACCGTCGGTCAGCACGGGCCACCAGTCCGCCAGCAACACCGCCACCCACGACTCGAAGTCGGCGGCTCTGGCCAGCGAGATATCGATGTGCGGATCGGTCATGCTTGTCCCCCAGGGGGTCTCGCCTAGTCGGAGTATGCGCCTTCGCACCCGGGGTTAAATGTGATTTCGCACACTGTTATCACTCGGATGACATGAGTGTTCGCCGGATAACGGGCGGTAGCTGTCCCAGAAGGTCGAAATCAGCGCCGCGGAGCAGGCCACGGGCGCTCGCGACAGCGGATCGCACCGGGCGTATCGTGCGATTCATGACCGGAATGGACCGCCCACGGCGGTTGCGCCGCACCCCCGCTCTGCGCCGTCTCGTGGCCGAAACAACACTGGAACCACGGCAATTGGTCCTGCCGATGTTCGTGGCCGACGGCTTGACGGAACCGCGTCCGATCGGCTCCATGCCCGGCGTGGCGCAGCACTCGCTCGACTCGCTGCGCAAGGCGGCCGTCGAAGCGGTCACGGCCGGTGTCGGCGGCATCATGCTGTTCGGCGTGCCGCGCCCGGAGGACAAGGACGCGGTCGGCAGCGCGGCCAGCGACCCGCACGGCATCCTCAACCGCGGCCTGCGCGCCCTCGCCGACGAGGTGGGCGGCTCGACCGTCGTCATGGCCGACACCTGCCTGGACGAGTTCACCGACCACGGGCACTGCGGTGTGCTCGCGGCCGACGGCGCGGTGGACAACGACGCGACGCTGGACCGCTACGTCGAGATGGCGCTCGCCCAGGCCGAGGCGGGCGCCGACCTGCTCGGCACCAGCGGCATGATGGACGGCCAGGTCGGCGCGATCCGGCGCGGGCTGGACGCGGCCGGGCGCCTCGACACCGGCATCCTGGCCTACTCCGCCAAGTACGCCTCCGCGTTCTACGGACCGTTCCGAGAGGCCGTCGCCTCCTCGCTGGAAGGCGACCGGCGCACCTACCAGCAGGACCCGGCCAATCGCCGCGAGGCGATCCGCGAACTGGAGTTGGACCTGGCCGAGGGCGCCGACATCGTCATGGTCAAGCCGGCCATGGCGTATCTGGACATCCTGCGCGAGGTCGCCGATCACTCGACCGTCCCGGTCGCCGCCTACCAGATCTCCGGCGAGTACGCGATGATCAGCGCCGCCGCCGAACGCGGCTGGATCGACCGCCGCGGCGCCATCCTCGAATCGCTGCTGAGCATTCGCCGGGCCGGCGCGGACTTCGTGCTCACCTACTGGGCGACCGAGGTCGCGAACTGGCTGTCGTGACGAATATGGCGGCGCCGTTCGCCGCGGGCCCGGCCCGGCCACCGATGCCGGAGGACGTGGGCACCGCGCGGCAGCTGTGGTGGGGTGTCGTCGGGTTCGGCGTGGTGCAGTTGATCGCCTCGATCGTCGCCGCGCTGGATCAGCGGCGCTCGTTCGCCGAAGAGGTCTTCGAGCAGGCCAGGACGCAGGATCCGCAGGTCACGATGGCCAGCGCCGAACTGATGGTGTCGCTGGTCTACGTGGTCGTCGTGCTGATCGGGCTCGGTCTGTCCGCGCTCGCCCTGGTGATCGTGCACCAGTTCGGGCGCGGCAAACCGTGGGCGCGCACCGTGCTGACGGTGCTGGGCGCCTGGTCCGTGGTGATCGGCGTCGGCGCCCTGCTGGCCATCGACGCGGTGACCGGGACGGCCTCGCTGGTCGCGGGTGGCGCTTCCATCGTGCAGGCCGTGCTCGCGGCGGGCGCCATCTATCTGTCCCACCGGCCCGACGCCACCGCCTACTTCCAGCCGGGCAGGCGTTGAGGCTCCGATGCAACACGTTCCCAATTTGTCCGAGACAGTCGGGCATGTATGGTGAGGGTTGTCACAGTGGACGTGGGAACCGGTGGTCGTTTGTCATGCGTTGTCGTTCATTACGCGCGCGAACTCGGCAAATGGCTCCGGAGGATCGGAGGCATCGATGCGAGTGGTGATCCAGCAGCCGCACAGCATTCGTCGGGATCTGGCCGTCTTGAGCCTGCTGATTCTGTTCGCCGTGCTGACCGTCGCCGTGCTGTTGCTGCCCGGCCTGAGTCGCTGATTCCGCTCTTCGCCGTGCCGGCGCGCGCTGCCGTGGGGGGCCGAGCGTGAGCGCCGAGGCCGTCTTGTTCACCGAGCCGGGCGCCCGCTGGCGCGCTGTCGCCTACGGGCCGATCCTGTGCCTGGCCATTCTCGCCCTCGAACTCGTCACCGGTGGCGCCGTGCACTGGTTCGCCCTGCTGTTCTGCGCCGCGCTGATCGCCGGTTTCGTCGCGCTCCAAGTGGTCGCGGGCAAACGGCACGTCAGCGTCGAACTCACTACGGAGACGCTGCGCTCCGGCACCGAGTCGCTGCCGCTGAGCTCGATCGCGGAGGTCCTCCCGGAACGGGACGAGGACTCCTGGGACGACGAGGAGTGGGAGTCGGCCAGGGCCCTCGGTGAGCTGACCGGCGTGCCGCGCCGCCGCACCGGCATCGGGCTGCGGCTGGCCGACGGCAGCCTGGTGCAGGCATGGGCCCGTGACCACAAAGGGCTGCGCGGCGCGCTGACCGAGGTCGTCCAGCGTGATCCGAACGGAGCGGACCGATGAGGCGCAGGCTGGTCGCGGTGCTCGTGGAAGTGGATCTGTTCGTGCTCGCGCTGATCGGGGCGGTGTTCAGCGCGCGTGCGGGCGTGCGCACCACCGACTTCCCGCCGTCCGGCGACGCCCCCGGCTTCACCGCGGTCCGCTACGCCGGGCCGTGGTGGCTGCTGGCCACGCTGCTCGTCGCGGTGGCCGGTGTGCTCGCCATCGACGCCGTCGCCCGGCTCGCGGGCCGACCGCGTGGCGCGGGAACCCTGCGCTGAACAGCGCGAACCCGCCTGCGGCCGTTTGATGCCGCGCGGGCGGGGAACGCTGATCACATGAAACCAACTGTCCAGCGAACACTTTTCGGTGCGGTGGCGGCCGGTGTGATCGGCGCGGCCGCGGCCGTACCAGCCACCGCGTCCGCCGAAACCGTTCCGGAAGCGCCTGTTCCGGTGACACCGGTTTTCCTGGCCACCCCACCGGCGCCGCTGCTGCACGCCCTGCCGACGCCCTTGGCGTGCCTGGTGACGACCGGCTTCGCCGCGTTCTGCCTCGGTATCACGTAGCCACGCATTGCCTGCGAATCCTCGCGGACGGCGCGCCGACGGGTTACCGTGCTACCGCGCCCGGTTCGGCGCCCGACGCGGGCCGACCGTGCGCTTTGGTCGGAATGGCCCTGTGGCCGTTAGTATTTCGGCCGTAGTTGGAATGCGCGTCGATGAAGGAAAGTGTTTGATGAACCGGTTCGCCGTGAAGATCTGTGCCGCGTTTGCCGTGGCCGCCGCCCTCGGTTTCGCAGCCGCGCCCGCCGGCGCGAGCCCGGGACTGCCACTGGAGGACGCGAACCCGGTCGACGCGCCGATCTTCGTGCCGGATTCCGGTTCCGCGGGGCCCTACAACGGGTTCATGTGCATGCTGCACACCATGTCGGCGCAGGTGCCCTGCATGTACGCCTGATCGCGCGCGGTCAGTTCCAGTGCTGGTAGATGTCCAGCACACGGCCGCCGCGGGTGCCGGGGGCGTTCAGATAGACGGTGACCGTCCCGTCCGGATGGCCCGCCGCCTCCAGCACCACCTGGCGCAGCGTGGCGTGCACCGCGCCGTGATCGTCGCGGTAGATCGCGGAATCGTTCTTCAGCCCCGCGCCGATCCGGTTGGCCGGGACGAACATGGTGACCACAGCGGGAATCGGTCCGCCGGCCAGCGCTGTGGTCGCCGTGTGGTCCAGCGGGATGGCCAGCCGCACCTCGTCGAGTTGATCGAGCGGCTGCGCGGCTGCCGACCCGGCGCCGAGTGCCATCGCGGCCCCGGTGACGACGGTGAGCACACCCACGCTGACGATGGCAATCCGCATGCAGACCCTCCCGAACGATGGACGAATGTGAGCTGAGACTACGCACCGGCAACCTCTCAGCGATCGAATTACGCGCGAACCCCACCTCGGCGTGTTGCCGGGCGGCTGCGGCCTGCATCACTGCACTACACCCTGTCGTCAAGCCGATTTTCCGGTGCTGAGAGACTGGAACTCGTGAGTTCTTCTCCGCGCGTGACCAGTGCAGCTGTGCCGGTTTCCGCACAGCTCTTCGACCGGGCGAGTTCGGTGATTCCGGGTGGCGTCAACTCCCCGGTGCGGGCGTTCCGATCCGTCGGCGGCACACCGCGATTCATCGCATCGGCCGACGGCTGCACGCTCGTCGACGCCGACGGCAACGAGTACGTCGACCTGGTCTGCTCCTGGGGGCCGATGATCCTCGGCCACGCGCACCCCGCGGTCGTCGACGCGGTGCGCGCCGCGGCAGGCGGCGGCCTGTCCTTCGGCGCGCCGACCGAGGCCGAGATCGAGCTCGCGGAGGAGATCGTGCGGCGGGTCGCGCCGGTGGAGCGCGTACGGCTGGTGAACTCCGGCACCGAGGCCACGATGAGCGCGGTCCGGCTGGCCCGCGGCTACACCGGGCGCACCAAGATCATCAAGTTCGCCGGTTGTTATCACGGTCACGTCGACGCGCTGCTCGCCGACGCGGGCTCCGGCGTCGCCACGCTCGGGCTGCCCACCTCGCCTGGCGTGACGGGCGCGCAGGCCGCCGACACCATCGTGCTGCCCTACAACGACCTCGACGCCGTCGCGGCCGCGTTCGCCGCGAATCCCGGCCAGATCGCCTGCGTGATCACCGAGGCGGCGGCGGGCAACATGGGCGCGGTCGCGCCGCTGCCCGGCTTCAACGCGGGCCTGCGAGCGCTCACCGCCGAGCACGGGGCACTGCTCGTCATGGACGAGGTGATGACCGGATTCCGGGTCAGCGCCGCCGGATGGTTCGGCCGGGAAGGCGTCGCGGGCGACCTCTACACCTTCGGCAAGGTGATGAGCGGCGGCCTGCCCGCGGCCGCGTTCGGGGGTCGCGCGGACATCATGAACCACCTCGCTCCGCTCGGGCCGGTCTACCAGGCGGGAACGCTGTCCGGTAACCCGGTCGCGGTGGCCGCGGGTCTCGCCACGCTCCGCGCCGCCGACGACGCGGTGTATGCCGCGCTCGACCGCAACGCGCAGCGGCTCGGCGAGCTGTTCACCTCGGCGCTCACCGACGCGGGGGTCGGGCACCAGGTCCAGTTCGCGGGCAATATGGTGAGCGTGTTCTTCGCCGAACGCCCGGTCACCGACTACGCCGCCGCCAAGGCGAGCGAGACCTGGCGCTACCCAGCGTTCTTCCACGCCTTGCTCGACGGTGGCGTGTACGCGCCGCCGAGCGCGTTCGAAGCGTGGTTCGTCTCCGCGGCGCTCGACGAGGACGCGTTCGACCGTATCGCTGCCGCCCTGCCCGCCGCCGCGCACGCGGCGGCGGCCGCCACCCCCGAAGGATCCCGCGCGTGACCTCCGACCTCGACCAGCCCGATGCCGACCGGCGGGAGCCGGCCAAGCCGTCCGCCGAGCCGCAGGTGACGGCGACGCACGGCGCGACCGCCGTCGCCCTCGATCCGATCGCCGAAGCGACCGTGATCGACGCGGGTGAGCAGTTCGCCGCCGCGAGCGCCGGGGCGCAGGCCGCCGACCTCGCTGCCGAGGGATCGAGCCTGGTCGACGCGGGCGCTCATTTCGCCGCGGCCGCCGCGTCGTCGGACGCGCAGGTCAGCGCGGCGCGCAAAGGGGAGACCCAGGCTTCGGCCGAGACCGCGAGCGCAGGAACCGAGGCGGAGTCCACCGACGCGCGAACCCGCGCCGATCGGGTGCACGACGGCGGCGCCGCGATCGAGACGATCGTGCACGTGCTGCGGCACGGTGAGGTGCACAACCCGAACGGCATCCTCTACGGCCGCCTGCCCGGCTTCAGCCTCTCGGTGACCGGGCGCGCGCAGGCCGCCGCGGTCGCGCGTACCCTCGCCGATCACGACATCGCCCTGGTCATCGCCTCGCCGCTGCAGCGAGCACAGGAGACCGCCGAGCCGATCGCCGCGCAGCACGACGTCATCGTGCGCACCGACGAGAACCTCATCGAGGCGGGCAACACCTTCGAGGGCCTGCGCGTCTCGGTCGGCGACGGCGCGCTGCGCAAGCCGCGGCACTGGTGGAAGCTGCGCGACCCGTTCACCCCGTCCTGGGGCGAGCCGTATCTGCAGATCGCGCACCGCATGCTCGCGGCCGTGAACAAGGCAAGGGTCGAAGCGGCCGGGCGGGAAGCGGTGCTGGTCTCCCACCAGCTACCGGTGTGGACGCTGCGGCGGTTCCTCCAGGGGCAGCGCCTCTGGCACGATCCACGCCAGCGGCAGTGCTCGCTCGCGTCGCTGACCTCGCTGGTCTACCACGGCGACACCCTGGTCGACATCGTCTACTCCGAGCCCGCAGGCGGCTCCGACCCCTCGGTACACGGCGCATGACGCACCGCACCGCGTTCTCCCGCCCGCCCTCGGCACGCGCCGGGCGGGTGCTGCCGGTCCTGCTCGCGTGCGTGGCGCTGATCGCCGCGCTCGCGGGGTGCTCGACCGGCTCGGACGCGGTGGCCTCGGGCGGCACCTTCGAATTCGTCTCGCCCGGCGGCAAGACCGACATCCGCTACGACCCGCCCGCCGCGCGCGGCACCATCGGCAAGCTCTCCGGTCCAGACCTGATGACGGCGGGCAAGACCGCCTCGGTCGAGGACTACGCGGGCAAGGTCGTGGTACTCAACCTGTGGGGCCAGTGGTGCGGTCCGTGCCGGGCCGAAGCGCCCGCCCTGGAAAGGGTCTACGAAGCGACCAAGGACAAAGGCGTCGCCTTCCTCGGCATCAACGTCCGCGACCCGCAACAGGACAAGGCCCAAGATTTCGTGGTCGACAACAAGGTCGGCTACCCGTCCATCTACGACCCGTCGATGCGCACGCTCTTGGCGCTCGGCGGGAATTTCCCAACCAGTGTCATCCCGACCACGCTCGTCCTCGACCGGCAACACCGGGTCGCCGCGGTATTCCTGCGGTCCCTGCTCGCCGAGGATCTACAGCCAGTGATCGAAAGTATCGCCGCGGAGGAAGAACAGTGAATCGCGACCGTCGTACCCGCCACCTGCGTGCCTGCCGGCCACGGCAGGGCGCCCGACGTATCGGCGGCGGATGGGCCGTCGACGACAGGTGGGCGGGCATCGCCACCGTGCCGCGCAGCGTCGCGGCCGAGTCCTTGCTGGACTTCGCGGTATTCGACGGCGAGGAACCCGCGGCCACCGAGCGGACCGTGGCGCCGCGCCGGAGCGCCGAGCGATCGTCCGACGACACGCTGGAGGACTCGGTGTGACGCTCGCGCGCACCGCGCCGCGCACCGGGGAGGACCTGTGATGGTGCTCGCCGGAGTCGGTGATTCGTTCCAGCAGACGGCGGCCTCCGGGCCGCTGCTGCTGGCCCTCGGCGCATGCCTGCTCGCGGGTCTGGTGTCGTTCGCCTCCCCGTGCGTGGTGCCCCTCGTGCCGGGGTACCTCTCCTACCTGGCCGGACTGGTCGGCGCGGAGGCGCCGCCCGCCACGGTGGCGGAGGCCACCGGCAGCCGCGTCGCGACCGCCGAGCCGCCGCTTCGGTCGGGACGGATGCGGGTCGCCGGTGCGGCCGGTTTGTTCGTCGCCGGTTTCACCGTCGTCTTCGTGCTCGCCACCGCGACCGTGTTCGGCGTCATCCAGACCCTCAACGTGAACCGGGAACTGCTGCAACGCATCGGCGGTGTGGTGACGATCCTGATGGGCCTGGTCTTCATCGGCCTGGTGCCCGCGTTGCAGCGCGACACCCGGATGGAGCCGCGCAGGCTCACCAGCCTCATGGGCGCTCCGCTGCTGGGCGGCGTGTTCGCGCTGGGCTGGACGCCGTGCCTGGGTCCGACGCTGTCGGGCGTCATGGCGGTGGCCGCGGGCACCGACGGGACGACGGCGGTGCGCGGAGTCGCGCTGATCATCGCGTACTGTCTCGGCCTCGGCCTGCCGTTCGTGGTGCTGGCGTTCGGGTCGGCGAGCGCGCTGCGGGGAGTGGGCTGGTTGCGCCGCAATTCCCGCACCATCCAGATCATCGGGGGCATGTTGCTCGTCGCGGTCGGCGCCGCGCTGGTCACCGGGGCGTGGGACCAGTTCGTCGCCTGGGTGCGCGACGCGTTCGTCTCCGAGGTGACCCTGCCGATATGACCGTGACCGACCATCCCGCGATCGAAAGCCCCGAACGTCCGCCGCGCCAATCCCTGATCGGACGGGCCTGGGCGTTCCTGCGCAACACCTGGCGCGGGCTCACCAGCATGCGCACCGCCTTGGTGCTGCTGTTCCTGCTGGCCTTGGCCGCGATCCCCGGCGCGTTGCTGCCGCAGCGCAACCTAAACGAGCAGAAGGTCGAGCAGTACATCGCCGACCGGCCGACGCTCGGGCCGTGGATGGACCGCTTCGAGCTGTTCGACGTGTTCTCCAGTTTCTGGTTCACGGCCGTCTACGTGCTGCTGTTCATCTCCCTGGTCGGTTGCATCCTGCCGCGCACGCTCGACCACTACCGCGCGCTGCGCACACCGCCGGTGCGGGCGCCGCGCAACCTGACCAGGCTTCCGCACCACTACACGGGTGCGGTCGAGCGGTCGCCGCAGGAGCAGATCGATCACGCCCGCGCCCAGTTGCGCGGCTGGCGCACCGAGGTACGCCCCGGCCAACGCGAGGGTGAACTGGCGCTGTCGGCGGAGAAGGGCTACGCCCGCGAACTCGGCAATCTCGTCTTCCATCTCGCGCTGGTCGGGCTGCTGATCGCCATCGCGGCCGGCAAGCTGTTCGGCTACGAGGGCAGCGTCATCGTGCTGGCGAACAACGGCCCCGGCTTCTGCACCACCTCGCCCGCGGTGTTCGACTCGTTCAAGGCGGGCAACGTCAACGACGGCACCGGCATGACGCCGGTGTGCGTGCGGGTGAAGGACTTCCAGGCCGACTACCTGACCAACGGGCAAGCGGAGATGTTCACCGCGAACCTCTCCTACCAGGCGGGCGACGACCTGCGGACGAACACCTGGCGCGACACCCGGGTGCAGGTCAACCACCCGCTCCGCGTCGCCGGTGACCGGCTCTACCTGCAAGGACACGGCTACGCGCCGACCTTCACGGTGACCTTCCCCAACGGTCAGACCCGCACCGAGTCCATCCAGTGGCGGCCCGACGACGCCTCGACGTTCCTGTCCAGCGGCGTGCTGCGGATCGACCCACCCGGCGGGATGTACGCCACCGACGAGGAGCGCCGCAAGAACCAGATCGCGATCGAAGGACTGTTCGCGCCCACCGCGATGTTCCACGGGTCGTTGCTCAGCTCGGCGTTCCCCGCGATGAACGACCCCGCGGTCGCGGTCGACATCTATCGCGGCGACACCGGCTTGGACACCGGTAAGCCGCAGTCGTTGTTCGCCCTCGACCCCGAGCAGGTCAAACAGGGCAGGCTGACCAAGGAGGCCAGGGTCAATCTGCGCCCCGGCGAGTCCACCACGCTCCCGAACGGCACCAAGGTGACCTTCGACGGCGCGCAGGAGTTCGTGAATCTGCAGGTCTCCCACGACCCCGCCCAGCAGTGGGTGCTGGTGAGCGCGCTGCTGATGATGGCGGGCCTGCTGGTCTCGCTGCTGATCAAGCGCAGGCGGATCTGGGTGCGGGTCTACCCGGCCGATGACGCAGCCGGTACCGTTGAGCAACGACGCACTGTAGTAGAGATGGGCGGGCTCGCCAGGACCGACCAGGCGGGCTGGGGCGGCGAGTTCGACCGGCTGCGCGCGCGCCTGCTCGATGAGCACGCCGAGACCACGGGAGAGTGACGATGCCGATCGACGAGACCATCGCCAGGTACAGCGACTTCGCCTTCAAGACGGCGATCGTGGTGTACGCGCTGGTGCTGGTGCTGCTGATCTGGCAGTACGCGACGGCGCGCAGCCGCCAGGTCGCCGAGCGCGAACTCGTGACGGTGGGCGGCGGATCGACGCCGCAGGGACCGGGCCGGGTCGCCGAACCCGCGCAGCGGCCGCTGTCGGAGCGGCTGGGCAACATGGCGTTCTCGGTGCTCATGGTGGCCATCGCGCTGCACGTGGGCTCGATCGTGCTGCGCGGCTTCGCCACCCACCGCTTCCCGCTCGGCAACATGTACGAGTTCGTCACCATGGCGACGGCCGCCGCCGTGCTGGTCGGCATCGCGCTCCTGCGCGAGCAGCGCTACCGCGCCATGTGGGCGTTCCTGCTGGTCCCCGTGCTGATCCTGCTGTTCCTCGCCGGCACGGTGCTCTACGCCGACGCCGCGCCCGTTGTGCCCGCGTTGAAGTCGTTCTGGCTGCCGGTGCACGTCACCATCGTCAGCGTGGGCAGCGGCGTGTTCCTGTTCGCCGGCGTGGCGAGCATGCTCTTCCTCTACCGCCTGCGTCAGCCGGACGGCCAGGAGTCGGCCGACGTCCTCGGCGCCATCGCCCGCCGCCTCCCCGACGCCCGCACCCTGGACCGGCTCGCCTACAAGGCCACCATCATCGGCTTCCCCCTCTTCGGCGCGGGCGTCATCCTCGGCGCCATCTGGGCCGAAGCCGCCTGGGGCCGCTTCTGGGGCTGGGACCCGAAGGAAACCTGCTCCTTCATCGCCTGGGTCCTCTACGCCGCCTACCTCCACGCCCGCGCAACCTCGGGCTGGCGCGACACCAAGGCCGCCTGGATCAACATCGCCGCCTTCGTCGCGATGCTGTTCAACCTGTTCATCATCAACATGGTGATCAGCGGGTTGCATTCTTATGCTGGGTTGAACTAATAGGCACTGACCAGCGCATTCGTTCGTTCGGCGGGCTACTCGCCGGTCCTGCCCGAGTCTCCGGTACGTAGCGAGTACGCAGTAGTGGCGAACCGAGCCCGAGTATGCCGCGAACCGTCGCCCGCGTCGTCTCGTCGGCATCGGGCCATAGGTGGGCGTAGTAGCGCAACGTCGTCGGCCAGTTCGAACTCCCCACCGGCGGCCACTCAGTGGGGAGCTATCTGGTCGTCAAGCCGATCCCGCAGCAACACCTTGGTAGCAGCTGTATGAGGTGAAATGCCGTGCCGGCTCGGCTTGACCTCAACCTTTATCGAGGTTTGATTATCGAGGAATGAGCATTTTGTTCCACAACACCATGCGGATAACCGACGGTCATCTCGAACAGTTCAAGGTGGCCGTAGAGCGGGCGGTGGCGTTCGTCGCAGAGCATGGCCCGCAGCTGATGGTGCAGGTCTTTCTCGACGAAGACCGCGGGCTTGCACACAGTTTCCAGCTCTATCCCGACTCGGAGGCAGTGCTCGCACACTGGAAGTTGTCCGATCCCTACATCCAGGATGTGATGGAGCACTGCAGTATTCAATCGTTCGAGACCTACGGCGAGATGTCCGACGAGGTGCTCGACGGGCTGCGTGCTGGACCCGTCGGCGAGGTGACGGTACGGCGAGCGCTCACCGGCTTTACTCGATTCTGACCGTCCGTATGGTAGCCACGAATCGCCCCTCGCGCACCTAGGGCTACAGCCGTAGCCCGGAGTTGCGTGCCACACCTCGTCGGCAACCTCCGATGTTCGGCGGGATGCGGCAGTGTGCCAGCGGCGGCAACTGGCCGCCTGCGGGAATCGCAACTGGCCGTACGCGGGAACTTCGCGGTGGCCACTGACAGGGCTCGGGCGCTCGGCGCGGCGCGCCGAGCGCGGCCTTCGGCCGCGTGCCCCCGTGGGGTGCCGCCTGCATAGTGTTCCCGCGCCCCTCCAACCTCGAAGGCGCTGCGCGTCGCCTGCGGCGATGGTCTGCGGCCACCCTCGAGTTGCGCGCGATCTGAAGGCTGCCGATGCCTCTGAGCTGCTGAAATGCTGACTTTGCGATGTCGGCGCGATTACGCTCGCTGTCGCACCGAGTAGACATTCGGCGCAGGCCACGGCTTCGTCGCTCGGTGGAAGGGATGCGGGTACGCACCGGGTACGCAGCGCAATCCACAAGGGCCGACTGGCACCAACGCCAGCATCGTGCGTACCAGCCTGTTTGTGTTGCGACCAGTACTCGCCAACGTCAGCAAACGTCGGGATGGGTGTTCATCACCAACATGGTGATTAGCGGGTTGCATTCTTATGCTGGGTTGAACTAAGGCGTTCTGACCGCCCGCAGCGGCCATTACCATTGCGGCATGTCGATGCCGCATGTCGAACGGCCGGACCTCCCTGAGTCGATGACATGGGAGGAGTTGGCGCGACTCCCTGAGGAGATCGCGGAGCAGATCGAGTTGTGGGACGGGCGCGTGGTCTGGGTGCGACGCGGTCCGGCCGAGCATCAAACCTTCTCCAACCGGTTTTGGGCCACGCTCGAACGCTGTGCACGAAAAGACATGTCAGAGAACCCAGAGCAGTGTTGGCGCGTCACCACCGAGACGAACGTATTCCTGGGTCGCACCGGCAAATCCAACTTCCTGACACCGGACTTCCTGATCCATCGTTGTCTTGGTTCCGCCTATCAGGACGTGCGCGGAAGTGACGTGATCCTGGTCGGCGAGGTTCTATCGCCCGGCAACACGCAGACCGACATCGAAGCGAAGAAGGGACGGTACGCCAGCGCCGGCATTCCGTGGTACTGGGAGGTGACGCTGGCCCGTGATGTCAGCGCGATCGCCACCGTCCGCGCCTACGGCCTCGATATCGGCCATGCGCAGCTCCCGGACGGGGTACATCCACTCCGCGCTGCCAACTACATCCTCGCCGCCGAATGGACTTCCCAGAACGCGGACGGCATCGAGTTCGACCACCCGTTCCAGATCGCCATCCCCTGGACCGAACTCGAATACTGACGTAAGGTCGGCCCGCCCCAATCATGGTGGCGGCGCGATCATCGATCGCCCTGGCGCAGGAGGAGGCGCACCTGCGCGTTCCACAGTGATGGCATGCCTTCGCCGAACTCGACCGGGGGCACGGTCGAGGGCCACGCGGCGTCAGCCGTGACGCTTCGCCCATTCCGCCTGGGTGACGAGTGATCCATGTTGAAGTTTCGTGGCGATAAAGGATTTGGTCGGGTCGTCCAAGGTTTCTGGCAAGTCGTTGAAAGACGCAGGTAGAACATCCAGGAGCGAGGAGATCTGCTGGCCGTCTCGTACTGTGAGCAGCAGCAGACACCGCCAGTGCGGCGAGAACTCCGGTCGGTGCTGCAGACGATGAACCAGCACGGGCTGTAGGTAGTGAGTGGCCGTGCGGTCGGCGTGAGCGGCCAGCCAGCCGGCGCCGTGGTGTCTGTTCAAACCACACTCACGTGCCTGCTCGTCGAGGAGTATCAGTTGTGCTGTGTCGACCGACTTGACGGTTCTCGGGACCATCGATGACGTCACGAACGCCCAGCCCTCCTGTGATCGAAACTCGAGTTCATTCTCTAGGAGCATCGGCCGCGGCGAGGACGGTGTTGCGGGCCGCTGGCTACACCGGTTCGGCCCAGAATCCAGCGCTATCGATCACGATGGCGCACGGCTGATTGAGCACCCCCGCCTTGTAAACGGCCTCGCTGAGGTGGGTCGACATCAGAATCATCCACGCCTGCCACGGCGTGCTCTCGCTAGTCGGTATCCCAGCATTCGCTGCGAGGCGCGCGTAGTAGTCGCGGAGTTCCTGGTCGGTGAACCGAAACTCGACGGCGGGAGTCACCGGCGATTCGCCTACAGCCGTGAGTAGCAGCCGACCTGAGCTGTCGCGGTCGATCTGGAATCCCCACTCGTTACCTGCGCGGATCACCGAAGCGGTGAGTTCATCCAGACCGGGATCAGAATTCTGCACCAAGGCTCCTCCCGGGTCGGCGACCTTACCAACTATCGGTGCACCTTCAACTCGACCCCACGCGGGCCGCATGGTCAACTTTCGAGGTAGAGCCGTTCGTTAGGGAGGCGGGGGAGGCCGGTGGGGTTGCCGGGGAGGACGGTTACCGCGCCGGGGCGGTGGCGGGCGTTCCAGTCTTGGACGAAAATCATTGCGGCGGTCAGGCATGCGGCGAAGTCCATTCGTTGGTCGTACAGGTAGACCGACAGGTGTACGTCGGGTTCCTCCGGGCGCGGTGACTGGGCGGGACCGGTCATGAGACCGGAGAATTCGGTTGGGGTTCGATCGGTTCGCCGCGCCGGTTCATCGGCTGGTCCTCACCGCTCGTGCGAGCAGGCACGCGCGTACCGTTTCCACCACCAGCCGTGCGGAGGGGCGGTAGGTGTCGCGAGGTGGCTCGAGCCATGCGCGATATGTGGTGGTGTTGTCGGCCGAGGACGGGAGCGCGATCAAGCCGCCGTCGCGGATCACCTTCACGCGATCGCGGAACAGGCTCGCGAAGATTCGAGGTTCGTCCGGCAGATCGGGACGTACCAGAAAGGTCCAGGTCAGGGAATGCGGGTGGGTGATGATCGGGCCGAGACTGTGTCCGCCGCTTCGTAAGCGGTCCGTCACTGCCCGGCCCAACGGCTCGGGCACCGACACACCCCAGACCATCGAACCCGCCCGCACCACGATGCGGCCGAGGGCTACGGGGTCTACCTCGGCCGGGAGCTGGCAGACCAGCCGGTAGAACGCGCACCGGCCGTTCGGCGTGGTCAGATCGAAACCGCCCATGCTCGCCGCGCTCATCCCTGCGCCTCGGCGTCCCCGGACACCGGCGGCGTCGCGTACAGCGCGCGGCCGAGCATCACGTGCCCCGGCATGATGACGCTGCACACCCGCGTGAACTCGGCCGGGACCGATCCGCCCAGATGCGCCATCCCAGGGACGATCACCGCACCCGCGTGGGCCACATGCACCATCTCGAGCACGCTCGCTGCCGCGACCAGCGGCGCAGTGTCCGGCGCAACCACGTATGTGGCAGCCAGCGTGTACCCGTGGCGACGTGCCAGCATCGCGATCGTGGCCTGATCACCGACCGCGTCGGCACCTGCGACAGCCACGCACCGCAGCCCGATAGCCAGCGCGCCTTCCGTATGTGCCAGCGCGCCCTGCAACGGTATCGACTCGTCTTTCAAATATGCCGCGATCCGTCGCAATTCGGCCGTCCCCGCCGAATACAACCCCTGCCGACTGCTCGCATCCATCCCCTGCGCCTCCCTGCAATCCGATTGGAAAGCACCCGACGCCGAGGGCGCAGCACCAGCCAGCATCCACGTCTGTCCTGGCGCGACCGAGATGACGAAGGCGGCCGGCTCACCCCGGCGTCGGGGCCGAGGCAGACGTTATGAGTTGAGCCACAACAGATTTGTCCACGAAGGACAAACGCGAGGACTCGATCAGTTGTTCGGCGCGTGTTCGGGAGCGATGCCCAGCCGCCATGCCAAGCCGCGCAACTCACGTCCGCCCGCATCGCGCCGTGCGGCGCGGAGCACATCGGCCACGGCTTCACGGGCCAGGACATCGGCGTGGACACGCTGCGGTGCAAGGTGTTCAGCGCGTAGCAGCACTTGGACGCCTTGTTCACGGCGAGTGGGCTCGGTCAGCAGAGCACGGCCGACTTCCATGTAGAACTCGGCTTGCCGGGACTTGCTAGGGATGCTGTTGACGTTGACCTTGCGCGCGTCTTCAGCCACCTTCACCCCGTCGCCGAATTCCATACCGATGCATGCGCGCCAGATCCCGACATTCGATGCGCCGAACCACATACGACCGAATGCCCCGGTCTCGGTCTCCATGCGCCCGGCCAGGGCGGTGGCTTCGCCCAAATGCGTGTCAGCGGTCGATCGGTCACCCTGCACTGCCGAGGCGAGTGCAGCCGAGAGGTGCAGCATGCCAGACGCCTGGAGGACGTTCGTGTCATTCAAATGCGGACCGAGCTCATCGATGCAGCGCACCGCACGCCGGTACTGCTCAGGCCGGGACAGGCCGCCCGTGGCATCACCGCGTAGCCAAACGGTGAACCCGGACCATGCCGGAGATTCCAGCATGGCGGCGCATTCTTGCGCGGCCTTGGCAGCCAGCAGTGGCAAACCGCGGCCAACGAGCCGCTTGGTCACCCACATAGCCGAGGCGTAGCAAGTGATCAAGCCGCGCAAGACGTTGCGATGAAGTTCCGGTGATCGGGCGTAGACCGCGTGCAACTCGGCCAATAGTGCGGGCGCGAGTTCGGCTTGCCCGGCGAAGTCCGAGGTAACCTGCGCCATCTCGGCTAGCCGCTCGAGGTCGGCGGCGATGGCGGGCCATTCGCGGACCGCGCCGCCAGGGTCGTCGCCGAGTTCGTAGACGTCGAGCGCGCGTTCGATCGCTATGACTCCCGCATGGGCGGATTCGTTGCCCTCGGCACGCGAACCAGCCTGCCCCGCGACTGGATAGAACTCTGACGGAGAGACGCGTAGCGCCCGCGCCAGCGCCTCCAGCGTGGCACGGTTGGACAAGGCTTGCTCTCCGCGCTCGAGGCGGCCGAGGTATCCGAAACTGATACCGGCCAAGCCCGCGATCACCTCGAGACTCTGCCCGCGCCAAGCGCGGATCTCACGCAGCCTGCGCCCGACTTCGTTCGGGGGAATGTCGTTCATGGCGTACTCCTCCGCCGATGACTGTCCACTTGCGACGGTACCTGCTGTCCGTCTTCCAGTTGGCATGTAGTACAGACGGCGGCGCTGCTCGGGCGGGGCGAGCGCGGGTGGCCCGCAGGATGAGACGGCATTTCGCTGTGAACTGCTGGAGCGAGCCATCGGGGGCGTCGAGGTGCTTCCCTGGGGTGCGGCTACTCAGTCGGCAGAGTCGCGGCAGTTTCAGTACTCCAGTCGCAGGAGATCTGCGAGATCTCGCATCTCAGGAGTCAGGGTGCGTCGTTTGGAGATGATCCGGCCCAGCAAATCCTTGGCGGACCGCTGTTCGATCAGCCACGGCCGGGCCTCACGGGACAACTGAACCAGCACGTCGAACGCGGTGTCATAGCTTCGGAGTTCGATGTGGGCCGCGGCGACATCGAGCAGATGCCTGTTGCGGTTGTCGGAGGTCGGGCGCAGCCCCGGCGGGATGGCTCGGGCGAGCCGCAATGCGAGGTCGGGGCGGTCGTCCACGATCGCATTTTCGACTCGCTTCATGGCGACCGTGGCAGGGCCGAACGTCGTCCAGTATTGGTGATAACTCCCCGAATCTCGCTTGACCGCTGCGGCTGCCGCGTTCGCCAGGCGCATCATGTCGTCTGCTTCGTCCGGCCGGTTGTCTCGTATCGCCGCGGCTGAGCCGC
>NZ_BDBC01000079.1 GCF_001612785.1 Nocardia beijingensis NBRC 16342
GTGCGGGCGCAACAGTCACCGCAACGGGGCAATCGCGGCGCAAACTGAAAGGTGTCGACCCACGCGGCAGCGGCCGTCCTCTGCGCACTGCTGGCGGCGCTGCTGTTCGCGATCGCCGCGGTCGCGCAACAGCACGCGGCGGCCGCGGTGCCGGAGGGCGCGTCACTGATCCGCTCGCTGATGCGCACCCCGCGCTGGTGGGCGGGTGTCGTCGGCGACGCGGGCGGATACGCCATGCAGGTCGTCGCGCTCGCCTTGGGAGCGGTGCTGCTGGTGCAGCCGATCCTGGTCAGCGCGCTGGTGTTCGCGCTGCCGCTGTCCGCCCGGCTCAACAACCGCCGCGTGACGCGGCGCACCTGGGCGACCGCGCTCGCGCTGACCGCCGCGCTGGCCTGCTTCCTGCTGATCGGCGATCCCACCGAGGGCAACACCGGTGCGCCGCTGCGGGACTGGCTCGTGCCGCTGGGCATCCTGCTCGGCCTGATCGCCGCCGCCACCGCCGGTGGCATCGCCGCGCGCGACCCGGCGTGGCGCGCGCTGCTGGTCGGCGCCGCGAGCGGCGCGCTCTACGGGCTGGCCGCCGCGCTCACCGACTACGTCACCGACCTGTTCGAGGACGGTCTCGGCGACGTGCTGAGCGGCTGGCAGACCTGGGCGCTGGTCGGGGCCGGTGTCACCGGCGTCTATCTCCAGCAGCGCGCCTATCAGGCGGGACCGCTGACCGCGTCCCTGCCCGCCGTCACGGTCGCCGAGCCGTTGGCCGCGGCATTCATCGGCATCGCCGTGCTGGACGAGCGGTTGCGGACGAACACCGCCGGGCTGGTCGTGACCGCCGGCGCGGTGCTCGTCATGGCCGCCGCGACGATCATGCTCTCCCGCTCGCAAGCCGCCGCTTAGGCAACGGGTGACGACGAATTCTCGGCTCCGGCGATACGCGCGACAACGCTCGTACCCAGTCGCGGGCGAAATCCGGCGACACTTCCGCGTGTTCGGATCTTCACGCAACAAGCAGGCAGAAATGAGTTCGTGACGAGCCCCGTGCCCGGTTCCGGTACCGGCGTCACGGGCGGTTCCGCGACGACTTCCCGCACGTGCGCGGCCGCCGCCATACCCGCGCCGCCGGTCCCGGCGAGTGCGAGAGAACGGCGCGCACCGGTCGGCGCGCGGATATCATCGGTCGAGTGCGCTTTCTCCCCGGTCATCAGCCGCCGTACGACCTGACCTACGACGACATCTTCCTCGTCCCGAACCGGACGGACGTCGCGTCGCGCTTCGATGTCGATCTGTCGACGACCGACGGGTCCGGCACCACCATCCCGATCGTCGTGGCGAACATGACCGCGGTCGCCGGGCGCAGGATGGCCGAGACCGTGGCCCGCCGCGGCGGCATCGTCGTCCTCCCCCAGGACCTGCCGATCACCGCGGCCGCCGACACCATCGCCTTCGTCAAGAGCCGTTCGCTCACCGCCGACACCCCCGTCACGCTCGCCCCCGACCGCTCGGTCTCCGAGGCGGTGGCGCTGATGCACAAGCGGGCGCACGGCGCGGTGGTGGTGGTCGACGGCGGACGTCCGGTCGGTGTGGTGACCGAGGCCGCCTGCGCCGACGTCGACCGCTTCGCCCGCCTGCGCGAGGTCGCGGTCACCGATTTCGTCCGGGCGCCCGCTACCACCACTCCGCGTGATCTGTTCGACCTGATGCACGCCGAGCACGCCGACTTCGCGGTGCTCACCGCCGAGGACGGCACCCTGGCGGGGATATTGACCCGCACCGGCGCGCTGCGGGCGGGCATCTACCAGCCCGCCGTCGACGCCGCGGGCAAGTTGCGCGTCGCCGCCGCGGTCGGCATCAACGGCGACGTGGCCGCCAAGGCCAAGTCCCTGGTGGATTCGGGCGCCGATCTGCTGGTCATCGACACCGCGCACGGGCATCAGACCAAGATGCTCGAAACGCTCACCGCGGTGCGAGATCTCGGGCTCGGCGTCCCGCTGGTCGCAGGCAACGTCGTCTCCGCCGACGGCACCAGGGAGCTGGCGGCGGCGGGCGCGGACATCGTCAAGGTCGGTGTGGGGCCCGGCGCGATGTGCACCACCAGGATGATGACCGGCGTCGGCCGCCCGCAGTTCTCCGCGGTGGCCGAATGCGCCGCCGCGGCCGCGGAGATCGGCGTGCACGTCTGGGCCGACGGCGGCGTGCGTCATCCCCGCGACGTGGCGCTCGCGCTGGCCGCAGGCGCGTCCAACGTGATGATCGGCTCCTGGTTCGCCGGCACCTACGAGTCCCCCGGCGACCTGCGTGTCGATCGCGACGGCAACGCGTACAAGGAGAGCTTCGGCATGGCCTCCAAGCGGGCCGTCGCCGCCCGCACCGCCTCCGACAGCGAATTCGACCGCGCCCGCAAGGGACTGTTCGAAGAGGGCATCTCCAGCTCCAGGATGCGGCTCGACCCCGAGCGTCCCGGCGTGGAGGACCTCATCGACCACATCTGCTCCGGCGTCCGCAGCGCGTGCACCTACGCGGGAGCGCGCACGCTCGCCGAATTCCACGACAAGGCCGTGCTCGGCGTGCAGTCCGCGGCGGGATTCGCCGAAGGCCGCCCGCTGCCGAGCGGTTGGTGAGCGCCGACACGCGCACCGCACCGGCACCGGCCCACGTCGCTCGGCACGTGGGCCGGTAGCATGGTGGTTGCCGGATACCGGCACCACGACTCATTTGCGAAAGGATCCAGTTGTCACCCGCGTCCGAGGGCGCCGCACAGGAGGGCTCCTCTATCGAGCCGGGTGACCAACCCGGCGTCCTCCGCTCCGCAGTAGTCCCATTCCGCACAGGCCGTCACGCAGCACCGTCCGGGTGGTGCTGACCATGTCCGTCGCGCTCACCGCGCTCAGCCTGATCGGATTCATCGCACTCACCGTCGGCACGGCCCTGTTCGTCGCCGCGGAATTCTCCCTCACCGCCCTCGAGCGCAGCACCGTCGAGGCGCACGCCCGCACCGGTGACGTCCGCGCCCGCATGGTCCGCAAGGCGCATCGCACGCTGTCGTTCCAGCTGTCGGGCGCCCAGCTCGGTATCACGATCACCACCTTGATCACCGGTTACATCGCCGAGCCCGTGCTGGCCAGGCTGCTGCATCCGGTGTTCGCCGGCCTCGGGCTGAGCGAAGCGGCCGCGAGCGGCGTCGCGCTGACGCTGGCGCTGATCCTGGCCACCTCGCTGTCGATGATCTACGGCGAGTTGGTGCCCAAGAACATCGCCATCGCCAAGCCGCTGGCCACCGCCCGCGTCACGGCCGGACCGATGATCGCCTTCTCGGTGGTGTTCAAGTGGATGATCCATTTCCTCAACGGCACCGCCAACTGGGTGGTGCGCAGGCTCGGCGTCGAGCCCGCCGAGGAGTTGCGTTCGGCCCGCTCGCCGCAGGAACTCGGCTCCCTGGTCCGCACGTCCGCGCTGCGCGGCGCGCTCGACCAGCCCACCGCCCAGGTGATGGACCGCTCCCTGCAATTCGGCGAGCGCAGCGCCGAGGAACTGATGACGCCGCGGGTGAAGATCGAGTCGCTCGACAAGGACGACACCATCGCCGATCTGATCGCCGCGGCGGGCCGCACCGGCTATTCCCGCTTCCCGGTGATCGACGGCGATCTCGACAACACTCTCGGTTTCGTGCACGTCAAGCAGGCGTTCACCCGCCCGGTGCACGCGCGCGCGACCACCCCGCTGCACCGGCTCGCCCAGCCGGTTCCCATCGTGCCGGCCAGCTTGGACGGCGACGAGGTGCTCGAACGGGTCCGCGCCGACGGCATGCAGGTCGCCCTCGTCGTGGACGAATACGGCGGCACCGCGGGCCTGGTCACCATGGAGGACATCATCGAGGAAATCCTCGGCGACGTCCGCGACGAGCACGACGAGGAGGAGCGCGACGTCCGCCGCGTCCTCGACGGCTGGGACTGCTCGGGCCTGCTGCGCATCGACGAGGTGTCCCGGGCGACCGGATACGACGCGCCGGAAGGCGAGTACGAGACGCTGGGCGGTCTGGTGCTGACCCGGCTCGGCCGCATCCCGGTGCCCGGCGACGAAGTCGTGCTGCCGAATCCCCGTTCGCAGCAGTGGACGGCGCCGGAGAGCCACGGCTCCGGCGGCTGGATCGCCCGGGTGGAGCGCATGGACGGGCGGCGCATCGACCGGGTCCGCCTGATCCCGGTCGACGCCGACGTCATCGCGACCAAGGAGCACAGCCATGGGTGACCTGTTCGGCGTGCTGCTCACCGTCGTGCTGCTCGGCGGCAACGCCTTCTTCGTCGCCGCCGAGTTCGCGCTCATCTCCGCTCGCCGCGACCGGCTGGAAGCACTGGCCGCGCAAGGCAAGCGCAACGCGAACACCGTCATCCGTGCGGGTGAGAACCTCTCGATGATGCTCGCGGCCGCGCAGCTCGGCATCACCATCTGCTCGATCCTGCTCGGCCGCGTCGGCGAACCCGCCGTCGCGCACCTGCTGGAAGGCCCGTTCGAGCTGCTCGGCCTGCCGCAGCAACTGCTGCACCCGGTGGCCTTCGCCCTGGCGCTGACCATCGTGGTGATCCTGCACATCCTGTTCGGCGAGATGATCCCGAAGAACATCGCGCTGGCGGGGCCGGAACGCAGCGCGCTGCTGCTGGTGCCGGTGCACCTGATGTGGCTGCGGCTGGCCCGCCCGCTCATCGCGGTGTACAACCTGGCCGCCAACCTGTCGCTGCGGATGCTGCGGGTCGAGCCGAAGGACGAGCTGGAAGCCACCGTGTCGACGGTCGAACTGGCCGAGATGATCGGCGAGTCCCGCTCGGAGGGGCTGCTCGACGAGGAAGAGCACCGCCGCCTCACCCAGGCCCTCGGCACCAGCGACCGGGTGGTCGCCGACGTGATGGTGCCGCTGGACGCCACCCGATCGATCCCGCTGCGCGGCAACGGGACCACACTCGGCGACATCGAGTCCGCCGTCGCCGAGACCGGCTTCTCCCGCTTCCCGGTGCGGGCGAACGACGGCTCGCTGGTCGGCTACCTGCACGTCAAGGATGTGCTCGACAAGGTGGCCGACGAGAGCGCCGGTCCGGGGACGCCGATTCCGCGCACCGATATCCGCCCGCTGCCGACGGTGGGCATGGGCGCGACGCTCTACGAGGCGCTGGCGCGGCTGCGGCGCACCAACAGCCATCTCGGCCGGGTGGTCGACGACCGGGGCAACACCACCGGCATCGTCGCCCTGGAGGACTTGGTGGAGGAGTTCGTCGGCACCGTCCGAGACGGAACGCATCGGGTGGGCGAGTGACCATCCGGGCAGGCGGGGTGCGGTAGCGATGCGGGTGTTGTCCGGTGTGCGGTGGCGGGCGTCCGCGGCCGCACACCGGGCCCGGCTGGACGATCTGGTCGGGCCCTATCTGGAGCGCCGAGCGCAAGGTTCGTCGCATCCGGTGATCGATTTCCTGTTCACCTACTACGGGCACAAACCCGCGCAGTTGCGGCGCTGGCATCCGGGATACGGCATCGGGCTGGCCGACGCCGCCGAATACCGGGGCGCCCGCGGCTATCACCACGTCGTCACCGATTCCGGTGCGGACTGCTACACCGCTGATCCCGCCTACCTCGGCAAACGCCGGGATACCGTCGCGTTCGTCGCGGAGCTGTTGCGCGCCACCGCCTCTCGGCCCGCTCACTTGTCCTGCTTCGGCCTGCACGAATGGGCGATGGTGTATCGCACCGACGACATCCGCCACCAGAAGGTTCCCCTGCGGCTGGGACACGCGGGCACCGACGCCGTGCTCGAGTCGATGCCGCTGCGGTGCACACACTTCGACGCCTACCGCTTCTTCACCCCGGACGCCGTCGGCCGCAACGCCGAGCCGCTCACCCGCGCCGACCAGCTCCGCCGCGAACAGCCGGGCTGTCTGCACGCGAACATGGATCTGTACAAGTGGGGCTTCAAACTCGTCCCGCTGGTCTCCTCGGACCTGCTGCTGGACTGCTTCGAGCTAGCTTGCGCCGCCAGGGAACTCGACATGCGCGCCAGCCCCTACGATCTGTCCGAGTTCGGTTACGAGCCGGTTCGCATCGAGACGCCGTCGGGGCGCGCGGAGTACGTTCGCGCGCAGTCCGAGTTGACGCAGCGCGCCGCGGGATTGCGACGAACCTTCCTCGGCGTCTGCGAGGAACTCTTGTCGGCGCATCCCGATTCCGCCGCTCTCGGCACCGGACCGACTCAGCCGCGCTGACCACGCCGGACGGAAAACTTCGCGAATCCCGCCGCGATTCGGCGAAACTCACCCTCGCGCCGAGCGGAATCATTACCATTCAGTCAGTTCGGTGGTGACTGTCCCAGTCACCCTGGGCAGCCAATCTCGACGACGAAGTTGGGGGGTCGCGACGATGCGCCCATCGGCCACACTGCGCCGCGCCAAACCGCTGGCTCTGCTCACCATCGGCCTGCTCACGGCGGCGCTGCTGCCCGTGAGCGCATCGGCCGATCCGCGATCGGCGCCCCGTGACGCCGTCCAGGAGTTCCTCGACGTGGGGCGCACCTCGGTTCCCCGCGCCGACTGCGGACCCGGCTCCGCCCCCGAGAACGGACTGCAAGGCGATGTCACCGCCGCCGATCGCGACAGCGGGCGCAGCACGCAGGGCTACCGGTGCAACATCTCCTTCGTCGGCGGCTACGCGGGCCGCGGCGCGGGCATCACCTCCACCAGTTTCGAGCACTGCGCCTATCTGGGTTCGTTCTTTCCCGGCGACCTGTTCAGCGAGGGCCGCGGCGTCCAGGTACTCGACGTGTCCGATCCGGCGCATCCGCGCCCCACGGTGACGCTGACCGAGCCCGCCATGCTCGCCGGAACCTGGGAGAGCCTCAAGGTCAACACCGAGCGCAAACTGCTGGTCGGCACCGGCGTACCGGTCGGCGAAGGCGTCGGCTACCTGTCGGTCTACGACGTCTCCGATTGCGCGCATCCGCGGCTGCTCAATCCGGGGCCGGGGACGAATCTGGCGATGCCGCTGCCGATCACCACGCACGAGGGCGGCTTCTCCCCCGACGGCAACACCTATTGGGCCTCCGGGATCGCGCCCGGCTTCGTCAGCGCGGTGGATCTGACCGACCCAGCCGACCCGCACGTGGTCTGGCAGGGTCTCACGGGCATCGAGGCACACGGGTTCGGCATCAGCCCGGACGGCAACCGAATGTACATTTCCGCGCTCGGCGGGTTCACCGTCCTCGACATCAGCGCGGTGCAGCGCCGCGACCCCGACCCGCAGGTGCACCACCTGGGGCGGGTGTTCTGGACCGACGGCTGGGCGACCCAGCACAGCGTCCCGGTCAGCTACGACGGCAAACCCTACCTCTACACCGTCGACGAAGGCGGTTCCGGCGGAGTCAAACTCATCGACATCTCCGACGACACCGCACCGAGGGTGGCCGGCAAGATCAAGCTCGAGATCAACCTGCCCCAGCACATGGACAGCAATATCGGTTCGTCGATGGGCGGTTCCGCCTTCGCCTACGAATCGCACTACTGCGCCGCCGACCGGCAGGAGAACCCGACCGCGTTGGCCTGCGGATGGATCTCCTCCGGCATCCGGGTGTTCGACATCCGCGATCCCTACGCCATCCGCGAGATCGCCTACTACAACCCGCCTGCCCGCACGGGACAGAACCTCAGCCTGTGGAACTCGCCGCACGCGCTCGCCTCGATCATCGGCGTTCCGCTCATGAGCACCCCTTCCGCGGTGCGCGCCGTGCTCGAGGGGCAGTTCAACCCCCTGGATGCCCTCACCCCGCGCACCGGCCGCCTCGCCTTCGGCGACGTGTCCACCGACTGGTGTCTGTCGCCGCCGGAATGGCGCGGCTCGCAGCTCTACGTCGCGTGTTCGGACAACGGATTCATGGTGCTGCGACTGGACGACGACGTGTACTCCCCGCCCGCGGACCAGCGGTCGATCGTCGGGTCGTAGCGATGCGGCGCTGGATGCGGATCGCCGCCCTGACCTCGGCGGCCTTCGCCCTGCTCGTGCTCGGCGCCGCGCTGCGGCCCCTGGCGTTCCCGGAAGATCGTTCGGTAGCACCGGTTCTCACCGAGATCGAGATCGGCTTCGTCCAGGACATGACCACCCATCACCAGCAAGCCCTGCTCATGGTGCAGCGGCTGGACCGCGCGGTCGATCCGGCGGTCACCCGGCTGGCCGAACAACTCGACCGCACGCAGCGCATGGAGATCGGCACCATGCTCGGCTGGCTGCGCCTGGCCGACGCGCCGCCCACCTCCGCACAGCCGATGGCGTGGATGCACAGGGCGGACGCTTCGCCGCATCAGCACCACGCAGCGGCCGCGCGGACGGCCGCCGTGATGCCGGGGATGGCGAGCGCGGCGGAGCTGGACGAGCTGGCCGCGGCGCGTGGCCCGAACGCGGAGATCCTGTTCCTGCAATTGATGTTTCGCCACCACCAAGGTGGAATCGCGATGGCCGAGGCCGCCGACGGCCTGCTGCGCTCCGGGCCGGTCAAGGAGATCGCCCGGTCCATGATCCATGGGCAGGGGCAGGAGGCGGGCGTAATGGGCATGCTGCTCACTCTGCGCGGGGCGGCCCCACTGCCCTGACCAGCGGGCCGCTACGACACCACATACGACCCACAGCCCGAGGCTTCGCTTACCTCGCGACCGGCTGCGAGGCGCATGCTCCGGTCGTAGTCGCCGCCGCCTGACGGGCGGAATCGGCTCCAGTTCGACGCCCGCCGCAGGTTCCGGGGGACATCGGGCGAGGTGCGGCGCGCCGAGCCGGATCGCGTCGTGCAGCAGGAACGGCGGCGGCACGGCCCTGCGCGTTTGGTACGGGATGCCGTGGTGGTACTCCGGCATCCGATCGACCTGAGTGGGTTCGTCCGGGATCGGTCTGCCGCGATGGCGTCCAACGCAGGCACAGGGCCTACGGCGGCGGTGTGGGCGGGGCCGCCGCTACCGTGCCCTGGACAACGCGGGGCCGCCCAGGGCGACCGGCGAGATCATCCGCGTCGACGTCGGAAGGTCCGCGAACACGGCGGCCCGGCTGAGGCCCGGCGCCCTCTCGGCGGTATCGTCGGCTGGGCCGGGTCATGATCGTCGGCCGGAAAGGTTGGGCAGCTGATGATTCGGACCGATGCGTTCACAGTGCCCCCGCACGTGCGTGGTTATCCGGGCATTGCGTTCGGCGGATATGTGGCGGGAGTGCTCGCCGCCGCGAGCGGCTCCACGCAGGTGCGCGTCGACTTCCGCCGCGGCGTGCTCGTGGACACTCCGGTGGTGCTGGCCGCCGACGGTTCCGGCGGTGCGTCACTCACCGACCTGGACGGCGCGATACTCGCCGAGGCTTCCCCGTCGGCGGTCACGGTCACGCCGCGGCCCGCGCCCACGTGGGAACAGGCGCGGACGGCGAGCGCGACCGCGGGCGCACTGCGCAAGATGAGCCACTGCTACGGCTGCGGCGCGGCTTGTGCCCCCGGACGCGGATTGCGCCTGTCGCCCTGGGCCATGTCCGCCCACGATATGGTCATCGCCGCCTGGACACCGGATCCGCTGCTCGCCGGCCCGGACGGCTACCTGCCCACCGAAAACGTCTGGGCCGCTCTGGATTGCCCCGGCGGCTGGGCCGCGATGGCTTTGCGTGACCTGCGGCCCGGAGCGGTCACCGCCGCCCTCACCGCCACCCAGTTCGAACCGGTCCGCGCCGGCGACCCCTACGTCTCCTACGGCTGGCCGGTCTCCGCCGACGGCCGCAAACACACGGTCGGCGTGGCCTTGGCCCGCGCCGACGGAACACTCTGCGCCCTCGCCGAGGCACTCTGGATCGAACCCCGCCAACCGCTGCCCTTCGAATGGTGACCCACCCCACCCGAACCTGTCGGTGGCTATCGGTAACCTCCGCGCCATGCCTTCGTCGGTACACGAAGTTCTCATCGAATTGGTCAGGCGCAGACCGACTTTGGTCGCGGAGCTGCTGACTTCAACACTGGGGCAGTCCCTCCCGGAATTCGATCACGCCCGCGTCGATTCGGGCGACCTACCCGATATCGAACCCACCGAGTACCGCGCGGACCTGGTCGTCACGCTTACCGAGGCCGACGTCCCGGTTCTCGGCATCGTCGTCGAGGTGCAGCTGCAACGCGACGACGACAAGATGTGGAGCTGGCCGGTCTACCTGACCACGCTGCGTGCCCGACTGCGCTGCCTCGTCCTGCTGGTCGTCGTCTGCCCGAACGAGCGCGCCGCGGGGCACTGCCGCCGCCCGATCACCGTGGCACCCGGTTTCATCCTGACGCCATTGGTCCTCACCCCGGCCAACGTGCCGGTCGTCAGCGACGCCCACGCCGCGCTCGAGCGCCCCGACCTGGCCGCCCTGTCGGCCATCGCGCACCGCAACGACCCCGAACGCGATGCGATCCTCACCGCCCTCGCCGCGACAGCACACGACTCCGCGGACGGCAAAAGGTACATTGACCTGGTACTGGCCGCACTGCCGAACGCAGCGGCCCGGCACTTCCTGGAGATGCTGATGACGACCGACACGTCCTCGTACTACAGCCAGTTCTTCAAGCAACTGCACGCCGAAGGCAGAGCCGAAGGGATAGCCGAAGGCAAAGCGGAAGGCAAAGCGGAAGGCAGAGCCGAAGGAGAAGCCAATGCGCTACTGACCGTGCTCACCAGCCGCGGATTCCGCGTACCGAAGGCCCTGGCCGCCGAGATCAAAGCATGCCGCGACGACGCCCGCCTGACCACGTGGATCGCCCGCGCCGTCAACGCCGACACCCTCGAAGCGATCTTCGACGATTTCGCCTTTTGACATTCTCGGAGATGCTTGGCGATTCCGACTGCCCGAAACGTCGCACGGCACTTCCCGGAGACCGATGACTACCGATACCTCCCAGTACTACAGCCGGTTCTTCAGGCAGTCGTACGCCGACCAATGCGCCGAGGTGAAGGCCATCCTCAGGGCCCTAAGTGTGGCCTCAGGCTTGGCCAACGGGTTGCGCACTGTACTCACTGCCCGCGGTTTCGAAGTCTCGGCGGAGCTGACCGCCGAGATCGATGCGTGCACCGATCACGAGCGCCTGACCACGTGGATCGCCCGCGCCGCAACGGCGAACACCCTCGAGGAGATCTTCGGCGACCGGGCTCAGTGAGTGTCGGCGAAGCGGTACCACTGGCCGTCGAAGGCGGAGTATTCGATGCCGTTGGTGGCGGGTGGGCCGAGGTGGGGTGGGGTGGCCGGGTCGCGGAAGAAGGCGAAGCCCTCCGAATTCGAGTCTCCGGTCTGGGTGTAGAACAGGCAGCCGCCGTCGCGTGGCGTGATGAAGGTGATCGTGTAGACGCCGAGGCGGGTGCGCTGGCCGGAGTGCGCGCAGTCGACGGCTTGGTCTTCGAGGATGCCGCGGGAGAGGCGCCAGCCGGTGTCCTCCGGGACGTCGTAGAGCGTCAGCGCCACGAGGACGGCGATGAGTACGGGCGAGGCGAGGCTGTAGAAGACGGCGCGGTAGCGCAGTAGCCCGAGCAGTCCGAACAAGACGGCGATCCCGCCGAGCACACCGAGCACCGCCCAGAGCACGACGAGAGTCGGGAACGTGCCCTCCGCGGCGAGTTGCCAGAACAGCGCCGCGCAGCAGAGCGCGACCAGGGCGGTCAGCAACCCCATCCACAGCACGAACCAACGAGGAATACGCGACCGTGTGCGCACGGACCCTGCGGAGTTCACGTGTTCAAGATACGAGGGGCAGCGGCTTCGCGCGCGGGATCGGCGGCGAAATCCTCCGTGGCGCCGGGGATCACGGCGACGCGGACGCCGCAGCGGGCGTGGCGGAAAACGTACGCGCTGCACCCGATTCCGCGGGCCACACATGGTTCGATACAGGGCTCCCCGGCGAATTCCGTCACCTGTTGATCTCGCCCTCACCGAGCAGCGGTGCCCACCAGTGTGAAAACGAACAATTCGGAACGTTTCGTGATTGGGCCCGAATCGAAAAATCCCCCGGCCAGCACACCTGACCAGGGGATTTCACTACTCGAAGCACATCGTGCACCGCATGCTCACAGCGGCGGGAAGCCCGCCGATCCGGTGGCCATCCAATTCCAGAACATCGCCGCGCGATTGGCGAGCAATGCCACGATGTCGAGCACAACGCTTCCCATGAATCTTCCTCACAAATCGAACGATCTCGTGCGGCACCCAGGGTAACGGACCGATAAACGAGAGGCGAAACTCCGACCGCCCGCAAACGCACGAATCCCCCGGCCGACGAGACCGGGGGATTCGCGGCACGCGCGGACTAGACGCAGGCCAGCGCCTTCGCCTCACGACGACGGCGGTGCAGGATCGGCTCGGTGTACCCGTTGGGCTGCTTGGTGCCCTCGAGGATGAGCTCCTTGGCCGCCTGGAAGGCGATGCTGCCTGCGAAGTCCGGCGCCATCGCCCGGTAGTTCGGGTCACCGGCGTTCTGCCGGTCGACGACCGGGGCCATCCGCTCCAGGCTCGCGACCACTTCCTCGGCGGTGACGATGCCGTGGCGCAGCCAGTTCGCCATCAGCTGGCTGGAGATGCGCAGGGTGGCACGGTCTTCCATGAGCGCGACGTCCTTGATGTCGGGCACCTTCGAGCAGCCGACGCCCTGGTCGATCCAGCGCACCACGTAGCCGAGGATGGACTGCGAGTTGTTGTCCAGCTCCTGGCGCTTCTCCTCGTCGGTCCAGTTCGGCGCGGCGGCCAGCGGGATCTCCAGGATCTCGTCGACGGTGGCGCGGCGACCGCCCTTGGCGATCTCCTGCTGCCGCTTGAACACGTCGACCAGGTGGTAGTGCGTGGCGTGCAGGGTGGCGGCGGTGGGCGACGGCACCCACGCGGTGTTGGCGCCCGCGCGCGGGTGACCGATCTTCTGGGTGAGCATGTCGGCCATCAGGTCCGGCATGGCCCACATGCCCTTGCCGATCTGCGCCTTGCCGGGCAGGCCTGCCGCGAGGCCGGTGTCGACGTTCCAGTCCTCGTAGGACAGGATCCACTGCTGGGACTTCATGTCGGCCTTGCGGACCATCGGCCCGGCCTCCATGGAGGTGTGGATCTCGTCGCCGGTGCGGTCGAGGAAGCCGGTGTTGATGAACACCACCCGCTCGGCGGCGGCCTGGATGCAGGCCTTGAGGTTCACCGTGGTGCGGCGCTCCTCGTCCATGATGCCGACCTTGAGGGTGTTGCGCTCGAGTCCGAGCACGTCCTCGATCCGGCCGAACAGCTCGTTGGTGAACGCGACCTCGTCGGGGCCGTGCATCTTCGGCTTCACGATGTAGACCGAACCGGTGCGGCTGTTCTTCAGCTTCACGTCGTCGGCCAGGCTGTGCTTGGCGATCAGCGAGGTGATCAGCCCGTCCATGATGCCTTCCGGCACCTCGTTGCCCTCGGCGTCCAGGATGGCGTCGGAGGTCATCAGGTGACCGACGTTGCGCACGAACAGCAGCGAACGGCCGTGCAGCACCAGCTCGCCGCCGTCCAGCGCGGTGTACACGCGGTCGGGGTTCATGGTGCGGGTAAAAGTCTTCTCGCCCTTGGTGACCTTCTCGGCGAGATCGCCCTTCATCAGGCCGAGCCAGTTGTGGTAGCAGAGCACTTTGTCCTCGGCGTCCACCGCGGCGACCGAGTCCTCGAAGTCCATGATCGTGGTGACCGCGGACTCCAGCACGACGTCCTTCACGCCCGCGGTGTCGGTGCTGCCGATCGGGGACTGCGGGTCGATCTGGATCTCGATGTGCAGACCGTTGTGCTTCAGCAGCACCGAACTCGGCGCCTCCGGGTCGCCGAGGTAGCCGACCAGCTGGGAGGCGTCGGCCAGACCGATGCTGGTGCCGTCCTCCAGGCCGACCTCCAGCTCGCCGTCGACGATCTTGTAGGACGTCGAGCCGATGTGCGAACCGGTGATCAGGGTGACCGAGTCGTCGAGGAAGTTGCGCGCCCACTCGATGACCTTGTCGCCGCGCACCTTGTTGTAGCCGGTGCCCTTCTCCGCGCCGCCCGCCTCGGAGATGGCGTCGGTGCCGTAGAGCGCGTCGTACAGCGAGCCCCAGCGCGCGTTGGCGGCGTTGATCGCGAAACGGGCGTTCATCACCGGCACCACCAGCTGCGGGCCCGCGGTGGCGGCGATCTCCTCGTCCACGTTCTGGGTGGTGATCTGGAAATCGGCGGGCTCGGGCCGCAGGTAGCCGATCTCGGTCAGGAAGTTCTTGTAGGCGGCCTTGTCGTAGTTCGCGCCGGGGTGCTCCGCGTGCCAGGCGTCGACCTTGCCCTGGATCTCGTCGCGTTCGGCCAGCAGAGCGCGGTTGCGCGGAGCGAGATCATTGATGACCTGCTCGGCGCCGGCCCAGAACGCGGCGGAATCCACGCCGGAACCGGGGAGCGCCTCGTTCTCGACGAACTCGTGGAGAACGCGTGCCACCTGGAGCCCGCCGACCTGAATCCGCTCTGTCATCTACTGCCTCACTTCCGGGAAAGCCGAGTGGGAAAACAGTGCCATGTTACCCGTGGGTAGCGGTGTGACCGCGCGCCGGGTAGCCAGGCTCTGTGCCCGAATCCGTCCGCCGCGCCGAGGCGAGTTGGTCGGGCACCCGGCGGGTCGTGAGCCGTCGGCGGTCGGCCGGACAGCCCCTTGATCCTAGCGTGCGCCCGATTTAATGTACTGATCGGAACATTTTCGAGCGCAGGAGTCGAGTTGTCACTCACGGACAAGGTCGTCGTCGTCACCGGGGGAAGCCGGGGGCTCGGCAAGCAGATGGTGCTCGCGTTCGCCGAGGCGGGCGCGGACGTGGTGATCGCCAGCCGCAAGCTGGACGGGTGCGCGGCACTGGCCGATGAGGTGCGGGGACGGTTCGGCCGCCGCGCGCTGCCGGTGGCGTGCAACGTCAGCGACTGGGCGCAGTGCGACGCCCTGGTGGAGACCGTCTACGGCGCGTTCGGCCGGGTGGACGTGCTGGTCAACAACGCGGGCCTGTCACCGCTGTATCCCAGTCTGGACCAGGTCACCGAAGCGTTGTTCGACAAGGTCATCGGCGTGAACCTGAAAGGACCGTTCCGGTTGTCGGCGCTGATCGGCGGCCGGATGGCGGCCGACGGCGGCGGCTCGATCATCAACATCTCCTCGATCGAGGCGATCAGGCCGGAGCCCTTCGCGGTCCCGTATTCGGCGGCCAAGGCGGGTCTCAACGCCCTGACCGGCGGACTGGCCCAGACGTTCGCGCCGAACGTGCGGGTCAACACCATTCAGTGCGGGCCGTTCGCGACCGATATCGCGACAGCGTGGCCCGACGAGCTGCGCGCGGAGCTCACGAAGCACAACGCCCTGCGCCGGGTCGGCAAGCCGGAGGAGATCGTCGGGGCCGCTTTGTTCTTCGCCACCGAGGCCTCCGCGTTCTGCACCGGAGCCACCCTCGCGATCGACGGGGGATGGCGATGAAGGCGCTGACCTACGAAGGCCCGCAGCAGATCTCGTACGGCGAGCGGCCCGATCCGGTCCTGCCCGGCCCCGACGGCGCGATCGTGCGGGTCACCGCGGCGGGCATCTGCGGCAGCGACTTGCACATCTACGCCGGACACGGATTCGTCGCGGGCGCCGGTTACGGCGTCGGGCACGAAGCGGTCGGCGAGATCGTGGAACTAGGGCCGTACACCCGCGGCTTCGCCGTCGGCGATCGCGTGCTGGTCGCCGCGTCGGCCGGGTGCGACGGTTGCGCGCAGTGCCGGGCGGGCATCGTCACCGCGTGCGCTCGTCACCCGCTGCCGGTGGACGCCTGCTACGGCCTCGGCGGCGCGCTGGCCGGGTGCCAGGCCCAGTTGCTCGCCGTCCCGCACGCCGCGGGCAACCTCGCGAGACTGCCAGAGGAGGTGAGCGACACCGCCGCGGTCGTGCTCACCGACAACGCGCCCACCGCCTGGTACGGGGCCCGGCGCGCCCGGATCGCGCCGGGCGACACCGTGGTGGTGATCGGGCTCGGTCCGGTCGGGCTCATGGCGGTGCAGTCCGCGTTCGCGATGGGCGCGGCCCGGGTGCTCGGCGTCGATCTGCTCGCCGAGCGCCGCAAGCGGGCGGCCGATCTCGGCGCCGAGCCGGTCGAGTCGGACGATCCGAAGCAGGCGATCCGCGAGATGTTGCGCGGTGGAGCGGATGTCGCGATCGAAGCGGTCGGGGCCGACGAAACGATCAAGCTGGCGATCAGCGCCGTCGGGCACGGTGGACGGGTCAGTGTGATCGGTGTGAGCCACAACCGCGCCTATCCGTTCCACCTGATGGCGGCGCAGGTGAAGGACCTCGAATTCCACATCGGGCTGTGCTCGATCCAGTACGAACTGCCCACGCTGCTGAAGCTCACCGCAGGCGGCAGGCTGCGGCCCGAGGCGGTGGTCACCCACCACCTCCCGATGTCCGAAGGAGCCGCCGCCTACCGCATGTTCGCCGAGCGGGCCGATGGGGTCGGCAAGATCGTGCTGGATCCGTCGGAATGACCGCCCCGTCCCGCAGGCGGGGCCGTCCGCCCGCGGCCGAATCGACGGCGAGCGACACCAGGGCGCGGATCGTGCGGGCCGCGATCGAGTTGTTCGCCGAGCAGGGCTTCCACGGCACCGGCGTGGCCGAGATCGGCGAGCGCGCCGATGTGCAGCGCGGCGCGCTGTACTACCACATCGGTTCCAAGGAAGAGCTGCTCTGGCAGATCCTGCGCGATTACACCCAGCTCATGTTGGCCGAGGCCGAACAGATCGCCGACGGCCCCGGCGATCCGATCACCAAGCTGCGCGAGCTGATCCACAGTCATGTGCGGCTGATCATCCGTCATCAGCGCGAGGTGTCCATCCAACTGCGCGACGTCGGCGCGCTCACCGGCCAGCGCGCCGCACAACTGCAGGACCTGCGCGACCGGGTGCAGCACTGCTGGCAGCGCGTCGTCGACGCCGGTCACGCCGAAGGGCTGCTGCGCACCGACGATCACGTGGTCACCAACAGCGTGCTCGGCATGCTGAACACGGTGTCGTTCTGGTACCGCCCGCACGGCGGCCGCTCCCCCGGCGAGATCGCCGACATCCTCGCGACCACTTTGCTCGACGGCGTGGTGACCGGCACCGCGCGGGATACGAAAGGCTGATCATGGCGTGGGATTTCGAGACCGACCCGGAATACCAGCGCAAGCTGGACTGGGCGGCGGAGTTCGTCCGCACCGAAGTGGAGCCGCTGGACCTGCTCTACCCCAATCCGTACGACCGCACCGACCGCGAGGCGATGGCGCTGCTGCGGCCGTTGCAGGAGCGGGTGAAGGAGCAGGGCCTGTGGGCCTGCCACCTCGGGCCGGAACTGGGCGGCCCCGGCTACGGGCAGATGAAGCTCGCCTTGCTCAACGAGGTGCTCGGCACCTCGGTGTGGGCGCCGTCGGTATTCGGCTGTCAGGCGCCGGATTCCGGCAACGCGGAGATCCTCGCCCACTACGGCACGCCGGAGCAGAAGAAGACCTATCTCGAGCCGCTGCTGGCCGGGGAGATCGGCTCGTGCTATGTGATGACCGAGCCGACCGGCGGCTCGGACCCGACGCTGTTCCGGACCCGCGCGGTGCGCGACGGTGACGAGTGGGTGATCAACGGGGAGAAGTGGTTCAACTCCAACGCGGAGTTCGCCGCCTTCCACATCGTGATGGTGGTGACCGATCCCGACGTCAGCCCGTACAAGGGCATGTCGATGTTCATCGTGCCCGCGGGCGCGCCCGGACTGGAGATCGTCAAGAACTACCACGTCGCCGGATTCAGCGAGCACGAAGGCCACCTGCGGTTCACCGACGTCCGCGTCCCCGCCGACCACCTGCTCGGCGCGGAGGGCGAGGGTTTCGTCGTCGCGCAGACCCGTTTGGGCGGCGGGCGGGTGCACCACGCGATGCGCACCGTCGCCATGGTGCGCAAAGCGTTCGACATGATGGCCGAGCGGGCGGTCTCGCGCCCGATGCGCGGCGGCCCGCTGGCCGGATTGCAGATGACCCAGGAACGCATCGCCGACAGCTGGATCGAGATGGAGCAGTTCCGGTTGCTGGTGCTGCGCACGGCCTGGCGCATCGACAAGGAGAAGGACTACAAGAAGGTGCGCAAGGACATCGCCGCGATCAAGGTCGCCATGCCGAAGGTGATGCACGACATCGCCCAGCGCGCACTGCACCTGCACGGCGCGCTCGGCGTCAGCCAGGACCTGCCGTTCGTCGACATGCTCAGCTACGCGGAGGTGATGGCCATCGCCGACGGACCGACCGAGGTCCACAAGATCACCCTCGCGAAGGAGGTGCTGAAGGACTACGCCCCGGGCGACCCGGTGTATCCGAGTGGGTACCGGCCCGCGCTGCGTGAAAAGGCGCGGGAACTGGTCGCCCGGCGTCTCGAGCACGTCGTAGGGAATCTCTGACGGTTCACGACGCGCGGCGGGTCGGCGCCTCCAGGTGCGAGGTGTCCGCGTACTCCGCGACGGGACTGAGCCGCAGCACCGACGGCATCCGGCGGGTGAGCGCGGGCGGGCCGGTGAACGCCACCCGGCCTGCCCGCAGCGCGTGCGCCAGCGGCAGCCGCCCCAGCCACACCTGGTACAGGGAGGCGACGTCGGAGCTGATCGCGACGTCGACGGGATAGCCGGGATCGGATTCGCAGACCGACGGCACGCCCGCCTCGACCACGATCCAGAATCGGCGCAGGTCGTCGGTGAAGCGCACGTGCAGCACGTGACGACGGCCGGGGAACGACGAGGTGTCCACCCTGGTGTGCATCCACCACACCAGCAGCGCCGGGTCGCGCTCGTCGTCGCGCGGCGCGCCGAAGGTCCAGCGCGCACCCCATTCGCCGAGCCCGAACAGGATCGGCTCCAGGTCCCGCCCGGCGTCGGTGAGCAGGTACTCTCCGCCCGGTTTCGCCACCAGCCCGGCTCGCTCGAACTGGCGCAGGCGTTTGGCGAGCAGGCTGCGCGACAGGCCGGGCAGGCCGCGCGCGAGGTCGTTGAACCGGGTGGTGCCCAGCAGCAGGTCGCGCAGGATGAGCAGCGACCAGCGCTCGCCCACCACGTCGAGCGCCCGGGAGATCGGGCAGTACTGGCCGTAACTCGGCGTCGAAGTCGTCATGGCACCTCGCGAACGGGTCTCGTTGCCGGACCGGGGCGGTCCACTTTCTGCACTATCCGGTTATCGCGGCCGTTCCTAACTTCGAAACATGACCACTACAGCTCCTGCCCCCACCGACATCACCACCGACTGGATCGCCCGCGCACGCCGCGTCGGCGAAGCCCTCCGTCCCGAGGTCGCCGCCCGCGACCGCTCCGGCGAGATCTCCCTCGCCGCGTTCGACTCGCTGCGCGAGAGCGGGCTGTCGGCGGCTCTCGTTCCCGCCGAGTTCGGCGGTGGCGGGGTCACGCACCGCGAGATGGGCGCGATCCTGCGCGAGCTCGGCCGCCACGATCCCTCCACCGCGGTCGCCTTCGCGATGCACACGCACCTGGTCGCCGCCCAGGTGTGGCGGCACAACCACGGCGTCGATGCCGCGCCCCTGTTCGCCAAGGTGGTGTCGGGCGCGATCCTGGTCAGCACCGGCGCCTCCGACTGGGTCGGCTCGGGCGGCCGCGCCGAGCGGGTCGACGGCGGCTACCGGGTGCACGCGCGCAAAGCGCCTGCCAGCGGATGCGAGGCGGGCACCGTCCTGGTGACCAGCGTGCGCTGGGACGACGCACCCGACGGGCCGCAGGTGCTGCACTGCGCGATCCCGTTCGCCTCCGATGGTGTCCGGATCGAGAAGACTTGGGACACTTTGGGTTTGCGGGCCAGTGGCTCGCACACCGTGGTGCTCGACGACGTGTTCGTGCCCGACGCGGCGGTGTCGCTCATCCGCCCGGCGACCGTGTGGCCGCCGCTGTTGAACGTCGTGATCGGCGCGGCGATGCCGCTGGTGATGGCGGCCTACCTCGGCATCGCCGACGGCGCGGTCGACCTGGCCACCGCGCTGGCGGCGGGCCGGGCCGACGCGCCGACCGTCCAAGTGGCCGGTGAGATGGCCACCGCGCACACCACCGCGGGCGATCTCGTGGACGCCATGTTCACCGGGTCGGAGGATCTGCGTTTCGCCAACACCGATCAGTACGCGAGCCGGACGCTCAGCCGCAAGACCGCCGCCGCGGACGCGCTCGTGCGGACAGTCCGCCTCGCCATCGAAACCGTTGGCGGGCTCGGATTTTCACGCGACTGCGAACTGGAGATGCGCTACCGCGACGTGCACGGCTGCCTGTTCCACCCGCTGCCGAGGGCCAAGCAGACCCACTTCACCGGTCACGTCCTGCTCGGACACTCCCCGATCGGATGACGTCCTTTCCGCTAACGCCGCCCGCGCTCGCCCCCATACTCGGATGGGGGCGAGTTTCCCCGCGCGGTGCACCAGCCCTTCCGGTCACCCGACGACACTTCGAGGAGCAGCCATGGCGTCCGCACGGAGCATCGCTCGATCGCCGATCACCTGGGTGACGGCGGTGCTGCTGATCGTGGGCCTGGGCGCGGGACTGGCCGTATTCCAGCCGTGGCGGCTGTTCACCGACACCACCGTGCAGGAGGCCGCGCCGTCGGCCTCCCCCGCACCGGGCGGGCCGGCGCAGCCGCGCACCATCGCCGAGGGCACCTTTGTCTCCCACGAGCACGCCACCACCGGCGCTGTCACCGTCCTGCTGCTGCCCGACGGCAGCAGAGTGCTGCGGTTGACCGACCTCGACACGTCCGACGGCCCCGACCTGCACGTCTGGCTCACCGACGCGCCGGTGCGCGCGGGCCGCGACGGGTGGTTCGTCTTCGACGACGGCGACCACACCGATCTGGGCAAGCTCAAAGGCAACCACGGCTCGCAGAACTACCCCATTCCCGCCGATGCCGACCTGGCCCGGCTGACCAGCGTCGCGATCTGGTGCGACCGGTTCGACGTGTCCTTCGGCGCGGCCGAACTGCGACCGGCCTGACCCACCGCGCCGCCGCCGGAAAATGACCCGACAACGGCGGGTGCGCTGTGCCACCATGTGTTTCGACACCGGCCACCGTCTCGAGGCGGCCGCAGAGCAGTGGAGAGGAGGGGCGGCAGTGATCCCGGAGCAGACGAAACGAATGAATACCCCCGCGGCGCGATCGTCGGCCACGGACGACGCGTTCGGCAGTCCGTTGCGCGCGCGGCACGGCGAACCGGTCGACAGCCGCCTCCAGACCCTCGGCTGATCGCCGCATCCCTCTCCTTCGCTCCACCTCGCACGAAACATGGTGATTCCCATGACGTTCCGTCGTGCCGCCGATCAGGCGGCGATAACCGCCGACAACTGGATACACACCGGGGTGCTCGTGCTGAACGCCTCCTACGAGGCGCTCGACGAGATCAAGGCCGACCGGGCCGTCGTGCTGCTGGTCGCCGGAGCCGCGGAGTCCGTCGCCGACCGTGAGCCGTACTTCCCGATCCGGTCCCGGCACCGGGAAATCGCTCTGCCGCAGGCGATCCGGTTGCTGCGCTACGTCTACCTCGAGCACACCGTGGCGGTGCACGACGAGAGCAGGGCCACCCTGGCGGGCGTGCTGCGCCGCGACCGGAACCGGTGCGGCTACTGCGCCGGGTGGGCGCGCACCGTCGACCACGTCCGGCCGCGGTCGCGGGGCGGACCGAACACCTGGAGCAACCTCGTGGCCTGCTGCGCGCCGTGCAACACGACCAAGGCGGACCGCACCCCGCAGGAGGCGGGCATGCGCCTGCTCTGGGAGCCGAAGGCCCCCACCCACCGGATCCGGCAGCAGCGCCGGATCTGGAAGCAACTCGCCGCGACCTGACCACGACCCGAGAAAGGAGAAGATCGCGATGACGCGCACCGAGATCACCGCCGTCGCGGAGCCGACCCTGTCCGACCTGCTTCCGCTCTCGGATTCCCGAGGGTGGCACCGGGCGGCCTGCCGCGGCGACCCGAACCACGAGGCCTGGTTCCCGTACCCGTCCCAGGACTTCGACTACGCCAGGCAAGTCTGCGCGCGCTGCCCGATCCGGGAAGCCTGTGGTGAGTTCGCGGGGCGCACCGGGCAATCCGGCGTCTGGGGCGGGCACGAGTTCGACCGCGGACGAGTGATCCGCGACTGAGGGGGCTGCGCCGTCGTGCCGTCCGGCACGGCGGCGGGCCAGCGCAACCGCACCGGTACGGGGAGCCTCGACGACTTCGCCCGGCGCCGGTGACCATACACTGTGCGCGTGGGCACTCATCGCAGCGCAACCAGATCCCGGGGCGTCAGCAAAGGTCCGGTTATCGTGGTGGTCGCCGTTGCGTTACTGGCCGCGATCGTCGTCGGCTGGTTCCAGTTGCGCGATCGCGCGGCGAATCAGGACAGCGCGGCGGCAGCCGAATGCGTGGAGGGGCCCGCGACGCTCTACGTCACCGCCGATCCCGGCATCGCCGCGCAGGTGCGCGCCGCGGCGGACGGCTACAACGCCACGCAGCCGAAGGTGCGCGACCACTGCGCGCGAGTCGAGGTGACCGCGCAGCCTTCCTCCGCGGTCGTCGCGGCGTTCACCAGCGGCAAGCCGTGGGATCATGCGCTCGGCCCACAGCCGGCGCTGTGGATCGCCGATTCGACCCGTTCCATCGAGTCCATGCGGGTTCCCGGCCTGATCGAGGGCACGCCGGTGCCCGTCGCCGCCAGCCCGATCGTGCTCGCGGTGCCGGAGGATCTGCGTCGCGCCCTGGAACAGGCCGACGTGTCCTGGGCGGACCTGCCGCGGTTGCAGCAGGGCTCGCTCGGCGAGATCGGCCTCGACGGCTGGGGCGGATTGCGGATGGCCCTGCCCTCGGGTGACGCCACGCTCGCCGCGGCCACGGCGGTCGGCTCCGCGGTCTCGGGCGCTGAACCGCTCAGCGAGCAGGCCGCACGATCCGGCCAGGTGGTCGCCGCGATCTCCGGGCTCGCCGCCGACGCTCCCGAAGCGTCCGACGCCGCCGCCGCGCTGACGAAGCTCACCGCACAGGACGCGCCCATGCACGCGATTGCCGCTACCGAACAGCAACTGAAGGGGATTCCCGGCGTCGCGGCGTTCCGGCCCGCCGGGTCCGCACTCGTGGCCGATTACCCGGCCGCCTTGATGTCCGGCGCGTGGGTGGACAAGACGCAGAACCTCATCGCCGGGCGGTTCACCGACTACCTGCGCAAGCCCGAGCAGGCGCAAGCTTTCATCGCGGCGGGCTTCGCCGGTGCGCCGCAGACCGCTGCCGCCGTCCCGCCCCGTGGCGCGCTCGACAAGGTGCGTGCCACCTTGGCCGATCCCGTGCTCGGCGTGCGGTCCACGGTCCTGGTCGACGTGTCGGCGTCGATGGGAACCACGGAGGGCGCCACCACCCGTCTGGCGAACGTCCTGGCCGCGCTGAATTCCACGATGACGGTCATGCCGCCCGAATTCGGCCTCGGCGTCTGGACCTTCGGCAAGAACCTCGACGGCAGCACGCCGTACCAGGTGGCCGCGGCGACCGCCCCGCTGACCACCGACCAGCGCACGAAGATCGGCACCGCGCTCGGTTCGGTGCGCGCGAGTGAGAACCGGTCGGACCAGGCCTACCCGTCGCTGATCGCGGCGTACAAGAGCGCCGTCGCCGGGTACACGCCGAGCCGCACCAACTCGGTGCTGCTGATCACCGACGGACCCGACGATGACTCGTCGGTCACCGGCACCCAGTTGGCCGCGGACATCACCGCGGCCGCCGACCGCGCCCGGCCGGTGCGAGTCGACGTCGTCGTGATCGGCGGCAGCGGCACTCAGACGCTCCAGGACCTGGCGAAACAGACCGGTGGGAACTACACCCGGGTGACCACCTCCGACGACATCGGCTTCGGCTCCGCCGTCGTCAAGGCTCTCACCACGCCGTAGCGCCGTCCTCTGACGAAGACAGAACTCCCGCCCGGCACTCTGGACAGCTCCATTTGGTAAGTCTAGACTTACGGTTCGTGGGGACTTACCGAGATGCGGCGCTGGACGCGCTGGGCGACCCGACGAGGCGGGCGATCTTCGAGCGCCTCGGCAAGGGGCCGTGCGCGGTCGGGCAGCTGGCCGCGGACCTGCCGGTGAGCAGGCCCGCGGTGTCCCAGCACCTCAAGGTGCTGGAGCGAGCCGGATTGGTGACCCACGAGGCGGTCGGCACCCGCCGGGTGTACCGCCTGAATCCCACCGGTATCGACGCACTACGCGTGTATTTCACGCGGTTCTGGACCACCGCGATGTCGGCTTTCCAGGACGAAGCCGAGCGGAGGGCCGCCCGAGCACGAGCCACCGACCAGGAGCAGTCATGACACAGCAGGCCAGCGACAAGGACGTACGCGTCGAACTCGTCGTCGACGCACCCATCGAGATCGCCTACGAGGTGTTCACCACCGGCATCGACAGCTGGTGGCCTCGTGCGCACCACATCGGCGGCGGCAGGCTCGCCGAGGAGGTGATCGAGCCGCGCGTCGGCGGCCGCTGCCTCGGCCGCGAAGACGACGGCACCGAATGCCCCTGGGGCACGGTGCTGGTGTGGCAGCCGCCGACCCACTTCGCGTTCTCCTGGCAGATCGGCCTGGATTGGAAGCACGACCCCGATCCCGAGCGGGCCAGCCGCGTGGATGTCACGTTCTCGGCCGTTACTCCCGACCGCACCGCCGTCACCCTGGTGCACTCCGGTTTCGACAGGCACGGACCGGGCTGGGAGTCCATGCACGACGCCGTCGGCAGCGCGGGCGGCTGGCCGGACCTGGCCAACACCTACGCGAAGGTGGCCGCCGCGCGGTGAGGCCGATCCGCGACCGGACCGGTGGTCAGTCCGCGTATGCCTCCAGCGGCGGGCAGGCGCACACCAGGTTCCGGTCGCCGTAGGCGCCGTCGATCCGGCGCACCGGCGGCCACACCTTCGCCCTGGCATGCCCAAGACCGCGCGGATACACGGCGACTTCCCGGCTGTAGGGGTGATCCCACTCCCCCACCAGCGACGCCGCGGTGTGCGGCGCGCCGCGCAGCGGGTTGTCGGTCACCGGCCACACGCCGGCGGCGACCTGGTCGATCTCCGCCCGGATCGCGATCATCGCCTCGATGAAATCGTCCAGCTCGGCGAGGTTCTCGCTCTCGGTGGGCTCGACCATCAACGTGCCCGCCACCGGGAAACTCATCGTCGGCGCGTGAAAACCGTAGTCAGCCAGTCGTTTCGCCACATCGTCGACGGTGACGCCGGTGCGTTTGGTGATCTCGCGCAGGTCCAGGATGCACTCGTGCGCCACCATGCCGCGCTCGCCGGTGTAGAGCACCGGGAAGTACTCGTCCAGCCGCCGCGCGATGTAGTTCGCCGAAGCGATCGCCGACAGCGTGGCGCGGCGCAGCCCGTCGGCGCCCATCATGCGGATATAGGCCCAGGTGATCGGGAGGATCGAAGCCGAGCCGTACTTCGCGGCCGACACCGCGTGCGACCCGGCTTCCAGCGGGTCGCCGGGCAGGTACCGCGCCAGGTGCGCGCGCACCGCGACCGGACCGACCCCGGGGCCGCCGCCACCGTGCGGGATGCAGAACGTCTTGTGCAGGTTCAGATGGCTCACGTCGCCGCCGAACCGTCCCGGTCGCGCGAGTCCGACCAGCGCGTTCAGGTTCGCGCCGTCCACGTAGACCTGACCGCCCGCGTCGTGCACCAGCGCGCACAACTCGGCGACCTCGTGCTCGTAGACGCCGTGGGTGGACGGATAGGTGATCATGATGCAGGCCAGGCGATCGGCGTGATCGGCGATCTTGGCGCGCAGGTCGTCGAGGTCGACGTCGCCGTTGGCGCGGCACTTCACCACCTCCACGCGCAGCCCGGCCATGGCCGCCGACGCCGCGTTCGTGCCGTGCGCGCTCGACGGGATGAGGCAGGTGTCGCGCTGGGTGTCGCCGCGATCGAGGTGGTAGCGGCGGATGGCCAGCAGCCCCGCGTATTCGCCCTGGCTGCCCGCGTTGGGCTGCAGGCTCACCGAGTCGTAGCCGGTGATGTCCGACAGCCAGCGTTCCAGGTCCGCGATCACCCGCAGCAGGCCGGGCGCGTCCTCGACCGGCGCGTAGGGATGCACCCGCGCGAAACCGGGCCAGGTGATGGCCTCCATCTCGGCGGTGGCGTTGAGCTTCATGGTGCAGGAGCCCAGCGGGATCATGCTGCGGTCCAGCGCGATGTCCTTGTCGGACAGCGCGCGCAGATACCGCAGCATCGCCGTCTCGGTGCGGTACTTCGTGAACGCAGGGTGGGTCAGGAACTCCGAGGTGCGGTTCTCGATCGCCGCGACGGGCGCGGGCGCGCCGGACTCGGCCGACACCGCGGTGCCGAAGGATTCCAGCACGGCCGCGACATGCGCGTCGGTGGTGGCCTCGTCACAAGCGATGCCGACGTGATCGGCGTCGACCAGGCGCAGATTGATGCCACGCGACTTCGCTTTCGCCACAACGGCTTCCGCGCCGCTGGGCACGTGCGCGAGCACGGTGTCGAAGAAGCTGTCGTGCACCACGGCGCCGTCCAGCCCGGCCGCGATGGCCGCGGCGTGCCCGTGCACCCGGCGTGCGATCGCCCGCAGCCCGTCGGCGCCGTGGTAGGCCGCGTACATCGCGGCCACGACCGCGAGCAGCACCTGCGCGGTGCAGATGTTCGAGGTCGCCTTCTCCCGGCGGATGTGCTGCTCCCGGGTCTGCAAGGCGAGGCGGTAGGCGACGGCGCCGTCCGCGTCCACCGAGACGCCGACCAGGCGGCCGGGTAGCTGGCGGGCCTGCGCCTGGCGCACCGCGAGGTATCCGGCGTGCGGGCCGCCGAAACCGAGCGGGACACCGAAACGCTGGGTGGTGCCGAAACACACGTCGGCGCCCTGCTCACCGGGCGGCGTGATCAGCGTCATCGCCAGCAGATCGGCCCCGACCGCGACGAGGGCACCACGGTCGTGTGCGGCGGCGATCACCTCGGTCAGGTCGACGATGCGACCGGAAGCTCCGGGAGTTTGCGCCAGCACACCGAAGAACTCTCCCTCGGGCAGCTCCCCGGCGGACAGATCCGCCTCCACGATCTCCAGGCCCAGCGGCTCGGCCCGGGTGTAGAGCACCGTCTTGGTCTGCGGGAACAGGTCACGATCGACGACCAGCCGGGCGGACTTGTTTCGACCCGCGCGACGCAGCAGCGTCATCGCCTCGGCGGCGGCGGTGGCCTCGTCCAGCATGGAGGCGTTGGCGACATCCATGCCGGTCAGCTCCGACACCATGGTCTGGAAGTTGAGCAGCGCCTCCAGCCTGCCCTGGCTGATCTCGGGTTGATAGGGCGTGTAGGCGGTGTACCAGGCCGGGTTCTCCAGCAGATTGCGCACCAGCACCGGCGGGGTCAGCGTGTCGTAGTAGCCGAGCCCGATCATCGAGGTCGCCACGGTGTTGGACGCGGCCAGTCCGGCCAGTTCGGCGAGCACCTCGTGCTCGGAGCCCGCGGCGGGCAGCCCGGCCAGGCCGTCGCCGTCCAGGATGGTGGCGGGCAGCGCGGCGGCGGCCAGCTCGTCCAGCGACGACACGCCGACGACGTCCAGGATCCGGGCCAGTTCCTCCTGGTCGGGTCCGATATGGCGGTCGGCGAATGAGCGAGTCACAACAGCTCCCAAGGTCGGGCGGGGTCGACCGGGCGGTCGACGGGTACCGGCCCTCCCCCTCTGTCGTGGCGCCTGAGAGATTCGGGTACCACGACCGGTGGCCGAGTCCCTTTCCCCATGGGCGGGCGGCTCGAAGCCGCCGCTTTCCAGAGGCGTCGAAGCCCGCACGGTCCTTTTTGCCTGAGAGATTGACGGGGAGGTGCTGCTCCTTCGGCGCTCGGACTCGTTTCCGGACCGAGGCTCTCCCGCACGGCGGCGACGCACCGCCAGTCTAAGCCGACGACACGCCGGAGCGCGCCACGGGACCCCGCCCGCCCCGTGTCGTTCTGGTCACTCGCGGAGCGAGCGGGCATCGCCCGTCAGATGGCCAGTCCTGCGCGCAGCCTCGTCGCGGCGAGCAGGATCGACTCCGCTTGAATGCCGACCAGACGAGCCAGTGGCACCGCGAAGCCGGGCGCGTTGTGCTCCACGTCGGCGCACCATCGGTCGAACACCGCGGCGAATCGGTCGCGCTCGGCGGCCAGCACCGTGGCGCCGCCGCGTGCGTACTCGTCCTCCAGCAGGCGCAGCAGCATGCCGCCCAGCCGCAGGCGCAGCATCGCGGTCCAGTCGTACTGCTCGACGAAGATCTCGCCCCTGGTCGCGATCCGATCCCGCTGCGGCACGGACTGTCTGCTCACGGCGAGCGCGGGCAACCCGGCGACCAGCGCGCGCACCGACCGCTCGAACGGGCTGCGACCGCTCAGTGCGCCGTCGACGCGGGCCAGTACCTCGGCGGCGACATCGGCCATGGCCCGATAGTCGGCGGCCGTGGCGTCGAGCAGGTCGCCGAGCACCCGGTCGCCCGCCGAGCCGTCACCGATGCGCGAGTCCACCCAGAGCGGCAATTCGCAGACCAGGATCGCCGTGCCGTACCGCGCCGCGTAGTCCCGGCAGCCGCCCCCGCCCAGCGCGGCGACCGCGTCGAGGCCTTGGGCCGCGAGCAGATCCGCCATCGCCCCGAACAGCGGCAGCTCGAACACCCCCGGCGCCAGCGTGCGAGCGCCCGGCGCGTCGGGCTCGCCCTGGTGGATCGGCACGCCGGCGGCGGAGAGGCCCGCGGTCAGCGCCGACCAGTACTCGGGAGCGCCGCCGGAGGTGTAGAAGAACCCACCGCCGAATTCCGCGTTGTGCAGCGAGGCGATCAGCGCGGGCCGCGTGCGGTCGATCAACGCCATCATCGCCTTCGTCTCCGGCAACGGCACCCCCACCCGCCTGCCCCGCCACTCGGTCGGGAAGCACCATTCCGGCTGCTCGATGGCGGGTGGCCGGTAGAAGCCGCGCGCCACACCGGTTCTGGTGTGCGGACCGGTGAACCATCCCTCGTTCAGCCGCGTGCCGTCCGGGTCGACGCACAGCAGGAAATGCCAAGTGGCGCCCACCGTCACCGCCTCGTCCGCCGCCATCCTGCCGAGCAGGTGACGGATCGTGGCCATGCCGATGGGCTCGTTCGGATGCGGATTGCCGAACACCAGGATGTGCCGGTCGCCGGATCCGACCGTCACCTCCCGAATCGGGTCACCCCCGCGGGAACGTCCGAGCTCGGTGATCGAGATCCGGTCCGGATGACCGGCCGCCAGCACGTCGGCGAATCGGTTCAGCTCGTCGACGGTCGGGAACGCATCGATGCGGCCGATCGGGCCGACGAGCCCGGTGATGTCGCCTGTCTGCATAACGCCCCCCTCTCGCTGCCGCCGGCCCTTCCCGCCGCCGACGGCGCTGTCACGCACCACGGCCGGGAGGCTGCACGCCTTACCCGGCCGTGAGAGCGTTTTGTTCATTGTGTTCGCCGAACCGCGCGAAACCTAGCCCGTCTTGCGGTTCATCCGCGCCTTGCGACGGAACGACAGCTCGTCCTCCGGACGTTCGGTGATCGCCGACGCGCGCTCCGCGGGGAAGTTCGCGATGGCCCCGGTCAGCTCGCGCATGGCGCCGCTCACCGCGATCCCGAAGACGCCCTGCCCGCCCTGCAGTAAATCGACGACCTCCTCGGCCGAGGTGCACTCGTACACCGAGGTGCCGTCCGAGAACAGCGTGATCCCCGCCAAGTCCTGCACCCCTCGACTGCGCAGATGATCGACGGCGATCCGGATGTTCTGCAGCGAGATGCCCGCGTCGAGCAGCCGCTTGACGATCTTCAGGACCAGGATGTCCTTGAACGAGTACAGCCGCTGACTACCCGAACCCGCCGCGCTGCGGATGGAGGGCACCACCAGACCGGTGCGCGCCCAGTAGTCGAGCTGCCGGTAGGTGATTCCCGCCACCTGACACGCACTGGGCACGCGATAGCCGACCATGTCGTCGGGTACCGAGTCGTCGGGGAACAGTCCTGGCTGTACCACATCCTGCGATTGCTCTGCCACTGACCACTCCCTTGCTTCGCCGACGCATTCCCAGCCTCATCGATGACCCGGCGCCGTCACCGACCGAATCGGTGCGGATTCGGCCGAAACGGTCGTGGCCCAACTGTCGAGATTACTCCCCACGATTGTCCAGCCAGCGGCGTCATCGAGCCAAACGCGACGCGCGGGGAAAGTCTCGACCTCTACTTCAGCTATCGGTCGCCTTGAAGTCGTCGGGAGACACCGACTCCAGGAATTCCTTGAACTTCTCCACCTCGTCCTCGCGCTCGTCCGGCATGACGAGACCGGCTTCCTCCAGAACCGACTCCTCGGCATGGATCGGGCAACCCACCCGCAAGGCGATCGCAACCGAATCCGACGGTCGCGCCGAGATCCGCAGATCGTTCTCGAAGACCAGATCCGCGTAGAAGGTGCCCTCCTGCAGATCGACGATCCGCACTTCCTTCAGGGTGTGCCCCAGCTCGGTGATCAGGATCTTGATCAGGTCGTGCGTCAGCGGGCGGATCGGGGTCACCCCCTCCTGCTCGAGCACGATCGCCGTCGCCTCGGCTTGCCCGATCCAGATCGGCAGATACCGGTCGCCCGCCACTTCGCGGAGCAACAGCACGGGCTGGTTCTGTGGCTGCTCGACACGGATGCCGATCACGCGCATTTCGCTCATCGCACTGCCTCCCATACTCGCCGCCGGCCCGGCATGACCGCTGCAGAGCTCGCCGTACCACGAGTCTAGGCGAACCGGCACCGGTCCAGCGATCCGTCTGCACAGCGGAGATCAGGGTGTTGGGTCGCCGCGACCTCAGGGCTCCGGAGCCCGGCGGGGGTCAGCCCCCGAGCGAGCCCCGGACCGAGGACTTGACCAGACAGGTGTGCAAGGTCAGCGACAGCGCGGCCAGTTCGCGCACCGTCTCCTCCGCGCGGGCGCGCGCACCCGCGTCCCGGCTCTTCGCGATCGGGGCGACGATCTGCGCCACCAGCGCGGCCTCCCGGTCGGCGGCGAGCTTGAAGGCACGCAGATGCCGTGCCTCCAAACCGAATTCGGCCATCGCCCGCGCCGTTCTGGCCAGCGTGACGGCGTCCGCGTCGAAGTATCCCGCCGGGCCCGGCGTGATCAGGTTGGCCCGGATGAGGTCGTTGAGGAACTTCTCCTCGATCCCCGCCTGCTCGAGCAGATCGGCCCGGGTGACCCGGATCTCGTGATCGAACCGCAGGTCTTCCGGGGAGATCTCGCTCGGCACGACACCGAGCCTGCGCGGCGCGGCCACCGGGCGCGCGCCACGCTCGG
>NZ_BDBC01000080.1 GCF_001612785.1 Nocardia beijingensis NBRC 16342
CGGGCGCGCCACGCCCGGATTCCGGCGCACCGGGCCGGACGGAGTGCGCTCGGGCGCGGGCTTCCCGCACGCCGAGCGTCGCCGCCCCGCTGTCGATTGCCTCGAGCTGTTCCTTGATCACCTTCAACGGCAGGTACTGGTCGCGTTGCGCGGTCAGTACGAACCGGAGCCGTTCCACATCCGCCACGGAGAACCTGCGGTAGCCCGAAGGCGTCCGCTCCGGCCGGATCAGGCCCTCCGCTTCCAGGAAGCGGATCTTGGAGATGGTGACGTCGGGAAAGTCGGGGCGCAGCAGGTCGAGCACGGAGCCGATCGACATCCCTCCGCGTGCCCACTGCGCCGCACCGGTCACAGCGCCAGGTCCTTCATGACTCCGAGCCTTTCATGAGTGCGCGACCCGGCGCCGACGCTGTCATAGACTCCCCGCGCCCGCCGACGAGTCGGACACCTGGGCGCGCGGTCCGGTGAGGAACACCAGCCGGAACTTGCCGATCTGGACCTCGTCACCGTTCTGCAGTTCGGAGGAGTCCACCGGCTCCCGGTTCACATACGTGCCGTTCAGGCTGCCCACGTCGACGACCTGGAAGGAATCGTCGTCCTGACGGAACTCGGCGTGCCTGCGGCTGACGGTGACGTCGTCGAGAAAGATGTCACTGTCGGGGTGGCGCCCCGCCGACGTGGTCGGCTGATCCAGCAGGAATCGCGAGCCCGCGTTCGGGCCGCGCTTGACGACCAGGAGGGCCGCGCCAACGGGCAGACCCTCGACCCCTTGGACCGGCTGCTCGCCGGTCGGCTCTCCGGAGCGCGACGCGTCGACCTCGTTCAGGAAATCCGCGCGGAAGACCGACGTCGTCTCGGCCGCGGTCTCCCCGTAACCCGGGTCTTTGTTCTCGCTCACCGTTTCTCTCCTCCTCGAACCTGATTATCCATGCAAGCAGGTGATGCCTCTGGCACCACGACCTGCCGTCGAGTCTCTAGATTCCCGGCGCAGCCGCCGGGTGCATCTGTTGGCATTGACCGTACCCTGCCGGGCCACACCCGTGCAGGTAGAACTGGGAAGGCTGCCTCAGCCCCCGATAACTCCTTGATAACCTGCGGCATCGAGCAGTTCACCGAGCGTCGCGTCGAGACTCGCCGCATCGCCGACCTCCAACTCGAACAGCCACCCGTCACCGTAGGGATCGGTGTTCAACGTCTCCGGCTCCGAGGTCAGCTTGTCGTTCACCGCAACGACTTTCGCGCTCAGCGGCGCGTAGATGTCGGACACGCTCTTGGTCGACTCCACCTCCGCGATGCTGTCCGCGGCGGCCACGTCCGCGTCCGTCTCGGGCAGCTGCACGAACACAACGTCACCGAGTTGAGACTGGGCGTAGTCGGTGATGCCCACCCGCACCCGGGTCGGGGCGATCCGGCGTACCCACTCGTGCTCCTCGGTGTAGCGCAGATCCTCGGGGGTCTGGGTCACAGGCCGTCCTTTCGTTTGAACGTTGCACGCAAACTCTATCGGCTAGGCCGTCCGATGCCCCACAGCCGGTATCGCTCTTGCGACCGCGATGGCTTTGGCGGTGTAGAGCACGCCGGTCCAGACGTAGACCGCGGTGCCCCAGATCAGCAGCGCTCCGCCGAAGGCGCGCCCGAAACCGGCGGCGGCCCAGTCCATCTGCCCGGCCAGCAGCCACGGCAGCGCGGACATCAGCGCGAAGGTGGCCGCCTTGCCCAGGTAGATCACCTCCGGCGGGGGCAGGTCGCGGCGCTTGTACACCGACAGCGTCGCGGTGAGCACCAGGTCGCGCCCCACCAGGATCACGGCCACCCACCACGGGATCAGGCCGCGGATGACGAAGGCCGCCAGCGTGGTGACCAGATACAGCCGGTCGACGAACGGGTCGAGCAGGGCGCCCAGCCGGGAGGACTGCTCGAGCAGCCTGGCGAGCTTGCCGTCCAGGAAATCGGTGACGCCGCTGAGGACCAAGAGAGCGAACGCCCAGCCATCGGCCCGCTCGATCAGCAGCAACCACAGGAACAGCGGGACGCCGAGCAGGCGCAGCACGCTCAGCACGTTCGGGACGGTCAGGATGCGGTCGGCGAAGACGCCCCGCACTCCGCCGTCGGCGGCGCGTTCCTCCGGTTGGGCGGTGCCCGATTCGGTTGTCACGCCCCGTGCATACCCCACCGAGCCCGGTCATCGCCATCCGCACGGGCCGAATTTCCGGATATCGGGGTGGCGTGCCCGTGCGAGGATGGTTCCCGCCACAGCACGGCGATGACAGAATGATTTGAAATATTTCTCACCGTGTGGCCGGGGAGCGAGAGGAAGTCATGTCCGCATTCGACTACGACGTGGTGGTGATCGGCTCCGGCTTCGGCGGCAGTGTCAGCGCCATGCGGCTCACCGAGAAGGGTTACCGGGTCGGCGTGCTCGAGTCGGGCCGCCGCTGGAACGCCGAGGACATCCCGCGCACGAATTGGAATGTCCGCAAATCGATCTGGGCGCCGCGCCTCGGCCTCACCGGTCCGCAGCGGATCAGCCTGCTCGGCAAGTGCGCGGTGTTCTCCGGCGCGGGCGTCGGCGGCGGCTCGCTGATCTACGGGAACACCCTCTACGAGCCCCTGCCGAACTTCTACACCGACCGGCAGTGGGCGCACATCACCGACTGGCGCGCGGAACTGGCGCCCTACTACGACCAGGCCAAGCGCATGCTCGGTGTCGCGCCCAACCCGCGCACGACTCCGGCCGACGAGGTGATCCGGGAGATCGCCGACGACCTCGGCGTGGCCGACACCTACCACCCGACCGATGTCGGGGTGTTCTTCAACGAGAGCGATCCCGGCACCGAGGTCGACGACCCCTACTTCGGCGGAGCGGGCCCGCGCCGCAACGGCTGCGTGCACTGCGCGCGCTGCTTCACCGGTTGCCCGCACAACGCCAAGAACACCACCACCACGAACTATCTCTACCTGGCCGAGCAGGCCGGTGCGCGGGTGCACCCGCTGACCACCGCCACCGCCGTGCGGCCGTTGCCCGGCGGCGGGTACGCCGTCGACACCGAGCGCTCCGGCCGGTGGATCCGCAAGCAACGCAGAACCTTCACCGCCGAGCAGGTGGTGTTCGCGGGCGCCGCGCTGGGCACCCAGAAACTGCTGCACAAGATGCGCGACGACGGCGTGCTGCCGCACCTCTCCCCCCGCCTCGGCGAGCTGACCCGCAGCAACTCCGAGGCCATCCTCAACGTGGTGAGCCGGGCCCGCCGCGACTTCGCCGAGGGCATCGCGATCACCTCATCGATCCACCCGGAGCCCGACACCCACGTCGAGGTGTGTCACTACGGCAAGGGCCAGAACGCGCTGTTCCCGATGTCGGTGCCCATCGTGGACGGCGGCGCGTTCCGCTTCCTGCGCTTCCTGCTGGCGATCGTGCTGCATCCGCTGGTGTTCCTGCGCAGCCTCGACGCCAGGCACGCCTCGGAGAAATCGGTGATCCTGCTGATCATGCAGTCGCTGGACAACTCGCTGACCTCGTTCCGCAAGCGCGGGCGGCTGCGCACCAGGCAGGGCACCGGCGAGCCGAACCCGACCTGGATCCCGCTGGCCCACGACATCGGCAGGCGCTTCGGCGCGAAGGTCGACGGCGACACCCACGGGCTCATCATGGACGTGTTCGACATCCCGGCCACCGCCCACTACATCGGCGGCTGCGTGATCGGCGACAGCCCCGACACCGGCGTGGTGGACCCCTACCAGCGGATCTACGGCCATCCCGGCCTGCACGTCGCGGACGGCTCCGCGGTCACCGCCAATCTCGGCGTGAACCCCTCGCTGACGATCACCGCGCAAGCCGAGCGCGCGATGGCGTTCTGGCCCAACCGCGACGATCCCGACCCTCGACCGGAACTGGGGTCGCCCTACCGGCGCATCGCCGCGGTGCCGCCCGCCCGACCCGCCGTGCCCGGGGACGCGCCGGGCGCGCTGCGGTTGCCGATCGAGCCGGCGCCGCCCCGCATCCCGGCTCCGTGAGTCCGACACCACACGGCACGCACGGTTGCCACCGGCTAGCGTGATCCGTTGTGTCAGACAGTGGTATCGACCTGCGCTCCTATGTTCCCGCGGAGGAGGTGCTGGCCAGGGGACGCGCGCTGCGGCAGCGGGTTCCGGTCGTCGCGAGGGACCGGGAGGCCACCGGCGCCCGGCGTCCGGGCGTGCTCGACTTCGTCGCGGCGAGCAACGCGGGCCGGTTGCCGCATCTGATACCGCTGCGGATCGGGCGGATGATCGCCTCGCCGTTCACCTTCTACCGTGGCGCGGCGGGTTTGATGGCGGCCGATCTGGCCGGTGGCCCGGACAGTGGTCTCACCGCCCAGCTCTGCGGTGACGCGCATCCGGCGAATTTCGGCCTGTACGGCACCGCGCGCGGCGAGATCATCATGGACATCAACGATTTCGACGAGACCGTGCCCGGTCCGTGGGAGTGGGACCTGGAGCGCCTCGCAGCCGGTCTGGTGCTGGCCGGGCGGGAGGGGGGCGCCGACGAGGACGAGTGCCGCACCGCGGCGCGCGACGCCGCCCGTTCCTATCGACTGGCCGTGGCGGAGCTGGCCGCGATGCCGTTCATGACATCTTGGTGCGCGCTGCCCGACGAGTCGGTGCTCGCCAGGGCCAAGGCCGACGACCTGCTCGACGACTTCAAGAAGGCGGCGAAGAAGGCGCGCAAGAACACCAGCGCCAAAGTGGTCGCCAAGTGGACCGAGCACCTCGAGGATCACCAGACCGGCATCCGCAAGCACCGCTTCGTCAGCGATCCCCCGATTCTGACGGCGGTGGACGAGCGCGTCGCGGAGGCGGTGATCGGTGGGCTGGAGCGCTACGCCGACACCCTGCCCGAGTCGCGGCGCAACCTGCTGGCCCGTTTCGCGGTGTCCGACATCGCCTTCCGGATCGTCGGGACCGGCAGCGTCGGCCTGCACAGCTACCTGGCGCTGCTGCACGGCAACGACGGCGAGGCGCTGGTCCTGCACGTGAAGCAGGCCGCGGCGGCGGCGCTGGCCCCGTTCCTGCCGACGCCCGCCGTCCGGCACGAGGGTGAGCGAATCGTACGGGGCGCCAGACTCGTTCAATCCGAGTCGGACATCCTGCTCGGCTGGACGTCCATCGTCCCTGGCGGCGACGGCGCGGAAGTGCCGTTCATCGTCCGGCAGTTCCGCAATATGAAGGGCAGCATCGATCCCGCCGAGCTGCCCGCGGACGATCTCGACGACTACGGGCGGCTGGCGGGCGCGCTGCTGGCCAGGGCCCATTCCCGCTCGTTGGACCCGCGTCTGCTCGCGGGATATCTGGACGGCGACGAGCGCTTCGACGACGCGGTGGCCGCGTTCGCGGTGCGCTATGCCGACCGCACCGAAGCCGACCATGCCGAACTGACCGAGGCCGTGCGCGCGGGCCGGATCGACGCCGAGCAACCGGACTAGCCCGGCCGCCGCGCTGCGCGCCCGACACGCCGTCGGGCGGCACTGGCGCGGCGAATCCGTTGCGGCACCTCGTATCCTGTCCACTGTCGAGTGCCGACGTGAAGGGTGGACGCCAATGCTCGTGCGAGTCCAGAACGCCGCAGGCACCAATGCCGAGCGGGCGCTGATCGATTGGCTGCGCACCTGGAAGGACCCCGACAGTCCGCACGGTGTCGCGACCATCACCTGCAGCCTGTTCCACAAGGATCGCCTGCACCAGTTCGATGCCGTGGTCTGGACCCCGACCAGCTGCGTGGTGATCGAGGCCGACGCGCTGACCGCTCGCCAGGACGGCGTGCTGGAGGTCCCGCTGAATGGCGAGTGGACCGTCAACGGCGAGCCGGTGGCGACGGAGAGCCGCGACCGCCGCACGCCGCTGGACAAGTCCCGCGAGCACACCTTCGCGTTGCAGGAATGGCTGGCCGCCCGCGGCCTCGGGCAGCGGGTGGTGCACGGCGTCGCGCTGCTCGTCCCGATGCCTGGCGCCCAGCTGAAGCTCGAACAGCGGTGGGCCGACCCGAGTTTCGACGTGATCATCGGCGACGACCCGAGGCGGCTGCGGCACTATTTCGACGCGCTCGCCACGGAGGAGAAATTCCTCTGGACGGCCAACGACGTCGCTGTCGCGTTCCGCGGTCTCGGCATCCTGCCGTACCTGCCCGCGCCGCAGGAGTTGCTCAACGAGGGCTTCCTCGGCCCGATCGACATCACGCTCTGGCACGGCGGGCCCAACCAGGCACAGGCCGAGGCCTACGCGGAGGAACTCGCCCAGGCCGAACGGGAAGCGCAGGCGTCCGGCTTCGTCATCAGGGCGCCCTGGTACAGCCCGTGGAAGCTGTACCCGCGCGAGTCCGGCGACCTGGACTTCGGGCGCGCGGTGATGCGCACCGTGCTGGCCATCGGCATGGTCATCGGCTTCGTCTGGGTCGTGTGGTTCCTGGTCACCGCGCTCACGACGTACGGACCGGGCTGACCGGCCGCCCGCGAGCGCGGCGGCCGGGCCGCTACGACGAGGCCGGGACCGGCTGGTCGCGCTGGAAGACGCTGGCGTCGTCGAGCATGGCCGCGCGCAGCATCGTCTCCGGCACGCCCATGGCCTCCACCAGGGTCAGCGCGTGCGGACGCAGCCGGTCGACCAGTTCGTTCACCCCGCGGCGCACGGCCTTGGCCCGGTCCACCGACATGAACCGGTGCATGATGTACCAGGCCTGGTTCTCCTCGATGGTGGAGTAGACGAACAGGTCGCACATCCAATCGGCGAGTTCGCGCGCGGCCGGGTCCTCGATGTCGGAGATGCCTTCGATGAACGCCTCGAGCACCAGCCGGTCGATGTGCGCCGCGCCCGCGGCCAGGATGTGGTCCTGGGCGTTGTTGAACGCCTCGAACGGGCCGGTCTCCTCGGCCCTGGCGCGCAGCCGGTGCGCGGCGGTGCGGACCAGGTAGTCCTCGCGGTCGGCGAACAATTGCAACTGCACCACCCGGCGCGACAGGTCGCCCTCGTCGATGGAGTCGTCCCCGCGGTCGCGCAGGGTCTGGATCAGTTGACGCACACCGGACCGCTTGCGCACCACGTCACCGGCCATGGTCGCGGCGAAGCGCACCCAGCCCAGCGCGTCCAGGTCGCGCACCTCGTCGGCGTAGGCGGTGAGCAGTTCCTTCGCCACCAACTGGGTCAGCACGACGTTGTCGCCTTCGAAGGTGGTGAAGACATCGGTGTCGGCCTTCAGGGTGACCAGCCGGTTCTCCGTGAGATACCCCGCTCCGCCGCACGCTTCGCGGCATTCCTGGATGGCGCGGGTGGCATGGGCGGTCTGCGCGACCTTCAATCCCGCGGCGCGCTTCTCCAGCGCGCGCTGCGCGCCCGGCTCGAGATTCTGGCCGGTTTGCACCAGGTGCATGCGCCGCACCAGGTCGTTCTGCGCGAACGCGAGCGCGTAGGACTTCGCGACCAGCGGCAGCAGGCGGCGCTGATGGCTGCGGTAGTCCAGCAGCACGGTCTCCACGCCGGTGTCGGGGTCGGAGAACTGTCGGCGCTGCAGTGCGTAGCGGACCGCGATGCTCAAGGCCACGCGCGCGCCCGCCGCGGCCGCGCCGCCGACGCTGACCCGGCCGCGGACCAGGGTGCCCAGCGTGGTGAAGAACCGGCGGCTGGGGTTCTCGATCTCGGAGCTGTAGGTGCCGTCCGGAGCGACGTCGGCGTAGCGGTTGAGCAGGTTCTCCCGTGGCACGCGCACGTGATCGAAGACGATGCGCCCGTTGTCCACGCCGGGCAGGCCGCCTTTGAGCCCGTCGTCGTAGGTGGTCACGCCGGGCAGATCGGCGCCGTTCTCGTCGCGGATCGGCACCAGCAGGCAGTGCACACCCTTGTTCTCCCCGCGCGTGATCAGCTGCGCGAACACCGCGGCCATCCTGGCGTGTTCGGCCGCGCCGCCGATGTAGTCCTTGCGCGCCGACGGCGTCGGCGAGTGCACCACGAACTCCTCGGTTTCCGGGTCGTAGGTCGCCGTGGTCTCCAGGTTCGCGACATCGCTGCCGTGCCCGGACTCGGTCATCGCGAAGCAGCCGAGCAGATCGAGCGAGATCAACCGCTCGATGTACTCGCGGTGCCGTTCGGTGCCGAGGTTCTCCACGGCGCCACCGAAGAGCCCCCACTGCACGCCCGATTTGACCCACAGCGACAGATCCGCGTACGCCAGCATCTCCAGGCCGACCACCGCGGCGCCCGGCTCACTGGTGCCGCCGTTCTCCCTGCGGAAGCCGCGCTCGGCGAACCCCATGGTGGAGATCGCCTTCATCTGCTCGAGCACCCGCGCCCGAGCGGCCTTGTAGTCCAGGTAGGGATCGGCGGTGAACTCCTCGCCGGCCAGCAAGGTCCGGGCTTCGTCCCGGACAGCCGCCCATGGTCCGTCGAGTGCCGCGCGAAGGTGGTCCGCCGTCGTTGCCGTGCCGCTAGTCATGTCTCGACGATAGCCCCGTTCACGCGCGGCAAACCGTGACGCAGGACAAGTCGGCGCGAGGTCTTGCTCGACCGTTGAACGAGTGTTTAATATACTGAACATGTGTTTAACCAACAGTCCGTTCCGCAAGGATCCGCCGAGGATCTGACCACCGCGGCGCGCATTCGCGATACCGCGATCGAGGTGTTCGGCGAACACGGTTTCCAGGTCGGAGTCCGCAAGATCGCCGCAGCCGCCGGCGTCTCCCCCGGCTTGGTCAACCATCACTTCGGTTCCAAGGACGGCCTACGGGCCGCCTGCGACGACCGGGTGCTGCAGTTGATCCGCGACGAGAAGGTCAAGGCGATCACCGCGTCGTCGATGAAGACGGGCATGCTCGACGCCCTGGCCGAGATCGAGTCGTACGCGCCGCTGGTCGCCTACATGGTGCGCAGCCTGCAGGCGGGGGGACCGATGGCGGAATCACTGTTCGAGCACATGGCCGCCGATGCCGAGGGATACCTCGAGAAGGCGGTCGAGGCGGGCACGATCAAACCGAGCCGCGACCCGGCGGCACGCGCCCGATACCTGATGATGCTCAACGTCGGCGCAACGATGCTGTACATGCAGATGCGCCAGCACCGCGACGAGAAGATCGACTATCGCAAGGCGATTCGCGAACTCAGCGAAGAACTCACCCCACCGGCCCTCGAGTTCTACACCCAGGGGCTGCTCACCGATCCCACGATCTTGGACACATTCACCAAGGAGAAGTGATGTCCGACATCATCGAAGTCCGCGATCTGCGTAAGACTTTCGGTCACGTCACCGCGCTGGACGGCCTCGACCTCACCGTCGCCGAAGGCGAGATCCACGGCTTTCTCGGCCCCAACGGCGCGGGCAAGTCCACCACCATCCGGGTGCTGCTCGGCATCCTGCGCGCCACGGGCGGACAAGCGCGGCTGTTCGGCCGCGACCCGTGGGCCGACGCGGTCGCCCTGCACCGCGAATTGGCTTATGTGCCGGGCGATGTCACGCTCTGGCCGTCGCTGTCGGGCGGGGAGACCATCGATCTGCTGTCCCGGATGCGGGGCGGCCTCGACGAGCGGCGGCGTGACGAGCTGATCGAGCGCTTCGATCTCGATCCCCGCAAGAAGGCGCGCACCTATTCCAAGGGCAACCGCCAGAAGGTCGCGCTCGTCGCGGCGCTGGCCTCCGACGCTCCGCTGCTGCTGCTCGACGAGCCGACCTCGGGTCTGGACCCGCTGATGGAGCAGGTCTTCCGGGAGTGCGTGCGCGAGGCGCGGGAGCGCGGCGCGACCGTCCTGTTGTCCAGCCACATCCTGTCGGAGGTCGAAGTGCTGTGCGACCGGGTGACCATCATCCGGGCCGGGCGCACGGTGGAGAGCGGGTCGCTGTCGGATCTGCGCCATCTGTCGCGCACGTCGATCACCGCCGAATTGACCGGGGACGCGGGCGATCTGAGCCGCATCCCGGGCGTGGAGGACATCGAACTCGACGACCACACGCTGCGCTGCCAGGTCGACAACGAGCACCTCGGCGAACTGATCCGGGTGCTCGGCGACGCGGGCGTGCGCAGTCTGACCAGCACGCCGCCCACCCTCGAGGAGCTGTTCCTGCGGCACTACCACGTCGACGGTCACGGCGCCGAATCCGGCGCGGCCACCGGGGAGAAGGTGCGGGCATGACCACCGCCATCGCCGGCCGAGCCCCGGCGGCGCAGGCCTTCGGCGTTTCCGGCGACTTCGCCGGCACCGGGCAGTTGCTGCGGCTGTATCTGCGGCGCGACCGGATCGTGCTGCCGCTGTGGACGCTGCTGATCGGATTGATGCCCGCGTTCCAGGTCGTCAGCATCAAGGATCTCTACGACAACCAGGCGGCCCTGGACGGCTTCGCGCGGACCACGGCCGACAGCCCCGCGTTGATCGCCATGTACGGCCCGGTGTTCAGCTCGGCGCTCGGGTCGATCGGCACCTGGAAGGCCGGGGCCATGTACACCATGATCGCCATCGCCACGGTGCTCACGGTGATCCGGCACACCCGCGTCGAGGAGGAGACCGGACGCGCGGAACTGGTGGGCGCCACCAGCATCGGGCGCTACGCCGGCCTGACCGCCACCGTGATCATGACCTACGCGGGCGCGGTGCTCGCCGGGGTCGTGTGCGCCCTGTCGCTCTACGGCACCGACCTGCCCCTCGGGGGATCGGTCGCCTTCGGCTCCGCGCTAGCGGCGTCTGGCATCGTCTGGGCCGCGGTCGCCGCGGTCGCCGCTCAGGTGAGCGCGGGCGCCAGGGTGGCGCGCGGCGTCGCCTTCGGCGCGCTCGGCGCGGCCTTCGCCCTGCGCGCGGTCGGTGACGCCGGGAACGGTGTGCTGTCCTGGTTCTCCCCGATCGGCTGGTCGCTGCAGATCCGCCCGTACGCCGAGGAACGCTGGTGGGTGCTGCTGCTGTTCGCCGCCCTCGCCGTGCTCGCCACCGCGGGCGCGTACGCGTTGCTCGGCAACCGCGACGTCGGTTCGGGGCTCATCGCCGAGCGTCCTGGGCCGTCCGCGGCGGCGCCGATCCTGTCCGGCCCGTTCGGGCTCGCCTGGCGGTTGCAGCGCGGCACCCTGCTGGCGTGGACGATCGGCTTCGCCCTCTACGGACTGCTGATCGGCGGCGCGGTCGACAGCGTCGGCGACATGCTCGACGGCAGCGCGTCCATCCGTGACATGGTCACCAGGATGGGCGGTTCACAGCAGTTGCAGCAGTCCTTCATCACCTACGCGATCACGATGCTCGCCGCGGCCGCGTCCGCCTACTCGATCTCCGCCGCGCTGCGGTTGCACGACGAGGAGACCAGCGCCAGGGTCGAGGCCACGCTGTCCGGCGCCGTCGGGCGCGTCCGCTACGCGCTGAGCCACATCGGCTTCGCGCTGCTCGGGCCCGCCGCGGCGCTGCTGATCGCCGGCGTCGCGATCGGCATCGTCTACGGCGGCACCGGCGGCGACCTCGGCACCAAGCTCGGCCAGTCGCTGGCGGCGGCCGCCGTGCAGGTGCCCGCCGTGTGGGTGGTCACGGGCATCGCGGTCGCGCTCTACGGCGTCGCACCGCGGTTCGCGCCGGTCGCGTGGGGCGTGCTCAGCGCCATGGTGGTGATCTTCTTCGTCGGCTCGCTCGACGGCCTGCCGCACTGGATGCTCGATCTCGTGCCGTTCGTCCACCCGCCCAAGGTGCCCGGCGCCGCATTCGAAGCCGAGCCGCTGCTGTGGCTGCTCGCGCTCGCCGCGGCACTGCTCGCCGTCGGCATCACCGCCTTCCGCCGCCGCGACCTGCGCTGACAGGTCCCCTTCATGGCCCGCGCGAATCCACTTCGCGCGGGCCACTCGCGTCGGACGCGGTTCGACTCGACACACGGCGCTTTCGGCCGCGTCTAGCGTGTCACCCGGCGTGCTCGATTCCCAGCTTCCCCGCCAGGCGGGTGAGATAGGCCCGGACGTCCTCCGCGGACCGATCGGGCAGTCCGAAAACCGCTTCGGTGACGCCGGATTCGGCCCAGCGCGCCAACTGCGCCGCGTCGTGCCGCCCGGCGAGCGCCACGATCTCGGGGCTGTCGGCGCGCTCGTGCTCGCGCCATACCCGGTGCAGCAGAGCGATCTTCGGGTCCAAGTCGTCCTCGGTGGGCGTGGTGATCCATCCGTCGGCGTGCTTCGCCAGCCAGGTGAAATTCTTCTCGGTGCCCGCCGCGCCGAGCAGGACCGGAATGCGCTTCTGCACCGGCTTCGGCCAGGACCAGCTGGCGCCGAAGGTGACGAACTCGCCGTCGAAGCGGGCTTCCTCTTCGGTCCACAGCGCACGCATGGCGTCCAGGTGTTCCCGCAGCACCGTCCTGCGCTTGCCCGCGGGCACGCCGTGGTGCGCCAGTTCGTCGGTGTTCCAGCCGAATCCGACGCCGAGGCTGACCCGGCCGCCGGAGAGATGATCCAGCGAGGCGATGGTCTTGGCCAGCGTGATCGGATGGTGTTCGGCGGGCAGCGCCACCGCGGTGGACAACCCGATGCGCTCGGTCACCGAAGCGGCGGTGCCCAGCGCGACCCACGGGTCCAGGGTCCGCAGATAGCGGTCGTCGGGCAGGCTCGCGTCGCCGGTGCGCGGGTGCGCCGCGGCGCGGACCACGGGGATGTGGGTGTGCTCGGGGACATAGAACGTGTCGAATCCGGCACGCTCGGCGGCCACCGCCGCCTCCGCGGGGGTGATGCCCCGATCGCTGGTGAACAACACGATTCCGTACCGCACCGTACGCGCTCCCATCGCCGAAATTAGAACAAGTTCTACCACGGATCGCCGGACCCACCAAGGGGCCGGGCACAACCGGCGCGCCGCCGCGACCCGCACGGATGCCGAGAAGTCATCCGATGACTAGGTTCGCCTCCATGAGTCCTGACGCAACTTCCGTAGGCGATCCCACCACCGAACGGGTGGATCACTTCGGCTGGCGTCGCGGGCTTCGCCTGCGGCGCGCCCGGCCGATCCCGGTCGTCACCCAGGCCGTCGGCCTGCTGGTCGCCGACCGGCAGGCGACCGCGGACACCATCGTCACCGCGCCGACGCCGTTGCAGCCGATCGACCTCACCGACGACGCCAGGGTGGCCGAAGTCCTCGACCTCGCGGTCCGGGTCGGCGAAGTGGTGCTGGCCTCCGGCACCGGCGTGGTGGACACCACCACGACGGTCCGGTTCATCGCCGCCACCTACGGGCTGTCCCGTTGCAGCATCGACGTCACCTACGACGCCATCCGTATCTGGGCCGACCGCGGCCCCGCGCTGCCACCGGCCAGCACCATGCGGATCGTGCACTACCGCGCCCTGGATTTCACCCGGCTCGCCGCCGTGGACCGGCTCACCCGCCGGATCCGCAACGAGGTGGTCCCGCCGCAGCAGGCCCGCGCCGCACTGGACGCGATCACCTCGGCCCCGCACCCGTATCACCGGTGGACGGCCACCGCGGCGTGGTCGCTGATGGCGGCGGCGATCGCCGCGCTGCTCGGTGCGGGCGCCCTCGTGGCCGCGGTCAGTTTCGCGACCACCGCGGCGATCGACCGCACCAATCGCGTTCTCAATCGTTACGGGCTTCCGTTCTTCTTCCAGCACATGGTGGGCGGGGCCATCGCGGCGATCCCGGCCATCGTGCTGGCGAGCCTCGCCGCGCGCCTGCGGATCGACGTCGACCCGACCCTGATCATCGCGGCCGGAATCACCGTGCTGCTGAGTGGATTGCAGCTGGTCGGCTCGGTGCAGGACGCGATAACCGGCGCGCCGATCACCGCCACTGCCCGCATGCTCGAGGTGATGATGATGACCGGCGGCATCATCGCCGGCATCGCGCTCACCCTGCGCATCGCCGATCTCCTCGACGCCACCGTGCCGCCGGTCTATCTGACCTCATCCCGCGACATCACCGATCTGCCGGTGAAGATCCTGGCCGGCGCGGTGGCGGCCCTGGCGTTCGCGCTCGCCTGCTACGCCGAGCGGCGGGCGCTGGCCGCGGCGGCGGGCAGCGGCGCCGCGGGCATCATCTGCTTCCTCGCCATCCAGGAGGCCGGTTTCGGCCCGGTGATCTCCTCCGGCGTCGCCGCGACGCTGGTCGGCCTGGCCGGTGGTCTGATGGCCCGCCGCGCGCTGACACCGCCGCTGGTCGTCGCCGTCGCGGGCATCACGCCGCTGCTTCCCGGCCTCAAGGTCTACCGCGGGCTCTACGCGCTGCTCAACGACGAACTGCTGATCGGGGGCAATCAGCTGCTGTCGGCCTTCGGCATCGGCTGTGCGCTCGCGGCGGGCGTCACCCTCGGCGAGTGGTGCGACCGCACCGTGCGCAGGCCGCGGATACTGCGCCGGTTCGGCTCGCTGCGCCGCCCGATCGTCCGGCGCCGCCGACGATCGGCGCCCGTGCACTGAGCCGCGAGGCGCATGCGCGCCGAACCCAGGCCCGGTAACCTCTTATCGAACTGGTCAGGGCGCCGCGATCGGGCGGCGCCCCGGTGTGAGGTGAGGTGGTTCGGACATGTCGGAAGCAGTGCCGTTCTCGACGCAGATCCGCACCGCCACCGCGCGACAGCACGCGGAGGCGGAGAACTCCCGCTTCATGAGCGACATGCTCGGCGGATCGCTCGGCGTCGACTCGTATCACCGCTACACCGGTCAGCTCTGGTTCATCTACCGCGCGCTCGAACAACGGTGGGCGACGCTGGCCGACGACCCGGTGGCGGGGCCGTTCATCCGGCCCGAGCTGGCCCGCACCGCCGAACTCGAGCGCGACCTCACGCATCTGCTCGGTCCCGGCTGGCGAACCGGCCTGGAACCGCTGCCCGCCACCGCCGCCTACGCCGAACGCATCGACGAGTGCGCGCGCGAGTGGCCCGCGGGCTACATCGCCCATCACTACACCCGTTACCTCGGCGACCTGTCCGGCGGGCAGGTCATCCGCGGCACCGCGGAGAAGCTGTGGAACCTGCCGCATCGCGGCGACGGCGTCCGCTTCTACGTCTTCGACGGCGTCCGCAATCCGGCGGCGTTCAAGCGCGAATACCGCGGCCTGCTCGACCAGCTGGACCTCGACGATCTGGAGCGCCGCCGGGTGCTCGACGAGGGCAAGCGCGCCTTCGCGCTGAACACCGCGGTCTTCGAGGAACTCGCCGAGGAATTCCCGGCCGCACAGTAGCCCGATCGCCCTACGGCGGGCAGCCTTTCGGCCGTCGTGCGCGAACGCCGCCGCCGTGGGACAGTCGTGGTATGAGAGCGCGCCGTCGCATCGCCGTGGTTCTTGCCGGTCTTTCCGGCGCCGTTCTGGTAGGAGGGTGCGGCACGACGTCCGATCCCGGCACCGGCCCCGGCTCGTCGACGGCCGCCGGGATCGTGCCCCTGATCTCGACGAACGACCTGCGTGCCGCCCAACCGGACGAAGTGCACCTGTTCGGCTTCAACGATCTGCACGGGAACTTGCAGCCGCCGAGCGGATCCAACGGGAAGATCGCCGAATACGACGCGGGCGGAGCCGCGTATCTCGCCACCCATCTCGCCCGGCTGAAGGCGGCGTATCCGGCCAGCGCCGTGCTGGCGGCCGGGGACAACATCGGAGCCAGCCCGCTGGTCTCCAGCCTGTTCCACGACGAGCCGACGATCGGCTTCCTCAACGACGTGGGCGTGGCCGCGTCCGCGGCCGGCAATCACGAATTCGACGACGGCGTAGTGGAATTGGCGCGCTTGCAGCGAGGAGGGTGCGCCTATGACGGATGTTCGCCCGGCGCCCCGTTCACCGGCGCGAAGTTCCCTTATCTGGCGGCGAACGTCACCGACGCGCAGGGCGGCCCGCCGCCCGCGCTGCGCCCGTGGACCATGCTGGAGGTGGGCGGCCATCGGATCGGCGTAGTCGGCACGGTGACGCCGGAAACCGCGAGTATCGTGCTGCCCGAGGGCATCCGGGGCTTCCACTTCGGTGACGAAGCCGCCGCGATCAACCGCTACGTGCCGGAGCTGAAGGCGGCGGGCGCCGAGGCGATCGTGGCTCTGGTCCACGACGGCGGTTCCCAGCGGCCCGAGCGGGGCACGGCGCTGGACTACAACGGGTGCGCGAACGTCACGCCGAACGTGACGGGACTGGCCGAGCGCATCGACCCCGCGGTCCGTGCGGTCTTCACCGCCCACAGCCACCAGCCCTACGTGTGCACCGTCGGTGGCAAGGTGATCACGCAGGCAGCCTCGTACGGGCGGCTCGTCACCGATGTCACGCTGCGTTTCGGCGGCGACGGCGTACAAGCCTCCGCGGTCAACCGCGTGGTGACCCGCGAGGTGACGCCCGACGCGGCGACGACCGCGCTGATCGATTTCTACACCGAGCAGTCCCGCCCGCGCGCGGGCCGTGTGGTCGGCGCGACCGCGACCACCCTCCCGCACGATCCGGCACCGGCGGGCACCTCGCCATTGGGCGATGTGATCGCCGATTCCATGCTGTCGGCCACCGCGGGCCCGGCCGCCGCCGTCGCCGCGTTCATGAACCCCGGCGGCGTGCGCGCGGATTTGAAGCAGGGACCGGTCACTTACGGCGACCTCTTCACCGTCCAGCCGTTCGGCAACCAGGTCGTCACGCTCACGCTGACCGGCAGCCAGATCCTGCGCCTGCTGGAGCAGCAGTGGAACGACTCCGGCAGGGCGACGATCCTGTCTCCGGCGGGGATCGGCTACGCCTACTCCGGCACCGCCCCCGCGGGCGCGAAGGTGATCGCGGACAGTGTCCGCATCGCAGGTCAGCCGCTCGACCCGGTCGCCACCTATCGCATCACGACCAACAACTTCCTGGCTTCGGGAGGCGACGGATTCACCGTCTTCACCGAGGGCTCCGACACCACGGTGGGTCCGACCGACCTGGATGCCATCGAGACATTCCTGCGCGACAAGCCTCCCCTGCGGACGCCACCCGCCCGCGTCGAGAAGAAGTAGCGGCATCGGACGCCACTCATTTGCTGGACACTCGACCAGAACGCGGGTAACTGGAAATCTTTGTAACACATACCGTTTGACCTGCGCGTACGGGTGATCAGTCCCACATGGTGAACGGGTCATGATCGCTTGCCGGGGCCGCGGACGGTCGATTACTGTTGAGTAATAAGTCAGGACGAAGGTGTTCCTACTTTCGGCCCGACGTCTGTCGCTGGGGGCCGAATCACGCTGTCCGCATCCATTGCCGCATGCCGGATGACTTGTGCGACAACAAGGTTCGAGTGAACAGCAGGAGAGTGCGATGGCCACTTACATCGTGACGGGCGGAACCGGATTCCTCGGCAGGCGGGTGGTGCAAGACCTGCTCGACCACGACGCCGAAGCGATCGTCCACGTGCTGGTGCGCGAGACGTCGCTGGGGAAGTTCACCGATATCGCCTCGGGCTGGCGCGGCGCCGAACGGGTCTACGCCCTGATCGGCGATCTCACCGCCGAAGGGCTCGGCTTGGCGTGCGAGGCGCCGCGAGCCGACCACATCGTTCACCTCGGCGCCGTCTACGACATGACGGCCGATGAGGACACCGCGCACGCGGCGAATGTCACCGGCACGCGCTCGGTGCTGGCCCTGGCCGCCGAGCTGGGCGCGGTGCTGCACCACGTGTCGTCCGTGGCGGTGGCAGGCGACCACAAGGGCAAGTTCTTCGAGGAGGACTTCGACCTCGGACAGCAGCTGACCTCGCCATATCACCGCACCAAATTCGCCGCCGAGAAGCTGGTCCGCGAGTCGCGCGGCGTGCGCTGGCGGGTGTATCGGCCCGCGATCATCGTGGGCGATTCCCGCACCGGCGAGATGGACAAGATCGACGGCCCGTACTACTTCTTCGGCGCGATCGCGCGGCTGGCCACACTGCCGTCCGATCTGCCGTTGCCGCTGCCCGATCTGGGCGCGACGAATATCGTTCCCGTCGATTATGTTTCGGCCGCCATGAGCGAACTGATCCGCCGCCCCGGCCTGGACGGACGGACCTTCCACCTGGTCAACCCGGAACCGCAGCCGTTCGCCGAGGTGTACCGCGCGCTCGCCGCCGCGGCGGGCGCCCCGACCGGCCTCGGCACCGTGCCCGGCAGCGGCTTGGCCCTCAGCGGCCTCGCGCACATCCCCGGCGTCACCGCCGTGCGCGATTTCCTGCTGGAACAGGTGGGCATCCCCGCCGAAGTCGCTCCGCACACCTCGTTCTCCGCGGAGTTCATCAGCGACTCCACCCGCGCCCAGCTGCGCGGCGCCGGACTGACCGTGCCGTCGTTCGACAGCTACGCCGAGCGGTTGTGGCAGTACTGGCGCGATCACCTCGACCCGCAGCGCGGCCGCGTGTCGGTCACCGGCGACCCGCTCGCCGGACGGATCGTGCTCATCACCGGCGCTTCCTCCGGGATCGGTCTGGCCACCGCGCACGCGGTGGCCCGGCGCGGCGCCACGGTCCTCATGGTCGCGCGCGGTCACGACGACCTGGCGGCCGCCGCCGAGGCGGTCCGCGCGGAAGGCGGTGTGGCGCATACCTATCCGTGCGACATCACCGACTCCGAAGCGGTCGAGAAGCTGGTGCAGTGCGTCCTCGACGACCACGGCCACGTCGACTACCTGGTGAACAACGCGGGCCGCTCGATCCGCCGCTCGGTGCTCAATTCCACCGACCGGATGCACGACTTCGAGCGCACCATGGCGGTGAACTACTTCGGCGCCGTTCGGTTGATCCTCGGGCTGCTGCCGTCGATGCGGGCGCGCCGCTTCGGGCACGTGGTCAACATCTCCTCGATCGCGGTGCAGACCAAGGTGCCCCGGTTCGCCGCCTACGTGGCGAGCAAGTCGGCGCTGGACAACTTCAGCGAGATCGCCGCGGTGGAGAACCGGGATGCCGGGATCACGTTCACCTCGGTGCGGATGCCGCTGGTGCGGACCCCGATGATCGCGCCGACCGACCTGTACCGCTCGCTTCCGGTGCCGGATCCGGATGAGGCCGCCGCGATCGTGGTGCGCGCGCTCGTGGACCGGCCGCATCGCATCGACACGCCGGTCGGCACCTTTGCCCAGGCGGTCGAGTTGCTGATGCCGTCGGTGAAGCGCCAGATCATGCACCAGGGCTTCCGGCTGTTCGGGGAGTCCCGCGCGGCGGCAGGCGACTCGCACCGCCGTCCGGCCGACCCGGCGCCCGCCGCAGAAGCGTCCGGCGGCCCCCTGTCCGCGCTGGCGCCGGTGATCAAGCCGCTCATGGCGCTGCCAACGCCTGCGGCGCGCGTCGCGCGCGTCGTCCCGGGTTTGCAGTGGTAACAGCGCACTGCTGAGGATGGGACCGGCTTGGGGCCGGTCCCATCCTGCTGTTCCGGGATGTCACACCCGGTCTACCGCGAACGCCACGGCGGGCCACATGGCCCAGCGGTAGTCCGTGTGCGCGGCCGGACGGATGCCGCCTTCGCACACCGGATCACCGCTCGCGCAGTAGTTTCCGGTCCGCCAGGCGTATGGGTCCGGCACGTTCCAGCCGATCAGCCGGATCGGGTCGCCGAACAGCAGCACCGCGGCCACCCGGGACTCCAGCTCCGCGGGCAGCGTGTGGATGCCACCGAGCACGGTCACGATGCCGGTGCCGAGCACTCCGTGGGTGACGACGGCGCCTTGGGAGAAGCCGACCAGGATGAATCGCTGCTCGGGGCACCGCGCGGCCTGCCACATCAGGTGGGCGGTCATGTCCTGGGTGCCGCGGCTGATGGAGGACGGGTCGAGCAGGTCGGCCGGGTAGTCCACCCGATACGCTTGGGAGTCGACGGGAAGCGTCTGCCACAACGCGTCGTACAGCGGATCGCCCACCACGGAACCCAGATACCCGGGTTCATGGGTGCCTCTCGCGACGACGACATCGACCGCCGCACAGGATGCCGCCCACGCGTGCATTCCCGTCGCGGCCCCGAATGCCGCTGCCAGCAGTAGCACGGCGAATGCCCTTGCTACCCGCCACTTCTCGAACTGGATTACCTTCCGGTTGGCCATCGTGCTCACCTACTCACGCCGTTGTGAGACAGCCGAGCGACACTTGTCAGTGACAATTCTCGGCTATATCCGCGAAGGTAAGAACGGCTTTGCCGACCGTCAAGCAACTCCATCCGACCGATACGGAGTCAGCGCCGAACCGTGTTCTACGGGACGAGAACCGCCGCGCCGGCGAATCGTCCGTGCGCCAGGTCGGCCAGCGCCCGATCGGCCATGTCCAGGGAATACCCGTGCGTGGTCAGATGTATTCGGTGTTCGCCCGCGAAAGCCAGGAATTCGCGGGCGTCCGTGCGGGTATTCGCGGTCACCGAGCGAATCTCCCGCTCCTGGAACAGATGCCGCTGGTAGTTCAGCGCGGGAATGTCGCTGAGATGGATACCGGCGATGGCGAGGACCCCGCCCCGATCGAGCGCCGCCAGCGCGGGCGGCACCAGTTCACCGACCGGAGCGAACAGGATCGCCGAATCCAGCGGTACGGGAGGGGGATCCGCCGCGCCCTGCACGGAGGCCGCGCCCAGCGCGGCGGCGAGCTCCCGCGCCGCCGGGTCCCTGGTCATCACGTGCACCTGCGCGCCGCGTGCGACGGCCACCTGAGCGGCGATGTGGGCGCTGCCGCCGAAACCGTAGATGCCGAGCCGCCCACCCTGCGGCACCGCGGCCCGCAGCAGCGCGCGGTACCCGATGATGCCCGCGCACAACAGCGGAGCGGTGTCGGCATCGGAGTATCCTGCGGGCAGGCGCAGCGCGTAAGCCGCAGGAACACAAGCTAATTCGGCGTAGCCGCCGTCGGCGTCCCAGCCGGTGTAGGCGGAACGCGGACAGAGGTTCTCCGCCCCGCGCAGACAGAACTTGCACTCTCCGCAGGTATGCCGCAGCCAGGCGACGCCCACCCGGTCCCCCACCGCGAAACCCTCTCCTTCCGCGGCCGGCCCGAGCGCGGCCACCTCGCCGACGACCTCGTGCCCGGGCACCACCCCGGGGCGGTGCACCGGAAGGTCGCCTTCGGCCACATGCAAGTCGGTCCGGCACACACCGCAAGCCAGCACCCGCACCAGCAGCTCTCCGGGACCGGGTTCGGGGACGGGTGTCCGCTCGGCGTCCACCGGCCCGCTCTCGATCGGACCGGGCCTGCGCACCCGCCAGCAACGCATCGTGGGCGCATCGCCACGCACTTCGCTCATCGATCACCTCGCACCGATCGGATCGACAGGGATGGGGCACTCCGGCGGTAGCGAGCGCCGGAATCACCCTACTCGGGAAATACGGCCACGCGGCCCGGCGACCTCTGATACATTCCTGTATCGAGTACATTCCTGTATCCGATGCCCTCGAACGAGGAGGCGCCCGATGACGTCCGACGCCGCGCAGGCCGCGCCGGCCCGGGTCACCCGCCGCCGTGCCGAGACCAGGAATCGGCTGCTGACCGCCGCCTACGAGGCGTTCGCCGAGGAGGGCTTCGGCCGCGCCACCGTGGAGCGGGTGTGCGAACGCGCCGGATTCACCCGCGGAGCGTTCTACTCGAATTTCGGCTCGCTGGACGAGCTGTTCCTGGCCATGTGGGAGCAGCGCTCCGCGGCGATGCTCACCCAGGCAGCCGCCATCCTGGACGAGATCGCGGCCGACGGCAGCGACGACATCCGCGCCGCGGTCCAGCGGCTGGAACGGGCGGTGCCGGTCGACGAGGGCTGGTACCGGATCACCGCCGAATTCACCGCGCACGCCTTGCGCACCCCCGCGTTGCGCCGGGTGATGGCCGCCCGCGAGGAAGCCATCGTCGCCGCGCTCATGCCGACGATCGTCGCGGCGCTCGAACGCGGCGGCCGCACCGTGCCCGACCCGGAGGCATTCGGGCAGGCACTCGTCGCCGTCCACGACGGCACCAGCGTGCAGGTGCTGATGGAGCCGGACAGCCATGCCGTGCGCGAGCGCCGCACCGAACTCTTCCACCACGTCGTGCTGGCCTACAGCACCGCAACCGAAGGATGAACATGTCCCACAGCAGCCCCGAGGCGGACGTCCTCGTCGTCGGCGCCGGGCTGGCCGGCCTGGTCGCCACCCACGAACTGGTCAAGGCCGGCCGCACGGTGCACGTGCTCGACCAGGAGAACCGCAACAATCTCGGCGGCCAGGCGTTCTGGTCGCTGGGCGGTCTCTTCTTCGTCGACAGCCCGGAGCAGCGGCGGCTCGGCATCGAGGACTCCTATGAACTGGCCCTGCAGGACTGGCTCGGCTCGGCCGGGTTCGATCGCGACGACGAGGACAAATGGGCCCGGCAGTGGGCGCAGGCGTACGTGCGGTTCGCCGCCACCGAGAAGCGGGATTATCTGCGCGAACTCGGCCTGCGCGTCACACCGCTGGTCGGCTGGGCCGAACGCGGCGGCGCGAGCGCCGACGGGCACGGCAACTCGGTGCCGCGCTTCCACCTCACCTGGGGCACCGGCCCCGAGGTGGTGCGGGTCTTCGCCGAGCCCGTGCTCGAGGGCGAACGGCGCGGGCTGGTTCGCTTCGGTTTCCGCCACCGGGTGGACGAATTGATCGTGGAGGACGGCGCGGTGGTCGGCGTGCGTGGCGCCGTGCTGGAGGACACCGATCTGGACCGTGGCCGCGCCTCGTCCCGGACCGAAGTCGGCGGGTTCGAGTTGCGCGCCAAGGCCGTGATCGTGGCGTCCGGCGGGATCGGCCACAACCACGAGCTGATCCGGCGCAACTGGCCGACCGAGCGACTGGGCCCGTGCCCGGAGACCATGATCTCCGGCGTGCCCGCGCACGTCGACGGCCGGATGCTCGCCATCACCGAGGCCGCGGGCGGCGCCATCGTCAACCGGGATCGCATGTGGCACTACACCGAGGGCATCGTCAACTGGGACCCGATCTGGCCCGACCACGCCATCCGGATCATCCCCGGGCCGTCCTCGCTGTGGTTCGACGCCAACGGCAAGCGCCTGCCCGCGCCGTGTTTTCCCGGCTTCGATACGAACACGACGATGAAGGAGATCCTGAAGACGGGCTACGACTACTCCTGGTTCGTGCTCACCCAGTCGATCATCGAGAAGGAGTTCGCATTGTCGGGTTCCGAGCAGAACCCGGACATCACCGGCAAGGATCTCAAGCTCACCTTGAAGAGCCGCGTCGCCAAGGGCGCGCCGGGGCCGGTGGAGGCGTTCAAGCAGCACGGTGTCGATTTCGTCGTCGCGAACACGCTGCGCGAGCTGGTCGAGGGCATGAACAAGATCGCGCGCGGACCCCAGCTCGACTACGACGACCTGGAACGCCAGATCGTCGCGCGCGACCGGGAACTGACGAACAAGTACGGCAAGGACAGCCAGCTGATGGCGATCGCCAACGCGCGCCGGTACCTCGGCGACCGGGCGGGCCGGGTCGCCAAACCCCACCGCATCCTCGATCCCGCCGCGGGCCCGCTGATCGCCGTCCGGCTCAACATCCTCACGCGCAAGACCTTGGGCGGCCTGCAGACCGACCTGAATTCCCAGGTGGTCCGGCCGGACGGGACAGTATTCCCCGGCCTGTACGCCGCGGGCGAGGTCGCCGGATTCGGCGGCGGCGGGGTACACGGCTACAACGCGCTCGAGGGCACTTTCCTCGGCGGGTGCATCTTCTCCGGGCGCGCCGCCGGACGCGCGCTCGCCGCGAAACCGGCCTGATCGCTACCGCAGGCAGCCGGACGCGACCGTGACGGGCCCCGTCGCGGTCGCGAGGGACGGCGAGGACGTGAAAGACGGCGCGCCCGAATAGAGCCGGGCACCCGCCGGATACCGGCCCGGCTCCGCCACCACACCGGCGATCTCGGCCTCGTTGCCGAAGACGTCCGTCACGCGCACGGTGAACGGGCCGGGTCCAGCGCCGGAAACGGTCCAGTAGTTGTCCCCGCGCCGGGTGAGCTGCCGCCACGGCCCGCCATCGGCTGGGCGGGCAGCCGCCTCGCGCAACGGATTCCCGGTGCCGCCGAAAAGGATGCCGAACCAGGAGGAGGACGAATCCGGTTGTACCTCGTAGGTCAACTCCTGCGCCGGTTGCGGGTCGCGGACCAAGCGGTAGCCGACCCGCGCCACGCCGTCGCGCGGATCGGCGATCCGCTCGAACGCCGCCGCGCTCAAATCCAGTTGCCCCGCAGCGCATGCCGGGCAGTGGTCGACCACCAGCGCCCGGACCGACCCGCGTGGACCCGCGATGTCCAGATAGGCCCCGCAGAGGTCGGCGCGCCCGTAGTCGGGAGTGGACAGCCCGGCATAGTAGCCGTCCGGCGGCAGCGCGCGGAACGAACACGACACCTGTCTGCCGAACACGTAGTAGCGCGCCTCAGCGGACATATCCGGCCCGATCGGCGCGAAAGTCACAGCCGACACCGGGAATCCGGACGGTGCGGACACCTCGTCGAGCGGACGCGCGGCGCCACAGGTCGGCGCCGACGGCCGCACCAGCCAGACGACCACCGCGAGGGTGGCCAGCGCTCCTGCGGCAAACCATAGCCATTCGGAACGGAATGGCCGCTCCTGGATCGGTACCCGGTGCATCGCTCCCCCGACTCCGGCTCGGCTGCTCACGGACTTTCCATCCTGACGTCACCAGGAAAGCAGCCCGGCCGCTGTCGCGCACTGCGAACGAAAATTCTCCGCAGTGAAAGGCAGGCGATTCAGCAAGTGCGCCGCTAATTCCGGCCATTCCGCTCAGCGACGGCAGCCGCGGATCGGAAATGATCCGGGCGTGGCCCTGGCGCACCGATGACGGCCCCGTTCACCGCCTGCGCACATACCGAGGGCAGAGGATCCGCCCTGCCTCACGGGCGATCTCGGCCAGCGCCCGAGCCAGCCGCGCGGTGTCCGGCGCCGCCGTTTCGGCGGCAGTCAGGCTCGACAGCGACACCGCGGCCACCGCCGCGCCGCGACCGCGAATCGGCACGGCGACGCAGGTGATTCCTGGCACGGACTCCTCGTTGTCCACGGCGACGCCCTGGCGGTTGCGGATGCGGCCGAGTTCGCGATGCAGTTCGGCGCGATCGGTGAGCGTGCGAGCGGTCAGCTGCGGCAAGCGGTCCCGGAAGGATGCCTCCACGATGCTCGGGTCCAGCGTCGCCAGCAGCGCCTTGCCGAGCGCGGTGCTGTGCGCCGGCATCCGGCCGCCGAGCCGGGTGGGCACGCTCGCGGCGATCCGGCCGCCGATCTTGTCCAGGTACAGCACTTCGCGGCCGTCCAGAACGCCGAGGTGGCCGACCATGCCGGTCTGCTGGCACACGTCGTGCAACAGCGGACTCACCGCGTCGCGGATCTCGTTGTGGTCGGCGGCGAGGCCGCCCAACTCCAGTGTGCGCAGGCCGAGGCGGTAACCGCCGGGGGCGTGCGCCAGCCAGCGCAGCCGGACCAATTGATCGAGGATGCGATGCACGGTCGAGCGCGGCAGTCCGGTGCGCTCGGACAGTTCGACGAGGCTGAGCATCGGCGTCGCGCCGTCGAACGCCTCCAAGATCAGCGTCATCCGCTCGATCATCGATACCGGAGGCTGGCTCGGTCGTGCTGCCGATCCTGATCCGTACGATAACTCCCCCGGCTCGGGATCGGTCATCACCTCGACCGTCATTGCCAACAACCTCCACGCGTGCTCGCGTAGAGCTTAGAGGCCACTAGGCGGACCCGTGCGCGGAATCAGCCTGGGCGAACAGCCACTCGCGGGTGTTCCGCTCGGCCAGTAGCGGCAGGAAACCGACGACAGTGGCATGGTCGGCGACATGGTCGTAGGACGCCTGGAGGTGGTCTTCGATCGCGGCTTCGCTGACGACGCCGCCGAATTCGTTCTCCAAACGCCGCGCGGCCGCTTTCAGCGCGGGTCCCTGGTCGAGGGCGGTCTCTCGGTTCGGCTCGTGGGTGGCGGGACGGTCGGTCATCGCGGATTCCCCTGGTCGTGATGAGATCGGACACCTGGGCGCTGTCGTGGCCGCACGGCAACACCCGTCACACGGGTACCCGGTCGTGCCGGGTCGGACACACAAAGTAGAACACGTTCTTGTCTGAGGGGCCCGCGCGTGCCAGGCTCGACAGATGGATCTCGACGCCATCGAAGCCGTCCGCCAGCTGAAGTATCGCTACTTCCGCACCCTCGACCTCAAAGAGTGGGACGAGTTCGCCGACACCCTCGCCGCGGACGCGAAGGGGCGCTACGGCACCCACGCCATGGGCGAGCCGCTACAGCTCGACGGCCGTGCGGCCATCACCGCGTTCATGCGGGAGAATCTCGGGCCCTCGCTGATCACGGTCCATATCGCCAACCATCCCGAGATCGTCGTCGACGGCGCGACGGCCACCGGATCCTGGGCCTTCGAGGACACGGTGATCGCCACCGAGTACGGGGTGCTGATCCGAGGGGCCGGTTACTACACCGACACCTACCGCCGCGACGGCGACGGCAAGTGGCGCATCGCCTCCACGGCCTACCGGCGCATCTACGAATCCATGCAGTCGCTGTCGGACACACCCAGCTTCCACTTGCTGTCCAACATGTGGGCGCCGGACAAGTGACGGGCGCACCGAGCGCCACGCGATAGTCACGCGAAATCGGTCCACTATCCGCCCGGTGGCGCTGGACGGTCCCGCACCGCCCGGCGGATGCTGCCACCATGCCCTCGCTAGCGCCTGACGAGTTCACTCCCGAGATCACCTATCTGAACACCGCGTCCTTCGGTCTGCCGTCCGCCCGCGCCCTTGCCGCGGTGCGCGAGGCGAGCACGAGCTGGGCGACCGGCCGCAGCGGCCCGACATCCCAGGTGGACCTGCTGGTACCCGACCTGCGCGCGGGGTTCGCGCGGCTGCTCGACGGCGCCACCGCCGACGACATAGCGCTCGGCAGCGGTGTCGCGGGGCTGATCGCACCCGTGGCCGCCGCCCTGCCCCCGGGTGCGGAGGTGCTGCTGCCCGAAGGCGAATTCGCCTCGGTGTCCATGCCTTTCGTCTACCGGGACGACCTGGTCGTGCGGTTCGTGCCCTTGGCGGAGCTGGCCGCCCAGGTGCGGCCGGAGACCGCGCTGGTGGCGGTGAGCGTGGTCCAATCCGCGGACGGCCGCGTCACCGATCTCGCCGAACTGCGCGCGGTCACCCGGGCCAACGGCGCGCGCCTGCTCGTGGACGCCACCCAGGCCGCGGGCTGGCTGCCCCTGCGCTTCGCCGACGCGGATTATTGGGTCTGCGCCAGCTTCAAATGGCTGATCGGTGCGCGCAGCGTCGCGTTCCTGGCCACGCCGCCCGAACTCGTCGGGCAGCTGCGCCCGATCGGCTCCAGCTGGTATGCCGCCGAGGACCGCTGGGCGGAGCTCTACCGCCCCACCGCGCTACCCGCGACGGCACGGCGCTTCGATACGACGCCCGATTGGCTCGGCGTCGTGGCGGCGCTGGCAGGACTGTCGCTGATCGAGGAACTCACCGTCGACAAGATCGGCGCACACGACCTGGAACTCGCCGACGATTTCCGAGCCGGACTGCGCGAACTGGGTTTCGAGCCGGTCGAAGCACGCTCGCCGATCGTCTCCGTTCCCGGCGCGGGCGAGCTGGCGGCCCGGCTCGAGCAGGCGGAAGTGGTCGCCTCGGCCCGCGGCGGCGGTCTGCGGTTCGCCTTCCACCTCTACAACAGCGCCGAGGACGTCGAACGGGCGCTGTCCGCACTGCGCGCCGGGTAGTCCTCCCCGCCTCTGCCCGACCAGGACCAGAGAGCCGACCCGAGCACGGTAGGCCGCCGAGTCCGCGACCGCCCTCTCTGTCGCGGGGCCCACGACCGGAACCCGCGCATGAGGTCGAGCGGGCACTGCTCCCGCGAGCTCGTCAGTCCCAGCGTGTGACTGCGGCCCGATCGGCGGCAGCGGGTCCGGCAAGAGCACGCTGCTGCGCGCGCTGGCCGAATCAGGACCAGGACGGACCCGAGCACAGTAGACCGGTGTTGCCGCAACCGAACCCTCGGTCGTGAATGAGGTCGAGCGGGCACGGCTCGCACTGAGAGCTTGGCAGTCCTTGTAGCGGCGGCGTGCTGCTGGGCCGGTCGGGGACCGGGCGGGACCGGCGGCGCGACATGCCATGAAGCCCCGCCGCCGGTCGCGGACCGCCGAACCGCCGCCCCAATCGGTTGGGAACCGATCGAGCCGGAACCTCCGCGCAGCCGACGCGTCGATCACCGACCAGGGCGGTGCGCGGGAGCGGTGATCAGCGGGAGATCCAGCGCGGTGCGGATTCCGGCGGGAGCCGCGACCACCGCGGGAATCGCGTTGACGATGCGCAGGCCGGTCGCCAGGACGGTCGCGTAGTTGTGATCCCCGTTGCGGCTCGAGGTCACCAGGTCCAGCGCGTAGTTCGGCTCGCCCGTGATCTCGACGCGGTAGGAGCCCTCGGGGTCCGCCGGCTGCGGCCAGTCGGGACACAGGTCGGGGCGCAGCCGGGTCACGTGCTCGAGCACCGTGACGGGCGTGTCCCCGACCATGCCCCTGACCTCGAAGCGCAGCGCGGCCGCGGTGCCCTCGGCGATGTGCCCGGTCGCGATGTCGAACGACTCCGGCGCCGGGACGCGCTCGTAGGTCTGCGTGACGGCATCGAGGGTGACCCCGATCCCGGCCGCGAGCTGACGAACCGTGCCGCCCCAGGCCAGCGACAGGACGCCGGGTTGCAACAGCATGGGCGTCTCGTCCATGGGCTTGCCGAAGCCCATGATGTCGAACATGACCGCGCGGTTGTCGTAGCTGGCGTAGTCCACGATCTCCAGACAGCGCAGCTGGTCGATGCGCAGACAGGTCCCCGCGAGCGCGAGCGGCAGCAGGTCGTTGGCGAAACCGGGATCGATGCCGTTCACCCACAGCGACGAATTGCCCTGCGTCGCCGCCTCTTGCACCGGCTTCAGCAGCTCGTCGGGCAGCACGCCGTAGGGGTACTGGAAGAACACGGGGGCACACGCGACGACATTGATCCCGGCGGCGAGGATGCGTTGCAGATCTTGCACGGCTTCGAACAGCCGGTTGTCGGTCATGGAGCAGTAGACGACGCAGTCCGGCCGCGACGCCAGCAAGGCGTCCGCGTCGGTCGTCGCGGTGACGCCCACCGGATGATCCAGCCCGGCGAGCGTTCCGGCGTCTGTGCCGCTCTTTGCCGGACCGGACACCCACACGCCGGTCAATTCCAGTTCGGGATGGGCGATCACGCCGGCCAGGGCATGCCTGCCCACATTGCCGGTGCCCCATTGCACTACGCGATAGGTCATGTCACAGGTCCGGGATCGGGAGGTCGAGGTTGGGAACGATCAAGCCCCCGTCCGGCTCGAGAATCTTGCCGGTGAGATACTTGCCCGCGGGCGACACCAGATAGAGCGCGGCCGCGGCGATGTCCTCGGGTTCACCGATCCGGTGCAGCGGCGTTTTCGACTCCAACTCCGCCCGCATGGCGTCGTTCGCGGCGACCACCTCCAGCGCGGAGGTCAGGATCGAGCCCGGCGCGATGGCGTTGACCCGGATACGCGGATTCAGGTCGAGGGCCGCGAGTTTGGTGTAGTGGGCGAGAGCGGCCTTGGCGGTGCCGTACGCCGCGAACGCACGTCCGGGTAGCCGCCCCATCGTGGACGTGATGTTGAGAATCGAACCGCCGCCCGCTGTTTCGAGCATGCGCGGCACCGCGGCCCTGACCAGGGCATGCGCATTGGTGACATTGAATTCGAAGGCTTCCGTCAAGGCCTGCGGCGTCGTGTCCAACAGCGGGCACGGCAGCGCGCCGCCCACGTTGTTGACCACGATGTCCAATCGCCCGAAGCGTTCCACGGCCGCCGCCGCGAGGGCTGCCGTCGCCTCCGCGTCGCTCAGATCGGCAGGCACCACGTGGGCCTGCCGTCCGGCGGCGGCGATCCGCTCGGCGACCTCGTCGAGCTGGCTCTTGGTTCGTGCGGCGATGACGACATCCGCACCCGCCTCCGCGAACGCGACCGCGATAGCCGCGCCGAGGCCACGACCCGCACCGGTGACTATGGCGACCTGATCATCGATTCGGAACCGATCCAGAATCATTGACGCTCCCTACCACTGACGAATATTCGACAGTCTGTGATCTAATATTCGTCATCGTAGGTCGCTCACCCGAGCCGGGACAAGAGGTTGCCGCCATGCCGGACCGATCCGCGTCGCCGCCGACGCGTCGTGTCGTCGATATCGTGTCGCTGCTGGCGACTTCCGGGGAGCCGATCAGCGTCGCAGGCATCGCCGAACGGCTCGGCATAGCCCGCGCGACCGCGACCGCGATTCTGGCCGAGTTGGATACGGCCGGCTGGGTCGTGCGCGATCCGGCGCGCGGTTACGGCATCGGTCCGGCGCTGGTGGGATTGCACGGGGCCGCGCTTCCGCACGACGTGGGTGAACTCCTCGCCGGCCTGGCCGCACGGACCGGCTACGGCGCCACGTTCAGTCGCATCGAGCCGGATCGGCTCACCGTGCTCGACGTCCGGCACGGCGTCGACCGCGTGGTGCCGGGAATCCCGGTGGGACACCGCATTCCGCTGCAATTCCCCGCCGGGGCCAGTGTGATGCCGTGGCGTCCGGCGAATGAGCAGAACACCTGGCTGGGCACCGCCACCGGGGCGGATCAACGCATGGCCGGTGCGCTGCTGGCGCTGGTGCGTGAACGCGGGGTGGCGGTGTTCCGGCCGCGCGCCGACGACGCGGGCATGGTCGATCTTCTCGCCGATCTGCTCGGTGCGGTCGGATCCGAATTGCTGCGACCGCATCTGCGCACTCGCGCGCTTCGCCAGCTCGCCGCCCTCACATCGCGGCCATTCACCCGGGCGGAATTGGATTCGGACGACATATTGCCGCTGAGTTATCTCGCAGCCCCGGTTTTCGACGCGAGCGGCACCGCAGCCTACGAAATTCAGCTCGGACCGTTGCGTGCCGCGACGACGCGGGTGGAGCGTGACGAATTCATCGATGCGACGCGCGGCGCCGCAGCCGAATTGACGACCGTGCTCACCGCCGGTCGGCACGGAAAGTAATTCGCGGATTTCTCCAGAAACGACGAAAGGCCCTCGACGTGGTCGAGGGCCTTT
>NZ_BDBC01000081.1 GCF_001612785.1 Nocardia beijingensis NBRC 16342
AAGGTGTTCGAATCGATCGCCCGCGGGTAACCACAAGGAGCGGCGGACCCGGCCACGAAAGATGAGGGGGTCCGGGTCCGCCGCTACGCTCCCGATTGAACCGCCGGATCACCCTCCCCGTGAACAAGGCGAACGCGGAACCGGCACAGTGCAGGCCGCGCCTTCGAGGGAGATCCGATGAAACGACTCGAGCCCTGGCTCACCGACGACCAGCTCCGCACCCGGCGCGGCGTGGTCATCGCAGGCGCTGGCATCGCCGCCGCGGCGGCGGTCACCGCCTGCACCGCTCACGCCCAAGACGACGCCGCACCAGCGCCCGATGCCGCCCCCGCCGCGCCGGAGAACCGGCCCGCCGATGCGGACCGTGCCGCGAACGCGCTCGCCAAGACCGCCGACATCCCCGTCGGCGGCGGCGTGATCGTGGGCGACATCGTGGTGACCCAGCCCAGCGCGGGCGCCTTCGTCGGGCTCTCCTCGGTGTGCACGCACGCCGGTTGCAAGGTCGCGTCCGTTTCCGGCGGCACCATCAACTGCGCCTGCCACGGCAGCAAGTTCGCGCTGGACGGCTCGGTGGCACGCGGCCCGGCGAACAGACCACTCGCGCCGCGAGGCATCCGGGTCTCCGGTGATTCGGTGGTGGCGGACTGAGTCCGTGCGCTCAGGAGCCGCCGAACTGCTCGGCCATCCTGCGGTCCATCTCGTCGGGCGGCACATCCTCCACATGGGTGGCCACGGTCCACCGGTGCCCCCACGGGTCCTCGAACGCGCCACTGCGATCGCCGTAGAACTGATCGGTCATGGGGGTGAGTTCCTTGGCGCCCGCGGCCAGCGCGGCGGCGAAGGCGGCGTCGGCGTCCTCGACGTACACGTACAGGTTGACGGGGGTGCCGCCGATCGTCTTCGGGTCGAGGAAGTCCATATCGGGCGCCGAATCGCCGAGCATGACGACGGAGTCGCCGAACATCAGCTCACAATGCGCGATCTTGCCGTCCGGGCCTGGCATCCGCATGCGCTCGGTGGCGCCGAGAATGTTCTTGTAGAAATCGATCGCCGCCGCGGCGCCGTCGATCGCCAATCCGGGCGACACCACCGGATATCCCTCGGGAACTGGCTTGACATCGGACATCGGAAACCTCCGGTCGAGGCGTTGTGTCGGACCATGCCGAGCCTATTCCGGCGACCGGCGCGATTCGGCCGGATCGTCGGAAATCACGGTCCGGCGGCGCCCTGCAACCTGCGCACCTGGGCCGCGGTCAGCGCGCTGAGCACACCGGGGTCGACAGACTCCGGCGCGGTCACCGCGACCTGCGCCAACGTACTTCCCACCTGGACGATCGCGACCGACGAGCGGAGGGTCAGGTCGTCGCTGGTGGTGCGCACCTGGAACGGCGCGGAGGCATCGCCCGCAGGCGGCTGGGCGAGCCCGCCGACGCGGTAGTCGACCGGGATGTCCGATCCGTCGGCGCTGGCATAGTGCGCGCAGCGACGCAGGATTTCCTGCACCTCGGAAAAGGCGGCCCCGACCGTGTCCGCCGGATAACTGGCCGCGTCGATATCGATGCTGGAGAAATTCGGCCCCGCGTAGTGCGTGGACGCCCGCGCGAGCGCGCCGGAGCGTTGCGCACCGAGCGGCGCGAGCACTTTCACGCATTCGGCCGGATTCGTCGGCGAACCGCCGGCAGCGCCTCCCCCGGTCTCGGCCGCAGGCGGCAGCGCGGTGAAATCGGCGGGAAGGTCGGTGTCGCCGAGCAATCGCTCGCGCAGCCGAGCGGAATCGGTCTCGGGGGCGGTGGTCACGGGGGCCGCGGCCACGACCGGCCCCAGCGCGGGAAGATCGGCCTTTCCGGCAGGCGCGGGCTCCCGCGAGCCACATCCGGCGACGAGGAGCGGCACGAGCGCGGCCAGCATTCCGCACCGGCGCATCATTCGGCCCACGAGACCCGCGTATCGATCGTCTGCTGCAGCGTGCTCTCGCTGTGCGGGTCGCGGTAGGCCTGGTGCCCGCCGACGGTGATGGACCCGGCCACCGGCAGCGGCAAGCCGAGATCCACCGTGATGGTGCCCGCGCCCTGCATGGCGTAGTCGTCGATGTCCAGGGTGCCCGCGTTGTTGGGCAGGTCCCACACCGGCGACTTCGGCTTCTGGGTGACGCGCAGTTCGATGGTGAGCCGGTCGCCGTCGCGCTTGCTCAGCGTCGCGGTGGTCACCTGGTCCAGCAGGATGCCGCTGTTGACCTCCTGCCGCACCGTCCAGACCGCGCCCTCGCCGACGGGCTCGTCCGGGAACGCGATCGACCGATAGACGGCCTGGTAGAACGCCTGCTCGAGGGCGGAGCGAGCGGTGTTGGACGCGTCGGGCGCCGGCTCGAGGCGCAGTGCGGTGATCGCCCCCAGATCACTGAGGTCGAATCCGGCGTGCGAACCGCCGATCTTGGTGAGCGCTTTGGCCAGCGTCGGATCGGGCGAGGTGACCGTGCCGAGGGTGAGATCGATGCCCTCCGCGGTGGTCTCGGCGGTCATGGGGATGGTCATGGCCGGGGTGGAGAAGTCGGGCTTGGGCTGCCCGTCGATCCGCTGTTCGATGTGGTGGGCGGTGTAGAGGGTGACCCGCTGCACGGTGCCGGCCGGATACTCCGGCCGCAGCAGCGACCTGGGCTCGGCGCCGGCCGATTGGACCGTGGTCACGGCGGCCGGGATCGGCACGGTCACTTCCTTGCCGATGCCGAGCGGCTCCGTTCCGTCGACCTCACCGCTCGACTCGCCGCTGTCGCCGCAACCGACGCCGAGGGCCGAGAGCCCGACCGCGAGCACCATGAGCAGCACACCCGAGCGCGCGCTACGGGCATGGCTCGCGCTTCGTGGCAGGCGGGGAGAAGACAACACCGTCACGAGCAACAGGGTACGACCGATTCCTGAGTGTCAGCTGGGACATTCACAGGCGAGCCGGTCGGCGTGGCCGGCGGCCGGCTGCGGCGCCGGGCAGCGGCTATCGGACGCGCGCACCGGGCTCGATTCCGCTCGAGCGATGATGGTCGGTGTGAGTGACGACCGGCCGCCCGAGGAAAACCCAGCGAACACCGCAGATCCGACGACCGTGTCGGCTCCGCCGCAGCGCCTGCGGACACTGCTCGTCCTCGCCGCGGTCGTGCTCGGCCTGGATCTGCTCACCAAGACCATCGCGGTCGCGAAACTGACCCCGGGCGACCCGGTGCCGATCGTCGGCGACTTCGCGCGCCTGAGCCTGGTCCGCAATCCGGGCGCGGCGTTCTCCATGGCCACCGGCATGACCTGGCTGCTGACCCTGGTCGCGGCCGCCGTCGTCATCGGCGTGGTGCGCATCGGCCGCACCCTGCGCTCGCTGTGGTGGGCGATCGGACTGGGCATGGTGCTCGGCGGCGCGGTCGGCAATCTGGCCGACCGGCTGTTCCGCGCGCCCGGCCCGCTGCAGGGACACGTGGTGGATTTCGTCGCGGTGGGCTGGTGGCCGGTGTTCAACGTCGCCGACTCGGCCATCGTGTGCGGCGCGATCCTGCTGGTCGTGCTCACCGTGTTCGGCTTCGAACCGAACGGCACCAGGGTGGGCCACGGCAAGACGGGTGCGAGCGAGGGCAGCGCGGCATGAGGGAGACCAGGACTATGCCCGTCCCCGACGGGCTCGACGGCATGCGCGTCGACGCGGGCCTGGCCCGCCTGCTCGGCCTGTCCCGCACCGCGGTGGCCGCCCTCGCCGAGGAGGGCTCGGTGCAGCTCGACGGCGTCGCCGCGGGCAAATCCGACCGGCTCACCGCCGGGGCCTGGCTGGAGGTGATCTTCCCGGAGCCGAAGCGGGAACTGACCATCGAGGCCGAACCCGTGGAGGGCATGAAGATCCTCTACGCCGACGACGACATCGTCGCGGTGGACAAGCCGGTCGGCGTGGCCGCGCACACCGGCGTCGGCTGGAGCGGGCCGACGGTGGTCGGCGGGCTCGCCGCCGCCGGATACCGCATCTCCACCTCGGGCGCCCACGAGCGGCAGGGCATCGTGCACCGGCTGGACGTCGGCACCTCCGGCGTGATGGTGGTCGCGCAGTCCGAGCACGCGTACACGGTGCTCAAGCGCGCGTTCAAGCAGCGCACCGTCGACAAGCGGTATCACGCCCTGGTGCAGGGACATCCCGACCCGAGCAGCGGCACCATCGACGCCCCGATCGGCCGGGCCCGCGGCAACGACTGGAAGTTCGCGGTCACCGCCGACGGACGACCGAGCGTCACGCACTACGACACCGTCGAGGCGTTCCACTCGGCCAGCCTGCTCGACATCCACCTGGAGACCGGACGAACCCATCAGATCCGCGTGCACTTCTCCGCGATCCGCCACCCGTGCTGCGGCGATCTCACCTACGGCGCCGATCCGCGCCTGGCCGAGCGGCTCGGGCTGCAACGGCAGTGGCTGCACGCCCGCTCGCTGGGCTTCCAGCACCCCGCCGACGGCCGCTACCTGGAGATCACCAGCGAATACCCGGACGACCTGAGACACGCGCTGGACGTCCTTCGCGATGCCTGACCGCCGGATGCCGCCGTGGCGCGCGACCCTGCTCGCCGCGGCGGCCGTCGCGCTGGTCGTGCTGATCTTCGCGCTCGGCGCGCTGTATCCGCCGTATCGCACCGCGGTGTCCACCGACCGGCTCGGCCCCGACCAGGGCGAGCAGGTTTCGGAGTATCTCGCCCGCTCGCGTGAGTCGCTGGACACCGGTGGCGACGAACCGCGCTGGGCGCTGGTGTCGTTCACCGAACCCATCGCACCCGGCGATATTCCGGGACACAGCGGCGGATTGCGCATCGCGCAGGTGCTCTACCGGGTGCCCGCCCCCGGCGTGCAGACGCCGCTGGTGGCCGTGCCCGTGCCGGAAGGCGTTGCGGCGGCCGTGGATTCGGCCGCCGACGCGGCCTGGCTGCTGCCCCGCCCCGCCGACGAGCGTTCCGCGCGCGTGGTCGCGTTCTCGGCCGCGCGGCTGCGCGGGGGCTGCGGCTGCGTCGTCGGGCTGGTCGTCCGGGGCGCTCCGGCGCGACTGCGAGACCTGGCCGGGCAGAACGGCATTCGGGCGGTCCAGGCGCTTCCGGCCGACGCGGTGGCGGGCAGCTTCGCGGTGGCCCCGCTGCTGCCCGACTATCGCGACGTCGTCGGGCCCCTGCCCGACGACGGACCGGTCCCGGAACCGTGAGCTAGTCCGGCAGCGTGACGACGCCGTCGAGGTAGCGGCGGCACCGCCCGAACAGCAGCACCCGGTCGTCGGTCAGCTCGCAGCGCAGGCTTCCGCCACGGCGCGAGAGCTGCCGTGCGCGCAATTCGGTGCGGCCGAGCCGCTCGCTCCAGAGCGGAACCAGCTGGGCGTGCGCCGACCCGGTCACCGGGTCCTCCGGGACGCCGACGGCCGGGGCGAAGACGCGGGAGACGAAGTCGACCGAATCGCCGGGCGCGGTGACGATCGCGGCGCGTGGCAGCGCGGGGAACGCCGCCAGCACGGGCGCGACATCACGCACCTCCTGTTCGGTCGCCACCACGATCACCTCGTCGGTGCCGGAATACCCGCTCACCGGGCGTACCCCGAGCGCGGCGACGAGCGCCGGATCGGGCTGCACCGGAATGCTCGGGACGGCGGGCAGATCGAGGACGAACTCGTCGTCGTCGGTGCGGTCGACGTGCAGCCAGCCGCTGCGCGTGTAGAAGCTCACCCGGTCCTCGCCGGGGTGCAGGTCGGCCAGGATCTGCGCGGCGCTGGCCAGCGTGGCGTGGCCGCACAGCGCGACCTCGACCCGCGGGGTGAACCACCGGAGGTGGAAAGCGGGCCACTCGCCCGGCGGCACGCCCGCCTCGGGAGGTAAGCGCGAGGTGTAGAACGCGGTCTCGGCGAGGTTGTTCTCCTCGGCCAGCTGTTGCAGCAACGCATCCGGCAGCCACGACGGGAGCGGCATCACCGCGGCCGGGTTGCCCGAGAACGGTGCGTCGGCGAACGCGTCGATCTGGTGCAGCAGTACCTCCATAATCTCCAGAAGGTACTCCAAGTCTGAATGGCCGCTTCGCACAAGGCTTCTCGTGGCGCGGCGAGTCAAGCGTCCAGTCTGTCAGGCGGCCCCGCCGGGCGAGCTCGGCAGCAGTTGCCGCTTCTCTCCGCGCAGCGCCGCGCTCACCCACCAGGCCGCCTCGACGAGCACGACGCCGACCACACCGCAGACCACCGCCGCGCCGGTGAGCGCCAGGTTGGACGGGTCGAGTTTGAAGAACTCGCGGGTGAACGGAACGGTGAACAGGAAGACGTACGCCGCCACCGACGCCGCGATCAGCACCACCTTCCACCACACGTACGGCCGCGCGACGATGGCGAGCACCCACACCGCGATCATGATCAGCGTGATGAGCGCGGTCGTGCCGGCCTGGATCTTCTGCTGCTCGCCCGCGTGCGGCCCGGCGTAGGCGATCAGATAGGACACGAAGGTGGCCGCGCCGATCACCACGCCCGACGGGATGGCCAATCGCATGACGCGCCCGACGAAACCCGTGCGGGCCCGCTCGTTGTTGGGCGCGAGCGAGAGGATGAACGCCGGAATGCCGATGGTGAACCAGGCCGCGATCGTGACGTGGCGGGGCAGGAACGGGTAGCCGATGGGCTCGTAGTCGAAGATCTGCGACCCGATCCCGGCCATGCCGACCAGGAAGGCCAGCAGCACCGAGTACACGGTCTTGGTGAGGAACAGATTCGAGACCCGCTCGATGTTGCCGATCACGCGGCGGCCCTCGCCGACCACGTACGGCAGGGTGGCGAACTTGTTGTCCAGCAGCACGATCTGGGCCACCGCCCTGGTCGCGGGGCTGCCCGCGCCCATCGCAACGCCGATGTCCGAATCCTTCAGGGCGAGCACGTCGTTGACGCCGTCGCCGGTCATCGCCACCGTGTGCCCGCGCGCCTGCAAGGCCGACACCATGGCGCGCTTCTGATCCGGGCGCACCCGGCCGAAGGTGGTGTTGCCGTCCAGCACGTCGGCCAGTCCGTCGAGGTCGTCCGGCAACTGCCGCGCGTCGACCGGATGCTCGCCACCGGGCAGATCGAGCGAGGAGGCCACCGCGCCGACCGACACGGCGTTGTCGCCCGAGATGACCTTGATGGCGACGTCCTGGCTCGCGAAGTAGTCGAGCGTGTCGCGAGCGTCCGGCCGGACCTTCTGTTCCAGCACCACCAAGGCGGCCGGTCGGACGACCCCGGGAGCGTCCGTCGCGTCCACCGCCCGGTCGCCGCGCGCCAGCAGCAGCACGCGCAGACCGGAGGCGCCGAGTTCCTCCGCGACCCGTGCGTCCGCGGAATCCGGGTCGAGCAGCACGTCCGGCGCACCGAGCAGCCAGTCGCCGTGCTCGCCGTAGGAGCAGCCGCTCCACTTCTTGGCCGAGGAGAACGGCGCGACGGCGGTGCGCTGCCAGCCGGGACCGTCCGGCAGCGCCTCCGCGATCGCCTGCACGCTCGCGTTCGGGCGCGGATCGTCGGCGGCGAGCGCGGCCAGCGCGGTGCGCGCCTCGGTGTCGTCGAAGTCGCCGAGGGTCTTCAGGTCCGACAGCCGCATGCCGTTCTCGGTCAGCGTGCCGGTCTTGTCCGCGCAGACCACGTCGACGCGGGCCAGTCCTTCGATCGCGGGCAATTCCTGGACCAGGCATCGGCGCCGGCCCAGTCGCACCACGCCGACCGCGAACGCGATCGAGGTCATCAGCACCAGGCCCTCGGGCACCATCGGTACCAGCGCGGCCACCATGCCGGTGACCGCGGGCCGCCACGACTCGCCGCTGGAGACCAGCTGGTTGTAGATGCTCAGCAGGCCCGCGGGGATCAGCAGGTAGGTGATGAACTTCAGGATCTTGTCGATACCGCTGCGCAGCTCGGAGTGCACCAGCGTGAACTTGCTCGCTTCCTCGGCCAGCCGCGCCGCGTAGGCGTCCCGGCCGACCTTGGTGGCGCGGTAGGCGCCGGACCCGGACACCACGTAACTGCCCGACATCACCGTGGCGCCGACCGCCTTGTCGATCGGATCGGCCTCGCCGGTGAGCAACGACTCGTCCACCTCGAGCTGGGCGGATTCCTCGACCGTTCCGTCCACCACGATCTGGTCGCCCGGACCGAGTTCGATCAGGTCGTCGAGCACCACCTCGTGCGGCGCGACCTCGACGGCCCTGCCGTCCCTGCGGACGGTCGGCTTGGCCTGGCTCACGATGGCCAGCTCGTCCAGGGTGCGTTTGGCGCGGATCTCCTGGATGATGCCGACCGCGCTGTTGGCGACGATCAGCAGGCCGAACATGCCGTCGATGATCGATCCGGTGGCCAGCACCAGCACGAACAGGACCCCGAGGATGGCGTTGATCCTGGTGAAGACGTTCGCGCGCACGATGTCGCGCACCGAGCGGCTCGCGCGATCGGGGACGTCGTTGGTCAGCCCGTCGCGGCGGCGTCGCTCGACCTCGGCCGCGGTCAATCCGGTGGCGCCCGACGCCTGCACGGTAATCGACATGACCGCAAGGCTACGGGACAACTACGTTCGTACATCGTGCGGCGAAGCAGGTCCATCCCCGGTGTGGCGTTCGGTGCGAGCGCGTACTTCTTGTGGGGACTGTTCCCCGCGTTCTTCGGGTTGCTGGCGTTCGCCGATCCGGGCGAGGTGGTGGCGCAGCGGATCGTCTGGACGCTGGTGATGGTGCTGGCGGCGCTCGCCGTGACCGGCCGGATCCGCGAACTGCGCGGCATCGGCGGCCGGGTCTGGCGCCTAGCGGCCGTCGCCTCGGCGGCGATCACGCTGAACTGGGGCGCGTACGTCTACGGCGTCATCTCCGGTCACGTCGTGGAGTGCGCGCTCGGCTACTTCATCAATCCGCTGGTCACCGTCGCGTTCGGGGTGGTGATCTTCCGGGAGCGATTGGCCGTCGCCCAGTGGGCGGCGCTCGCGCTCGGCGCGACCGCGGTGGCCGTGCTCACCGTCGACTACGGCAGACCACCGGTCATCGCCCTGGCACTGGCATGTTCCTTCGCCACCTACGGCTTGGTGAAGAAGGTGATCCCGCTGGACGCGCTGCGCGGCATCGCCGCCGAGGGCATCGTCGCCGCGCCCTTCGCGCTGGCGTTCCTGATCGCCCTCGCGATCACCGGGCACAGCGCGTTCGCCACCGGCCCGAGCCACACCGCGTTGATGATGGCCACCGGGCCGGTCACCCTGCTTCCGCTGTTGCTGTTCGCCGTCGCCGCCCAGCGGGTGGCGCTGTCCACCATGGGCCTGCTGCAATACCTCACACCCGCACTGCAGATGGCCTGGGGCGTCGCCGTCGCGCACGAGCCCATGCCCGCTTCCCGCTGGGCCGGTTTCGCCCTGATCTGGGTGGCCCTCGCGATCTTTACTGCCGACGCGCTGCTGAGAACCCGCCGCACGCGCCGCGCGACCCGCGCAGCCATCACCGAATCCAGCCCGCTCGCGGACGAAACTCGGTCGACGCCATGAGCCACGATGTAGCCATTTGCTACGCACGTAGCAAGTGGCTACGCTTGTAGCATGACCGCGCTGCCCGCCCGTGAACTGCGAAATCACACCGCCGAGGTACTGCGTCGCGTCGAGGCCGGGGAAGAGATCGAGATTCTCAAGGACAACCGGCCGGTCGCGAAGATCATCCCGATATCCAGGCGGCGGCAATGGGTGCCCGCCTCGGAAATTCTCCGGGAACTGGCTCGCCTCGGCCCGGACACCACGGGCCTACGACAGGAACTACGAGAGACCCTGACCGAAACGACGGATGACCTGCCGTGGTGAGCAGTGAACGCGCACTGGCCGACACATCGATATTCATCGGCCTCGAGACGGAACGATTCGATCCGGCACGGTTCGACGGGTACGACTGGGGCGTCTCGGCTGTCACCCTGGGAGAACTACGCCTAGGGGTGCTGCGAGCTTCGAGTCCCGAAGTGTCGGCACGCAGGTTGGCGACCTACCAGCTCGCGCAACGGTTTCAGCCACTCGAGGTCGATGAGACCGTCGCGGAACATTGGGCGCTGCTGGTCGCACGCCTTCGGGCCGCCGGGCGCAGAGTCCCGATCAACGACTGCTGGATCGCAGCAACCGCACTGGCGCATGACATTCCGATTGTCACGCAAGATGGCGATTACGAAGCGATGCCCGACCTGACGGTGCGGAAGCTGTAGCAGTTCGTCGGAATCGGTCGCAAACGTGTCGGATCCGACACTTCTGTGGGCCGCGGCTTCTCCGTAGCGTCGATGCATGACCGCGCCCAGACCTCTCCGCTCCCGGACCGACGCATGGGGGCCACCCGCCGCGACTCCCGATCCGCTCGGCATGACCGGGCGGGAAATCCTGCAGGGCACACTCGACGGACGATTCCCGGGTGTGCCGATCCTGGGCGCACTCGGTTTCCGGCTGGCCGAGGTCGGCGACGGGATCGTGGTCTTCGAGGGCGAGGCGGGCGATCAGTTGCTCGATCCGGCGGGCGGGGTGTACGGCGGCTTCGTGGCGACGCTGCTCGAATCGGCTCTCGGCGCGGCCGTGCTGACGCGATTGGCGGGCGGGACGCGTTCCACCTCCGTCAAGATCGGTATCGACATCCACCGGGCCGTGCGCGGCGACACCGGAAAGCTGCGCTGCGAAGGCACCGCGATCCACGTCGGCCCCACCACGGCCAGCGCCGAGGCCAGGCTGATCGGCGCCGAAGACGGCGACCTGTACGCGCAGGCCACCTCGATGTACGCGATTCTGCGCATGCTCTGAGCGGCGCACCGGGCGTCGCGCGAACTACGAAGTGCGCCGGAGCTTTTCCTACGACGACGGCCGGTCACCGAGGCGGAGCCCCGGCGACCGGCCGTCGAGGGAGATCAGCTGCAGGCCACCGACTGCTGACCGAGGTTGGTCAGCATGGTGCAGGCCCATGCCTTCTGGATCTTCCACTTGCCGTTGTCGGCGACGAACGGCACGTCGACGATGTTCTCCTGGCCGTTGAGGGTGAACTTGGCCTTCGCGTTCACGCTGTCGCCGAAGGAGGTGACGTCGGTGACCTCGATCTTCACGTCGGCGCCGGACGCGGCCTGGGACAGGCGGTCCGGCAGCGTCGGATCGGCCTCGGCGCCCTGCACGTTGTCCAGCTTCTCGGAGGCGGGCACCGCCGGGTCGAGCGCACGGGAGAGGGCGGTGTTCAGCTCCGCGGGGGTCGGGACCGGCGGCAGGTTCGCGCTCGCGGTCGCCGACGCCTTGGCGCTGGTCGACGTCTTGGCGGCGGGCTTGCTGTCCTTGTCGTCGCCACCGCAGGCGGTCAGGCCAAGCGTGGCGACGATGGCCAGTCCGGCGATCGCGATGCGTCCAGTCTTACGAAGCTTCAACTGCTCGTCCTTTGCGTTCGAGAGGTCCGTGTCGTGTCCACCATGGCAGCCGCCCCCGAACCGGCGGCGCTGCACGAGGTCCCAGGCTACCGGCCCCGGGCGGCGTCACCCGGATCCCCACCGGGCCTGCGGTGGTCGTCGGCAGCGAACGTACGCGCTCGGCCGGGCGATGTCGAGCCGCGAGCCCAATTCTCAGAGCAGACTGCCCAGCGGATCGGCCCGGCTGAGCGCGGCATCGTCGGCGGCGAAGGTGCGCGCGGGACCCGGCCCGCTGGAACGGGTTTCGAAGCGGACGGTCACGACTCCGAGCCCGGCGCCCTGCACCCATCCGTGACCGTGCTCCGGATGCGACACGTCCATGCCGGGATGCCAGACGGCGACGGGTAGGACCGGCGCGGTGTGGGCGGCATCGCCGAGGTCCGCGGCGTGCGCCGGTTCGAGTTCCGGCTCAGCTGTGGCGATCTCGGCGGCCGGGCCGCGATCCAGTTCGGGGAACAGCGACTCCTGGCGGACGGTGGACAGGCCCCCGTAGCCGACGCCGACGAGGCGGATCGGGCCGAGTTCCCGCGGGTCGAGCGCGGAACGCTGCGCGGCGGCGGCGAGGGTGGCCAGGTCCTCGGTGGCATAAGGCAGCGTGAAAGAGCGGGTGACGATGCTCATATCGGACTTCTTCAACTTGAGCACCACCGTGCGCGCGGCGCGCCCGTCGCCGGTCAGGCGCCGGTGCGCGGCGGCGGCCATGTCCTCGATGGCCGGACGCAGCTGCTCGAGACTGACGATGTCGGTTTCGTAGGTGGTCTCGGCGCTGATCTGTTTCGCTTCGGTGCGTTCGGCGACCGGGCGGTCATCGATGCCGCGCGCCAGCCGGTGCAGCGCGGCGCCGACGCTGCCGCCGAGAATCGACATCGCCTCCGATTCCGGCAGCGCGGCGAACGCGCCGACGGTCTCGATGCCGAGCGAGCGCAACCGGCCCTCCGCGACCGGGCCGATCCCCCACAGCTTGCGCACCGGAAGACCCGCGAGCAGGCGCGGCTGCTCGACCGGCGAGATCACCCGCACCCCATCGGGTTTGGCCAGGCCGGAGGCGATCTTGGCCAGCTGTTTTCCGGTGCCGGCGCCCACCGAGGCGGTCAAGCCGGTGCGTTCGCGCACCACGGCGCGCAATTCCTCGCAGAACGCGTGCACCCGCGCGACCGTCGCGCCGGCCAGCTCGACGGGCTCGCCGAACGCCTCGTCGTAGGACAACGTCTCCAGCACCGGGATCCGGCTGCGCAGCGCGTCGAAGACCTGCCCGCTGACCACGCCGTAGACCGATCCCCGCGGCGGCACCACCACCGCGGTGACGCCGACCAGCCTGCGCGCCTGATGCATAGGCATCGCCGACCGGGCGCCGAAGACACGCGCCTCGTAACTGGCTCCGGCGACGACGCCGCGCCCGCCCGTGCCGCCGACCAGCACCGGCCTGCCGCGCAACGTCGGCCGGGTCAGCTGTTCCACCGAGGCGAAGAACGCGTCCATGTCGATGTGCAGCACCCAGCGCCGCGCGGCGCTGTCCGCGTCGGCGAGCACCGGTGGGCGCGGGCTCGCCGGAGTCTCGCCCTGGGTGCTCCCGATCCCGGTCGACGGCGCGGAGGCGCGCTCGACGGTCGGTTTCTCGGTACGCACGGGTGCAATGTACGCCCGTGCACCGACAGGCCGGAGCATGCGGTGACGCTGTCCGGTGGCTGTGCGCTAGCTGCTGATTACCTGTCGGTATCGGAGCGCCTCCGGTGGCGCCGCAGGAGGACCCTCGGCCCCGCCGCGACGGCCTTGATCTGCCCTTTTCCGCGCCGAACCAGATACCGGACAGTACTGAAATAACCGCCGACGTGCCGCGGGAACGGGGCCTGAGCCCCGGTCCGATATGTGATGATCGGACCCATGAATATCCGCAAGGCCGTCATCCCGGCCGCCGGTATCGGCTCCCGGCTGCTTCCGCTGACCAAGGCCATCCCCAAGGAGATGCTGCCGGTCGGCGACAAGCCGGTGATCGAGCACACGGTCCGCGAGCTGGTCGCTTCGGGCATCACCGACATCACCATCGTGGTCAGCAGCGGAAAATCACTCATCCAGGATCACTTCCGGCCCAATCCCGCGCTGGTGGCCCAGCTGCGCGCGGACGGCAAGACCGCTTTCGCCGACGCCGTCGAGGAGGTCGGCGAGCTGTCGCGGCTCGGCCACATCACCTACCTCGACCAGCACGGGCCCTACGGCAACGGCACCCCGGTGCTGAACGCCGCCCGTAACCTCGGCGACGAGCCCATGCTGGTGCTGTGGCCCGACGACGTGTTCGTCGCCGACGTGCCCCGCGCACAGCAGCTCATCGACGCCTACGAGGCCACCGGAGCCCCCGTGCTGGCGCTGATGCCGATGGATCCCGCCGAGTCGCAGCGCTACGGCGTTCCCGTGGTCGCCGACGACCACGGCAACGGCCTGCTGCGCATCACCGGCCTGCGGGAGAAGCCGAAGCCGAAGGACGCGCCGTCGTCCTTCGCCGCGATCGGCGGCTACGTCGTCACCCCCGGCATCATCGACGAACTGCGCAGGCAGACCGAAGCCTGGTACGAACACCGCACCGGCGAGGTATACCTCACCGACGCGATCAACGTGCACGCGGCGAACAATCCGGTCTACGGCCAGGTGATCCGCGGCCGGTGGTACGACACCGGCAACCCGGCCGACTACCTGGTGGCGCAATTCGCCTCGGCGCTGGCCCATCAGCAGTACGGACCGCTGCTGCGCACCCTCGCCGACGGCCTCGGCGACTGACCGCAGCTCGGCTACAACGCGGCGGCACCGAGTGGTGACCAGGGCGGCATGCGGCGTCGAAGCACCGGTGCCGCTCGCCGCCCACTCCTGTCCGCGACCGGCGGGCACGGCGCCGGTGCCCTCCGGCCAAGTCGCCGCGGCCCCGGCCCGTATCGCGGGCCGGGGCCGGTTTCCGCGCGGGCGTAGCCGCGCCGGGTGCGCTCAGAAGCGACGGATAGCGTAGATGTCGAATTCGTCCAGCGGAGTGAAGCCGACCGGCACGCCCTGACCGTAGGCGTTGAGTACCCGGCCGTTCCCGGCGTAGATGCCGACGTGCGAACCGTCGCTGTTGAGCACGATCACGTCGCCGAGCGACAGCGAACCACGCGGGACGGGCGCGCCCACCTTCGCCTGTTGCCAGGTGGTCCGCGGAAGGCTCACGCCGACCTGGCGATACGCCCACTGCACGAGGCCCGAGCAGTCCCAGCTGTCGGGACCGGTTCCGCCCCATTCATAGGGCTTGCCGATCTGCGTGGTCGCCGCGGCCAGCGCGCCGACGCCGAACACACTGGGTATCGGCAGGTCGGCCGAGCCGCTGGCGCTGCCGGACGACGAACTGCCGGTGCCCGACGAACCGGACGACGCGCTGCCCGGCCCGCTGCCGGACGCGCTGCCGGTGTCGGCCCAAGCCGGTCCGGCGAGCAGGAGGGTCGCGATGATCGAGAGCAAGAATCCGAGTGCGATGCGGTGCGACGATTTTCTCGGCACGTACTCGCCCCTTCCATGGGCGCAGTTGACTGGCCGCCGATCGGCAGCCTGGCTAACACATGGCATCAGCAGCGGTCCCCGATGCGGAGCCGCGGCCACCCGCGCCGGACACGTTCCCAGCACGGCCGAATCCCAAGTACGACACGCGAAAAGGAGAAACTGCCGCCCCCGTAGAGCACCTGGGCAACAGCAGCGACATCGCAGATTGTGCCTGGGATATCGGCGAATTGTCGGGAATCAGCAAACTCTCAGCATGTGATCTGAATCACTCTCTGCGCACGGGCGGTTGCTCTCCGGGACGCCGAGCGTCCTGCTGCTGAGTAGCGGTCCGGTCGTGGACGGCGCGCGAGTCGTCCGCCGTGCACGCTCCCACGCTGCCTCCGACCGCAAAGGCGTCCGCCAGCGCCCGCCTCGACCGAGCGGTCCACCACCGGCGCCGCCCGAGTCACCGCGACCGCGGCAGCGCAGCCGGGCGACACCTCGGCACCATCCGGCGTCGAGTGACCCTTTCGGCATCCGACGCCCGGCCCGCAGCGGTGCTCGGCCCGGCACCACCGGCACGAAGGCCGCTGAAAAAGAATCGGGGCGGGACCTTTCGGTCCCGCCCCGGCTCGCCGAGTACCCGGCGCTCAGGCCTTGGCGATCTTCGCGCGCACGCCGCCGACCAGATCGGCGGCATCCTGACCCGCGTCGCCGAAGCTCAGCGTGGTAGCGAGGATCTCACCCGCGATCAGGTCACGGTGCGTCTCGGCCCACGCGGCCCGGTCCGCGGGAACATCCAGCACCACGGTGATGCGGTCGGAGACGTCCAACCCGGCGGACTTCCTGGTCTCCTGCAGGTCGCGGATCAGGTCCCGCGCCCAGCCCTCGGCCTCCAGTTCCTCGGTGACCACCGAGTTCAGCACGACGAGACCAGCGTTCCCCGGCAGCGCCGCGGTCGACTCGGGTTCGGCCGCGACCAGGCGCTGGGTGTACTCCTCCGGCAGCAGGGTGATCCCGGCCGCCCGGACCGTGCCGTCGGCGTCCTCCGACCACTCGCCCGCCTTGACCGCCTTGATCACCGCCTGCACGTCCTTGCCCAGCCGCGGACCCGCCGCGCGGGCGTTGACCACCAGCTCGAACCGGCCGTGCGCGTCCACGTCGGTGGTCAGATCGACCTTCTTGACGTTGACCTCGTCGGCGACGATGTCGGCGAACGGCGCCAGCCGCTCGGCGTCGGCCGCGGCGATGGTGACCTCGGCCAGCGGCAGCCGCACCCGCAGGTTCTGCGCCTTGCGCAGGCTCAGCACCGTCGAGCACACCACCCGCACCTCGTCCATGGCGGCGACCAGCTCCGGATCATCCGGCAGCTCGCCCTCCTTCGGCCAATCGGCCAGGTGCACCGACTCGCCGCCGGTCAGCCCGCGCCAGATCACCTCGGTGACCAGCGGCAGCAGCGGCGCGGCCAGCCTGGTGACCACCTCGAGCACGGTGTGCAGGGTGTCCACCGCGTCGCGGTCCTCGCTCCAGAACCGCGAGCGCGAGCGCCGCACGTACCAGTTGGTCAGCGCGTCGGCGAACGAGCGCAGTTCCTCGCACGCGCCCGCGATGTCGTAGGTCTCCAGCGCCTCGGTGATGACGTCCCTGGTGCGCGCCAGCTTCGCGAGGATGTAGCGGTCGAGCACGTGCGGCGAATCCGTGCGCCATACACCGGGCTTCGAGGCGTACAGCTGCAGGAAGGTCCACGCGTTCCACAGCGGCCGCAGCGCGTGACTCACGCCCTCGCGGATGCCGCGCTCGGTGACGATGAGATTGCCGCCGCGCAGGATCGGCGAACTCATCAGGAACCAGCGCATCGCGTCCGAGCCGTCCCGGTCGAACACCTCGTTGACGTCCGGGTAGTTGCCCTTGGACTTGCTCATCTTCAAGCCGTCGTCGCCGAGCACGATGCCGTGCGCGGCCACGGTCTTGAACGCCGGGCTGTCGAACAGAGCCGTCGCCAGCACGTGCAGCGTGTAGAACCAGCCGCGAGTCTGCCCGTTGTACTCGACGATGAAATCGCCGGGGAAGTGGCTGTCGAACCACTCCTTGTTCTCGAACGGGTAGTGCACCTGGGCATACGGCATCGAACCGGACTCGAACCAGCAGTCCAGCACCTCCGGCACCCGGCGCATGGTCGATTTGCCGGTCGGGTCGTCGGGATTCGGCCGGGTGAGCTCGTCGATCATCGGGCGGTGCAGATCGGCCGGGCGCACACCGAAGTCGCGCTCTAGCTCATCCAGCGAACCGTAGACGTCGACGCGCGGGTAGGCCGGGTCGTCGGACACCCAGACGGGGATCGGGCTGCCCCAGTAGCGGTTGCGGCTGATGTTCCAGTCGCGCGCGCCTTCCAGCCACTTGCCGAACTGGCCGTCGCGGATGTGCTCGGGCACCCAGGTGATCTGCTTGTTCAGCTCCACCATGCGGTCGCGGAACTTGGTGACCGCGACGAACCAGGACGGCACCGCCATGTAGATCAGCGGCTGCCCGGAGCGCCAGCTGTGCGGGTAGGAGTGCTCGATCGTCTCGTGCCGCAACAGCTTTCCGGCGGCCTTGAGGTCCTTGATGATCACCGGGTTGGCGTCGAACACCATCAGGCCCTCGTACGGCGGAACCATCGAGGTGAACTTGCCGCCCGCGTCCAGCGGCTGCACCAGCTCGATGCCGTGGGCGGAGGCGACGTCCATGTCCTCCTCACCGAAGGCGGGCGCCAGATGCACGATGCCGGTGCCGGAGTCGGTGGTCACGTAGTCGGCGGTGAGCACGCGGTGGGCGTTGGGGTGACCGACGAAGAAGTCGAACGGCGGCGCGTAGGACAGCTCGGCCAGCGCGGCGCCGTCGAATTCGCCGAGCACCTCCGGCTCCGCGCCGAACTCCCGCGCGTAGTGCGAGACCCGTTCGGCGGCGAGCACATAGCGTTTGCCGTCGGCCGCGCGCAGGTGCACGTAGCGGACGTCGGGGTGCACCGCGATCGCCAAGTTGGACGGCAGCGTCCACGGCGTGGTGGTCCAGATCAGCGCGTTGGCGCCGTCTAGTTCGTGCAGCGGATGCTCGGCGGGCACGCGCAACGCCATGTCGACGGTGACCGCCGGATCCTGGCGCATCTTGTAGGCGTCGTCGAGGCGGGTTTCCTGATTCGACAGCGGCGTCTGCTCGTACCAGCTGTAGGGCAGCACCCGGAAGCCCTGATAGATCAGCCCTTTGTCGTACAGCGACTTGAACGCCCACATCACCGACTCCATGAAGTCGGTGTCCAGCGTCTTGTAGTCGTTGTCGAAGTCGACCCAGCGGGCCTGGCGCGTCACGTAGTCGCGCCATTCCCCGGTGTAGCGCAGCACCGATGTTTTGCAGGCCGCGTTGAATTCCGCGAGCCCCATCGCATCGATCTGTGATTTGTCCGTGATACCGAGCTGCTTTTCGGCTTCGATTTCCGCGGGCAATCCGTGGCAGTCCCAGCCGAATCGCCGGTCGACCCGCTTGCCGCGCATGGTCTGGAAACGCGGGACGAGGTCTTTGACGTATCCGGTGAGCAAATGTCCGTAATGCGGCAGACCGTTGGCAAAGGGCGGCCCGTCGTAGAAGACGAATTCGGCTGCGCCGGAACGGTTTTCGATGCTCGCGCGGAAAGTGTCGGCGGCCGCCCACGCGTCGAGCACGCGGCGCTCCATCTCGGGGAACGACGCCCCGCTGCCGACGCTCAGGTCGACGCGCGGGTACGCGCTGTTGCTGGAAGTGTGGTCCGCCATAGCGGATGCGTCTCCTCGTGCCGAGTCGTTGGCACGGGGACGATGACGGCGCCCGGTGCGCCGAGACCGCGGTACCACCCCGCTTGTCCGGCGTGACGAACACCGGACCTCTCATTCGCGAGCTGTGACGGGCTCACCCGTTCGGTTCTACTGAGCGCCCGGCCCGCAGGCCGTACCGCCGTTCTTCCGAAGGCTCCCCGGTGATGGCCGGATCGACGCCGTATTCATGTTTGATTCTAGCCGGAGCGGTCAACTCACTTTGTCAGGCAGGTCAGCGTTTGGCATGACGACCAGGAGGCGGCGGGGAATCACCATCCGGACTCCGTATGGACAAAGCACTCACCAGCAAGAGCATCGCGCCGATGACGCACACCACGATGCAGCCCCACGCCCAGATCACCGAACCGGTGGTGAGCGCCGCCACGAGCAGGGCGAAGCCGATCGCGGCAAGGACGAGTGTCAAGACGAGCATGGTGACCCCCAAGGCATGCCGGGCGGCTCGACAGTTCCTCTAACGGTATGCGAACTGCTGTGCTGGGGCGCGGCGCGCTACTTGCCGCCCTTGGCGAACGATGCCGGCGCGAGGTTGTTCGCCGTGTTGGCATCCGCGAAAGCTTCGCCGCCGTCGACCGGGACGGCCGAACCACGGTTCTCCAGCTCCTCGAGCTGCGACTCCAAGTACGACTTCAGCCGCACCCGGTACTCCCGCTCGAACGTCTTGAGCTGCTCGATCCGGCTCTCCAGCACGCTGCGCTGCTGGGTGATGGTCGCCATGATCTCGGTGTGCTTGCGCTCGGCGTCGGCCTGCAGCGCGTCGGCCTTCTCCTTGGCCTGGCGCAGCTGGCTGTCCGAGCGGCTCTGCGCGTCCGACAGCATCGCGTCCGACTTCTGGCGGGCGTCGGCGATCATCGCCTCCGACCGGGTCCTGGCGTCTCCGACCAGTCGCTCGGAATTCGCCCGAGCGTTCGACAGCAAGCTCTCCGCCTCGGCCTTGGCGTCGCTGGTCAGCCGATCCGCCATCTCCTGGGCGAGGCTGAGCACCTTGGCGGCCTGCAGGTTCGCGTCGGCGCTCGGCGCGTCCTTCGCCACCGGCGCCGCGGGCATCGGGGCGGGCGGCGCGGCGGGAACCGGAGGCTTGATCGGTTCCGGCTGCGGCGGCGGGGCCTGCGGAATCGGCGGTTTCACCGCGTTCACCCCGGGGCCGCGGTTCTTCTTGGCATCGGCCAATTCCGCGTCGAGTTCGGCGACCCGCTGGCGCAGATCGGCGTTCTCCTCGATCAGGCGCGACAGCTCTTGCTCCACCAGATCCAGGAACGCGTCGACTTCGTCCTCGTTGTAGCCGCGCTTCCCGATCGGCGGTTTGCTGAACGCGACGTTGTGCACATCGGCTGGGGTCAGCGGCATGGAAGGATCCCTTCACGCGTCTTTTGGAGATCTAGCAGATCTAGCAAGCTGTCTTCACGGCCCATTCTGTCACACCGGAGCTACCGGCTGCCCGAGCCTGCCCACGATCGACATCAGGATGAAGACGATGAAAAGCAGGACCATAATCGACAGATCCAGGCGAATTCCGCCCAGCGACACCGGAGGTATCAACCGCCTGAGCAGTTTCACCGGGGGGTCGGTGATCGTGAAGATCACCTCCAGGACGACGACCACGACACCGGTAGGACGCCAGTCTCGGGCAAAGCTACGGATGAACTCGACGATCACCCGGCTGATCAGCAACAGCCAGAAGATGAACAGTACGAAGTACAGCACCGCGAACAAGGCCACGACTTCACTCTGCCGTAAAAATCGCTTCGCGCAAAATGACCGCGCCGCACAACCTGCGCACGGTCCGCTTCACCCCCCAGATCACGAGCTTATTTCTGGTTGTAGAAGCCGGTTTCCGCGATGCGCCTGCGTTCTTCCGCTGATACGTCGACATCCGCCGGTGAGAGCAGGAACACTTTTGTCGCCACCTTGTCGAACGACCCGCGCAGCGCGAAGGCCAGGCCAGCGGCGAAGTCGACCAGCCGCTTGGCGTCGGCGTTGCTCAGATCCACCAGATCCATGATCACCGGATTGCCCTCACGGAAGCGTTCGCCGATGATCCGAGCCTCGCTGTAGTCGCGCGGGCGCAGCGTCGTGATCTTGGACAAGGGGCCTCCGTCCTCGAAGATCCCGGGCCGCCGCACCGGGGCGGGCTCGGGACGCACGCGCTCCTCCAGCCTGCGCTCCTCGGCGTCGGGGTCGACGGCGAGCGCGCCACGGGTCGTCCCGCGCAGCGGGGGCGCGGTCCCGCCCGCACGGAACCGGCCCGACGGCGCGGAGTCGATCCGGGTGGGACGACGGGGCGCGTCGTAGCGATCGTCGCCGTAGGGCTCGTCGGCGTAGTCGTCGCGCCGCGACACCGAGTAACCCGCCTTGTAGGGCGACTTGTAGGCCGGCTCGGGGTAGTCGACATCGTCGAAACGGCTCGCGCCGTACCGATCCTCGCCGTAGCGCTCGACGTAGCCGTCGCGGTCGGAGTAGTCACGGGGCCGGGGCCTGCGAGCGCCGCGCTCGTCCACCCCTCGGGGAGCGCGGTCGTCGACGTAGTCGTCTTCGTAATCCTCGAGCGGAACCATGCCGAAGTACGCCTTGAACTTGTGCAGCGTGCTCATTGGTCGACCTTCCTTCGGCCCCGGTGGCGGCCGGGTGTTGAAGTCTTGCTCAGCCCTCGTCAGATCCCAGCATATGTGTCGAATGTGACTGATGAGGTTTCTTTGCTAGCCCGAGGTTATCGGTCGCATACCCATCAGAGCGGTACCGACACGCACAACCGTCGAACCGTGTTCGATCGCGCATTCCAGATCACCCGACATTCCCGCGGAAAGCTCTGTCGCGTCCGGATGATCGGCGACCAACAACGTGTGCAACGTCGCAAGTCGCGCAAATGCGGCATCAACCGGCGCACCCAACGGCGGAATGGCCATCAGGCCCGACAAACGTAATCCAGGAGCGTCCGCAATCCGTTCCGCGAGAGCGGGAAGATCGCTTGCCGTGACGCCTCCCCTGGCGGGGTCGTCGTCCAGGCTCACCTGGAGCAACACGCGCAGCGGTTCGGTGCGCTCGCCCGCCTCCAGCGCGGCGACGGCACCGGCGTCGAGGGCGGTAGCCAGACGTTCGCTGTCCACCGAATGGACGGTGTGCGCCCAGCGGGCGACAGCCCGCGCCTTGTTCCGTTGCAACCGTCCGATCATGTGCCAGCGGATGCCGGAGAGGTCTTGCTCACGCAGGTCCGCCACCTTCGCCGCGGCCTCCTGCTCGCGCGACTCGCCGAACTCGCGCCTGCCGAGCCGGTGCAGGATCGCCACATCGGAGGCGGGGAAGAACTTCGTCACCGGCAGCAGCCGCACCGATCCCGGCGCACGGCCCGCCGCGCGACACGCCGCGTCGATGCGCGCCAGCAGACCGGCCAGGCTCTCCGACAGCTCGGCGGTCCTCGCGGTGAGCGCGCCGTCCACCGCGGTCCTCGCTTCGGTGCTCACGCGGCCACCTCCCCCGCGCTCGGGCCCGCGAGCGCGCCGAGGGCGTTCCGCCCGCTCACGCGGCGGCCTCCATCCAAATCACCCCGCCGATCCGGCCGGTCGGCGCGCCACGGCGATGGCTGAACAAGGTGTGGTCCTCGATGGTGCACCGCGGGTCGACCGCGATCGCGCCGATGCCCGCCTCGGTGAGCTGCCGGGAGATGCCCGCGCGCAGATCCAGGCCGGGAGTACCGCGGACCGTGGTGGTCGCGCTGCCGGGCAGATGCTTCTCGACGTCGGCGCGCATCGCGGCGGGGACCTCGTACTGACGGCCGGAGGCGGCGGGCCCGAGCAGCGCGCCGACCCGGTCCAGGCGCGCGCCGACCGAGACCATCGCGTCGAGCACGCGCGGCACGATGCCGATGCGGGCGCCGATCCGCCCCGCGTGCACCGCGGCGATCACGCCCGCCTCGTCGTCGGACAGCAGGATGGGCACGCAGTCGGCGGTGAGCACGACCAGCGCGAGTCCCGGCACGGTGGTCACGAGAGCGTCGGTGGCCGGAACCGGTTCGGCGCGCGGGCCGTCGACGATCTCCACGTTGCGGCCGTGGATCTGTTCCATCCAGACCAGGCGTTCCGGCGGCAGGCCGATCCCCTCGGCCAGCCGGTCGCGGTTGCGCCGCACGGCCGCGGGATCGTCGCCGACGTGGTCGCCCAGATTGAACGAGTCGTAAGGTGGCGCCGAGAAGCCTCCGGACCTGGTGGTGGTCACCCGTCGGACAGTGATGGTCGGCGCGATAGTCATGGCGACGAGCGTAGTTGCGCTCGCTTAACGGCGTCGAAATGCCCAGGTAGAGAGCAAAATTTCCCCCGGGGCCGAATCGATTGCGTCGCATCGGGCGCTTCGGCGCCCGGTCTCGCCCGGTCGGCGTCCCCCCAAACATTCTGTGCGGTCGTACTCCGGGACACCGCTGCGGCGGGTCCCTCCGAGGCGTCCCGGCGCGGGCCGGGATCGCTCTTTCCAGCTCGGTCCCGGCCCCCGCGCCGGAACCGGATTCCAGCGCTCAGCCCCTCCGCATGAACGACGGCACGTCCACGTCGTCGTCATCGTCGCCTGCCTCCGGCGGCGTGATGGGCGATCGCGTGCCGCTGCTCACGGACGGCTCGCCCAGCGTGCGCGACCGTTCGGTGTCCCGGTAGCTCGGCAACGTACCGCGGCCCGGCGTGCCCGTGACCGAGGTGCTCGGCGTGCTGTCGCTGCCGCGCGCGGCGATCTCGCTGGTCCGGCTCTGCCCGATCTCGCCGGAGCGCGCCGTGCCGATGGTGCCGCGGGCCGAGGTCTCGAAGGTGCGCCGGGCCGGGCCGCCGCCGTCGAAGCCCGCCGCGATCACGGTGACCCGCACCTCGTCGCCGAGCGAGTCGTCGATCACGGTGCCGAAGATGATGTTGGCCTCGATGTGCGCGGCCTCCTGCACCAGCGAGGCGGCCTCGTTGATCTCGAACAGGCCGAGATCGGACCCGCCCGCGATCGACAGCAGCACGCCGTGCGCGCCGTCCATGGAGGCTTCCAGCAGCGGTGAATTGATCGCCGCCTCGGCGGCTTTCACCGAACGGCCCTCACCGCGCGCCGAACCGATACCCATCAGCGCGCTGCCCGCGCCGGACATCACGCTCTTGACGTCGGCGAAGTCGACGTTGATCAGACCGGGCGTTGTGATCAGGTCGGTGATGCCCTGCACACCGTTGAGCAGCACCTCATCGGCGGAGCGGAACGCGTCCATCAGGCTCACCGCCGCGTCGCCGAGCTGCAGCAGCCGGTCGTTCGGGATGACGATGAGCGTGTCGCACGACTCACGCAGCAGATTGATGCCGACCTCGGCCTGGTTCCCGCGCCGCTTGCCCTCGAAGGAGAACGGGCGGGTGACCACGCCGATGGTCAGCGCGCCGAGCTTGCGCGCGATCTGCGCGACGACCGGCGCGCCACCGGTGCCGGTGCCGCCGCCCTCGCCCGCGGTCACGAAGACCATGTCGGCGCCCTTGAGCACCTCTTCGATCTCGTCCTTGTGGTCCTCGGCGGCCTTGCGGCCGACTTCGGGGTCGGCGCCCGCTCCCAGACCGCGGGTCAGCTCGCGGCCGACGTCGAGCTTGACGTCGGCATCACTCATCAGCAGCGCCTGCGCGTCGGTGTTGACCGCGATGAACTCGACACCTTTGAGTCCCTGCTCGATCATCCGGTTGACGGCATTCACACCGCCGCCGCCGATACCGACGACCTTGATCACCGCAAGGTAGTTGTGCGGGGGCGTCATGGGCTCTCGCCTTCCTTCGATCTAAAGCCTGTCGTTTCCGGATGCTCGGCACGCCGCCTTGTCGGCCCGGTCCGGGGGTCGGGTCGCTGCGAAGAGCGAACCGCGGCTCGGGCAAACCCTAAAGCTCAACCATAGGGTTAGCGTTATGTCAAGTATCCGACTGGTGCGGAACGCTATTCGCAGCCGACGCGATACGCGCGCAGGCGCGCCGAAACGAGAGCCAGAATCTTGCGTGATCCCGCTCGTCTCGCCGCTCCACACGTCGTATGGTGAACGGTTGCCCCCCGGCTCCCTTCTCGGCGCCGGGACCGCTCCCGGGCCGCCGAAAATTACCTGGGCGCAATGGGTGTGGATCACTTTACCGTGACCAGATTGGGACTCGACACATCGAACACCGTTCCGGGGCGCGTCAACAACGGCAACACGACCGCCGCCTTTCGCTCGGCGTCGTCGCTCCCGCCCCAGAGTACCGTGCGGCCGTCCTTGAGATTCAGCGAAATATCCGAAATAGACCGCGCCGCAACCTCGCTCACCTGAACCGCCAGCGCAGGGGGCACGATGGCGAGCACCGAGACCGCGGCCCTGGTCACCGGATCAGCGCCGCCGGGATGATCGGTGATCAACTTCGGCACGCCGATCGGCGTCGGCTCGACCGCGAATTCCACGCCATCGGCGTCGAGTAGATGCGCGCCATCCTGACTGTCGTAGAACAACACCGCGGTGCGCTCGACGACCGTCACCCGGACCGTGGCCGGAAAAACCCGCTGCACGCGCGCCGTGCGCACCTTCGGAATGCTCGCCACCCGCCGCGCCACGGCATTCGTGTCGATTCGGAAGATCGAGCGGCCGGAAGGAATTTCGAGTACATCGCGCACCTGTTGTTCGGGCACCGCCACCGCACCTTCGATCCGCACGGTGCGCACCGAGAGCACCGGGGTGAACCAGGCGAGCACACAGAGCACCGCAAGAACGCACACGCTCAGCAATCCCCACCGGCGAATCAGGCGCCAGTCGAGCTCGCCGAACCGATCACCCGCGCGGCGCCCGGCCGCGCGCGCCGACCCGACCCCGCGCACGCGGGTCACCGTCCGTGCTGGGGACGCGCCCGCAATCCGTCGAGAATCTGACCGCCGAGCATCGTCACGTCGCCCGCGCCCATGGTGATCACCACGTCACCGGGCAGCGCCAGCCCCGCGACTTGGCGCCCGACCCGGGACATGTCCGGCTGGTAATGCACCGGCTTCGTCACCGACTGCGCGACCAGCGCTCCGTTCACGCCGGGCAGCGGCTTCTCCCGCGCGCCGTAGACATCGAGTACGACGACCTCGTCGGCCAGGCTCAGCGCGGCGCCGAAGTCCTCGGCGAAGGTCGCGGTGCGGCTGTAGAGGTGCGGCTGGAAGACCACGATGACCCGGCCCTGCCTGGACCTGGCGCCGTCGCGGGCCTCCTGCTGGACCAGTTCGGCGGCGGCGCCGAGCACGGCGCGCACCTCGGTCGGATGGTGGGCGTAGTCGTCGAACACCCGCACGCCGTTCTCCCGCCCGGCGAACTGGAACCGGCGGTGCACCCCGCCGAACCCCTCCAGGCCCTGGATGATCTCGCCCACCTCGGCGCCGGTGGCCCTGGCGGCGAGCAGCGCCCCGAGCGCGTTGAGCGCCATGTGCCTGCCGGGCACCGACAGCCGCAGCGTGCGCGGCGCGGCCTCGTCGGCGAGCTGGAACTGCGCGATGCCGCCGACATCCCGCGGCTCCCAGCTGTGCAGCCTGGCGCCCACCGGGACCGGCGCGTCCGCGAGGTCGCCGGAGCCGTAGCCGAGGACCCGCACGTCGCGCTCGGCCAAGCGCGCGCCGACCCGCTCGGCCAGCGCCAGCGAACCGGGATCGTCCAGGCACACCACCAGCAGGCCGCCCGCGCCGAGCCGGTCGGCGAAGTCGTCGAAGACCTGCACGTAAGCCTCGTCGGAACCGAAGAAGTCCAGGTGATCGGACTCGATGTTGGTGACGACGGCCACGTCGGGGTCGTATTGCAGCAGGGAGCCGTCGCTCTCGTCGGCCTCGGCCACGAAGATGTCGCCGGTGCCGTGGTGGGCGTTGGTGCCCGCCTCGTTCAGCTCGCCGCCCACCGCGAACGACGGATCGAACCCGCAGTGCTGCAACGACACGATCAGCATCGAGGTGGTGGACGTCTTGCCGTGCGTCCCGGACACCAGCAGCGTGCGATGGCCCCGCATGAGCGAGGCCAGCACCGTGGGACGCAGCAGCACCGGGATGTCGCGCCGGTTGGCCTCGACCAGTTCCGGGTTGGTCTTCGGAATGGCGGCGTACGTGGTGACCACCGCCGTGGGACCGCCGGGTAGCAGGTCCAATGCGGTCGCGTCGTGCCCGATCCGCACCTGCGCGCCGCGAGCGCGCAGCGCCAGCACTCCCCGGCTCTCCTTGGCGTCCGACCCCGACACCGCGCCGCCGCGGGCGAGCAGGATGCGCGCGATGCCGGACATCCCGGCCCCGCCGATGCCGACCATGTGCACGCGCTCCAGCTCCGGGGGCAGCGCGGTCCGCTCGGCGCCGCTGTCCTGGGCCACCGGGTCCGCGGTGGTGTCGCTCATCGGCGCGCCACCTCCAGCGCGATCCGCGCCACCTCGGCGGCGGCGTCGCGGTGCCCGGCGCCTGCGGCGGCCCTGCCCATCTCTGTCAGCCGTGCGGGGTCCATGAGCAGCGGAATCACCTCATCGATCACGTACTTCGGCGTCAACTCGGAATCGGGGACAATTCTGCCACCGCCCTTGCGCACCACGGGCCGCGCGTTGAGCTCCTGTTCCCCGTTGCCGTGCGGCAGCGGCACGTAGAACGCGGGCAGCCCGACCGCGGAGACCTCCGCGACGGTCATCGCGCCCGACCTGCAGACCACCGCGTCGGCGGCGGCGTAGGCGAGGTCCATCCGGGACAAATACGGCACCGCGACGTAGCGAGCGGCGTCCGCGGCGGAGTCGTCCACCTCGATCGTGTTCTTGGGGCCGTGCGCGTGCAGCACCGAGATACCGGCGGCGGCCAGTTGCGGCGCGGCGCCCGACACCGCCTCGTTCAGCGTCCGCGCGCCCTGGGAACCGCCGAAGACCAGCAGCACCGGCCCTTCGGGTGGAAGACCGAAGTGCGCCCGCGCCTCGGCCCGCAGCCCGGCGCGGTCGAGTCCGGTGATCGATTCGCGCACGGGGATGCCCACCACGCGCGCGTTCGCCAAGCCCGAGTCCGGGACCGCCGCGAGCACCCGTGCGGCGCGGCGGGCGCCGACCTTGTTCGCGATGCCCGCCTTGGCGTTCGCCTCGTGCACCACCACCGGTACCGCGCGCCTGCGGCGCAGCACGCCGGCGCCGGCGGCGAGATACGCCGGAAGCGCCACGTAGCCGCCGAATCCGATGATCACGTCGGCCTCGACCGCATCGATGACCGCGCGGGTGGCCGCCACCGAGGCGCGCACCCGGCCGGGCAGCCGCAGCAGATCGGCGGTGGGTTTGCGCGGCAACGGGACCGGAGGGATGAGCTCGAGCGGATAGCCGCGCTCGGGAACCAGGCGGGTCTCCAGGCCGCGTTCGGTGCCGAGCGCCGTCACCCGGATCGAATCGTCGAGCCGCCGCAACGCGTCGGCCACCGCCAGTGCCGGTTCGATGTGGCCCGCCGTGCCGCCGCCCGCGACGATTACCGAGATCACCTGGATCTTCCCCGTTCTCTTGCGTGATTGACCGGATAGCTTGGTTCCCAAGCCCTGGTGGCACGCGCCGAGCTGGTGCCGCGGCTCTCCGGCGAGCGGCGGCGCGCCGGTTCCGCACGCCCCC
>NZ_BDBC01000082.1 GCF_001612785.1 Nocardia beijingensis NBRC 16342
ACCGGACAGGCGTTGACCGGCTGGGACGACGCGATGGACGTTCTCGATGCCGTGGACGACCTGGAACCGGCCTACACGGTGCGGTTCGGCGAACGCATGGACCCCGGCCACATGCGCGGCTACATCCCCGGCCAGAAGGCCGACCGGGCGATCGGGTACGTGACCAAGTACCTCACCAAGTCGATCAGCGAAGTCCTGGAGACGGACTCGACCCGGACCGCGATCCACTACGACCGGCTCCACGCGGAACTCCAGCACACCCCGTGCTCGCCGCGGTGCGCGGTGTGGCTGCGCTACGGCATCGTCCCCCAGGGCGCCAGCGACAAAACCATCCCCGGCCGCTGCAAGGGCAAGGCCCACCGCCGAGACACCCTCGGCCTGCCCGGCCGCCGGGTGCTGGTGTCGCGCCGCTGGTCGGGGAAGACGCTGCCGGACCACAAGGCCGATCGGGCGGAGTTCGTTCGGCAACTGCTGGCCTCGGTCGGCATCCACAAACCCGACACCAGTCACCTGATCATCCGGCCGGTCGAGCCCGGAGACCAATCGGCACCGCCGCGCGATCACCTGATCTTGGCCGCAATCGCCCAACGCACCAAATGGCGCGCGGAATACACCAACGCCCTGCTCGCGGCGGGGCCAGGGGCACAGCAAGAACATTCGGCAATTCAGCAAGCAGCGTGAGGGAGGAGACGACTGTGAGCGACACGTTCATGACGGTGCAGGAAGCCGCGGTGGTGTTGAAGGTGAGCCGGTACAGCATCTACCAGTTGATCTGGTCGGGTGAGGTGCAGTCGGTGACCATCGGCCGGTCCCGCCGGATTGTTCGGCAATCGTTCGATACCTACGTGTCCGATCTGATCGACCAGGCGGCGTGATGGCGGAGAAGAAGTCGCGTAAGCGCAACCCGAACGGCTCCGGCACGATCGGTGCCCGCAAAGACGGCCGCTACGAGCTGAAGTTGTTCGTGGATGCCCCGGACGGCACACGTAAGCGCGTCAGCGTGTACGGCGCCACGTGGGAGGAGGCCGACGCCGAACGTACCCGGCTGAAGGAATTGGCCCGCAGAGGCGTTCCCGTCGAGGTTACGACGATGACGGTTGCTCAGTACCTCCAGCACTGGCTTGAGACGGTGGCGAAGCCGGAGGTCCGTGTGACGACGTACACCACCTATGAGGCGCTGGTGAGGTTGTACATGGTGCCGGGGTTGGGCAAGAAGAAGCTGCGTGCGTTGCAGGCGCGCGATATCAGGGCGTGGCTGGCGAAGCTGCGCGAGCAGTGCCAGTGCTGCACACAGCGGAAGGATGCCGCGCGGGCGAAGAAGAATCGGGCGCGCTGCTGCGCGTTGGCCCCGGCCGAGTGCTGCCAGCAGTACCCGAGTACGGGAACGCTGCGGTCTCTGCTGCGCATTCTGCGAGCAGCGTTGCAAGCGGCTGTCGATGACGACGTGCTGGCTCGCAACGTTGCCCGTCAGGTCAAGATGCCGACAGGCCGTATCCGCAAGGAGAAGCCTTGGAGCATGGAGGAGGCGACGCGGTTCTTGAAGGTGGCCCGCAATCATCGGCTGTATCCGCTGTGGTCGGTGGGTCTAGCGATCGGCCTGCGCCGCGGTGAGGCTCTCGGCTTGCGATGGGATGACGTGAACTTGGTAGCGGGTCGGCTGGACATCCAGCGGGCGCTGTACCGGGTGGGCGGCACCCTGGAGTTGCACGATGTGAAGACCGAGAGTTCCGAAGCGACGGTTCCGCTGACTCCGAAGCTGGTCGAGATTCTTCGGCAACATCAGCGTGACCAGCTGAACGATCCGAACATCCCGGAGAGGAACAAGCTCGGGCTGGTTTTCACCACCACCCGCGGTACCCCGCTGGAGCCCCGGAACGTCAATCGGGCGTTTACGGCGCTGGTGAAGCAGGCGGGTGTTCGGCCGATCCGGCTGCATGATCTCCGCCACTCCTGTGCCACCCTGCTGTTCGCTCAGGGTGTGGATGTGGCGACGGTCCGGCGGATTCTGCGGCACAGCTCGATCACCGTGACCACGAGCACCTATCTGGAGGTCATCGAGCAGGTGCAGCGCGGCGCGATCGCGGGCATGGATGGATTGTTCGGAGATGGCGCCTGATGTCGTCAATTACTGTCGTCAGGCTGTCCCCGGATCGGGGATTTTGGTGGAGCCGCCTGGGGGAATCGAACCCCCGACCTTTTCATTACGAGTGAAGCGCTCTACCGACTGAGCTAAGGCGGCGTGCCTTTCGGCCAGGGCAGTCTATCGTCTCGCAAGCCTGATCGCGAAAACGGGTGGTCACGGTCACTGTGCGCGGGCCGCGATGAGGGCGGCGGCCATGGCGGCGAGGGCGAAACGCGGTTTGACGTTGAGGTCCAGTGCGGTGCGGCAGGCGAGGACGGCCTCGATGGACTTCAGCAGGCCCTCCGGGGGCATACGGTCGGCCAGGTCGTGGATCTCGTCGGTCAGGTCGGGGTGGGTGAGCGCGACGCCGGAGCCGAGCCGGGTGGCCCCGAACCGGACGGCGAGCGCGTCCCGGTAGACACCCGCGACGTCGATCAGCGCTCGATCGAGGGCGTCGCGGCCGGTGCGGGTCGCGCGGGACTTCTGCCGCCGTTCGAGGTCCTTGAGCACGCCCGCGGAACCGCGGGTGGCGCTCGCCGCGCCCTTGCCGGTGCCGCCGGCGCCCAGCGCGGTCGCGAGTTCGTCGCGCTCGCGTTCGTCGCGGGCCGCGCTCATCTGCTTGGCCTCGTCGTCGGCCGCGCGCACCAACTCGTCGGCGGCGGCGTAAGCCGCGCCGGGCTTCCCGATCGCCGTGACCAGAGCCAGAGCGCGCTGACGACGCGCGCGTGCTTCTTCGTCGGTGGCGAGCCTGCGGGCCCGGCCGACATGCCCGCCGCTGATCGACGCGGCCCAGGTGGCGGTCTTCTCGTCGAGGTTGTCACGTTCCCGCAGCACCCGCGCGATGGCGGCCACCGACGGCGTCACCAGGTGCACGTGCCTGCATCGGGAGCGCAGCGTGATGGAGATGTCCTCCGGGTCCACCGACGGCGCGCAGAGCAGGAACACCGTTCGGTCCGGCGGCTCCTCGACGACCTTGAGCAGCACATTGCCCGCCGCCTCGGTCAGGCGGTCGGCATCCTCGATGACCACCACCTGCCAGCGCCCCGTGCTGGGCCTGCGCGAGGCCACCTGCACGATCTCGCGCATCTCCCTGGTGCTGATGCTCAGCCCCTCCGGCACCACCCGGCGCACGTCGCCGTGCGTGCCCGCCATGGTCGTCGTGCAGGCATGACACCTGCCGCACCCCGGCGTCGCCTGGTCGGTGCACTGCAGGGCCGCCGCGAAACACAGCGCCGCAACGGATCTACCCGACCCGGGCGGACCGGTGAACAACCAGGAATGCGTCATCGCGCCCTCGACCACGCCCCCACGCGCCGCGACGGCGGCAGCCGTCAGCTCGGACTCGACCGCCTCCTGGCCGACCAACCGATCGAAGACTCCCGCCACGGCGTACACCCTAGCCGCCCCGACCGACACCTCCGGGGCCGCTTCGGAACCTCCATGCGAACGCCAGGCTCCGGGCACGCCCAGCTCGGCATCCGACGCCGGGCGGCCCGCCGCTGATCATCGAGATCGGCGGGCCTGCCGAAGACGCCGCGTCGCCACCGGTCAGGAATGCGACCACGTTCGCCCAGGCCAGGCGTAGACGCGGGACTAGGAAGCCCGCTGCCGCGTGCTGTTCGCCCCGTCCAACTCCTCACGAATGATGTCGGCGTGCCCGGAGTGATGCGCGATCTCCCGCAGGATGTGCAGCACCGTGTAGCGCACCGACTGCCAGATCCGCTCCGGAGTCCACGGCGTCGTCGGGGTGGGGATCGAGGTGTCGAGACTGTCCACCGAACGGATCAGCTCCGCCGTCGCCGCGGCGACCTCGTCCCAGGTGGCCAGCAGTCCGGCCACGGTCTCGTCCTCCGCCATGACGTATTCGGCGGCAAACTGCGAGACATCCAGCTCCGCGTTCTCGTCGCGCCGCACGATCACCGACGTCCAGTGCCGTTCGCAGCTGACCAGGTGGTGCAGCAATCCGCCCAAGGTCAGCTCGCTCACCGTGGTCCGCCGCCGCGCCTGCTCGTCATCGATGCCGCGCAGCGTGATCCGGAAAAGCTCGCGCTGGTCGGCGAGCATCGCGATCAGATCCTCGCGCTCCTGTTCGGTACTCATGGCGCTCAGGCTACGGCCACGAGCCGCGAACTCACGACTTCCCGACGCCGGTCTTCTTCGCCGCCGCCTTCTGCGCGGTGGTCTTCTTCGCTACCGTCTTGGTGGTGGTCGCCTTCTTGGCGGCGGTCTTCTTCGCCGCGGTCTTCTTGGCGGGCGCCTTCTTCGCCGCGGCCTTCTTCGCGGTCTTCTTCACCGGTCCGCGGGCCCGCCGGTCGGCGAGCAGTTCCATGGCCCGCTCCGGGGTGATCGATTCGATCTCGTCGCCCTTGCGCAGCGTCGCGTTGGTCTCGCCGTCGGTGACGTACGGGCCGAAGCGGCCGTCCTTGATCACCATCGGCTTGCCGGTGGCCGAGTCGTTGCCGAGTTCCCGCAGCGGAGCGGCGCTCGACGCCTGACGTCCACGGCGCTTCGGCTCGGAGTAGATCTTCAGCGCCTCTTCCAGCGTGACGGTGAAGATCTGATCCTCGGTGTTCAGCGAACGCGAGTCGGTGCCCTTCTTCAGGTACGGCCCGTAACGTCCGTTCTGCGCGGTGATCTCCTCGCCAGTGGCCGGGTCGGTACCGACCACGCGCGGCAGCGACAGCAACTTGAGCGCGTCGTCGAGCGTGACGGTGGACAGATCCATGGACTTGAACAGCGAACCGGTGCGCGGCTTGGGCGCCGCGGCCTTCTTCGCGGTCTTCTTGGCCGGCTCCTGTCCCTCCTCGGCGCGCGGCTCGGGCAGCACCTCGGTGACGTAGGGACCGAAACGTCCTTCCTTGGCGACGATCTCATGCCCCGACTCGGGATCGATGCCGAGCGAGCGACCTTCTTGCGGCGTCGCGAACAGTTTTTCGGCGACCTCGGGAGTCAGCTCGTCGGGCGGAAGATCGTCCGGGAGGTTGGCCCGCTGCGACACCGCATCGCCTTCGGGGTCATCGGGATCGGTGACCATCCGCTCCAGGTAGGGCCCGTACTTGCCGACGCGGACGACCACGTCGCGCCCGTCGGCATCGGTGAACAGCTTGATGGAGTTGATCTCGCGGGCGTCGATGTCGTCGAGCCGCTCCCCCACCATCTTCTTCAGACCGCCGGACCGCGCGACCGAGCCCTCGACGCCGTGCTCGCCGCCGAAATAGAAGCTGGACAACCAGTTTCCACGCTGCTCGCGTCCACCGGCGATGGCGTCGAGGTCGTCCTCCATGGCGGCGGTGAAGTCGAAATCGACCAGTCGGCCGAAATGTTCTTCGAGCAGGCCGATCACGGCGAACGCCACCCACGACGGCACCAGCGCGCTGCCGCGCTTGTAGACGTAGCCGCGGTCGAGGATCGTCTTGATGATCGACGAATACGTCGACGGGCGGCCGATGCCGAGCTCTTCGAGCGTCTTGATCAGCGACGCCTCGGTGTAGCGCGCCGGCGGATTCGTGCTGTGCCCATCGGGATTCAGCTCGACCGCGGTGACGGCCTGGCCCTCCTCCAGCGCGGGCAACCTGGACTCGGCGTCGTCGGACTGCCCGCCGGCCTCCTCGTCGACGCTCTCCACATAGGCCTTGAGGAAGCCGGGGAACGTGATGGTGCGGCCGGACGCGGAGAACACGCATTCCTCGCCGGTGCCCGCGACGCCGGTGATGCGCAACGTCAGCGTGGTGCCCCTGGCGTCGGCCATCTGCGAGGCGACCGTGCGCTGCCAGATGAGTTCGTAGAGGCGGAACTCGTCGTTGTCCAACCGCGCGTGCAGTTCGCCGGGCGTGGCGAAAGTGTCGCCCGCCGGGCGGATCGCCTCGTGCGCCTCCTGGGCGTTCTTCACCTTGCGGTTGTATTGCCGCGCGGTCGGGTGCACATACTCCGAGCCGTAGAGCTGGGTCGCCTGCGCGCGCGCCGCCGCGATGGCCGACTCCGACAGCGTCGTGGAGTCGGTACGCATATAGGTGATGTAGCCGTTCTCGTACAGACGCTGCGCGACCCGCATGGTCCGCTCGGAGGTGAAACGGAGTTTGCGGCCGGCCTCCTGCTGCAACGTGGAGGTCATGAACGGCGGATAGGGCTTGCGGGTGTACGGCTTGGCCTCCGCCGAGGAGACCACCAGGTCGGCGCCGTCCAGCGCCTCGGCCAGGCGCCGCGCGTAGCCCTCGTCCAGCACGACGACGCCGTTGGTGGCCTTGAGCCTGCCGTCCGAACCGAAATCACGTCCGGTGGCGACCCGCGCGCCGTTGACGGTGACCAGTCGCGCGCCGAAGGTTCTCGGGTTGGTGGCGTCGCTTCCCTCGCCGTTGCCCGCGTCCAGCTTGGCGGCGATGTCCCAGTACTCGGCCGAGCGGAACGACATCCGCTCGCGTTCGCGCTGCACGATCACCCTGGTGGCCACCGACTGCACGCGGCCCGCCGACAGGCGCGGCATGACCTTCTTCCACAGCACGGGACTGACCTCGTAGCCGTAGAGCCGGTCCAGGATGCGGCGGGTCTCCTGGGCGTCGACCAGATCGTTGTCGAGGTCGCGGGTGTCCGCGGCGGCGGCCTGGATTGCGGGCTCGGTGATCTCGTGGAACACCATCCGCCGGACCGGCACCTTGGGTTTGAGCGTTTCCAGCAGGTGCCAGGCGATCGCCTCGCCCTCCCGGTCGGGGTCGGTGGCCAGGTAGAGCTCGTCGGCGTCTTTCAGCAGACTCTTCAGCTCGGTGACCTTGGCCTTCTTGTCCGGGCTCACGACGTAGATGGGTTCGAAGTCGTTGTCGACGTCGACGCCGAGACGCGCCCAGGACTGGCCCTTGTACTTGGCCGGGACGTCGGCCGCACCGCGCGGCAGATCCCGGATATGGCCGACCGACGCCTCGACCGTGTAGTTACGACCGAGGTACGGCGCGATCTTGCGGGCCTTGGTCGGGGACTCGACGATCACGAGACGACGCAGGGGACGGCCCTGGTCGGCTGCACCGAGGTCTCGTGTTGCCACCGGCGAATACACCTTTCCTGATCGACCCGCGCTGCGTCGTTTCCCGCTGTGCGCGGCTGGGGTGAGCGGCTGCGACGGCTGAACGTCGCACCAGACACGTTTATACCGTGACGCCGCGTGTGGTCGAGTGCTTGCGACTCGAACCACCGAGCGTACGCCCGTGAGTTCGAATCAGTATGCCTTGCCGTTTCGCCACACCTGCGCCGCGGCATGCTCGGCGGACCCTTCCGCCGGCGCACACGGGCCGTGACTACCCCAGATATAGCTCGTCCCTCACCCCGTTGCCGGTGGTGAGGGACGAGCTGTGGATCCTTGCGCCGCTCAGCTGAGCGCACGCACTCCGGTGGCCTGCGGGCCCTTGGTGCCCTGGCCGACCTCGAACTCGACCTTCTGGTTCTCCTCGAGGGTGCGGAAACCCGAACCCTGGATCTCGGAGTAGTGGACGAAGACGTCAGCGGAGCCGTCCTCCGGCGCGATGAAGCCGAACCCCTTCTCCGCGTTGAACCACTTCACAGTTCCCTGTGCCATTCTGTTCCTTCTCTTTTCTTACCGGAACGGCGGACAACTGGGTTCGTCCACCGGGTCCGTTGTGACCGCTGTACTGTTGGTTCCCCCTGCAGGAAAGCACCAAGCACACCGTTCGCAACATCGATCCTGCTGACGGTTTGGACTTTGGATCCGTCCCTCGAACACAGAAGCTTGCGACCAGGAACCAGTGAACCATGTCTTCGGGCAATTCAACAGTCGAGTTACCGACAATTTGCAAAAAAGTTGATCTTGCGAATGCGCAGGTGAGGGACACAATGGCGGAATCCAGACTCGGGGTTCGTTTGCCTGGTGATAACCGAGTGGGCGTTCGGCAAACAAGCTGTGACCCAGGTCGCTATTTGGTATCGAAATGGCAGGTGACGGGTCCCGGACGCACACGTTTCACACTCGCCGAGCGTGTTGCGGGGTTCGCCGCGTGAATCCACGAGATTCAGCGCTGCGCGGGCGACCGGGAACCGAGCTCGGCTACGGGGCATCGTTGCTGAATCGTGTCCTGGCCGGGGGGCCGGAGGGCGATCCACGGCTGACGCACGTGGCCGAGTTGCCCGCACGCGCCGCCGAGCACTCCGACTGGCCCACCTGGGCTTCCGAGGAAGTGATCGCGGCATTGCGCGAGACCGGCGTCGAGGCGCCGTGGCGCCACCAGGTGGAGACCGCGGAGGAAGCGTTCCACGGGCGGCACGTCGTCGTGAGCACCGGGACCGCCTCCGGCAAATCGCTGGGCTACCAGCTGCCGGTGCTCACCACGCTGCAAGCCGATCCGAAGGCCACCGCGTTATATCTGTCGCCGACGAAGGCGCTCGGCGCCGATCAGCTTCGCGCGGTCGGCGCGCTCACCCACGAAGGCCCGCTGCGCGACGTGCATCCGGCGACTTACGACGGCGATACGCCCGCCGAGATCCGGCAGTGGGTACGCGCCAACGCGCGCTGGATTTTCACCAATCCGGACATGCTGCACCTGGGCATACTCCGGTCGCACCAGCGCTGGGCCCGGGTGCTGCGCAGGCTGCGTTATGTGGTGGTGGACGAATGCCACGCCTATCGCGGTGTGTTCGGCTCGCACGTCGCGCTGGTGCTGCGCAGGCTGCGGCGGATCGCGGCGCGATACGGCGCCGACCCGGTGTTCGTGCTCTGCTCGGCGACCTCCGCCGAACCGGCGGCGGCCGCGTCGCGCCTGATCGGCGCGCCATGCACCGCGGTCACCAGGGACGGTTCGCCGCAGGGGCCGCGGACGATCGCCCTCTGGGAGCCGCCGTTGCTCACCGCCATGACCGGTGAGAACGGCGCGCCGGTGCGCAGGCCCGCCACCGCTGAGGCGGCGCGGATCATGGCGGATCTGGTGGCCGAAGGGGCGCGGACCTTGACTTTCGTGCGCTCCCGCCGCGCCGCGGAGCTGACCGCGATGGAGACCAAACGGCTCTTGGACGAGGTCGATCCGGAGCTGGCCGTGCGGGTCGCGTCCTACCGGGCGGGCTATCTCGCGGAGGATCGGCGCGAGCTGGAAGCGGCCCTGTCGGACGGATCGCTGCTCGGCGCGGCGACCACCAGCGCGCTGGAACTCGGCGTCGATATCGCGGGACTGGATGCCGTGGTCATCTCCGGTTTTCCCGGAACGGTCGCGTCGTTCTGGCAGCAGGCCGGGCGCGCGGGACGACGCACGCAGGGGTCGCTGGTGCTGCTCGTGGCGCGAGACGATCCGTTGGACACCTACCTGGTTCACCACCCAGAAGCGCTGCTCGGCAAGCCCGTCGAGGCCACCATCACCGATCCGCGCAATCCCTACGTGCTCGGTCCGCAACTGCTGTGCGCCGCACTGGAGCTGCCGCTCACCGACGCCGAGGTGGATGAGCTCGGCGCCCGCGAAGTGCTGGCGCAGCTGACCGTGAAAGGGCTGATCAGACGCCGTGGAGCGGGAGACGGCGCACGCTGGTACGTGACCGCGGAGACGCAGCCGCACGACGCGGTGGACGTCCGAGGTGGGATCGGCGCACCGGTGGCCATCGTGGACGGCGAGACCGGCAGGCTGCTCGGCACCGCCGATGCGGGGCGCGCCGGGGCGACGCTGCACCCGGGCGCCGTGCACCTGCACCAAGGCGAGACCTACGTGGTCGACGAGCTGGATCTCGACGACGGCGTGGCCTTCGTGCACGCCGCCGAGCCCGGCTGGACCACCAGCGCGCGCCAGGTGACCTCGATCGTCATCGACGCGGTCACCGAGCGCCGTGCCCACGGTCACGTGACGGCCGGCTTGGCGCGGGTACGGGTCACCAGCCAGGTGATCGGCTATCTGCGCACGCTGATCACCGGCGAAGTGCTCGACCTGGTCGAACTCGACCTGCCGCCGCAGACGCTGCCGACCAGGGCGGTCATGTACACGGTGACGCCGGAACTACTGGCGTCGGCGGGGATCGAACCGCAGGATGTCCCCGGAGCGCTGCACGCTGCCGAGCACGCGGCGATCGGCCTGTTGCCCCTGGTGGCGACCTGCGACCGGTGGGACATCGGCGGCGTGTCCACCGCCGAACATCCGGACACCGGCCTGCCCACCGTCTTCGTCTACGACGGCCAAGCCGGCGGAGCGGGATTCGCCGAGCGCGGCTTCGCCCAACTGCGGCGGTGGCTTACGGCGACCCTGTCGGCCATCGAGTCGTGCGGCTGCGCGGCGGGCTGCCCGTCCTGCGTCCAATCACCCAAATGCGGCAACGGGAACCACCCGCTGGACAAGGCGGCGGCGGCACGCCTGCTCACCGCCGTGCTCACCGAACTGTCGGCCGGTGCGGACGCTCCGCTCGATTCGTGACGACGCAGAATCGGACATGTGACCAATTGTCGACCTTGCCAGCGCGCACGCTGGGAAGGCTGGGAGACCTCCCAGTGGAATGACACCACTTCACCCCTGGCGAATAAAGAGGAAAAAATTCATGTTAACTAGACTATTGCCACCAGGCCGATTGCGGACATGCGCATTCATTCGTTTTCCATATCCTGACCCATGCGCGTAATTCCCGGAGGCCGCCGATAAACCGGCGGGTTAATATCCGATTTCCGCTACTGGAAGCGACGCGGAGCCTACCGTGTATCGAACTCCTTCACTCTTCAACCGGTCCGGCTCGCGCGCTCGCCCGAACGATCCGATCGCCATACAGACCTATTGGTACATTCCTTTCCACAGCCACGGTGGCGTCCCACTGCGCCGCCTCGCAAACACGGATTCGCGCGCCCATCCGCCGCGCCACCTGATCCGCCTCACCACATGCGGCTTCGACGCCATCGACCAAGGCGCCCGCCGCGGTCAGCGCCGCCAGATCGGCGGCCGCCTGCGCCCGGTGCCGCGCCACCACAACGGCGCCCACCTGCGCGATCAAGAGCGTCACCCCGATCAGAGCCACCAGCGCCGAGCAGGCGAACACGGTGGCCAACCCCTGCTCGTCGCGACGCAACGCGGAGAACGCCCGCCCCCTCATTCGGCGACACCTGGCTCGAGGGTCGCGACCGCCTCCGCGCGCAAGGTGAGCAGCGGCAGCATCGGGGTTCGCGCGGAAACCACGGCTATCGCACGGGTGCCTTCGGTGCGCAGTGCGATGTCGGCCGAGGGCGGGGCGATGCGCTCGGCCGCTTGACGGGCGTTGGTGTGATCGCCCCGCGCGGTCAGGCGGGCGGCCTCGCGGGCGGCGTCGACACAGCGGACCTGTGTCGACGCCGCCAGCAGAGCCCCGAGACAGAGCACTACGGTGGCGAGGACCGAGGCCAACGCGAGCGCGGCCTCGATCGTCACCCCTCCCCGATCGTCCCCGAGCCTCGGTGCGGCGACGGCTACACCGAGGTGTTCAGCGCCCGATCGATGATCTTCGTCAGCGCGTTGACGATGCTGTCGCCCGTCACCACCCCGTACAACACGGCGCCGAACGCCGCCGCCGCGATCGTGCCGATCGCGTACTCCGCCGTGCTCATGCCGTCCTCCGCGACCATCGCCCGCAGCACTCGCGCACGCAGGCTCATATATACAGCCCGCATCTTGCCGCTCACGGACTTCGCGACCCCCTGGATACGCACCCGATTCCTCCTTTCCGGCCCGTGCGGCGGATCCGCACGAGCACGCTTCCTCCGACGCAGTACGCGGCGTGGCCGCCCGAGCACGGTCTCGATCGCTTCGGTGCGCAGCCGACCGCAAGCGCGTGCCGATCGGCGACAGCGCCGGGTTGCCTGAGAACCCTTGACCCGGCTCAGCACGCCGGGCGGCCGTCGAAGAGCCGAGCGTTCGACACACTGCCGAGCCGACGGACGGTAGACAGACCGACCGTGGTCTCCCTGCCCGATGTCGACAGCGATGGTGCGGGATCGCACGGCCGTGCCCCACGGTCATGAACAACGTGGGCGCGCCCGTGCGCACTTCTCCCGATGTGGTTCGAAGTCTCGCCACGCGCGCGTTGATCCACGGAATCAGCCGGTGCTCCTGGAACACGATCACCTTCGACCCCGGCACCTCGAACGATCCGCGGGGTCGCCCGACCGCCAGCCGCCGAACCTGTGGGATAGGCCCGCGCGAACGCTGCCACACCATGGGCGGCACGGTCGCAGCCTGAGGCGCAGCTACAGGAGCCCACCCTCGAGAACCTGGCCCGCCAAGCCGATCACCACCGGCACTATGCCGAGGCAGACGAAGGCCGGGAGGAAACACAGACCAAGAGGGCCGCCGATGAGAACGCCCGCACGCTCCGCCTTCGCGGCGGCGATGTCTTCCACCGCGGCTCTGCGCTGCTCGGCCAGCTCGGTCACCGCTGCCGCCAGCGACGACCCGGACCGCGCCGAACGACGCGCCATCCGGGCCAGCGACTCGATCTCCTGGGCCCCGGGACGCCCGCCCGCGTCGCGTGCCACCTGCTGCCAGGCCATGGCCGCATCGGCACCCAACGCGAGCAGGTCCGCTGCCCGCCGCAGTGCTTCGCCGAGCGGTTCCGGTGCCTCCGGGGCCACGGCGCGCGCCGCCGCTGCCATGGGAAGCCCGGCGCGCAGGCAGGCGGCCAGCAGATCGAGAACCGAAGCCACAGCCAGCGGATCGGCCTGCTGACTCGCTCGGCGCGGCACCTCGGCCGGTGCGTGGTACGTCCGGCCGATGGCATGCAACCGCCTGCTCGCGGCCACCCGTCCCGGTATCGCGACGAGTGCGGCTGCTACCAGCAGCAAAGGCAGTGCCGCCCCAGAAGTGAACGCCATCATCAGCCTTCCTCAGCGATCCTGTTGTGCGACGACCGCGCCTCTCCGTCCGGCCACGCGACGGCATATCGCGTGTCCCCGGCACTCCTGCGCCTGCACGTGCCGGGCTTCCCATCGCAATGGCAGCGCGACCACCCAAGCATGGACCAATGAGGTGGGCCAGCATTCGCCGCAGCCCAAGGGCCTCCACCGGTCGGTGACTTCGCTGAACCGCACCACCTGCGGCCACGGCAGACGCAATCCCTGGAACCGGCGTGCCTGAAAGCCGTTCTGCCTCGCCGACCGAAACCGGCCCCGTGTGCGGAAACCGCTCCGACCGTCCTCGGCCGACTATCGAAAACAACCTCATAGCAACACCTTTCGAGTGATGGCATCGGTCCAAAGCAAGCCCGCGCAAGCCAGGCCCGCGCCGAGCGGCAACAGCACCGTCCCTGCGGACGAGGCGAACAGAACGTGCAGCGGCGCGGCGCCCATCATGTGGCCGAGGGCGATGCCCAGCAGTGGCAAGCCCGCCAGCACCGCCGCGGTGGCCCGTGCGCCGGCCAGCGCGGCGGTGGTGCGGCCATGGAATCGGATGCGCCCGGCGAGATCCGTTCGCGCCGCCGACAGCAGCTCGGCCAGTGCCAAGCCGTGCTGCTCGGCCACCTGCCACGCCCCGGCGACTCGGGAAAGTTCCACGGCGACCGGCGAATCCGGCCGGCGCAGACCCTCCGCCGCCGAGCCACCGAGCCGGCTGCGGGCGGCGCCGACGGTGAACGCGCGGGCCGACTCGCCCCATCCCTCACGAGCGGCGGCCTCGGCGGCGGCACTCGGATGCGCCCCTACCCGCAATTCCGCGATCACCGCCTCCAAGGCATCGAGCAGGTGTCCTTGCTCGGCCTTCCTGCGCCGGTCGCCTGCCGCCCGGCGCGTTCGCAGTTCGGCCGTTCCGGCGATCAGTCCGGCCGCGAGAAAAGGACCTGCGCCGAAGACGATCAGGACAGTCACAACGCCCGCGCCGGCACAAACGCGAAGAATCGTGCCATTGCCCGGCATTCGATACTCGGCTCGCGCGGTGAACAACTGTCCGAACCGCCGGTACGACCGCGGCGCGGGGACCAGGACCAGCGCCAGCGCGAGGCACATCACCGCGCCGCTCACCGGTCCAGCCGCTCGGCGAGCAGGGCGGACAGATCCGCGGCGGCGGGGGCCGCGCCGGCGGCATGCCAGGCGGGCGTGATCCGCACGCGCCCATCGCCGGTGCGGTGCACGAGGCCGACCTCGCGCAGCCCGCGCGAGCCGTCGGATCGGCGGTGCACGTGCACGACGACCTGCACCGCCGCGGCGAGTTGACTGTGCAGTGCCGCTCGATCCATGCCGCCCAGAGCGGCGAGAGCTTCCAGCCGGGCGGGGACTTCTCGGGGCGAGTTGGCATGCACGGTGCCCGCCCCGCCGTCGTGGCCGGTGTTCAACGCGGTCAGCAGGTCGACCACTTCGGCGCCCCTGACCTCGCCGACCACGATCCGGTCCGGTCGCATGCGCAGCGCTTGCCGGACCAAGTCGCGCACGGTGACCTCGCCGACGCCCTCGACGTTCGCCGTCCTGGCCACCAGCCGGACCACGTGCGGATGCGGTGGCGCGAGTTCCGCCGCGTCCTCGACGCAGACGATCCGCTCGGACCGGTCCACCGTAGCGAGCAGGCCGGACAGCAACGTCGTCTTCCCCGCACCCGTGCCGCCGACGACGAGGAACGCCAGCCTCGCCCGGACTATCCGTTCCAGCAGGAGTTTCGCGTCGGCGGGCACCGAGCCCGCCGCGGCGAGCGCGTCGAGCCCCTGGGTGGCCGGCCGGAGTACGCGCAGCGACAGGCAGGTGCCGCCATGCGCGACGGGCGCGAGGACCGCGTGCAGGCGGACGCCGAACGAATCACCCGATGTCGCACCGGTTCCGGTCAGCCTGCCGTCCACCCACGGTTGCGCGTCGTCGAGTCGCCGCCCCGCCGACAGGGCCAGGCGCTGCGCCAGCCGCCGGACCGCAGCCTCGTCGGAGAAGGTGATCGAGGTCTTCTCGAGGCCGTGCCCGCGATCGATCCACACCGCGTCCGGGCCCGTCACCAGGACGTCGGCGACATGGGGATCGTGCAGCAGCGGTTCGAGTACGCCCGCGCCGGTGAGTTCGGTCTGCAACAGCCGCAGGGCGCGCAGCAGGTCGGTGTCGCCGAGCACTCCGCCCGCTTCGGCGCGGATCGCGGCGGCGACCTGCGCCGGATCCGGGTCGCCGGTCTCACCCGCCAGGCGCTCCCGCACCCGGTCCAGCAGCTCGCTGGTCAGTATCGCGCTCATCTCCCCTCCTCAACGCCGTTGGCCCGGTGGTGCGCTCAATACGCCGAGCACCGCGTCGGCGGCCTCACGCAGCGGCCCACGGCGGCTCACCGACATCCCGCCGCGCTCCAACCGGTGCGCGAGGCCGGGCTGGGCGCGGACGGCGGCGAGCAGCGGGAGATCGAGCACATCGGCGACCTCGGCTCCGCGCAGGCCGCCGGGCGCAGGGCCGCGAACGATCAGACCCTGGTTCGGGTTTCGCCGCGCGATATGAGCGGACACCGCTTCGGCTGCGGCGACCGCGCGCAGCCGTGCTGGTACGACCAGCACCACGAGGTCCGCCGAGTCGAGCATCTGGTCGGCATGCGGCCCGCGCTCACCGGAAATATCGCAAACTATGAAATCGCCTGCGGCGCGGCCTGCTTCGATGACAGCGCGGACCGCGGGCGCGCCGAGCTCCCGTGGCAATCGGCCCGCACCGCAGCGCCCGCAGGACAGCACGGCGAGTCCACGCGCCACAGCGGGCAGGGCGCCGTGCAGCGCGGTCGCGGACACGCGGCCGTCCTCCACCACCAGGTCTGGCCAGCGCAGGCCCGCCGCGTTCTCGATGCCGAGCAGCAGGTCGAGACCACCGGCGAAGGGTGCGCCATCGACCAGCAAGGTCTCGCGCCGGAACCCTTCCGCGGCGGCGCGCAACGCGACCGCGACGGCGAGAGTGGACGCTCCCGCCCCGCCGCCCGCGCCGACGACGGCGACCACCACGCCGTCGCCCGCACGCCGCTCGCCGTACTCGGCAAACATCTCGATAAGCCCCACCGCCGCGCCGGGCAGGGCGATAGCCCGCTCCGCGCCGACCGCGGCGGCGGCCTGCCAGTCGAGCAGATCTGGCTCACCATTGGTTACCACCACCACGCCCGCGCGGCGCAGATAGCCGGCGGCGGACGCCGCGCGCGCCGCCTCGGTGTCCAGGATCACCAGTGGAGCGCCTGTCCAGGCATGTCGGCCGACGGGTCGGGTCCGCTCGTCGAGCGGCCGTTCGGCGGCCGCCGCGATACGCCGGACTTCGTCGCGCAGGCGGTCGTCATCGATGAGCACGAGGGCCGGCGCGGGCCCGGTCGGCTCCGATACTTCGAGATTCATGCAGGTCAGCGTCGCTGAACGCGAAGAGGGAGAGAAGGGGCGAGCTGCCGAATGTGGACAACTCCGGGGTTGTGGACAACCGAGCCGACTCGGCGCCGTACCACACCGTCCCTGAAATAGAGGACGGCCCCAGCCGGGGGGGGAGGAGGCTGGGGCCGTCGGGTTCAGCCCCGGGGGGTCGGGCTGAACGCGCCTGGACCATGTCCAGGTGCCAGCAATACTACACCCAAGCCCCGGCCACAACGCAAGTCTGTCGACGGACATCTTTGTGGCCGTCGTGGCTTCGGCGTCTGCGGGGCAAACTTCGCCGCCGCGCCGACCGCAGCAGCGCCACCGCGCGCGACACCCGTGCCGACCGGCGGCGTCGCGGTCCGGCCGCCGCTTCCTTGTCGCTGATCGGAGAGCAGCGCGGCCACAGAAGAAGCGCGGCGGGTCGGTTCCGCCCGTTTTCATCTGGGCTCCGATGAAGCACCGCGCCGGACGTCCTCTCTCCGCGCGGGAGCCGGTCCACCGCCCGGGATCGACCGCGCCGTGGCGCCGGAGCCGCACCACGGCCTCCGCCCGGCCGGGCGGAGACCATACCGCCGCCTATCCTGGTCGAGTGGACAAGCCAGCCACTACCGGTGGACGCGTCGCGGCCTTCTTCGATCTCGACAAGACCGTGATCGCGAAATCCAGCACGTTCGTATTCAGCAAGCCGTTCTACGCGCAGGGACTGTTGAACCGCCGCGCCGTGCTGGAGAGCAGTTACGCCCACTTCCTGTTCCTGCTCTCCGGCGCAGACCACGACCAGATGGAACGGATGCGCGCCCACCTGACCAGCATGTGCGCGGGCTGGGACGTCGAGCAGGTGAAATCCATTGTCGCCGAGACACTGCACGAGCTGGTCGATCCGCTGATCTACGCCGAGGCGGCCGACCTGATCGCCGACCACAAGATCCGGGGGCACGACGTGGTGATCGTCTCGGCCTCCGGCGAGGAGATCGTCGGTCCGATCGCCGGAGCGCTCGGCGCTTCCCATACCGCCGCCACCCGGATGGTCGTGGCGGACGGAAAGTACACCGGCGAGGTCGAGTTCTACTGCTATGGCGAGGGCAAGGTCACCGCCATCGAGAAACTCGCCGCCAGCGAGGGGTACGACCTCTCCCGCTGCTACGCATACTCCGACTCGATCACCGACCTGCCGCTGCTCGGCGCGGTGGGGCACCCGACCGCGGTCAATCCGGACCGGAATCTGCGTCGCGAGGCCACCGTGCGCGGCTGGCCGATCCTGACCTTCTCCAACCCGGTGTCACTGTGGTCGCGCTTCCAGGCGCCGTCCTCGACGACGCTCGCGGCCACGGCCGCGGTCGGCTTGAGCGCCGTGCTCGCGGGGGCGATCAGCTACCGGATGCTGCGCCGCAGGCGCTGAGATCCGGACGCGGGAGCGCGAGGCGGAGGCGGGTCGCTAGATGCTTGCGGGGGCTTCGCCGACTTGGCAGACGGTGCGGCGAACCAGGGATTTAACCACGAAACGCCGACAAACACGCCGATTATTCAATGTTTTGCGACCCCTTGATGTGAGTGCAGTCACAGTGTAGAAAGGTAACTACGGAAGGGCGGAAGGCCAAGGCAGCACCGGAAGAGAAGGCACTGTCTCCCGACTGTTCTTCCCAGCACGGACACCAGGCACCCACGCGGAGCGCGCCGCGACAAGGGCAGAAGCGTTGTGGGCCTGCGAAATTCGGATAGTCGACGGCGAAGGCCTCGCACAGGTTGCGGGGATGAACCGGCCGATGTCCGGGTTGTCGCCGAGGCCGCAGAACACAACCCACCTAGCACGCTTGGTAACCGGGTAGTCCGTGCTAGCGGGCGGTGAGGTCGACAGACAACGCCGCCCGCTTTGACGTGTACGGGGGTTATCCCGCCGCCGAGTCGGCGATCGATGTGGCCTCGCGGGCGCCGTCCTCGAACGCTCCGCAGCAGAAGATCACCCAGCCGCCGACGGCCTCCGCGTCCCCGGTCCCGAACCCCGCGGCCGCATCGAGGTACGCCTGCCGCCTGCGCAACCAGAACACCTCCGGCACGCCGAGGCTGTGCGGGTCCAGCCCACTCGACACCGCGACCAGCCGGGAGGCCGCCCGCGCGACCACGCCGTCGGCCGTTCCGAACGGGCGCAACGCCAGTAGCTCGCCGTGTACCACGGCGGCGAGCACCGGCGCAGGCGCTCGCGAACCGACCACCGTCTGCGCCAGCAGATCCAGCCGTTGCGCGACACCCGCGTCGCCACGCGGCCTGCCCAGCGACTCCTCCTGCTCCACCAGATCGGCCGCGGCCAGCAGATGCAGCCGCGCCAACGCCTGCAACGGAGCACGTTCCCAAGTGCTCACCAGATTCCGCAGCGCGTCCCCGTCCAGAGCCTGCCCGACGCGCAGCGAACCGGCCAGGATCGGATCCGCCACGCGGCCGTCGGCGGGGATGTCCGTGCTGCCGCCGTCGATGGCCGCCGAGGACCTGGCCGCGCGCACCGCGGCCTCGGCCGCCGTGGTCGGCCACCCACGCCGGTTCGCTTTGTGCCGGTGCACTTCGGCGAGCGCGTCGCGGGCCCGATCGGCCGCGTCCCTGACACCGGGGAGATCGACGAGAGGCTGCAGCGGATCGGTCACGGCATATGAGGCTACTTGCGCGCACGCGGACCGATCCGCGCGCCCGGCCCGCTATCCGGCCAGTAGATCGCGTCCCGGGATCGCGTCGAGCAGCTTGCGCGTGTATTCCTGCTCGGGATGGTCGAACACTTCGTCGGTCGTCGCCGCCTCGACCACCTTGCCGCGCCGCATGACGAGCACGTCGTCGGCGATCTGCCGCACCACGGCCAGATCGTGGGTGATGAACAGGTACGTCAGCCCGAGCTCGGCCTGCAGTTCGTTGAGCAGCCCGAGGATCTGGGCCTGCACCAGCACGTCGAGCGCGGACACCGCCTCGTCGCACACCACCACCTCGGGTCGCAGGGCGAGCGCCCGCGCGACGGCGACGCGCTGACGCTGCCCCCCGGACAACTCGCTGGGATAGCGCCGCAGCACACCGGCGGGCAGCGCGACCTTGTCGAGCAGTTCCCGCACCATCGCCTCGCGTTCCCTGGCAGTGCCGATCCGATGAGTGCGCAACGGCTCCTCGATCGTCCGGTAGATCGTGTACATCGGGTCGAGAGAGCCGTAGGGATCCTGGAAGATCGGCTGCACCCGCCGCCGGAACGCGAAGGCGCCCTTGCGGTCCATGGCGGTCACGTCCGTGCCGTCGAACGTGACCGTGCCCGAGGTGGGTGCGAGCAGTCCGAGCACCATCTGCGCCACCGTCGTCTTGCCCGAGCCGGATTCGCCGACGATCGCCGTGGTCGATCCGCGCCGCAGCCGGAACGACACGTCGTCCACCGCGACGAACTCGGTCGAGTTCCACGGCGCGCGATCGCGAATCCGGAACGTCTTCCGCAGGTGTTCGGCCACCAGCACGTCGTCCGCGAGTTCCGGCTCGGCCGCGGCCACCTGCACGGCCTGCTCGTGGACCTCGGCCCGGTGCCGGACCGCCGACCGCCGCTGCGCGGCCAGCGACGGCGCCGAACTCACCAGCCGCTTGGTGTACAGGTGCTGGGGATCGCGCAGAATCCGCAAGGCGGGCCCGGACTCGACGACCCGGCCGCGATACATCACCACCAGGTGTTCGGCCCGCTCGGCCGCCAGGCCCAAATCGTGGGTGATCAGCAGCACCGCGGTGCCGAGTTCGGCGGTGAGCCGTTCGAGATGGTCGAGAATCTGGCGCTGCACGGTCACATCGAGCGCCGAGGTCGGCTCGTCGGCGATGAGCAGCTTCGGCCGGCAGGACAGGCCGATCGCGATCAGTGCGCGCTGGCGCATGCCGCCGGAGAACTCGTGCGGATATTGGTTGACGCGGCGCTCGGCGTCGGGCATGCCCGCTTCCTCGAGCAACTCCACCGCTCGCCGCGCGGCGGCCTTTCCCTTCGCGATGCCGTTGGCCTCCAGCGTCTCGCGAATCTGGAACCCGATCTTCCACACCGGATTCAGGTTCGACATCGGGTCCTGCGGGACCAGGCCGATGCCGCTGCCACGGACCGCGACGATCTCTCGTTTCGAGGCCGCCGTGAGTTCCTTGCCGTCGAACCTGATCGAGCCGGAGGTGATCCGGCCCGTGCCGGGCAGCAAGTCCATGATCGCGTGCGCGGTGGTCGACTTCCCCGAGCCCGACTCGCCGACGATGGCCACGGTCTGTCCCGGATAGACCGACAGGCTCACATCCAGGACCGCGGGCGCCGGCTTGCCGTCGGCGGTGAAACTCACGTTCAGATCGGTGATCTCCAGCAGCGGCCGGTCGCCCTCGCTCATCGCTTCCTCGCCTTCGGATCGAGGGCGTCGCGCACGGCGTCACCCAGCATGATGAAGCTCAGCACGGTCAGCGCCAGCGCCGTCGCCGGATAGAACAGGATGGGTGAGGTGCGGATCTCCTTCTGCCCGGTGGCGATGTCCGCACCCCAGGACACCACGGTGCGCGGCAGACCGACGCCGAGATACGACAGCGTCGCCTCGGTGACGATGAAAACGCCCAGCCACAGCGTGGTCACCACGATCAGCGGCCCCGCCGCGTTGGGCAGCACGTGGCGCAGGAGCGTCCGCATTCGGGAGACGCCCAACGCTTTCGCCGCCGTGACATAGTCGCTGTTCTTCGCTTGGATCACCGCGCCGCGTGCGATCCGCGCCGCCTGCGGCCACGTGAACAAGGCGAGGATGACGATCACGCTCCAGATCGTGCGAGAGTCGAGCAGCTGCATGATCACGATCGCGGCCAGCATCAACGGAATCGCGTAGAAGATCTCCGCGATCCGGGAGACGATCGAGTCCAGCGGCCCGCCGTAGAAGCCGGCCAGTGCCCCGAGCGTGCCCCCGATCAGCACGAACAGCAGCGTCGCCCCGACTCCCGCGAGCACGGAAGCCCGCGCTCCGTAGATGGTGCGGGCGTAGATGTCGCACCCTTGCTTGTCGAAACCGAACGGGTGGCCCGCGCTGCGCGGGTCCATGCTGAAGTCGCCGTTGCAGTACCGGGGGTCCTGGTCGGTGAACAGTCCCGGCCAGATCACCACGATCAGCACGAAGGCGATCAGCACGGCCGCGACCACGAAGATCGGGTTGCGCCGCAGCTGCCGCCACGCGTCGCGCCAGATGCTCGACGGTGCTCCTGCGTCGAGCACGGCATCGGTGGCCAGCACCTCGACCTCGTCGGGCGGCGCGACGAAATGCTCCTGGCCGCGGCGCGGGCCCTCGGTCGGGTCAGGCATAGCGGATCCTCGGGTCGAGTGCGGCGTAGAGCAGGTCGACGATCAGGTTGGTGAGCAGGAAGATGACGATCAGCACCGTGACGAAGGAGACGACGGTCGGCGGCTCGCCCCTGGTGATGGCCTGGTAGAGCGTGCCGCCGACACCGGGGATGTTGAAGATGCCCTCGGTGACGATCGCGCCGCCCATCAGCGCGCCCAGGTCGGCGCCGATGAAGGTGACCACCGGAATCATCGAATTGCGCAGGATGTGCACGGTCACCACGCGTGGCCTGCCCAGGCCTTTGGCGGTCGCGGTGCGCACGTAGTCGGCGGACATGTTGTCCGCCACCGAGTTCCGAGTCAAACGCAGGACATAGGCGAACGACAGCGAGCCGAGCACGATCGCGGGCACCAGCAGTTCGCCGACCGTGGCCTTGCCCGAGACGGTCACAGGCGCGATCCCCCATTTCACGCCGAGCAGGAACTGTGCGAGGAAGCCGACCACGAAGACCGGTACCGCGATCACGACCAGGCTGATGACGAGCATCGCCGAGTCGAACAGCTTGCCCTTGCGCAGCCCTGCGATCAGCCCGAACAGCACGCCGAAGACCGACTCGATCAGCACCGCCATGAACGCGAGCTTCAGCGTGATCGGGAACGCGCGCGCGAGTTCGTCGCGCACCGGTCTACCGGAGAAGGCCGTGCCGAAGTCCAGCGTCACGATGCCCTTCAGATACAGCAGATATTGCACGAGGAACGGCTCGTCGAGGTGGTAGCGCGCCCGCAGTTGCGCCTCCACGGCCGGCGTCATCGGCTTGTCACCGGCCAGCGCGTGGATCGGATCGCCAGGGACGAGGAACACCAGCGCGTAGACGAGCAGGGTCGCACCGAGGAACACGGGGATCATCTGAAGCAGACGCCGCCCGACATACCAGGCCATTTCGCCTCCTGAACAGGACCGCCGAGCGTCTCACGGACGCCCGGCGGCCGGCGGGCTACTTCTCGATGTTCTCGAAGTCGAACAGACCGTTCCAGGCGAGTTCGGCCTTGCGCACCCGGTCGGAGCGGCCCGCGGCTGCCACGTAGTCGAACACCGGGATGTCGGCCAGATCCTTGATCAGCAGGGCCTGGGCCTGCGCGATGATCTTGTAGGACTCGTCCTGGCTCGGCGCGGCCAAGGCGGCGTCGAGCAGGCGGTCGAATTCCTGGCTCTTGTAGTCGACGTTGTTGGTGTCGCTGTAGCTGTAGTACTGCGAGGTGAGGAACTGCAGCATGGTCGGGTAATCACCCTGCCAGCCGTAGCGGAAGGCCTTGTTGATGGTGTGCGCGTTCACCTCGTCGCGGATGTTCTTGAACGTCGGGTACGGCACGCCGATGGCGTCGATGCCGAGGGTGTTCTTGACGCTGTTGGCCACCGCCTCCACCCAGGCCTGGTGGCCGCCGTCGGAGTTGTAGGCGATCTCGTAGCGGCCCGACCACGGCGAGATGGCGTCGGCCTGCGCCCAGACCTTCTTGGCCTCGTCGGGGTTGTACTTCAGCACCTCGGAGCCGGGCAGGTTCGGGTCGAAGCCGGGCAGCGTGCTCGCGGTGAAGTCGCGCGCCGGGATCCGGGTGCCGTGGAAGATGTTCTGCGCGATCTGTTCCCGGTTGATCGCCATGGAGATCGCCCTGCGCCGCAGCAGCCCTTCCTGGCCTGCGAAGTGCGCGACGTTGGACTGGATGCCGATGTGCTGGTTCTGGGCGGTTGGCTTGGTGATCGCCCGGTCGCCGAGATCTTGTTCATAGGAGGTGAGCGCGCTGTCGGGCACCGTGTCGAGCGCGTCGAGGTTGCCCGCCTGCAAGTCCGCGTAGGCGGTGTCGAAGGACTGGTACATCACGAACCGCAGCCCTTTGTTCTTCGCCGGGCGACCGCCGGGATAGTCCGGGTTGGGCACGAGGTCGATCTTGACGTTGTGCTCCCACGCACCGGTCCGGGCGAACTTGTAGGGCCCGTTGCCGATCGGGTTCTCCCCGAAGGCTTTCATGTCCTTGAACGCGGCCTCCGGCAACGGATAGAACGGCGCGTACCCGAGTTCGGTCTCGAAATCGATCGAAGGCGCCTTCAGCTCGATGGTGAAGGTCCGTTCGTCGATCACCTTCAGGCCCGACATCGTCTGTGCGGTCGGCTTTTCCGCGGACACCTCGTCGAAACCGACAATGGGACCGAACACATAGCTCTGCAACTGCGCGTTGGCGCCGAGCGCGCCGTAGTTCCAGGCGTCGACGAACGACTTCGCCGTCACCGGAGAGCCGTCGGTGAACTTCCAGCCGGGCTTGATGGTGACCCGATAGTTCTTCCGATCCGTCGTCTGGATCGACTCCGCCATCTCGTCGTGCGCCTTACCGTCGGCGTCGTAGTACTTCAAGCCCGAGAACAGCCGGTCGACCACGCGGCCGCCCATGTTCTCGTTGGTGTTGGTCGGCACCAACGGATTCTGCGGCTCACCGCCGTTGACGGTGACGATGTCGGCGTCGGCCCCGTCGCCTGAAGAACACGCGGACAGCCCGAGGGTCGTGGCCAGCACGACTGCCGCCGTCAGCGCCATCGCTCTGTGGAATCTCAACGCGTCCTCCCGGTGCGAGAAGGGGGGAGCCGATCGGCACCCGCGGAGGCCCGTCAGCGCGCGCCGACGCGATCCCCCTGTGTGGTTGGCAGAGTAACCACCGGCACGGGCACTGTCATCTGATTGATCGGAGTTCGTTGTACTTGTTACCGATCCGGCAACATTGCCGAAACACCCGAAGTTTCCTGCGGAAACGCCCACACGGCCGGAACATTGCCTTCGTCGAGGCGACCTCCCCGGGAGCGGGCACGGCGGCGTGACGCGGGCGAAACCCGATCGACACACCGCACGCGGCATGGGTCACAGTTGATTACTGTCGAACTCGGCTGCGTCGAATCGTGCGCTCAGGCTACGTGGAAAGAAGAGACGAGATGACTGAAACCAGCGCCGACCACCGGGACTCGTACCCGCCGACCGCGGAGTTCGCCGCCCAGGCGAACGCCGACGCCGGGCTCTACGAGCGGGCGGCGGCCGATCGCGACGCGTTCTGGGCCGAGCAGGCCGGACGGCTGCACTGGCACGAACCGTTCACCCAGGTGCTGGATTGGAGCGAGGCGCCGGTGGCGAAGTGGTTCGTCGGCGGCAAACTCAACGTCGCCTACAACTGCGTGGACCGCCACGTCCTGGACGGCCACGGCGACCAGGTCGCCATCCACTGGGAAGGCGAACCCGGCGACTCCCGCGCCATCACCTACCGCGAACTGCTCGACGAGGTCTCCCGCGCCGCCAACGCGCTCACCGACCTCGGCCTGGAGACCGGTGACCGGGTGGCGATCTACATGCCGATGGTGCCCGAAGCCATCGTCGCCATGCTCGCCTGCGCCCGCCTCGGCCTCACCCACTCCGTCGTCTTCGCCGGGTTCTCCCCCACCGCGCTGCGCCAACGCGTCGACGACGCCCGAGCCCGCCTGGTGATCACCACCGACGGCCAGTGGCGCCGCGGCAAACCCGCGCCCCTGAAGGAAGCCGTCGACGAAGCCCTCTACGCCCACGGCGACACCC
>NZ_BDBC01000083.1 GCF_001612785.1 Nocardia beijingensis NBRC 16342
GGCGCGGTAGCGGCGCGGTGAGGCGGCGGTGCGGTCGGCGTGACCGGCGGCGGTCAGCGCCTCGAGCGCGTTGCCGACCGCACCGGAAGAACGCGCCAGGGTTTTCGCGACCTCCCGGGGGGAATGCTCGCGGCCCGGATCGCCAGCCAGCACACCGGCGACCATGCGCCGCAATTCACCATTACCCAAACGAGGTGCAGTCATTTCGTCTCCAGAAAGTCGAACCGAATCACGTACCGCCACGCGGATGGTGGCATACGTGTGGCGAGGCCACCAATCGGATTTCCGTGGATTCCCCGACGAATTCCGGGGCACGTCTCGACGCTAGCTCGGCTCACAACGAGTCCACAACCCGAAAAAGCGGCAATTTCCGAAATTTATTCGCGAGCCCCCATTTTCGACAAAGCAAGAATGAAATGAAACGCGCGCAGCCCTCCTCGGCCGAGACCGCGCACCGCCCATAAAAGCAACAAAAGAAAAGAAGATAGATGACACAGAAGGCGGAGAAGATAAGGCGGGATGGAGACAGGCAGCAAGGGTGAGCGTGGCGCGGACCGGTCGGGAGGAACCGCCGACGAGTGGCGGCGAAGCATGTCTATATAGCTTTGTATATAGACAATCCTGGATTGCCCCCACTCGGGTATATGGCCTCTGAACAGTGGTTGTGCCGTGTCGAAGTGGGGCGTCTTGACCGCCCCACGGAACACCCCACGGAAAACCCCACAGAGCGCCCCACCAATTGACCACATCAAGATCGCGAGCAGCAGCCGCACCGGGAATTAATCCACGATGCCGCGAGAACGGCATTCGAGAATTCGTGAATGAAATGCGTATCCGCGCCCGCAATGAATAATTTCCCGAGCAGCGCGCATCGCTGGATTGAATTATACAAGGGATTACATTCGGCACCGACCGTCATTCGGTAACACTTCGCTGCCACACGGGAGGGGTGGCGCGGATTTCTTATCCACGCAGCAGCAGGAGAGGATTCGTTTGATGGCCGTCTTCTATTCGGCGGTTTTACGGAGGTCTTCGAGGAGCCGGTGTGTTTCGCGGCTCGGGGTTTCGCCGATTTCGGCGAGTCTGCGGGTGAGTAGTGAGTAGGTGGAGGCGAGGGCGTCGTATTCGCCGAGTCGGGCGTGCAGGCGCAGGATGTGGTGCCAGAGGGTTTCGTTGTAGGGGTCGTTGTCGACCGCTGTCTCGAGCAGGCCCAGGGTGGCGCGGGGGTCGAGGTCGGGGTTGCGGGCCAGCCAGCTCAGCGCGTGGCGGGTGTCGCGGCGTGCGGCTTCGCGCAGGGGTTCTACCCAGGCGGCGTCGGTGAGGTCGGTGGCCAGGGTGGTGGTCGCCAGCTGCGCGATGGTTCGGCAGGCGGCGGCCTGGTCCTGATCGCCGCTGGCGCGGCGGCGTGAGGCGACGGCCGCAGTGAACTGCCGATAGTCGACGGTGATCCCGTCTTCGGACAAGCGGCAATGCGTTCGGTCGTCGCTCAGCAAGGTGGTGACCTGGTCGTCGGTGGCGGCGGCGACGGTGGTGCGCAGGCGGCTCAACGTGTTGGTCAGCGCGTGCCCGGAGCGTTCCGGGGCACGTTCGTCCCAGAGCAGCTCGATCAGCGCTGCCCTGGTAATGCCCTCGGGGTGCAGGGCGAGCACGGTGAGAAGCGCGCGGCTGCGTGGCTGCAACCGGGAGGTGATATCCACGGCCTCCTCACGCCCTGGTGCTCGCCACAGCAGCCGGGTCGGCCCGAAGACCTTGATCGCCAGTCGGGGCTCGGACCGCTTCGGGGCCGGGCTCGCCGGTGGCGGGCTCGATGGCGCGAAGCGATGTGGCGCGGCAGGAGGGTCGGTGGCTCGGTCCTGGCCGGGTGGGCTGGTCTGCTGGGCGGCGTGGCCGGGTGTGGTGGGGCGAGGCGGCGGCACACGTACGGGAGCAGGGGCGGGCGGGGTGCGGACCGTCGCTGCCTCCGTTCTCGGGTTCGGTGACGGTCGCGGGCCTACGGCGGTGGTGGCCGGGTCGAGTCGGTAGACGGTCGGTGGTGGGGCCTGGCGGCGGGCGGGGGCCATGTGGGGGCGGGTCGGTGGGTGAGTACGCCGATGCGGTGCGTTCGCGACCGGGTGCGGTGGGCGCAGTTGTTCGCGCACGGCGGTGGCGATGGTGCGCGCGGCAGGCAGCAGGCGAGGACCGCGACGCGGTTGCCGGGTCCCGTGCAGCAGCGCCTCGGCCGACACCGGCGCGGCGGGCAAGGATCCCAGGATCGGCAGGGCGAGGGCAGCGGCGAACTCGCTGCGAGGTTTCTCGATGAGCACGATCCCACGGCGGCGGCAGCCCGCGGTGAGGCGCAGGATGCGGTGGGCCGCGCGTTCGGGCTCGGTGTAGTCGGGGCGTACGACGACCAGGCAGGCGTCGGCGGCCTCCAGGACCGGGGCCAGACCCGAGTCCGGTTCGGGGACACCGCAATCGGCGAACACCGTCGCCCCCAGCCCCCGCCAGCCCGGGTGCGCGCCGGTCAGCAGCGCGGTGGTCAGTGCCGTTCGAGCGAGGTCGCGGCCCGGTGGTGCGGCCAGCATCGGCACAGCGTTGGGCAGGAATTGCAGGTGCTCGAGCACCCGGTCCTTCTCGAACTCTGCGTCCGGTTCGAGGATGCGGGCCAAACTCGCCAACCCCAGATACGGGTCGGCCCCGACCATGTCGGCCAACTGCCCACCCGCGGGATCGGCCTCCACCACCAGCGCGGCCTCGCGACCGGGCCAAGAGCAAGCCAGAGCCACCGCCGTGGTCGTGGTGCCGACACGCGGGCCGAGGCCCGCAACGGCGATCAGTAACGGCGCCTGCGAGCCGGGAGACTGTGGGGTGGCCGTAGTCATCCCTGCCTCTGGATGTTGCTGATCAACAGGCCGCTCTCGCCGGGGCGGGTGTTGATGAGCTGGAGGTAGTCCATCCGTTGCCGGTCCGGGCGCAGCTCGACCACATGCACGTTCGCGGTCGACTCCGAGATCGGGGTCACCGCCACGCAATGGGTTGTGCCCGCCGGGATCGAGGCGATCCCGGCGGCGAGTCCATCTGCGGCGATGCCGGACTCCGGTGCCAGCAGCCGCATCGCGGTCTCGGCGTTGCGGTCGATGTAGTAGGCGGCCTCGAACGCCGCGATCACCCCCGCCACGGTCGCGGTGGTGTCTGCGGGGCGGTCGGTGACCACGGTGCCCGACAATCCCGTGCACGCCCCCTCGGCCGACGACGTGACGCTCGGCGGGACCGCCGTGGCACGCAGCGGATCACCGGCGTCGTGTGTGTCGTCAGCCCACACGGCCACCACACCGATCATCACCGCCACAGTGGCCGCCAGCGCCGCCCACACCCGCCAAGACACCTGATGCCCGGCATCACCCCGCCCCCATGGCCCTACGGCCGTGTCGGGCGGGTCAGGAGGCTGCGGCAACGCCACCAGCCAGCGGCCCTCCCGCGCCGCAGGATTCGCCTCGACCCCGGTCTCGGAATCGAGATCGGGGTCGGGCACGAGGTGCAGGGACGGTCCCATTAGCGGCTGTTCGATCCAGGCCCACGGGTCGTCGTCGCCCGGCGTCTTGCGCAACTGCATTCACCTCGCCAGATCAGGAGTAGGTCTCGGACTGTGTGCTGTGGGTACGTCACCGGGGGCCTGCCCGCACCCTGGGTGGGGGTGGGTGCGGGGTGCGGGCAGAGTTTCCCCTGGAGGGGGTCAGGGGCGGGTGGCGTGCTCGCTGTGCTCGCCCTCGCCGATCGGCCGGCCCGGCTTGGGAGGCGGCCGGCGGGTGATGTTCTCGCCGAGTCTGGCGAGGACATCGGGGGTGGCGGCGTCGGCGGTGGCGCGGTGATCGGCGCCGTAGTCGCGCCAGCTGACCTCGGTGCCGCGTTGCCGGTAAGCGATGAGGGTGCGCCGCCCAGCGGACACGGGCACGATCTCATCGTCGCTGCCGTGGTACAGGTGCAGCGGCATCGCGGGCATGGTGTGGGCGAGGGTCTCCAACGCCAGCACCCGCCGCCACCAGTGATCGTTCCACGGGTCCGGGCGTCGGCACCAGTGCGCCACCGGTTGCGGAAACCGTTTCAGCAGTGCGGCATCGGTGAGATGTTGTGCCTCGGCCACCGCTTGCGTCCCGGCCTCGGTCAGGATGTGGCGCAGCGGGAGCTGGTCGTAAGCGCGTGAGATCCCGATCAGCGCCGCGAGCCCGAGGCCCGCGCCCATGCCCCGGCTGAACGCCGGAGCCAGCGCCGCGAGGTCGGAAGCGACGGCTCCGGCGGCGATCCCACGCAAGTCCACCTCGGGCGCGTACCACGGCTGCAGTTCCCCGGCGGCGGCGACCACCCGCCCACCGTCGGCGTATCCCCAGGCCACCACCGGCGCAACCGGGACATCGAGATTCGCGCCCCGATAGACCGCCCGCGCCAGATCGAGCACGGCCCTGCCCCCGGCGCGGGCGGCGAGGAAGGTGTGCGGTCCGGCTCCGGTGAGGCCGAGTCCTTCACCGTCGGGTATCGCCACCACCCACCCCCGCCGCAAGGCCGCTTCGATCCCGGTCGTGTCGGGTTCGGCACCGATCGCCAGCAGCTGCGAGGGTGCACACACCCCGCCCAGACCACGAAACTCCATGCAATACACCAGGATCGCGGTAGCACCGGGCTCGGCGACCGCCTCAGGAGTCAGCACGATCCCGGAGGCGGGAACGAGTTCGGAGCGAGAATTGGTGGAGATGTAGATGACCTGCCACGCTCCCGCCGCCGAGGTCAGTTGCGGAACGAACACCGGCCGGGTGCGCACCAGATCCCCAGCGCGGCTGCCGGTCACGGTGGGGGTGTCGTAGAAATCGCTGTTGTTCACGGGTGCCTCCCGGCCAGATCGTGGGCGAGTGCGGTCAGCCACGCGACGCCGCTGACGAGCTGTCCGGCAGCGGCGTATCCGGTGTGGCGGCCATGGATGTCGGCATAGCGCAGCCACACGCCCGGGTTCGTCAGATCGGCGTTGTCGGCCACCAGCTGCCCCCACGCACCCGAGAGCTGCCCGGCCAGTTTCGGCAACTGCCCAACCGGGTCGGAGGCCACGACCCCGGTGATCTGTCCCCACCGGGCCGTCGCGGCAGCCGTCTGGTCCGGATCGGGTCGGGGGGTACGGGGGTCGGAGGCGTCGGTGAGCCGGTCGGCCAGGCTCGCCGCGGGGACGTAATCGACGACGCCGGGGCCGATGTGGAAGTCGTTGTTCACCACGGTGGTCCAGGCGTCACCGAGCAACCCCGACAGTAGCGCCTGGATCGAGCCCAGCGCGGCCACCGGATCACGCAGATCCCCCTGGGCAGCGACCTGCGCGGCCACCCGCAACAGGGCGGCGCGATCGGGTGCCGAGCAACTCAAGTCACCCTCCACGCAGATATCGGCCACCCGCCCGGTCAACGCCCCGTACTCGACACCCGAACTGGTGGCGATCCCGCCACCGGAGGCCGGGGCGGTGGTGATCGCCACCCCCGACACCGCCACCCCCGTGGTGCCGGGGGCCGGGTCGGGGGTGAGCTGACCGGGGCGGCCGGGGATCACCGGCGATCCCGGGGCGCGATCGGGATCGGAGTACAGCGCGATACCCGCCACCCGCTCGGCCGGGACGGGTCCCTCGCCCGCGCCGACAGCGCGGGCAAATTCCGACACCACCTGCGCACCTTGGGAATACCCGACCACAGCCAGAGCGGTGGCGGGGCAATCGGCGGCGATCCGGGCGGCAGTGGCCGTGAGCGCGGCCAAGCCCTCGCCCATCGAGGCCGCGTAGGAGTCGGGGCTGGTGCCTGTGCCCACCACGCCACCGAACCCAGCCGGATAAGCGATGTACGTGCGCTGCACGAGGTCTGGCACAGCGGCCACCACCGGGCCGAGCAAGAATCCGAGCATCCCGGTATCGGCGGACGGGGATGCTGCCGGGGACGACTCGCCGGTGCCCTGCACTCCGAGGACCCACAACACGGGGCAACCCGGGCCTGCGGCGGGTGGTTGCGCCGCCCCGGAGCCGGGCGTGCACAGCGCACTGGTGCAGGCCGCCAGCACGGTGGCGGTGAGGAGACGCAGACCGGTCACGGCTGGCCCACCCCCACTCCGGCGCCGAACCCTGCGCCCACCGTGCCACCGGCCAACGCGCCGACCACAGCGGCGGGAACCCCGGCCACGATCGCGCCCGCGACAGCGCCCGCCGCCGCGCCCAGCGCGGTACCGGCCACACCGGAGGTGATCGTGCCGATGACCGGCACGATCACCACGGTGCCCAGTGCGGCCCCGGCGATACCGCCGATCGTGCCACCGGCCAGCCCGCCCGCGACCGCGCCCGCTGCCGCCGCCGGGGCACCCGCCAGCGCCCCTCCGATCGCACCACCGGCGCCCGCCCCGGCGATCGTGGCACCGGCCACCCGATCAGAGCGACCCGCCGGGATCCCGATCGAGTCCAGGAACGTCGCGGCCTGCGCCTCGGCATTCGCGGCGGTGGTGTTGATGCCGTCGCGGATCTCCGGGGGCAATCCTTCCGGAGAGGGCGTCTCCCACTGGCCGATCCGGATCGTGTTCGGCGGGGGCTCGATCGGCGCGACCGGTGTCACCGGTTCGGGTGAGTGCAGCTCGATCACCTGGATCGGCGGGGCGGGCGCGGGTGAGGGTGCCGGGCGCGGGGCCGGGCCGTTGCGGATCTCGGGCGGCTGCACCGCATACACAGGGGGTTCGGGCGGTGGTAGGTCCGGTGGTGGGGGCGGGGCGGGTGCGGTGGTTCCGGGCTGGGCCGGGGCGGTGACCCCGGGCTGGTCGGCGATCGGATCCAGCATCACAGCACTGGTTTGCGGCGCGGCCAGCATCATCACCACCGGCACAGCGCCGAGGGCCAACACACGGCCACCCCACAGCAGCCGACCTCCGTATGCGAGAGATGTATTCCCGTTTTCGGGCACGACAAATAACCCTTTCGATCGAATGAGAAAGGAGAGGAAAGGATCAGAAAATGCGCGTGATACCGCGCGAGAAACGACGGATTCCCCGGCCGCCGACCGCAGCCGGGGGACCCGTCGCCGTATTCCTCATGTCAGAGGAACGGCATGGCTGATCAGACGAACGACAGGACCAGGCCCAATGCCTGCGAGGCGACCGACAGGACATTCGAGACCAGCGATGCGCCCGCGTCGAGCAGCGCCAGGATGGTGTAGGGGTCCACAGTTATTCCTTTACCGGAGGAGGTGCAGTTGCCCCACCATCACAGCCCCGAAAACCACTGCCGCGCTACCCCTTCGAGAGGTAAAGAATGTGCTACCACTACCATTACCCCTCCGGCCACACGTCGCGGGCTGCGTCGATGCGAGAAAGGGGTAACGCGAGTGTCAGTAGAGAAACTTGAGAAACGTCCCGAACGCGCGTGTCATCCCGGCGCGCGAGCACAGCAATACGTCGCGCCCGCCACGCGGACACCTATGGCTATTTATCGGCTAGCTCACGGAGAATATTGTTTGCCGGGGATGATCTTTCTCTGGTAGGAACGAATCGAGTCGGGGAAGTGAACCCTTCAACGTACCCCACGTGGAAGGAAGTACGGAAGACCGTAGTAGGAGGGGCTTTACGTGACCCGGACAACGAAACCGGCCCACCATCCGCGACGACGCCGCCAGCAGGACCGCGCCAGTTCGTCTCGGTCGGAGATACCCGACCTCGGCTGCTGGGCGCGCCGGATCCGCGAGCGCCGCAAACTCCCGCGCCCGCGCGCGGCTGACCGCCTTCACATCAGCGAGGAGATGCTCAAAAAGATCGAACACAACAAGGCGACGCCCTCACCAGCGGTCCTGAGCCACCTCGTCACCGCCTACGACCTCGATCGCGGGCAGGAACGCTACACCCGCGACCTCGCCCGACCCCCGGTCGCTCTGCCGCCGATCGCGGTATTACGTACCCGCATCGATACTCCCGAGCACCGGGCAACACTGACCTACCTCGACCGCCGCGAGATCGCCGGCGCCTACATCGATCCGCTGTGGAATGTGGTCCTCGCCAATGAACGGTTCACCGCGGGCCTGCCCGACATTGACCAGTTCCGCGGCAACGTCGCCTTGTGGTTCTTTCACCCCGGCTCCGCCACGCCCACCGCCGAACCCATCGTCGTGCACTGGGACAGCGCCGCCGCCTACCTAGTCGCGACCCTGCGCGGCGCCCTCGGACGCCACCGCGAAACCCCGCACGCCCTCACTCTCTTCCACGACCTGCGCGCTGCGGCCACTTTCCGTGAGGCGTGGGATACCAGCGACGCGGTCGCCTACGGCCACCGCCCCGAGGAACCAATCCACCTGCGCGACCTCATCACCAGCGAGTTGTACTCCGCACGTATCCACCTCGGCTACGCCTCGAGTTCCCACGACGTCCGATTCTGCGTGTGCTACTGCGAGCCCTACCCCCGGACCAGGTCTGACCGACAGGGTTAGCCGACACGGACAATACCGATGAACCGCAGCTCACTGCGCCAACCCCGAATCCCCGCACCACCGAACAGGAGTACCGAATGACAGGCAATCCCTCCACCCGCCACCACAACACCGAATCGGCACCTCGTCGTTCGCGCGCCGGGCAGATCGCGCACTCGCTACCTCCGCAGAGACGGGCAAGATGAAAATGCGGAACGCCCCGGCACTCGACGGGATGCCCGACTTCCACGACTCGCTGGAATGGCTGCGTCACCGCCATCACCTCTCCCGCGAATCCACCGCCCAACAAGCCGGTTTCAGCAGCTCCTACCTCCACCGGCTCATCCGGAATCGGACCTACCCCGGCCCTCGTGTCTTCACCAAACTGGCCGACGCCTTCGACCTCGACTCCTCCCAGCGACGACACCTGCACGACCTGTGGCAACCCTCCCTCGAACTGCCACCCGCCGAGGAACTACGCCAGCGCCTCACCGGCCTGGGCATCCAAACCCACCTCGACCACCTCGATACCCGCTACACCCTCGCCGTCTACCTCGACCCCCTCCGAACCGTGCTGCACGGCAACCGGATATTCCACCGCATGGTCCCCGGCCTCGCCGAGGCCGACAACAACTACTTCCAGTGGATGTTCTCCCCCGCCGCCCGCGACCGCATTCACAACTGGGACAACGAAGCCCGCTACACCGTCACCATCCTGCGTGGACCCCTCGGTCGATACCGTGACCTCCCCAGAGCACGAATGTTGTTCCAGAGACTACGCACCACCCCCGAATTCCCCCGCATCTGGGAATCCACCCCTATGCAAGTCACCTACGACCGCCCCCGCCCGACACCGATCCATGTACGCACACCCGGCACCGACAAGCCCCTCCCACTTAACCTCGAGATCAGCGACTACCCCGACTGCCCCCACGTCCTCCTCGCCTACGGCCTCTACGACACATCGGCCATCGCCAGCTAAGGCGACCCCGTGCCACGGTGGGTCTCCACGACGCTCGCCGCCTGCTGCGATCGATTAGATGGTCAGTCGAACAGTCGCCCCAGCAGGGCGCCCTGGCCGGATTGCAATACCTCCTCTACGCGCTCAGGTAAAACTCATCCCGCACGCCATGAGCAGGATGCAGCCGAATTGTCTTGCTATATGGAGTCGTTCAACAAGCTGGTGGCTGCGGTTAGGCCGGACGGTTGCAGCTGCCGACGAAACAGAGCAGCGGCAGCCACTGCCGGCGCGCGAGCCCGAAAGTTCGGCTCGAATGACCTCGGAGTAGGTCCTGCCCCTAATCAGCAACTCGGACCGACTACTGTGGGCGATCGTTTGAGGTACGGGCCGATGTCCCCAGTTCGCGCTCACCGCTACGAACGACCGCGCCGTCCACGAGTTGAAGAATCGCGAACGATCCAAAAGAGGCCGCCTCCAGACGCTTCAGTTGAGCGCCGAGCTTGCCGCTACGCCGGACAACTTCAACGGTGCGGCTATCGTGCCGCAACTCGCGCGCTGCCGAAAGTGCCGCGGCCACAGGGACGTCCGGTTCGACGAGAATCGCGAGGGCGTCGCGGCGACCCTGCTGGCCGAGTAGATTCACAATGCGTTCGAATCCGATGGAGAAGCCGCAGGCGGGTACGTCTTTACCGAGGGATCGGCCGATCAGCTGGTCGTAGCGTCCGCCACCAGCGACCGAGCTGGACGAGTCGGGGTGGGCTATCTCGTAGATCTGGCCAGTGTAGTAGCCCATGCCACGCACCAGAGTGGGATCGAATTGCCAAGCGAGTGAACGTTCTTCTGCGAGGAACTCCAGGCTGGCGGTAGTAGCAGCAAAGTCGTCGAGGAACTGCTGGGGCACGCTTGGCAGCGCGTCGGCCAACACGTCAAGAAGTTTGCCCGTCGGGGTGTCCTGGAGCGCGGCGATCTTGTCCAGTGCTATGGCCACGGCCTCTGCGGGCATCTCTGTCTTGGCGAGTTCGGCGCGGACGCCGTCCCAGCCGATCTTGTCGAGCTTATCCAAGGCGATGAAGAACTTGTCCCAGCAGGCTTCGGGCAGGCGGGAGTCTGCGGCGACAGCGGTGAGGAACCGGCGGTCGGACAGCCGCACGGTCACGTTGTGGAGGCCAACGGCGGCCAGGGCGCTGGTGGTGGCTTCTATCAACTCGGCTTCGGCCAGCACACCGGGTTCGCCGATCATGTCGATGTCGCATTGGTAGAACTGACGGTAGCGACCCTTCTGGGGCCGTTCCGCGCGCCAGACGGGGCCGACCTGCAGGGCGCGGAACGGGGTGGGCAGCTGAGCGTGATTGTTGCCGTAGAACCGGGTCAGCGGCACGGTGAGGTCGAACCGCAGCCCGAGGTCGACCAGATCGGCGACGATGCTGCGAGCTTCGACTTCGGGCGGCAGGCCGCGACGCAGGACCTGGTAGATCAGCTTCTCGTTCTCGCCGCCCTGGCCACCCTGCAAGCGGGTGATGTCCTCCAGGGCGGGCGTCTCGATGCGCTGATAGCCGTAGCTGCGGTAAACCCCTGTGATGGTCGACAGCACATGGTCCCGCATGGCGACCTCTGCGGGGAGCAGATCGCGCATTCCGCGGGCAGGACTGTTGTCGACTTTCACAGGGCATCCTTCGCTGCGTTTAGGGAGTGGCCCGGCTCACCTGAGTGGGACCGGTGGCAGGTACATGAACATGCAGGTACATGAACATGTTAGTCAGGCTGGAATCATGTCCGGTCGGCGACGTGTTCGGCGGCGGCATCGTGCTCAGGCACGTTGTTGGCCTGTGACTGCGAGGTTGGCGCGGGGAATCACGTGCGGAACGGTCCGCCAGCCGTGACTAGAGGGTCTCGTAGGCATGGAGGCTTTGTTGTGCCTGGGCGAAGTCGGCGCGGGCTTGGTCAGTATCCGACCAGTCGTCGCCGTAGATCAGCTCCAGTTGATCGGGGATCGCGCCGTAGACGTCGCCGGGGCGGCTGCGCGCCCCGAAATCCCCCAGTAGCCGGCGGCGGCGTGGCGTTTGGCGATCGAGGATATCGATGTCGGGAGTGATCCAGTAGTCGACGGGTCGACAGAATAGTTGGCCGTAGCGCAGGACCACGCTGATGCGGGTGGTGTCGCTGGTGTTGGCTGCGACACCATGACCGAGTGAGAGCGGGAACAACACCACGTCACCGGCATGCGCAAGGATCTGTCTGGTCAAAGCAACCTGTTCGAACGCGATCTTGCCCGGAAAGTTGGCGTGATGGGAGCCAGGAACGATGGTGAAGTTCCCAGCGTCCGGTCTGGTGAGGTCGGTAAGGAAGAACTGGGCTTTGATCTGTACCTCCTTGAGGTTCGGGGCGGCGTGGATGAGCGACGGGCCTTGGTCGGTATGGAAGGCCACGAGAGGATCGGGCGCGGGGTATCGGAAGAAGATTTCCGAGCCGAGCACCTGTACGTACGGGCCGATGAGTCCGAGGATCCGCCCGAACATCCCGGGATGATCGAGCAGCAGATCTAGTTCCGGGCACCAGCGCAGCGCATTCGCGATGCTCAGGTCGCGATTGTTGCCAGCGTCGAAGACATCGGCAAAATCGATGGCAGCGTCACGGCTGTGCAGGTCGAGCAGCGCAGCCCGAAGCGTTTGTACTTCGCCAGGCGCGAGCGCGCCGCGGATGTGCAGATAGCCCTGTTCGGCCCATTGCCTGCGTTCGTCGTCGGTCATGAGCTGTTGGGTCATCGCTCGATGCCTCCGTACAGCGTGGTGATCGAGAAGCGGGATCCATGTTGGACCGGCTGAACAGCATGCGCTCGTGTGGGTGCTAGCGGGAGAAGTAACGCGGAGTTGAAGCGCGGGGCCAACTGCCGTGTTTCGGGTCGCAGGGTCCATTTCTTCAAGGGAAAGAACCAGTCCGGATCGTCGTATTCGACGACCTCTTCGACCAGACCGACGACGGTTTCCCCGCCGTCACCTGAAGTCCAGTCCGCCGTGAAATTGCACACGACCGAGAGCCGGTACTCGGGTGCTGGACAATCATCGTGCGGGTCGACGTAGTCACCGACATCCATACGGTAGGGCGTCGTGGGCCGCAGCACCTCGAGAGGTTGCCCGAGCCATCGGCTCAGCTGGTCCAGCCACCACGGGCTAACGAACATGTCGAGGGCATCGAGCGCAGTCATATCGGGCGCGGCGGCCGTTGCGATGGGACTGTCCGGCATGTCGCCCAGACGCATTGCACGGCTTACACGTTTCGTGTCGCCGATTTCGTCGCGCTCGTAGTGGATTCCACGAGCCAGATGGTCGGCAAGGGAGCTGGCGTAGTCGGGATCGAGCACGCCATCTACACGGATCGCGACAAGTTCATCGGCGATGACCACCGTGTCCTCGATGAAGCAGCGGCCTGCAGCGACCGGACGCGTCTCCAGTTCGAATTGCAGTATTCGCATTGTCTTTTCTCCTCCGTTCAGCAGGCGCCGTTGAGCCGACCGAGGGCCTTCCCTCGTGGCCGGATCCAACGGGAGGTGGATCGCTCCGCGTGGTCATAGGCGGCGGTCAAGAGCACGCTGATCTGCTCGACGTCACTCAGCCGCGAACCCATCGGCGGCTCACCTACTGCGATCCGGTGCAGGTCAGTGACCGGGCGCAGCATGGGCTCGGGCGCGATCTCGGTGGGTTCTGGCGCGTCGAAAGTGCAGCCGCTCTCGTTCAGGAGGGCGGCACCTTGGTCCGCTTCGAGGGCGATCTGCCAGTCTCCGCAGCCAGGCCCCTCCTCCGCGTCGGCGAGCACCAGGCGCACCTCGACGGCCCCAGCACGGAAACAGAGGTCCGCTTCGACGTCCGCGCCGCGTTCGTTACGGCCAAAGACCGCCGTGATCGTGTTGGGGGTGGGGGCCGGAACGTCGGCTGGCAGGAACATGGCAATGACATCCAGTGCGTGGCTACCGTTGTCGATCAGTACACCGTGCCGTGGGCCGGCGGATGCCCTGTAGGTGGGTGCATTGTGGGCATACCTCGTTGCGTACGGTCCCGTCCAGCGAGCCTCGATTCGGCACAGTGACCCGATTGCCCCCTGTGCGACCAGCTCGGCGCTCTTGCGGATGTGCGGCTGATAGCGTCGGTTGAACGGGGCTACCCAGTACGGTCGTTCGCCGGACAGACGCCGCAGCCGGGAAAGTTCGCTGGAGGTCGCGGCGACAGGCTTCTCGACCAGGCATGGCAGTGTGGCGGGAAGCCCCTCGAGTACATCGAACACCGCTCGCGGCGGCACCGCCACCACGACGGCATCGAGCACGCCAGCGTGCACCATCGAATCGACATCGTGATACGCGGTGCTGCCGAAGTCCTCGGCTGTTGCGGCCGCCGAACTGTGGCGAGCGGCGGCTACGCCAGCGAGGTTCATGGTTGGGTCGGTCACGATGTCGAGGGCATGCGAGCGCGCCGCGAGTCCGGCGCCGACGAGTCCGATTTGGAGGCTCATGCCGGTCTCCCGACGAACGGAAGGTGTTTCTGCACCTGCTCAGCCGCGTGGTCCCATTGGCTGCGGATCGGTTCCAGGCGTCGCAGATTGGCGGTATCGCGGAAGTCGGGAGAGCAGAACTCGTCGTAGCAGCGGCTGACCCAGTCGCGGATGTCCGTGGTGGACAGGGCTTCGTTATGGCAGACGGGCATGTCGAGCCAACTGGTTGTTTCGTACCAGTACTTGTCGGGAATCGTGATGCCGTACCGTCCGGGATTTGCGTACACGTCCGTGCCGGGGCGGGGCTCCATGACGTTGAACGTGGCGACCGTGGGATTCACGAGCCGGATGAAATCCATGGTCGCCGCCAGGGTTTCGGGGGTGTCCCCTGGCGCACCGACAATGAATGACGCATGCAGCTCCAGCCCCGCCGCCATGATCCGCGCAGCCGTCTTGTACAGCCGCGCGGGCGAGGTGCCCTTTTTCACCAGCCGCAGCGTCTGGTCCTGAACGGACTCGAATCCGACGAACACCCGATATGCGCCCGCCTCGATCATCGCGTCGAGCACTTGCGGGCGCGCGTCCTGTGCCCGCATGTTGCTGGTCCACGGGATCGTCAGGCCACGCCGTCTGATCTCCTCGCAGATCGCAACTGCTCGGCGCGGATCGCCGGAGAAGGTGTCGTCACCGAAGAAGATCGAGGAGAACCCCATCTCGGCGACGGTTTCAATCTCGTCCGCGACGTGCGTCGGGCTGTTCCAGCGGGCCGCGCGGCCAGCGATCGTCGTCGAGCAGAAGGTGCAGCGACTTGGGCATCCTCGCGCGGTCATGACGACGGTCTCGTAGTCGTAGTCGAGGTAGTTGCGCATGTCGAAGATGCTGCGATCGGGTCGTCCGTATCGGTCGAGATCCATCTCCGGAGGCGCGGGCGCCGTCATCCGGACGCCGGGTCCGTCGCGGAAGACCAGGCCCGGCACCTTCGCCAGCGCCGAGGTGCCGCCGCCGGAACCAAGAGCGTCGGCGAGGTCGACGATGCTGTCCTCGGCGTCGAACAGCAGCACGAAGTCGACGCAGTCGTGGCGGGTGAGGCATTCGGTGCCGATAAACGAGACATGCGGGCCACCGAACACAATCGGTGTCGTCGGCCGCCAGCTACGGACAGCTCGCGCGATCTCGAGCGCGTGGTAGTAACTCTGGGCGACGGAGGTGACGCCGACCAGGTCCGGGTGGATGTCGTCGAGCCTTGCAATCAGCGCATCGACGTTGTTGCCCTCGAAAGGCAGGTCCACGTGCATCACCTCATGTCCAGCCCGGTGCAGCGAGCGCGCCATGTAGGCGTAGCCGAGAGGCGGATGCAGTAGCAACGTATGTGGGTCGTGCGTGTAGTGCGGATTGACGAACAGAATCTTCATCACTCGGCTCCCACACGTAGCCGAGGCAGGCCCACGAAAACCCCTGGAGCGTTTTGCGGGGCGGTCGCAGGGATGGTCTGCTGCGCGGTGTCGAGTCCGTGAGGGCCGGAATCGACGAATCGCTGTGCACCGCAACGCTCGTCGTACTTGCCGTTGTAGTGGAACGCCTTGCAGCCGCCCATGCACGGCCCGAGCGCCGAGCAGGAGCCGCACGGTCCGGCCGGCGGTTCCCGACGATCGGAGTAACGGTCGACCAGCCTTCGCCAGATGTCGGCGAACGGCTCGTCGCGAACGTTCCCGATGGCTTCTTCGATGAAGTTGCAGCCGGACACGTTGCCCACCGGGTCGATCGACACCATGCTGGTCCCCACATTGCACAGATTCGATCCGATGAACAACTCGCGGGCCGCCTGGTCGGTCAGCCGGTCGTCGATCAGCGTCAGCATGAAAGGGTCGTGGGTGTAGATGTCCAGCACGCCTTGGTGATCGAGGATCAACTGATACAACCGCTTACACACTTGCTGGTAACGGGGCCATAGGGTGCGATCGAAGATGCTGTGCAGGTTGTACCGGTTCTGCATGAAACTGATCGCGTCGACTCCGATGTCTAGGGCGAAGTCGACGATGCGGTCGACATCCTCATAGTTGTGGGAGTCGATGGTGGTCGAAAAACCCACCGTTGCCATGCCTTCCTGCTTGAGCATCCGGAGAGCCCGGACGGCGACGTCGAACGCCCCGGCCTTGCCGCGGACCCGATCGTGCACGGCGGGGTCAGTGCTGTCGATCGACACCATCGCGCGACTGATCCCCGCTCGGATGAGCTTCTCCGCGTCCTCGGGCTGCGGACGTAGAAGCCGTTGAGCATCAGGGTCTGATAGAAATCCAGGTCCCGGAAGACCGCTGCCGCCTCGTGAAAATCCCGACGGATCATGTTCTCGCCGTGCGAGTACACCAGGCTTGCCGCGCCCTCGCTGTGCAGTTGCTGTGCTAACTGCTCGATCTCAGCGAGCGTGAACTCATCCCGGTTGCGCCGGTACAGGGCGTAGCAGTGACTGCATTTCAGGTTGCACCGATAGGTCAGACCCAGCTGAACCAGGATCGGCAGCGGATGCTCGGGAAGCTGGAAGTCGTCAGGCCGGACGAGCACGGCCTCATGCTGCATCGTCGCCCCGCTTCAGCAGCCCGGCATCGGTGAAGTCGTCGATGAAGGCGGTGACGTCGGCGGCGATCTCTTCGGGCGACGCGTCGAATTCGAGGGTTAGCGCTTCGACGATTTCGCCGAATCCCTGAGGGCCTTCCGCCGCCAGCAGACCGACGACGGCCGACGCGGATTCGTTCAGCTCGTACATCACGCCCTTGGCTCTGTCGAACAGCATTGTCAGGCCAGCGCTTGTCTTTCGCGCCACGGCGTGGGTGTGAAGAGAGATCTTGGTGCTTTCGAGTTTTGCGGACATGGCGGCCTCGCCTTCGAGCAGGAACGGCTTGTCTTTTCTGGGTCGGTGCCCGCCTTCGACTCGGGCGGGCACCGACAGTCCGACCGGATCAGCAATGAGTCCGGACGTTGCGGGCGCGCCACTGCGGACGACGCCAGGGTCGCTTGACCTTGGCCATGGAGATCCTCCTTCCCCACTGTTCAACTCGTTGTGACCGTTCGCCACAACGACTTTCAGGATCGCCACTTCCCCTGTCCGACGTTGGCCGAATCGGGGCTGTCAGTGCGGACAAACATGCTTGTCCGCATGGCACCGGCCCCACGGCTCCGATCTCCGTAGACACCTCGGAGGCCCTTGAACGAGACAAACGAGTAGCGGACACGCCGTCGCGATTGCGACAATCGACGTCGTGGGGCGGGCGCCGGATTATCTACCAGGACTTTCGACGAGCGGCGGGTTCGGAGCCGAGCTGCGACGACGACGGGAAGCGGGAGGCTATTCTCTCGCCAACCTGGGCCGACTCGTGCATGTCAGCGGCGACCTGATCGGCAAGATCGAGAAGGGGCAGCGGACGGCGAGCCATGACCTGATCCGGCGGCTGGATGACATCCTCGGCGCGGCGGGCGCTCTGGTTGAGTCAGTGCACTGCTTGCAGCCTCGGGCAGAAGATGTCGCGCTCACCACCAAACACGCTGCTGCAACGATTCCATGGGCTCGAAAGACGCGACGTCCGTTAGGCCAGATCGCCATCGAAACCCCAGCTGGCCAACGCTTCACTGGTACATCCATCCCAGCCCTCGTTCTGCCTGCCGACAGTAAAGAGGAGCGCATTCTTCTTGACGGCGGATCGCAGCGGGTTCGCGATCATGCCCGCATTCGGAGCGGGCTCGTGGTCGCCGCCGTGGAAACCAACGGGTCTTCGCGGTACTTCGGGCTCTCCGCCAGGGCCAGTCGACAACGGGAACTGGTGCTGCCGAGGGCATACGAGCTCGACGAGATAACGTTGGGAATGCTGTGGGCCGTCAGCAACCTCGACGAAGGCCTGCTCGATAGCGATGCCGAACTCGACGCGGCAGTTGCTGTACGTCATCTCTATGACGGCGCCACGGCTTCGGCGATCAGCCGGGACGACACCCTTTCCCTGGTAGCTCAAATGTGGCTCGGTTCCGACTTCTGCGCCCGCCACATTCTCCGCCATGCCGACCGGCTCAGCCAGACGCCGCTGTACTGGACGTCAGAACGAACCGGAGAGGAGGCGAGTTCCTGGCTGCTGTTCGCCCACAAACTCGAATATCTCCAAGAGACAGCCGCGCGCCATGCACCTGCCACTCCACCGATTCGCGCCTTTCACGTCTCGCCGGATCCATCCGGATCAATGCTGCCGGAACGGATTCTGCTGCTCCTTGCCGCAGCGTTGATGGAATCGTTCCGCATTCGCGTCGTGGTGTGCCCGGACCCGCTATTCGATGACACGCCCGGATTTGTCTTGGACCCTGGCGCGACAGCCATACTCGCCAACTGGGTGCGGAGCGACGACGTCTGGTTGGTGGATATCATCGACAAACGAACGACCGTCCGTCAGTTCGCCGACGTCATTGGGCACGCCACGGCTCACTCGGCGATCGACGCGCCGGAACCCCTCCAGCGCCTGCACCGCCTCGCCCAGTACCTCGATATCGACTGGAACTGGGTCACCCGCAGATGCCGTGGGCTGGCCGGAACAGGCATAGCCCGCCTGGTCCGGCCGAGGAGTCGCCTACTGTCCCTGGCTGGACTCGAACGGGCCTGTGCCTTCCTGGGCATGGCGGCGGCAGCGGGCGGATAGTCTGGCTGGCGTGTCGAACCCTGAAAGCCTCAGCCGAGTCGTCGTGTTCGGACTCGGTGGAACGATCGCCATGACACCGACCGGCTCGGGGGGAGTCGCTCCCAGCCTCACAGCTGAACAGCTCGTCGCCGCCGTGCCGGGCCTGAATGATGCTGGGGTGAAACTAGATGTAGTGCAATTCCGGCAGGTCCCTGGGGCCTCGCTGAGCTTCGCCGACATCGCCGCGCTCCACGAGGCCGTCGCCGCAGAACTACCGCACGCCGCGGGCGTTGTCGTGACCCAGGGAACCGACACCATCGAGGAGACCAGCTACCTGCTCGACCTCCTGCACAATCGGCCTGAGCCCGTGGTCGTGACCGGCGCGATGCGCAACCCGAGCATGGCTGGAGCTGACGGTCCGGCCAACCTCCTCGCCGCAGTCCAGGTAGCCGCGTCCCCACAGGCGCGGAAACTGGGCTGTGTGGTCGTCTTCGCCGACGAAATCCACGCCGCACGCCGCGTCCGCAAAACCCACACCACCCGCTGCGCCGCATTCGAATCTCCGGACGGTGGGCCGCTCGGCTGGGTTTCAGAAGGCCACGTGCACTTGGCTAACCACCTATCCTTCCGAACCTGTCTGCCCGCACCGCCGACCGACGATGTCCGCATAGCCCTGGTGCCCACCGCGCTCGGCGACGACGGCACCGTCCTGGACGCTGTCGCCGACCATGTCGATGGGATCGTCGTGGCCGCCGTGGGAGCCGGACATGTACCTGCCCCCCTTGCTCCGCGCCTCGGCGCGATCGCCGAACGCAAACCGGTAATTCTCGCGTCCCGCACGTGCGGCGGAACGGTGCTGGCGGAGACCTACGGATTCTCAGGCTCCGAACGCGACCTGCTCGCTCGCGGCCTGATTTCCGCTGGGTTCCTCGATCCGGTCAAGGCCCGCCTGCTGCTGCACACCCTGATCTGCAACCAAGCCGACCGCGACACCATCGCGTCGGCCTTCGCCGTAGCCAGCGGCCACGCCGATCCGGCCTTGTGGCCTTGGTCCGTACAAATGGCGGGTGCGGACAATGCGTAGCACCGAGGTCACGATCGGCAGAACGTTTTTGGTCGTGTTCGACCACGGCGACGACTTCTTCCCTGCGCTGCAGGACTTCTGCCGCTCCAACAGCGTCAAGCAGGGATTTATCCCGTCCTTCATCGCCGGATTCTCCGCAGTCTCCATCGTCGGCACCTGTGAAAAACTCGAAAATCCCGCAGCGCCGGTCTGGTCCAAGGTCCAGCTCGCCAATGTCGAGGCATACGGCGGCGGAACCCTCGCCTACGATCCGGACCACGACATCATCCGACCGCACATCCACGTTGCAGTCGGCCTCAAGGAGTACAGCGCCGCTGGCCACACCAGCCATCTCCTCGACGCCTCCGTCCAGTTCCTGACCGAAATGATGCTTATAGAAGTGACCTCTCCCGACCTGAGACGTATCCCACGCCCGGACCTATTCGACGTTCCGCTTCTCCGGTTCGATCGGCGGGCAGACCACGAGTGAAGCCTCCGTTGTCCCAGCCGCCCAGACAACGCGGCTGGCTTCAGCACCGACGAGTGTGACCTTCAGAGGATCCATTGTTTCTGGCCCCCTGCCAGCCTCTGACTCACGGCCGCAAAGATCCTTGAGGACCAGTTCAGGGCGCCGCGCTCATCGACGGCATAGCTGGTTCAGCAGCCCGCCCAGTCCGAGCAGCTCGATGTCCCGCTCTGCCTGGGCCAGCAGCTGCTGGGCCGGTTCCTTCTGACCCACCGCATCCACCACGGATCCGGGTCTCTCCGACTGTCAAGTGATCCTTCCCGCCGAACCATCAGGCTGGGCCAGTCGAACCGAAATCAGATTCACAGAAGATCACACCCGTGTAATCACCAGACTCTCCGGGCAAGGGTTCGCTTCGCTACACGGGGTCATGGGTGGCCGGCGTGCGGCCATGAGCGGCTGCCGAGCGGAGGGGTTTTGGGGAATGTGACCGGCAATTGGTGGAGTGCTCGGTGGAAGGGTCCGGGTCGCCAGCGCAGCGCGTTGGCCGGTGTGGCGAGTTGGATGTCGGGGAGGGTGTCGAGCAGTTGGTTGATGGCGTGTTCGGCGATGAGGTACACGACGTGTTCGGCGGGGCAAACATGCGGCCCGGCGCCCCAGGCGAGATGTGAGCGATTGCCAATGCGGTCGTTTCCGGTGATGGCGGGGTCGCGGTTGCAAGCGGCGAGGCTGACGAGGACGGGCTGGTGGGCGGGTATCCAGGTGTCATCGACCATGATCGGCTGACGTGGGTAGCTGGGGCAGAAGTTCGCCATCGGCGGGTCGGTGAACAGCAGTTCATCGAGCGCGTCGCGGGTCGAGAGGGCTCCGCTGAGCAGGCCGCCGCCGAACCGGTCATCGCGAAGCATCAGCAGCAGAGTGTTGGTGATGAGGTTGCGGGTGGGTTCGATGCCCGCGCCGTAGAAGCTCATCAACTGGGCCAGCAGTTCGATGTCGGTGAGGTTGGCCGGATGGTGCGCCAGGCGTGAGGTGATGTCATCACCCGGCTGGGCGTGTTTGAGCCGGATCAGTTCCAGCAGAGCTGTTTTCAGCGCATTCATGCCCAGCGCCGCCTCGGAGCCGGAATCAAAGCGGGCAGCCATACCGGAGGCGATCTGGCTCCCGAGTTGCGGTGGGCAGCCGATGATCTGGTTGAGGGCATGGAAGACGAGCGGGAAGGCGTAGTCAGCGGCCAAGTCCGCGTTGCCGTGGCCGCTGAAGGTGTTGATCAGTGGGATGGCAATGGCTTCGACGGTGACGTGCAGGCCATGCAGATCGATCCCGGCGATGGCGGCGGAGGATGCCGTGCGGTAGCGCTCGTGGGCGGTCCCGTCGTGAAATCGTGCGGCGGGCTGCCAGCCGAGCATCCCTCGAATCGGTGAGTCGGGTGGGATGGTCTGTTCCCAGGTGCGTGGGTCAGCGGGGAAATGGGCGGGATCTTGCAGGATGTTCACCCCGGTGCGATACCCCAGGACCAATGTCGCGGGTATGCCAGGGGCGAGTTCGATCGGCGCCAGCGCGCCGAAGCGGTCACGCATCTGCTGGTAGACGCTGTGCGGATCGGCGGCGAATTCTTCGGTGTGCAGCGGTACCCGAGGGTCGTTTCCGGGGTCGGCGGGCGATCCGTACCGCAGAGGGCAGCTTCCGCCGGATGCCGGGGGCGGGGGCGGGGGCGGGGGAATGGTCATTCGAGGTGACTCCAGATGAGGATGCGGAGGTGGCGGGCAGCACGGAGCCATGTGGCGAGACCCGAAGACGGTCACGCCGGGGGCCGAGGACCCAGGAAGCGAAGACGTGTGGACAGCAAAGGAAAGGAACAGCCACGCCGGGGCGCCGCGTGGCTGAAGTCAGGTGAGGTCGGCGCCGAGTGTGGTGAGTAGTGTGTGCTGCTGCGGTAGTTCGCACAGGTGGTCGATGTGGCCGTCGGGGCGCAGCAGGCACAGGGCGTCGGTGTCGTAGGCACCGTAGAGGTTGTGGGCAGCGTCGCTGTCGGCGATGACAGCGCCATTTGGTGCGAGCCCGCGCAGATCGGGGGCGGTGATCACCGATACCCGCACTCGCGCACCGAACCGCTGCCCGACGTAATCGTGCAACGCCCGCAGCGCGGGTGTCGACTGGGCGTGGCGCTGGAATGCCAGCACGGTGTGCCCGGGATGACGCAGCACGTCGTGCACTCTGCACCGTGGGGTGAGAGCGGTGTCGGGGGCGCGGTCGCCGACGGCGAGCCCACCTCGCGAGGTGATCGCCGGCGTATTGGGGTCGGGGGCGCGGTAGGTGGTCGCGATGCCCGAGATTCCCAGTACTGCTTGGTGAATGAACCCCGGATCCCGCAGGATCGCGAGGCGCTCGGCCAACGGTGTGCCGTGCGCCATGAGCAGGTCGTGGAGCTGTTTGGTGCGTGCGATCACCTGGTGGGCCACCGGGACCCGTTCACGCTCATAGTCCTCGAGGATCGCTGGAGGGGCTTCCCCCCGGGCGACGAGCGCAAGCCGCCATCCGAGGTTGACCGCGTCCTGCATGCCCAGATTCATCCCTTGCCCACCCGCCGGTGAGTGGATGTGCGCGGCGTCACCCGCGAGGAAGATGTTGCCGCGCCGGAACCGGTTGCTGACGCGGTTGCGGATATAGAAGTTCGCCGTGCCCTCGAGGTCGCCGAGGGTGAGCGCACCGTGGAAGTAGTCATCGAGCGCCGACTGGAAACCCGCCCGCGAAATGCCGGCGCCCGACACCGGGTTCATGTCGCTGACCAGCACCCGATGGGTCCGGCCCGGCAGCGGGATCAGCAGCGCCATACGGTGTTCGTGGATGTGGTAATCCAGATCCTCCCCCGGCAGCGCAAGCCCGCTGGACGTCGCTGTCAACACCGCGTCGGTCATTCTCATCTCGCCGGCGTGGTACTCGCCGCCGACGAAGGCCAGACCGAGGTGGCGTCGGACGGTGCTGTTGAGCCCGTCGCAGCCGATGACCCACTGCGGATGCAGCGTCTCGTCGCGACCGGTCGTGGTGTCGACCACCCGCATGGTGACAGCACCCCCGGCGTCGGTGGTGAGCGAACGCAGTTCGGTGTTCCATTCGATCTCGCCGCCCAGGGAGGCGAGATGCTCCCGCAAGATCTGTTCGATGACGCTCTGCGGGATGGTGAGCACGTAAGGATAGCGGCTATCCAAACCCGTGAAGTCCAGCCGCGCGGCCTCGGCCACCGCGCCCGCATCGTCGTAGAAGTGATAGTTCATCGCCCTGACGCGGCGGCCCTGCGTCACGAACGGTTCATCGATCCCGGCTTGGGCTACGTGTTCGAGTGTGCGGGTGTGCACGACGCAGGCGCGTGAGGTCTCCGCGTGGGCGTTGGCTCTGTCGAAGACTCGGCACGCCACTCCACGCCGAAACAATTCGATAGCGTGCATCAGCCCGACCGGGCCCGCGCCGACGACAGCGATCCGGCTGCGGAAAACAGATTCAGACATCAGCGGACCTCGCTGATCCAGTCACGGATTGCGAGAGAGGGGACCGTAGGCCCAGATCGGGCGGATCGTGCGACCTCGATCTCGGTCGGGCGCGGTGTCACCGACATGGGCGGAAACTTGTCCGTCGCTTGCTCAGGCAGCCTTATGAGCCCGCACTGCACCCGATCGACCAACGCATCGAATGACTCGCTACACGCCGACAATTCGACAGTGTCATGCTCATGGCATTCGGGATCGTGCTGCCGCAGCACGTACAACAAGTACTTCCACACCAGCCACGAGACCCACTGGCCGTATGACGACGGCGCGACCGCGGCATCAGCCTGCACCGCGATATCTCTCGTGTGACCGGCGGCTTCCCGGTCGATGAACCAGGTGTACATGTTCAGCTGTTCGTTGAGCGTGCCGCCGTTCGCCTTCGCTGCCACCCCATGTTCGAAGGTGTGCCGCCAGATACCGACGATCTCCCGCGCACTACGCAGCATGACCGTGGTCGGCTCCTCAACTCCGGCGCACATCCGCAGGAAGTGCCCAGCTTCCGGGAGCGGCTGGTCCGGTCGGGCTTCCACCGGCGGCAGTGTGATGGCGACCGGCCGGTCGGGGGTCAATCCGTAGTAGACGGCGTACTGCGGGCGATTTTCGGGCACAGCAAACTCCCTTCGACATAAGTGAGCATTAAAAGGTCTGAAATACAGCGGCTTCGGCGATCAATCCCATAGCCCGGCACACGGCAACGGCGGCATGTCAGCGCGCACGTCGTCATCGACGGTCACCACCAGCACCCCGCCCGCGAACACACCCGCCAACTCAGCCGCGACCTGCCTGGCTTGTTCGGCAGACGCCTGGTAATCCAAGATCAGAGCACCGAACTCGATATGAATGTGCCGGATAATCCGCGGCGAGCGAACAGGCCACATTCTGGATCACCCTCCGGGCGTTGAACGCCGACCGAATTCAATTTCGGCGACCAGATAGCCGTACGCCCGATACAGCTCCCGCAACTGCTCGGCTTTAGGGCAGTCCGGCTCCCGCTGAGCAGCTTTGGCGTTCATCGTTTCCCACAGATCCCAGATCAGCGGGGATGGGTCGTGGACGGCACGAGGCGGCCAGCGGCGGTGAGAGACTCGAGCGCGGCGGCTTTTCTGGGACACCACTTCGCGCGGCAGGCAATATGAAACTGCGTCACGCGGTGGGCTTCGGCAACTGTGAACGGCGTCGGCGGTGGCTGATGAGGTTCTTGCCGTGTCAGGACGACTGCGTGGTGCATGGCCAGGGTGTGCATCGGTACGGACCTCCGTTGCGCCAGAACTTGAGTGGCACCCGGCACCGGGGCGTTGCGCCACAGGAATCCGCGCCGTTGCGGCGGCCCGTGCGCTGCCTCCCGTGCGTGCGAGGCGGCAGCGGCGGCCCGATGCCGGGTAGGTCCGACCGTAGGGCCGCAGATAGCCACTTAGAAGCCAGATCCGGGTTATGGATCGGTTTATCCGAGAGTCCGTATATGGTGCTAGGACAATAATTTTCGGATAGGACTGACTGAGCGA
>NZ_BDBC01000084.1 GCF_001612785.1 Nocardia beijingensis NBRC 16342
CCGCGACCCGGCGCGCGCCCGAGCGGGAAACGGCACAAGAGGCGGAACTGACACCAGGCAAGGGGTTTCATGCGACAGCCACGCAGTGCGGTACGACTGATCGGAGCGCTCGCTGCGGGGACGGTGGCCGCCGGGCTGCTGGTCGGCTGCTCCAGCAAGAATCAGGTGCCCTCCATCGGTTACGCGACCGATGCCACCATCGCCACCTATAACGGCGCCAGCACGCTGGGAGCCGCTTCCGGGTCCTCCGCGGTGTTCGCCCGGGTGCTGACCGGCTTCTTCTACACCGGCCCGGACGGCCAGCAGGTCGCCGACACCGACTTCGGAACCGCCAAGGAGGTGCCGGGCGAGTCGCAGACCATCCAGTACCGCCTCAACCCCGACGGCGTGTACTCCGACGGTGTGCCGACCTCCTGCGACGACTTGGTGCTGGCGTGGGCCGCCCGCAGCGGGAGGTACACCAGGCCCGGTGACCGTGGGCCCGTTCCGCTCTTCGACGCCGCGAGCACCAGCGGCTACGACGCCATCGAACGGGTCGACTGCCAGCCCGGCTCGCGGGACGCCACGGTGGTGTTCCGGCCCGGCAGGCGGTATCTGCCCTGGCGCAACCTGTTCGCCGCCGGTGAGCTGATGCCCGCGCACGTCGCGGCTCGCGTGGCGAACGTGCCCAACGTCGTGTCGGCGTTGCAGACCGGCGATCCCAACGCGCTGGGCAGGATCGCGGAGTTCTGGAACACCGGATGGACCATCCCGGCCGACGGGCGGCTCGACCTGTCGCGGTTTCCTTCGTCGGGGCCCTACCGCATCGAATCCTTCGGCAGCGAGGACGGTCTGGTGCTGGTCGCCAACGAGCGCTGGTGGGGCAACAAACCGGCGACCGGGCGCATCGTGGTGTGGCCGAAGACCTTCGACCTGAAGAAGAAGGTCGGCGAGAACGCCGTCGGTGTGCTCGACGTCGGCACGCACTCGGTGAAAGACCTGAATCTGAACGGTTTCTCGGTGCAGACCCTGCCCGGCCGCGGCGCCGAGCAGCTGACGCTGTCCACCGGAGGAGTGTTCGCCTCCGTCGAGGCGCGCCGGGCGTTCGCGCTGTGCGTGCCGCGCCAGACGCTGTTCGACAAGCTCGGCAAGGTGCCCGACGCGCCGAAGACCGGGCTGGGTTCCGGGCCGCTGAACGCGCACGTGGTGCAACAGGACGCCCTGCTCTATCCGGCGGTCATCGGCGCGTCGAAGAACTATTCCGGCGGCGACGTGGCGAACGCGACCAGAGCGGTCGCCGCCTCCGGTGCGCCGAACCCCACCGTCCGGATCGGCTACCTCGGTCCGGACGACCGGCGCGCGCAGACCGTCGCCATGATCGCCGAAGCGTGCAAACCGGCTGGCATCACCGTGGTGGACGCCGCGGCGCCCGATTTCACGCCTACCCGGCTCTCCGAGGGCAAGGTCGACGCCGTCCTCGGCAGCACCGCGTCGGCGCCCGGTCCGGCGGGCTCCCTGGCGGGAGTGGCCGCGACCAGCGCGTTGCGCACCGGAAACGGTCTCAATTTCGGACGGTATGGCAACGGCCGTTACGATGCGATCACCGATCAGCTCGGGGCCGACGACAGCGCGGCCGCACAGCTGAATCTGCTCACCGAGGCCGAGAACCTGCTGTGGGCGGAGCTGCCGAGCATTCCGTTGTTCGCCACCCCGCGCACGATCGCTTTCGGCAAGGGGCTGCGCAACGGGATCGCCGCCCCCAACCAGGCCGGAACGGGCTGGAACATGGACCGGTGGGTGCTCGAGCGGTGACAGATGGTGTGGGTGATGTGACCATGGAGAGGTGTCGATGAGCAAGCACGCGGCGATCGAGTCCGAGGATGTAGCCGCCGAACGGACCACCAGAGCCGCTGAGATGGTCGACCGTTTGACCCGTTGGCACGACGACTTCCCCACACCCGGTGTGCGCTTCGCGGATCTCACCCCGGTGTTCGCCGACGCCGAGGGCTTCCGCGCCGTGGTCGACTGCCTGGCCGCGTGCGCACCCGACGCCGATCTGGTGGCCGGTGTCGACGCCCGTGGCTTCCTGCTCGGGGCCGGTGTCGCCGCCTCCCTCGGCACCGGCGTGCTCGCCGTCCGCAAGGCGGGCAAGCTGCCGCCGCCGGTGATCAGCCGGGAATACAGCCTCGAATACGGCACCGCCGCGCTGGAGATTCCCGCGGACGGCATCGACCTGGCCGGCCGTCGCGTGCTGTTACTGGACGACGTCCTCGCCACCGGCGGCACGCTCGCCGCCGCGGCGGAGCTGTTCAAGCAGTCCGGCGCCGAGGTGGCCGCCGCCGCGGTGGTGCTGGAACTCGGCTTCCTCGGCGGGCGTGCCCGGCAGGGCGACTACCCGCTGACCTCGATCGTTCAGCTCTGAGCCGGTAGCGGCGGCGCGCGAAAGCCCGCCGCCGGGATGCGTTGCCCGCGGCGGTGTGACTGTCAGGATCGCGGCATGCGAGCCGCCGCGCACGCGCGTCTCCCCGGCAGCGCCGGTATCCGCCGCCAACGGCCGTCGCCGTCATCGGAGTGACGTCCTGACGGAGCTGTGATCCGAATTGCACTGGCGCACGGCCGGAGTTGCCGTTAACCTGTACAGGTCTTGTTCCCGTTGATCGGAGTTCTGCCGTTGCTCATGTGAGGTAGCCACCGTGCGGCCCGCATTCGCGCGCCGTGTCTCGTCGCAACCTCTGGGAGCTGGCATGACCAATCTGTCTTTTTCCGATCTCACTTTCGGCTGGCCCGACGGCACCCCTGTTTTCGAGGGGCTCGACGCCGTTCTCGGCCCCGGTCACATCGGCCTGGTCGGCGGAAACGGTGCGGGCAAATCCACCTTGCTGCGATTGATCGCGGGCGAGCTGAAGCCCGTGCGCGGGTCCGTCACCGTCGCCGGGCATCTGGGGTACCTGCGCCAAGACCTCGGTCTGGGCGCGGGGCAGCGCGTTGACGCGGTGCTCGGCATCGCGGAGGCACGAAAAGCGTTGCACCGCATCGAGTCCGGTTCGGGATGCGCTGCCGACTTCGACCTGGTCGGCAACCAGTGGGATGTCGAGGAGCGGGCGCTGGCGCTGCTGGCCCGGCTCGGCCTGCACTACGTCGCCGATTCGGTGGCGCATCTCGATCGCACGCTCGACACGCTCTCCGGCGGCGAGACGGTGCTGCTCGGACTGGTCGCCGAGCTGCTCGCCGAGCCGGACGTGCTGCTGCTGGACGAACCGACGAACAACCTGGACCGGGTGGCTCGCGCACGGCTGTACGAGGTGATCGGCCAGTTCTCCGGCACGGTGCTCACGGTCAGCCACGACCGCGAGCTCCTGGAGCGGATGGCGACCATCGCGGAGCTGCGCCACGGCGAACTCCGCTTGTTCGGCGGCAATTTCAGCGAGTACGAGCGGATCGTCGCCGCCGAGCAGGAGGCGGCCCGCGCCGCGATCCGCGACGCGCGCAGTGATGTCCGCAAGCAGGCCCGCGAACTCGTCGAGGCGCGCATCAAACTGGACCGCAGGCAGCGGTACGGGCAGAAGATGTGGGACCAGAAGCGGGAGCCGAAAATCGTGATGGCCGAACGCAAGAGGCAGGCGCAGGTGTCCGCGGGCAAGCTGCGCAACAACCATATCGAAAAGCTCGATTCCGCCAAGGATCAGCTCGAGCAGGCGAAGGAGCTGTTGCGCGACGATCGGGAGATCCGGGTCGAGCTGCCCGACACGCGGCTGTACCCCGGTCAGGACGTCATCGAGCTGGACGGAGTCGAGCTGGCGTGCGGGCCGACGGTGACCTTGCGGGTGTCCGGCCCGGAGCGGATCGCGTTGACCGGCCGCAACGGCGTCGGCAAGACGACGCTGCTGCGGCGCATCGCCGAGGAAGGGCCGAAAGTGCCGTGGCGGATGCTGCCGCAGCGACTGGACGTGTTCGACGAGGGGCGGTCGGTCTTCGAGAACGTCGCCGCCACCGCGCCGCACGCGTCCGCGGAGCGGATCCGGGCGCAGTTGGCGCGCTTCCTGTTCCGCGGCGCGGACGCCGACGTCGCGGCGGCGGCGCTGTCCGGCGGTGAACGGTTGCGCGCCGCGCTGGCGATGCTGCTGCTGGCCGACCCGGCGCCGCGCCTGCTGTTGCTGGACGAGCCGACCAACAACCTCGACCTGCCCAGTCTGGAGCACCTCACCCAGGCACTGGCCGCCTTCGAGGGCGCGCTGATCGTGGTCAGTCACGATCCGCGGTTCCTCGACGACATCGGGGTGACCCGGCGGCTGGAACTCACCGCGGACGGATTGGCGGAGACGCTGCTGACCTGACCCGCCGTCGGTTCAGCAGCGCAGAGAGCCGCTTCGGGGCGACGAGCCGGTAACCGTCGCGGACGATCTCGGCGACCTCGTCCCAGTCCGGTTCCACGTCCAGGCGGACGCCGATCCAGCCCCGGTGCCCGACGTAGGGGGGCACGAAGAACCGGACGGGCTCGGCGGCGACCAATTCGGCCTGCACGCCGAAGGCGGCCGGGCACCAGATCGTGGTGCCCGGCTCCCGGTGCCGGTCCTCCAGGTAGTACACGAACGCTTTCTTCTACGTGGCGCGGGCCGCTCGTCGGATGATGCCGGGATGTCCGAACAGACGGGGCGCCAGTCGCACCGCGAGAAACGTGAGCGTCAGCCATGGCCGTAGGTGCGGCTGCAACGTGCGGATGCGACCCTGTTCGTCGAGCCGCAGCACCAGCGCTTCGGTCAGCCGGAACGGTCCGATCCTGGCGCTGGCCAGCAGTACGCGCCGCGCGCCGTCGCCGATCTCCTCGGTCCACCGCAAGCCCGTGAGACTGCCGTACGCGGCCGAGAGCAGCACGCGCAGATCGTCGCGGCCGCGGAAGACCAAGCGGCCGGACAGCGGTGAGATCAATTCGGCGTCGGGCGCGAGTGCCCGCGTCACCCCATCGATGTCGCCGCTCTCGGTCGCGGTTCGGAACTCGGTGATCGCGTCGGACATGGTGTTCCACCCTTTTCGCTCGTCGCTGGGTCCGAACCTAGCCAAGTAGCTTGCAAAAAGCAACGGACTAGACTGGGTGAATGCCCAAGGCTGCTTTCTCCGACATCGTCTGCTCGATCGCGCGCACGGTCGACGCGATCGGCGAGCGCTGGACACCGCTGATCCTGCGCGATCTGTTCGTCGGGCTGACCCGCTTCGAGGATCTGCGCCGCGATCTCGGTATCGCCTCCAATGTGCTCGCCGCGCGCCTGGATGTGCTGCGGGAGCACGGCATCGTCGAAAAGCGGGCGTACCAGTCGAATCCGGTCCGCTACGAATACCTGCTCACCGAACGTGGCCGTGACCTGTACCCGGTGCTCGCGATGCTGCTCACCTGGGGTGACAAATGGCTCGCCGACGCGGAAGGCCCACCCGCCGTTGTGGTCCATCGCGACTGCGGGCGGCCGACGGCCGGTGTGGTGGTGTGCCGAGAATGCGGTGAGCCACTCACCGCGGACAATGTCCGGTGGCTGTCCGGCCCCGGTGGCAGACGAGGACCGGGGACGATGCTGATCGGAGGACTGCTCGAAGCCGGGGACGCGGGCTGACCGTCCTCCCGCGCGGCTGAATGCCGTTGGCGCTCAGCCATTCCGGCCGATAGGCCGGGCGCGGGTATGTGCTGCGCCGGGCCGCCGAGCTGGATGCCCGGCAATGGCGGCGCTTGACCGGTTTGTTTTGGTCACATAGACTAAAACAAAGAGAGGACGTGATCGTATTGGATACGGACACTGGGACGACTCCGCCTACCGCGCGGCCAAGACCTTCCGCGCCGCTCGGGGCATCGACGATTTCGGCTACACCGCCGGCATGCGGGCCGAGCCGCACGCGAACTGGCGGGTGCACCCGATGCTGGACCCGCTGGGGGTCACGGCGCGCGAATGCCGGGATTCCGCCGACCACGCCAACTCGCTGCCGATCGCGGTGCTGTTCGACGTCACCGGATCGATGGGCCGGGTGCCGCGGATCATGCAGGACAAACTGGGTACCTTGCACGGTCTGCTGCGGCGTAAAGGCTATGCCGACGATCCGCAGATCCTGTTCGGCGCGATCGGGGACGCGGACACCGACCGTGTGCCGCTGCAGGTGGGGCAGTTCGAATCCGACAACCGGATGGACGAGCAGTTGCGGGCCGTCTTCCTGGAGGGCGGCGGCGGTGGGCAGAAGTCCGAAAGCTATGAACTGGCCGCCTATTTCCTCGCGAAGCACATCGCGACCGACGCGTGGGAGAAGCGGCGCAAGAAGGGCTACCTGTTCCTGATCGGCGACGAACTGAACAAGCCGCGGCTGGCCTCCCGGCACATCCGCGCGATCATCGGCGACAGCGTGCGCCAGGACATCTCGGTCGAATCCGTCTATCGCGAGCTCGCCGAACGCTGGCACGTGCACTACATCCTGCCCGACCAGTCGAGCTACTTCCACGACCCGGAGATCGCCGAGCACTGGCGCGGGCTGCTCGGACAGAATTTCCTGCGCTTGGACGACCCGGCCGCGGTGTGCGAACTCATCGCGCTGACCATCGGATTGGCGGAGGGACGCGTCGACCTGGCCGGTGGACTCGCCGATCTGCGCGATGTCGGTTCCGTCGCCGAAGCCGCGTCGGTCGGCAAAGCGCTGGGCGCCGACGGTGGACGGGCACGGGCCTTGCCGCGTGGGCGCGGCTGAAGGGCATGTGATGTTCGGCTCGCACATCATCGTCGTGGATCTCGGTTTCGGAGACGCGGGCAAAGGGGCGACGGTGGACTGGCTGTGCGCACCGGCGTCGGGGTTCGAGGTCTGCGCCGTGGTCCGGTTCAACGGCGGGGCGCAGGCGGCCCACAACGTGATCGCCGAAGGACGCCAGCACACGTTCGCGCAGTTCGGATCGGGGACGTTCGCGGGCGTGCCGACGCTGTTGTCGCGGCACATGCTGGTCGAGCCGATCGCGCTGGCCGCCGAGGCGCGCGAGCTGGCCGCGCTGGGGGTCCGCGATCCGCTGTCGTTGCTGCGGATCGACGGGCGGGCCCTGCTTACCACGCCCATCCACATCGCCGCCAACCGTGCTCGCGAGGATGCGCGGGGTTCCGCGCGGCACGGTTCGTGCGGGCGGGGCATCGGCGAGACCGCGGGCCATGCCCTCGCGCACGCGGCTCCCACCGTGGCGGATTGCCTGCGTCCGCCGGTGCTGCGGCGCAAACTGCGGGAGCTGGCCGCGCATTACGGGCCGCTCATCGCGCCGAGCGAACATCGCTTCGAACCGATCGACGACCTGGTCGACATGTACCGGGAGTTCGCCGCGGCGGTGCGGATCGTCGGCGACGACCAGCTGGCGCGGTTCGCGCGCCGGGGCACGGTGGTGTTCGAAGGCGCGCAAGGCGTCCTGCTCGACGAATGGCGGGGGTTCCATCCGCACACCACCTGGTCGACCGCCGAGCCGCGCAACGCGCGCGCGATGCTCGCCGAGATCGGCGCGTCCGGCTGCGTGCTCGGCGTCACCCGCACGTATCAGACCCGCCACGGCGCCGGTCCGTTCCCCACCGAGGATGGCGGCCTCGACCTGCCCGAGCCGCACAACACGTCCGGGCGGTACCAAGGCGAATTCCGTCTCGGGCACCTGGACACGGTGTTGCTGCGCTACGCGATCGAGGTCTCGGGCGGTATCGACGGACTCGCGGTCAATCACCTCGACGTGGCCGGGAAGCTGTATGCCGCGACGAGTTACGCCGTAGACGGCGGAACGCTGGACACGCTGCCCATCGGCCGGTGGCGGGACCTGGACCACCAGCGGGAACTGACCCGGACGTTGACGCGCGCCCAGCCCTTCCTCACCGAACTACCCGACGACCCGGTGCCGTGGCTGGCCCGGACGCTCGGCGTGCCGGTCGTCCTCACCGCCGACGGGCCCGATCGTCGCCACCGCACGCCGACGGCGTATCGGGCGGCGGCGTGACTCGTCCGCGCGGACACGTCCCGGCGGCACGCCGCGAGACGGGGCCACACGCCGGGCGGCCGGTCGGGCAGGATGGGGCGGCGTGGAGCAGTCCGTTGTGTCGGTGGATGTCGTGGCGTTGCGGTTCTGGGACGAGGACGGCGGCGTCCGGTTCGGGATCGCCCCCCGGGCGAGGGAACCGTTCGCGGGGCAGCAGGCCCTGCCGGGTGTCCTGCTCGGGCGAGGCGAGCGGCTGGCCGTCGCGGCGCGGCGAGCCGTGCACACCAAATTGGGCGTCCCGGAGGCAGCCATCGGCGCGGTGGGGCAGTTGGTGACCTTCGACGAGCCGAACCGCGACCCGCGCGGACCTACGCTGTCGATCGCGATGTGGGCGGTGGTGGGACCGCACGAGGGCCCGGCGCGGTGGATCGGGTTCGACGAGACGCCCGAGCTGGCGTTCGACCACAATCGCATCGTCGGCGTGGCCCGCGGCGTCCTGACGCGGCTGCTGTGGAAGGACCTGACGTTCACCCGCGCGCTCCTCGGCGCGGAATTCCCCGCGACCAGGGCGGTTGATGCCACCACGGCGCTGTCCGGAGCCCGTCCCGATGCCGCGAACCTGAACCGGACGCTGGCGGCGATCCCGGGCTTGGCGCGCACCACCGAACGGCGCCGGGTCAAAGCGACCGGCCGGCCCGCCGCGGTGTGGGCGTTCGGCGCACCGGAGTGAGTCCGCTCGGCCGTCTGTTCCTGCCAGCCCTGCCACACCAGTCAGGCGCCGCCGATCTCGGCCAGCGCCGCGAGAGCGAACAGCAGCAGGGAACGGGCGACGATCACGGCGGGGACGGTACTTGCCCGCGGTCGGCCCCACGACGCGAGGCGGGGCGAATCTCGTAGACGGCGTAGCCACGCCGCAGCACCGGGTGGGAGACGTTGCGCACCGGCACGCCGCCCCGGGTGCGGCCGACTTCCGTGCCGCCGTGGGCATGTCCGTGGACGGCGAGCACTGCCCCGCCCGCGTCGATCGCCTCGGCCAGATCATGGCAGCCGAGCCCTGGGTAGATATCGGGTGGTTCGCCCGCCAACGTATCGATGACGGGGGCGAAATGCGTGAGCGCGATACGCGTTTCGCAGTCGATGCTCTGTAGCGCGCGGCGCAACCGAACCGCGTCGACCGGACCGCGGCGCATGCGGGCGCGGTGTTCGGCGGAACCCTCGTCCGGTGTGCCGGGATGGCCGGGGAAGCCGCCGCTGCCGCCCATGACTCCGGCGACACCCAGCCGAATTCCCTTGATGCCGAGAGTGATCGCGGTGCCGTCGAGCACATGGACACCCAGCGCGACGAGCTGTGCCGCGATCACATCGCTCGATCCGTCGTCGTGGTCGTGATTGCCCAGCACGGCGACGACCGGCACCGGAAGGCCCTCGAGTTCCGCGCACAGCAGATCCGATTGTGAGCGCGTGCCGCCGTCGGTGAGATCGCCTGCCAGCAAGAGGATGTCGGCAGTTTCGGCCGAGCGAAGCAGATCCGGACGGAAACGTCCGGCCACGGCCGCGCGCATGTGCAGGTCGCCGACGGCCGCGACGCGAAGGTGTTCAGTGGTGCGCACTGCGGTCACGATGGTGAGCCAGCCATATCGGCGGAGGTCGTGTCAAGGGGCGGTGCGAAGCCCGGGCGTGGTGGCCGGTGGGAAACTTTGCGTTCACCTGACCGCGACCCATCGTGAAGTCGATATATAGCTGTCCGCTATTCATAGTTCAAGGGTTGTTCAGTGAGGCTACGGGCAGTGTGGCGTCCGATGAAACGTCCATGAACGCTGCCGCGGCAGGCTATCGCGCGCACCGGTCGGTCCCGCATGGTCGCTGGTATGAGCCGAGCGCAACTGCTGGCGAAAGTCGTTGCCGTCACGGCGGCCGCGGCCCTTTCGTTGTCCGCCGCGGCCGGAGTTGCCCACGGGCAGACTCCCGCGGCCAAGGTGGTCGTGATCGGCTTGGACGGCCTGATATACGGTAAGATCGAACAGGCGCAGGCGCCGAATCTGCTGCGGCTCAGCGGCGCAGGCTTGCTGAGCCGTTCCTCCATCGCCCCGCACATCACCATCTCCGGTCCGTCCTGGGCCACCGTGCTGACCGGCGTGTGGGATCGCAAGCACGGCATCACGAACAACGAGTTCACCGCCGAGCCGTTCGCGCGGTACCCGACGGTGTTCACCCGGCTGGAGCGGGCCAGGCCGACGGCGAAGACCCAGTCCATCGCGACCTGGGACCGGATCGCCACGATGACCGGCAGCGGCAGCCCGCGCGCCGACGTCGTCGTCTCCACCGCGCCCGTGCCGGACGATCCGGACGAGTCGCGCACCGACGCCGCCACCGCCGACGCCGTGGTGGCCGCGATCGGCGGATTCGCGCCCGATTTGTTGTTCACCCATCTGGATCAGGTGGACCACGCGGGCCACGACGCGGGCGCCGCGTCGCGCGCCTACCTCGACGCCGTGACGCGCGTCGACGTCCTGGTCGGGCGCATCGCCGCCGCCGTCGACGCCCGCGCCGCCGCCCACCCCGCCGAGCGGTGGACCGTCCTCGTCACCGCCGACCACGGCCATACTCCGCGCGGCGGACACGGCGGCCAGTCCGCGGACGAGACGACCAACTTCGTGATCGCTCGCGGCCCGGACTTCCCGCCCGGCGCCACCAGCACCCGCGCCACCCTGGTCGACATCACCCCGACCGTGCTGGACCTGCTCGACGTCGCCCCCGCCGCCGATCTCGACGGTCGGTCGCTGCGCTCCGAGCCCGGCTCCGCCCGGACGCCGATCGCCGGATCGCAGCCGGCCGCGATTCGCTGAGCCCGGTCCCGCATGGGCTCGTACTCCTGGCCCGAGCATGCTTCGCCAGGTCGCCGCCCGGGTATATCAGGGCTGGTAGAAGCAAGTCGGACGACCCGAAGACGGCGTCGACGCCGGGCGGAAGGCTCTGGAGGCGAAACGGCGGCGCAACCGCCGCGCAGCCGCGCGGGTTGCTCCTCCCGGCACCCCGGCGAGCATCCTTCGTCAGCGGAGCGGACGTCGGTGCTGCGCCCGGACTAAAGTTGGTGGTCCGGGAGGTTGCACCGGTCGGATAGGGTGGTCCGATCGAGGCGCGGAGAGGTGGTGGCATGACTCAGCATCTGGGCGAGGCGAAGGTCGAGCAATCGACGTCGGGCCCGCGGCCGAACGGTGCGGGCGCCACCGACGCCGCGCAGTCGCCGAAACCGCAGGGGCAGGCGAATCCGGCGCCGCCGCGGCAACCCGGCACCTCCTCCGCCGTTCCGACCTCCGCGTCGCGCCGGGTGCGGGCCCGTCTGGCCCGCCGCATGACCGGCCAGCGCGGCATCGCGGCGGTCAAGCCGGTGCTCGAGCCGCTGGCCACCGTGCATCGCGAGCTGTACCCGAAGGCGAACCTGACGCTGCTGCAGCGCGCGTTCGATGTGGCCGACGAGCGGCACAAGCATCAGTTCCGCAAATCGGGTGACCCTTACATCACCCACCCGCTCGCCGTGGCGAACATCCTCGCCGAGCTCGGCATGGACACGACCACGCTGGTGGCGGCGCTGCTGCACGACACGGTCGAGGACACCGGCTACAGCCTCGAACAGCTCACCCAGGACTTCGGCTCCGAAGTCGCCCACCTCGTCGACGGCGTCACCAAGCTGGACAAGGTCAACCTGGGCGCGGCCGCGGAGGCGGAGACCATCCGCAAGATGATCATCGCGATGGCCCGCGACCCGCGCGTGCTGGTGATCAAGGTGGCCGACCGGCTGCACAACATGCGCACGATGCGTTTCCTGCCGCCGGAGAAGCAGGCCAAGAAGGCCAAGGAGACGCTGGAGGTCATCGCGCCGCTCGCCCATCGCCTCGGTATGGCGACGGTGAAGTGGGAGCTGGAGGACCTGGCCTTCGCGATCCTGCATCCGAAGAAGTACGACGAGATCGTCCGGCTGGTCGCCGACCGCGCGCCCTCGCGCGACACCTATCTGGCGAAGGTGCGGGCCGAGATCGTCAACACGCTGGCCGCCTCCCGGATCAACGCGATCGTCGAGGGCCGCCCGAAGCACTACTGGTCGATCTACCAGAAGATGATCGTCAAGGGTAAGGACTTCGACGACATCCACGACCTGGTCGGCATCCGCATCCTGTGCGACGAGGTGCGCGACTGCTACGCGGCCGTCGGCGTGGTGCACTCGCTGTGGCAACCCATGGCGGGCCGGTTCAAGGACTACATCGCCCAGCCGCGCTACGGCGTCTACCAGTCGCTGCACACCACCGTGGTCGGGCCGGACGGCAAGCCGCTGGAGGTGCAGATCCGCACCCAGGACATGCACCGCACCGCGGAGTTCGGCATCGCCGCGCACTGGCGCTACAAGGAGACCAGGGGCAAGCACTCCACCGACACCGCCGAGGTCGACGACATGGCCTGGATGCGCCAGTTGCTGGACTGGCAGCGGGAGGCCGCCGATCCGGCGGAGTTCCTGGAGTCGCTGCGCTTCGACCTGAAGTCCCCGGAGATCTTCGTGTTCACGCCGAAGGGTGACGTGATCACGCTGCCGCAGAAGTCGACGCCGGTGGATTTCGCCTACGCCGTGCACACCGAGGTGGGGCACCGCTGCATCGGCGCCAGGGTGAACGGGCGCCTGGTCGCGCTCGAGCGTCAGCTGGAGAACGGCGAGGTCGTCGAGGTGTTCACCTCGAAGGCGCAGAACGCGGGACCCAGCCGCGACTGGCAGAACTTCGTGGTGTCCCCGCGCGCCAAGGCCAAGATTCGCCAGTGGTTCGCCAAGGAGCGTCGCGAGGAGGCGCTGGAGAGCGGCAAGGAGCAGATCTCCAAGGAGGTCCGCCGCGTCGGGCTGCCGCTGCAGCGGCTGATGAGCGTCGACGCGATGACCGCGGTCGCCCACGAACTGCACTACACCGACATCTCCACGCTCTACACCGCCGTCGGTGAGCACCAGGTCTCCGCGCACCACGTGGTGCAGCGGCTGATGGCGCAGCTCGGCGGCATCGGCGACGTGGAGAACGAGCTGGCCGAGCGCTCCACCCCGTCGACGACGCCGAGCAGGCAGCGGGTCACCGGTGACGCGGGCGTGCTGATCCCCGGCGCCCCCGGCACGGTCGCCAAGCTGGCGAAGTGCTGCACTCCGGTGCCCGGCGACGAGATCATGGGCTTCGTGACCCGCGGTGGCGCGGTGAGCGTGCACCGCACCGACTGCACCAACGCGGGTTCCCTGCGTGATCAGTCCGAACGGATCATCGACGTGTCCTGGGCCCCGTCGCCGTCCTCGGTGTTCCTGGTGGCCATCCAGATCGAGGCGCTCGATCGCACGCGGCTGCTGTCCGACGTGACCAAGGTGCTGGCCGACGAGAAGGTCAACATCCTGTCCGCGTCGGTGGCCACGCACGGCGACCGGGTGGCGATCAGCAAGTTCACCTTCGAGATGGGCGATCCGAAACACTTGGGGCACTTGCTGAACGTGGTGCGCAACGTGGAAGGCGTCTACGACGTCTACCGCGTCACCTCCGCGGCCTGACACGCGCGTCCCTTGCGAGTAGCTGTCAATTAACTGAGAGCCCAAGGGGTTTCGTTCGCCCCCAACTCGGCTCCAGGGGTTGCCATTCGGGGCGCTGTGCCGGAAACTTGTCGGACCCTTCCCTGGAACGCGCCACCGCGTGTCGCGTTCCACTCGGTGTGTCCTGGAAGATTTCCGTCGATGCGGCAGTAATAGCCGGAATCTGTTACGGTCTATTGCGTTTCATGGCGTTGAGGTAGCTGCGGCAGACGACTTGATTGCGGATCGCTATGACTGGATACTCGGCAAGACTCTCGGGGATGCTGGTAGCACTCGCCGTGGCTGTGGCGACCGCCGGGGTCGCCGCGGCGCAGCCGCAGGATCCCGCTGGTCCGTCCACGAAGATCCGCCTCACGACCTGCCCTGCCCTGTACGCCTTGGGAATTCAGGGCACCGGTGAATCGTCGCCGGACGCGGCGCCGACCACCGACACCGGCATGCTCTCCACCGTATTCCGTCCGATGATGGCGAAAGCGCCCGACACCGGGCTCGTCGATCGGGCCTATGTGCCCTACGAATCCGGCTTCGGCGGTGCGACAGCCGGTGGCGCCGCGCCCTATTCGGAATCGGTGGCCGGCGGCCTCGCGCGTCTGCGCGGCATGGCCGGTACCGTCGCCGAAGCCTGTCCGAACAGCCGCTTCGCGGTGGTCGGTTATTCCCAAGGCGCGCATGTCGCCTCGATGTTCGCCCAGGAGATCGGCCAGGGCCGCGGTGTGCTGCCCGCCGAAAAGGTCGCCGCGGTAGCGCTGTTCGGCGACCCGACCCGCAATCCCGGTGCGCCGCTGTTTCCCGGCGCGCCCGGCAAGGCGACGCCGGATCCCGCGCCGGGAACCTCGGGTCACCGGCTGGTCGACATCACCGCACTGCCGCAGACGCCTGCCACCGGCGGCGGCATCGGCCCGGAACGAGACAAGGCCGCGAACTTCGGGGCGCTCACCGGCCGGGTGGCGAGTTTCTGCACGGCGGGTGATCTCGCCTGCGACGCCCCCGACGGCGCGCCCATCCTGAAGGCGGTCGCCAACGTGGCGGGCCAGTCCAAGCTCAGCGGCGGCGACCCGATCGCCTCGCTGGTCTCGATCGCGCAGGCGCTGGCGTTCACCTCCATCAAGACCGCGACCGAAGTGGTGAACGGGGACATTCAAGGCAATTCGCTGGCCACCCTGTCGATCTCACCGCGCAAGTCGATCTCGCAGCGCCTGGCCGACGCCTCCGACCCGCGCACGCCGCTGAATCTGCCCGCCGCGCTGCAGGCGCTGCTGAAAGTCGGCATGATCGGCTTGAACTCCGTGATCGCTGTGGTCCGCACGGTGCTCGCCCCGGCGAACATCACCGAGCTGGCGACCGCGGGCCTGGCGAATCCGCCCGCCGCTCTGCTGTCGCTGGGCGCGAAACTGCTCGGCGCCGTTCCCCAGCTGATCCCGCCGACCACCGGCGTGCGCCTGATCAGCCAGGCGTTCGACGCGGTGGTGCAGAACATCACCGACAACAGCGAGCTGCTCAACACGACGACCTGGGTGCGCTACTGGGACACCGTGCAGCGCCACACCGCCTACAACAGCGCCACCGTCTCGGCGAACGGCGCCGCTCCCACCCGCTTCGTCGCGGACTGGTTCGCGGCGCTCGCGCGTGACCTCGCCGACGCCTTCGGCGCCAAGGCCGAGCCGAGGGCGGTAGCGGAGCGGCAGCCGACCGGATTCTTCGGGGACGGCACCGGCGCGTCTCCCACGCCGAGTTCGTCCGGTACGGGACAATTTCCGTTCGGGACAGGAGCCGATGGCGCCTCATCCAGCGGCGTGACATCGATTCCGCCCACCGACCGAACCGGCACACCCAACACCTACCCGTTCTCCACGAACTGATCGCCGAGAGGGTCCGACGATGCGATACTGCGTGCCCTGCTCTGCGGGAATGGGGGAATGTTGAAGTCGTACAAACAGCTTTCCCGCTGGTACGGCGCTCTGGAGCCGGAGGCCGACGCGCCGGAGGCGGGGGAGCGGGAGGAGGCGGGGGAGCGGGAGGAGGCGAACACCATCGCCCCCGCGGACGACGGCGCGCCGTCGCGCTACCCGGACCACATCCGCGACGACGCCGAGCCGTGGCAGCGCAGGCCCGAGGAGGTCCCGTCGGATCTGCCCGCGCAGCGCAGCGAATTCACCGGCGGCTGGTCGGACTGGGTGGTGACCGGACGGGCGCCCGGCCCCGACGACGACTACGTCCCGCCGCGCCGGACCGATCCGGCGCCGTTCCCGTGGGCCGACGACGACGAACACGAGCCGGTCGAACGACCGCGGCCCGCGGTGTCGCGCGCGCTGCGGCAAGCCGCCCGCGACCACCCGGCCGTCCGCCGGGCCCGGCTGCTGCTCATCGGAATCGCGGCGGTGGTGATCATCGCCGTCGCCGCGGTGGGCGTGCTGCTCCTGCTGCGCTCCGCCGCCGATCGCGCCGCGCTGCCCAGAGACGCGCATATGTCCGCGTCGGTGCAGCTCACCGTCGGCGGCACGCACGCGGGTGGCGATCCGCGCGCGGTGAGCGCCGGCGCCTGCCCGACCGAGCGCAGCGACGCGATCGTGCGCAGCGCGGAGCCGGGCGGCACCGGCTCCGGACCGGACGCGGTGCTGTCGTTCCAGTACGCCTACTACGTCGAGCGCTCGGGGGAGCGCGCCCGCGCGGCCGTCGCCCCGGACGCCGACGTCCAGCCCGCCTGGGTCATCCAGCGGGGTATCGACTCCGTCCCGATCGGCACGACGCATTGCGTGCGGATCGTGACGGTCGCGGACAACCGGTATTCGGTGGAGGTCACCGAATACCGGCCCGGCGGCACGCCCGCCACGTACAGCAGGCAGACGGTCACCACCGCGGTGATCGACGGCCGCACCCTGATCACGGGTATCACGGCCGGATAAAGGAGAGCAGAAGCGATGGGAGAGGACTGGAGCCGCTGGCTCGACGAGGCGCCCGGGGATGGCGCCACGTCGCGCCGGCCGGTGCGTTCCAAGGCTCCGGTGGTGCGGTTACGGCGTGGCAAGGGCGACGGCTCCGAGGCGGATCGTCCGGCGCAGAGGCCGATCCTGGTGGTCGGCGGGTGCGGTGGCGCGGGTACCACCACGACGGCACTTGGCCTGGCGGGTGAGCTGGGCACGGGCGGAACGCCGACGGTCGCGGTGGACGCCACTTCGGCGGGCAGCGATCTGGCGTTGCGGGGCGCGGACGAGCACCTGCACCCGATCAGTTTGCAGTCCTGGCTCTACGGACGCGGTGACGACGAGCCTGCGCCGTTGAAGGAGTGCCTGTCGCGGGCGACCTCCGGCATCGGCCTGCTGTGGCGTGACGCCGCGCCGCTGCGCAGGCGTGCGACCTATCTCACGGTCGCCCGTGCCGTGCGCGACGCAGGCTACACCGCCGTCTACGACGGGGGGCATCCGATTGCCGCCCGGCAACTGCTTCCTTTGCTCGATGACGCGGATGTCGCTCTGGTACTTGCCATTCCGGCTCGCACCGATGCGGCCAACCGGCTGCGAGTGGCCCTGGAATGGCTCGACGACCAGTTCGGCGAGGCCGAGGAAGGCCATGGCGGCGGCATCGTCGGCGACACCACCATCGTGATCTCGCACCAGTATCCCGGCGACGACTCCCGGGTAGCGGATCATTTGCGCGAGCACCTGTCCGGGTGGGTTCGCGATATCAGGGAGATTCCCTACGATCCGCATCTGGCCCGCGGTGAACTTGTGCGCCACGCCTCGCTGGCCGCCGAGACGCGCCGGGCATATGGGCGCCTGCTGGCGGGGGTGGCATCATGACCGCCGCCATGATTTTTCCGCGTCAGCCCGACCCAGCGCCCGCCGGTGTGATCGCCCCGCCGGAGTCCCGCCGTGCCGCCATCTGGGACCGCCCCGTGCCCGGTGTCGGCCGCGCGCCGCTGGTCTGGCTGCTGGGTGTGCACGGCGGGGCCGGAGCCAGTACCCTCGCGCATGTGCTTGCGCCCGCGGCGGATTCGGGCCGCCGCTGGCCCGGCGTCTTCGACCGCGAGAGTCCGTTCGTCGTCCTGGTCGCCAGGGAGACCATCGCCGGTCTGTCCCGCGCGCACGACCTTCTGCGCCAACATCTTTCGGGTTTCGCCGGTCCCTGCGACGTGCTCGGCCTGATCACCGTCGCCGCCAGGCCCGGCCGGATGGCGCCCGAGATCCGGCGCTACCGCGACGTGGTGGGCTCCCTGGCCGGCCAGGTGTGGCAGGTGCCGTGGTACGAGGAGTGGACGCTGGTCGAACCGGAGCAGCTGCCGGTGTGGTCGCCCGGCGACCCGGTGCCGCCGAGGAAACGCAAGCTCGATCTGCTGGAGGAAGTCCCGCTCGATGTCCGGGAGCTCGGCGCCGACATCGTGGCGGCCGCTCGGACGGCACTGGAGGAGGCCAGCTACGACCGCGGGTCACCGGATCTGCGCAAGCCGCCCGATGAGTGAACGTCCGCATCGCATCGGCGACCACCACCCACTATTCGAGAAAGGCACCCGATGAGCACGCTCCTCCTCGCCGTGCAGGACACGTACGGCACCGTCCTCGCGCAAGTCGGTAATCCGACGCCGGAGGCGCCGCCGGGCTCGGAGAAGATCCTGCAGCTCGTGCGGTATCTCACGTGGTTCGTCCTGCTGTCGGGGATCTGCGGCATCGTCTACGCGGGTGGCAAGTTCGCCTGGGAGAAGTGGACCGGCGGTGGCCTGGAGTCGCCGAAGATGGTGGCGGGCGCGATGATCGGCGGCGTGGTCGCCACCAGCGCGGGCACCATCATGAACGCGGTCATCGGGACCTGATGCCGACCATGGGGACCGTACACATGCTCGCGGCCGGGACGCTGGCCTACAAGCAGATGCCCGCCGACGTGCTCGCACCGCTGATGCAGCTGCTGAACTGGCTGCTGTGGTTCGTCCTGCTGGTGTGCCTGGCCTGGATGATCGTCTCCGCGGGGAAACTGTGGCTGGTCTTTCGCAGCGACCTGGCCATGAACGATGCCTCGCACGGCGTTCTGATGAGCCTGCTTGGTGCTGTGGTGGCGAGCACGGCGTCGGGGATCGCCCTGGCGTTCCTGCCCGCATGAGCCGCCGGAGCGGGACGGGGACGACGCGGGAATGAATTCGACAGTACTGCGGCCGGCGGACTCCGCGGCGTGGCGGCGTGACATCCGCCGCCCCGCGGCCGGAGTCGTCGGCGCCGCGCTGCTGTTCGCGGCGGTCGGCTGCGGCGGCGACGCGGACTCGGTGGGGCCGGATCTCTCGGCCGCTCCCACCGATGTGCGATGGCAGCCGTTCCAAGGGGTGCCGCTGCCGCACACCGGCCAAGGGCCGCGCTCGACGGCCGACGGCGCGGCCACCGGGTTCGAGCACTCGCCGCGCGGCGCGGCCGTCGCCGCGCTGACCCACTCGGTGCGCCTGGCGGTGGCGGCCGATACGCAGTGGGCGAAAGTCGCTGCGGCGGAGGTGGTTCCGGGGCCGGCGAAGGACGAGTGGGCGATCAACCGGGTGCAGCTCTCGATCACCGGCCCGGCGAGCGCGGAGTTCGCGCCTCGTCTGCTCGGCTACAAGATCACCGAGTACACCGAGTCGCGCTCCACCGTCGACGTGTACACCGAGTACTCCGACAGCTCGAAGGCGGTGCATCACACCGCCGTGGAGTGGTTCGGCGAGGACTGGCGGTTACGGCTTCCGGACCCGGATTCGACCGCGAGACCGATCGATTCGATCGACGCATTACCTACCGACATCGTGAAAGTGGAGGCACCGACGTGAGCGACAGGGAGTCGTACACGCGCGACCGTGTCTCCTTCGGGATCGTCGCCTCCGCCGCCGTGCTGGCGCTCATCGTGGTGGTGGGCATCTTCGTCTTCGTCAGCCGGGACGACGAGCCGGTCGACGGCACGCCCGCCGTCACCGAAGGCTCCGGCGGCACCGGCTTCGCCAGCCCCGAGCTGGACATCCTCGGCAGGCGCGTGGACATCCCGAACAACCCTGCGGGACAACCGCTTCCGCAGGACCCCTCCCGGCAGCGCAAGCCCTCCGATCCGGATTGGCTGACCGCGGCGCCGGAGGGGACCGCCGAACCGCACGGCTGGCAGCGGGTGTACGGCGCGTCCGTTCCGTTCTCCACCTCCGACGGGCCGACGCGGATCGAGGACGACTTGGCCGTCGGGTACTCGCACACCCCGCAGGGTGCGGTGCTGGCCGCCGCGCAGATCACCTACCGGCTCAACGCCCGTCCCGCCGACCGCGACCTGTACGTGCGCCAGGTCCGGGTCTCCGCCCAGCAGATCGCCGCCTACGACAAGGCGCTGGCCGACGACCGGTTGCCACGGCAGCAGCCGGAGAAGGTGACCCGCTACTTCGTCGCCTCGGACGCCTTCAAGGTAGACGACTACGCCGACGATCTGGCCATCGTCCGGCTGGCAACGAGGGGGCCGGTGATCGACGGCAAACAGCTGTGGGCGGCGACCCGCCTGGCCATGGTGTGGGACGCGGGCGACTGGCGCCTGAAGCCGACGACCACCACCAACGCCCAGACCGAGTACATCGAGTCGTTGCAGGGGTGGACGAGATGGTGAGCCGTAGGAGGTCTTCCGATCGCATGCCGCCCGCCGTGCTCGGCGCGGGTGCGGTACTGGCCGTGGCGGCGGTCGCGGTCGTCACCGTGTTCGCTGTCCGGGACAACGACGCGGCGCCGGGTCGGGTGGTGCAGACCACGGCGGCGGCCGATCTGTCCGGCGGACCGGCTTCGGGGCCGTCGTTCGCCGGATCGAGCAAGGACTCGTTCGGCCATCGGTTCGATATCTCGAAAGATCCCGCCGGACAGGCGCTTTCGCAGTCGGGCGCGGCGCGGACGCCGACCGATCCGGAGTGGCTGACCGGCGCGCCGGGCGGGACGAATCAGCCGGGCGGTTGGCAACAGGTGTACGGCGGCCCGGTCGTTCCGTTCTCCACGACCGATGGACCGGCGCGCATCGACAACGGCGTGCCTTCCGGATTCGCCAAGACCCCGCAAGGCGCCGCGCTGGCCGCCGAACAGATCTACTGGCGGACCGTGGCCCGGCCCACCGACCACACGCTGTGGCAGCAATTGGTGATCCTCACCCCCGAGGAACTCGCCGACCGGCAGCGCAGGATCGCCGAGGGCAAAGTGCCCGACGTCCTGCCGGAGAGCGTCAAACCGCTGCTGTACGCGTCCGACGCGTTCCGAATCGAAAGCTATGGTGACGATTTCGCTGTTGTTCGTGTCGCCCGCAAGACCCGTGAGTTCCTGCACGGCGGGCGAAGTTGGGTGGCCATGAGACTCAACGTGGTATGGCGTGACGGTGGCTGGAGACTGAAGTCGTCCGCGGGCGACGCGCAGCCGCTCGAAACGATCGGCTCGATCGATGGGTGGACACAATGGTGAGGCGGCTAGTCACAATCCTCGCGGTCATCTTCACGGTGATGATCGCGACTCCGACCGTGGCCTACGGCCAGACGTACGGCTTCGACGACACGTGTAACGAGATCCACGACAGCCTCGACGGCCTCGGACTGCCCGGCTTCACCCTCGGTGACGCCGCGTCCGCCGCGTGCAAGGCGGGCAATGCCGCCTCGCATCCCGACCAGGCGGCGACGGCGGTGAAGGACAAGGCCTGGGACTCCACCTTCGGCAAGGTGGTCGATTCGCTGATGAACGGTCTCGGCGAGGCCATCATCCTGGCGTTGACCTTCTGGATGAAGGTGCCCAACGAGGCGGCCAGCGATTCCGGTTCGCTGTTCACCAAGATCAACGACTACACCTATCAAGCGCAGATCCTGTTGTTGATCGCGTCGGTGATCCTGTCCGGGGCGCGATTGGCCGAAGCCAGACGCGGGGCCGCGATGAACGAAGCGGCCGAATCGTTCCGGATGTTCACCCGCGTCGTGTTCAGCTCCTGGATGCTGGGCGCGGTGATCGTCGCGGGCACCCAAGCGTCGGATCGCTTCGCGGAGTGGATCATCGACGACTCGACCAACGGCAATGCCAAGGACCTGGCCGAGCTGATGGTGAAAACCAGCAAGTTGCAGGCCTTTTCGCCCGGCCTGGTGCTGATCATCGCGATCGTGGGCCTGCTCGGCGCGCTGGCGCAGATCGTGCTCGCCATCGTCCGGCAAGGATTGCTGGTGATCGCGGCCGGTGTGCTCCCGCTCGCGGCGGCGGCCTCCGGCATGAACATCGGCAAGCAGTCCTATCAGAAGCTCATCGGCTGGATCATCGCCTTCATGCTGTGGAAGCCGGTGGCGGCGATCGTCTACATGATCGCGTTCACCACGGCGGGCCACGTCGACTCGCTCACCCCCACCAGCGGTCTGCCCGACGGTGAGCAGGCCCAGCGCATGCTGGTCGCGATCGTGCTGTTGTGCAGCGTGGCGTTCGTGCTGCCCGCGCTCATGCGACTGGTTACCCCGGCCGTCGCGATCGTCGGCAGCGGCGGTTCGGGTTTCACCGCGGCGGGCGGCACCTTGGTCGGTGTGGCCGCGCTCGGCGCCATGGGCACCAAAGCGGTCGGCGTCAAGGGCACCGCGGCGCCGGGCCGGGCCGGATATGTGAG
>NZ_BDBC01000085.1 GCF_001612785.1 Nocardia beijingensis NBRC 16342
GCGCGACCGGTGTCCCGTTGTATGCCCATGAACATTGCCGTCGTCGTCGGAACCCGGATCAGCGACCTCAGACTACAAAGATGCTACACGCCTCGCTAATCAGCCTTGCCTCTCTCGCTTGAAGCGCAGCCAGATCCCATTGGGTGAGAAGTCCTAAGTCATTGTTCAATCCGACTTTACTCGCCTTGTATGCAGGAAGTTTTTCGACGAAGGATGCGTTTCCGGCAACTCCATTGTCGAGCGGGCTCCAGTATGACAAGTTACCGATCCGATTGATATGCGGTTCAAGTGCAGGGTCGCGGCTTTCAGCATTTTGCGGATAGATGTGCTCAATCGAAACGTGATTCAAGTCGGTTACGCTAATCATAGCTGGGGTGGGGAGTCCGGACGCGCCAAGCTTAATCCACGGTCTGTAGTCTTCTATTACGGTCAGCAAGTGCCTTATGTTAGCCTTCGCTGCGCCTCCCGCATCATAGCGCAGATAGTCGGAGAGTGAGTTCTTGAATATCGAATCGGGAGCGCGTTTCGCCAGCAGATCTCGCAGAGACTGGCGAAGCTTTGCAAAGCTTACATCTCCGCTGGATTTCATTCCTCGTAGTTGCCTACACTCGGCATAGTAACTGCTGCTAGCCGGACCAGCATGAGCGCCGCAGATGTTTTTGTAGCGGAATGCGAATATCTCAAGCAGGTGTACGAGCTCTGCAAAGGTCTTTTCATTGCAATGAGCCCGTGCCGCAAGTAGTAGAGGTGTCGATAGTTCATGGTGAAGCGTATTGACCAGGCGCGACAGCCGCGATCGCTGCCACTCCGTTACCGTCTGATCCTGCTGACCTACCGGATACGGCCATTTTCCAGAGCTTATCTCTAGAAACGCCTTAAGCTCATCATCCATGCGAGTTAGGCGGTCGATAACTGTGTTGGAGTTGATGTCGGCTGCAAATAGAAGGTCTTTGGTTTCGTCAAAAAGGTCGTCCCGTCTTGGGCGACCTCCTTTTAGCGAGGTAAAATATACTCGAAGAAATTCATCCACATTGTCGCCACCTTTGGTGAGCATATCGTCCCAAAGTTGTGCGGCCTTGTTGCAGAGATCCGGAACCGAGTCAAGCATCTCAAGAGTGTGGCTTCGTAGAAGGTCGGCTACTGTGAGGCGGGCGCCGCGGTCGTTCAGCACTGTAAACAGGCGATAGCCGCTTGAGCGTTCGTCACTAACGATATGAATTACAAATGAGTCGCGGAGCACTGCATCACGAAGGCGTTGTAAGACATCGAGCGACTGCTCAAGATTATCCTCTGGTGTTCTCGGTCGGACAAGCTCGTTTCTAAGCAGTTCGGCTGCATTCTTCAGAAGCTTATGGCTATCGCGATTTGTATCGTTCTTCTCCCCATTGAGTAGACCTTGGAAGAACTCGTCGTCGGCGTGACTCAGTCGCACTCGTGGCTGTAGTGATTCGGTACCCTCGCGCACATCGTATCGTTGATAATAGAGATAATCATAGTGAATTCCCTTTGCGAGAATTTCCAGCCGCTTCTCCATCTCGGGCATGGATTGGGCCTTTGCTATCCTTTTCAGCTCTGTAGACCGTCTGGAAATTTCAGCGAGCAGCAGGCAGAAGGTGGCAAGTCGCTGTTGACCGTCGACGATCTCGTATACGCTTCCCTCCGCCTCGGCGGAATCTCCTATTTCAATGGCGACCATTCCACCATAGAAGTGACCGCGTGTCCCAGTCTGCGTTGGGAGTAACCGCTTGACGTCGTCTATCAGATCACTGACCTGCTCATCTGTCCAAGCATACGAACGTTGGTATCTGGGCACGCGTGCTGGTGATCGATTAGCAAGAAGCTTGCTAATCGGCAAGCTTGTAGGACGTACACTGGCAGCGCTCATTATCGGTGTGGTGGAGTCTGTCAAATTTCAGCCAATCATTAGAATCTAATGTTCGTATGTATGGAGCTAGTCGCACTTGCTGGTCTCTTCTGAATTCAACTTCGCGAAGCCATCACTTCCGGAGCCGATTCTGTCGATGGTTCAGCTGCTGTTCGCGAAAGTTGGAATTTTGTGCTCTCTGTGTGTATGCAGTGTCCCCTGGCATGGCCAAGGATGGTACTGTATCGGTGGCGCGTACGCTCTGAAACCTGCAGTAGCGCAACGAAATCGCCGGGAGGATGATGCGGGTGTTCGGCATGCGTATCGTGAAGCCGCCCGGGGCTGGCAGATCCGCGCGAGTTCGAGCGCAGCGACTGGTCGTGTCGGCGGGCAAGCGTGTCGTGGTGTGCATGGCCGCTTCGCACCATGTGTGGGACCCGCGGCAGGGCGGGATCGCGCAATCCGGACAAACATGCTGCGGCGAAGTCGGCTGGGACCGCCCCCGGTCTCGTGGACTCGCTGATGTTCCGCGGGTTTCGTGGAGTCGAGGTACTGGACTTCAGACCACGGGTTGGATGGATGGCTGCATCATCTCGTACTCGATCGGCGACCTCATACCGGGGCCGAATGACGGCGTCGACGGCTATGGAAGATCTTCAGATACTAAGATCGCGTTTGCCAGCTTCGATCCGGGTTCTCCACCGCTGCCGATTCAGTAGCTCGGCTTGCATTCTGTCCCAAAAGGATTCGATGACAGCATAGCCGTAGCATTATCCGCCTAATCGGACCGTTGGGTTCGGTTGGTGTGGAGTGGGTTTGGTTATCCGGCTGATCGTTGGGCGTCGGCGATGGCGGCGTCGAGGCGGGCGATGAGCTCGTGGTGGCGTTCGGCTTCGGTGATCCAGCCGCGGCGCTGGGCGTCGGCGGCGAGTTTGGCGGCGTCGGCGCGTTGGGCGGCGAGGATGGGCAGGTAGGTGGCGTCGGTGCGGAAAGTGTTCGTAGATGTTGGCGTGGCAGGCGCCCTGGGCGGGTGCGCGCAGGCAGAACCGGCCTGCGAGAGGGGATTTCAGGGCGGGTGCGTCGGTCCAGTCCTTGCCGCCGGTGATGTCGGCCAGCGGTAGCGCCTTGGTGTCGGCGGGTGTGGTGGGTAGGGTGAATTGGACCCCGTGGTCGGAGTGAATGATCGTCCCGGCCTGCGGTGAACGGTTTGGCGATGGCCATACCAACGCGTTGGTCACCAGCGCGGCGGTCTGGGTCGAGTCGATCGACCAGCCGACAACCCGGCGGGAGAACGTGTCGAGCACGACCGCGCGTACACCTTGCCCTCACGGGGTGTGATGCTCGGTTATGTCGGTGACCCACAACTGATGCGGCTTCTATCGCGTGAACGACCGGTTGACCAGATCACCCGCGGTCGGGGTCTGATGCTTCAGCTTCGGCCGGCTCATCGACGTCGCTGAATCGGGCTACTTGCGGTGGCGGTCACGGCCGCCCTCGCAGCGATCGATCCGGCATGCGTGGCTACTAGATCAGATTCGCGCCGTGCATACCGCTTCCCGGGGCACCTACGGTGCCCATCGCGTTCATGCCGAACTCACTCGGCCTCCGGATCAATGTCGGCTACCGCCAGATCGAGCTGCTGATGGCCCGCGCCGGGATCAAAGGGCTGCCCGGCAATCGCCGGCTCGGTCGTAGTCCGTCGACGATCTCGCGGAAGTTAGTCGGCGGTTCGCATCGCAGTACTTCCAGAGCCGCCGCGTAAATTCCTAATCTTATCCTTCTATCCTCCTAGTAGTGCTTTGTTAGGTGTGGGGTGGTTGTGTTCGGGCTGGTAGGGGTTGGTGGCAGGTGTGGCAGTGCCCGGTCCAGGTGGCGAGTAGGTGTTGGAGTCGGCGCAGGACGGCGTAGAGGGTCAGGCCTGCGCAGGGGCTTTTGGGGTGAGGCGCAGCGTGGTGCAGATTGCCTGGGCGATGGAGGTGAGGGTGACGTGGCGGTGCCAGCCGAGCCAGGATCGGCCTTCGAAGTGGTCCAGGCCGAGGCCGTCTTTGAGTTCGCGGTAGTCGTGTTCGATGCGCCAGCGGATTTTCCGCGCCGGTGGGCCGTTCGGCCAGCAGCCAGCATTCGGGAAGGCTACCGTCCGGTCCGCGGGTGATGTTGCGGTTGGCCGGGCGCACCCGTAAGGCGAGGAACCGGGAGCGCATCACCGCGCCCGGGTTCGATGCGGTGTGGCGGGAGCCGCGCCGCCAGGTGACGAACCGTCCCGCTGAGCGGCCGGTGGTGATGATCATCGTCTTGGCGGTGACGGGCTTGTCGGGGTAGTCGGTGCGGGTTGGGGGTCGCCCGAATCCGGAGTAGGTCGGTGGCACCGGGGGAGCGGTGGCGGGGTGGACGCTGGTCGCCGCCGAGACCGCCAGGACGTAGGTCAGTCCGCGGTCGGTCAGTCCGGCGCGGAAGGCGATGCTGTCGCCGTAGGCGGCATCGGCGATCACCGGCCGGGCGGGCATTCCCCAGGTGAGGACCTCGTCGAGCATGTCCAGCGCCAGCCGCCACTTCTCCCGGAACCGAGCGTGGTCGGGAATCACGCACCGTGCCCGCCGTGCGGTGATCTGTTCGGCTTCGTCCGGGTCGGTGGCGGTGTGGTCGTCCCAGGACTTCGGTAGGTAGAGCCGCCAATCCAGTGCGGCCGAGGCCCAGTCGGTGGCCGCGTGCCCGCTCACTCCGATCTGGCAGTTGCCGCGTTTGCCCAACGCCCCGCAGTACATTCGCGCCACACCCGGTGATGCTGTCCCGTCCTTGGGAAACCCGGTGTCGTCGACCACGAGGGCGTCGGGGTCGACGAACCGCGCCGCCCACCCGGTCAGCCGGGACCGGACCTGGGTGCGGCGAACTCCTCGATCACCGGACGGACCACGTCCATCTCCTCGCGCAACACCATTGCAGCACAGCGCATCCCGGCGCATCTAACAAAGCACTATTAGAGGAGTGCTTTGATGCGTTGGCCAACCGTCGTCCAGTCGAGGTCGGGTGTGAGGTGACTCCATGAGATGCGGAGCGCGCCAGCGACTCGCTCGTCGGGGAGGTTCATCGCGGACAGGACGTGGCTTGGTTCGTAGCGCTGTGACGTGCAGGCCGAGCCGTTGGAGATGGCGATGGTGCCCTTGAGTGCAAGCATGACCGCTTCGGAGTCGAGACCGGGCAAGGCAATGTTCAGGGTGTGGGGGACAGTTCGCTCGGGGTCGCCGTTGATTTCGCCGCCGAGCTCAAGAAAGGTGTCGAGTACGGCTTGCCGGTAGCACAGGTTGGCGGCGGTGCGAGCATTGTGTTGCTTGCCGGCGAGTTCGGCGGCGGTGCCGAGACCCGCGATCAGTGCTACTGGAAGGGTGCCGGGCCGTATCCCGCGTTCCTGGCCACCGCCGTACATGAGAGGCGTGAGGGGAGGCTTGCGGAAGCCGCGTCGTCGGGCGATAAGAGCGCCCACGCCTTTGGGTCCGTAGATTTTGTGCCCGGAAATGCTGATCATGTCGATACGCGGGCTGTGCAGAAGGCCGAGTTCCTTGCCAAAGCCCTGCGCTGCGTCGACATGGAAGTACGCGTCGTGCCCATTGAGTACCGTGGCGATCTCGTCGAGCGGTTGAATGACACCGGTCTCGTTGTTGACATGCATTATCGAGACGAGGAACGTGTCGGGGCGTAGGGCGGCTCTGACGTCGTCCGGATCGACCCAGCCGCCCGGTGTCGGGGGTAGCAGGGTGACCTCGAACCCTCGGTCGCGCAGGACGTCGAGGGGTTCGAGGATCGCTTTGTGTTCAATCTGGCTGCTGATGATGTGTCGTCGACCCACCTGCTGTCCGTGAGGGGCCAGTCCCAGGAGGGCGAGGTTGTCGGCTTCTGTTGCGCCGCTGGTGAACACAACTTCGTCGGGGGTGCATGCAACAATGCTGGCGACCTGCTCACGAGCGAGTGTGACCCGCTCCTTGGCGCGTTGCCCGAATTCGTGAGTGCGGCTGCCAGCGTTTCCGAATTCCTGGTCGAGGTAGTAGCTGACCTCTTCCTGGACTCGGGGCTCGATCGGTGCGGTCGCGTTGCAGTCGAGATAGACCGCGCGTGTCGTAGCGTCATCCGAGGTGTCTGCTGCACCACGAGTCGTTCGTGTCGAAGCTGCCATAGCACGCCAGTGTACGCAGGATGTACACAGCCCGTACGTATATGGGTGTCTGCTTGTACGCTAGATTTGGCGCGTCAGTATGCTTGACAGGAAGCAAACACCCAAGGAAACATACGTCATGTCGATCAGCCGGTTAGACCCGAAGGAGGCTGCGGTGGCGGGTCGTGCCTTCTACGGGTACGTGTTCCCGACCATCCGCGGAGTCCAGGCCGGGCGCGAGTTCTACGTGACCATGTTCCCGCTGCGTCTCATACCCCGGATGTTTCTGTTCGATGAGGAGGAGTTGCAGCCGGCCCTGCGCGCTCAACGAACACTGAACAAATCTCGAATTCCCGAAATAGCGCAGTACATCTTGGATAACCCGACCGGGTACACTTTCTCCGCGCTGACCGCGTCGGTGGATACCGACCTCGACTTCCAACCGTTCGGCGCCTCAGGGGCTGAGGGGCAGATCGGGATCATGAGCATCCCGATGTCCGCGCGGTTCGTCATCAACGATGGGCAGCATCGGCGTGCGGCGATCGAGCAGGCGTTGCGGGAGAAGCCCGAAATCGGGGACGAGAGTATTCCGGTGGTGTTGTTCCTCGATGTCGGACTTGCTCGATGCCAGCAGATGTTCACCGATCTCAACCGCTACGCGATCCGGCCGGCCCGGTCATTGACGATCCTGTACGACCAGCGTGAGAGTGCGGCACAGATCGCGCGGGCGATCGTCTTCCGCTCGCCGGTGCTCCAGGACCTGGTCGAGATGGAGCGAAGCAATCTGTCCGCGCGGTCGAGGAAGCTTTTCACATTGTCGGCGCTCTACACCGCGACCAAATCACTACTCGACGGCTGTGAAACTCGGACGATCGATGAAGCGACGGAGTTGGCGTCGGCCTACTGGGATGTCGTGTTCGGTCTGTTTCCCGAGTGGATACAAGTGCACAAGCGGAAGGTTTCCGCCGGTGATGTCCGGCGAGACTTCATCCACAGCCACGGTATCGTGCTGCATGCGCTGGGCAATATTGGACGCACTCTGCTGCAAGAGACGCACGACCCTACGGTTTGGAAGCGGCGACTCGCCCCGCTGTCGGATATCGACTGGTCTCGTGTGAATACCGCTCTCTGGGAAGGTCGGGCCCTGGTGGGTGGGAAAGTCTCGAAGTCGACCACCAACGTGGTGCTTACGACCAATGTGATCCGCGAGGCATTGGGTATGCCGCTGAGCGAGGAAGAACAGCGCGTCGAAGACGCACATCGACGAGGAGAGAAATGAAACCCGCTGCCTCCCGGAAGAACTCTGCATTCGCAGAAGAAGGCTTCGCAGCAACATTGGATCGGCTGGCGCGCGAGATTCAGGAGCTCTATCTCGCCGACGGGATCCCCTGGGTTGTCGGCTACAGCGGCGGTAAGGATTCCACGGCCACGCTGCAGTTGGTGTGGATGGCGTTACAGGGGTTGCCGGCCGAGCACCGGACGAAGAAGGTCCATGTGATCTCCACCGACACCCTGGTGGAGAACCCGGTCGTCGCCGCGTGGGTCACCAACTCCCTCAAGCTGTTGGGACAGGCCGCGCAGGAGCAACAGCTGCCGATCGAACCGCACCGTCTGACTCCGGAAGTGAACGACACCTTCTGGGTGAACCTGATCGGGCGCGGCTACCCTTCGCCGAAGCCGAAGTTCCGTTGGTGCACTGAGCGTTTGAAGATCAAGCCATCGAACGCGTTCATCCGGCGTGTGGTGCGTAAACACGGCGAGGCGATCCTCGTGCTGGGTACCCGCAAAGCGGAGAGTTCCAGCCGGTCGGCCCGCATGTCGTCGTTGGAGAGCAAACGTGTTCGGGACAAGTTGAGTCCGAACGTTAATCTGCCGAACTCGCTGGTCTACACACCGATCGAGGACTGGTCCAATGACGACGTGTGGCTGTCGCTCATGCAGCGTCCGAATCCGTGGGGGTACTCCAACAAGGAACTGCTGACGATGTATCAGGGCGCGTCATCGGATGGTGAATGTCCGCTGGTGGTCGACGCAAGCACACCCAGTTGCGGCGACAGCCGCTTCGGTTGCTGGGTATGCACTCTCGTCGAGAAGGACAAGTCGATGTCGGCGATGATCCAGAACGATGAGGAGAAGGAGTGGATGCAGCCCCTGCTTGAGCTGCGCAACGAGCTGGAGGAGCTGCGGGGAAAGGAACAGCGCGACTTCCGCCGAATGAACGGCTCCGTCCAGCTGTTCCACGATGAGCCGATTCTCGGTCCGTACAAGCAGGATTGGCGCGAACGATGGCTGACCAAACTGCTTGAAGCCCAGACGTGGATCCGGAAGAACGGGCCGACGAATGTCGGAACCATCGAACTGATCAGCTTGCCCGAGTTGGAGGAGATCCGACGCATATGGGTGATCGAGAAGCACGAGTTCGAAGACACTCTTCCCCGCATCTACGAATCCGTTGTCGGTGAGCCGTATCCCGGGCGCCCGATGGATAACCATCTTGCCCTCGGCCCGGAAGACGTCGCGTTGTTGCGTGAGCTGTCCGAGGGCGACGAGCTGCATTTCGAGCTGGTACGCGAACTACTCGACATCGAGCAGCGGCACCGGTCGATGACCCGGCGCGCCGGCCTCTTCGACGCACTGGAGCGGTCGTTGCGGCGCGGTTTCTACACTGACGCCGACGATGCGGTCGGTCGGGTCAATCTCCGCCGCGATACCCCTCAACAGCTGAGCGAGCAGTACAACCTGGACTTGGACTTGGAGCCCAGCATCGCAGATGCTGTCGAGACACTCGATGCTGAAGGGGCGGACGCACCGTGATCTTGGATGAGCTCGTACTCCGCAATGTCGGGGTCTTCGGCGGACACCATCAAATCACCCTGACTCCACCGGATCCGCGTCGACCGGTCGTCGTGATCGGCGCGCTCAACGGCGGCGGTAAGACCACCGTCCTGGAGTCACTGCACTTGGCATTGTTCGGTTCGCTGGCCCGCACCGCGTCACGGCGTTCCTCCAGCTATCAAACTTACCTGCGTCGGCTCATTCACAACGGTGTCCCCGGCAGCGAGGGCGCTGGCGTCGAGCTGGCGTTCCATGTCTACCAGGAAGGGCGACGACGCAACTACCGGATCGTGCGAACGTGGACAGCCACCGAATCCACCGTCCGCGAGCGCCTCGACGTGCTGGTCGACGGCATGCCCGATCGGTCCCTCACCGACCGGTGGGCGGAGCAGGTTGAGGCATTCGTGCCGAGAGGTGTCGCGGAGCTGTTCTTCTTCGACGGGGAGAAGATCGAGACACTCGCCGAACTGGACAACGCCCGCGACATGCTCAAGACAGCGATCGGTGCGCTTCTCGGCTTGGACTTGGTCGATCGATTGGCAACCGATCTTTCGGTGATAGAACGAAACTACCGCGCCGACTTGGCGCCGCCGTCGATGCACAAAATGCTCGACGCCGCTAACCGTCGCGCGAAGGACGCACACAAGGCGGCTACTGCCGCGAAGCAAGAAGCCGCCCAGTGTCGGACGATCGCCGAGCGCGCGGAGAACAAGCTTCGGCAGCTCGAAGAGCAGCTACGAATGGAAGGCAGTGAGCTGCTAGTCCGTCAGCGCACCCTGGAAGACGAGAAGGTCCGCCTCGAAAAGGCGCTGAAAGCGACCGATACCCGTCTTCTCGACCTTGCGAATAGTGTGGTGCCACTCCGTCTGGTACGTACACAGCTGGTCGACGTGCTGGGCATGGCTGAGCGGGAATTGGTTGCCGATGAGCAGAATCAGGTCATCGGCGTACTCATCAAGCGCGACGCGGACATCCTCGACCGTCTTCGGTCCCAGCGGGTCAAGAAGCAGACCATCGACGACCTGGAGTCGTTCCTGGCGGACGAACGCCAGACGCGAGTCGCCGTGGCAGGGATCGAGCGTGTCGTACAGATGGGTGCCGAGGACACCTCCCGCTTGCGGTCGCTGGTCGACCACGACCTGGACCTGGTCGGCGAGCAGGTCACCACCGCTCTGACCGAACGCGACCACCTCGTCCGCCAGCTCGACGAGGTCGTCCATACCCTCGCCGCGGTACCCGACAGTCGCGCGTTGGACACGCTGAGCGCACGACGGGACACGGCGCTGGCTGAGTGGACAGCAGCGAGCAGCGCTGCAGCTCAAGCGGAAGGCCTGGTAGCCGATGCCGACGCACGAGCCGCCGAGCAGCAGCGCACGGTGGAGCGACTGCTGCAGAAGGCCACCGAGGAAGTGGCCGAAAACGACGATGCCCGGCGGATCATTCACCACAGTGAGCGGGTCCGCGGCACACTCGCCGCCCTGCGTGTCGAGGCAACCCGCCGCAACCTCCAGCGCATCGAATCGCTCGTCATCCAGGCACTGCAGCGGCTGCTGCGCAAGGAGCGGCTGGTTACCGACCTGAAGATCGATCCGGAGTCCTTCGCTATCGAGCTGCGCGGCCACGCCGGGAACGTCGTTCTTCCGCAGCAACTGTCTGCCGGCGAACGGCAACTCCTCGCGGTGTCGCTGCTGTGGGGGCTCGCCCAAGCCTCGGGTCGGCCCCTTCCGGTGGTCATCGACACGCCACTGGGCCGACTCGACGGCATACACCGAAGCCACCTGGTCTCGCGGTATTTCCCGCAGGCGAGTCACCAAGTGATCCTGCTGTCAACCGACCAGGAAATCGACCAGGCCGCCTGGAACCAGCTCCACCCTTACATCGGTCACGCCTATCGGCTCGAATACAACAGCGACACAGGACATACCACCACTGAACCCGGCTACTTCTGGCCCGAGCCGACACCCAGCTGAGCGAGGACAACGATGCCACTCGAGACCATCCGCCTAAGCAAACAGGGTCGCGACCAACTCACCACCCTTAGACGCCGCACCGGAATCGAACACTGGAACACCCTGTGCCGCTGGGCATTGTGCCGATCCCTCGCCGAGGCCGCCCCACCACCCACGATGAAGATCCCGGCCGACAGCAACCTGGAGATGAGCTGGCGAACCTTCGCCGGCCCACACGGCGCGCTCTACTGGGCACTGCTGCGGCACCGGTGCCACACCGACGGACTGCCACTGGACGACGACACCCTGGCCCAGCAGTTCCGGCTGCACCTGCACCGCGGCATCGGGTACCTCGTCGGCGACCGCCAGGTGCGCAACATCGCCGACCTCGTCGCCACAACAATGGCACCCGACGAACACGACGTCGCATGACGCCACCCCGACTGTTCGCGCAACCAGGCGAACAATAAGCATGAGCGTCGTCGCCCGCCATCGAACGGCAATGGCTCGAAACGCCTTGTCGCGCCCACTCGCCGCGGCGATCGCCGATCACGTGCTCGACCAGTCGTCGTCGGTCTTCGATTACGGGTGTGGTCGAGGTGATGACTTGCGCAACCTCTCAGCCCTCGGCTACGTCGTCGACGGGTGGGATCCCAACCACCGACCGCATACTGAGCGTCGGCACGCGGATGTCGTTAACCTCGGCTACGTCGTCAACGTCATCGAACGCCCCGACGAGCGAGCCGAGACACTTCGTACCGCATGGGGGTTGGCCAAGAAAGTCCTGATCGTCTCCTCACGATTGACCTGGGACGCACGAGACCTTCTCGGGCGTCCCCTCGGCGACGGGCTGCTCACCAGAACTGGGACCTTCCAGAAGTTCTACCAGCAAGCCGAGTTGGCAACCTGGATCGAGGAAACTCTCCGAGTACAGGCGCACGCCGCCGCACCTGGCATCTTCTACATCTTCCGGGAGCCCAGCGTCGCCCAGCAATTCCTCGCCAGCCGCGTCTACCGCTACCGACCACGGGTTCGGATAGACCCCCACACCCTCTACGAGACGCACCGAGACACCCTCGCGCCATTGTTCGACTTCCTGAGCGATCATGCCCGCCCACCTCGTCCTGGCGAACTCAGCGACGGTGCTGCGGAGGCGATCAGGGAGGCAGTCGGCAGTCTCGGACGTGCTGTTTCCCTGATTCGACAGGTCACCGATGACGACCATTGGGAGCAGGTGACTCGCCAGCGGCGGTCGGAATTGTTGATCTATATCGCGCTGTCCAGGTTCGGTCGGCGTCCCCGGTTCAGCCAACTCGGAACCACACTGGCCTGCGACATCCGTACACTGTTCGGCACCTACCAATCAGCGTGCATACAGGCCGATAGAATGCTACTGGCATGCGGCGACCCCACGATGGTCCTCGTGTCCGCGCGAAGCTCAGCAATCGGCAAACAGACACCGACGGCCCTCTACGTCCACCGATCGGCGCTGGCCGAACTCCCACCGGTGCTCCAGGTATACGAGGGGTGCGCGCGCGTGCTCTCGGGGACGATCGAACATGCCAACCTGATCAAGCTGTCGGTCGTGCAGCCACAGGTGTCCTATCTTGTCTATCCACGCTTCGATCGCGACGCACACCCGACCCTCGCAGCGTCCATCACCGTCAACCTGAAAAACCTTGGTGCCGAGTCGCGCGACTACAGCCGCTCCGACAACCCGCCTCTGATCCATCGGAAGGAAGAATTCGTCGGACGCGACGATCCTCGCCGTGAGCTCTACGCCAAATTGACCCGCGCGGAGCAGCGTGCCGGACTGTACCAGCACCCGGAGCGGATCGGCAGCCTGCGCGGGTGGGAGGCCACACTCGCCGCGGCCGGCGTTCGTGTAAGAGGGCATCGGCTCTTCCACCTGAGGAATGGCGGCACTCCGAACTAACGGACCGACGTTCAGCTCCCGGCCGATTGCACCCTTCGACGGCCGCCATTGCCCAGGCGAGTGGTCGTCCCTAGCCCCTGCGGTCGCATCGAGTGTGTCGGCGCTCACGGAATCCGCAGGCTGATGCCGTTTTCTGAGGGCTCAGAACCTCGGCGACAAGCAACGCTTAGGGCTTGGTTGAAGGTCTCAGGACGTGGTGGACTTGCGAATCCGGTTCGGGGGAATGGTTTCACCTTCCAGCGTCTGACGGGGTGCTGGGTGATGCACGGGCGCAGCGCCACTTCGGCGCCGCCGCAGGTGTCCGGAAATAGGTGTCTTTGACACCGATCGTGGCCGTCTGTCCAGTGTAGGTGCGGCCGATCAGCAGTCGCTGGCGCGCGACCATGACTACGTGCCCGTCGGTTAGGTGGATGCCGCCGATGAGGTCCGGCTGCCGCAGGTGCATCGGCGCTTCCCGCTGCCAGTACCTGTACTTGGGACGGTGCCGCTGCTGCTGGGCCGGATCAGGTCGTTGCGGACCAGGATCCGATGCACCATCGCCCGCGACGGCACTGAATCCGCCCCGCCAGGGCGAGCTCGAACACGATCCGTCGCGCACCCCAGCGCGGGTGAACGCGCCGCCCCTCGCATGTCAGCGCTTCGACCTCGGCTGGGATCCGTCTCGGGCTCGTCCGTAGTCGGCTCAACGCCGTTCGCAGCGCCTCCACCTCACCCGCCTGATATTTGGTCTCTCATTAATAAACCGACTACGAGACACCCCGTACCTGGGGGCGATATCCGTGTCCGGGGAACCTTTCCTGTACAGTCAGCACGGAATGAAATAGCCTCTGTACCAACGAGTCTCGGCCATTCGAGCCTCACCGAGCGGCACGAGCCGAAAGTATCGCAACCCGGCCCGAACTTGTCAACAAGGTCACGAGGACGCCGAGACAATCGGGGTCCTGAATTATCACACGACAATTGAGTGCGTGCGTCTCCGCTCACAGCGTGATATCCCGGGGATTCGCAGTCCCCAGTCGTTGGCGCCGAGCACCGTGCTGCTCACGATGCCTTGCTCGGAGTCGCGGCGGGTGGATCCGAAGTCGGGTGCCAGCCCGAGATCGGCGAGCCGACACCCGACAGCGGTACGCGCCTGACCAGCACTTTGAACGAAAGTTGCTATGGGCCTGCAACAAACGGCTCTCTCACCCGATCTATATAGGTAGGAGTACCTCGACATCCCGAGTTCGTCGCAGAAGGCACCGAATGTCGGTGGGGCCGAGTACACTGACCGAAACAACTTCACACACAATGCTTCACCACACACGGACGCGTGCCACCGCATGGGGCTCGCCACCAGACCACATGGAGCAACACATGATAAGCGAACCTGTTCAGGCAGCCGTCATCGCACTACAAAACCGGGCTCTCACGACGCGCGACGTGTACGAGCTCGACCGTATCGATCGTGCTCTCGACGAGCTGTTGCGGACTCCGCGGAAAGCTATCACCGGCGCACCCAAAGTGCACATGCGATCAGCGCTTGGACACGCACGCCAGGCCATCGAGCGACGTCGAGAGATCGCCCCGGTAGCAGAACTCGGCGAGGACGCGGAGGTCGGCGCGGAAGATCAGAACTTCCGCCTCGCCGAAATCCGCGTCTGGATTCAGTCTGAACCGGCGCTGACGGTCGGTGACCGCGCGATGCTCAACAGCCTGGCGGCCGGCGAAAATGCCGAGAGTCTCGCGCATCGCAACGGATTGCCGGTAACGCATGTCCGTCAGCGCATCAGCCGGGCTCGACGGCACGCACGCCAGATTTGGCACGAGTCGGCGCTCGTCGGATGAGACCACGGCTTCTGCGCCTGCGCCCCTGGCTTATCCGCACACTCATTCCCAGCCATTACATCGGCACATACATGCTGTACAACGACAAGGGCGACCTGATCTACGTCGGCCGCAGCGACACCGACATCCAGCGCCGATTGATTCGCCACAGCATCGATCGCCGAGGCGAGTACTTCACCTACGACATCCACCACTCCGTAACCAACGCATTCGACATGGAGTGCGCACTGTTCCACCTCCATGCCGGGACGCTGTCCAACCGGCTCCACCCCGACAAGCCCGACTTCCACCAGACGGCGTGCATATTTTGCAGTATTCCGCGACAGCGATCCAGTGCGGCAAAGAAGCACCCCTGAAACCTCTGTCCGCCCGAACAACTCCCAAAGGATCCTGGAATGACAAGCCAGCCCCTTTTTCAATCAGCCCACGATCAGCGTGCTGACATAATTCAGGTCGACCGAGCGCTGGAGTCCATGCGCGACGCGGGCTTCGACCTGACCGCCGCCGTCGGAGAGCCCTTGGATAACTCCATCGAGGCCGACGCTACCCTCCTACGGGTGCTGCCCGTCTACAGTCGCGGAAAGAAGGCCATCGACAGCATTATCATCGCCGACAACGGCACCGGCATCGACCCCGCGATCATGCACAAGGTCCTGTCCATGGGCTACAGCAACCGCTACAACCAACGGGCAGGTCTCGGCCGCTTCGGTGTCGGGCTGAAGCTAGCCGGACTTAGTCTCGGCGAGCGCATCGACATCTACAGCAAACAACTCACCAGCTCAGACATCCACCACAGCTACATCGACCTTGAGGAAATCCGTGAAGGCCGGCAGCAGTACATCACGACAGAGATCGTTAATGAATGGCCAGATGAAGCGGCAAAACTCATGGTCGGACGTGATGGTAGACCCTTCTCCTCCGGCACGGTGGTGGTCTTCGGGAAGATCGATCGGCTGTCGAGCGGTGGAAAGTTCGCAACCTCCCTTGAGGAGAAGATTTCTGATCTCAGGAAGTTCATCGCCCGGGCCTACCGTACCTTTATCGACACCGGCCGAACCTTCGAACTCGACGGCAAGAAGATCACACTCCACGACCCACTGTTTCAGATGGACAACCCTCGCATCATCTCGCGATACAAGCCAGCCGATCCACGCGGGCAGATGATCGAAGAAGATGACATCGTCATCGACGGACATAAGGTTCACGTCGCCGTCGCCATTGTGCCTCCGGAGTTCAGGCCGTACCGGACGGCCGGAGGTGAAGTTGACAGCAAAGGTCACGACATACGTGAATTCCAGATCAACGCCGAAAATGCGGCGCGGATCAGCATCCTCCGCAACGGGCGCGAGATCTACTACGACGTTGTGCCGCAGCTGGTCGCAGGTGGCCGGACAGACAAGGTGATGCGCTACGTCGCGATCGAGGTTCGCTTCCCGGCCGAGTTGGACGAATACTTCCAGGTTCGTCACGTCAAGCGCGGTGCCGAGCCGGTCAGTAAGCTTCGCGACGAGTTGCGCACCTGGTTGAAACGTCCCGTCCTGCAAGCTCGGTCGCTTGTCCGACGGCAGTGGGATGAGTACGACGCTCGGAATCGTGCCGAGAACGGGGATCACAGTGACAGCATGGACACAGCTGATCGCGTTGACTCTACCCTCCCGAAGGGTCCCGCCGGACGAGCAGCGACCGCGGAAGAGGAAGAACGGATCGTCAAGGAGACCGCCGAGGACCGAGGGCTCGACCCACAGGCCGACGCCGCAGCGATAGAGAAGATCCGCGAACAGGTACGGACCAAGCCGATCACGTTGTTCGACGCTCACTGGCCCGGCAAGGAGTTCCTGGAGATCCACCATCTCAACGGCAAGTCGCACGTGAGGCTCAACCGCCGACATGCCTTCTTTCGGGACGTTTATGAGCCCATTAAGAAGGTCGCCGACGAAGGCGCTACGAATTTGGCCCCTGAGGAGATGGCGGAACTCGCCAGGCGCACCCAGTCTGCGATAGACCTGCTCTTCATGGCCTACGCAAAAGCAGAGAGTATGTACGAAGATCCCGACCAGTTCGACCAGCTGCGGACGTACTGGGGAATGTTCAGTGGAGCTCTACTGAAAGAGCACTTCAAGAATCAATAGGTGGTAGATTCGGTGGTCTGTGCAGCCCCGCGGGGACCCCCGGAACCGATCGCGCAAGAAGCGCTTCGCAGCCCGGCATTCGTTGCCGGACGCCGACACGTGGGCTATTTTTCCATCTTCATGCGTGTTGGCGTATTAAGGCGAAGTGTGGTTTGGGCACGACCCGATATATAAGAGCACAAGAAAGGCAACGAAGTATGTTCGGTTCCGGCACCAAGCTAACCTTCCGGGACTACGTCCAGGGAACGTGGGGCAGCTTCGACACACCTGCGGGCCGCGTTGACTACATGATGACCAAGGCCAAACTCGGCGGAGACGGCGACGCTCCTGAACGCCAGCTCACCAAGAGCCTGGCGCCGGTCCGGGAGATCATGGACGCTGGCGACCTCGACTTCAACCAGCTATTGCAACGCGACCTCGACGACCATCGGGTCGCTGTCAACCTCATCCCCTACCTTCTCAAGCCCCAATCCACCGGGCCAGCGTTTTTTCCACCGATCGTTGCGGTGCTTCTGCCGTTCCGCAACAAGAAGCCGACCAAATTCCCGGAGATGGGCAATTCTACCGTCACCAACTACGACGACGCGACGTGGCAGGAACAGCGTGCCGGCAACGCATTTCAAATCCACCGGCTACTGGGCGCCGATGGCGAGCCGCACGGCGCAAACGTAGGAAAGCTGTGGTGGAACCGGTCGGAGGCGAGTTTGGTGGTGCTCGACGGTCAGCACCGCGCGATGGCGCTCCTTGCCATCGAGCGGACTCTTTCCAACACCTGGCAGGACACCGCGGGAGTCAAATTCCGGTCATTTTACGAACATCAAGTCAGGCAGCTCATCGAGACCCATGAAACTACCGAGGTCGATCTTGAGAAGATCGAGGTGCCTGTCACGGTCTGCTGGTTTCCACAGCAGACTGGTGAAGCGTCACGTCCCCACGAGGCTGCCCGGAAACTTTTCGTCGACGTCAATAAGGAGGCTCGCCCGCCGAGTGAATCGAGGATAATTCTCCTGTCGGACGCCGAACTCGGCAACGTTCTGACTCGAAGCGTCCTTAGTGCCCTTCGAGGACACAATGATGGTAGGCGACTGCCGCTGTACGCTGTCGAATACGACAATCCGGACGTCAATAGCAGCCGACCGGCACGATGGTCCGTCATCACCAACGTGAATTTGCTGAAGATGGCGGTCAATCGGTGCGTCTTCGGGCATCCCAAGTACCTTACAAACTTGGCTCAACCGATTGTCGGGCGTGAGAGCGCGGAGGAGCGCGACGAGTTCATGCGGACACAGCTCGACCTCCAGACTCTCCTTCCTGACCGAATAGACGACGCGGGCTATGTCTTCGATCGTGAGTCGATCGGAAACCTCAACTTCCCCATAGGTCAGGCCGACGCGATCGGCCGGCGTTTCATGGAGACCTGGGGCGCGGCGATTCTCATGCTGCTTTCGCAGGTCAAACCGTACGCTGATCACGCGACCAGCCTGACGAAGCTCAAGGAGGATTGGCACACTGCGGACACATTCGCTTCACTCGCCCATGATGCGCTCTTCGGGGGAGTGGGTGTATTTTGGACCCTGCGCTCCAGCTATGAACACTACGTCGAAACCAGGCAGTCAGGTGAGCACCGTATGCCGAAATCGGACGTCATCCGGGCCTGGGAGGCACTTAAGGCGAAAGAAGAAGATTTTGACCGGTACCGAGCGCTGGAATATCTCGAGTCCACTCGACCTGAGAATATAAGGAGCTGCAAATCAGTCTACAGTGTCTACAACACTCACGCCTGTCAACTCGGACTATTCATGACACTTGGCTCCCTGTGGGAGCTGCGCAAAGATATGGTTACCACCACCAAAATCTCTGAACTTCCTGCATTCGCGGATGCACTCGCTGTGGCATGGAATGCTTTCTTTGCGATCGATCACAAAAAAGCTCGTGATCGCAAGCTTGCGTTCAGTAAGACGATCACCGATCCGATCAATCAAATTGTCAACATGGACACACCGCAAGCGGTCTACTTCCGTTATTTTTGGATGCAGGCCCTCGCCATTCCTGACGTTTGGAGTCATGTTTCGGACTGGCTTCCTGAGCGTTCCAAATTCGATGTGAAGCTCGGTCAGGCCCGTCACATGTATCTGGACTGGTGCACAAAACAGCAGATGAAGGCTTTGGTGACCAGCCAGCCCGGACTTCCCGAGAGGGACCTTCGTAGTCAGGCTGAAGAGACAGCCGCGACAAACCTCAAGAAGGCGCTGGATCGCTGGTTCTTTGTCTCCGGCGGCGAATTCGATCGCTGGCGGACCGATGCCGATATGGTCGATCCGAGAAGAGCGGACGGTATCGACCCGCAAGGAGCGCTCGACCTGGCATCGGCGATGAGGGAGTCGGTCGATCGGCGGTAGTCCTACAGGTGAATGCGGGGTAGCGTAAGTGGTTTTGCTGTACAGGTTTTCATGCCGATCGTACGTCGACAGCGGGGGACGATGCGCTAGTCGCGGGCCTAGTGCCGCGTCAGGCAACAGTCGGTAGGTAATCCGGGTGGCGGGTCTTGGATCCGACGGCGAAGTCGCCGACGGGTCCGGCGTGCTGGTTGCGCCAGCGGACGTAGGTGCCGGTCGCGTCGTCTTGCTCGCCGTGGCTGCGGTAGTCGGTGCCGTTCAGCGCGAAGTACCGCAGCGCGGCGAACTCGCACTCGATGCGGTTGAGCCACGACGAGTAGGTGGGCAAGAACACCAGCTCGACCGCGTTGGCCGCGCACCATGCACGGATCTCGGCCCGTTTGTGGACCGAGTAGTTGTCCCAGGTCAGATACAGTGTCTGCCCCGGCCACCGGGCTCGCAGCGATTTCACGAACGCCAGGAACTCCGTCCACCGTTTCCGGTCCCGGATCCGGTAGGACAACTGGCCCGAGGACAGGTCCAGGGCACCGAACATGTGCCGAACCCCCTGGGTGCGGCGATAGGTCGCGCGCAGCCGGCGTGGCCGCCGCGCGCTGAACCAGCCACGGCCGGGGCGCGGCTGCGTGTTCAGTGGCCCGAACTCGTCCACGCAGACCACGCGGCCGTCGACGGGCGGATGGTCGTAGAGGTTGACACCCGCGCCATCTTTGCCTGAAAAGCCGGATCGGCCGGGGCCTTCCACGTTTTCGTGGCCTGCCACGACACCCCACCGACGTTCAGGATCTTCCGTGGTGTTTCACGGCTGATGTCGGTAATCTTGTTGATCCGCAGCACGTCCGCCAGCTTCGACAGGCTCCATGTCGCGAACGGCCATCCTAGGTCACGGGGCAGCACCGGGCGATCTGGCAGATCCGCTTCCCGTGTCGCCTGATCGGTCTTCGCTGGCCTGCCCCCGCTCCATTTTGGGTCCAAGACCTCGAAACCATGCCGTTGAAGTCGTGGATTACCTGTCGCACATACGAATCCGACACTTGCATCAGCTTCGCAATTAACCCGACCGGCTGATGCTGCGCCGACGCCATCACCACCACCGCCCGCCACATCCGGATCGGCTGCTTGCTGCGCCGCGCGATCCGGACCAGCTTACGACCTTCTTACGGGGTCAGCGCTCTGACGAACACATCCGGCTTGCGAGCCACCAGCATCACCGCTCACCCGGCCATGATCAACCCGCCAACCCGGGCACGGTTACAGCATCAACCTTCCCGGACGCGGTACTAGGTGTGCATCGCGCGCAGCCCTACGAACTCTTTGACCTCCGGCACTGTTGCATGTGGCCGTACCTGCTGCTCGATGGTGTCGAGCTTCCAGCGTTGGCGGGTGGAGGTCGGTCCATCGATTTCGTGGAAATTGGTGGTGAGAACCGAGCAACCTTCAGCGATCTCTCCTGCCTTGATGAGGTTCTCAGCGAGACGAATACGCCATTCCGCGCGTTCACGCGGCCAGGATGCGGAGGTGTCGATCGCCGATTGCAGGTGTCGGGTGGCGGTTCGGTGATCGCCGATCTGCATGTATGCCAGGCCGGTGATGCCGTGCAGTTCTGCTGGAGGGAAGAAGACCCATTCGGGGTCGTAACCGTGGCCGGACTCGTAAGCGCGGTGCGCTCGGCTGATCGCCTTGGTCATGGACGTTTCGTCACCGGCCAGGCCGTGTGCTTCGGCTTCCCGAATGGCGCCCAGTGCCCGCAGCTGCGGTCCGCCCTGCGGCAGTGCCGCCGACTGTGCGGCTTCTGCCAGTCGGATGCCCTCTCGATAGCGGGACTTCTCCTGGTAGTTGAGGATTGCGGCGTTGATCAGGGCATGGCAAACACCGATCCCGTCACCGGCGGTCGTCGCGGCTTGAGCGGCATCGGCGTAGTAGCGTCGGGCCTCGTCCAGGCGGCCCGCGTCGAAATGGACCCAACCCGTGGCGGTCATCATCTCGGCTGCCGTGCTGGTGAGAGCCCTGCCGGTATCGTCGCTGTAGTTGGCGGTATCGAGCAGATGCTTGATGTAGCGTGTTTGCCCGGCTGCCAGGTGGCAGAGGCGGTCTCCGCCGACCAGAAGATCGAGCTCGTGAATTTGATTGATGCTGCTTTGCATCTCGGCCACGTCGGCGGCACCGACCCTGACGCCCGATGCCGCTGAGGCGGGTTCTCCCGTAGCGGCCATCATGGCAGCTCCGGCAGTTCCTACAGCTCCGCCCCTGAAGAATTCGCGTCGCTTCACGTCTGCCTCCTCGTCCGAGTCCACTACCAGTATGGCAAGCGGCACCCCGAGGGCGCGGGCTACGAGACGCAGGATCCGGATGTCGTGGGAGGAGGGGCCGCCGTTTTCGAGCAGCGATACTGCGGGTTGTGAGAAGTTGATCAGCTGTCCGAACTCGGTTTGGGTCATGCCGAGGGACTTTCTGATCCGCCGGATGACTTCGCCGGTCGTCATATACATACCTCAAACCCCCATAACCTGTCTGCCGGATCGCTCAGGGT
>NZ_BDBC01000086.1 GCF_001612785.1 Nocardia beijingensis NBRC 16342
CGCGTCCACCGCGCGCCCGCTGCGCGGGCCGCTGCGCAACGCCACCGCGATCGCGGGACAGGTGACGCGCATCGTCCCGGCTCGCCTCGCCGAGGAAGGCGGATGGATCGGGGAGCCGACCATCCGGACGGCGCATCTCGGCGGCCTTGTCGACCGGGACGGCCTGGTGATCGTTCCCCCCGATGCCGAGGACGGCGCGATCGTCGAATTCCTGCCGCTGCGCTGAACTCTTCGAGCACGCGGTCATCGGCTGAACGCGGAAGTTGTTGCAGCCCTTACCTTCCGCGATCAATGAGCGAAAGCGGAAGACGACAGCGTACCGATACGCAGCCGACTCCACTCCGGAACCCTTGCGATGGAGCGACTTTCGCCTTTTCGGACGCGACCGCGCCGAGCCGCGCGAACTCCTCGCGACAGCGGAGTCGAATTCGACGCGATATGCGCCGACAGCCCGAATAAACGAGCGTCTGGCCGGGGCGTTTCGACCGGCCCACTCCGCCTCTCAACCGGCTGGAAGAAAAGTCCACGCCCGGTGCACCTGAACTGGATTCATTACTGCATCCGGCATCAAAAATCGCTTCTACCAGCGCAAATGCAGCGATTCGGCCGCTCGGAGCCATATTTTTCATTTCCCCTTCCACCGGCCATATCCGCTCGCTATCGTGTGTTCGTTAGGCGAATATCAATCACCCGGAAAGGACCGAGTGGGATGGCTGAAAAGTCGAAGAAAACGCCTAAGAAAATGCCGAAGCAGATGCCGAGGCAGCAGCAGCAACAGCGCCAAGAGCAGGACATGCGCGAGGGCGCTGACATGGAAGGCCGTCGGGGCAACCGGTCCGAGATGCCCGACCGGCGCGGCGAGCAGGATCGCCGCCGCTAGCTGATCTGCGCCACCCGCGCCGCCGGCCCCCACCTCCTCCCGGGACCGGCGGCTGCGGTTGTTCCGGGGCCGTGCGCTTTACCCGGGAGGTAATTGCCACCCCGCGCGAGGCGAACCTACCGTCGGTTCGACGCCATCCCCGGCGTCATCGAACGAAGGAACGCCACACGCCATGTCCGCCTATGGCTTCGCCCATCTCCGCAGTCGCAGGCCGCATCCCGACATCCTGGAATACCTCGAGCGCATCCAGGCCACTCTGGACCCGTTCGGCGGTCGCTTCGTCATCCATGGACCCCCGGCCGAGGTGGTGGAGGGCAGCTGGCCCGGCAGCATGGTGCTGATCGAGTTCCCCGGGCTGACCGAAGCGCGGGAGTGGTACCACTCGCCCGCCTACCAGGAGATCCTGCCGCTGCGCGCCGATCACATCGACGGCGACCTGCTGCTCATCGAGGGCGTCCGCCCCGGGTACGACCCGCGCGAACGCGCCGCCAAGCTGCGCGCCGGGACGGCCTGACGCGATTGCGGCTCGCCGTCCCCCGTCCGATACCGTTGACCAGGCACGACCCGGTTCGACGCGAAGGATGCGCCTGATGGACGACAGCTCACTGGTCTGGGACGACGGCGCGCTCGTCACCATCGACCAGCGCGGACTGCCGCACGAGGTGCGCGAACTGCGGCTGAGCACCGTCGACGAGGTCATCGACGCGATCAAGACGCTGGCCATCCGCGGCGCGCCCGCCATCGGCATCGCCGGCGCGTTCGGCGTCGTCCTCGCCACCGCCGCGCACACCGTCGACGGCGTGGTGGACGAGGCGGCGGCGCTGGCCGAGGCGGACCGGATCGCGGCGGCGCGGCCGACGGCGGTCAACCTGGCCTGGGCCGTGCGGCGGGTCAGGGCGAAGGTAGGCAGGGGCGCGGACGCGGTCCTCGCCGAGACCCTCGACATGCTCGCCGAGGACGGCCGGGTCAACCGGGCCGCCGCCACCAACGCCGCCGACCTGGTGCAGCGCCTGTGTCCGGACCGCCCGCTGCGCGTGCTCACCCACTGCAACACCGGGCGGCTGGCGACCAGCGCGTTCGGCACCGCCATCGGCACGCTGCGGGTGCTGTCCGAGCGCGGCGCGATCGAGCAGGTGCTGGTGGACGAGACCCGCCCGCTGCTGCAGGGCGCGCGGCTGACCACCTGGGAACTGGCCGAGGCAGGCATCCCGCACCGGCTGACCATCGATTCCGCCGCCGCGTGGGCGATGGCGACCGGTCAGGTCGACTGCGTGCTGGTCGGCGCGGACCGGGTCACCGCCAACGGCGACGTCGCCAACAAGATCGGCACCTACGGTCTCGCGCTCGCCGCCCGCCATCACGGCATCCCGTTCATCGTGGTGGCTCCGGAGTCCACCCGCGATCCGAAGATGGCCACCGGCCGGGAGATCGTCGTGGAGGAACGCGCGGCGGCCGAGGTGACCGGATTCGGCGGTGTGCCAACGGCTCCCGCGCACACCGAGGTCTTCAACCCGGCGTTCGACGTGACGCCCGCCGAGTTGGTGACCGCGGTGGTCACCGAGCAGGGCGTCGTCCACCACAATGAGCGCTCCGGGGAAGCGTCGATCGCGGACGCCTCCCCCGAAGTCCGATCCGATCCGTCGCACGGCGCGGCGATCGCCGACATCGCCCGCGAGCTCTATCGCCGCGGGTGGATGCCCGGCACGGCGGGCAATATCTCGGTGCGCACGGGCGCGACCGCCGTCGTCACCGGCAGCGGGCTGTCCAAAGGCGAACTCACCGAACGCGACATGGTGACCGTGCGGGTCGCGGATTCCGCGCCGGTGTCCTCCTCCGGGCGCAAACCGTCGGCGGAGACCACGATCCACACCGCCGTCTACCGGACGCGCTCCGCCGGGGCTGTTGTCCACATCCATCCCCCGTTCGCCACGGCATTGGCCACCCGCTCGGCGGCGCCCGGCACGTTCGGCACGCTGCGGATCACCGACTACGAGCTGATCAAAGGGCTCGGCGGCGGCGATCCGGCCGTCGCGGACATCCCGGTCTTCCCGAACTGGCCCGACGTGCCGCGCATCGGAGCCGACATCGAGCAATACCTGCTCGACCATCCCGACGCCCTTCCGGTCCTGGTCATCGCCGGGCACGGGATCACCGCGTGGGGCGATGATCTCGCCCAGGCGCGCGATCGCGCCGAATGCCTGGAAGCATTGTGTGAGCTGGTGTCCCGCACCGGCAGTCCGGCGGCGTTCGGATCGCGCGACGACTTTCTCGAGATTGGACTGACATGACCCTGCTGCAGGTGATGGCCGCCGGCGACGCGGCCGACGTGCGCGTACGCACCAGCGACGACGCGGTGATCGGCACCGAACTGGCCGAGCGCGGCATCACGTTCGGCCGCTGGCCGGTGGTGGAGAACGCCGCGGCGGTGTCGTCGGAGGAGTTGCTCGCGCACTACGCGAAGAACGTCGCCGAACTGAACGAGTCCGGACGCTACAAGCACATCGACATCGCGCGCATCCACCCCGACGACGCCGACCCCCAGTGGCCGGAGATCGCCAAGGGCGCGCGCGGCAAGTTCCTCGACGAGCACCGGCACGCCGAGGACGAAGTGCGCTTCTTCGCCGCCGGACGCGGCTGCTTCTACCTGCATCTGGGCGAGGAAGTGCTCGCGGTGGTCTGCGAGGGCGGCGACCTGCTCTCCGTTCCCGCGGGCACGCTGCACTGGTTCGACATGGGTGAGCGCCCGGACTTCATCGCCATCCGCTTCTTCGAGGAGGAGGACGGCTGGGTCGGCGACTTCACCGGCGACAAGATCAGCGCGGGCTTCCCCACCCTCGACGAGCTGCTCACCGCGCCGTGACCGACGCCGTCGTCGTCGACATCGAGGGCACCACCAGTCCCACCGCCGCGGTCCGCGATGACCTCTACGGCTACACCCGCGAACGGCTTCCGGAATGGCTGTCCGACAACAGCTCCGGGGCCGCGGCGCCCGTGCTGGCCGCCACCCGGGAGCTGGCCGGGCGGCCGGACGCGGACCCAGCCGAGGTCGCCGCGATCCTGCGCGGGTGGCTCGACACCGACGTCAAGGCCGAGCCTTTGAAGACCGCGCAGGGCCTGATCTGCGCGGAGGGCTTCCGCAGCGGCGCGCTGCACGGCGAATTCTTCCCGGACGTGCCCCCGGCCCTGGCCGCGTGGCACGCCGCGGGTCTCGCGCTGTACGTCTACTCCTCGGGATCGATTCGCAATCAAAAGGATTGGTTCGCCTTCGCCCGCGGCGGCAGCCTGTCCGGCCTGATCAGCGGGTACTTCGATCTGTCGACGGCGGGCGGCAAGCGCGAGTCCTCCTCCTATGACAAGATCGCGGGAGCCATCGGCGCGCCCGCCGAACGCATCTTGTTCCTGTCCGACCACCCGGACGAACTCGACGCCGCCGTCGCCGCCGGATGGCGCGTCGTTGGTCTCGCCCGCCCCGGCGAGCCCAATCCCCCACGGCCACCGCACCGCTGGGTCGACACGTTCGCCGACATCGATCCCGCCGCCCCCGCCTGAACCCCGCGAGAGTATGCCGCGCTGGGCGGGCGCACCTACGAGACATTCGGCGCTGAGGAGTGCCCTACCGGCCGCTCGTCATCGACCGGATCACTGAGGCTGCGGCTGCTTGTCCGATACCGACCCGGGTAGCTCAGTCGATCAGGCTCCGTAGCGCCGCGATGATCGTGCCGGGCTGTTCCTCCGGCAGGAAATGGCCGCATTTCACCGTCGCGGTACGCAGATCCGAGGCCCATTCAGCCCAGATGGCCGCCGGATCGAACGGAAGGACCATCTCGCCCGGATCTTGCCAAAGGGCGGTGACCGGCATTCCGAGCCGATGGCCGCGCGCGCGGTCGGCCTCGTCGTGGGCGTTGTCGACGTATGCGCTCGCTCGATAGTCCGCGCAGACGGCGCGGATGGCGTCTGGTTCCCGGGCCGCGGCGAGGTACGCGGCACGGACATCGGCCGGGATGGCATCGGATGTCTGGGTCCAGCTGTCGAGAAAGTGCCCGAAGAACAAGTCGGGATCGGCTCGGATCATGCGCTCGGCGAGATCGGTCGGCTGCGCCAGCAAGTAGAGGTGAAAGGCGAAGATGCCGGCCGTCCCGTGGAGTGTGGCCCACATGTCAGCGGCCGGGAGCACGTCGAGGATCGCGAGATGGCTGATCGCCTCCGGATGGTCCAGGCCCGCCCGAAAAGCGACCAGGCCGCCTCTGTCGTGTCCGGCGAGGGCGAAGCGGCTGTGGCCGAGAGATCTCATGAGCGCGATGACATCACCGGCCATCGTTCGCTTCGCATAGGTTCGACCGTCGGGATCGGCGGCCGGTTTGTCGCTGCTGCCGTAGCCGCGCAGGTCCGGGCAGATCACCTGGTGGTCACGCGCGAGGTCCGCGGCGACATGACGCCAGGTGAGGTGCGTTTGGGGAAAGCCGTGCAACAGCACGATCGGCGTGCCGGAGCCGGCGATGGCCACGTTGAGCCGCACGTCACCAACAGGGATGCGTTCGTAGCCGAACCCCGGAATTCGAGAATCCATGCTCGGACGATAGCGATCGCCACCGACAGAGTGGGGTCGGCGCCGAGACCGCGCAGCGCCGGGAACCGCTGTGGCGCAGATGGTTTCCGTCCTCGGGCTGGATCCCGCAGGGTTCGGGGCCGCCCGCGGTCGGGCAGGTGGAAGCCGCAGCGCCCGTCCAGCCGACGGGGCCGTGGATGACGAACGCCCGACAGCGGCGTGCCCGGCGGGAACCGTCAGCCGCGTCGGAAGACAGAATTGTTTTGATGGCTGACATCCGGCGAATAGTGATTTCGCTTACAATCCGTTGTCGCGGAATCTTTTCCGAGCTTCTCGAAGGGGCCGGCCACGCCCTCGCTAAAAGCCCCGCCAGATGTGTTAACAAATGTAAATCACTGAAGAACCCGTCGTTTCCAAAGCATCACCGACGCGCACGTGAGCGGACTTCGCGAATCCCATAATCGCCAGTTCAGGACGATTCCTTCCTGGCCAGACCGCCGAAACGCACCCGGCGATTGCCCGCCACCGTGACCGTGACGTTGCGCCGATCTCACAACTCACCAGATGTCCGAATGGGCTGTGAGAAAGACGTTTGGTCAGTCGTGCGCGCCTCTTTACAGTCGGAACATCCACCCGATCGCACAGCTCGAAGGGGACCTCGTGGTTAATTCGCGTGCCCAGGGTCGTACACCCTCCGCCCCGGCCACCGACGCCGGGGACGCGCTCCTGCGGCTGGGGAAATATTTCCACCGGGGCGAGGTGTCGTCCGATCAGCGGACGCTGCACAAGGTCGGCGGTCGCAGCGCCGACGAGTTCTACCGGGATCGCTGGTCGCACGACAAGGTGGTGCGTTCCACGCACGGCGTGAACTGCACCGGGTCCTGCTCGTGGAAGATCTACGTCAAAGACGGCGTGATCACCTGGGAATCGCAGCAGACCGACTACCCCTCGGTGGGTTCGGACAAGCCGGAATACGAGCCGCGCGGCTGCCCGCGCGGCGCGTCGTTCTCCTGGTACACCTATTCGCCCGCACGGGTGCGCTACCCGTACGTGCGCGGCACGTTGCTGGAGCTGTACCGGGAGGCCAAGTCCCGGCTCAAGGACCCGGTGCTGGCCTGGGGCGAGATCGTCGAAGACGCCGAAAAGACGCGCAGCTACAAGTCCGCGAGGGGCAAGGGCGGCTTCGTACGCGCCGAATGGTGGGAAGCGGCCGAGATCGCCGCCGCCGCCCACGTGTACACGATCAAGCAGTACGGCCCCGACCGGGTAGCCGGGTTCTCGCCGATCCCGGCCATGTCGATGGTCAGCCACGCCGTCGGCGCCCGATTCATCTCGCTGCTCGGCGGCTCCATGCTGTCGTTCTACGACTGGTACGCCGACCTGCCGGTGGCCTCGCCGCAGGTGTTCGGCGACCAGACCGACGTGCCGGAGTCCGCGGACTGGTTCGACGCGGGCTACCTGATCATGTGGGGCTCCAACGTGCCGGTCACCCGGACGCCGGACGCGCACTACATGACCGAGGCCCGCTACCGGGGCCAGAAGGTCGTCGTGGTCTCCCCCGACTACGCCGACAACACCAAGTTCGCCGACGAGTGGGTGCCCGCGCGTCCCGGCACCGACGCCGCGCTGGCCATGGCGATGGGCCACGTGGTGCTGAAGGAGTTCTTCGTCGAGAAGTCGACGCCGCGATTCCTCGACTACATCAAGCGCTACACCGATCTGCCGTACCTCATCACGCTGGACGAGCGCGACGGGGCGTTCGTGCCCGGCAAGTTCCTCACCGCCGCCGACCTGGGCCGCACCGGCGAGGGCGTGGAATTCCAGACAGTGCTGCTGGACGCGCAGACGCAGCCGGTGGTGCCGAACGGGTCGCTCGGACATCGGTTCGGCGAAGCGGGAACCGGGCGCTGGAACCTCGATCTCGGGGACGTCGATCCCCTCTTGAGTCTGTACGGCCGCACCGACGACGCTGCGGCTGTACAGATTCCCCGCTTCGACAGCGACGTCCCAGGTGTGCTCGTGCGCGGCGTGCCGACCGCGACCGTCGCGGGCAAGCGCGTCACCACGGTGTTCGATCTGCTGCTGGCCCAGTACGGCGTCGGCCGCGACGGACTGCCCGGCACCTGGCCCAGCGGCTACGACGACGCGGCCGAGCCCTACACCCCGGCCTGGCAGGAGGCCATCACCGGCGTGCCCGCCGTGCAGGCGCAGCGCATCGCGCGGGAATTCGCCGACAACGCCGACCGTTCCGGCGGCCGCTCGATGATCCTGATGGGCGCGGGCACCAACCACTGGTTCCACTCCGACCAGATCTACCGCGCGTTTTTCACCCTCACGCTGCTGACCGGCTGTCAGGGCGTGAACGGCGGCGGCTGGGCGCATTACGTCGGACAGGAGAAGTGCCGTCCGGTCACCGGCTGGTCCACCCTGGCCTTCGGCCTGGACTGGCAGCGTCCGCCGCGGCAGATGCAGGGCACCGTGTTCTGGTACCTGACCAACGACCAGTGGCGCTACGACCCGTTCACCGCAGAGTCGTTCGCCTCGCCGCTTGGCACGGGCAAGTTCGCCGGGCGCACGGCCGCCGACAACATCGCGCTGGCCAGCAGGCTGGGCTGGATGCCGAGCTACCCCACCTTCGACCGCAACCCGCTCGATCTGGTGGACGAGGCCGAGGCCGCGGGCAAGACCGCACCGGAACACGTGGTGGACGGGCTGAAGTCCGGTGACCTGAGGTTCGCCTGCGAGGACCCCGACGCGCCGGAGAACTTCCCCCGCTGCCTGACCGTGTGGCGGGCGAACCTGCTCGGTTCCTCCGGCAAGGGCAACGAGTACTTCCAGCGCCACCTGCTGGGCGCCGACTCCAATTTGCAGGCCGCCGAGGCCACCGGCGTGCGGCCGCAGGAGCTGAACTGGCGCGACACCGCCGCCACCGGCAAGCTGGATCTGCTGCTGTCGCTGGACTTCCGGATGACCAGCACCACGCTGTTCTCCGACATCGTGCTGCCCGCGGCCACCTGGTACGAGAAGCACGACCTGTCCTCCACCGACATGCACCCGTTCGTGCACGCTTTCTCCCCGGCCATCTCGCCGCCATGGGAGGCCAAGACCGACTTCGACGCCTTCCACCGCATCGCGCGCGGCTTCTCCTGGATGGCGGAGAAGCACCTCGGCAAGCGCAAGGACATCGTCGCCGTGCCGTTGCAGCACGACTCGCCGGACGCGACGGCGCAGGCGGGCGGGCGCGTGCTGGACTGGAAAGCCGGTGAGTGCGAGCCGATTCCGGGCAAGACCATGCCGAAGCTGGTGGTGGTCGAACGCGACTACCCGAAGATCGCGGAGAAGATGGCCGCGCTCGGGCCGCTGGTCGACACACTCGGCGTCACCACCAAGGGCGTCACCACCTACCCCGACCAGGAGGTCGAGTACCTCGCCGGGGTGAACGGCACGGTGGTGTCCGGCGTCGCGCAGGGCCGCCCGTCGCTGGCCAAGGACACACACGCGGCCGAGGCGATCCTCGCGCTGTCGGGCACCACCAACGGCAGGCTCGCGGTGGAGGGTTTCCACGCGCTGGAACGCCGCACCGGAACGAAACTGGCCGATCTGGCCGCCGAGCACGAGGGCAAGCGGATCACTTTCGCCGATACCCAGGCGCGCCCGGTGCCGGTGATCACCTCGCCGGAGTGGTCGGGCAGCGAGACCGGCGGACGCAGGTACTCGCCGTTCACCATCAACACCGAACGGCTCAAGCCCTGGCACACGCTCACCGGGCGGCAGCACTTCTACCTCGATCACGACTGGATGATCGAACTCGGCGAGCAGCTGCCGATCTTCCGTCCGCCGCTGGACATGACCGCGCTGTTCCGCGAGCCGTCCATCGGCGCCGTCGGCGAGCAGGGCGTCACGGTGCGCTACCTGACGCCGCACTCGAAGTGGTCGATCCACTCGGCTTACCAGGACAACCTGCACATGCTGACGCTCTCGCGCGGCGGACAGACGATCTGGATGTCCGATCGCGACGCGGCGAAGATCGGCGTGGCCGACAACGACTGGATCGAGGCGATCAACCGCAACGGCATCGTGGTCGCCCGCGCCATCGTCAGCCACCGGATGCCGGAGGGCACGGTGTTCATGTACCACGCGCAGGACCGCGCGGTGGACGTGCCGCGCATCGAGGGCCTCGGCGAGGACACCAAGGGCAGGGGCAAGCGCGGTGGTATCCACAACGCGCTCACCCGCATCATGATCAAGCCATCGCACCTCATCGGCGGCTACGCGCAGCAGTCCTTCGCGCTGAACTACCACGGCCCCACCGGAAATCAACGCGACGAGGTGACCACGATTCGCAGGCGCTCGCAGGAAGTGGAGTACTGACATGCAGGCAGCATTCACCGACGCGAGAAAGCGGTACTGATATGCGCGTCATGGCACAGCTGGCCATGGTGATGAACCTGGACAAGTGCATCGGCTGCCACACCTGCTCGGTCACCTGCAAGCAGGCGTGGACCAACCGCGGCGGCACCGAGTACGTCTGGTTCAACAACGTGGAAACCCGCCCCGGGCAGGGCTATCCGCGGCAGTACCAGGACCAGGAGAAGTGGAAGGGCGGCTGGACGCTGAACAAGCGCGGCAAGCTCACCCTGAAGTCCGGGTCCCGGTTGAAGCGGCTGCTGAACATCTTCGCCAACCCGGATCTGCCCACGGTCGAGGACTACTACGAGCCGTGGAGCTACGACTACGACAACCTGCTGTCCTCGCCGCCGGTGGACACCACGCCGGTCGCGCGGCCCAAATCGCTGATCACCGGCGAGGACACGAAGGTCACCTGGGGCGCGAACTGGGACGACGACCTCGGCTCCGGCCCCGAGCAGGTCGGCAGGGACCCGCTGCTGGCGAAGCTGTCGGAGCAGGTGAAACTGGAGTTCGAAGAGACCTTCATGTTCTACCTGCCGCGCATCTGCGAGCACTGCCTGAATCCCTCCTGCGCGGCCTCCTGCCCGTCCGGCGCGATCTACAAGCGCGCCGAGGACGGCATCGTGCTGGTGGACCAGGACAAGTGCCGCGGTTGGCGGCAGTGCGTGTCGGGCTGCCCCTACAAGAAGATCTACTTCAACCACAAGACGGGCAAAGCGGAGAAGTGCACCTTCTGCTACCCGCGCGTGGAAGTCGGCATTCCGACGGTATGCTCGGAGACCTGCGTCGGGCGGCTGCGCTACATCGGCGTGATGCTCTACGACGCCGATGCCGTGCTCGAGGCCGCGTCGGTCACCGAGGACAAGGATCTCTACCCGTCGCAGCTCGGGGTTTTCCTCAATCCGCACGACCCGCGCGTGATCGCGGAGGCGGAGCGGGCCGGAATCTCGCCGGAATGGATTCAGGCGGCGCAGGATTCGCCGGTCTACAAGCTCATCGTGGACTACCAGATCGCGCTGCCGCTGCATCCGGAGTACCGCACCATGCCGATGGTCTGGTACGTGCCGCCGCTGTCGCCGGTGGTGGACGTGCTCAGCGAGACCGGTCACGACGGCGAGAACGTGTCCAATCTGTTCGGCGCCATCGACGCGCTGCGCATTCCGGTGGAGTACCTGGCCGAGTTGTTCACCGCGGGTGACGTGGGGCCGGTGCGGGCGTCGTTGCAACGCCTCGCGGCCATGCGCTCGTTCATGCGGTCGGTGAACCTCGGCGAGGAGCCCGATCCCTCCATCGCGCCGTCGGTGCGGCTGGAGCCGGAGGAGATCGAGGCGATGTACCGGCTGCTGGCCATCGCCAAGTACGAGCACCGCTACGTCATCCCGACGGGCGCGGGAGCCCGAGCGCACGAACTGGACTCGCTCGCCACCGGGTGCAGCCTGGACACCGACGGCGGTCCCGGCATGACGGCGTTCGACCAGATGGTGGAGAAGTTCCACCTCACCGACACCAACGGCGCCGCGCCGGAGCAGAAGTCGGGCCGGATCAACCTGCTGAACTGGGACGGCAAGAGCACCGATGGCCTGGTGCCGAGCAATGGCGCCGGGAACGGCAACGGGCACGCCGACGGCACGAGCAACGGGCACTCGGGTAACGGCCACGCGAACGGCGCGGGCAACGGCCACGGCTCGGGCAGCGTCGCGGGTGATCCGGCCTCCGCGCCGAGCGGAGCGGGGCGATGAGCCTGCTGAAGTTGCGCCGCCGCCCGGAAGCGGTGGTCGAACTCGCCCAGCGCGACCGCCAGCTGGTGTGGCGAATCGCCGCATTGCTGCTGGACTATCCGACCGAGCAGACGCTGGCCATGATCGGCCAGGTGACCAGCGCCGCGGAAGGTTTGCCCGACGAGGTGCGCGCGCACTTGGACGAATGCCTCGACTACCTGCGGACCACCCCGCCGCTGGAACTCGCGGCCGCCTACGTCGCGACCTTCGACATGCGCCGCCGCGCCAGCCTGCACCTGACCTTCTACGCCTACGGCGACACCCGCAAGCGCGGCATGGCCCTGCTGCGGTTCAAGCACGCCTACCGGCACGCCGGCGTCGAACTCGGGGACGAAGAACTGCCCGATCACCTGCCGGTGCTGCTGGAGTTCGCCGCGACCGTGGACCCGATCGGCGGCGAACGGCTGCTCGGCGAGCACGTTCCGGTGCTGGAGCTGCTGCGACTGTCGTTGTCGGACAACAACTCTCCCTACGCGGGCGTGCTGGCGGCGATCGGGGCGACGTTGCCGCCCCCGACCACCGCCGATCGCAGGCGCATCGCCGAACTCGCCGCCCAGGGCCCGCCCGAGGAGGAAGTCGGGCTGGAACCCTTCGCGATGGACCCCTCCCTGTTCGACGGATCGGAAGGCCGACGATGAACGCAACGCCGCATCTGCCCGTCTCGCTGTGGCTGATCCTGCCGTACGTCGCGTTCACCTCGTTCGTGCTCGGGCACCTGTGGCGCTACCGCAACGACCAGTTCGGCTGGACCACCCGCTCCTCGCAGATCTACGAGAGCCGCCTGCTGCGGCTGGGCAGCCCGCTGTTCCACTTCGGCATGGTCGGGGTGTTCGGCGGGCACGTGCTCGGCGTGCTCATCCCGGAATCGTGGACCTCCGCGATCGGCATCTCCGAGCACGTCTACCACGTGATCGCCGTCGGGGCCGGCTCGGTGGCCGGTCTGGCCGTGCTGGCCGGTGTCGGCATCCTGCTCTACCGGCGGTTCACCGTTCCCGCCGTCCGCAAGGCGACCACGGGCAACGACAAGCTGATGTACGCGCTGCTGGCCGCTGCGCTGATCACCGGCCTGCTCAACACCTGGGGCAGCAATCTGCTGTGGGGCACCTACAACTACCGCGAGACGGTGTCGCCCTGGTTCCGCAGTCTGTTCACGCTCAGTCCGCGACCGGAGCTCATGGTGGACACCCCGTGGACCTTCCAATTGCACGGGCTGGTCGTGCTCGCCCTGATCGGGCTGTGGCCCTACACCCGGCTGGTGCACATGTTCAGCGCGCCGGTCGGCTACCTGGTGCGGCCGTATGTGGTCTACCGCAGCAAGGAATACAACGCTCCCGACAAGCGCCGCTACGCCCGTGCGTGGGACGCCCCCGTGACGCCCGAACACTGGCGCTGACGGCGCCGTCGCGCGAGACCCCGCCCGGACAACGGCGTCCCGGCGGGGTCTTCGGCGTTCGCGGCGCCTGATCAGGCGTTGTCGTAGGCGTTCTGGAGAGCCGCGACATCGAGCTTGGACATCGACCGCAAGGCGGTGCCGACGGCGATGGTCTTCGCGGGGTCGTCACCGCTCATCAATTTCGGCAGCGCCGAGGGCACCACCTGCCAGGACAGGCCGTAGCGGTCCTTCAGCCAGCCGCACGGGCCTGGCGCGCCGCCGTCCGCGGTGAGCGCGTCCCACAGGCGGTCGACCTCGCCCTGGGTGTCCACGACCACTTGCAGCGACGCGGCATCGGTGTGCGGGTGCTCCGGTCCGCCGTTCATCAGCGTGACCGCCTGACCGTCCAGGTCCAGCGAGACGATGAACGCCGAGCCGTCGGAGTTGCGGGAGACCTCGACCACCCGCGAGTTCGGGATCACCGCGGCGTACAAGGCGGCGGCTTCCTCGGCGGCGTTGTCGAACCAGAGGAACGTGTTGACGGACATGATGTGCTCCTGTGTTGTGGCGTGACTTGCTGTCACCCACTGGTCGGAGCCACCCGCTCGCCTTCGACATAGTTCGCGAAGATTCCCGAAGTTTTTTTTCCGGCAGTGTCCACTGCTCTCTGCCAGATGGTCGCTGACCAGCCTCGACAGACCTATCTCATCACCACTTTTCGCAGGCAAAGACATCGACCTCATCGGTAACCAGGCATACGCTGAAGTTTGGCCGCCGCAATGTGGTCTACCCCACTTCTGGGGACGTCAAGTCTCGACGCCCCGGCTTCGCCGGTGCGGTGGCAGTCGAGGCGAGCAAGGAGTGAGTGATGAAAGGCGGAGGAAGAATTGCGTTAGGGGTGGGCCTCGGGTACCTGCTCGGTCGCACGAAGAAAATGCGCTTCGCGATGACGCTGGCGGGAGCAGCGATGGCGAGGCGATCCGCGGGAACACCCGCCGAACTGCTCGAGCGCGGCACGGAGCTGCTCAAATCGACGCCGGAGCTGACCAAGATCACCGACACGGTGCGCGACGAGTTGCTCGGCGCGGTGCGTTCGGCCGCGGTCACCGCGGCGAGCAACCGCATGGACGCGCTCAGCAACCGGTTACAGCAGGGGACGACGCTCTTGGCGGGCGAAGGACAACGCGGCTCTCGAGCGGCGGATGAGGAGGACGAAGAGCAAGAGCAACAGCCTGAGGACGAGTACGAGGACGAAGAGCAAGAGGACGAGTACGAGGACCAGGAGCAAGAGCCCGAGGACGAGTACGAGGACCAGGACGAGGACGAGGACGAAGATCGAACGCCCGAGGACGAGCACGAAGAGGAAGAACAAGAGCCCGAGGACGAGGACGATTCCGAGCGGGGCGAGGAAGAGGACGACACCGAGCGGCCTGCCGCGCGGACGCGCACTCGCCGGTCGAGCACCACCGCCAAGCGCGGAGCGAGCTCGCGGACCGCCGACCGTTCCGACTCCGCGGATCGTAAGCCGTCCGGGACTTCCGGCCGCGGCCGTACTCGCGCCGAGGCCGGCCAGGCCCCCGTGCGCCGGACGAGGAGGTGACCGGCGATGGCGAAGATTTTGCGTGACGCGACGGAAGGAGTCGGCAAGGTGGCCGCCGATACGGCGGGCCGGGCCGCCAAAGCCGCGACCGGGGCGGGATCATCCGCGAAGAAGGCGGGAGCCTCCGCCAAGAAGGCCGGATCTTCCGCGAAGAAGAACGCGCCGCCCACGCCGACCGGCATTTTGCAGCAGTCGGTGCAGAACCTCACCGGAGCGCTGACCGAACGCGCGGTGGCCGGGCTGACGAACCAGGTGTCGAAGACCGCGGGCCGGTTGAACGAGTACGCCGAGGGCGGCGGCGGGGGGAACCTGCTGGCGGCGCTGACCGGCGTGCAGAAGCTCGCCGGTGGCTCTTCGCCGTTGAGCACGGCCATGAGCATGGGCAAAACCAAGCTCGGTCACTCACTACGCGAGCAGTTCGAGAATGTGAAGGAATCGCTCACCGGCGGCAAGGGCAAGGGCGGCAGCAAGAAGATCAAGCTGACGAACATCGTCGAGCACATCGACGTCGGCGTCCCGATCCGTCTGGCCTACGACCAGTGGACCCAGTTCGCGGATTTCCCGAAGTACACCAAGAAGCTCGAGCAAGTGGAACAGGTCTCCGACGAGAAGCTCAGCTGGACCGGCAAAGTGTTCTGGTCGCGGCGTACCTGGGAATCCACGATTCTCGAGCAGGTGCCGTTCGAGCGGATCGTCTGGCGTTCCAAGGGGCACAAGGGCTACATCGACGGCGCGGTCACCTTCCACGAGATAACGCCGCAGTACACCCGCATCCTCGTGGTGCTGGAGTACCACCCCAAGGGAGTCTTCGAGAAGACCGCCAACATCTGGCGCGCGGCCGGCCGCCGCTGCCGCCTGGAATTGAAGCACTTCGAGCGGCACGTGATGACCGAGTCCGTCCTGCATCCCGACGACATCGTCGGCTGGCACGGCGAAATCCACGACAGCAAGGTCGTCAAGGACGACGAGACCGCTCGACGCGAAGAAGAGGAGAACGCCGAACGAGACGAGACAGACCAGGAGCCGGACGAGGAAGAGGAAGAAGAGACCGACGAGCAGGAGACGGATGAGCACGACGAGGACGAACAAGCCGAAGAACGGCGTCCTCGTCGCCGACCCGCCGCCCGCCGCAGCACGGTGACCCGCCGGTCGCGTGAGAAGCGAGGAGCACACGCATGACTATCGAACCCGCAGGCGGCGGAGGCGGTGGCGGAGCGGGCACGATGGCGCGCCCGAACTCCTCCAGCCTGGCCGACGTGATCGACACCATTTTGGACAAAGGCCTGGTCATCGACGCGTTCGCGCGCGTGTCGCTGGTCGGCATCGAACTGGTGACCATCGACGCCCGCGTCGTGGTGGCCAGCGTCGACACCTATCTGCGTTTCGCCGAAGCCGTCAATCGGCTGGAGATCTCCACCAGCGAACCGAAGGGCTTGACCGACATCGTCGGCGACGTCACGCAAGGCGCGGCGAAGCACAAGACGCAGGGCGCGCTGGAGGCGGCGGGCGAGAAGGTCATGGACTTCCTCGGCGACGTGCAGGACAAGCGCCAGACGGCGAACAGGCCGAAACGTAGGGAGGGCTGATGACCACCGGTCAAGCCGCCGTCTACGTCTACGGCATCGTGCCCGCCGACGTGGAGCCGGAGCCGCACGCCAGCGGCGTCGGCGACCCACCCGGCGAGGTGGGAGTGGTACGGCACGGCGAGATCGCCGCGCTGATCAGCAGGCTCGAATCCGATCGGCCGCTCGGTACGCCCGACGATCTCACCGCGCACGCCGAGTTGCTGGACGGCTCGGCTGCCGTCGCTCCGGTGCTGCCGCTGCGCTTCGGCGCGGTCATGACCGACACCGAGGCGGTGGAGAACGAATTGCTCGGGGCGAACGAAGCCGAATTCCGCTCCGCGCTGGAGCAGTTGGAGGGCCGCGCGCAGTTCGTGGTCAGAGGCCGTTACGTCGAGAACACCATCCTCCGGGAACTGCTCGAGGAGAACGCCGAAGCCGCCCGGCTACGCGACGCGATCCGCGACAAGCCGGAGGACGCCACCCGCAACGAGCGCATCGCGCTCGGCGAGATGATCAACCAGGCCATCGAGTCCAAGCGCGCCGCCGACACCCGCAAGGTGGTCGACGCGCTCGAGAAGTTCGAGCCGTTGGTCAACTACCGCGACCCCACCCACGAGGAGGAGGCCGTGCACATCGCGCTGCTGGTCGAACTCGAACGGCAGCAAGAGCTGGAGGAGACGCTGCGCGAGCTCGGCGAGGAGTGGGACGGCCGGGTCGAGCTGAATCTGCTCGGCCCGATGGCGGCTTACGACTTCGTGGCGAAGCGCGGACCAGAGGGGTGAGGACATGTTCGGCGTGGTCACATCGATTCTGTCGTTGCCGTTGGCACCGGTCCGCGGGGTGATCTGGCTGGGCGAGTTGATCCAGGACCAGGTGGATCAGAAGATGCACGATCCCGCCCTCATGCGCCGCGAGCTCGAGGAGATCGATGCGGCCGCGGCGGCCGGTCAAATGTCGGAAGAGGAACGCAGACAAGCGCAGCAGGCGGTGCTGGACCGCATGACCGGTCGGCAGGCGTGACCGCCACCGGCCGGAAGGAGTGATCCGCGTGGCACGCAAGACCACTTCCGAGGACGTCCACTCGGGTTCGGACGAACCGTCTCCCGCCACCCCGGCGCAAGCCGCCGCGGTGGCGGTCCGGCATCTCGTGGACCTGACATCGAAGCAGGTCGAGGGCGTCACCTCGATGGAACCGACGGAGGACGGCTGGGTGGTGGAGGTCGAGGTGCTCGAGGACCGCCGCATCCCGTCGTCGGCGGACATCCTCGCGCTCTACGAGGTGGAGATCGATCTCGACGGCAACCTGCTGGCCTACCGCAGAACCAGGCGCTACGGGCGAGGCAGCACCGACATCGGCGGGGCTCGGTCATGACAGTGGCTCCCGGCGGATCGTCCGCACCGCAGCCGCTCGGCGGGCATTCGTCGACGAACCTCGCCGACATCCTCGAGCGGGTGCTCGACAAGGGCTTGGTGATCGCGGGCGACATCCAGGTGAACCTGCTCGACATCGAACTGCTCACGATCAAACTGCGGCTGGTGATCGCGTCCTTGGAGACCGCCAAGGCGGTGGGCATCGACTGGTGGGAGAGCGATCCCTGGCTCAACAGCAAGGCTCGCACGCTGGAACGGCAGGATCGCGATCTGGAACTCGAGAATCAGAAGCTCCGCGACCGGATCGCCGAATTGGAGAGCGCGAAGCGGCAACCGCAACCGGTCGAGCGTCGCCGCCAGCCGAGGGAAGAACGCTCGTGACGGATCTCGGGGTCTGGCTGTACGCGGTGACACCCGGCCGCGAGGCGGAGGAGCTGGGCGGGCTGACCGGGGTCGCGGGCGAGCCGGTGCGCGCGGTGGTCGTGGACGGTCTCACGGCGATCGTCGGCTCGGTGCCGCTCGAGGTGTACGGCGAGCAACCGCTGAAGGCGCGGCTGGAGGATTTGGATTGGCTGGAAGCGACGGCCCGCGCGCACGACGCTGTCGTCTCGGCCATGGTGCGGCGAGGTCCGACCGTTCCGCTCCGGCTGGCGACCGTCTTCCTCGGCGACGACCGGGTGCGCGACCTGCTTGCCGAACGGCGAGCCGACTTCGCCGCCGCGCTGGAGCTGGTCAGCGGCCGCACCGAGTGGGGCGTGAAGGCCTACGGTGATCGCGCCGCCCTGACCGCCGCCGTGGCCGAGGCCCGCACCGCGAGCGAAGGCAAGGGCACCGGAGCGGCGTATCTGGCGCGCCGGCGGGCGCAACTGTCGGCGCAGGAGTCCGTCGAACGCGATGCGGCGCAGCGTGCGGAGGAGATCCACAACCGCCTGCTCCGGCACGCCGCGGCGGGACGGCGGCAAGCGCTGACCGACCCGGCGCTGAGCGGCCGCCGGGACTGGTTGGTGCTGAACGGGACCTACCTGGTGGACGACGATCGCACCGACGACTTCGCCACCGCGGTCAAGGCGCTCGGTGCCGAGTTCCCCGGCATCCGCCTCGAACTCACCGGTCCGTGGCCGCCGTATTCGTTCGCCGGTGTGGAACGAGAACCGGCATGACGGTCGATGAAGAGCGCCGCGTCGCGCTGGTCGATCTGCTGGATCGGGTGCTGGCGGGCGGCGTGGTGATCACCGGGGACATCAAGCTCGCCATCGCCGACGTGGACCTGGTCCAGATCTCGCTACGCGCGCTCATCTCCTCCATCAGCACCCTGTCCGGAACACTCGGACCCGCGACGCATCCCGCCCTGGAGCCCCCCGGCGATGACTGAATTCGGCGGCATCCCACCGCGTATCGACACCGAGCCCGAATCCGTAGAGCGCGGTCTGGTCAGCCTCGTCCTCACCCTGGTCGAACTGCTGCGCCAACTCATGGAGCGCCAAGCGATCCGCCGCGTCGACGCCGGCGACCTCACCGACGCCCAGATCGAACGCATCGGCACCACCCTCATGCTCCTCGAACAACGCATGGACGAACTACGCGACCACTTCGGCCTCACCCCCGAAGACCTCAACATCGACCTGGGCCCCCTCGGCACCCTCCTCCCCCGCGACCCACCCTGAACATCAAGATCAACGGCACATGAGCGAGAGGTTTTCTCGGCGGATGCAACAGCCATGTGCCGTTGATCTTGAAGGCTTAGAGGGTAGCGGTGAAGGCGTCCCAGGCGGCGGGGGTGAAGACCAACGCTGGGTCGGTGGGGTTCTTGGAGTCGCGGACGGCGAGCATGCCGCCTGTCAGGTGGGCGACCTCAACACATTCCTGGCCGCCGCTGCTATAGCTGCTCTTGAACCAATTCGCGTTCGACAGGTTCACGTGCACGTTCGTACTCCCTGCTGGTGAATGAACCGGATAGTGGTGTGCGCGAGGGGCTGGCCTTCCCTGCCTCGCGGCTACGAGCGGTCGAACTCGCCACCCGCGACACCAGCGGTGAAGGCGTCCCAATCGCCGGGCGCGAAGACCAACGCCGGGCCGGTCGGGTTCTTGGAGTCGCGGACGCCGACCATGCCACCTGCCAGATGGGCGACCTCAACGCATTCCTGGCCCCCACCGCTGCGGCTGCTCTTGAACCAACGCGCGTTCGCAAGGTTGACGTACACGTTCGTACTGCTGGTAAATGAACCGGATAGTGGTGCGCGAGAGCGGCTGGCTTTACCCGCCTGGCGGCTACGAGCGATCGAACTCGCCACCCACAACGCCAGCGGTGAAGGCGTCCCACTCGCCGGGCGCGAAGACCAGTGCTGGGCGGGTCGGATTCTTGGAGTCCCGGACACCGACCATCCCGCCTGCCAGATGGGCGACCTCCACACAATCCTGGCCGCCGCTGCTGTGGCTGCTTTTGAACCACTTTTCTCCGGATAGGTCAATGTCCACGTTCGTACTCCTTCGCCAACTGACGCAGTAGATCTCGGCTGGGTTGAACATCGAGCGCGGCTCGGTGGATCACCCAATATGCGTCACGGTACCGGTCTATATCACTGACCCGCTCCAGGAAGAGCCCTCCTGTGAAGCTTTCGACGTAGACGACACTGGGCTCCTCCGGCTGGCCCTTCTTGTCCGTATCGAAGTCCAAGATCAGGAACGGACCGGTGGATGTTCCGACCGGCAACCCGGCTCGGAATGGCAACACCCGAATGTCGACATTCGGAAGAGTGCTGAGATCCGCAAGGTGGCGCGACTGGGCAGACATCACCTTCGGTGAGCCGATCACCGTTCGCAGCACGGCCTCGTGCAGTACCGCACTGAACGTCGCCGGACGACGCCTCCGAGCAACCAGCCCCTGACGACGTAGACGAAGCTCGACGCGGCGGTCGATCTCGTCTGGCGAGTCATTCGGGAAGTACAAGATGTCGAGAGCACGA
>NZ_BDBC01000087.1 GCF_001612785.1 Nocardia beijingensis NBRC 16342
CCGCCGACGCGGCGCCGTCCACGGCGACCGAGACCACCGAAGAGTCCGGCCGGGACAGCGGCCAGCGTGGCCGCGGTCGGCAGCGGCGCGGCCGTGACCAGGCGCGATCCTCCACGGAGACGGCACCCGCCGAGACGCGTACCGAGGAACAGAAGCAGGACGCCGAGCAGGGCGGCGAGCGCCGCCGCGACCGTGGCCAGGGTGACCGGCAGAGCGATCGCGGGCAGGGCGAGCGTGGCCAGGGCGAGCGTGGCCAGGGCGAGCGTGGCCAGGGCGAGCGAGGCCAGGGCGAGCGCGGCCAGGGCGAGCGCGGCCAGCAGAGCCAGAACGGCAGCGCGGGCGGCCGCGGCGGCGACGACGAAGAAGGCGGTCGCGGCCGTCGCGGACGTCGCTTCCGTGAGCGTCGTCGTGGGCGCGACCGTGACGGCGGTGGCGGTGGCGGCGAGTCCCGCGAGCTGGAGATCCGCGAGGACGACGTCCTCCAGCCGGTCGCGGGCATCCTCGACGTGCTGGACAACTACGCCTTCGTCCGCACCTCGGGTTACCTGGCCGGGCCGAACGACGTCTACGTGTCGATGAACCTGGTCCGCAAGAACGGCCTGCGCCGCGGTGACGCGATCACCGGCGCCGTGCGCGCTCCGCGTGACGGTGAGCAGTCCAACCAGCGTCAGAAGTTCGATCCGCTGGTGCGGCTGGACACGGTCAACGGCGGCGACGTCGAGGCGGCCAAGCGCCGTCCCGAGTTCGGCAAGCTCACTCCGCTGTACCCGAACCAGCGCCTGCGGCTGGAAACCCAGCCGAACAAGCTGACCACCCGCGTGATCGACCTGATCATGCCGATCGGCAAGGGCCAGCGCGCCCTGATCGTGTCGCCGCCGAAGGCGGGTAAGACCACGATCCTGCAGGACATCGCCAACGCGATCGCGACCAACAACCCCGAGTGCTACCTGATGGTGGTGCTGGTCGACGAGCGTCCGGAAGAGGTCACCGACATGCAGCGCTCGGTGAAGGGCGAGGTCATCGCCTCGACCTTCGACCGTCCGCCGTCGGACCACACCTCGGTCGCCGAACTCGCCATCGAGCGCGCCAAGCGCCTGGTGGAGATGGGCAAGGACGTCGTCGTGCTGCTCGACTCGATCACCCGCCTCGGGCGCGCGTACAACAACTCCTCGCCCGCGTCGGGCCGAATCCTCTCCGGTGGTGTGGATTCCACCGCGCTGTACCCGCCCAAGCGGTTCCTCGGCGCGGCACGCAACATCGAGAACGGCGGCTCGCTGACGATCATCGCCACCGCCATGGTCGAGACCGGTTCGACCGGTGACACGGTGATCTTCGAGGAGTTCAAGGGCACCGGCAACGCCGAGCTCAAGCTGGACCGCAAGATCGCCGAGCGCCGGGTGTTCCCCGCGGTGGACGTCAACCCGTCCGGTACGCGTAAGGACGAGCTACTGCTCAGCCCCGACGAGGCGGCGGTACTGCACAAGCTGCGTCGCGTGCTGTCCGGCCTCGACTCGCACCAGGCGATCGATCTGCTGATCGACCGTCTGAAGAAGTCCAAGAACAACCTCGAGTTCTTGATGCAGGTGAGCAAGACCGCGCCGGGCGCGCTCGACGAGTGAGCAGTCGCGCCAGGTTGTCGCGGTGACAACGGCCGAAAGGGTCCCGCTGATGCGGGACCCTTTCGGCGTTTGTGGAGCGAAGAAGACGAGGCCAACCGTGGCCGCGCCACCGATCAGGACCGCGAGGATCAGCCCGCAGGGCCCGCCATCAGGATCGGGAGCGGCGGATTCCGGGGTCTGGACGTACACGGCGTTCTTCGGCGCGGGATAGTTCGGCAGGTCGGGGAGCGCGGATACACCGATGGCGACCGACAGTGTGAGTAGAACGAAAATCGCGGCCGCGATTCGGATGTTCACGGGGTCTCCTTCCTGTCTCGGCACGCGGAAGTGCACCAGGTCTGCAACTCTATGAACGAATTCGTTCACATTTGTGAGTAGCGGACTACCCGACTTCAGGGTCCAGGAGACGGAGCGGATTCGCGTGCCAGGACTTCCGGGGGCGCGAACGATAGGGGAGTACCTAGGCCGGGAACAAACCGCTCGCCGGGGGCGTTTTGGGAGCGTAACGGCAGTTCTGGCATACTGAACGGTCGTTGCGTCTGCTCAGGTGAGCAGAGCTCCCGCCTAGTCGGTTCCGGTTCACGCTTCGCGCGCCCGCGCGCGGGCGACCCGGCGACCACAACGAGAGGACATCCATGAAGGCAGGAATTCACCCGGCGTATGTCGACACCACGGTCGTCTGTGGTTGCGGCAACACCTTCCAGACTCGCAGCACCAAGGAGTCGGGACACATCACCGTCGAGGTCTGCTCGCAGTGCCACCCGTTCTACACCGGCAAGCAGAAGATCCTCGACACCGGTGGTCGCGTGGCCCGCTTCGAGGCCCGCTACGGCAAGCGTGCAGGCAAGAAGGCCGACGCCAAGTAGCTTCCTCGCCGACGCCCGGTCCTGCTGCGCAGGCCGGGCGTCGGTGTTTTGTATGGACAGCTACCAGGAGAAGGAAGCACCGTGACGCAACCGTCCGCCATCGACGACATTCTGGCCGAGTACGCCGGCTTGGAGACGCAGCTGGCCGATCCGTCGCTGCACAACGATGCGGGCGCCGCGCGCCGGGTCGGCAAGCGGTTCGCCGAGCTGGCCCCGGTCATGGCGACCTACCGCAAACTCGAGACCGCGCGCGACGATCTGTCGGCCGCGAAGGAACTCGCCGCCGACGACGCCGCGTTCGCCGCGGAGGTCCCGGATCTGGAACGGCAGGTCGAGGAACTGGAACAGGCCCTCGCCGACCTGCTGGCGCCACGCGACCCGCACGACGGCGACGACGTCGTGCTCGAGGTGAAATCCGGCGAGGGCGGCGAGGAGTCCGCCTTGTTCGCCGCCGACTTGGCCCGCATGTACGTGCGGTATGCCGAGCGCCACGGCTGGAAGGCGGAGATCCTCGACGTCGCCCTGTCCGACCTGGGCGGATACAAAGAGGCGACGCTGTCGATCAAGAGCCGCGACGCGGCGCGCGACGGTGTGTGGTCGCGATTCAAGTTCGAGGGCGGTGTGCACCGGGTGCAGCGCGTCCCGGTGACGGAATCGCAGGGCCGCATCCACACCTCGGCGGCGGGCGTGCTGATCTACCCGGAGCCCGACGAGATCGAAGAGGTGCAGATCGACGAGACCGATCTGCGCATCGACGTGTACCGCTCCTCTGGCAAGGGCGGCCAGGGCGTCAACACCACCGACTCCGCGGTGCGCATCACCCATCTGCCCTCCGGCATCGTGGTCACCTGCCAGAACGAGCGTTCCCAGCTGCAGAACAAAGCGCGCGCGATGCAGGTGCTCGCGGCGCGGCTGCAGGCGCTGGCGGAAGAGCAGGCCGATCAGGAGGCGGCGGCGGGCCGCGCCAGCCAGATCCGCACGGTGGACCGCTCCGAGCGCATCCGCACCTACAACTTCCCGGAGAACCGGATCACCGACCATCGGATCGGCTTCAAGGCGCACAACCTCGACGCCGTGCTGGACGGGGACCTCGACGCGCTGCTGGACGCGCTGGGGAAGGCGGACCGCGAAGCGCGTATGGCCGCGGAATGACCACCCGAGTAGCGCTGCGCCCCGCCATCAACGAGGCCGTCGAGACGTTACGGGCCGCCGGGGTGCACAGCCCGCAGGCCGACGCCGAGCATCTGGCCGCGCACGTCCTCGGCGTGCAGCGGACCAGGCTGATGCTGACCCCCCTCGTCTCGCCCGCCGAGCTGGCCGCCTACCGCGAGCTGGTCGCCCGCCGGGCCGAGCGAATCCCGTTGCAGCACTTGACCGGAACGGCTGTGATGGGTGCGCTCGATCTCGCGGTCGGCCCCGGCGTCTTCGTGCCGCGCCCGGAGACCGAGTTGCTGTACGCCTGGGCGCTGGCGCAGTTGGAGGCCCTGCCGCACGATCACGCGCCGATCGTCGTCGACCTGTGCACCGGATCGGGCGCGCTAGCGCTGGCCCTCGCGCACGCGCGCCCCGATGCCGAAGTGCACGCCGTGGAACTCGATCCCGCCGCGCAGGTCTGGGCCCGGCGCAACGCCGACGACCGGATCGCGGCGGGCGATACCCCGATCACCCTCTACGCCGACGACGCCACCGATCCCGCCCTGCTCACCGACCTGAACGGCCGCGTGGACATCGTGGTGTCCAACCCGCCCTATATCCCCGAAGGCGCTCCCCTCGACCCCGAAGTGGCCGACCACGATCCGTCCATCGCCTTGTTCGGCGGCTCCGACGGTCTATCGGTCATCCGCGGCATGATTCCGAACATCACCCGGCTGCTGCGCTCCGGCGGAGCCACCGCCATCGAACACGACGACACCAACGGTTCCGGCGTAGCTGCCCTCCTCACCGCCACCGGCGCCTTCACCGACGTCGTCGAACACCCCGACCTGGCAGGCAAGCCCCGCTTCGTCGCCGCTATGCACACGTGAGGGAGTCTTCCCGCGGTTCTTCGCGTGGGGCACCGAATTCGTGTGGTCTTTCCCGGCTCCTGTGATGCCGACCACGTCGCATCGGCGCGGCTGCCGCACGGCACTGTGCGCTGCCGAACGGAGGGGTTTGCACTCGGCGACTATGGCGTGCGCGGCACTGTACAGTCGGCCAACGGCAAGGCCCGCGCTCGAGACGATCGCGAGCGCGCCGCGTATTGCACCGAGCCCCAAAGGCCGCATCGAGGATGCTCCCGATGCGCGGCGGCAGCCGCCGCATCCCACGTGACAACAGATTTCGTACGCACATGGGTAACTCGCCGGGCACGCCCAGAACTCGCTCGGCACCCGGCGCAAGACCTGAACGCAACTCTCGTTTCACCCCACTAGTACGGCCTGAGTTCTCGGAGAGGCGGCCCAGCATGCCAGGATGGTTGCCGTGAGTACCGTCTACGACTGCGCGGATCCCGACTCGCGCGCCGCCGGACTGTCCGCAGCCACCAGCGCCCTGAAATCCGGACGGCTGGTCGTGCTGCCCACCGACACCCTGTACGGGCTCGGCGCCGACGCGTTCGATTCGGCGGCGGTGAGTTCGCTGCTCGCGGCCAAGCGCCGCGGCAGGGACATGCCGGTGCCGGTGCTCGTCGGTTCCTGGCACACCATCGACGGCCTGGTGTTCTCGGTGCGTCCGCAGGCGCGTGAGCTGATCCGGGCGTTCTGGCCCGGCGGCCTGAGTCTCGTTGTGCAGCAAGCGCCTTCGCTGGCCTGGGATCTCGGCGACACCCGCGGGACGGTGATGCTGCGGATGCCGCTGCACCCGGTCGCGCTCGAACTGTTGCGTGAGGTCGGTCCGCTGGCGGTGTCCAGCGCCAACGTGTCGGGGCAGCCGCCCGCGAAGACCGCCGCCGAGGCCCGCGAGCAGCTCGGCGATCTGGTCGGCGTCTATCTCGACGGCGGCCCTGCCGAGCACGCGGTCGCCTCGACCATCGTGGACCTGACCGCCGACCAGCCGCGGATCCTGCGCGTCGGCGCGGTGCCCGTCGCCGACATCGCCGAGGTGCTCGGCATGTCGCCGGAAGCGCTCAGCGGCGCCGCCCAGCGCGGATGATGGGTTCGAGCGCCGTCGTCCCGCTGCGGGAGCTGCTCGTCGTGCTGCTCATCTCCGCGGTGGTGACCTTCCTGGCCACCGGCGGGGTGCGGGTGCTCGCGATCGGCTTCGGCGCGGTGGCCGTGCCGCGTGACCGCGACGTGCACCTCAAACCGATTCCGCGGATGGGCGGCGTCGGCATGTACATCGGCGTGGTCGCCGCGGTGCTGTTCGCCCACCAGCTGCCCGCGCTGCGCAGCGGCTTCGACTACAAACCCAACATTCCGATCGCCGTGCTGGTGGCGGCCACGATCATCGTGCTGGTCGGCATCGTCGACGACCGCTGGGGCCTCGACGCGCTGACGAAGTTCGCGGGACAGGTGACGGCGGCGGGTGTGATGGCCGTCATGGGCCTGGGCTGGTACGTCATCTACAACCCGTTCAGCAACACCACGGTGGTGCTGGACGGACTGCAGGGCGGCTTGGTCACGGTCGCGGTCACCGTCACCCTGGTCAACGCCATGAACTTCGTCGACGGTCTGGACGGCCTCGCGGCGGGCTTGGGACTGATCGCCGCGCTGGCGGTCTTCGTGTTCTGCCTCGGGCTGATGAACGAGCAGGGCGGCTCGGTGGACACCTATCCGCCCGCGCTGCTCGCCGCCGCGCTCGCGGGTGGCTGCCTGGGATTCCTGCCGCACAATTTCCAGCCCGCCCGCATTTTCATGGGCGACTCCGGCTCGATGTTGATCGGATTGATGCTGGCCGCGGTCTCGACCGGCGCCTCGGGGCGAATCCCGCTGCAGGGATACGGTCCGCGCGACATCGTGGGTCTGCTTTCTCCGCTGTTGCTGGTCGGCGCGGTGATGTTCATTCCGGTGCTGGACCTGTTGCTCGCCATTGTGCGCCGAGTGCGCGCTGGGGTGAGTTTCTCGACGCCGGACAAAATGCACTTGCATCATCGCTTGCTGCAGATCGGTCATTCCCATCGCCGCGTGGTGTTGTTGATCTATTTGTGGGTCGGCGTGCTCGCCTTCGGCGCGGTCGGCACCTCGCTGATGGATCGCACGCTGGTCGTATTGCTGATGGCGGGCGGGCTGGTTTTCGCGTTGGTGATCACCGCCGTTCCGGGGCTGCGGCGTGGGGACCCGGCGGGCGACGGATCGGCGTCCGGGTAAAGTCGGCGACTGTGAGCTTCACACCCGAACCTGTCCCCGGCCCCGACGCGCCGCTGCGCGCCGCGCTGCGCTACGGACTGATCGGCTTGGGCGTGCTGGTGGTGCTGGCCGTGGCGCTCGGCGCCGCCGTCTCGGGCGTCGCCGGTGTGTGGGGTGCGGTCTTGGGCGCCGCGATCGGCGGCGGTTTCATCCTGACCACCGCCGCGGTCGTGCTCTTCGGCGCGAAACTGCCGCCGAGCACCGCCGGTCTGGTCATGCTGGTCAGCTGGGCGCTCAAGCTCCTGGTGGCGCTGATCGTCGTCGCGATCCTCCAGCGGTTCGACTTCTACGACCGCGTCGTCCTGTTCCTCACCGTGGTCGGCGCCCTGGTCATCGTGCTCGGCGCGGAAACCTACGGCGTTGTCCGGCAGAAGGTTCCGTACGTGACGACCACCGACTCCGAACCCGCCTCCGGTACCCGCGAGTAACGAAAAACCCCCACCCCCTACACGCTGTCGTAGATGACTTGGTAAAGTGTTGGTAAGCAAGCGACCAAGTCGGGGATCAGTGAGGGGTCACCGCCGAGATCCCCTGCATGGGTCGCTATGCTTACTGCCGTGCCGGGCTCCGAGGGGTGTTCCGGTTCTGCATGTCGACGAATGTCGCCGACACACGTACAGACGCCTGGTGGATTTCGAACCACCGCACAGCTGCTGACGAACTTCGAGCCGACCTGAGTCGACCCAAATTGATCGTCAATGTCCGATCGAACCGCGGGAATGACCGTACCCGCGGCCCGAACACGGGAGAGAACGCTGAGCGTCACCACTCTGGCGGCCGAGTTCCACGCGCCGTCGCTTACCGACTTCTTCCCTCCAGCTGTGCTGTTCGAGGGAACGCCGTTCGAACTCGATCGATTGATGCTGATCCGCATTCTGATGACGGCCGTTCTCTGCGTCGTGATGGTGCTGGCATTCCGCTCGCCCCGGATCGTTCCGCGCGGCTTGCAGAATGTCGCCGAAATCGGCCTGGTCTTCGTCAAGGAGCAGATCTGTGGCGAGGTCCTCGGCAAGGAAACGGGACGGAAGTTCTTCCCGCTGATCGCGACGATCTTCTTCACGGTCCTCTTTCTGAACTTCTCGGGTGTCGTTCCGGGGTTGAACATCTCGTCGAACGCCCGAATCGGCATGCCGCTGGTGCTGGCCGTCATCGCGTACCTGGCGTTCAACTACGTCGGTATCAGGAAGTACGGCTTCTTCAACTACATGCGCAGCAGCATCGTCGTTCCGAACGTTCCCCCCGCGCTGCACGTGCTGCTGATTCCGATCGAGTTCGTCTCGACCTTCATCCTGCGCCCGTTCACGCTGACCGTCCGACTCATGGCGAACATGCTGGCCGGCCACATCATGCTGGTGCTGTTCTTCAGCGCGACCTGGTTCTTCCTGTTCGACGCCACCTCGTGGATGAAGGTGTTCTCGCCGTTCTCGCTGCTCGCGGGACTCGGATTCACGCTCTTCGAGCTGTTGGTCATCTTCCTGCAGGCCTACGTGTTTGCGCTGCTGACCGCCGTATACATCGGACTCGCGCAGCACGCGGCCGATCACTGACCCGACCGACACAACTACCGGAAACCTGCTACACCACGCCGACCGGCGGGTGAGCAACAGAAAGGGAATGGAAGACTCATGAGCCTCGCTTACCTGGCCCAGGAAGCCGCCACCAACGAGAGCACCTTCAAGGGCCTGGGCGCCGTCGGCTACGGTCTCGCCGCGATCGGCCCCGGCATCGGCGTCGGCATCGTCGTCGGTAAGGCGATCGAGGGCATCGCGCGTCAGCCCGAGCTGCAGGGCACGATCCGCACCAACATGTTCCTCGGTATCGCGTTCACCGAGGCCCTCGCCCTCATCGGTCTCGTCGCCGGCTTCATTTTCTGATTCCGATGTACGAGTCAGTTTTGCTCGCGGCGGCGGAGGGAGAGGATGTGAATCCTCTCGTCCCCGAAACGTACGACATCGTCTGGTCGATCGTCTGCGTCGTCATCATCGCGGCCCTGTTCTACAAGTACGTGGTCCCGCGCTTGATGAAGACGCTCGACGAGCGTTCCGAGAAGATCGAAGGCGGCATCGCTCGCGCGGAAGCCGCGCAGGAAGAAGCTCAGCTCACCCTGCAGCAGTACCAGCAGCAACTGGCCGACGCCCGGCTCGAGGCCGCGCGCATCCGGGAGGACGCGCGCACCCAGGGCCAGGAGATCCTGGCGCAGATGCGCTCGGAGGCCCAGGCCGAGGCCGACCGCATCATCGCGGCTGGCCACACCCAGCTGGAAGCACAGCGCCAGCAGATCCTGACGGAGCTGCGCCACGAGGTCGGCCGCACGGCCGTCGACCTGGCCGAGAAGATCATCGGGCAGTCGGTTTCGGACGAGGCCAAGCAGGCTGCCTCGATCGACCGGTTCCTCGACGAGCTCGACCAGACCGACGCAGGCATCGGGGTCGGAAGGTAACGACGCGAAAGTGAGAAGCATGTACGCAGCGAGCCGCGAGGCCAGTGCCCGGTCTCGGGAGGCGCTTCGGGCCGCTCTGACCGGAAGCGACAGTGCTGCGGCCACGACGGGCTCGGAACTGTTCGCCGTTGTCGCCGTGCTGGACGACCAGCGTTCGCTGCGTGTGGCGCTCGCGGACGTGTCGGTGCCGGGTTCCGCGCGCGCGGAACTCAGCGAGCGGGTCTTCGGCGGCAAGGTCAGCGCTGCCACGCTGGCAGTGCTGACCACCGCGGTGGCCGAGAACTGGTCGCGCACCTCCGATCTGGTGGACACCTTGGTGTTGCTCGGCCAGGAGGCGTTGCTGGAGTCGGCGGCCCAGCGCGGCCGGATCGAAGCGGTCGAGGACGAGCTGTTCCGGCTCGGCCGGATCATCAGCGACAACCCCGAGTTGGAGCAGGCGCTCTCGGATCGGTCGCAGCAGGCTTCGGCCAAGAGCGAGCTGATCCAACGGCTGCTCGCGGGCAAGACGGAGCCCATCACCCTGACCCTGGCGGAGCAGGTGGTGACCAGGCAGCGGTCGGGCATCAGCGCCGCCTTCGACGAGCTGTCCGACCTCGCGGCGGCGCGCCGCGATCAGATCGTCGCGCATGTGCGCGCCGCGATCGGGCTCACCGAGCAGCAGCGCGACCGGCTTGCCGCCTCGCTGCGGCGCATCTACGGCAAGGCGACCACGGTGCACATCCAGGTCGACCCGAGTTTGCTGAGCGGAGTCGTGGTGCGCGTCGGTGACGACGTGATCGACGGCAGCGCCATCGGCCGACTGGAGAAGATGCGCAGGGCCCTGACCTAGCGCGCTTCCACCACCCCCGACATTCCAGACCCAGACAGCGAGAGCAGGAAGAACATGGCGGAGCTGACGATCTCCTCCGACGAGATCCGTAGCGCGATCGAGAGCTACACCAAGAGCTACACCCCCGAGACCTCCATCGAAGAAGTCGGTGTGGTCACCGACACCAGTGACGGCATCGCGCACGTCAGCGGCCTGCCTTCGGCGATGGCCAACGAGCTGCTCGAGTTCCCGGGCGGCGTGCTCGGCGTCGCGCTGAACCTCGAGGACCGTGAGATCGGCGCGGTCATCCTCGGCGAGTTCGCCGAGATCGAGGAGGGCCAGGAGGTCCGCAGGACCGGTGACGTGCTCTCGGTTCCGGTCGGCGACAAGTTCCTCGGCCGCGTGGTGAACCCGCTGGGCCAGCCGATCGACGGCCTCGGCGAGATCGAGTCCGAGGAACAGCGCGTGCTCGAGCTGCAGGCCGCGACCGTGCTGGAGCGCCAGCCGGTCGAGGAGCCGCTGGCCACCGGCATCACCGCGATCGACGCGCTGACCGCCATCGGCCGCGGCCAGCGTCAGCTGATCATCGGCGACCGCAAGACCGGCAAGACCGCGGTCTGCATCGACGCGATCCTGAACCAGAAGGCCAACTGGGAGACCGGCGACCCGACCAAGCAGGTCCGCTGCATCTACGTCGCCATCGGCCAGAAGGGCTCCACCATCGCGGGCGTGAAGGCCGCGCTGGAGCAGCACGGCGCGCTGGAGTACACCACCATCGTCGCCGCCCCGGCCTCCGACTCCGCCGGCTTCAAGTGGCTGGCCCCCTACACCGGTTCGGCCATCGGCCAGCACTGGATGTACCAGGGCAAGCACGTGCTCATCGTGTTCGACGACCTGACCAAGCAGGCCGAGGCCTACCGCGCCATCTCGCTGCTGCTGCGTCGTCCGCCGGGCCGCGAGGCGTACCCCGGTGACGTCTTCTACCTGCACTCCCGGCTGCTGGAGCGCTGCGCGAAGCTGTCCGACGAGCTGGGCGGCGGCTCGATGACCGGTCTGCCGATCATCGAGACCAAGGCCAACGACATCTCGGCGTTCATCCCGACCAACGTCATCTCCATCACCGACGGCCAGGTGTTCCTCGAGTCCGACCTGTTCAACAAGGGCGTCCGCCCCGCGATCAACGTCGGTACCTCGGTCTCCCGCGTCGGTGGCGCCGCCCAGACCAAGGGCATGAAGAAGGTCGCCGGTTCGCTGCGCCTCGAGCTGGCGCAGTACCGCGAGCTGGAGGCGTTCTCCGCCTTCGCCTCCGACCTGGACGCGGCCTCGCTGGCCCAGCTCGAGCGCGGCGCCCGCTGGGTCGAGCTGCTCAAGCAGGACCAGTACTCGCCGGTGCCGGTCGAGGACCAGATCATTTCGATCTACCTGGTCGACCGCGGCCACTTCGACTCGATCCCGGTCGCCGACATCCGCCGCTTCAACGCCGAACTGCTCGAGGATCTGCACCGCAGCGCCGCCGACGCGTTCAAGGCGATCGAGGGCGGCAAGGTGCTCGACGGCGAGGCGGCCGAGCAGGTCGAGGCGGCGACCAAGAAGTTCCTCGGGACCTTCCTCACCTCCGACGGCACTCCCGTGGTGAACGAGGCGGAGGCGGGCCAGCTCGACCACGAAGAGGTCGAGTCGCTGTCGGTGACCCGCAAGCACGTCGAGAAGTAACGCGAGCCGGCAAATGCGCTATTCGATCCGCGGCGTACGCGACGGGCACGGGAGTGGAAGTAACCACCTCGTGCCCGGCGGACGCCGCCCATCCCACGCAGCGAATGAAGGGAGTGTGAACCGCTGATGGCAAGTTTGCGTGAATTGCGCTCCCGCATTCGTGGTGTGAATTCGATCAAGAAGATCACCAAGGCCCAGGAGCTGATCGCGACCTCGCGCATCTCCAAGGCCCAGGCGAGGGTCGCGGCCGCGAAGCCGTACGCGGAGGAGATCACCAAGGTCCTCAGTGAGCTGGCGAGCGCGTCGAAGAACCTGTCGCATCCGCTGCTGACCGAGCGCCCCAACCCGCGCCGGGCGGCCGTGCTGGTGATCACCAGTGACAGCGGCATGTGTGGTGGCTACAACTCGAACGTGCTCAAGCGTGCCGAAGAGCTGATGACCACCCTGCGCGACGAGGGCAAGGAGCCGGTGCTGTACGTCATGGGCAACAAGGGCCTGACGTACTACGCCTTCCGCAACCGCCCGTACGTGTCGGCGTGGACCGGGTTCTCGCAGCAGCCGAAGTACACCGATGCTTCCTCGGCCTGCCATCACCTGGTCGACGCCTTCATGGCGGGCTCCGACGGGGCCGTGCCCGCTCCGAACGGCACGGGTGACATCGCCGGTGTCGATGAGCTGCACGTCGTGTACACCCGCTTCGTGTCGATGCTGACGCAGACCCCTGAGGTGCGCCGCTTGGCGCCGATCCAGGTGAGCTACGTCGACGAGAACTTCGACCTGGGTGAGGACATCGTGTCGGATTCCCCGACCGCGGACGTCCACGCGCAGTACGAATTCGAGCCCGACGCCGATGTGCTGCTGGCGGCGCTGCTGCCGAAGTACGTCAACACGCGCATCTACGCGTCGTTGCTCGAGGCAGCGGCATCCGAGTCAGCGGCTCGGCGCACCGCAATGAAGGCCGCCACCGACAACGCCAACGAGCTCGCGAGCGTGCTCCAGCGCGAGGCGAACTCGGTGCGTCAGGCCCAGATCACGCAGGAAATCAGCGAAATCGTCGGCGGCGTGAACGCGCTGGCGTCGAGCTCGGACCGCGACTAAGCGCCTGCGGCTCCCGAGAGCCGCACATCGACACGGAGAGAACCAACACCAATGACCGCAGCTGTCACTCAAGACAACACGAGCCGGACCGGCGGCGCCGCAGGTCGCGTCGTCCGGGTCATCGGCCCCGTCGTGGACGTCGAGTTCCCGCGCGGAGCCATCCCCGAGCTGTTCAACGCTCTGCACGCCGAGATCACCCTGACCTCGGTGGCCAAGACGCTGACCCTCGAGGTCGCCCAGCACCTCGGCGACAACATCGTGCGCACCATCTCGATGCAGCCGACCGACGGCCTGGTCCGCGGCGCCACCGTCACCGACACCGGCAAGCCGATCTCGGTGCCGGTCGGTGACGTGGTCAAGGGCCACGTCTTCAACGCGCTCGGCGACTGCCTGGACACCCCCGGCCTCGGCCGCGATGGCGAGCAGTGGGGCATCCACCGCAAGCCGCCGTCGTTCGACCAGCTCGAGGGCAAGACTGAGATCCTGGAGACGGGCATCAAGGTCATCGACCTGCTCACCCCGTACGTGAAGGGTGGCAAGATCGGTCTGTTCGGTGGCGCCGGTGTCGGCAAGACCGTTCTGATCCAGGAGATGATCACCCGTATCGCCCGGGAGTTCTCCGGCACCTCGGTGTTCGCCGGCGTCGGCGAGCGCACCCGTGAGGGCACCGACCTTCGCCTGGAGATGGAGGAGATGGGCGTCCTCCAGGACACCGCCCTCGTCTTCGGCCAGATGGACGAGCCGCCGGGCACCCGTATGCGCGTCGCCCTCTCGGCCCTGACCATGGCCGAGTACTTCCGCGACGTGCAGCACCAGGACGTGCTGCTGTTCATCGACAACATCTTCCGGTTCACCCAGGCGGGTTCCGAGGTGTCGACCCTGCTCGGCCGCATGCCCTCCGCCGTCGGTTACCAGCCCACGCTGGCCGACGAGATGGGTGAGCTGCAGGAGCGCATCACCTCGACCCGTGGTCGGTCCATCACGTCGCTGCAGGCGATCTACGTGCCCGCCGACGACTACACCGACCCGGCTCCGGCGACCACCTTCGCCCACCTCGACGCGACGACCGAGCTCTCCCGCCCGATCTCGCAGAAGGGCATCTACCCGGCCGTCGACCCGCTGACCTCGACCTCCCGCATCCTGGAGGCCTCGATCGTCGGCGACCGGCACTTCCGGGTGGCCAACGAGGTGAAGCGGATCCTGCAGAAGTACAAGGAACTGCAGGACATCATCGCCATCCTCGGTATGGACGAGCTGTCCGAAGAGGACAAGGTGCTCGTCGGCCGCGCCCGTCGCCTGGAGAAGTTCCTTGGCCAGAACTTCATCGTGGCCGAGAAGTTCACCGGTCAGCCGGGTTCGGTCGTGCCGCTCGAGCAGACCATCGACGACTTCGACCGCGTCTGCAAGGGTGAGTTCGACAACTACCCGGAGCAGGCCTTCAACAGCTGCGGTGGTCTCGACGACGTCGAGGCGGCCGCGAAGAAGATCCTCGGAAAGTAGTCACCGATGGCGGAAATGTCAGTCGATCTCGTCGCGGTCGAACGTCTGCTCTGGTCCGGCCAGGCGACGTTCGTCAGCGCGCAGACCACCGAGGGCCAGATCGGCATCATGGCGGGCCATGAACCCTTGCTCGGCCAGCTGGTCGAGGGCGGCACCGTGACGATCGTGGACACCGATGGTCAGCGGGTCGTCGCCGCGGTGCACGGCGGCTTCTTCTCGGTGACCGCGAACTCGGTTCGGGTGCTCGCCGAGTCGGCGGAATTCGCCGACGAGGTGGACGTCGAGGAGGCCCGCAGGGTGCTGGCCGACTCCGCTGCCAGCGAGGAGCAGCAGCGGGTCGCTCAGGCTCGGGTGCGCGCGGTCGAGCAGACCACGAACGCGTAACTACAACCTGTTATCGAGAACGATCGCTGTCGGCGGTGAAGCCTTCTTCACCGCCGACAGCGTCTTTCAGGCGAGTCGGACACGGCCGGGGCATTTGTAAACTCGCGGCCGTGATTGAATGACCGCACGCGGTGTGCGCGTCGGGGCTCGGAGGCGAAAGCCTGCGTAACACGAATAGCTTGTGCACATCGCCAGTGGAATACCGTGTGGACCACACGGCGGCGGAGCGAAGGGACGAACGCATTGCAAACCGGGATGGTTCTCCTGATCATTCTGGTGCTGACGCTCGTGTTCTTGGCCCTCGCTTCGACTTACCGCCTGATCATGCTGCGGCGCGGCGGAACCGCCGCGATCCTGCGTGTCCTCCCCGCTCGCGGCGGTCAGGGGTGGCGGCACGGACTGATCCGCTACGACGAGGACCGTCTCGTCTTCTTCAAACTCACCAGCCTGAAACTGGGCCCGGACTCCACCATTCAGCGGCAGGGCATCGAGATCGGCGATCGCCGCGGCCCGCGCGGTGACGAGTACGACATCATGACCGACGACATCGCCGTGATCGCGGTGTCCGACCGCGCGGGCGACTTCGAGCTGGCCCTTGATCGCGACTCCCTGACCGCCTTTCTCTCCTGGGTGGAGTCCCGCCCCTCCGATCGCACCCGGCGGATGCCGGGCCTGTAGTCATCCTGGGTCCGACGGCTATCGGCGGCCCGCGCCCGCCGCTCCCGTTAGGGTTGTGCTGTGAGCGTGCACTTGACCCGGATCTACACCCGGACCGGCGATGACGGGACCACGGGATTGAGCGACTTCTCCCGGGTCGCGAAAACCGACCCACGCTTGGTCGCCTACGCAGACTGCGACGAGACGAACGCCGCCATCGGCGTCGCGATCGCCCTCGGCGGCCCGGATGAAACGATGCTCGCGGTGCTGCGGCAGATACAGAACGATCTGTTCGACGCCGGGGCCGACCTGTCCACCCCCGTGGTCGCGGAGCCGAAGTATCCGCCGCTGCGGGTAACCCAGCCCTACATCGATCGGCTCGAAGCATGGTGCGACGAGTTCAATTCCGGGCTGCCCGCGCTCGATTCGTTCATCCTGCCCGGCGGAACGCCGCTGGCGGCGCTGCTGCACACCGCGCGAACGGTCGCTCGCCGCGCGGAGCGCTCGGCCTGGGCGGCGATCGAGACCCATCCGGAGGACACCAACGTGTTGCCGGCCAAGTACCTCAATCGCCTCTCGGACCTGCTGTTCATCCTGAGCCGGGTGGCCAATCCCGGCGGCGATATCCTGTGGAAGCCCGGCGGAGAACGGCCGGGCGTCTGATCGCGTAGCACCGCAGGCGCGTACCCGAGCGATCGCTGGGTATGGCCGACAAGGTGACGAGACCACCTCGTCGATCGCAGTACGCCCATCCCGCGGCACTCGCTCCGACAGCGAAAACGTCCGGAGGCGAGGGGAGTCGTGGAGAGGCGGCACCGGAGTGCGCCGCCCCAACTATCCTTGCACCAACAGTGCGCCGAATACGCGGAGAGGCGGCATGGAACGGTTTTTGGTTACCGGCGGAAATCGACTCGTCGGTGAGGTCACGGTGGGGGGCGCCAAGAACAGCGTCCTCAAACTGATGGCCGCTGCGTTGCTGGCCGAGGGCACCACCACGATCACGAACTGTCCGGACATCCTCGACGTGCCGCTGATGGGCGATGTCCTCCGTGGTCTCGGCTGCGACGTGACCATCGACGGCGGGGTGGTCAGCATCACCACGCCCGCCGAACCGAAGTATCACGCGGACTTCCCTGCGGTGACCCAGTTCCGCGCGTCGGTGTGCGTGCTCGGTCCGCTGATGGCGCGCTGCAAGCGCGCCGTCGTCGCGCTGCCCGGCGGTGACGCCATCGGTTCCCGCCCGCTGGACATGCACCAGGCTGGTCTGCGCCTGCTCGGCGCGACCAGCGAGATCGAACACGGCTGTGTGGTGGCCAAGGCCGACGAGTTGCAGGGCGCACGAATCCGGCTGGACTTCCCCTCGGTCGGCGCGACCGAGAACATCCTCATGGCGGCGGTGCTCGCCGAGGGGGAGACGGTGATCGACAACGCGGCGCGCGAGCCCGACATCGTCGATCTGTGCAACATGCTCGTCCAGATGGGCGCGCGGATCAGTGGCGCGGGCACCTCGGTGCTCACCATTCAGGGGGTCGAACGCCTCCACCCGACCACGCACCGCGTGATCGGCGACCGCATCGTCGCCGCGACCTGGGGCATCGCCGCAGCGATGACGCTGGGCGACATCCGCGTCACCGGCGTGAACCCCAAGCACCTGTCGCTGGTGCTGGACAAGTTGCGGTCAGCGGGTGCGCGCATCTCCTTCGAGCAGGACGGCTTCCGGGTGGTCCAGGCCGAGCGGCCGCGCGCGGTGAACTTCTCCACCCTGCCGTTCCCCGGTTTCCCCACCGACTTGCAGCCGATGGCCATCGGCCTCGCGTCCATCGCGGACGGCACTTCGATGATCACCGAGAACATCTTCGAGGCGCGCTTCCGGTTCGTGGAGGAGATGATCCGGCTCGGCGCCGACGCGCGCACCGATGGGCACCACGCGGTGGTGCGCGGGATTCCGCGGTTGTCGAGCGCGCCGGTGTGGTCCTCGGACATCAGGGCCGGCGCTGGTCTGGTCCTCGCGGGCTTGGTCGCCGACGGGACCACCGAAGTGCACGACGTCTTCCACATCGACCGCGGATATCCCAACTTCGTCGAGCAGCTGCAGGCCCTCGGCGGCGATGTAACGCGGGTCGGCGTCACGGATTGAGCGCCGCGGCGTCCGGGTCGGTGGCAAGTTACGCAAAGTGTTCTTGAAAAACGCGCGCTGACCAGGTGATTTGACATGGTGCACGCAGACACGTAACTTATTCCAAGTCAGAGCGACACGGACACCGACCCGGGGCCGAGGAGCTGAGCGGAAACGCTGAGCGAGAGGCCAGGGAAACGAGGTAGGACGAGGAGCGCCTGACGATCACACGAGCTCGAACGAGACCCCGGTTTGCAACTGGGTTCACGGCTGAGCTAGGCTTGAAAAGTTGCTTCACCGATCAATCGGGTCAAACCGAAC
>NZ_BDBC01000088.1 GCF_001612785.1 Nocardia beijingensis NBRC 16342
AATTATCAGGGTGGTGCGTTCGACACCACCGTGCGACGCAACACAACTAACGGGTAACATCTGCGATCGTGAATTCGACCCTGGCGCGATTGCGAACTCCCCTGGAGTCGGGGTTTGCCCAGGCCGGCAACATCTTTGCGCTGCTCCTCGACGTTTTGCGGAAGACATTCCGCCGCCCCTTCGAGTGGCGGGAGTTCATCGAGCAGTCCTGGTTCATCGCGAGTGTCTCGATCCTGCCCAGCGCGCTCGTCGCGATTCCGTTCGGCGCGGTCGTGGCATTGCAGACCGGCTCGCTGATCAAACAGCTCGGCGCGGAATCCTTCACGGGCGCTACCAGTGTGCTGGCAACCGTCCAGCAGGCGGCTCCCGTCGTGACGGCCCTGATCATCGCGGGCGCGGCCGGGTCGGCGGTGGCCGCCGATCTCGGCTCGCGCACCATCCGCGAGGAAATCGACGCGATGGAAGTGCTCGGCATCGATCCGGTGCGAAAGCTGGTGGTGCCGCGCGTGCTCGGCATGATGCTGGTCGCGCTGCTGCTCAACGGCCTGGTATCGGTGGTCGGCATCGCGGGTGGGTACTTCTTCAACGTCTTGCTGCAGGGCGGCACCCCCGGCGCCTACCTGGCGTCGTTCTCCGCCCTCGCCCAGCTGCCCGACCTGTGGATCGGTGAGATCAAGGCGGCGATATTCGGTCTGCTCGCCGGCGTCATCGCCGCGTACAAGGGGCTGCATCCCAAAGGGGGCCCGAAAGGAGTCGGTGACGCGGTGAACCAATCCGTGGTGATCACGTTCATGGTGCTGTTCTTCGTGAATCTCATCCTGACCATGGTGTACCTACAGGTCGTCCCGGCCAAGGGTGCCTGACGGATGGCCACGTCGTACCGGACCCCGGTCGCCAAGTCCCTGCGCCGGGTTGGTGAAGTCGCTCGGATGCCGCTCAACGTCATCGATCGCGCGGGCGAGCAGATGTCGTTCTACACGCGGGCCATCGCGTGGATCCCGCGGACCGCGGTGCACTACCGCAAGGAAGTCATGCGGCTGCTGGCCGAGGTCACCTTCGGCACCGGCGCGCTGGCGGTGATCGGCGGCACCATCGGCGTCATCGTGTTCATGTCCGGCTCCGTCGGCGTCGTCGTCGGCCTGCAGGGCTTCAAAGCCCTCGACGCGCTCGGTAGTTCGGTGCTCACCGGCTTCCTCACCGCCTACATCAACACCCGTGAGATCGCGCCGCTGGTCGCCGCGCTCGCGCTCTCGGCGACGGTCGGTTGCGGTTTCACCGCGCAGCTGGGCGCGATGCGGATCTCCGAGGAGATCGACGCGCTCGAGGTGATGGCGGTGCCCGGCGTGCCGTTCCTGGTGACCAGCCGTGTGATCGCCGGGTTCCTCGCGGTGATCCCGCTCTACATCGTCGGGTTGCTCGGCACGTTCATCGCGTCGCGGACGATCAGCATCTGGTTCAACGGGCAATCCAGCGGGTCCTACGACCATTACTTCAGTCTGTTCCTGCCACCGGAGGACGTGCTCTATTCGTTCCTCAAGGTGCTGGTCTTCGCGTTCGTGATCATCATGGTGCACTGCTATTACGGGTTCCACGCCACCGGCGGGCCCGCGGGCGTCGGCGTCGCGGTCGGCCGCGCGGTCCGGGCCGCGATCGTTCTGGTGAACGTGCTCGACTTCTTCCTCAGCCTCGCGATCTGGGGCACCACCACCACGGTTCGGGTGGCCGGATGAGCCGCACCCAAACCTGGCGCTCGACGGCGAAGCTGCGAACTCGAGTGCTGGGGATCGCGTTCTTCGTCGTGGTCGCGCTGTTCCTGTGGACGACCATCGCGATCTACAACAAGCAATTCGTGAAGACGGTCCACGTCGACCTGATCACCGACAGCGTCGGCAACGCGCTGACCCGCAACGCGGATGTGAAGGTGCGCGGCATCACCGTCGGCGAGGTGCGCTCGAGCAGCTCCGAAGGCGGCGCGGTGACCTTGAACCTGGCCATCAACCCGGACAAGGCGCAGCAGATTCCCGACAACGCGACCGCGCGCCTGCTGCCCAAGACGCTGTTCGGCGAGCGCTACGTGGATCTGGTGATCCCGCAGGACCCGAGCCCGCGGCATCTGACCGACGGCGTGACGCTGCACCAGGACGTCAGCGGCAACGCCATCGAGTTGAGCAAACTGCTCGACGATGTGCTGCCCTTGCTGCAGGCCATCCCGCCGCAGGATCTCGCGGCCACGCTGGGCGCGCTGTCGCAGGCGCTGTCCGGGCAGGGCACCGCGCTGGGCGAGAGCGTCGACAAGCTGGACGACATCTTCCGCCAGGTCAATGTGGTGCTTCCGGACCTGAGGGCCGATCTGCGCAGCTTCGCCGAGGTGGCGGCCACTTACTCCGACGCGGCGCCGCAGCTGATCCAGGCCCTGGACAACCTGCGCACCACCAACGCCACGATCGTGCAGCGGCGCACCGACATCGACGCCCTGTACGCGACGCTGACGCCGACCTCGGCCACCACCACCGAGTTCCTGCTGGCCAACCGCGACAACATCATCGACGTGGCCGCCGACTCCCGCCCCGCGCTGGAGCAGCTGGCCTACTACTCGCCCAACTACGCCTGCTCGCTGGCGAACTTCGCGCAGCTGAAGCCGCGCATCGACCGGATCTTCGGCAAGGGCACCGACACCCCGGGTTCCCGAGTGACCATCGAACTGACCAATACCCGCGGCAAGTACCTGCCCAACCAGGACGAGCCGCGCTGGCTGGACACCAGGGGTCCGTGGTGCATCCCCGAGATGCCGTTGGGCGTCGATCCGGGCCAGTACACCGGCGGCCCGAACAACGACGGCTCCTACGCCGTCCCGAGCCGCAACCCGGGTGACCAGGAGACCGGTCATCTGGAGCCGCCGCAGTTCGGCGTCCACCCGGCGAGCAAGATGCCGACGATCGCCGATTCCCCGATGGAGCGGCAGTCGCTCGGCGCGATCTACGGCGCGGCCAACGGCGTCGCCCCTGATCAGGTGCCCGGCTGGGTGACCAGGGCAGGCGCGCCCGCGTTCCGCGGAAGCGAGGTGAGCGTGCGATGAAGCAGCAACTGCGCGGCCTCGGCGGGCCGCTGACCAAGCTGATCATCTTTGTTCTGGTGACCTTGTTCGTGACCACGGTGCTCGCGCTGTCGATCGCCAACTACACCGGTGGCGGCACGAAGTTCAAGGCCAGGTTCACCGACGTCACCTCGCTCAACCCCGGTGACGAGGTCCGCATCGCAGGCGTGCGGGTCGGCAAGGTCACCGATGTGTCCATCGTCGACAAGCGGCTGGCCGAAGTGAAGTTCGAACTCACCGACCGGGATTGGCTGCCTGCGTCGACCACCGCGACGATCAGGTACCGCAACCTGGTCGGCCAGCGCTACATAGCGCTGGAACAGGGGACCGGGGAGCAGGGCAAGAAGCTCAACGAGGGCGGCACCATCCCGCTGGAGCGCACCAGGCCCGCGCTCAATCTGACCACGCTGTTCAACGGCTTCCGGCCGCTGTTCCGCACGCTGACCGCGGAGGACGTGAACAAGCTGTCCTTCGAGATCATCCAGGTCTTCCAGGGCGAGCAGGGCACCATCCACGATCTGGTCGCGACCACGGCGAACCTGACCAACAAGATCGCCGACAAGGACGCGGTGATCGGTGAGCTGACCCGCAATCTGACCGCCGTGCTCGACACCGTCAACCAGCGCGACGACCAGTTCGATCAGTTGATCGTGAACACCGAGGCGCTGATCAGCGGCCTCAACGCCGATCGGGACACGATCGGCCGCTCGGTGACCTCGCTGGCCAACCTGACCTCGGCGACCTCGGACCTGCTCGTCCCGGTGCGTCCGACGCTGCAAGGGTCGATCGCTGGTCTGAGCCAGCTGACCGGCACGCTCGACGAGCGGCAGGACGAGGTGAACGAAGCGCTGACCAACCTGCCGCTGAAGATGGAGAAGCTCGGCCGCGCCGCGAGTTACGGCTCCTGGTTCCAGTTCTATCTGTGCGGCATCGACATCGTCGTCGGGTCGGGCGCGGTCGACGCGCCGCAGCTCAACCTGCCCGCGGGACTGCCGACGATCAACCAGCCGATATACACGAACGCCGCGCCGCGCTGCCACGGGAAGGCTCGCTGATGGAGGACCGCATTCTGCTCGGCAAGCGCAGCCCGGCGTTCCTCGGCGCGCTCGGCATCGCCGTCGTGCTGTTGGTGACGATGTCGGCGTTCTTCCTGGATCAGTTGCCGATCATCGGCGCGGGCACCAAGTACACCGCGGAATTCCGCGAGGCGGCGGGCCTGAAGAAGGGCAACGAGGTCAGGGTGGCCGGCGTCAAGGTCGGCTCGGTGTCCGACGTTCGGCTCGACGGTGACCGCGTTCTCGTCGACTTCCGCACCAAGGACACCTGGATCGGCAACGAGACCACCGCGTCCATCCAGATCAAGACGCTGCTCGGCCAGAAGTACCTCGCGCTCGATCCGCGAGGCTCGAAACCGGCCGATCCGAGCTCCCGGATTCCGCTCTCGCGCACGGTGTCGCCGTACGACGTGGTGGACGCGTTCACCGATGCCGCGCGCACGATCGATCAGATCGACACCACGCAGCTGGCCAAGAGTATGCAGGTGCTGTCGGAGGCCTTCGAGACGACGCCGCCGGAGATCCGCGGCTCCATCGACGGCGTCGCCCGGCTGTCGGAGACGCTGGCCAAGCGTGATCAGGAGTTGAAGAAGCTGTTCGCCGCGACCAGGCAGACCACCAAGATCCTCGCCGACCGCAACGCGGAGTTCGAGCGTCTGCTCGCCAACGGCGGCCAGTTGCTCGCCGAACTCAATGTCAGGCAGCAGTCGATCAAGCAGTTGCTCTCCGGCGCCAAGACGGTCTCCGCGGAGCTGAGCGCGCTCGTGCACGACAACGAGGAACAGATCGGGCCCGCGCTGCGGAACCTCCGCGCCGCCATCGATCTGCTCAACGACAACCAGCAGAACGTCTCCAAGACGCTGGAACTCGCGGCGCCGTTCTACAGCCTGTACGCCAGCGTGCTCGGCACCGGACGCTGGTTCGACGCGGTGATCGTCAACGTGCTGCCGCCCGCGCTGCCCGAAATCCCCGGCTACCGTCAGCCGATCCGCACTTTGGGAGGTAACTGACGTGGCGGACAACTGGCGTAGCGATCCGGTCGGCGCGGTGCGCGGCTCCAGCCGCGGCGCCAAGGTGGGCATCGCGCTGATCGTCGTGCTCGCCGTGCTGGTGGCGGTGGTGCTGTGGTGGCTGTTCAACCGGCTGTCCACGACCAAGATCACCGCCTACTTCGACCGCTCGGTCGGCATCTACGAGGGTTCGGACGTCCGCATCCTCGGCGTGCCGGTCGGCTCGGTGGATTCGGTGGAGCCGCAGGGCGACCAGGTCAAGATCGTGATGAGCGTGGACCGCAAGTACGACGTGCCCGCGGACGCGCGAGCCGCCCAGATCACGCCGTCGATCGTGTCGGACCGCTACATCCAGCTCACCCCGGTGTACACCGGCGGCCCGAAGATGGCGCGCGACGCGACCATTCCCCGGGAGCGCACGGCGACGCCGGTGGAAGTCGACCAGCTGTACAAGAGCATCACCGAACTCTCCGACGCGCTCGGTCCCAATGGCGCCAACGCCCAGGGAGCGGTGAACGAACTGGTGCGCACCGGCGCGGCGAACCTGTCGGGCAACGGCGAGGCGCTGGCCAACAGCCTCACCCAGCTGTCGCGGGCGGTCCGCTACCTGTCGGACGCGCGCGGCGACATCTTCGACACGGTGAAGAACCTGCAGTCCTTCATCACCATGCTGGCCCAGAACGACCAGCAGGTCCGGCAGTTCAACACGCAGCTGGCCGATCTGTCGACGTTCCTCGCCGACGAGCGGCAGGATCTCGGCGCGGCGCTGAACCTGCTGTCGATCGCGCTGGGTGACGTGGCCCGCTTCATCGACGACAACCGCGGCCTGATCGCGGACAACGCCGAAAAGCTGATCCAGCTCACCAAGACGCTGTCGGACCAGCGCGACGACGTGGCCGCCTTGCTTCCGGTCCTGCCGGTGGCGCTGAGCAACCTGATCAACGTGCACAACGCCGAATCGGGCACCCTCGACATGCGCGCGAACTTCCCCGAACTGCAGGACCCGTTCGGCGTGGTGTGCAAGATGCTCGACCTGTCCAAGCTGATGCCGGGCGATCCCAAGTTCGAGGCGCTCGGCAGGCAGATGCGGCCGGTCCTCGACCACTGCAAGGAGATCACCGACCAGATCACCGCCGGGGTGCAGACCCCGACGCTGAACCTGCCGTTCGGCATCCTCAGCGGCGAGAACCAGCAGCGCGACCCGGTGCCTGGCACAGTGCCCGGCACGCCGTCGGACCGGCTTCCGCCGTCGCAGGGAGGGGCGCGATGAGCACTCGAATCCGTTCGCTCGCACGCGGTTTCGGCGCGGCGTTGGCGCTCGGCCTGACCGGCGCGCTGATCACGTCGTGCGCCTCCGACGGCATCTACAGCGTGCCGCTGCCCGGCGGCGCGGACGTGGGCGAGCACCCCATGCACATCGACATCCAGTTCGACGATGTCCTCGACCTCGTGCCGCAGTCGGCGGTGAAGGTCGAGGGTGTGCCGGTCGGCCGGGTCGAGAAGATCAGCATCGGCAAGGACCAGTGGACCGCCACGGTGCGCACCGTGGTCAACTCGTCGGTGAACCTGCCCGCCAACGCGCGGGCCGAGGTCAGGCAGTCGAACCTGCTCGGCGAGAAGTTCATCGAGCTCTCCAAGCCCGCCGCCGAGCCGGAGCCGACCAGGCTGGCCGACGGCTCGGTCATCCCGGTCGACCGCACCCGGCACGCCACCGAGGTCGAGCAGGTGCTCGGCGCGTTGTCGCTGCTGCTCAACGGCGGCGGCGTCGCGCAGTTGCAGCCGATCGTCACCGAGCTGAACAAGACCATCGGCGGCCGCGAGGACCGCGTCCGCTCGCTGATCGAGCAGGCGAACACGCTGATCGACGGCCTGAACCAGCAGGTGGACGACATCACCCGCGCGCTGGACGGCCTCGACGTGCTCAGCGCGAGGGTGAGCAGGCAGACCGATCAGATCGGCAAGATCCTCGACGAGCTGCCCAAGGGCATCAAGATCCTGGAAGAGCAGCGCCCGCAACTGGTCGCCTTGCTCGCGCAGCTGGACCGGCTGGGCGAAGCGGGCTTCGACGTGCTGAACACCGCGAAGGACGACCTGATCCGCGACCTGACCTCGCTGCGGCCGACGCTGCAGGAGCTGGGCCGGTCGGCGCCGGATCTGGTCACCGCGGTTCCGTTGATCCCGACCTACCCGTTCCCCGACTCGGCGCTGGAGAGCACCTTCGGCGGCAGCGTGAACACGTGGTTGTCGGTCGACCAGCAGATCGGCGTAACCCTCAGCAACCTGGGTGTCGGCAAACCCGACCCGGTGTACATCCCGCCGGTGGGTCCGCCCGTGCCGGTGAACCCGACCAACCCGTACTACAACGGCAACGGACCGCGTCCGGGCTGGCCGACGGTGTCGATCCTGCCGCTGCCGCCGCTGATGGCGCAGCCGCCCGCGCCCGGCGTGCCCGGTCCGGTCGGGGCGATCCTCGAGCAACTCGGCGTAGGGAGTGGTCCGCGATGACACGTCTGGTGCGGTGGCAGCTCATCGCGTTCGTGGTTATCGCGGTGCTCGGCGTCGTGTACGTCGGCGGCAAGTACATCCGGCTCGACCACATGTTCGGGCTCAACGAGTACACGGTGAAGCTGCGCGCGGCGCAGACCGGCGGCATCTACAAGGGCGCCGAGGTGACCTACCGCGGCGTCCCGGTCGGCCGGGTCGGTGAGCTGGAACTCACCGGCGATGGCGTGGTGATGAACCTCGTCATCGACTCGAACGCGCCGAAGATCCCGGCGTCGGCGAAAGCCGTGGTCGCCAACCGGTCGGCGATCGGTGAGCAGTACGTGGACCTGCAGCCCGATTCCGAGGCGGGCCCGTACCTGCGGGACAACTCCGTGATCACCTCGGCGACCCTGCCGGTATCGGTGGAGTCGCTGGTGTCCAGCGTGGACACCTTCGCGAGCTCGGTGGACCTGAACGCGCTGAACACCACGGTGCGCGAACTGGGCAAGGCGTTCGACGGCAAGGGCGACGATCTGCAAGTGCTGATCGACTCGCTGAACAAATTCACCGAGACCTTCCACGCGACGCTGCCGCAGACCATCCAGCTGGTTCGCGACGGCCGCGTCGCCCTCGGCACGCAGGCCGAGCAGTCCGCGGCGATCCGCGAGTTCAGCGACGGCTTGGACAAGCTCACCGCCCAGTTGCGTTCCAGCGACCCCGACGTGCGCAGGCTCATCGGCACCGGAACCGACGCGGGCGAGCAGATCGGCGCGCTGCTCGAGGAGAGCGGCGGCCCGCTCACCCAGGACTTGTCCAACCTGCGGCTGCTGTTGCAGGCGATCTCGCCGAAGTTCTACGCGATCAAGCCGTTGCTGCAGATGCTCCCGCAGCTGTCGATCGGCGGCTCCTCCACCGCGCCCGGCGACGGCACCAGCCATTTCGGCCTGGTGCTCGAGACCAACAATCCGCCCGCCTGTACGGTGGGCTACGAGGGCACGCATCGGATTCTCGAACAGATGAAGGCGCAGAACCCGGACTTCGACGACACGCGCGACGAGTTCCCGTTCAACAAGGACGCCAAATGTCTTGTGCCGTTCGGTAATCCGACCGCCGTCCGGGGTGGTGCGCGAGCCGAGTTCGCCGATCCGGCCATCGTCCAGCCCTGGGACTCCAACCCCAAAACCGATCCGGAAAAGCTGAACCTGACTCCGGTCGCCGTGCAGTTGTCGACCCTGCTGGGGGTCACGCCGAAGCGGTGACCAGGAGCAATGACGTTAGGGTGTCTCGCGTGAGTGACTGGAGCGAGCGAACCACGGGCATGCCGCCCTGGAGCGCGACCGAGCCGACCGACGGCGAGGCGCTGTCGTGACCGCCGATCTGACCAAGCGGTCCGATGCGGCGGCGCCGGACGCGCCGGACACCGTGACGACCACGGCCGACGAGTCCACCGCGAAGTCCGACGCCGGCGATCGAAAGGCCGCCGACTCCGGGCAGACCGGCGGCGCGTCCGTGCTCGGCCGGGTGGCGTTCGTCGGCTCGGCCCTGCTGCTGGTGGTGGCGTTGATCGGCGCCGCATGGTTCGGCGCGGGCTGGGTGCGCGCGGCGTTCACCGACGGCCCGCGCGCCGAGGCGAGGGACACCGCTCTGGACGCCGCGCGCCAAGCGGCGCTCAACATGACCTCGATGAACCTGGACGACGTGCCCGGCTCGCTGGCGCTGGCCCGGTCCTCGATGACCGGCGCGCTGCTGGACTCGGCCACGAAGAACAAGGACCAGGCCGAGCAGATGGCGCAGCAGAGCGGGGTCGGGATGACCTCCAAGGTGCTCGGCGCCGCGCTTACCTCGCTCAACGGCGAGCAGGACAAGGCTTCGGCGCTGGTCGTGCTCCAGGTGACCGAGAAGAGCAAGGACAAGCCGCCCGCCGACTACCGCTACACCTGGACGGTCGACGTGACCAAGGACGGCGGGGTATGGAAGGCCGAACAGATCTCCTCGCTCAGCCAGCCGGTGCTGCTCAGCGGCGGACCCGCCGCGCAGCCGCCGGCCGCGCCGAAGCCGGGATCGTAGGAGGACACCCATGACGTCTCGCCGACCGGTCAACCGGGTCACCTCCAAGCGCAAGCCCACCGCGGAATCGAGCCGTACCGCCGCCCAGCGCGCCGACCGGCCCGCACCGGCCCGTAAACCGCGCGTCGCGGGCGTTTCCCGGCCGGGCACGGACTCGCGCACCCCTGACGCCGAACGGAGCCCTGCGGGCGCGTCGCGATGGCACAAGATCATCTCCCGTACCCCGGACCGTCCGCGGCGCACGACCGGACGGCCGCGCTGGGGCGTCACCGCGGCCATGCTCGTCGCCGCGCTCTTGCTCGGCGGTTTCGCGTGGCTGGCCGCGCAACGGCCCGGCGTGGACACCTCGAATCAGGCCTACGTGGACAACGAGGCCACCCAAGAGGTGCGCGCCGCCGCCGACAACGCCCTGCGGGCTGTCTACGCCTACGACGTGAAGAAGATCGACGGCTATCGGGACACCGCCAAGCAGGTGCTCACCGGAAAGATGCTCGCCGATCTGGACAAGTACGCCGACACCACCATTTCGGCCGTCAAGCAGGCGCAGACCAGTGCCGACGCGAAAGCGGACCCGATTGCTGTGACATTGCTCACCGACGATCGCGCCGAGTTGATCGTCAACCTGGTGGTGAGCGCCACCAAGGACGGCGTGGCGCAGCAGAGCGTCTCCGGCCCGGTGGTCCTGCACATGCAGAAGGTGGACGGTCGCTGGCTGGCCAGCGACATCGTCGACCAGTAGCGGCTACCACATCGGCCGGGATGACGCAGCGCGGCAGGCGATCTCGCCGGCGCCCCGGCCGGGGCTGCCACTTGACGAGTTTCGCCCGACCCGTCACGCTATTCACAACAGCGGCAGCTGTCACAGTGGCTTCCAGCGCACCGCGCCCGAAGGACGCAGCCAGCGAATTCGGCCCGGCGCGGCAGCCATGCGGACGATCACACGGGTGGTACTTTGACACCCCCGTGTACTTGGGTGTAGGTTTGGACGTTGCGCTGGCTGCCTCCTGTCCATACCTCGATTTGCACACGTAAGTTCACCTTTCCGGTGTTACTTCCGTCGTTGCCTGTTCGAGTTTCGTTCGGGTAGTAACCAGCGGAATTCGTAGCAGACAGAGCGACGGTCGCGGACCACCACGCGACGCGCATGAGGTGCTGGAAGGACGCATCTTGGCAGTCTCCACCCAGACCAAGGCAGTTGCCGGAATCCCCGGAGCCCCGTTGCGGGTGTCTTTCGCGAAGATCCGTGAACCCTTGGAGGTCCCCGGGCTTCTCGACCTACAAACGGAATCGTTCGCCTGGTTGATCGGTTCGCCGGATTGGCGCGAGCGCGCGGCGGCTCGCGGCGACGTCGGCCTAGTCGGTGGCCTCGAGGAGGTGCTCGAGGAGCTCTCCCCGATCGAGGACTTCTCCGGCTCCATGTCGCTGTCCTTCTCCGACCCGCGCTTCGAGGAGGTCAAGGCCTCGATCGATGAGTGCAAAGACAAGGACATGACGTATGCGGCTCCGTTGTTCGTGACGGCGGAGTTCATCAACAACAACACCGGTGAGATCAAGAGCCAGACGGTCTTCATGGGTGATTTCCCGATGATGACCGACAAGGGCACGTTCATCATCAACGGCACCGAGCGGGTTGTGGTGTCGCAGTTGGTGCGTTCGCCGGGTGTGTATTTCGATCACACGGTCGACAAGGGCACGGAGAAGGATCTGCACAGTGTGCGGGTCATTCCGTCGCGTGGCGCGTGGCTGGAGTTCGACGTGGACAAGCGCGACACCGTGGGTGTGCGCATCGACCGCAAGCGCCGCCAGCCGGTCACCGTGCTGCTGAAGGCGCTGGGGTGGACCACCGAGGAGATCGTCGAGCGCTTCGGCTTCTCCGAGATCATGATGTCGACCCTGGAGAAGGACAACACCGCCGGTCAGGACGAGGCGCTGCTGGACATCTACCGCAAGCTGCGTCCGGGTGAGCCGCCGACGAAGGAGTCCGCGCAGACCCTGCTGGAGAATCTGTTCTTCAAGGAGAAGCGCTACGACCTGGCGCGCGTGGGCCGCTACAAGATCAACAAGAAGCTCGGCATCCACCTCGGCGAGCAGGTCGTCGGTTCGGTGCTGACGAAGGAAGACATCGTCAACACCATCGAGTACCTGGTGCGCCTGCACTCGGGTGACAAGACCATGACCGCCCCCGGTGGCGTCGAGGTCCCGGTGGAAGTGGACGACATCGACCACTTCGGCAACCGCCGCCTGCGCACCGTCGGCGAGCTGATCCAGAACCAGATCCGGGTCGGCCTGTCCCGCATGGAGCGTGTGGTCCGCGAGCGGATGACCACTCAGGACGTCGAGGCGATCACGCCGCAGACCCTGATCAACATCCGCCCGGTCGTCGCCGCGATCAAGGAGTTCTTCGGAACCTCCCAGCTGTCGCAGTTCATGGACCAGAACAACCCGCTGTCGGGCCTGACCCACAAGCGCCGCCTGTCGGCGCTCGGCCCGGGTGGTCTGTCCCGTGAGCGCGCCGGTCTGGAAGTCCGTGACGTCCACCCGTCGCACTACGGCCGCATGTGCCCGATCGAGACCCCGGAAGGCCCGAACATCGGCCTGATCGGCTCGCTGTCGGTGTACGCGCGGGTCAACCCGTTCGGTTTCATCGAGACCCCGTACCGCAGGGTCGTCGACGGCCGGGTCACCGACGAGGTGGTCTACCTGACCGCCGACGAAGAGGACCGCCACGTCCGCGCCCAGGCGAACTCGCCGGTCGGCCCGGACGGCCGCTTCCTCGAGGATCGCGTCCTGTGCCGCCGCGGCAACGAGGAGAACGAGCTCGTCGCCGCCAGCGAGGTCGACTTCATGGACGTCTCGCCGCGCCAGATGGTGTCGGTCGCGACGGCGATGATCCCGTTCCTCGAGCACGACGACGCCAACCGTGCCCTCATGGGCGCGAACATGCAGCGTCAGGCCGTTCCGCTGATCCGTTCCGAGGCGCCGATCGTCGGCACCGGTATGGAGTTGCGTGCCGCGGTCGACGCCGGTGATGTGGTGGTGAACGAGAAGGCCGGTGTGGTGGAGGAGGTCTCCGCCGATTACGTGACCGTGATGCACGATGACGGCACGCGTAAGAGCTACCGGATGCGGAAGTTCAACCGGTCGAATCAGGGCACATGCTCCAACCAGCGTCCGATCGTGGACGAG
>NZ_BDBC01000089.1 GCF_001612785.1 Nocardia beijingensis NBRC 16342
GCTCGCGTGGCGCATCGGTGATCCGCAGCAGCCGCACCCGCACGGGCACTTCGGCGGTCACATCGAAGGGAATCGCCGCGAGCGTGTAGACCTCGCGCGCGACCTCGTCCACGCCGATCGCGTGCGCCGCCACATCCAGCGCAACCTGCCCGGCGGGTAGTACCACCTGCACCGGGCCATCCGCGGTCTCCGGGTACACCGTGCGCAGCACCTCGTGGCGGGCCACCACGTCGTGCAGGGCCGTACCCAGCGCGGCGACATCCAGTTCGCCGGTCAACCGCAAGGCGAAGGGCAGATTGTAGGCCGCCGAACCGGTCGCGGCGGCAGCGTCGTCCGCGTGGTCGAAACGGTTGAGGAACCACATCCGCCGCTGCGCCGACGACAACGGCAACCGCTCCGGCCGGGCGATGCTGCCCAGCTCGACACCACGCTCGCCGTGGGTGTGCGACTCCAACGCCGCCGCCAACCCCGCCACGGTCGGGGTATCGAACAACGCCCGCACCGGCACCCGAGCGTCGACCGCGGCACCCAGACGCGCCACCACCTGCGTGGCGACCAGCGAATTACCGCCGAGCGCGAAGAAATCGTCATCCGCGCCCACCCGGCCCAGTCCGAGCACCTCACCGAATACACCCGCCACGATCTCCTCGACCGCTGTCGCGGGCGCTCGGAATTCCCGCGCGCTGAAAGCGGGCTCGGGCAGCGCCTTGCGATCGAGCTTGCCGCTGGGATTCAGCGGAAACGCGTCGAGCGCGACGATCGCGGCCGGAACCATATAGGCGGGCAGCGTCTCCCCGATCGCCGCGAGCAATTCCCCCTGGTCGATCGATCGCCCGGGAGCCGGGACCGCGTAGGCGACCAATTGGTCACCGAGCGACGACGGCGCCACCACGGCCACCGCCTGGCTCACCGAAGGCTGCGCCAGCAGCGCCGTCTCGATCTCACCCAGCTCGATCCGCTGGCCGCGGAACTTCACCTGGAAATCGGTCCGGCCGAGGTAGTCGAGCCGATGCGGCAGCACATCGGTCGGGTTGCGCCAGACCACCAGGTCACCGGTGCGGTACATCCGGTCGCCGTTGCCGAACGGATCGGCAACGAACCGATCGGCCGTCAGGTCGGGACGCCGCACGTAACCGCGGGCCAGCTGATCACCCGCGAGATACAGCTCACCCGGCACACCCGCGGGCACCGGTTGCAGACGCGCGTCGAGCACGTACACCTGGGTGTTCCACTGCGGCACACCGATCGGCACGGAACGCTCGTCCGCGGCGGTCGCGGGCCAATAGGTCACCGACACCGCGGCCTCGGTCGGGCCGTAGAGGTTGTGCACGGCGGCGCCGGACACCGCGCGCACCGCGGCGACGGTCTCCGGGGGCAGCGCCTCACCGATCACGAAGATGTCGCGCAAGGTGGGGCACGACCCCGGCGCGGTGTGCGCGGCGAAGACCGCCAGCATGGACGGCACGAAGTCCGTCACCGTCACACCTTGCGCCGCGATGGTTTCCGCGACGTATACCGGATCGCGGTGCCCGTCGTTGGCGGCGACGACCAGCTTCGCGCCCACCCGCAGCGGCAGGAAGTAGCCCCACAGCGAGACGTCGAACGTCGTCGCCGTCTTCTGCAGGTACACGTCGTCGGCGTCGAGCGGATACGCCGCGAGCATCCAGCTGACCTGGTTCTGGATCGCGAAGTGCGAGACCGTCACCCCCTTGGGGCGGCCGGTCGAACCCGACGTGAAGATCACATACGCCGGATGCTGCGGCAACACCGGACGCAACAGCTCCTCTGGGCGCACCGGACTGTCGTCGAACCGGTTCGGATCCAGCGCGTCCAGCAGCAGCACCGCGGTGCCTTCCGGCACGTCCACCGCGTCGGCGGAGGTGGTGAGCACGCAGACCGGCCGCGCCGTTGCCAGGATGTGCGCGATGCGTTCGGCCGGATGATCCGGATCCAACGGCACATACGCCCCACCCGCCGCGACGACCGCATACATCCCCACCACGAGATCCAACGACCGACGAACCGCCAACCCCACCAACGACTCCGCACCCACACCCTGCGAAATCAACAACCGCGCAAGCCGATTCACCCGCGCATCGAACTCACGATAAGTCAGCTCCGCGCCCTCGTACACCAACGCGACCTCGTCCGCGTAGGCCTCGGCGGCGCGCCGGTAGCCGTCCAGCAGCAGTTCGGTTGGCACCGGATACCGGGTGCTGTTCCACTCGAACAGGATGCGTTCGCGCTCCGCGGGAGCGAGCAGATCGATCGCGCCGATCGGCCGGTCCGGCTCGGCGGCGGCGACGGTGAGCAGCCGATCCAGCCGCCAGGCGAACTCGGCGATCGTCCGCTCGTCGAACAGGTCGGTGGCGTAGGTGAACATCGCCGTGAAGCCCATGGCCTCCCCGTCGGCGTCGGGCACCACGGTCAATTGCAGATCGAACTTCGCCACGGCGCTGTCGAATTCGAGCACGCGAGCGGACAGTCCGGGCAGATCGATCTCGGGCCTGCTCAGGTTCTGGTAGAACAGCGCCACCTGGAACAGCGGATGATGCGCCTGCGACCGCACCGGGTCGAGCACCTCGACCAGCCGCTCGAACGGCAGCTCGGCATGCGAGAACGCGCCGAGATCGGTTTCCTTCGCGCAGTCCAGCAGCGCGCGGAACGACGCGCCGAGATCGATCCGGGTGCGCAGTACCAGCGTGTTGACGAACATGCCGATCAGCGGATCGAGTTCCCGCTCGCCGCGGCCTGCCACCGGCGTGCCGATGGTGATGTCGTCGGTGCCGGTGAGCCGGGCGAGCAGCAGCGCGAGCGCGCTGTGCACCACCATGAACTCCGAGGCGCCCGCGCTGTGGGCCAGTTCGGCGAGCGCTCGGTGCACCGAGGCGTCCACCGCGAAGGAGTACTCCGCGCCGCGGCCGGAGGCGACGGGTGGGCGCGGCCGGTCCGAGGGCAGGTCGATCCGATCCGGGATGCCCGCGAGCGTCCTGCGCCAGTACGCGATCTGGTCCGCCGCGATCGAATCCGGGTCGTTCTCGTCCCCGAGCATCGCGTGCTGCCACAGGGTGTAGTCCGCGTACTGCACGGGTAGTGGTTGCCAGGACGGGCGCGCGCCGTTGCGCCGGGACAGGAACGCGCTGAGCAGATCCCGCAGGAACGGCGCGACCGAGGCGCCGTCGGCCGCGATGTGATGCACCACCACCGCGACCACGTGGTCGGCGGGGCCGATCTCGGCCAGCGCGATACGCAGCGGCATTTCGGCCGCCACGTCGAAACCGGCGGCGGCGAAGGTACGCAGCCAATCCGGCAGCTCGTGCTCGGCCACCGGCTTCGGCGCGAGGTCGGGAACGGCTTGCGCGGCGGGCAGCACGAGCTGATACCCCGTACCGTCCACCGCCGGATACACCGTCCGCAACGTCTCATGACGACCCACCACATCAGCAACCGCCGCCTGCAACGCCGCCACATCCAACACACCCGACAACCGCACCGCGAACGGAATATTGTTCGCCGCCGAACCGGTATCGAACTGATTCAAAAACCACATCCGCCGCTGCGCCAACGACAACGGCACCCGCTCCGGACGCTCCACCGACACCAACGCGCGCCGGTCGCCCGCGCCCTGCAACGGCTCCAGCCGGGCGGCGAGCGCGGCGACGGTGGGACTCTCGAAGATCAGCCGCGCGGGCACCCGCGCGGCGATCGCGGCGCCGAGGCGGGCCGCCGCCTGCGTCGCGATCAGCGAGTTGCCGCCCAGCTCGAAGAAATCGTCGTCCGCGCCGACCGGCGCTCCCGGGCCGAGCAGTTCGGCGAACACCGCGCCGACCAGCTCTTCGAGCGGGCCGACCGGCTCGCGGAACACTGTGGTCCGCAACCGCGGCGCGGGCAGCGCCGCGCGGTCCAATTTGCCCACCGGCGTCAAAGGGATCTCGTCCAGCACCATGACGACGGTCGGCACCATGTGCGCGGGCAGGCTCTGCTCGGCGAAAGCGGCCAGCTCGGCCGCGTCGGCGTCCATGCCCGGCGAGGCGTGCACATACGAGACGAGAATCGTCGCGCCGCTGTCCAGCTGGTGACCCACGGTGACCGCGAAATCCACCGTCTCGTGCGCCGCGAGCACCGCATCGATCTCACCCAGCTCGATCCGGAAACCCCGGATCTTCACCTGGAAATCATTGCGACCCAGATACTCCAACTCACCACCTGGCGTCCAACGCACCAGATCACCGGTGCGATAGAGCCGGGAGCCATGGGTGTCGAACGGGTTGGCGACGAAGCGGGACGCGGTCAGCCCCCGTCGTTCGTGGTAGCCGCGGGCCAGTTGCGCGCCGGTGATGTACAGCTCCCCGGCCACTCCGCTGGGAACCGGCACCAAACGCTCGTCCAGCACGTATTCGGTGACGGCCCGGATCGGCGCGCCGATCGTCACCGGCTCCCCGGGTACCAGCGGCGCGCTGATGTTCGTCATGATCGTCGTCTCGGTGGGGCCGTACCCGTTGAAGAACTCGCGGGTGCGCCCACCGGACACCGGCAGCACCCAGCGCCGCACCAGCTCCGGCGGGCACGCCTCGCCACCGGCCACCACCACACGCAACTCGTCCAGCCCCGCCGGGTCCACCGACGCCAGCGCGGCGGGCGTCACGAACGCGTGGGTCACGGCCTCCCGGCGCACCAGCGACGCGAATTCCTCGCCGCCGAACACGGTGGGGGCAGCGACGACCATGGTCGCCGCGCCGCCCAGCGCGAGCAGCAACTCCAGCACCGACGCGTCGAACGACGGCGACGCGAAATGCAACGTCCGCGACGCGCTCGTCACCCGGTAGCGGTCACGCTGCTCGGCGCAGAAGCTCGCCAACCCCGACTGCGTGACCACCACGCCCTTCGGCTTGCCGGTGGAGCCGGAGGTGTAGATGACATAAGCGGGATGCTCCGCGCGCAGCGGACGCACCCGATCGGTGTAGGTCACCGGATCGGCGGGGAACTCCTCGAGCCGCCGGGCGCACTCCGCGGTGTCGATGGACAGCCACTCCACGCGGGCCGGTAGGTCGCCGCGGAGTTCATCGATGGTCAGCCCGAAGACCGCGCCGGAGTCGGCGACCATGTGCTCGACCCGGTCGGCCGGATAGTTCGGATCCACCGGCACGAAACCCGCACCCGTCTTGGCCACCGCCCACACCGCGACCACCGACTCCACCGAACGCGGAATACCGACCGCGACCAGATCCTCCGGACCCACCCCACGATCGATCAGCAGACGCGCCAAACGCGTGGACCAGTCGTCCAGCTGGGCATAGCTCAGCTCGGCCAGCGTCGCGGTGGCGTCGGCGAACACCACGGCCGCACCGCTGGGGTTGGCCTCGACGGCGGTGGCCATCAACTGCGGCAGGGTGGTGACGCGGGGACGGCGGGTCCGGGTCGGGCGCACACGCGCCGGGCGGGTCATGCGCGCACCGCTTCCGCAGTCTCGTCACACCGCTGCCCGACTGCCCGAACCATCGTGCTGCCTCACCCTGTCTATCGTCGCCACCCGCACGTCACCATGCTCCCCGCCCAGGGATCATCGAACGCGCGCATGTCGATCGTTACCGAACCACCGGCGCACGCCCCCCGTGACCGGCCACGATCCGAGGATTTCGGGCCGGGAACGGACGCGTGTGACGAGTGCCGCGGTTGATTATTCCCTGCCGTCGCGCGATTCGGGTCGCGACGTCGGCGGGGACGCTCAACGACGGCCGTCGAGCAGAGCGGCCAGCTGCGGACCGATCACCGCCAGCGCCTCCGGTGTGGCCATCCGAGCGTGGGTGACCTCGACCGGCCGATCGACGACCATGCCCTGGACATACGGCCACCAGTCGGCCGCGGCAGCGCGCAACTCGTCGGCGGGGTCGGCGACCGCCGCGCTGAAGTACTGCACGGTGCCGCGGAAGATTCCGGGACGGTGCTCGGCGATCAGCTCGGCCGAGCGGACCGCGCTGCGATAGATCCGCCGCAGCCGCTCGGGAGTCACCGCGACCAGGTCGGCCGGGATCATGGCGTGCAGTGCGGCCAGCGACTCGTCGTCGAGTTCGTAGACGTCGCCGTCCGCGGTGGCCGCCGTGCCGAGTCCGAGTTCGGCCAGCGCGCCGCGCACCGCGGCGCGGAAACCGACCACGTCCGGATTCGGATGGCTGTCCATCATGGCCAGCAACTCCACCTGCTCGCCCGCGTCCTGCAACCTGGTCGCGATGGCATGGGCGAGCACGCCGCCGAGGGACCAGCCGAGCAACCGGTACGGGCCCTGCGGCTGCACCGCCCTGATCTCGGACAGGTAGCGCTCGGCCAGCTCGTCCAGCGAGCCGGGCAGCTCGCCGTCCTCCGACAGCGCAGGCGATTGCAGGCCGAAGATCGGCTGCTCGGCGGGCATGAACTGGGCCAGGCCCGCGTACGACCAGGCCAAGCCGTACATCGGGTGCAGGCAGAACAGCGGGGCCGCTGACCCGCTCGCCCGGATGGGCAGCAGCACGTCGAGCGCCGCGGCGGCGTCGGAGTCGCCCCCGTCGATGCGTGCGGCCAGGCCCGCCACCGTGGCGTCGGTGAAGAACCACTGCACCTGCACCGTCGCTCCGGTCGCTTCCCGCAGCCGTCCGGCCACCTGGGCCGCCAGCAGCGAGTTACCACCCAACGCGAAGAAGTCGTCGTCCAACCCGACGCGGTCGGCGCCGAGCAGTTCGGCGAACACCCGCGCGACCGTCTGCTCGGTGGTCGTCTCTGGCGCGCGGTAGTCGACGGTGCTGAGGATCTCCGGCGCGGGCAGCGCCCGGCGGTCGAGTTTGCCGTTGGGGGTCAGCGGCAGGGTGTCGAGGACGACGACGGCGTCGGGGACCATGTAGCCGGTGAGGAATCCGGCGACTTCGGCGCGCACCGCGGTCGGGTCGACACCGGCGTGGGTGTCGGGCACGACGTAGCCGATCAACCGGTCACCGGTGTGTTCGTCGGCGCGGACCACCGCCACGGCCTGCCCGACCCCGGCGCAGGCCAGCAACGCGGCTTCGATCTCGCCGAGTTCGATCCGGAACCCCCGCAGTTGCACCTGCTGATCCCCGCGCCCGGCGTATTCCAGGGCGGCGTCCGCACCGCGGGTGCGCCAGCGGCCGATGTCGCCACTGCGATACATCCGCGAACCCGGCGCCCCGAACGGATTGGCCACGAACCGGGTCGCGGTCAACCCCGCCCGCCCCAGATACCCGCGCGCCAGCTGCGCACCCAGGACATGGATCTCCCCGGCCACCCCCACCGGCGCCGGATGCAACCGGTCATCGAGCACGTAGGCGTCCAAACCGGGCAGGGCGCGCCCGATCACACTGGCCGGCTCCTGCGCGTCGGCGGGGGTCAGTGGCAGGAACGACACGTGCACGGTGGTCTCGGTGATGCCGTACATGTTCACCAACCGGGTGCGTTCACCGTGGCGGTCATACCAGCGGCGCAGTTTCCGCAGATCCAGCGCCTCACCACCGAAGATCACATACCGCAACCCCAACTCACCCCCATCCGCCGCAGTCCGGTCGGCCTCGGCCAGCTGGTAGAACGCCGACGGCGTCTGATTCAGCACCGTGACCTGTTCGCGGATCAGCAGTTCGCGGAACTGCTCGGGCGAGCGGGAAGTCACATAGTCGACCACGACCACGCTGCCGCCGTGCGCGAGCGCGCACCACAACTCCCACACCGAGAAGTCGAACGCGTAGGAATGAAACAGCGTCCACACATCATTCTCGTCGAACCCGAACAACGGCTGGGTGTTGGCCAGCAACTCCACCACGTTACGGTGCGCGACCCCCACGCCCTTGGGTACGCCGGTGGAGCCGGAGGTGTAGATGACATACGCCAGGTTGTCCGGACGCAACCGCGCCACCCGCTCGGCGTCCGACACCGGCGCATCCGAGAACTGCCGCGTCTGCTCGAGCACCACCACCGGCAACCCCGCCACCGGCACCGCGTCCCGCAGCTCGGTGG
>NZ_BDBC01000090.1 GCF_001612785.1 Nocardia beijingensis NBRC 16342
GCGGATGGCGGTCGCGGCGGAGCCGGTGAGCGTCGAAGCGCCAACGGCCACCGCCGGTACGGCGTTGACCCAGGCACTGGCGGCTGCGGTCGAAGACGACCCGGATGGCCCCGCCGTGGTCTCCGGTGAGAGCGCCTTGTCCTATCAGGAACTCGACGCCCGCTCGTCGCGGTTGGCGCGGGTGTTGATCGCGCGTGGTTGCGGTCCGGGCGCGGGCGTCGCGGTGCGGTTGGATCGCGGCGTGGAGGCGGTCGTCGCCACCTGGGCCGTGCTGAAGTCTGGCGCCGCCGTGGTCCCGGCCGACGCACTCGACGCCCTGCTCCCGCACGGACTCGAGGTCAAGACCGGCCTGACGGTGGGCGGTGCGCACCCGACCGCCACGGTCGACTGGCTCGCGCTCGACGACCCCGCTGTGATCGCCGAAATCGCCGCCGAATCACCGCGACCGGTCACCTACGCGCACCGCATCCGCGCGCTGCGCGGCAGCGACCCGGCGTTCGCCGGAGAGCAGGTCCTCAGCTACGACGACCTGGCCGCGGCCGCCGGACGGTTGCGGTCCCGCACCGAACTGACCTTCGAATCGCGCACCTTCCAGCACGGCAGCCCGCAGTCGCCTGCCGCGCTGATCGAGGTCGTCGCGGCCGGATCGGTTGGCGCGTCGGTGGTGCTGGTCGACGTGGACGGAGCGCTGACGGAGTCGCTGGCCGACGAATGGGTAACTCACCTCGTGACCGATCGGACCGGGCTGGACACCCTCGACCCGACGGCGTTGGAGGATTTGCACGCTGTGGTGCTGGACAATGGTGTCGGCGCCGTGCCCGCGGGCCCCTGGACCGAGGTGGCCGCTATCGTCGAACTCACCGAGCTGCTCGGTAGCGAGTGAGGCGATTCGCGGTCGGACACAAGCCTCCGGTTGTGTGACCATGCACACAGCCGGTTGGTTTGGAGTATCAGGGTGTCCGCTGGAAATGTGTCATGGACGTGTTCTTACAGGCAGGATGTGCAGAGTTTTCATGTTTCGCTTGTCGGGGAATAGTCTGCCGGCTCAGGGATGGGGGACCAGGGACGAAGCGGGGCTCGCGTGACGCGGCCCGCGCGGGTGCGGCCCACGCGCACCCGGCGACCTAGAGTCACTACCCTTCCGCAACTGATGTCAACCGCCGTCGAAGCGAATCCGACCGGTACGGCGGTCGTGTTCGCCGACGCGGTCAGCTCACGCGGACACCTCACCTACGCGGAACTCGACGCCAGGTCCACGCGTTTGGCGCGTCTGCTGATCGATCGTGGGGTGGGTCCGGAGGATCTGGTCGCGGTCGGTATTCCGCGTTCGGTGGAGTCGGTGGTCGCGGTGTGGGCGGTGGCCAAGACGGGTGCGGGTTTCGTGCCGGTGGATCCGAACTATCCGGCCGACCGGGTCGAGCACATGGTGAAGGACTCCGGCGCCGTGCTCGGACTCGCCGTCACGCAGGTGGTGGCGGACCTGCCCAGCGAAATCGAATGGCTGGTCATCGATTCCGACACCTGCGCCAGGCAGCTGGAGGACTACCCGACCGAACCGGTCACCTACGCGGATCGGCTGCGCCAGTTGCGTGCCGAACATCCGGCTTACGTCATCTACACCTCGGGTTCGACCGGCATGCCGAAGGGTGTGGTGGTCACGCAGTCGGGGTTGGCGGGTTTCTGCGCCGAGCAGCGTGATCGGTACCGGGTGACGAGCGCGTCGCGGACGTTGCATTTCGCGTCGCCGTCGTTCGACGCGTCGGTGCTGGAGTTGCTGCTCGCGCTCGGCGGCGCGGCGACCATGGTCGTGGTCGCGCCGACGGTCTACGGCGGTGACGAGCTGGCCGCGCTGCTGCGCAGGGAGGGCGTCACGCACGCCTTCATCACCCCGGCCGCGCTGGCCTCGGTGGATCCGGCGGGGCTGGACGAGTTGCGTGTGGTGGTGGCCGGTGGCGAGGCGTGCCCGCCGGAACTGGTGCGGCGCTGGGTGCGCCCGATCGCCGACGGCGAGCGCGAGTTCTACAACGGGTACGGCCCGACCGAGACCACCATCATGACCAACATCAGCGCGCCGCTGGTGCCGGGCCGGACGGTGACGATCGGCGCGCCCATCCAGACGACCACCGAATACGTCTTGGACGAGCGCCTGGTTCCCGTCCCGATCGGCGTGGTCGGCGAGTTGTACATCGGCGGACCGCAGTTGGCCCGCGGCTACCAGTCGCGCCCTGGCCTCACCGCCGTGCGATTCGTCCCCAATCCCTTCGACCCGAACCATTCTCGGCTCTATCGCACCGGTGATCTGGTGCGTTGGACGCCGGGTGGTGAGTTGGAGTATCTGGGTCGCAATGATTTCCAGGTGAAGATCCGGGGTTTCCGGATCGAGCTGGGTGAGATCGATGCGGTGCTCGCGGCGCACGAGACGGTGGATTTCGCGGTCACCGTGGGTCACCAGTTGGACAGCGGCGCGACGATTCTCGCTTCTTACGTGCACGCGGCGAACGGACACTCGATCGACACCGACGAGTTGCTCGCGCACGCCGAACGCAGCCTGCCGGTGCATATGGTGCCCACGTCGATCACCGTGCTGGACGAGATCCCGCTCACCCCGGTGGGCAAGTTGGATCGTCGTGCCCTGCCCGCTCCGCAGTTGCAAACCAAGGAATTCCGCGCCCCGTCGGGAGCGCTGGAGCAGTTGGTGGCGGGTGTGTTCGCCGACCTGCTCAGCGCGGGCGGCGAGATCGGCGCGGACGACGACTTCTTCGAGCTGGGCGGCAACTCGCTGATCGCGACGCAGGTCGCGGCCCGGCTCGGGGCGTCGGTCGGCGCGCGGGTGCCAGCGCGCACGGTGTTCGAAGCGCCGACGGTCGCGCTGCTCGCGGCCCGGCTCGCCGAATTCGACACCGGCGCGGCGCGTCCGGCGTTGGTGGCGGTGGAGCGTCCGGAGCGGGTGCCGTTGTCGTTGGCGCAGCGGCGGATGTGGTTTTTGAATCAGTTCGATACCGGTTCGGCGGCGAACAATATTCCGTTCGCGGTGCGGTTGTCGGGTGTGTTGGATGTGGCGGCGTTGCAGGCGGCGGTCGCTGATGTGGTGGGGCGTCATGAGACGTTGCGGACGGTGTATCCGGCGGTGGACGGTACGGGGTATCAGCTCGTGCTACCCGCCGAGCAGGCGACCCCGGACCTGACGCCGCACGATCTGCCCGCCGCGCAGCTGCCGGATTGGCTGCATACCTTCGCCGCCGCCGGTTTCGACGTCGCGGAGGAGGTGCCGTTGCGGCTCTCGCTCGCGCGAACCGGTCCCGACGACTACGTCCTCGCTGTGGTGGTGCATCACATCGCGGCCGACGGCACGTCGATCGCGCCGCTGGTGCGCGACCTGATGACCGCCTACGTCGCGCGCAGCAACGGCTCCGCGCCCGGCTGGGAACCGCTGCCGGTGCAGTACGCGGACTACACCCTGTGGCAGCACGCGCTGCTCGGCGAGGAGAACGACCCCCGTTCCGTGGCCGCGACGCAGATCGCCTTCTGGCGTAAAGCTCTCGCGGGCATTCCGGACCGGCTCGACCTCCCCACGGATCGGCCGCGTCCCGCCACGGCTTCCGGGCGCGGCGGCGTCTTCACCTTCACCGTCGACGCGTCCACCCGCACCCGGCTCGACGAACTCGCGCACGCTCACGGCGCCTCGTTGTTCATGGTCGTGCACACCGCGTTCGCGGCGCTGCTTGCCCGGTTGTCCGGCTCCGCCGATATCACCATCGGCACGCCGGTCGCGGGCCGCGGCGAGGCGGAACTCGACGATCTGGTCGGCATGTTCGTCAACACGCTGGTGTTGCGGACCGCGGTGGATCCGGCCGCCTCGTTCACCGAACTGCTCGCGGCGACCAAGGAACGCGACCTCGCGGCCTTCTCGCATGCCGAGTTGCCGTTCGAGCGGCTGGTCGAGGTGCTCGACCCGGTGCGATCGCAGGCGCATCATCCGCTGTTCCAGGTGGCCCTGTTCTTCCAGAACATGGAACAAGCGCAGCTCGAGCTGCCCGGCCTGTCCGTCGGCGCGGTCGATCTCGACGGCGCGGTGGCGAAATTCGATCTGCAGCTGACGGTGACGCCGCAGGAAGGTCCGGACGCGGGCTTGGCCGCCATGTTCACCTATGCCACCGATCTGTTCGACGAGGGCTCGGTCGCCGAGTTCGCGGCGCGCCTGAACCGGTTGCTGCGCGCGGTCGCGGCCGACCCCGATCGCGCGCTCGGCGGTATCGACCTGCTCAGCGTGGTCGAGCGGGATCGCGTCCTGCACGAGTGGAACGACACTCGCTACCCCGTCCGCCCCGAGTTGCTGCTGGACGGGTACCGCCGTGCCGTGGAAGCGAATCCGGAGCGGATCGCCGTCGCTTTACGAGGGCGCGGAGCTGACTTATCGTGAGTTCGATGCGCGGGTGAATCGGCTTGCGCGGTTGTTGATTTCGCAGGGTGTGGGTGCGGAGTCGTTGGTGGGGTTGGCGGTTCGTCGGTCGTTGGATCTCGTGGTGGGGATGTATGCGGTCGTCGCGGCGGGTGGGGCGTATGTGCCGTTGGATCCGGATCATCCGGCCGAACGCATCGCGCACATCCTGGACACCGCTCGCCCCCTCTGCGTGGTGACGACCAGTGCCGACGCGGCGGCGCTGCCCGACGACGTCCGGACGCTCGCCGTGGACACCTTGGATCTCGACGGCTTCGACGACAGCCCGGTGCGCCCGGAGGAGCTGCTGCGTCGGGTGTTGCCGCAGCATCCGGCGTATGTGATCTTCACGTCGGGTTCGACCGGCCGCCCCAAGGGCGTCGCGGTGTCCCATGCGGCGATCAACAACCAGATCGCGTGGATGCTCGCGGAATACCCGCTGAGCCCGGACGACGTGTACTTGCAGAAGACGGCGACGACGTTCGACGTCTCGCTGTGGGGCTACTTCATGCCGTTGCGCGCGGGGGCGAAGCTGGTCGTCGCCACGCCGGACGGACATCGCGACCCCGCCTACGTCGCGGAAACCATCGCGGCGCAAGGCGTTACGGTGACGGACTTCGTGCCGTCCATGCTGACGGTCTTCGCCGCGCACACCGCGCCGGGCAGCTGCCCGACGCTGAAACACGTCTTCGTGATCGGCGAGGCGCTGCCACCGGAGACCGTCGCCGCCATGCAGGCGGTGTCGGACGCCGCCGTGCACAACCTCTACGGCCCGACCGAGGCCGCGGTCTCGGTGACCTACTGGCCCGCGTCGGCCGACGAGCGGTCGGTGCCGATCGGTCTGCCGCAGTGGAACACTCAGGTCTACGTCCTGGACTCGTGGTTGCGGCCGGTGCCGGTAGGTGTGCCGGGTGAGCTGTATTTGGCCGGTGATCAGCTGGCCCGTGGCTACGTGCGGCGCCCCGACCTGACGGCCGATCGTTTCGTCGCCAATCCGTTCGGCAACGGCGACCGGATGTATCGCACCGGCGACCTCGTCGTGTGGCGCAAGGACGCCGACGACGCGGTGCTCGACTATCTCGGCCGGACCGATTTCCAGGTGAAGTTCCGCGGCCAGCGGATCGAGCTGGGCGAGATCGAGACGGCGCTGCTGGCGCAGCCTTCGGTGAGCCAAGCGGTCGCGCTCGTGTCGCCTTCGTCGCTGGGCGACCAGCTCGTCGCCTACGTCGTCCCGGCTCCGGGCGACCGGATCGACGCGCAGGCACTGCGGTCCGCGATCGGCGAAACCCTGCCCGCCTACATGGTTCCGGCGGCGATCGTGGCGCTGGATGCGTTCCCGCTGAACTCCAGCGGAAAACTGGACCGTAAGGCGCTGCCGGAGCCCACCTTCGAGACCAAGCAATTCCGTGCGCCCGCGAGCGCGATCGAGGAGATCGTTGCGGGTGTGTTCGGCGAGGTGCTCGGACTGGGCCGGGTGGGCGCGGATGACGATTTCTTCGCGCTCGGCGGTAATTCGCTGGTCGCCACGCAGATGGTGGCGCGTCTCGGCGCGGCGGTCGGTGCGCGGGTGGCCGTCCGGACACTGTTCGAGGCGCCGACCGTGGCGAGTTTGGCGGCCGCGCTCGAGTCGCATACCCACGGTGAGCGCCGGGTCGAGCTGGGAAGTATCGCTCGTCCCGAGCAACTGCCGTTGTCGTTGGCGCAGCGGCGGATGTGGTTCCTCAACCGTTTCGACCAGTCCGACGACGCCGCGGAGCAGATCGGTTCGGCGGCTTACAACTTGCCGTTCGCGTTGCGCTTGACCGGTACGTTGGATGTGGCCGCGCTCGGTGCGGCGCTGCACGATGTGGTGGCGCGGCACGAGGTGCTGCGCACGGTGTACCCGGAGACGCCGGACGGTCCGGTGCAGGTGGTGTTGCCCGCCGCGCAGGTCGCCGTCGACCTCGGTCCGCGGGTGCTGGCCGAGCAGGATGTGGCGAGCAGTGTGTACGCCCTGGCGGCGACGCCGTTCGACGTGACGGCCGAGGTGCCGTTGCGGGCCGTGCTCTTCCAGGTCGATGGAGCGCCCGACACGT
>NZ_BDBC01000091.1 GCF_001612785.1 Nocardia beijingensis NBRC 16342
CGGACTGCCCGACGCCGGACGCCGCCGACGACTGCGTGCCGGAGCCTCCCGACGACGTGAGCCCGCCGAGCAGTCCGGAGTGGCCGGTGCTCAGCGCGTTCGGCTGGGCGGCCGCGCTGTCGGTGCCGTTCGGCACATGGATGCCGTCGGCCAGCCAGTCGGTGTACTCGTCGAGCTGGTCGCCGACGTGCCCGACCCCGACGTCGACCTTCATCTCGGAGGTGAAGTAGATCCCGTTCGGGCCGAGCCCGAAGTCGACCGACCACTGGGTGCCGACGAACATCCCGAGATCGCCGCCATGACCAACGCCGTCGAACGGATCTCCCGCCGCGTGCGCCGCACCGGCGCCGCTGTTGCCGGGCAGGTCGAAGACGGTGGAGCCGGGCGCGACGAAGCCGTTCGCGCCGGGCAGGCCGAAGCCGTGCCCGGCCTGGCCGAGCCCGTGGCCGGGCAGGCCGAACCCGTGCCCGCCGGGCGCGTCGGATTCACTCACGGCGTCGGACCGGACGCCGGGCAGCGAGAAACCGTGGGCCCCGTGGCCCTCGGTCCCCGGAATGGACAGTCCGCTGGCGCCATCCTCGTCGGCGCCGGGGATGCCGCCGAGCCCGGGGACGCCGCCGCCGGAATGTCCGGGCAGTTGCATCCCGTGCGCGCCGGACTCGCCGGGCAGCGTCGGCAACGGCATGCCCGCGTCGGTACCGCTGTAGTCACCGCCGAGCGTCGGCAGCGCGGGCGCGGAGCCCGCTCCGGTGCCGGGCAGGGCGAAGCCCGGCGCGGGGCCGGCCGGTCCTGGAACCGGGTTGCCATGTGCCACCGGAACATTCGAGCCGTGCGAGGAGAACGGCGTCGGCTCGACGACCGGATCGGGGAAGGTGATCACCGGGCTCGGCTGATCCGGATCGGGATCGGTGCTGTGCGCCCAGCCGGTGTGCCAGCTGTCGAGACGGGATTCGCCGGGCTGCGCCGGAACGCCGCCGCCGTTGGCGGCCACCAGCGCGCCGCCGGTGACATAGGCGCCCGCCCGCGCGACCCGGGCGACGCCGGTGGCCACACGGTAGGCGGTGTCGCCCGCGCGCTCGGCGCCTTCGGTGTCGTCGTCGAAGGGCAGATCACGCGTCATAGAAGCTCCACTCTCGGTTGTCCAGCATCCTCACCGCGCCGGTCCGAGCAAGTGAAGATCACCCAACAGTATTTCGGGAATACCGCCCTGTCACATTCTCCAGGTCTGGAGCGAACGCGACTGTGGTGGGCAACACAACCCTGCCATCCGGATTACCGGATCGGAAGCCCCATTTCCGGCGGCTGTCCGGACCGCGCGCAGCTCTAATAGACACCGCCACCAGGCCCGATCCATACCGTGCCGAGCGCACGGCGGCAGAACCGATGGAGCTCCGAAGGTTGCCGGCGGAGTGCCGAAGTGACGCTCTCTACCGTCGAACTCGGCAAACCAGCCGTTCGGCGGCACGGACGCCCGGGGAGCCGAGGGATTAACCGGACGGCTGTCGAACCCGATCGACTCCCGCTCCCCCGCTTGCCGGTAACGCCGAGTCCGGTTGGCGGTGCACGTCCGTTACAAGTTTTCGCCGTGGTCAATGCCTCATTTTCCGGCCCGGCGCATCGCGTTCGGCGGACGCACCGCCCAGCCGGGTTGCGATCTGCCGAGCGGCCGCCTGCGTCGAGACTGCCGCGCCGCCATGCTCGGGGTCGGCCCCCGAATCGGGCCATTTCCCGGCTGCTCGCCGCTCCCGCCTACACAGTCACCACCGTGATCTCAGACTGTGGGATTAGATTGACCCCATGGCCGGTCACCGAATCTTGGTCGTGGACGACGAAGTTCGCGTCCTCGCGTCGTTGCGGCGGGGGCTGGAACTCTCCGATTTCGAGGTCGTCACCGCGGCCGACGGCGCCGAGGCGCTGAGCATGGTCCGCGCCACCACGCCCGACGCGATGGTGCTCGACGTCAACCTGCCGGAACTCGACGGCGTCGGCGTGGTCACCGCGCTGCGGGCGATGGGAGACGACATCCCGATCTGTGTGCTCAGCGCGCGCACCGCGGTCAGCGACCGGATCGCCTGCCTGGAGCGGGGAGCCGACGACTACCTCACCAAACCGTTCGATCTGGGCGAGCTGGTCGCCCGGCTGAACGCGCTGCTGCGGCGCAGGCGCCAACCGGTGGACCGCCCCGACCGGGCGCGCACGGTAGGTCAGGTGCGCATCGACCCCGCCGGGCGCCGGGTGCTGGCCGCGGGCAGGCCGGTGGACCTGACGAAGCGGGAATTCGAGGTGCTCGCCCTGCTCGCCGAGCACATCGGGGTGGTGCTCGACCGCGAGCAGATCCTGTCCGCCGTGTGGGGCTACGACTTCCCCACCGACACCAATGTCGTCGACGTGTTCGTCTCCTACCTGCGACGCAAGCTGGAGGCGAACGGCGTGCCCCGCGTGATCCACACCGTGCGCGGCGTCGGCTTCGTCCTCCGGGAGGAACCATGAGCGGATCGCCGTCGCTGCGCACTCGGGTAGCGGTCGTGTCGGGCGTGGTCGCGGCACTGGTCGCGCTCACCTTGACGATCACCTTCGCCGCCCTGCTCGGCGCCACCGGTGAACGTCAGCTGGACGAGACCGTCGCATCGATGGCGGTGCGGGTCGCCGGGCCGCGCGAAGCCGCTCCAGGGCAACCCGCTCCGCCGTCCGCGGCGACGCTGTCCCCCGAGCAGGCGCCCGTGGACGCGGGCAGGCCCACCGACGCGGCGATCGCCCGGGTCGACGGACTGCCCGGCGTGCTGGTCGCGCTCGATCCCGACCGCGACGTGGTGGAGGCGGCCATTCATCGCAGCCAGCGCGTCGGGCTCGGCATCGGCGTGGCGGGTGCGCTGCTGGCCGCCCTGCTCGGCTGGTTCCTCGCCGGATTCGCCGCACGCCCGCTGCGTCGACTGGCCGACGCCACCCATCGCATCGACACGTTGGAGGAACTGCCGCCGCTGTCCGGCCGCGGCGCGCGGGAAGCCGAGGAACTCTCCGACGCGATCACCCGCATGCTCGCCCGGCTGGAAGCCGCCCACCGCGCCACCCAGCGGGCGCTGACCGGCGCGCGCGACTTCGCCGCGATCTGCGCGCACGAGTTGCGCACGCCGCTCACCGCGCTGCGCACCGACCTGCAAGTACTGGCCACCAAAGAGATTCCGGAACAGCAGCGCGGCGCGATCCTGTCCGAGGTCCTCTCGGCCGAGCGGCAGATCGAGAACACACTCACCGACCTGGAACGCCTCGCGGTCGGCGAACTCACCGAACCGGACGTCTTCGAGCCGTTCGACCTCTGCGACACCCTGGACCGGGCAGTGCACGACGCCCGCCGCAGGCATCCCGGGGTGCGGGTGGAACTCGCCGAATGCGCGCCGATCACGATGACCGGGCTGCCGGGCGGCGTCATGCTGATCGTCACCAATGCCGTCGCCAACGCCGTGCAGCACGGCGAAGCCGCGACCGTCACCGTCAGCGCGCGATCCGGCCCGCGGGACATGGTGGAGATCAGCGTGGACGACGACGGTCGCGGCATCCCCGAGGCACTGCGCGGCGACGCCTTCGACCGGTTCGTCAAAGGCCCCGGCTCCCACGGCTCCGGTCTCGGACTGGCCCTGGTCCGCCAGCAGGCCGAATTGCATTCCGGCGACGTAGAACTCGGCGAGAGTCCGCTGGGCGGCGCCCGCCTGCGCGTACGGCTGCGCGCGACGGGCTGACCGCTACTTCTTGTCCTTCGGCTTGTCCGATGCGGCGTCCGAGGACAGCGCGGCCACGAAGGCTTCCTGCGGGACGTCGACACGGCCGATCGTCTTCATCCGCTTCTTGCCTTCCTTCTGCTTCTCCAGCAGCTTGCGCTTGCGGCTGATGTCACCGCCGTAGCACTTGGCCAGCACGTCCTTGCGGATGGCGCGGATGTTCTCGCGGGCGATGATCTTCGACCCGATCGCGGCCTGAATGGGCACCTCGAACTGCTGGCGCGGGATCAGCTCGCGCAGCTTGGTGGTCATCTTGTGGCCGTAGGCCTGGGCGGCGTCGCGGTGCACGATCGCGCTGAACGCGTCCACCGCCTCGCCCTGCAACAGGATGTCCACCTTCACCAGCTGCGACTCCTGCTCGCCCGCCTCCTCGTAGTCCAGGCTGGCGTAACCGCGGGTGCGCGATTTCAGCGAATCGAAGAAGTCGAAGATGATCTCCGCCATCGGCATGGTGTAGCGCAGCTCGACGCGGGTCTCCGACAGATAGTCCATGCCGCCGAGCTCGCCGCGGCGGGACTGGCACAACTCCATGATCGAGCCGATGAACTCGCTCGGCGCGATGATGGTGCACTTCACCACCGGCTCGTAGACCTTGCGGACCTTGCCCTCCGGCCAGTACGAGGGATTGGTGACGACGTGCTCGGCGCCGTCCTCCATCTCCACCCGGTACACCACGTTCGGAGCGGTGGAGATCAAGTCCAGGTCGAACTCGCGCTGCAAGCGTTCGCGCGTGATCTCCATGTGCAGCAGGCCGAGGAAGCCGCAGCGGAAGCCGAACCCCAGCGCGACCGACGTCTCCGGCGTGTAGGTCAGGGCGGCGTCGTTGAGCTGCAACTTCTCCAGCGCGTCGCGCAGGTCGGGATAGTCGGAGCCGTCCACCGGATACAGGCCGGAGTACACCATCGGGCGCGGCTCGCGATATCCGGTGAGCGGTTCGCTCGCGCCGCCGCGCGCACCGGTCACCGTGTCGCCGACCTTGGACTGGCGCACGTCCTTCACGCCCGTGATCAGATAGCCGACCTCGCCGACGCCGAGTCCCTGGGTCGGTTTCGGCTCCGGCGAGACGATGCCGATCTCCAGCAGCTCGTGGGTGGCGCCGGTGGACATCATCTTGATCTTCTCGCGCGGGGTCAGCTTGCCGTCCACCACGCGGACGTAGGTGACCACGCCGCGGTAGGTGTCGTAGACCGAGTCGAAGATCATCGCGCGGGCGGGCGCGTCCGCCTCGCCCACCGGCGGCGGCACCTGGGCGATCACCTGGTCGAGCAGATCGGCCACACCCTCGCCGGTCTTGCCGGAGACACGCAGCACATCCGACGGGTCGCAGCCGACGATGTGCGCCAGTTCGGCGGCGTAGCGCTCCGGGTCCGCGGCGGGCAGGTCGATCTTGTTCAGCACCGGGATGACCGTCAGGTCCTTGTCCAGCGCCAGGTACAGGTTGGCCAGCGTCTGCGCCTCGATCCCCTGCGCGGCGTCGACCAGCAGGATCGCGCCCTCACACGCCTCCAGCGCCCGCGACACCTCGTAGGTGAAGTCGACGTGGCCGGGCGTGTCGATGAGGTGCAGCACGAAATCGGTGCCCGCGTGGTCGCCCGTCCGAGGCGTCCAGGGCAGCCGCACGTTCTGGGCCTTGATGGTGATGCCGCGCTCACGCTCGATGTCCATCCGGTCCAGATACTGCGCACGCATCTGCCGCTCCTCGACCACACCGGTCAGTTGCAGCATCCGGTCGGCCAGCGTCGACTTGCCGTGGTCGATGTGCGCGATGATGCAGAAGTTCCGGATCCGGGCAGGATCGGTGAACGTCGTGTCGGCGAAGCTGGCGGGCACTCCACTCCTCATGGGTATCGGCAAACTGCCGTCTATCGTCCCATGATGCTGGGTTGGTTTTTGCAGCGCCTTCGGCGCTGCGTGTTCGCGGCCCCGGGAAGTCTCGCGTCCGAGCGACCGAGACTCGCGACTGCGTCGCATGCGCTTCGGTCACTCGGACGCGAGACGGGCCGCGAACGGTGCTCGTAAGACTCGCACCCTTGGCGGGTCAAGAGTGTGATCGAGCTGCGGATCCTTCCTTTACCGGGGGGAAATGGGCGGACGCGGCTGAGCCGGGGATGAGCCAGTGGATACGTCGCCCACGAGCCGGGGGT
>NZ_BDBC01000092.1 GCF_001612785.1 Nocardia beijingensis NBRC 16342
ACCCAGCGCACATGAACTCCTGCTCCAACCGTAGGCGGCGCAAGCCGCTCACTGCTCCTCTTGGGCTGTACATGGACGACCGACAGTGTGACGATTCGGGGGACCGTAGCCATTCAGCCCCGTGTGAGGTGTCCGATAAGGCTGGTAGGACGACACAGTAGAGATGCAGCGAACCGGACAAGCGGTGCGAGGCCGACTAGTACTCCAGCTGCACTTCGTGATGTTGTTGTCGGGTAGCCTATTTCGTCGTGTCAGTGTCGGTGGATGAGGATCTGGCTGCGTGGGTGGCTGGGTTGGATGAGTTGTTCGGGCGGGTCGCGGGCCGGTTTTTGCGGGCGGAGCCGCGGTTGCGGGCTCGGTTGTATGTGCGGGGGTTGCTGGCTCCGCTGGCGGGGAAGAACGGGTGGACGCTGGCGGAAGCTGCTGGTGAGCGCACGCCGGATGGGATGCAACGGCTGTTGCATGCGGCGGCGTGGGATGCGGATGGGGTGCGTGATGACGTGCGCGGGTATGCCGTCGAGCACCTTGGGGACCCGGACGGTGTGCTGGTTGTGGACGAGACCGGCTTCTTGAAGAAGGGCACGAAATCTGCTGGGGTGCAACGGCAATACTCCGGGACGGCGGGCCGGATCGAGAATTGTCAGCTGGGTGTGTTCTGCGCCTATACCGGCAGCAGGGGGCGCACGCTGATCGATCGGGAGTTGTATCTGCCCAAGTCGTGGACCGAGGATCGGCAGCGGTGCCGGGAGGCGAGTGTGCCCGATGACGTCGTATTCGCGACCAAGGCGACGCTGGCGAAGAACATACTGGCCAGAGCCCTGGATGCGGGAGTGCCGGCCCGGTGGGTGACCGCTGATGAAGCTTATGGCGGCGATGGAAAGTTCCGGGCCTGGCTCGACGAACGCCGGATCGGGTATGTCGTGGCTGTCCCGCGTAGTCAGACCATCCCGGTCACCGCGGGCTGCACACGCGCCGATCACCTGGTCGAGCAAGCGCCCTCGCAAGCCTGGAAACGCCGTAGCTGCGGCGCCGGAGCGAAAGGGCCACGAATGTTCGACTGGGCCGTGGCCTCACTGCCGGTCTACGAGTGGACCACCGCCGCGGGCTGGAGCCGTTGGCTACTGGCCCGTCGAGCCCTGACCCCGAACAACAAGGGCGAATTGGAGACTGCCTACTACCTGTGCTGCGCACCCACGGGCACCACCGACGAGGAACTGATCCGCGTCGCCGGATCACGGTGGGCCGTAGAGGACTGCTTCCAGACCGCGAAAACCGAGGTCGGGCTCGACCACTACCAGGTCCGCCACTACGACGCCTGGTACCGGCACATCACCCTTGCCATGCTCGCCCACACCTACCTCGCCGTCACAGCCGCCATCGCCCCAAAAGCATTGGCAGCGGCCTCATCCCGCTCACCCTCGGAGAAATCCGACGTCTTCTGGCACACGTGATCACCCACCGCCCAGCCCTCGTAGCCATCCAGCGATGGTCGACCTGGCGCCGACGCCACCAATATCGGGCGAAGAAAGCCCACTACCAGCGACGACACCGATTACATCACGAAGTGCAGCTGGAGTACTAGTACTGCAACGGCAGTTATGTGAGTGGGTGTCCGCGTCGTCGGTAGTGGGATAGGCGGGCTTGGTGTTGTCGTCGGCGGCGCCAGTTCGACCATGCCCAGACGCGGTGGGTGCAGTGGATGGCGGGTAGGAGCAGGGCGATGGTGAGGCGTCGGATCTCCGGTAGCGTGAGTGCGATCATGTCTTGATCGCTGGCGGTGGTTCCCCTTTTGCAGCAATGGCTTTCGCTCCGGTGAGCCAGGCCAGGGCGAGCATGGACAGGGTGATGTGGGCATACCAGGCCCGCCAGCTGCGGACCTGGTAGTGGTCCAGCCCGGCTTCGTTCTTGGCTTGTTGGAAACACTCTTCGATCCGCCACCGTGACCCCGCGATCCACGCCAGATCAGCGATCGTGGACCGGCGCGGCCCGTAGCAGACGTAGTAGGCGATCTCGCCGGGGTCGCTGACGCTGCGCCGGGCCAGCAGCCAGTGCCCGCGGCCGGGTTGCCAGCCGATGCGGATCGGGACCTTCGCCCAGTCGTAGTCGCGTGGCCCGTGCGCGCCGGCACCGGCGGAGATCCGTTGCCAGGCTCGGGCCGGGAGCGCGGCGACGAGCTCCTCAGCGCGGGCCTGGCCGAAACCGGTAGTGATCAGGGTGTCGTTGCGGCGCGTGGCCAGGACGTGGGCGATGTCGTGTTGTTCGAGCCAAACCCGCAGGTATTTGACCTGTCCGTAGGCTTCGTCCGCGGTGAACCACCCAAACGGCATCTTCGCGGCCAGTGCCCGTTCCAGCATGGCCATCGCCAGCCGTGGCTTGGTCGCGAACCCGACCTCCTCGGGGATACCGGCGGCCCGGCAGCGGTCGCGGTCGTCGGTCCAGGACTCCGGTAGATACAACTCCCGGTCCACCAGGGCGTGGCCGTGGCTGGAGGCATATGCGAGGAATACCCCGATCTGGCAGTTCTCGGTGCGTCCGGCCGTGCCGGAGTACTGGCGTTGCACCCCGGCCGAGCGCAAACCCTTCTTCAGGAACCCGGTGTCATCGGCGATCAGCACCGCATCCCGGTCCCCGAGCCGCTCGGCCACATACGAGCGCACGTCGTCGCGGACTCCGTCGATGTCCCAATCCGCCCACCGCAGCAACCGCTGCATCCCGTCCGGGCTCACCTCACCGGCCCGCTCGGCCAGCGTCCACCCGTTCTTACGCTCGAGCCCCGCGACCAGCCCGGTCACGTACTCCCGGGCCCGGCCCCGCGGCCCCGACCGCGTGAACCGCCCACCGATCCTCTCGTGCAACGAATCCAACTCCACTGCAACAACATCCACCACCACACCAGCAAGCTACCGAACCGACTGCCGTTGCAGTACTAGAGCCGGACCGAGCCGGAGCAGTCGATCGCTCACGGAAGTGAATGAAAACCAGCTTGGCCAGCGGAGTACGTGCTGGTCAACAAGTGTGCTCCCCGCGCCTGCGGGGATGAGCCCACCCCGTGCGGCAGCTCGGCCGACGGCGCGACGTGCTCCCCGCGCCTGCGGGGATGAGCCCGGCAATGGTGATCTGGCGGGCCATGACGCGCGGTGCTCCCCGCGCCCGCGGGGATGAGCCCCACGTGGGCACACCGGTGGGCCACACGGTGTCGCGCTCCCCGCGCCCGCGGGGATGAGCCCAGAAATTGCTGTGCTTCTACGGTGCGAGGGGCGTGCTCCCCGCGCCCCGGGGATGAGCCCCGCATCGGACGAACACATCGACCCGGTCGACGTGTTCCTCGCGCGTGCGGGGGTGAGCCCGACGCCATCCGCGGGTCCATCACCCACAAGAGGCGTTCCCGCGCCCGCAGGGATGGGCCCGGTGAGGCATCGTGCGCCGCACACCAGACAAAGCGCTCCCCGCGCCCGCGGGATGAGCGCGGCGTGCTGAGCGACCAAGCGATTGATGTAGAGGTCCGCAACGCACGCGGGGTTTCAATGTCAGCTGAAATCTGACCCTGTGCGCTGGCGCGGAACCAGAGGGTCGGTACCCAACTGGATGCGACTGGAGGTATGCGCCCAACCTGGACGCATCGGACTCACCCGCGCGGTGGCCAAGACGCACTACATCGATGTACCGGAGACCGTTCCGGACAATCGGGACGTCCTGGAACGCTGGGCTCGGGGCGACGAGGGCGAAAGTATGAGATTTTGACTGGCTCGGGTCGAATCCGGCCCCTCGCCACCGAACGAGAAAACCCCTTCCGACGCTGGTCGGAAGGGGTTTTCGTTGTCGGGCTGACAGGATTTGAACCTGCGACCACTTGACCCCCAGGTCGGTCCTGGGGCTGAAATTGCATGTCAGAGCCGCCATTAGGAAGTTTCGGATGGCTTCGATTGTGCTGGTCGGTGAGAGACGTTCATAGCGTGTGGTCCCGTTCTGGTCCCGCTGCCCTGTACAGGTGGATGGACCTCCGCGCGGCCGTCTTCGTGCGGATACGCTGTCGGCATGGAGGTTTGGGTACCAGTCTTCGGGGCTGCCGTGACCGCCTTTGGTGCGGTCTTGATCGCGTTGTACACCCAGCGTCAGACACGTCGTGACGTGCGCACGATGATCAAGAGTGATCTAGAGGCGCTCAAGCTCCTGAAGGACCTCAATCCGGGTGGACCTGAAGTCACGACGCTCCAAGGACATATCGAGTGGCGCATCAAAGAGTTGGCGGCACATGAACGGAGCGCTCGGCGCAACTGGCCTCAAGTCTTCGCAGGTCTCTTGGTCTGGGCGGTAGCTTTTGGCATCGCCATACCAGCGTTCAACTATGGATCATGGTGGCGCTGGCTCTTGGTGCCAGCCGCGCTCCTGTTCATCTTCGGGTGCGGCGGGCTTCCTGCCTTGCGCAAGACGGTTCGCGAGACCTAACGGTTCTGCTGGGCCGGGTACATCGATGTCCGAACGCATGTTCGAATTCGTGTCAAGGCCCCTCTGGGAGACCTGCCCCTGCGGCGAGCAGCGGGGTCCGGGGCGGTGCCCCGTGTGCCGCCTCGGGCGGCAGTCCATCCGATGAGTACGCCAGAACGGTGGGGGTGTGGTGTGTGCTCCTCCGGTCGACCTGCCCAGGGGGCTACCGCATGTTCGGGGTGCGGTGAAGGATGGCGTAGCCACCGCGGAGCGGCTTGTCCTTCACCGTGCCCCGGTTGTGTGGTAGGGCGTTGTCCCAGGTTGATCGGAGGAGTGCGCGCCGCGCCGGGTCTGTGGGCTGAAGCATCGCGCGGCCGAAGGTCGCGGACACCTACGGAAGTGGAGGCCGAAAGTAGGCCGGGCTTAGTCCCGGGGCCGATTCGTGCTCGGCTGCGGGAGGGGAGTTGGGTACGGCTCCCGGCGTGCCCAGCACTGCTCGGTTGTTGCAAAAGCGGCCAGATGGGAACTCTGTGCGCCCCGGCGGCCGAGTGGCGCCGACGCGCCGACGCGCCGCGGACGACGCCTCATCAGTACGCGCTGCGCGTCGCAGCGCGGCGGCG
>NZ_BDBC01000093.1 GCF_001612785.1 Nocardia beijingensis NBRC 16342
TTCCCGCATCCTCACCGCCGTGGTCGCTGACGCGAACACGCCGGTCGGTGAGATCGAACTGCTTTCCGACGCCGAACGGCACGACGTGCTGGCGCGCTGGAACGCCACCGACCAGCCCGTCGATGCGGGCGCGACGCTGGTCTCGCTGCTCGACGCCAGCGTGGCGGCGGATCCACGCTCCACAGCGCTCGTCGCCGACGTGGGTGACGGTGAGCGGATCGAGCTGACTTACGGCGAACTCGATGTGCGGGTGAATCGTCTTGCGCGGCATCTGATTTCGTTGGGTGTCGGTCCGGAGTCGCGGGTGGCGCTCGCGTTGCGTCGGTCGGTGGATCTGATCGTGGCGATGTATGCGGTGGCGAAGTCCGGTGGTGCGTATGTGCCGGTGGATCCGGATCAGGCGGCTGAGCGGACGAGCTACATTCTCGAGACGGCGGCACCGGTCTGTGTGTTGAGCAACGCCGAGGTGGAGTTCGAAACGGATGTCGCGCCGGTGGTGCGGATCGATGAGCTCGACTTGTCGGGTGTGGCCGCCACGCCGATCACGGATGCCGATCGGGTCGCGCCTCTGCGGCCGGAGAACACGGCGTACGTCATCTTCACCTCGGGTTCGACGGGTCGCCCGAAGGGTGTCGCGGTTCCGCACGGTGCTATCGCGAACCAGTTGCAGTGGAAGAACGTCGAGTTCGGTTTGGATGCGGCGGATGCGATTCTGCTGAAGACGGCGGCGACGTTCGACTTGTCGGTGTGGGAGTTCTGGTCGGCCGCTGTCTGCGGTGGTCGCCTGGTGATCGCTTCGCCGGACGGTCACCGTGATCCCGCGTACCTCAACGAACTTATGGCCCAGGAATGGGTCACCACGCTGCACGTCGTTCCGTCGATGCTGGACGCCTTGGTGACCGCCGGTATGCCCGATTCGCTGTGGCGGGTGCTGGCGATCGGCGAAGCCCTCCCGGGCGCGTTGGCGCAGCGGTTCTTGCGTGCGTATTCGCGTACCGAGTTGTTCAACCTGTACGGTCCGACCGAGGCGGCGGTGTCGATCACCAGCCACCGGGTCAGTGATGCCGACCGGGTTTCGGTTCCCATTGGTGGGCCGGAGTGGAACAGTCGGGTGTTTGTGCTGGACGGGCGTTTGCGTCCGGTTCCGGTGGGTGTCTCCGGTGAGCTGTACCTCGCCGGTGCACAGTTGGCGCGGGGTTACTTCGGTCGTGCGGATCTGACCGCTGACCGATTCGTGGCCAACCCGTTCCAGCCCGGTGAGCGGATGTATCGCACCGGTGACCTGGTCGCCTGGAACAGCACCGGTGAACTGGAGTACCGGGGTCGTACGGACTTCCAGGTGAAGATCCGTGGTTTCCGTATCGAGTTGGGTGAGATCGAGGCCGCGCTGCTCGCGCTGCCGCAGGTCGCGCAGGCGGCGGTGATCGCGAAGTCGGATCCGAAGACCGGTGACCGTTTGGTGGCCTACCTGGTGCCCAGCGATGCCGAGGCCGGTATCGATGTGGCGCAGGTGAAGTCGGAGCTCACCGCTGGGCTGCCGTCGTACATGGTGCCCGCGGCGTTCGTGGTCCTGGATGCGTTGCCGTTGAACGTCAACGGCAAGCTCGACCGTAAGGCGCTGCCGGAACCCGAGTTCGAGGTTCAGGCGTTCCGTGCGCCGTCGACGCCGATCGAGGAGATCGTGGCGAACGTGTTCGCCGAGGTGCTCGGTGTGGAGCGTGTCGGCGCGGATGACGATTTCTTCGCCCTCGGTGGTAACTCGTTGTTGGCGACGCAGGTCGCGGCGCGTATCGGCGCGGCACTGGACACACGCGTGCCCGTCCGCACGATCTTCGAAGCCGCGACCGTCGCCGGACTGGCCGCGAAGGTCGAGCAGCACGCGGGCGCCGGTGGCCGCCGCGAACTGGTCGCCGGTCCGCGTCCGGAGCGCATTCCGCTGTCGCTGGCGCAGCAGCGCATGTGGTTCCTCAACCAGTTCGACACCGCCTCGGCGGTATACAACATCCCGGCCGCCATCCGCCTCACCGGAGACCTCGACGTCGCGGCCCTGCGGCAGGCGGTCGCGGACCTGGTGGCGCGCCACGAGATTCTGCGCACGATCTACCCGCAGACGCCGGACGGTCCGGTGCAGCAGGTGCTCGCGGCGGACGCGGTGCCGATCGACCTCACGCCGACGCGAGTCGACGCGGCGGATACGGTCGCCGTGGTGACCAGCGTGGTCGGCGCGGGATTCGAGGTCACCACGGAGGTGCCGTTCCGGGTCGCGCTGTTCGAGATCGCGCCCGCGAGTGCGGACGATCCCGCCGAGCACGTGCTGGTCTTCGTCGCGCACCACATCAGCTCCGACGGCTGGTCGCTCGGACCGCTCACCCGGGATCTGGTCTTGGCCTACGAGGCGCGCAGCAGAGGCGAGGCCCCGGCCATGGCTCCGCTGCCGGTGCAGTACGCCGACTACAGCCTGTGGCAGCGGGAGGTGCTCGGCTCCGAGGACGACCCGGAGAGCCTGATCTCCCAGCAGGCCGAGTACTGGCGCACCGCGCTCGCCGCCCTGCCGGACGAATTGCCGCTGCCGACCGATCGGCCCCGGCCCGCCCAGGCGTCCTATCGCGGCGGCAGCTTCGCCTTCGACATCGACGCCGACCTGCACGCCGGACTGGAAAAGCTCGCCCAGCAAAACAATTCGACGTTGTTCATGGTCGTGCACGCGGCGTTGGCGGTGTTGCTGGCCCGGTTGTCGAATACGCGGGATATCGCCATCGGCACTCCGGTGGCAGGCCGAGGCGAGGCCGAACTCGACGACCTCATCGGCATGTTCGTCAACACCCTGGTGCTGCGCACGGAGGTCGAGCCGGGCACGTCGTTCGAAACGCTGCTGGCCGAGGTTCGCAAGACCGACGTCGCCGCGTTCGGCCATGCCGACCTGCCGTTCGAGCGACTGGTCGAATTGCTCGACCCGGTCCGCTCCGCGGCGCGGCATCCGCTGTTCCAAGTGATGCTGGTGCTACAGAACCTCGCCCCCGCGACGCTGGAATTGCCCGGTCTCACGGTGTCCGGCATCGATCCGGGAGTGTCGGCGGCCAAGTTCGATCTGCAGATCACCCTGGCCGAGCAGTCCGGCGCGCAGGGCCTGTCGGTGGTGATCGGTTACGCGACCGACCTGTTCGACGAATCGACGGTGCGGAACTTCGCCAGCCGCTTCCGCCGTGTCCTGGCGGCGGTCGCGGCCGATGCCACCGCTGCGGTAGGCGACATCGATGTGCTCGCGCCCGGTGAGCGCGACCAAGTCCTGAACGCGTGGAACGTGCCGGGAGCCTGGGTTCCCGGTGCGACACTGCCGGATGTGATCGCCGAGCAGGCGTGGTCGCGTCCCGACGCGGTCGCGATCCGTTGCGGTGACACGACGCT
>NZ_BDBC01000094.1 GCF_001612785.1 Nocardia beijingensis NBRC 16342
TCCCGTTCGGTGTCGTCGAGGATGTCGATGTCGCCGATGGTGGTGTCGGGGTTGGTGGCGATGGTGGTGAGGATGCGTTGGAGGCGGTGGCCGAGGGTGTGGATGGTGGTTTCGTCGAACAGGTCGGTGGCGTAGGTGAAGATGGTGTCGAGGTGGGCGGGGGTGCCGTCGTCGTGGTGGTGGGGGTTGATGTTGACTTGCAGGTCGAATTTGGCGGCGACGGTGTCGGTGTCCAGGGCGGTGACGGTGAGCCCGGGTAGTTGGAGGGTGGGTTGTTCGTTGTTCTGGAACGACAGCACGACCCCGAAGAGGGGGTTGTGGGTGGTGGCGCGGCCGGGGGCGACGATTTCGACGACGCGTTCGAAGGGGATGTCGGCGTTGGCGAAGGCGGCGAGGTCGGTTTCGCGGGTGTGGTCGATGAGTTCGGTGAAGGTGGTGGCGGCCTCGACGCGGGTGCGCAGGGTGAGGGTGTTGACGAACATGCCGACCAGGTCGTCGAGGGCGCGGTGGCCGCGTCCGGCGATGGGGGTGCCGATGGCGACGTCCGCGTCGCCGGTGAGGCGGGCCAGCAGGACGGCCAGGGCGGCGTGCACGACCATGAACAGGGTGCAGTTGTGGGCGTGGGCCAGCTCGGTGAGGGCGTGGTGGATTTCGGGGGACAGCGCGAAGCCGGTGTTGGCGCCGCGCATGCTGGGGGTGGCCGGTCGGGGTCGGTCGGTGGGTAGTTCGGTTGCTCCGGACAGGCCGGCCAGGTGGTGGCGCCAGTAGGTGAGTTGGCGGGCGGCGACGGAGGTTTCGTCGTCGTCGGTGCCGATGACGTGGCGTTGCCAGATGGCGTAGTCGGCGTATTGCACTTCCAGGGGCGCCCAGCGGGGGGAGTTGCCGCCGATGCGGGCGAGGTAGGCGGTGACCAGGTCGCGGGCCAGCGGGGCCATGGAGGCGCCGTCGGCGGCGATGTGGTGGGCCACGAACGCCAGCAGGTGTTCATCGGGGCTGGTTTCCAGCAGCAGCGCGCGGACGGGGACTTCGGTGGTGACGTCGAAGCCGGTGCGCATCAAGTCCATCACCTGGGTGGTCGGGTCGTCGGTGACCACGACCTCCAGTCCGGTGGGCAGGGCTTGGGCGACGGTGAGGATTTGTTGGCGGGGCAGGCCACCGGGTCCGTCGGCGGGGTAGCGGGTGCGCAGGGATTCGTGGCGTTCGAGGACGTCGGCCAGGGCGTAGCGCAGGGCGGAGACGTCCAGGGCGCCGTGCAGGCGGATGGCCAGGGGGATGTTGTAGGCCGGTGAGGTGGGGTCGAATTGGTTGAGCACCCACATGCGTTGCTGGGCCAGCGACAGGGGGATGGGTTCGGCGCGTTCGACGCGTTCGAGCACGGTGCGGGTGCCGCCGCCGGCGCCGGGGACCACGCGGGCGGCGAGTTCGGCGACGGTGGGTGCTTCGAACAACTGCCGCACCGACACATCCGCGTCCAGGGCCTCGTTGATCCGCGCGACCACCCGAGTGGCCAGCAGCGAGTTACCACCCAACGCGAAGAAGTCGTCGTCCAGGCCGACCTCCCCCGCGCCCAGCAACCCGGCGAACACCTCCGCCACCGCTTGTTCCACCGGCGAACTCGGCGCACGGAACACCACCGCCGACACGAACTCCGGCGCGGGCAGCGCCCGGCGATCCAGCTTCCCGTTCGGGGTCAGCGGCAGGGCGTCCAGCACCATCAGCGCATCCGGGACCATATAGCCGGTCAAGAACTCGGAGACCTGCGCACGCAGCACCGACGCGTCCAGACTCGCCCCGGAATCGGGCACCACATAGCCGATCAACCGGTCACCGGCATGATCGTCGGCGCGCACCAGCACGACCGCCTGGCTCACACCGGGGCACCGCAGCAGCGCCGCCTCGATCTCGCCGAGTTCGATACGGAAACCACGCAACTGCACCTGCTGGTCACCGCGACCGGCGTACTCCAGGGTGGCTCGACCGCCGAATCCGACCCAGCGGCCGATGTCGCCGCTGCGGTACATCCGTGAGCCCGGCGCACCGAAGGGATTGGCGACGAAACGCGTCGCCGCCAACCCGGGACGGCCCAGATACCCGCGCGAGAGCTGCGCGCCCGCGACGTAGATCTCTCCGGCCACCCCGACCGGCGCCGGGTGCAACCGGTCGTCGAGGACGTAGGCGTCCAGACCGGGCAGGGCGCGCCCGATCACGCTGGCCGGGTTGTCGACCATCTGCTCGTCCAACGACAGGAACGACACGTGCACCGTGGTCTCGGTGATGCCGTACATGTTCACCAGCCACGGCGCGTCCACCGGATGGCGCTCGTACCAGCGCCGCAGCTGGCGCAGATCCAGCGCCTCGCCGCCGAACACGATGTAGCGCAGCGCGAACTTGCCCAGGTCCTGATGCGCCGCCCGGTCGGCCTCGGCGAGTTGGTAGAACGCCGACGGGGTCTGATTCAGCACGGTGACCTGTTCGCGGATCAGCAGTTCGCGGAACTGCTCGGGCGAGCGGGAGGTCAGGTAGTCGACCACGACCACGCTGCCGCCGTTGGCCAGCGCGCACCACAGTTCCCACACCGAGAAGTCGAACGCGAAGGAATGGAACAGCGTCCAGACGTCGGTTTCGTCGAACTCGAACAGCAATTGGGTGTTGGCGAACAGCTCGACCACGTTGCGGTGCGCGACGCCGACGCCCTTGGGCACCCCGGTGGACCCGGAGGTGTAGATGACATACGCGAGGTTGTCCGGGCGCAGCGGCCGCACACGCTCCCGGTTGCGGACGCGCGCGTCGTCGTAGCCGGTGGTCTCCTCCAGCAGGAGCACCGGAATATTGCCCGCGGGCAGAGCGTCCTGCTCGGTCGCGG
>NZ_BDBC01000095.1 GCF_001612785.1 Nocardia beijingensis NBRC 16342
CCTCGGCGTGCCAGCCCTCCCTGCATTGCGTCATCCGCAGCCAGCGCGCCTTGTCCGCGCACGGCTTGCACACCGACGCCACGGTGGACTTGCACGGCGAGGCGACGTATTCGACCTTGCCCGTGTGCGGGTCAAACGATCGCATGGTCACCGGCCGGACGCAGACCCCGAACTTCTCCGCCGTGGCTATGGCGACATCGGTGAAGTTCGGGAGCGCACGCCGCTCAGCCGCGGTCTGCCGGGCCGGAGCAGCCTCGGTGTTGTCGTTGCCCAGGTCGATAGGCGTGGTCATGCCGCCTGCCCCCGTCCCTTGGTCCAGTGATCCACCCGAGGCAGGATGACGGTCGCAGCGAGCGAGTCCGAGCGGCGGAACGCCAACTCGACGGTGCCGGGTCCGGTGATGGTGGCGCGGCAGTCCAGGGCGCCGAAGGCGTGCGCTAGATGCGAGACCCGGTTTTCGAAGTCGGCCGGGCAGTGCCCGTCGAGCATCCGCACCCGCACCCGATCAGTCGCCGGGCCGATCTCCACGCCGAGCAGGCGCGGGATGAAGGTGCGGTCGCCGCGGTCGATGCTCAGATGGCAGGCCGTCATCAGCCGAGCCCAGCGGCGCCGGTAGCGGAACCAGGTCAGGAACCGGACACGAGCCCGGCGGGTCACCCATCGCTCGAACATCTCCGGACGCTGGATGCGCCAGAGCATGATCCCCGCGGCCGACAGCCCGGCCACCACGAGGGCCGCGGCCGGTCCGAGGAAAGCGCCGGCCACGGCCACGAGGACCAGCGGAACGGAGACCACGGGCAACAGCAGCAGCCACCACAAGCCGAGCAGCGTCCCCCACAGCAGGTTGAGCAGGCCCAGCGCAACCAGGTCGAACACGTCCAACCGCATGGTGTGCCGGATAGAAACAGTCTTGGTGGTCATCGGTCGGACTCCGAGGTAGAGGGATCGAACAGGGTCATCTGGTCGCGGCACTCCCACCGCGGCAGCTCCCTGGCCTTACTGCTGACGCGGCGGCGCCGCTTGGACGTGGCGACCTGCTCGGCCGCCGCGGTGACGATCGGGTTCGTCGGCCGTCCGCTGGTCCCGGACACCTCGCTACTCATGCCGCCCAGTCCCCGCCGTCGAAGTCGTCGTGGTCGTCGCTGTTGTCCCACAGCGGGACAACCCCGGTCTCCACCAGCAGATGCGCAGCGATCGCGGCCGAGTCCAACCCGGAACGCTCCAGGTGGCAGCGGCGACGAGCCGCCAGGTCGATAACGTTGTCGTCGTAGCGGTGGTTGCTCATGGCTGGGCCTCGATTTCAGGGACGCCGCACACGTCGCAGGTGCGGGAACGGGTGGAATTGCCCAGCGGCCACACCGTGGTACGCCAGGACTCAGGGAAGGAATGGCCGTGCTCGACGCACCGGTTGGTGGCCTGGCAGCCGTCGCAGACAACGCGGTCGCCGTCGTAGACCCAGCCGACACCGCCCGCGGAATGGACGGTCAGATACGCGATGGCCTGGGTGATGGAGTCGAAGCAGATCGCCTCGTTCTCGCCCTCGGTGTAGTGGTCCCCGCAGGAATCGCAGTAGACGACCACATGCTGTTCGATGACCAGACCGCGTTTCATGCCGCCACCGGCCCATCTTCGGACTCGCCACCGTCACCGAGGTCATCCGGGTCGAAGCCGCTGTAATCCTCAGCCGGAGCGGCGATCTCGGGCGCCGGGGAGTAGGCGTCCACGATGGCGTCGATGTCGTCATCGGAGACGAAGTACGCCCGCACCCGCACGAACTCGCTCGACCCGTCTTCGCCGACGTAGCCGACACCCGGTGTCAGGTCGGAGATCTCGTCGCAGCGGGCACCGCGATCGCGCGCGCCTTGACCGTGGACCATGCCAGTCTGGGTGGGTTCGTCCAGCCGCAGGCCGATGCGGACGGGGAACAGTTGCCGGTTGGGCATCGTTTCCTTCGACGGGTCCTGCAACGCCGCGATCACCGACACCGCCGCCGCACGACCTTGCGACAGCAACAGGCCGGTCAGGCGCCGGAACTCTTGCTGTTCCTCCCGGCTGGCGTACGACGACAGGGAGGCCGCCTCATCGATGATGATCAGGATCAGCGGCTCTCGGTGCTGGGGACGATCTTGCGCAGACCGGCCGCGCGCATCCTGGCGAGACGTTCGCGCATCAGCTCGACGGCTTCGTTGAGCATGGCGAGGATGGTGGTGTTGTCGGTGGCGAAGCGGACGAACAATCGGTTTTCGCCCTTGCCGAACTCCGCGCCGCCCTTCGGATCAGCCAGATACACGTCCACCAACCCGGCACGGATCGCGGGACCGAGTGCGGCGATGATCGACCACAACACCGAGCCCTTACCCGAACCCGTGGCGCCCGCGAGCAGGATGTGTCCGTAGAGCACCCGTACCCGCCAGGTGTCGAAGTCCTCGGTCACCCCGACCGGCACCGCCTCCAGGTCCACACCCGCCGCGGAGACCGAGCCCGGCAGGACGGCGGTATCCGCAAGAGTGTCGAACACCCTCAATTCGAGACGGACCACGCCCGGATGCGGGAACACCACCCGCACCTCCGGCACCGCGAGGACTTGGCACAGGGCGTCGCGGGTGTCGTCCTTGGACCAGTCGTTGCGGGTCTGACCCGACAACATCAACAAGTCGATCTGGAGGCCGTAGTCGGTGTACACCCAGTCCTCCAGCACCGGGAAACCGGTCTCGACCGACCCGAGTTTCAGCGCCAGGAACAT
>NZ_BDBC01000096.1 GCF_001612785.1 Nocardia beijingensis NBRC 16342
GGGCGGCGGCGGTGTCGGTGATCGCGGCGTTGCAGGACCCGTCGAAGGAAACGATGCCCAACCGGCAACTGTTCCCCGTCCGCATCGGCCTGCGGCTGGACGAACCCACCCAGACTGGCATGGTCCACGGGCAAGGCGCCCGCGACCGCGGTGCCCGCTGCGACGAGATCTCCGACCTGACACCGGGTGTCGGCTATGTCGGTGAGGACGGCAGCAGCGAGTTCGTGCGGGTGCGGGCGTTCTTCGTCTCCGATGACGATATTGACGCGATCGTGGACGCCTACTCCCCGGCGCCCGAGATCGCCGCTCCGGCTGGGGATTACAGCGGTTTCGATCCCGATGACTTGGGTGATGAGTCCGAAGATGGGCCGGTGGCGGCATGAAACGCGGTTTGGTCATTGAACAGCACGTTGTCGTGTACTGCGATACCTGCGGCGACCACTACACCGAGCGGGAGAAGGAAGCGGTTTGCTTCGACTCCATCACCCAGGCCATCGCGTATCTGACCGTGCATTCCGCGGGCGGTGTCGGCTGGGTCTACGACGGCGACAAGGTCACCTGTGACGGCTGCCGGGCCACCGCCCGGTGCGTCGAGCATGGCCATTCCTTTCCTGAGTCCTGGCGTACCACGGTGTGGCCGCTGGGCAATTCCACCCGTTCCCGCACTTGCGAGGTGTGCGGCGTCCCCGAAATCGAGGCCTAGCCATGAGCGACCACACCACCGGCCACCGTTACGACGACAACGTGATCGACCTGGCGGCTCGTCGCCGCTGCCACCTGGAGCGCTCCGGGTTGGACTCGGCCGCGATCGCCGCGCATCTGCTGGTCGAGACCGGGGTTGTCCCGCTGTGGGACAACAGCGACAACGGCGACGACTTCGACGGTGGGGACTGGGCAGCATGAGCGCGACCCGACCGGCCGCGATTGAGGTCAACCCCGTCGTGCGGGCCGCAGCCGAGCAGGTGAGCGACCGCAAGCGGCGTACCCGCAAGGACATCCACGCCCCGTGCTCGGGGCAACTGTCGCTGTTCGACCCGAGACCAGGAGAGCGGGCATGACACGGCCGAGGCTGCTGGACTTGTTCTGCTGCGCGGGTGGGGGCGCCACGGGCTATCACCGTGCCGGGTTCGATGTCGTCGGGGTGGACATCGCGCCGCAGCCGCGTTACCCGTTCACCTTCCATCAGGGGGACGCGCTGGAGTTCCTGGCCGCGCATGGACACGAGTTCGATGTGGTGCACGCTTCCCCGCCGTGCCAGCGCTACAGCCCGCTGGCGGCGTTGTACCCCGACCGGGAGTACCCCGATCTCGTGGCGGCGACCAGGACGGCGTTGCTCGCTGTGGGTGCGCCGTTCGTGATCGAGAACGTCATGCCCGCCCCGCTGGATCTGGCTCGCTCGATCACGTTGTGCGGCAGCATGTTCGGGCTGCGCACCTACCGCCACCGCCGATTCGAATCCAACGTCACATTGCGGCCCCCGGCTCACCCGGCGCATACCGCTCGCACTGCCACGACCAACAGGCGGCAGCGGTGGGCGGAGGGCTGGAACGTGTCGGTCACCGGCCACATCGGCACCTACGTCGGGCCTGAGGCCATGGGCATCGACTGGATGACCGGCGACGAACTGTGCCAGGCCATCCCACCCGCCTACACCCACCACATCGGCGCCCAGCTGCACACGCACCTGAGCGACCCGTCCGGACAACTCTCACTCTTCGAGGTAGCGGCATGAACACCACCACCGTCCACATTCGCAAAGACACCCACCTGGACGCCTTCGACCTGGCCGCGCTCGGCCTGCTCCACCTCGCGGCGGCAATCCTGGTCGGCCTGTGGTGGCTGGTGCTGTTCCCGATGATCTCCATCCCCCTCGCCTTGGTCGTCACGGCCTGGGTGCTGTGGGGGTGGCCGGTAGGGCTCGCGGCTGCCGGGGTGTCCGTCGCTGGGCTCCTGCTGTGGCAGCGTGCCCGGCCGGAGATGTTCGACCGCTGGGTCACCGCGCGGGCTCGTTCCCGGTTCCTGATCTGGCACCGCTACCGGCGCCGCTGGGTCAAGCTGATGCGAGCCTGCCACCTGAGCATCGACCGCGGCGACCGAACCTTCATCCCCCGCCTGCTTGGGGTCGAGATCGGCCCGGCGACCGATCGGGTACGGGTGCGGATGCTCGACGGTCACTGCCCGGCGGACTTCGAAAACCGGGTCTCGCAGTTGGCGCACGCCTTCGGCGCCCTGGACTGCCGCGCCACCATCACCGGACCCGGCACCGTCGAGCTGGCTTTCCGGCGCGCCGATGCCCTTGCGGAGACCGTCATCCTGCCGCGGGTGGACCACTGGACCAAGGGAGGAGGGCAGGCGGCATGACCAAGCCCATCGACCTGGACAACGACAACAACGACACCACCCCGGCCCGGCAGACCGCGGCTGAGCGGCGTGCGCTCCCGAACTTCACCGATGTCGCCATAGCTACGGCCGAGAAGTTCGGGGTCTGCACCCGGCCGGTGACGATGCGATCGTTCGACCCCAAGACGGGCAAGGTCGAATACGTCGCTTCCCCGTGCAAGTCCACCGTGGCGTCGGTGTGCAAGCCGTGTGCGGACAAGGCGCGGTGGCTGCGGATGACTCAATGCCGGGAGGGCTGGCACGCCGAAG
>NZ_BDBC01000097.1 GCF_001612785.1 Nocardia beijingensis NBRC 16342
TTGGGCGCGATGCGGATCGCGGCGCGAGTCGGATCCGCGTTGGATACCGAGATCCCGGTCCAGCTGCTGTTCGAGGCGCCCACGGTGGGGGAGCTCGCGGCTCGCGTCGAACGGCATGTCGGCCAGGGGCGGCAACGCCCGCCGCTGATCGCCGGGCCACGCCCCGAACTCGTGCCGCTGGCGCCTGCCCAGCAACGGATGTGGTTCCTCAACCAGTACGACACCAGCTCGGGGGCGTACAACTTGCCGATCGTCCTCCGGCTGCGCGGCGAACTGAACGTCGACGCCTTGCGATCGGCTCTGGTCGACGTGCTGCGCAGACACGAGTCGCTGCGCACGCGGTACCCGGATCACGACGGAAAGCTGATCCAGCTGATCGAACCCGTCGACGAAGTCGATCGCGAACTGGCTCTGGTATTCGTTCCGCCGAGCCGGTTGCTCGACGCGGTCACCGAATTCGTGAGCGAAGGCTTCGATGTGAGCGCCCAGGTGCCGGTGCGCGCCCGATTGTTCCGGGCCACCGGTGGCGCGGAGCCGGAATACGTCCTGGCCGTCGTGGTGCACCACATCGCGGCGGACGGCTTCTCCATGACACCACTGGCTCGCGACGTGACGACCGCGTACGCCGCGCGGATCCGCGGCGAAGCACCGTCGTGGACGCCCCTGCCCGTCCAGTACGCGGACTACGCGCTGTGGCAGCAGGCTGCTCTGGGATCACCCGACGATCCGGATTCGCTGAGCGCCAGGCAACTGCGATATTGGACCGAGGCTCTGGACGGCGTCGT
>NZ_BDBC01000098.1 GCF_001612785.1 Nocardia beijingensis NBRC 16342
CGAGGAGTTGTCTTTGCCGGTGGATCGTCCCCGCCCCGCGGTGGCCTCCCACCACGGCGCCACCACCACCCACACCCTCGACACCGAACTCGTCACCGCACTACACACCCTCGCACACCACCACGACTGCTCGGTGTTCATGGTCATCCACGCCAGCCTCGCAGTCCTCCTCGCCCGCCTCAGCAACAGCACCGACATCCCCATCGGCACCCCCATCGCCGGACGCGGCGACCCCGCCCTCGACGACCTCATCGGCATGTTCGTCAACACCCTCGTCCTCCGCACCCACATCAACCCCCACGAACCCTTCACCGACCTGCTCACCCGCACCAAAAACACCGACCTGCAAGCCTTCCAACACGCCGACATCCCCTTCGAACAACTCGTCGACCACCTCACCCCCCACCGCACCCGCTCCCACCACCCCCTCTTCCAAACACTGCTCGCCTTCCAAAACCTCGACCAACCCCACCTCCACCTCCCCCACCTCGACATCACCCCCACCCAACCACCCACCCCCACCGCACGATTCGACCTACAAATCATCCTCACCGACAACCACAACGGCGAGATCACCACCACCATCACCTACGCCACCGACCTCTACAACCCCACCACCATCCACACCCTCACCCACCGATGGCTGCGCATCCTGCACGCCATCACCACCAACCCCACCCAACCCATCGCCACCATCGACATCCTCGACCCCACCGAAAAAACCGACCTCCTCACCCGCACCGGACCACCACCCACACCACCCACCACACTGCCCGACCTCCTCACCACCACCGCCCACAACCACCCCCACAACACCGCCATCATCCACAACAACCACCACATCACCTACCAACAACTCGACCAACGCTCCAACCACCTCGCCCACCAACTCCTCCACCACCACATCGGCCCCGAAGACACCGTCGCCATCGCCATCCCCCGCTCCCCCGAAACCATCATCGCCATCTGGGCCATCACCAAAACCGGCGCCGCCTTCCTCCCCATCGACCCCACACACCCCACCCAACGAATCACCCACATCACCACCAACTCCCACACCACCATCGGCCTCACCACCACCCCCACACACCCACACCTACCCCACACCATCAACTGGCTCACCATCGACAACGACAACACCCCACCCACCACCACACCCATCACCGACAAAGACC
>NZ_BDBC01000099.1 GCF_001612785.1 Nocardia beijingensis NBRC 16342
CCGACTTCATCGCCGAGTCGTTGCCGGCGTACATGGTTCCGGCGTCGATTGTGGTGTTGGATGAGATTCCGTTGACGCCGGTGGGGAAGTTGGATCGGGCTGCGTTGCCGGAGCCGGTGTTCGCGGTGCGGGAGTTCCGGGCGCCGTCGACGCCGGTGGAGGAGATCGTGGCGGGGGTGTTCGCGGCGTTGTTGGTGGCGGAGGAGGACGGCCGCGTCGGTGCGGATGACGATTTCTTCGAGTTGGGTGGGAATTCGTTGTTGGCGGCGCAGGCGGCGGCGCGGATCGGTGCGGCGTTGGGGGCGCGGGTGCCGGTGCAGTTGTTGTTCGAGGTGAGCACGGTGGCGGGGTTGGCGGCGCGGGTGGAGGCGCATGCGGGGTCGGTGGCGGGGCAGGCGTTGCGGGCGTGGCCGCGGCCGGATCGGGTGCCGTTGTCGTATGCCCAGCAGCGGATGTGGTTTTTGAACCGGTTCGATCCGGCCAGTGGGGTGAACAATATTCCGGTCGCGGTGCGGTTGTCCGGGGTGTTGGATGTGGCGGCGTTGCGTGCGGCGGTGGGGGATGTGGTGGCGCGGCACGAGGTGCTGCGCACGGTGTATCCGGATGTGGACGG
>NZ_BDBC01000100.1 GCF_001612785.1 Nocardia beijingensis NBRC 16342
CGAGGGCTACCAGCTGGTGTTGCCCGTGTCCGATCCGCGTGCCGTGCCGGAACTCGTGGTCGAGCAGGCCGGGGAATCCGAGGTGCCCGCACTCGTGTCAGCGGCGGTGACCGAGGGATTCGATGTCACGGTCGCGCCTCCCGTGCGGGTCCGCCTCCTCGCGCTGAGCGAGACGGAACATGTACTGATCTGCGTGGTGCACCACATCGCGGGTGACGGGTTCTCGATGGGGCCGCTTACTCGCGACCTGATGAGCGCCTACGTCGACCGGATGCACGGGGGCGCGCCGGAGTGGT
>NZ_BDBC01000101.1 GCF_001612785.1 Nocardia beijingensis NBRC 16342
CTGCGTTGGAGGTGCAGTACGCGGATTTCGCGTTGTGGCAGCGGGAGGTTTTGGGGGATGAGGGGGATCCGGAGTCGGTGTTGGCGGCGCAGGTGGGGTATTGGCGTGGGCAGTTGGCGGGGTTGCCCGAGCAGTTGGAGTTGCCGGCGGATCGGGCGCGGGGGGCGGTGGCGTCGTATCAGGGGGCGACGGTGGGGTTCGAGGTGGATGCGGGGGTGCATGCGGGGTTGAGCCGGGTCGCGGCCGAGCACAACGCGACGGTGTTCATGGTGGTGCATGCGGCGTTGGCGGTGTTGTTGGCGCGGTTGTCGAATTCGCGGGATATCGCGGTGGGCACGCCGGTGGCGGGTCGGGGTGAGGCGGCGTTGGACGAGTTGATCGGGATGTTCGTCAACACGTTGGTGTTGCGGACCGAGATCGATCCGGGGGCGCGGTTCAGCGAGTTGCTGGCGGGGGTGCGGGCGGTGGATGTGGCGGCGTTCGGGCATGCGGATGTGCCGTTCGAGCGGTTGGTGGAGGTGCTGGATCCGCCGCGGTCTCCGGCGCGGCATCCGTTGTTCCAGGTGATGTTGACCTTCCAGAATCTGACGGTGCCGGAGTTGGCGTTGCCGGGGTTGTCGGTGGCGCCGGTGGATCTGTCGGTGGGGTTGGCGAAGTTCGATCTGCAGTTGGCGGTGGCGGAGAACCTCGGGCGTGACGGTGGGCCGGGTGGGTTGTCGGCGGCGTTCACCTATGCCACGGATTTGTTCGATGTGGCGACGGTGCGGGATTTCGCCGACCGGTTCACCCGGATCCTGGCCGCGGTCGCGGCGGATGCGTCGGTGGTGGTGGGGGATATCGATGTGCTGGCTTCCGGGGAGCGGGAGTTGGTGTTGCACGAGTGGTCGACGCCGGGGGCGTTGGTGCCGGAGGTGACGTTGGTCGATGTGATCACCACCCAAGCCCGCAACCGTCCCGACGCGGTCGCGATCCGGTGTGGTGACACGAGCTT
>NZ_BDBC01000102.1 GCF_001612785.1 Nocardia beijingensis NBRC 16342
ACCCGTGATACCTCTGTATTTGTCAAGCCGGGTCTGGATGGTCGGTGAGTGGGGTTGCGGCTGTGCGTTTTTCGTCTCGGATCATGGTTCGCCAGCACAGGTCGGCCAGGCGTCGTTTGAGGCACCGTCTGGCTTCTTTCGGTGATTTTCCCTCCGTGATCTTCTTCTCGTAATAGACGCGGCCACGGCTCCCGCGCGTGCGGATCTGGATCATGGCGATCGTGTGCAGAGCCGAGTTGAGTTCCCGATCGCCGTAGCGAGACAAGCGGTGGCGCACCGAGTCGGCGCTGGCGATCTCGACCGGCGCGACTCCTGTGTAGTTGGCATACGCTGCTGCGGTCGGGAACCGGGTTGCAGGGCCGGTGCGACCGATGATCCGTGCGGCCATGACCGGGCCGATACCGGCAATGGTTCGCAGCGAGGTGCCGTGCCGGTCGAGCAACTCGTCCATGGCCGCGGAGTTCTCGGCGAGCTGGGCGTCGTAGCGCTTGATATCGGAGACGAGATCCTTGGCGAGTGATTTGCGCACCTGATCGGTGGGCGTGACCGGCCGCAGGTTGCGCAGGATGGCCGCGGCGGTGGTAGCGGTCAGGCTTGTCGGCGCCCCGCCCGGCAGCAATTCTCGCAGCAGTGCGTGGAGCTGGTTGACCGATCGAGTCCTCTTCTCAGACAGGTTCTTTCGCCGTTCATCGAGAAGGGCCAGCGAATCGGTATGGGTTTCGGCACGCACCGGACGTGCGTCGCCGTGCAACGCTGCGACACACGCCGCCGCGGCCGCGTCGATTCGGTCGTTCTTCCGGCGGCCGCCACGCGAAAGCTGCCGCACCCGCGCGGTCGCGGCCGGCGCAACGTCAACGACTGCCTCGCCCATGGCGACCAGCCACAGCGCCAGATGGTGCCCCAGGCCTTCCGCGTTTTCCACCGCCCACCGACGTTTCGGCCACTGTCGTGCCCACGCCAGCAACTGACGATATCCGTTGTTGCTGGCATCGATACGGATCGAGCCGAGATCAGAATTCGTCGACGGTTCGATCACCGTCGCGGTGTGGCTGGACTTGTGCGGGTCGATGCCGATCAGCATCATCAGGTAATCGTCCTTGTCGTCGCCGGGCAGAGAATCCACGGCCGACATGTCGACTTCCAGAACTACACACAGCGGGTCGTCGTCACACCTCTGTCGAGTCAGACCGTGAACGGAGACCGGGCGGGGCGACACATCACGAGCAAGTCAACCTGCGACGGCGACAGACGGTTCACGAGCCAGCCCACCCAGCCTCCTGCGGCACGTTACGGGGCAGCTGACCCCGACCACGAACCGCTGCCACTAGATAAGTCGACGGTTCACG
>NZ_BDBC01000103.1 GCF_001612785.1 Nocardia beijingensis NBRC 16342
CCTCCAGCGTCGAGCATGTGCTGGTCGTGCGCCGCACCGGCATCGAAGTCCCCTGGACCAAAGGCCGCGACCTGTGGTGGCACGACACCGTCACCCCCGCCTCACCCCACCACCAAGCCCAACCCTTCGACGCCGAACACCCCCTGTTCATCCTCTACACCTCCGGCACCACCGGAAAACCCAAAGGCATCCTCCACACCACCGGCGGCTACCTCACCCAAACCGCCTACACCCACCACACCGTCTTCGACCACAAACCCGGCCACGACATCTACTGGTGCACCGCCGACATCGGCTGGGTCACCGGACACTCCTACATCGTCTACGGCCCCCTCGCCAACCGCACCACCCAAATCGTCTACGAAGGCACCCCCAACTCACCC
>NZ_BDBC01000104.1 GCF_001612785.1 Nocardia beijingensis NBRC 16342
TCGAAAAATACGGCGTCACCATCTACTACACCGCGCCGACGCTGGTACGCACCTTCATGAAATGGGGCCGCGACATCCCCGCCGCCCACGACCTGTCCAGCATCCGCGTACTCGGCTCGGTCGGCGAACCCATCAACCCCGAAGCCTGGCGCTGGTACCGCGAAGTCATCGGCGCCGGCCGCGCCCCCATCGTGGACACCTGGTGGCAAACCGAAACCGGCGCCATCATGATCTCCCCCCTGCCCGGCGTCACCGCCGCCAAACCCGGCGCCGCCATGACCCCCCTGCCCGGCATCTCCGCCCGCGTCGTCGACGAAGAAGGCAAACCGGTCCACCACGGAGAAACCGAAGCCAACGGCTACCTCGTGCTCGACCAACCGTGGCCGTCGATGCTGCGCGGCATCTGGGGCGATCCCGAACGCTACCAAACCACCTACTGGCAACGCTTCGCCGAACAAGGCTGGTACTTCGCCGGCGACGGCGCCAAACTCGACACCGACGGCGACCTGTGGGTCCTCGGCCGCGTCGACGACGTCATGAACGTCTCCGGCCACCGAATCTCCACCGCCGAAGTCGAATCCGCCCTCGTCGCACACCACACCGTCGCCGAAGCCGCCGTCGTCGGCGCCACCGACCCCACCACCGGCCAAGGCATCGTCGCCTTCGTCATCCTCACCGCCGAAGCCCAACCCGGCGACACCCTCATCGACGACCTCAAAACCGAAGTCGCCCGCGAAATCAGCCCCATCGCCAAACCCCGCGAAATCCACATCGTCCCCGAACTCCCCAAAACCCGCAGCGGCAAAATCATGCGCCGCCTCCTGCGCGACGTCGCCGAAGGACGCGAACTCGGCGACACCTCCACCCTCGTCGACCCG
>NZ_BDBC01000105.1 GCF_001612785.1 Nocardia beijingensis NBRC 16342
TGGGGGCCGCTTCTTCCTAGAGGAAGATGGTCGCCGTCATGTCGAAGCGTTACCCGTCCGAGGTTCGTGAGAAGGCTGTGCGTCTGGCTCTCGAGCGTCTCGATGAATACGGGACTCCGTATGCTGCCGCCCAAGCTCTCGCGCCGTTGGTCGATGTCCATTTCGAGACGCTGCGGATCTGGATCAAGAAGGCTCCGGCCGAGGGGCGCGGCCGGGCGGGTAAGCCGGCCCGGGTCTGTCTTCGGCCGAGCGTGAGGAGTTGGCGAAGCTGCGCAGAGAGGTCCGAGATCTCGGGCAGGCCAACGAGATCCTGAAGCTGGCTTCGGCTTTCTTCGCGCGGGAACTCGACCCGCGACACCGGTGATCGTCGGGTTCATTGATGAATACCGTCGGGTCTACGGTGTCGACTCGATCCGTCGTGCGTTGCGCGCACGGAGTGCAGATCGCGCCGAGGACCTACCGCAAGGCCCGCCGTCGGCCGCCCTGGGCCCGCGATCTCGCCCACGCTCACGTGGAGAACGCGTTACGAGATCTCGAGGGCAGGCCCGAGCAGATGTACGGGCGCCGCAAGATGACCCGCTATCTGCGTCGCCAGGGCCATGACGTGGCGTTCTGCACCGTCGACCGGATAATGCGTGAACTCGGGATCAACGGTGTCGTGCGGGGCCGCAAGCATCGCACCACCATCCCGGCCAAGGACGGCGTGCGCGCCATCGACAAACTCAACCGCGACTTCACCGCCGCAGCTCCGAACCTGGGGTGGGTCAGCGGACTTCACCTATGTCTCGACGTAGTCGGGATGGGCCTATGTGGCGTTCGTGTTCGATGCCTACTCCCGCGCGATCGTCGGCTGGACCGCTGCGACCACGAAGACGACCGTGTTGGTGTCCAAAGCTCTCAACATGGCCGTGTGGCGGCGTGAGCGCTCCAGACCAAACCGACGAGCTGGAAACATAGATTCCGGCGAGCGAGCGACAACCCCACCGCACTTGCCCCTGAGTCCGTGCACGAAGACGACGGCGGCGCACCTGGGCGCCGTCCTCGGCGAGCAGGCATCCGGTGCACCCCACGCGCCACAATCATTGTTCACGTCACCGAATCAACCCTGGCCCTCACCCCGCTGCCGCGTGATACAACTCCCGATGCTCCGCCCACGGACGCGCCCGCTCCTCCGCACTCATCGCCAACAACGCCCGCAACTTCCCCCACGCCACCTCATCAACCGGC
>NZ_BDBC01000106.1 GCF_001612785.1 Nocardia beijingensis NBRC 16342
GCCGCCAGATCTGTTTCGGGAATGCGGTGAACGCGAGCAGATCAGCTCGTGCGGTATCGAGATGGGTGGCGACTTTCGGAAGTTTCTCGGCCAAGGCGTCGAGCATCCGATCGTATTGGGCGGCAACTGATTCGGGGTCGGCTTGATCGAATACCGAATGAAGCAGAGTGCGAACCCACGGCCAGGAACTCTTCGGGCAGACGCTCATCAAGTTGACCGTGTAGTGGGTGCGGCAGCGCTGCCAGGAAGCTCCCGGAAGCGTCGCGCCGATCGCGGCGACCAACCCGGCGTGGGCGTCGGAGGTGACCAGGCGGACCCCGTTCAGGCCGCGGGCGACCAGATCGCGGAAGAATGCCAGCCAACCCGCGCCGTCCTCGCCGGAGGTCACCTGAACTCCGAGGATCTCGCGGTAGCCTTCGGCGTTGACGCCGGTGGCGACCAGGCAGTGCACGTTGACTACGCGGCCGTTCTCGCGGACTTTCAGCACCAGCGCGTCGGCGGCGACGAACGTGTAGGGGCCCGCATCGAGCGGGCGGGTGCGGAAAGCCTCGACCTGGGCGTCGAGCTCGGCTGCCATGATGGAGACCTGGGATTTGGAAAGCTTTGTCACACCGAGCGATTCGACCAGCTTCTCCATCCGCCGTGTCGAGACGCCGAGCAGATAACAGGTCGCCACGACCGAGGTGAGTGCGCGTTCGGCGCGTTTGCGGCGTTCGAGCAGCCAGTCCGGGAAATAGCTGCCGGATCGCAGCTTCGGGACAGCGACGTCGATCGTGCCGAGGCGGGTATCGAAGTCGCGGTGGCGGTAGCCGTTGCGGTGATTGACCCGCTCGGTGGAGCGCTCGCCGTAGCCGGCACCGCAGACCGCGTCGGCCTCGGCGCTCATCAATGCCTGGATGAACGTCGACATCATGCTGCGCAGCAGATCAGGACTCGCGACGGCGAGTTGATCAGACAGCATCTCGGACGGGTCGATAGGCTGGACAGCGGTCATCGCGTGGTTCTCCTTCGAGTGACTTTGGTCGGTCTCTTGAAGGATCACGCGGTGACCGTCCTCTATCCGGCTACGACACGCTCAGACTTTGCTGGCGTCTGGTCGTACACCACTCTGCTGGACTCA
>NZ_BDBC01000107.1 GCF_001612785.1 Nocardia beijingensis NBRC 16342
GGTTCGCCGGTGGGCAGCTCGCTGAGAATTGTGGAGGTTGGCGTGGGCGTCGAGGTCAGGACCGAGAGTGTGACCAAGTCTTTCGGTTCCCAGCGTATTTGGCAGGATGTGTCGTTGACGTTGCCTTCGGGTGAGGTCAGTGCGTTGCTGGGTCCGTCGGGTACCGGTAAGTCGGTGTTCTTGAAGTCGCTGATCGGTCTGCTGCGTCCGGAGCGTGGTTCGATTTTCATCGATGGCACCGATATCACCACCTGTTCCAACAAGGAGCTGTATGAGATCCGCAAGCTGTTCGGTGTCCTGTTCCAGGACGGTGCGTTGTTCGGGTCGATGAACTTGTTCGACAACGTGGCGTTCCCGTTGCGGGAGCACACGAAGAAGAGCGAGTCGGAGATCAAGAAGATCGTGATGGAGAAGCTGGAGCTGACCGGTCTGCTCGGGGCCGAGGGCAAGCTGCCCGGTGAGATCTCCGGTGGTATGCGCAAGCGTGCCGGGCTGGCGCGGGCTCTGGTGTTGGATCCGCAGATCATTCTCGTCGACGAGCCCGACTCCGGGTTGGACCCGGTGCGTACGTCGTATCTGTCGCAGTTGTTGATCGATATCAACGCGCAGATCGACGCCACGATTCTGATCGTGACCCACAACATCAACTTGGCGCGGACGGTGCCGGACAACATCGGGATGTTGTTCCGGCGTCAGTTGGTGATGTTCGGTCCGCGGGAGGTGTTGTTGACTTCGGAGGAGCCGGTGGTCAAGCAGTTCCTCAACGGGCGGATGATCGGGCCGATCGGGATGTCGGAGGAGAAGGACGAGGCGCAGATGGCGCGCGAGCAGGCGTTGGTGGACGCCGGGCATCATCATGGTGGTGCGGAGGAGGTCGAGGGGATCATTCCGCAGATGCGTGCGACGCCGGGGATGCCGGTGCGTCAGGCGGTGTTGCGGCGTAAGGAGCGGGTGCGCGAGATCATGCACACGCTGCCGCATGCCGCGCAGGTCGCGATCCGGGAATCACTTGACGACAACGACGACACGCAGGTGATGGCCTACAACAGCGGCGATCTGGCT
>NZ_BDBC01000108.1 GCF_001612785.1 Nocardia beijingensis NBRC 16342
ATGTGCTGGTGGTGGTGGTGCATCACATCGCGGCGGATGCGTCGTCGATGGGTCCGTTGGTGCGGGATGTGATGGTGGCGTATTCGGCTCGTGTGGCTGGTGAGTCGCCGGGGTGGTCGCCGTTGCGGGTGCAGTATGTGGATTACGCGTTGTGGCAGCGTGTGGTGTTGGGGGAGGAGTCGGATCCGGAGTCGTTGGCGGCGCGTCAGATCGCGTTTTGGCGTGCGGAGTTGGCGGGTTTGCCGGATTTGTTGGAGTTGCCGACGGATCGTCCGCGTCCGGTGGTGGCGTCGTTGGCGGGTGCGCGGGTGCCGGTGAGTGTGGATGCGGCGACGCATGCGGGGTTTGGTGGAGTTGGCTCGTGGGCATGGTGCGACGTTGTTCATGGTGGTGCATGCGGCGTTTGCGGTGTTGTTGGCTCGGTTGTCGGGTAGTTCTGATGTTGCTGTGGGTACGCCGGTGGCGGGTCGTGGTGAGCGTGAGTTGGATGATTTGATCGGTATGTTCGTCAATACCGTGGTGTTCCGGTCGCGGGTGGAGCCGGGTGAGTCGTTTGTGGGTTTGTTGGGGCGGCAGCGTGAGGCGGTTTTGGCGGCGTTCGCGCATGCGGATGTGCCGTTCGAGCGGTTGGTGGAGGTGTTGAATCCGCCGCGGTCGACGGCGCGTCATCCGTTGTTCCAGGTGGGGTTGTCGTTTCAGAATGTGGCGCGGTCGGTGTTGGAGTTGCCGGGTTTGTCGGTGGCTGGGGTGGATGCTGATGTGGATGTGTCGCAGTTCGATCTGCATTTGATTGTGGGGGATGTGTATGAGGAGTCGGGTGTGGCTGGGGGTGTGGGTGGGTTTTTGACGTATGCGACGGATTTGTTCGATCGGGCGACGGTGGAGGGTTTCGCTGATCGGTT
>NZ_BDBC01000109.1 GCF_001612785.1 Nocardia beijingensis NBRC 16342
CACCGGGATGGAACTGCGCCGCGACCGGTTGGTGTTCTGCCCTTACTGGCCGCAATCGCTCGGTGCCCTGTGTTTCCCCATGATCTATCGCGGCCATCGGCTGACCGTGCGGGTCAGCGGTGATGGCGTCGAGGTCAGCTCCGATCCCGGCCCGTCGCCGCCGATCGAGATCACTTGCCGGGATCAGACCACACGCCTGACGCCAGGGGAGACGGTCCGGCTGGTGAACTCGGTACCTGGATCGGCGGGATGAATCGTTGGGATGGTCACGCGAACACTGATTCGCGTCGATACACCGTCAGGTGTGGTGCATCCTTCGGTCGAGTTCGGTGTGGGCGATTCGGGTGGCCCACACCCGAGCGCGGTCCAGCTCGCCCGGTAGGAGCGGGCCGGTCGTATCGGCGACGAGGAAATCCACCGGCTGATCGGCGAGCGAATAGCCCAAGCGGCATAGTCGTTTCCCGATACCGCGTGCGGCCGAGCCCGGCAGCCAGGGCGGTTTGGCGACCTTGGTGCCGAAGGCCAGCGCTCGGTGGCCCGCCGAGACCGGCAGTGCGGCCGCGAGCCATTCCCGGACACCGATGGCGGTCGCGACCGGAGCATTGGTGAGCTTGGCGGCGTCGCGGCGGGTCTGCGGGCGGCTGAGCCCGAAGGCGTGAGTAGGGCCGCCGACCACGAGCAGGTTCACCGTCGCGCACACTTCCGCCGCCGCCACCACGTTCACGACTTCCACTTCGACATGCTCTC
>NZ_BDBC01000110.1 GCF_001612785.1 Nocardia beijingensis NBRC 16342
TAGGTGCCAACCGGCACGACTCCTGTTGCCTGCGAACACGCAGGGTGGCGCGAAGCAATCAACGTGCGCTTCAATAGATGTCGGGAGAACCAGCAGACGTCACGACAGAGGTGACTTCATGCTGTTTCATGCCCGTATCGCGGTAGCTGATGGATGGTTTCCGGCATCCGCCTCGACCGTTGCGAGACAGGTCGCGTGCACGGTCCGCTCCTTTCCCGCGGCCCAGGCCTCTCACCAGCAGCTCCCACAGGTGGCCTGGCATGGGTGAGAACACCGATCACTCACGGGAATGGACCGACGAGGAACTCGCCTACATCAACAAGGTCCACCAACGGCTTTCCGGTCCGCTCTCCGAACGTCAACTCGCCGTGCTGCGCCGATGGTGGCAAGGCGGCTACGCCACAGACCACACCGAGGAGCCAGAGACCTGAAGTGCCAAGCGACCAGCCCACAACCCCGCCGCACTTCTCGAGGCGGGGTCACAATTCCTCTAACCAAGCATGGCGAAAGAAGTCCGAACCCCGTGGGATCGTTCCCAGTCCCGCCGACCTCAGTCCACCGGCGAGCCCGGAACAATCCGGTGCGCCCACGCGCGGCAAATCGCTGACGGCACCGAATCGATCATGACCCTACACCGCCGCAGCGTGATACAGCTCCCGATGCTCCGCCCACGGACGCGACCGCTCCTCCGCACTCATCGCCAACAACGCCCGCAACTTCCCCCACGCCACCTCATCAACCGGG
>NZ_BDBC01000111.1 GCF_001612785.1 Nocardia beijingensis NBRC 16342
TCGAACCGGTCGAGGAGACCCGCGACCCCTCCGACACCCAAACCGAGCTGCTCGCCACTCGCGCTGATCTGGCGCAGCAGTACCGGCAGGCCCGCGACGACAGTGACGACGAGATGGCCGACGCCATCGGTGAACTGGTGGGCAGCCTGGACCGCGACCTGCGCGAGTCGGGGTTCCGTGGGCCGATCCCACCGTTGGACCCGACCGAACGGAAGCGGCGGTCTCGCTCGACCAAGCGGCGTCAGGACGTGCCGAACCTGCCGCGGAAGAAGGTGGAGCGGTACACGATCGGGCGGGTGATCGGCGGCTATCGGTCCTCGATGATGGTCACGCTCACCATGCCGTCCTACGGGTCGATCAACCAAGACGGCGCGGTAGACAGCGAGGGCAAGCCGTGCTCCGATGGCTCACCCCGCAACCCGGACACCTACGACTACGCCCGCGCGGCCCGCGACATCGTGTTCTTCTCCAAGCTGGTCGACCGCTGGATTCAGAACCTGCGCCGCTGCGTCGGCTACGACGTCCAGTACTTCGCCACCGTCGAGCCCCAGAAGCGCGGTGCCCCGCACCTGCACTTGCTGCTACGCGGGGCGATCTCCCGGGAGATTCTCCGCATGGTCACTGCGGCGACCTACCACCAAGTGTGGTGGCCGCACTTCGACCCGGAGAACGAGGTCTACTCCGGGGAGAAGATGCCGGTGTGGGACTACCGGGCCATGACGTTCGTGGACCCCGAC
>NZ_BDBC01000112.1 GCF_001612785.1 Nocardia beijingensis NBRC 16342
CCCAAATGGGTTTCCAGGATCTGGCCGATGTTCATACGACGCGGCACACCGTGGGTGTTGAGGATGATGTCGACCGGGGTACCGTCCGGCAGGAACGGCATGTCCTCGGTGGGCAGGATCTTGCCGATGACACCCTTGTTGCCGTGACGGCCCGCGAGCTTGTCACCGTCCTGGATCTTGCGCTTCTGCGCCACATACACCCGCACCAGCTCGTTGACACCCGGCGGCAGATCGTCGTCGTCCTCCCGGGAGAACACCCGGATACCGATCACCTTGCCGGACTCACCATGGGGCACCTTCAACGAGGTGTCCCGCACCTCACGGGCCTTCTCCCCGAAGATCGCCCGCAACAGCCGCTCCTCGGGGGTCAGCTCGGTCTCACCCTTCGGCGTGACCTTACCGACCAGGATGTCCCCGTCCCGCACCTCCGCACCGATGCGCACGATGCCACGCTCGTCCAGATCCGCCAGCACCTCATCGGAGACATTCGGGATGTCGCGGGTGATCTCCTCGGCACCCAGCTTGGTGTCACGAGCATCGATCTCGTGCTCCTCGATATGAATCGAGGTCAGCACGTCCTGCTCCACCAACCGCTGCGACAGGATGATCGCGTCCTCGTAGTTGTGACCCTCCCACGGCATGATCGCCACCAGCAGGTTCTTACCCAACGCCATCTCACCGTTGTCGGTGCACGGACCATCGGCCAAAACCTGACCACGCTCCACCCGCTGACCC
>NZ_BDBC01000113.1 GCF_001612785.1 Nocardia beijingensis NBRC 16342
GCTCCGTTGGTGGCGGGTGACACCGTCACCATCGGCCACCCCATCCCCGGCACCCACGAATGGGTCCTCGACCAACACCTACAACCCGTACCCACCGGCGTAGCAGGCGAACTCTACATCGCCGGACCACTACTCGCCCGCGGATACCACCACAACCCAGCCCTCACCGCCGAACGCTTCATCGCCTGCCCCTGGCTACCCGGCACCCGCATGTACCGCACCGGCGACCTCGTCCGCTGGCAACCCGACCACACCCTCCAACACCTCGGCCGCACCGACTTCCAAGTCAAAATCCACGGCCAACGCATCGAACTCGGCGAAATCGACACCACCCTCACCACCCACCCCACCGTCCACTACGCCACCACCATCGGCCACCACGACCACAACGGAAACCACACCCTCATCTCCTACGTCGTCCCCACACCCCACCACACCATCGACACCACCACCCTCACCCAACACCTCACCACCCACCTACCCACCTACATGATCCCCACCACGATCATCCCCCTCGACCACATCCCCCTCACCCCCACCGGAAAACTCGACCGCACCGCACTACCCACACCACCACCCACCGACCACAAACCCTACCGACCACCCCGAACACCCCTCGAACACACCATCACCCAAGCATTCACCGACATCCTCCACACCAACACCATCGGACTCGACGACTCCTTCTTCACCCTCGGCGGCGACAGC